>NZ_JAFEJG010000004.1:1295417-2590834 GCF_016888335.1 Janibacter endophyticus
CGGTGTGTCGGTCACGGCTGGTTCTCCTTGCTGTTCGCGGTTGCATCGTAGGTCTCCAAGGAGCGGAACCAGGTCAGGGTCTCCTCGAGGCCGGTCTGGAGAGTCGTCGGGGCCACCCCAGGGAACAGCGCGGTCAGGCTGGAGTTGTCAGCCTGAGAGTGCCGCACGTCACCTGGACGTGGGTCTCGGTACTCCACCTCCGCCGCGATCCCGGTGACCTCCGACATGAGCGTCACGAGCTGGTTGAGGTTGGTGTTGGTGCCGAAGGCCAGGTTGACCGGCTCGGGGTGCGTCACTCGCCGCTCCGCGGCGTCGAGCAGCACCCGGCAGACGGTCCCCACGTAGGTGAAGTCACGGGAGTTGGTCCCATCCCCGTTGACCGGAAGAGCCATCCCTCGGAGCAGCGCATCCAAGAAGATCGGGATGACCGCGGCATACGCGTGGCCTGCCCGCTGGCGGGGTCCGAACACGTTGAAGAAGCGAAAGGCCAGGGTATCCATGCCGTATGAGTTCTGGTACGCCAGAACGTACTGCTCGCTTGCCAGCTTCGTCACGGCGTAGGGGCTCATGGGTCGAACCCATTCCCGCTCTCCCTTTGGCAGAGCGGGGTTCGACCCATAGACAGAGGAGCTGCCCGAGACCATCACGTGCGACACCCCTGCTGCACGAGCGGCCTCGAGAACGCTCAAGGTCCCCGTCGCATTCGTCTCGTGGGTGGGAAAAGGAGCGTTGATGCTGCGGGGCACACTTCCCAGGGCCGCGAGGTGCACGACCGAGTGGTGACCCGCCATGACGGCCTCGAGCCGATCGGTCTCGGTGACGCTCATCTCGTGGAAGTCGACGTCCAGACCCTCCAGGTTCTCGCGATGGCCCGTGACCAGGTTGTCCACGACGGTGACGGAGTGGTCGCGGCTCATGGCGAGTTCAGCCAGGTTGGACCCGATGAATCCCGCGCCGCCGGTGATGAGTAGCTTCACGCTGTAGCCTGTCCCTCTTCGTTTGGTGAGTCGTTCAGATCGGTGTCAGGGGAGTAGCGGCCGGGCGGGGCGGCCAGCGGACTTGATCCGTATGCCTTGGTGATCGAGACGTCGGGCGAGGGAGATCGCCTGTAAATACTCGCCAAGCCCTCCCAGATGCGCTCCCTTGGGAAATTCTCTATGACCCACTCTCGGGCTTTACGGCCCATCTCCTTTCGGCGCTGAAAATCGTGGCCGAGCTGAAGGAGAGCATCAGACAGTGCTCCGGCGTCACCCGCCGGGACTAGCAACCCTGTTTCGCCATGAAGAACGGAATCTACCGCCCCTGTTGCGGTTGTGGTAATGGTTGGTACGCCATGAGCCGATGCCTCAAGAATCACGTTAGGAAATCCCTCTCTAAAAGTGGGAAGACAAAGAACGTCTAGGAGAGAGTAATAGTCGCGGGTGTTCTCGACCCACCCGGTTTCAACTACGGTTGCGGAAAGTTGCTTCAAACGCAGCGACATCTCCCTGCTCTCGGATTCGCCCACCACCATCAACGTGATTCCGTCAATGTCTCCCGAAATGCGGTCGATAGCCTCCGCGAGTTCGCTTGCGCCCTTCGAGGGGTGAAGTCTTCCCACAAAACCAACCACGAAGGCTGATTCGGAGATCCCCAGAGATTCCCGGGACACAGGTGAACTGAAGTTCGCAGGCACCTGATCGACGCCATTACTGCTCCCGTCGCCGATCACTGCGATAGGCCGTCGATTCAGTCCATCACTTTCCATCTCTGCGCGAACACTCGGACTTACTGCGACGGCCAAATGTGAATTGGCTATAGTCAACCTCTCTACGGCCAGTAGTAGTCGGCGCTTTGCGCCAGTTTCGGTCTGATAGCGTAGTCCGCGTACGGTGTAGACTCGAAAGGGCACCCGGGCGATTCGCGCTGCTAGTAGGCCGAGTAAACTCGCCTTGGGGGTGCCAACGTTAACGATCGCGGGACGCAGGGTCCGCAACACCCGAATCCAGCGCATGAGAGCAATCAGGTCCTTGGCGGGGGAGATTTCCCGTTCCATAGGGATCGAATGCCCGAGGACTCCTTCGCGAGAAAGGGCGCGATCGAATTCGTGGTCGGGAGAGCACACGGCGTGGACTTCCCAACCGTTGCTGTTGAAGTAGCGAAGCTGACCCGTCAAGAAGTTGAGCGTGCTGCTGCCCACGGTCGTTCCGTAGACGAGTACAGGACGAGCGGTGTGACGACCGGTGTCGTGGCGGAGGGAGTCGCCTCTCATGACGTCTGCTCCGCCAGCGATTCCCACGCCCCTGCTCCCATGGGTGGTAGCCACCCCGCTACAGTGAGCCAACTGTCTGCCTGTCCCTGACCCATCCAGCAGATCTCTACTCGGCGGACATCGGCTTCAACCCGCCCATTGAGTCGGCTAGCCAAGCGGCCGGCTGTGAGGAGAGCCCGCGCGGCCCAAGCAGGGAGGTGGCGAGGCGTCTGGTGACCAAGGGCTTCCAGGAGGCTCTGGGTAGTCATTCCCTCCCATGGATGAATCACTATCGGTGGGGGCTTCGACTCAGTAGTGGCCAGAAAGGCTATGGCGGACCCTACATTTCCTATGAGCGCCTGCGGCGTGCGATTGGACCCGTCCCCTGCGACGGTCGAAAGGGGGGACCTCGCCAGCCGCGATAGTGATCTAGTGACCCTTCGATCTGGAGCATGAACGCTCCCGGGTCGGTAGATCACACCCTCCTCTGGAGCCCAGCTTTGGAAGGTCCGCTCACCGACAGCCTTCGACCACGAATACGGCGAGAATGGCTGGACCTCTGGTGACTCATCCAATACTGGCCGCCTCCCTTGGACGGCTGCCGAGGAAACGTGGATTACGCGGCGAACGCCAACCTGTTGTGCTGCCGCCGCGACAAGACCGGGGATCGCGGCGTTGGCGCCGAGAAGGGCGTTTAGGTCTTGACTTGACGCGTCGGGGTCTCCAGCTGCATTGATGACACTGTTGCAGCCCTCAAGGGCACTGGCAATCACATCCACACACTCATGGTTTGTTGCTGGAAAGGCCCTGGCTGCCAGCGCGGATGGCACGCGAAGCCGTGGTGTCCGTTGGCGAGCGACCTCGTGACCAGCCTCCCTGAGAGCATTGGCCACGGCGCCACCTACGAATCCGCTAGCCCCGAATACTGCAACTTTCATGGGGTGCCCCCTCTCTCAATCGGACGGAAGGCCTCGGCATCGAACCAGAGCGGAGCCGTCACGTACGCGGCCGAGGTAGCAGCGGCCACCCCCACGCTGATCCGTCCAGGAAGGTTGGCGACGCTGATTGCGATGACGGCCGCCGTAACCGAGTGAGCCAGGGCCACGGACGAGTGAGTCAGCCCGTGTTCGTCCACGAGCCGTTGGTAAGCGTGGCCACGATGGGCTTCTGTCAGGGAGTCCCCTGACATTGCCCGCCTTACCAGGGCTTGAGTTGCATCCACCATGTAGGGGAGCAAGGGCGCCGCGACCCTCAGAGCTAGCTGCGGCCGCGTCGCGACATGGGAGATGCTGGCCGCCATAAGACTGCCGAACAGGTAACTGCCCACGTCGCCCAGGAAGAAGCGGTCGCGGGACAAGTTCCAGGGGAGGAAGCCGAGCCCCGCGCCAGCGGTGACAGAACCGAATGTCTGCAGCACAGCGTCCCGCTCCCTTCGGCCCGCGCACAATGTCGAGACGCCCCAGACGGCTGCGATACCTCCGGTGATCCCATCGATTCCGTCCATGAAGTTCACAACGTTCACTGTGCCCGCGGTCCCAAGGCTGCTGATGGGTGCCACCGCGAGGCTCGGTCCGAAGACGGCTCCTGCGACCGCCTGCACTGCGAGACGGATGTATGGATTTACTCCATCAACGGACTGGTCGTCCAGAAACCCCGCAGCGGTCAGCGCGGCGACCCCAGCCATGGTCCGCCCCCGAATCTTGCCCTGTCGACCGGTCACCAGCGTCCCCATCGCGACCCCTGTGAGGCAGGCCAGCCCACCCCCCCGTGGAATGGGCGTCGTGTGCGAGGAGCGATGGTTGGGGATGTCCATGGTCCCCTGACGGATCAGCACTTCGCGGATGGCAGGTGCCGTGACGAAGGTCGTCGCTAGTGAGACCAACCCGCCCAGCAAAGCGCGACGCACTGTTAGGCCTCCCTGGCAGTCGTTGCAGCCACACTGTCCGACCTCACAAAGTCCGCCTCAGATGTCGCGGCGCTGCACATCCACTCGACCGAGGCCTCGGGGGAGGAGTGCACGGTCTCGTCGACGGTTCGAGGCTCGAGGCGAGGCACATCGACGCTCGAGACGAGCTCATGGCCGGTGCCCTTGATCGATTCCCCAGGGGTGAAGAGCTCCTCCGACATCTTCTCGCCCGGCCGGAGGCCGGTGTAGGCGATCTCGACGTCCTTGCGGCCCGACATGCTGATCAATGTCTTGGCGACCTCATCGATCTTCACCGGGTTGCCCATCTCGAGGACCATGACCTCCCCGTCACGGCCGATCGCAGCCGACTGGAGGACGAGCTGGCAGGCCTCGGGGATGAGCATGAAGTAGCGCTCGACATCCGGGTGG
Source organism: Janibacter endophyticus (assembly GCF_016888335.1). Lineage (NCBI taxonomy): Bacteria > Bacillati > Actinomycetota > Actinomycetes > Micrococcales > Intrasporangiaceae > Janibacter > Janibacter endophyticus. Next base: position 1,299,983 of record NZ_JAFEJG010000004.1, read on the forward strand.
GTGACCGTGACCGGTCCACCTTGCTCGATCTGGGCGGTGAACGCGGTGATGACCGAGCCGCGGGAGCCGAGCACGTTGCCGAACCGGACGCTGACGTAGGTGTGCTCGTCATGGTCGGCGAAGGACGCGGTCAGGCGCTCGGTGATCCGCTTGGAGTAGCCGAGGACGCACGAGGGGTTCGCGGCCTTGTCCGTCGAGACGTTGACGAAGGTCTGCACCCCGACGGCCTGCGCCGCGCGGAGCACGTTGAGCGTGCCCACGACGTTAGTCTTCCACGCCTCCATCGGGTACTGCTCGAGCAGAGGCAGGTGCTTCAGCGCGGCGGCGTGGAAGACGACATCGGGCTTGGTCTGCTCCATCACCTCGCGCATCCGCTCGGCGTCACGGATGTCCGCGAGCACGATGGTGTCGTCATCGAGCAGGCCTCGACCTGTCACCGAGATCTGGGCGGCGTGCAGCGCCGACTCGTCACGGTCGAGGAGGTAGAGCTTCGCCGGGCCGAACCGGGCGATCTGCCGGCAGAGCTCGGAGCCGATCGATCCGCCCGCGCCGGTGACGAGGATCGTCCGGCCCTGGATCGAGTCGGCGATCGCGCCGTGGTCCAGCTCGATGGGGCGACGTCCGAGGAGGTCGCGCACGTCGAGGCCTCGCAGGTCGGTGCCCTTCGCCCCGCCGAGCATCTCGCCGGCCGAGGGCAGCACGAGCATCTCGAGGTCGGCCTCGTCCGAGCGTCGGCGCAGGTCCTGAAGCAGCTCAGAGTCCGCGCTCGGCACCGCGACGGCGAGGACCTTCGCGTCAGAGTCCTCGGCAACGCGCGCCAGGTCCGCTCGCGCACCGAGCACCTTGACGCCACTGATGCGCATCCGGCGCTTCCGGGGGTCGTCGTCGATGAACGCCACCGGGGTCAACCCGGCGGAAGGGTCCCGGACGAGAGCCCGGACCAGCTGCCGCCCCCCTTCGCCCGCGCCGAAGACGATCGTCGGGCGACTCTCCGGCTCGCGTGAAGACCCCGGCCGCATCCTCGCGGCGCGCAGGACGAAGCGGGCGCCAAACATGCCGAGCATCGCCAGCGCGCCGGCCGTGAAGGCCAGGCTGCGGGGCCCGAGGTCGTAGGGGACGAGCATGGAGATGACACCGAGCGGCACCGCCCAGAGCACCACGGTCATGCCGATGTCGATGATCTCCTCGTAGGAGCCCCGCTCGTGCCCGGCGGCATAGGCGCCCCAGAGGGTGCCGATGACCATGTGCGCGACGAGGGCGATGGCCATGCACGTGCTCACTGCTGCGCTGAACGAGAGGTCCAGCCTGAAGTCGTAGCGCATCAATGCCGCGGTGTAGAAGGCGCCGACGATGATGAGCAGGTCGACGAGGCACCACAGCCACCGGGTGCTCCGCCTCGTGCGCTGGTAGGCCACGATCAGACCGCCGCCGTGCGGCCGCCCGACCGCTTCGCCTGCTTGCGCCGGTCCCCGCGGGTCTTCAGCGTCTGCTCGTCGCTGTAGTAGCCGTAGTAGCCCGTGCCCTCGCCGCTCTTGGTGCTCACCCGGTTGAGGACGAGGCCGAGGACGGTGTTGTCCACCGCCTCGAGCGCCTCCAGGGTCGACTCGAGTTGCTCCTTGCGCACGATCGTCGTCCCGACGAGCACCATGATCCCGTCGACCTTCGTGCTGAGGACGACGGCGTCGGTCACGGGGAGCACGGGCGGGGTGTCGATGAGGACGTAGTCGTAGCGGGAGGAGAGGTCGCTCAGGACGGTGCTCATCGCCGTCGAGGCGAGCAGCTCGCTCGGATTCGGCGGGATCGACCCGCAGCCGAGGATGTCGAGCCCGTGCTCGCCGAAGGGCTGCAGCACCTCGTCCAGCGTGGCCCGGTCGATGAGGACGTCAGTCAGGCCCGCGACACCCTCCAGACCGAGGTACTCGAGCAGGCGCGGACGGCGCAGGTCGCCCTCGACGAGGCAGATCCGCGAGCCGGACTGGGCCAAGGTCAGTGCGAGGTTCGCGATCGTCGTGCTCTTGCCCTCGCCGGGGATCGACGAGGTCAGGGCGATGGTGCGTGGGTGCGAGGCGGCGTTGACGAACATGAGGTTGGTCCGCAGCGCGCGGAAGGCCTCGGAGCGCGGCGAGCTCGGGTCCGTCTCGACGATGAGCGGCTCCTTGCCGGCCCGCGGGTCGAAGTGCACAGCGCCGATGATCGGCTCCTCGGTGATCTCCTCGACGTCGTCGGCGGTGCGCACCGTCGTGTCCATGAGCTGACGCAGCACCGCGAGGCCGAGGCCGAGCAGGAGGCCGAGGACCACGCCGAGCGCGAGGTTGCGCACCGGGTTGGGCGAGACCGGGGTGCTCGACGTCTCGGCGGGCTGGACGAGCGAGACCTTGACCGGGCTGCGCTTGCTCGCGTCGGAGGGCCGCTCGATCTCGTCGACGACACCGGGGAAGCTCTCGCCGATGGCGGTCGCGACGCTCTGCGCGTGCTCCGGGGAGGGGTCGGTGACGCTGACCTCGAGCATGACGGTGTCCGGCGGGGTGACCGCGGTGATCTGGTCTGCGAGGTCGTCCACGTCGGTGCCGTCACCGAGAGCCTCGGCCACCGGGTCGAGCGCGCGGGGAGTCTTGAGCAGCTGGGCATAGGATTTGACCCGCTGCTGGATGAAGGTGTTGCTCTGCTGCAGCTGGGCGCTGTCGTCCGCACCGGAGACCGAGACGAAGAACTGCGTCGTCGACGCGTACTGCTTCGTCGCGGTGGCTGTGAGGAGCCCCGCCAGCCCGATGACGACGAGGGTCGTCAGGACGATGGTCATCCACCGCTTGCGGACGATGCGGATATAGTCCTGCAGTTCCACCGCGAGCCTTCCCCAGAGCTGAGCCAAACCTGAGGATCCTCTCACACGGGAGACGGGGCCGCCGACCGACGCCGTGCGGCAGGATGGCCGCATGACCGTGCAGATCATGACCGTGTGCACCGGCAACATCTGCCGCTCGCCCTACGCCCAGCTGCTCCTGGCCCACCGACTCGACGCGGTCCGCCCGGGCGCCTTCGACGTCAGCAGCGTCGGGACCGGGGCCCTCGTCGACCAGGGCGTCGACCCTGGGAGCGCGACGCTCCTCGAGGCCAGAGGTGTGGCGCATGACACCTTCGCCGCCCGTCAGATCACCGAGCAGCTGCTCCAGGACGTCGACCTCGTCCTGCCGCTGACCGTCGAGCACCGCAAGACCGTGCTCTCCTACGCGCCCCGGCTGCTCAAGCGCTGCTACACGGTCAAGGAGATGGCGCGACTCATCACCTCCGCCGACGAGCGCCGATCCTGGGAGGAGCGGCTCGCCGGACTGACGACCCCGGAGGAGCGGTGGCAGCGGATCCCGCAGGAGCTCGCCCGCGAGCGTGGTCTGGCCAAGGCCGAGGCGGGGCAGGACGACGTCGCCGACCCCTATCGGATGGACCAGAGCGCGTTCGACGCGATGGCCGTCGAGATCGACGCGGCCGTCGAGACGATCGTCGCGCTCGAGGCCCGCTTCTAGTCGAGGAGGCCGAGCAGGTAGGCGCCGTAGCCGCTCTTGCGCAGCGGCTCGGCGCGCTCACGCAGGCCGTCGTCGTCGATGAATCCCATCCGCCAGGCCACCTCCTCGGGGCAGCCGACCTTCAGCCCCTGCCGGCCCTCGAGCGTGCGGACGTAGTTGCTCGCGTCGTTGAGGTCGTCGAACGTCCCGGTGTCGAGCCACGCCGTCCCGCGGGGGAGGACCGTGACCTGCAGCCGGCCCTCGTCGAGGTAGGTGCGGTTGAGGTCGGTGATCTCCAGCTCCCCGCGCGCTGAGGGCGTCAGGGCCTTCGCCCGGCGCACGACGTCGGAGTCGTAGAAGTACAGGCCGGGGACCGCGTAGCTGCTCCGGGGCTCGGCCGGCTTCTCCTCCAACGAGACGGCCCTCCCTTCGCCGTCGATCTCCACGACGCCGTACGCCGACGGGTCCGCGACCCGGTAGCCGAAGACCGAGGCGCCGTCGATGTCCCGCAGGTCCCGCAGCCGGGTCCCCAGCCCCGGCCCGTAGAAGATGTTGTCGCCGAGCACCAGCGCCGCCGGCCCGCCCGCGAGGAAGTCCTCCCCGATGACGAAGGCCTGCGCCAGCCCGTCCGGGCTCGGCTGCACCGCATAGGTCAGCGAGATCCCGAACCTGCTCCCGTCGCCGAGCAGCCGGCGGAAGAGGTCGGCCTCGTGCGGGGTCGTGATGACGAGGATCTCGTCGATCCCCGCGAGCATGAGCGTGCTCAGCGGGTAGTAGATCATCGGCTTGTCGTAGACCGGGACGAGCTGCTTGCTCACGCCGAGCGTGATCGGGTGCAGCCGCGAGCCGGTCCCGCCGGCGAGGATGATGCCGCGCATGGCCCCAGCGTAGGTCGGCGCACCTAGGCTGCGGGTATGGATCGAATTCTGGTCACCGGGGGTGCCGGGTTCATCGGCAGCAACTTCGTTCACCACCTCGTCGCGACGACCGACACGCGGGTGACCGTCCTCGACAAGCTGACCTACGCCGCCAGCCGCGAGTCGCTCGCGGCCCTGCCGCCGGAGCGCGTCGAGCTCGTCGTCGGCGACATCTGCGACGCCCCCCTCGTCGACCGGCTCGTCGGCGAGCACGACGCCGTCGTGCACTACGCCGCCGAGTCGCACAACGACAACTCCCTGGCCGACCCCACCCCCTTCGTCCAGACGAATCTCGTCGGCACCTTCACCATCCTCGAGGCGGTGCGCCGGCACGGCACCCGGCTGCACCACATCTCCACCGACGAGGTCTACGGCGACCTCGAGCTCGACGACTCGGAGCGCTTCACCGAGGCGACGGCCTACAACCCCTCGAGCCCCTACTCCGCGACGAAGGCCGGCAGCGACCACCTCGTCCGCGCGTGGGTCCGCTCCTTCGGCGTCCAGGCCACCCTGAGCAACTGCTCCAACAACTACGGCCCCTGGCAGCACATCGAAAAATTCATCCCCCGCCAGATCACCAACGTCATCGACGGCATCCGCCCCCGCCTCTACGGGTCAGGGGAGAACGTGCGCGACTGGATCCACGCCGACGACCACTCCTCGGCCGTCTGGACGATCCTCACGAAGGGGGAGATCGGCCAGACCTACCTCGTCGGCGCCGACGGGGAGAAGAACAACCTCGAGGTCGTCCAGCTCATCCTCACGCAGATGGGCCGGCCCGCCGACGCCTTCGACCACGTCACCGACCGCGCCGGGCACGACCTGCGCTACGCCATCGACTCGACGAAGCTGCGCACCGAGCTCGGCTGGCGGCCCACCTACGGTGACTTCGAGTCCGGGCTCGAGCGGACCATCGCCTGGTATCGCGAGCACGAGGACTGGTGGCGCCCCCACAAGGACGCCGTCGAGGCCAAGTACGCGGCGCAGGGGCAGTGATGACCGAGCTCACCGTCGAGCGCACCGCGATCCCCGGCCTGCTCGTCGTCCGGCTGCCCGTGCACGGCGACTCCCGCGGCTGGTTCAAGGAGGGCTGGCAGCGCGAGAAGATGACCGCCCTCGGCCTGCCGGACTTCGGCCCGGTGCAGCACAACATCTCCTACAACGCCTCCCGCGGCGCCACGCGCGGGATCCACGCCGAGCCGTGGGACAAGTACGTCTCCGTCGCGACCGGCCGCGTCTTCGGGGCCTGGGTCGACCTGCGCGCCGGGGAGAGCTTTGGCGCGACGGTCACCGTCGAGATCGACGAGTCGGTCGCCGTCTACGTCCCCCGCGGGGTCGGCAACAGCTATCAGGCCCTCGAGGACGGCACCGCCTACAGCTACCTCGTCAACGCCCACTGGCGCCCCGGCATCACCTATCCCGCGCTCGCGCTCGACGACCCCACTGCGGCCATCGAGTGGCCCATCCCGCTCGCCGAGTCCGAGATCTCGGCCAAGGACCAGGCCAACCCGAGGCTGGCGGAGGTCACCCCCTTCGCCCCGCGGCCGCCGGTGATCCTCGGTGCCGGCGGCCAGGTCGGGCGGGCGCTCCAGGCCCTCCTACCCGAGGCCGTCGCCCTCGGCTCGGCCGACCTCGACCTCACCGACGCGGCCGCGATCGCGGCCTACGACTGGTCGCAGCACGACGTCGTCATCAACGCGGGCGCCATGACGGCGGTGGACGCCGCAGAGACGGGCGAAGGGAGGCAGCTGGCCTGGGCGGTCAACGCCACCGCGGTCGCCGCGCTGGCCCGGGCAGCGGTCGAGCACCGCTTCACCCTCGTGCACTACTCGAGCGACTACGTCTTCGACGGGGAGGCCGACGCGCACCCGGAGGGGGAGGCGCTCGCGCCGCTCGGGGTCTACGGGCAGTCCAAGGCCGCCGGCGACCTCGCCGTCACGGTCGTGCCCCGGCACTACGTGCTGCGGACCTCGTGGGTCATCGGCGACGGCGGCAACTTCGTCACGACGATGGCCCGGCTCGCCGACACCGGGGTGAGCCCCAGCGTCGTCGACGACCAGCACGGGCGGCTGACCTTCGCCGAGGACCTCGCCGCGGCGACCGTGCACCTCGTGCGGAGCGAGGCGCCCTTCGGCGTCTACAACTGCACGAACGCGGGGGAGCAGGCCACGTGGGCGGACATCGCGCGGGAGGTCTTCGTGGCGCGGGGGCGTGACGCGGGTGACGTCACGGGGGTGAGCACCGCCGAGTACGCCGCGGGCAAGACGATCAGCCCCCGCCCGACGCACAGCCTGCTGCCGCTCGACAAGCTCGCGGCGACCGGCTTCGAGCCCCGGGACCAGTGGGACGCCCTGCGCGAGTATCTCCGCCGCCTCTGACCCCCTTCGCCTCGGCCGGCGCCGGCGTCCACACCCCCGCGCCGGGTCACCCCTTCGTCCACAGGCCCGCTCGCCCGACGGCGGAGCGCGCCGCTCCCCACGACTCTCGACCCATGCCGGCCACGGAGACCCCGCTCGAGCGCCATCGACGAGTCATGGCCGCGGCGGAGGCCTACGACCACGTGCTGAGTCGACGCCTGCTCCGCGGCATGGGGGTGAGCCGGCAGCAGACCGCCCGGCAGATCGGGGCGGCCCGCTGGGTGCTCCACGGCCGGCAGACCGTCGGGGTCCGGGACGCGCCGCTGACCCCTGTCGCAGCCCGTTGGCGCGCGATCTGGGAGATCGGCGAGGGGGTCGCCCTCATCGACGGGGTCTCCGCGCTCCAGGCCGCGGGGCTCAAGGGTTGGAGCGACGAGCAGGTCCATGTCTCGCTGCTCCACCGCCACGACTACGCGCAGACCTCCGGAGTCAGGGTGCACAAGGTGATCCGGCGGGTCGACGGCGAGGTTGCTGGCGCGGGGCTGCCCCGGACCCGACCCGCGGTGGCGGCGATCCGCGCTGCGCACTGGGCGGTGAGCGACCGGAGCGCCGGGACGATCCTCGCGATGACCGTCCAGCAGCGGCTCGCGACCGGTGAGCAGCTCCTCGAGGCCCAGCGTGTCGTCCGGGGTCGGACGCGGCGTGCCGTCGTCCGCCAGCTCGTGCGTGACATCGCGTGCGGGGTGGAGTCCCTGGGCGAGCTCGACTTCGCCGGGGCATGCCGTCGGCGGGGGCTGCCAGAGCCGAGCCGGCAGGCCGTCCGCGAGCTGCCGGGCGGGCGGGCCTATCTCGACGTGGCCTTCGAGGAGTACGACCTCGTCGTGGAGATCGACGGGGCGGGGCACCTGTGGGGGCTGGCCGCCGTCGACGACGCGCTCCGCGCCAACGAGGTCGTCCTCGGCGCCGAGCGGGTGCTCCGGATCAACGTCCTCGGCCTCCGGCTCGAGGAGGACACCTTCCTCGACCAGGTCGCCCGCGGGCTCCGCGCGGGAGGGTGGCGCGGCTGACCCCCTTCGCCGGTCGAGGTATCAGCGGCCGGACGGGCGGACGGCTATACCTCGAACCAGTGCCCTCGCCGGCACCCCCTTCGCGATTCGAGGTATTCGCGACCGGATGGGCGGCCGAAATTACCTCGAATCGAGGGGAGGGGGCGAAGGGGGGAGGGGGCGAAGGGGGGGAGCGGGCGAAGGGGGGCAGGGCGGATCAGGAGATCCAGTCGCTCCAGCCGTGGTGCAGCACGAGCCACGCGATGAGCCCGTAACCGGCCTGGCCCGGGTGGACCCGGTCCAGGCTCGAGGCCATGTCGGAGTCCCACTGCTCGTGACCCGCCAGCGGGGCGTAGACGTCGACGAAGGGGACGCCGCGGCGCTCGCAGACGTCGCGCTGCGCCTCGGTGATCTGGGCCAGCTGGTCGTCGAGGTCCGGGTCGGCGGCCGGCGCCGGCCCGACGACGAAGGGGGAGATGCCCCGGCTCGAGCACTCGTCGAGGATGTTGGCGAGGTTGAGCCGGTGACGGGCCAGCGACACGCCGCCCTCGACGTCGTTGCGCCCGAAGGAGACGACGAGACGACGGTCGGTCGCGCCCTCCCACCGCAGCGGCGCCTCGACGGTCCACCGCTGCGCGACGTCACCGGAGGTCTGCCCGGCCACGCCGAGGTTGTAGAACGCGAGCTGGGCACCCTCGACGACCGTGCGCCCCATGACCCGACCGACCCAGCCCTGGGCCTTCGGGTCGCCGACCCCCGCGACGAGGGAGTCGCCGATGAAGACGATGCTCACGCGGCGCTCACCGTCCTCGCCGGGAGCGGTGGAGTGGGCTGCGCTGGGGGTGAACTCGTGGCCTGCGGCGTCAGTCGTGGGAAGCATGATGCGACAAACCTACTCGTCGTCGAGCTCGTCGTCGTCGAGCCGCGCCAACCACGACGCGAGCCGCTCGACCGGCGTCTCGAACTCAGGGTTGAGGTCGACGAAGGTCCGCAGCTGCTCGCTGACCCACGCCAGGGTGACGGACTCGTCACCCCGGCGTGACTCGAGCTCCTCGATGCCCCGGTCGGTGAAGTACACGGCCGACCGTCAGCGGTCGAAGGCGGCCTGCATGAGCGCCGCCTGCTCCGCCGCGTGCTTCTTCGACGTGCCGGCCGCGGGCGAGGCGCTCGCCGGCCGGGCGACGACCCGCAGCTGACGTGTCTCACCGTGCTGCGCGAGGGACCTCGGCAGGTTGAGCGCGAGGAAGGGCCAGCCGCCCATGTTCTCCGGCTCCTCCTGGACGATGACCACCTCGGCGTCCGGGTAGTCGGCCAGGGCCTCGGCGAGCTCGGCACCCGCGAGCGGGTAGAAGCGCTCGAGGCGCAGGATCGCCGTCTTGTCGTCCTTGCGCTTGGCGCGCTCGGCCTCGAGGTCGTAGACCACCTTGCCGCTGGCGACGATCACCCGGTCGACGTGACCCCCCTTCGGCCCGTCACGGTCCGGCAGGACCGGACGGAAGGTGCCCGAGGTGAAGTCCTCCGGCGCGCTCGCGGCGGCCTTGAGGCGCAGCATCGACTTCGGGGTGAAGACGATGAGCGGTCGGCGCGGGCGCGCGTAGGCCTGACGACGCAGCAGGTGGAAGTAGCTCGCCGGCGTCGAGGGGTAGGCGACCGTCATGTTGTTCTGCGCGCACAGCGTGAGGAAGCGCTCGATCCGGGCCGAGGAGTGGTCCGGGCCCTGGCCCTCGTAGCCGTGGGGGAGGAGCAGGACGACCGAGGAGTTCTGGCCCCACTTCTGCTCCGAGGAGGAGATGAACTCGTCGACGATCGTCGCCGCGCCGTTCCAGAAGTCACCGAACTGGGCCTCCCACGCGACGAGCGCGTCGGGCCGCTCCACGGAGTAGCCGTACTCGAAGCCCATCGCGGCGAACTCCGAGAGCAGCGAGTCGTAGACCCAGAACCGGGCCTGGCCGCCGCCGAGGTAGTTCAGCGGCGTCCACTCCTCCGCGGTCTCCTTGTCGATGAGGACCGCGTGGCGCTGGACGAAGGTCCCACGCCGGCTGTCCTGGCCGGCGAGCCGGACCGGGGTGCCCTCCATGAGGAGCGAGCCGAAGGCGAGCAGCTCGCCGGTGGCCCAGTCGATGCCACCCTCGTGGACGCTCTTGGCGCGCTTCTCCATGGCCTGCTTGAGCTTCGGGTGCACCGTGAAGCCGGCGGGGGCGTCGTCGAAGACGTCGCCGATGTGGTGGAGGTCCGCCTCGCTGATCGCCGTCTCGTCGGGGCGGCGGCGCGGGGCGTCGGTCGACTGCGCGGTCGGCCGCTCGAGGCCGGCGTTGTCGTCGACCTCCGAGCTCGACTCCGGGTTCGGGTGATGCTCCACGGGGCTCTTGAGCGCCTCCTTGGTCTCGACGAAGACGCGCTCGAGCTGGGCCTGGTAGTCCTTGAGCGCGGCCGCAGCCTCGTCCTCGGAGATGTCACCGCGGCCGATGAGCGACTCGGTGTAGAGCTTGCGCACCGAGCGCTTGGCCTCGATGAGGTTGTACATCAGCGGCTGGGTCATCGACGGGTCGTCGCCCTCGTTGTGACCGCGGCGGCGGTAGCAGACCATGTCGATGACGACGTCCTTGTGGAACGCCTGCCGGTAGGCGAAGGCGATCTCGGCGACGCGGACGCACGCCTCCGGGTCGTCGCCGTTGACGTGGAAGATCGGCGCCTGGATCATCCGCGCGACATCGGTCGAGTAGACCGAGGAGCGGCTGCTCGACGGGGCGGTGGTGAAGCCGACCTGGTTGTTGATGATGACGTGGATCGTGCCGCCGGTGCGGTAGCCGCGCAGCTGGCTCTGCTGCAGCGTCTCGGCCACGACGCCCTGGCCGGCGAAGGCCGCGTCGCCGTGGATGAGGATCGGCAGGACGGGGAAGTCCTCGCCACCCCGGTTGAGCCGGTCCTGCTTGGCGCGCACGATGCCCTCGAGCACCGGGTTGACCGCCTCGAGGTGGCTCGGGTTGGCGGCGAGGTAGACCTTGGTCGTGCTGCCGTCCTCGCCGTGGAACTCGCCCTCGGTGCCGAGGTGGTACTTCACGTCGCCGGAGCCCTGGACCGAGCGCGGGTCGAGCTGCCCCTCGAACTCACGGAAGATCTGTCCGTAGCTCTTGCCGGCGATGTTGGCCAGCACGTTGAGCCGGCCGCGGTGCGGCATGCCGATGCAGACCTCGTCAAGCTGCTCCTCGGCGGCCTTGGACAGTATCCGGTCAAGCATCGCGATGACCGACTCGCCACCCTCGAGGCTGAAGCGCTTCTGCCCGACGAACTTCGTCTGGAGGAAGGTCTCGAAGGCCTCCGCGGCGTTGAGCCGGCGCAGGATCCGCAGCTGCTCCTCGCTCGTCGTCTTGCTGTAGCCGACCTCGATGCGGTCCTGGATCCACTTGCGCTGGTCCGGGTCCTGGATGTGCATGTACTCGATGCCGATGCTGCGGCAGTACGAGTCGCGCAGGATCCCGAGGATGTGGCGCAGCTTGAGGAAGGGCTCGCCGCCGAAGCCGCCGGTGGCGAAGAAGCGCTCGAGGTCCCACAGGGTCAGGCCGTGGCTCGTGATGTCGAGGTCGGCGTGACGACGCTGCTGGTACTCCAGCGGGTCGATGTCGGCCATGAGGTGGCCGCGCACGCGGTAGGCGTGGATGAGCTCCTGGACCCGGGCGACCTTGTTGATGTCCTCGTCGTGGGTCGCCGAGATGTCCTGGACCCAGCGCACCGGCTCGTACGGGATGCGCAGGCTGGCGAAGATCTCGTCGTAGAAGCCGTGCTCGCCGAGCAGCAGCTGGTGGATCACCGCGAGGAACTCGCCGGAGCCGGCGCCCTGGATGATCCGGTGGTCGTACGTCGAGGTGAGCGTGAGCACCTTGCTCACGGCGTTGCGCGCGAGGGTCTCGTTGCTCGCCCCCTGCCACTCGGCGGGGTAGTCGAGGGCACCGACGCCGATGATCGCGCCCTGCCCCTTCATGAGGCGGGGGATCGAGTGGACCGTGCCGATGCCGCCCGGGTTGGTCAGGCTGATCGTCGTGCCCTGGAAGTCCTCGACGGCGAGCTTGTTGTCGCGCGCCTTCTTGACGATGACCTCGTAGGCGGCCCAGAACTGGCTGAAGCTCATCTGCTCGGCGCCCTTGACCGAGGGCACGACGAGGGAGCGGGAGCCGTCCGGCTTCGGCAGGTCGATGGCGATGCCGAGGTTGACGTGCGTCGGGTTGACGAGGACCGGCTTGCCCTTCTCGTCCGTCGTGTAGCCGACGTTCATCGACGGCATGTGGGCCAGGGCCTTGACCATGGCGAAGCCGATGATGTGGGTGAAGGACACCTTGCCGCCGCGGGCCCGCTTGAGGTGGTTGTTGATGACGATGCGGTTGTCGATGAGCAGCTTCGCCGGGACGGCGCGCACGGAGGTGGCCGTCGGGACCTCGAGGGAGGACTCCATGTTGGCGACGACGCGGGCGGCCGCACCACGAAGGGGGATGTGCTCGTCCTCGACCGGGTCGGGCTTCTCGATCTTGGGCTTGGCAGGGTCGCGCGGGGTCGGGGCGGTCGCCGCGGCCTCCGCCTTCTTGGCCGGCTCGGCCTTCTTGGCCGGCTCCGCCTTCTTCGCCGGCTCGGCCTTCTTGGCCGGCTCGGGCTTCTTGGCCGGCTCGGGCTTCTTGTCGGCCTGCTTGGTCTCGTTCTTCGGCTTGGTCTTCTCGTCGTTCTGCTCGGCCGCGCCGTTGGCAGAGGCCCCGTTCGCTGCGGAGGGAGCACCCCCCTTCGCCTCACCCGGGGTGTAGTCCTCGAAGAAGGACCACCACGCCTTGTCGACCAGCGTCTTGTCCTGCTGGTACTGCGCATACAGCTCGTCGACGAGCCACTCGTTGGGGCCGAAGTCGCTGAGGTTGGTGGGTCCGGACTGGTCGGGCACTTGGAGAACGCCTCTTCTCAGGGTCGCGAGTCGTCACGGCCGCGCACGCAGGGGCCGCACGAGGGCAGCCTAACGTGTCCAACGCCACGGACGGAGGGTCCCTCCGCGGCCGGACGACGGGCGGTCCGTCTGCACGACGAACGTCCCCGCACCTTGTCGGTGATGAAGGTGCGGGGACGCCGTCGGGCAAGATGCGACGACCGTCGAGTGCCGTGCTGGTCGAGGAGCGACAACCGTCGAGTGCCGTGCTGGTCGAGGTGCGACGAGCTCTGCGAGGAGCCTCGAGACCCTGAGTGAGGTCCCCGAGGTGGTCTCGAGGCTCAGGCCGCGGGCGGCTTCGCACCTCGACCACCAAGGGCACGCTTGCTGGTCGAGGTGCGACGAGCCCTGCGAGGAGCCTCGAGACCCGAGGGAGGTCACGGACGGGGTCGGCCGCCCCTTCGCCTGGCCGCCGCAGTCACCGCCTCCCAGTCGCCACGGATCAACGCCTCCCGTTTAGCCCTGGACCAGGCCTGGATCTGCTTCTCCAAGGCATAGGCCTCCCCGATGTGCTCTGTCGCCTGCGACCACACGAGCTCGACCGGCGTCCTGGTGCTCGTGTACCGAGCGCCGAGGCCAGAGGCGTGCTGCTCGAGGCGGTGCTGGAGATTGCGTGTGCTGCCGACGTAGTAGGTCCCGTCCGCGCACCTGAGCATGTAGACGTGGGGCATCGGTCTATGTCACCAGGTGTGGGGAGACTGGTGCGCTGTGCTGTCCACAGGTCTCGAGGCTCAGGCCGCGGGCGGCCTTCGCACCTCGACCATCGTGCGGGGGCCGACCGGCGGCCTTCGCACCTCGACCACCACCTGGGGTCAGGCGACGTCCTGCTTCGCGGCGCGGAGGACGCCGAGCCCGGCGAGCACGACGGCGTAGGCAGTGAGTACGAGCGCACCCGCCCACCACGACAACGGCTCGACCATGCCCGGCCCGCTCATCGTCACCGGGTCGACCATCGCGTTCGTCGCCTGGCTGGGCAGGAACTTCACGACGTTGTCCCGGGCGAAGTCGTTGAAGGACAGGGCCACGCTGACGATCGGCTCCACGATCCAGGCGAAACCGATGCCGACGAGCAGCGCCGCCACCATGTTGGGGATGAGGATCCCGACGCCGAGGCCGATGAGCGCCCACAGCCCGAGCGCCAGCAGGCTGAGCGCGAGGGAGCGGAGGATCTCGGTCGAGGGGAAGGGGTCGACCCCGCGCATGCTGAGGATCGTCGCCCCGACGCTCACCGACCCGAGCAGGCTGACGATGCCGTAGAACGCGCCGATGCCGATGAGCGCGACGACCTTGGCCAGGAGCGCCCGGCCGCGGCGCGGCACCGCCAGGAAGGTGCCGGTGATCGTCTTGTGCCGGTACTCCGACCCGACCTGCATGACCCCGATCGTCAGCAGCAGCAGGTACCCGACGCTCAGGCCGGCGGTGTAGACGGAGTTGACGATCTGGGTGGCGCTGCCGTCGATCATCGGCTCACCGGTGGACGGGTCGATCGTCTCGCCGGTGTAGATGAAGGCGAAGAGCCCGGCGAAGAGCGCCCCCGCGACGAAGATGGCGATCGCCATGCCCCACCACATGCGGGTGGTGCGGAGCTTGAGGATCTCTGAGCGGATGGCCTGGATCATTCGTTGGCTCCTTCCTGCCCCTGCTGGGCATCTCGCACGGCGGGTGCCTCGCTCGGGTCGGTGCCGTAGTTGCGGCTCGTACCGTCGGTGAGCGCGAAGAAGAGCGACTCGAGGTCGCCGCGGCGGGCGGTGAGCTCCCAGACCGGCAGGCCGGCGCGCAGCGCGACGTCACCGACGAGGCGCAGGTCGTCGGTCTCGGCGAGCAGGCCGCCGCCCTCGGCGACCTCGGAGGTGACGTCGGCCAGGCGCAGGGCGCCGGCGAGGGCGTCCGGGTCGGAGGTCCGCACGAAGCTCGTCGGCGTGCCCTCGAGCTCGGCGATCGTGCCCTGCCGGACGAGCCGGCCGTTGGCGATGATCACGACGTCGTCGGCGGTCTGCTGGACCTCGGAGAGCATGTGGCTGCTCACGAGGATCGTCCGGCCCTCGCCCGCGAGGTGCCCCAGGAAGTTGCGCATCCACCGGATGCCCTCGGGGTCGAGGCCGTTGTTCGGCTCGTCGAGGATGAGCACCTCAGGGTCGCCGAGGAGCGCGCCCGCGAGGCCGAGCCGCTGGCGCATGCCCATCGAGTAGCCGCCGGCCCGCTTGCGCGCCGCGGCCGGGATGCCGGTGAGCTCGAGCAGCTCGTCGACGCGGCTGTCCGGGATGCCGGAGGTCGCCGCGAGCACCCGCAGGTGGTCACGCCCGGAGCGGCCGGGGTGGAAGGACGTCGCCTCGAGCGCCGCGCCCACCGTCCGAAGGGGGCTCGGCAGGTCCCGGTAGGGCGTCCCGCCGATCGTCGCGGTCCCGGCGGTCGGCGAGACGAGCCCGAGGAGCATCCTCAGGGTCGTCGTCTTGCCCGCACCGTTGGGCCCGAGGAAGCCGGTCACCCGGCCCGGTCGGACCTCGAAGCTGACGTCGTCGACGGCCACGAAGCCGCCGAACCTCTTCGTGAGGTTGCGGACCTCGAGCGGTCTGCCCTGCACGGTCATGTCCCTGCCTCTCTCGCCGGTCGGCCCCGCCGACCCGGCTGTGTCGGTCCCGCCATCGAACCACCCGGTGGCAAGCCAGCACATCCACCCCCGGGCTGAGCGCGCGTCCCCCCCCTCCGCCCGAAGGGGGAGGCGCTCACCCCTTCGCCCTAGACTCGGCCCACCATGTCGCCCTGGCTCATGCTCCTCATCGGTGTCCTCCTCACGCTCGGTACCGCCCTCGTCGTCGCCGCCGAGTTCTCCCTCGTCGCCCTGGACCGCCCCGCGGTGCAGCGCGCCGTCGACTCCGGCGACACCAAGGCCGAGCCCGTCCTGCACTCCCTGCGCCGGCTCTCCACGCTGCTCTCCGCGTGCCAGCTCGGCATCACGATCACGACCCTCTTCCTCGGCTTCCTCGCGAACCCGGCCATCGGCGCGCTGCTCAGCCCGGTCCTCGTCGACGTCGGCATGGGTGAGCAGGCCGCCACCCGGACCGCGAGCGTCCTCGCCATGGTCATCGCCACCGTCTTCTCGATGATCGTCGGCGAGATGGTGCCCAAGACCCTCGCCGTGTCGGTGCCGCTCGCCACGGCCAAGCTCGTCGCCACCCCGATGCGGATCATCACCGTCCTCATGCGCCCGCTCATCGCCGTGTCCAACGGCTCGGCCAACTGGATCCTGCGCCGGATGGGCATCGAGCCGCAGGAGGAGCTCTCCGCCGCCCGCAGCCCCGCCGAGCTCGCCTCGCTCGTGCGCACCTCCGTCGAGGCCGGCACGATCGACTCCGGCACGGCCCGGCTCGTCACGCGCTCGCTCGGCTTCGGCGAGCAGACCGCCACCGACGTCATGACCCCCCGCAACCGGGCCACCTCGATCGACCGGACCGCGAGCGCCGAGGAGCTCATCGACCTCGCCCGCGCCACGGGGCACAGCCGTTTCCCCGTCACCGGCGACGACTGGGACGACATCGACGGCGTCGTGCACGTCAAGAAGGCCATCGCCGTCCCGCACGAGAAGCGCGCCCAGGTGCCCGTCTCCGCGCTCATGGTCGCGCCCGTCATGGTCCCCGAGACCCTGCGGCTCGACCCGCTCCTGCTCCAGCTGCGCGACGCCGGGCTGCAGTTCGGCGTCGTCGTCGACGAGTACGGCGGCACCGCCGGAGTCGTCACCCTCGAGGACCTCGTCGAGGAGATCGTCGGCGAGGTGAGCGACGAGCACGACCGCAGCCAGACCACCGGCCGCCAGCTGCCCGACGGCTCCTGGACCGTCCCCGGCCTCTGGCGCCCCGACGAGATCCGCGAGCGGCTCGATGTCGAGATCCCCGACGGACCCGCCTACGAGACCGTCGGCGGCTGGATCATGCACGAGCTCGGCCGGGTCCCCGCGGTCGGCGACGCCACCGACATCGACGGCTGGCACGTCACCGTCATCGACATGGAAGGCCGACGGGTGGACCGGCTCAGGTTCGCCCCTTCGCCCACGGCCGAGGCGACGGCCCACCCCCTTCGGGCTGAGGGAGGTGAGGACCGGTGAGCCTCTCGACGATCCTCATCACCGTCCTGCTCCTCCTGCTCAACGCCTTCTTCGTCGGCGCGGAGTTCGCCGCGATGGCCGCGCGGCGCAGCCAGCTCGAGCCGCTCGCCGAGGCCGGGGACAAGCGGGCCGCGCTCGCCGTCGACGCGCTGCAGCACACCGGCGTCCTGCTCGCCACGTGCCAGCTCGGCATCACCGTCTGCTCCGTGCTCCTCGGTGCGATCTCCGAGGCGGCGCTCCACCACGCGCTGCACCCTGTGATGGAGCGGATCGGCGTGCCTGACACGCTCACCGACGCCACCTCGCTCGTGCTCGCGATCCTCATCGTCGTCTACCTGCACGTCGTCATCGGCGAGATGGTGCCCAAGAACATCTCGATCGCCAGCCCCGAGAAGTCCGCCCGCTGGCTCGTCCCGCCGCTCGTCATGGTCATGCGCCTCACCAAGCCGGTCATCGCCGTCATGGACTGGGTGAGCAAGGCCGTCGTGCGGGCCATGGGCATCGAGCCCCGCGACGAGCTCGCGAGCGCCTTCACCGTCGAGGAGGTCTCGCACATCGTCGAGGAGTCTCACCGCGAGGGGCTCGTCGAGACCGAGAAGTACGGCCTCGTCGGTGCCGCGCTGGAGTTCTCCGACAAGGACGCCGCCGACGTCGGCATCCCCGTGGCCGAGCTCGTCACCGTGCCCGTCGACGCCACCCCCGACCACATCGAGCGGCTCGTCGCCAAGCACGGCTTCTCGCGGTACCCGACCGTCGACGCCGCGGGCGAGCTCACCGGCTACCTGCACCTCAAGGACGTGCTCTACGCCGAGGGGGAGGAGCGGAAGGAGCCCGTGCCGAGCAAGCGCATCCGCCGCCTCGCCACCGTCCGCCGCGACGACGAGGTCGAGGACGTGCTCGCGACGATGCAGCAGACCGGCGCCCACGTCGCCCGCGCCATCGACGAGGACGGCGCGATCGTCGGTGTCGTCTTCCTCGAGGACGTCATCGAGGAGCTCGTCGGCGAGGTCAGCGACTCCACCCAGCGCTGACCCCCCTCCAACTTTGCCCGGGTAGTTGTGAACTTTGCCCGGGCAGTTGTGGGCGAGGGCCAACTTTGCCCGGGCAGTTGTGAACTTTGCCCGGGCAGTTGTGAACTTTGCCCGGGCAGTTGTGGTCAGGCGGCAACCTCCGCGATGGCTTCCTCGATCCGCCGGCTGATCTCGGACGGGTCGTCCAGGTCGGACCACTTGATGCGGACGAACGACCAGCCGAGTGAGCGGATGTCAGCCTCTCGTTGCTCCTGGGCGGCACGGACCGCCTCCTCGTCGTCGCCGTCGTACTTGATCTCTCCGTCGAACTCGATCGCGACGGGATGGTCGACGAGGCAGAAGTCGACCCGGAACCGCTTGCCCCTGACCTTGATCCACTTCTGCGTCTCGAACTCCCACCTCAGGCTGCGGAGCACGATCGCCGTCAGCGTCTCGCCCGGCGACTCGTGCCGGTGGTCGAGGTCGAGGAAGGTGATCCTGGCCGCCGCGATGCCGTGGGCGCCGTGGAAGGTATCGATCGCGCTGAAGATGTCCTCTCGGGTGCATCGGCCCGTATGCAGGGCGAAATCGCCGGCGACGAGGGCGGCCGCACGGCTGTTCGTCAAGGCAGTGCCCACCACCGCGTGCGGGATGTCCACGACGCGGGCGGAGCGCTCGAGCCCAGGGACCTCCACGGTCATGACCGGTAGGTCCGCCACTGTCTCTCGCACCCCCTGCCGCTTGCGACCGTGAGTCCCGTCGGATCGGACGAGGTCGACGGTGCTGAGGTCGGCTCGAGCGAGCGGGAGCCCGTGCAGGAGTGCGGCCGAGGCGCGGGCCGCCGCCACCTCCGGACCGTGCAGCTTCAACGCAGCAAGCGTCCGTAGGACGTGCAGCTCTTCGGCAGTGGAGGCCACTCGATCCGTGTACCACCCTCGGTCGAGGCGGATGATGAGCCCGCGGCGTAGGAGGATCCTGAGGTCGATGTCGGAGACCCCCCATTCGCGTGCCTGACGACGGCTGAAGAACGGCAGGCTGCCGATGGTTGTGAGGTCGATCCGGAGCTGAGGCTTCATGTCCTCAGGGTGGCGGGGTCGGGGCGAGGGCGCCGAGGGTTATCCACAGGGCTGGCTGGTGCTCCCTGGGCTGCGCGATCTCAACTTTGCCCGGGTAGTTGTGAAGTTTGCCCGGGTAGTTGTGGAGAAGGGGGGCGGCGTGCGGTAGCGGCGACAGGTAGGGCACCAAGCGCCCACCAGGTCACCCGGCGTGGGAGCATGTGCTGCCTCGATGCCGGACGAAGGGATCTGACGTGAGCAGCGACGAGCTGACAGGAGCCTCGGAGAAGAAGGGCTTCAGCACCCGCAAGGCCTTCATCTTCGCCGCCATCGGGTCGGCGGTCGGCCTGGGCAACATCTGGCGCTTCCCCTACGTCGCGTACGAAGGGGGTGGCGGCGCCTTCGTCATCCCGTACCTCGTCGCGCTGCTCTTCGCCGGCATCCCGCTGCTCTTCCTCGACTACGCGATGGGGCACCGCTACCGCGGCTCCGCGCCGCTGGCCTTCCGCCGGGTGTCGCGCTACGGCGAGTGGTTCGGGTGGTGGCAGGTGCTCATCACCGTCGTCATCGGCATCTACTACCCGGCGATCATCGCCTGGGCGATCCGGTACACCGGCTTCTCGATCGACAAGGCCTGGGGTGACGACCCGGAGAAGTTCCTCTTCGGCAGCTTCCTCCAGGCCGCCAAGACGCCCGGCCCGACCTTCGACGTCGTCCCCGGCGTGCTCGTCCCGATGATCATCGTCTGGACGATCACGCTCGGCGTGCTCGCGATGGGCGTCCAGGGCGGCATCGGTCGCACCGCGGTCATCTTCATCCCGGTCCTCGTCATCGCCTTCGGCGCTCTCGTCGTCGTCGCGCTGACGCTGCCGGGCGCCACGACCGGTCTCAACGCCCTCTTCACCCCCGAGTGGGGCGCGCTCGGTGATCCCAGCGTGTGGGTCAGCGCGTTCGGCCAGATCTTCTTCAGCCTGTCCGTGGGCTTCGGCATCATGATCACGTACGCGAGCTATGTCGGCCGCAAGACCGACCTCACCGGCTCCGGCTCGGTCGTCGCGTTCTCCAACTCGGGCTTCGAGCTGTTCGCCGGCATCGGTGTCTTCGCCGTCCTCGGCTTCCTCGCGACGAACACCGGCCAGCCGGTCGGCGAGGTCGTGGCCGACGGTATCGGCCTGGCCTTCGTCGCCTTCCCGGCGATCCTCAACGAGGCGCCCGCCGGCGTCCTGCTCGGGCTCCTGTTCTTCGGGTCCCTCGTCGTGGCCGGACTCACCTCGCTCATCTCCGTCGTCGAGGTCGGCATCAGCGCGATCAGGGACAAGACGGGCGTCGGGCGCGTGGCCGGCACGATGATCCTCGGCCTGCCGATGGCGGTCGTCAGCTGCGTGCTCCTCGGCACCACCGGTGGGGTCTTCGTGCTCGACACGATGGACAACTTCATCAACAGCTTCGGCATCCTCTTCGTCGCCGCCCTGTCGATGCTCGCGCTGGCCTGGGTGTGGAAGCGGCTGCCGGGCCTCGCCGAGCACGTCAACGCCCACAGCTCGATCAAGCTGCTCGGCTGGTGGCGCTGGCTCGTCGCGCTCGTCGTCCCCGCGGTGCTGCTCGTCATGCTCGTCCTCGAGCTGCGCAAGAACCTCGCCGAGCCCTACGAGGGCTACCCGGCGGAGCTGCTCGGCGTCTTCGGCTGGGGCATCGTCATCGCGATCCCGTTCCTCGCGATGCTGCTCTCGCTGCTGCCGTGGCAGCGCGGGGTCGACCTCGAGGACCCGGGCTCTGACCAGCTCGACCATGCCGACCGCACCGACGAAGGGAGCCTGCGATGACCGCCACCGCCATCGTCATGATGCTCGTCATGATGCTCGCCATCTGGGGCGGGCTCGTGGCGGCGATCATCTGGCTCGTCCGCAACGACCGCTCGACCGCCGGCAACCAGGCCGAGGGCGCCACGGGCCGCTACAGCCGCGACCTCTGACCCCTTCGCCCCACCGCCCCCCTCTCGCACGAGCCAAGGCTCGTGCCCTGTGAATCGCACGAGCCTTGGCTCGTGCGATTCCTGGGGCGGGCGCGCTCGGTGCTAACCTGCACCGGCGCCCTCAGCGGGCGCACGCCTCCGTAGCTCAGGGGATAGAGCACTGGTTTCCGGTACCAGGGGCCGCAGGTTCGATTCCTGCCGGGGGCACCGATCGACGGGGCACGGCCGACGACATCTGGCCGTGCCCCTTCGTCGTCCCCGGCCCCGCAGCCCGGACACCCGGACCGCGCACCCGCCCGCGGCTCCTAGACTTCGCCGGGTGACCCCTGAAGAGCTCGCCACCGCGATCCGTCATGCCCTGACCGCTGCCGTCGACGCCGGAGACCTCGCCGTCGACGTCCCCGACGTCGTCCGCGTCGAGCGACCCCGGCAGAAGGGGCACGGCGACTGGTCGACGAACCTCGCCATGCAGCTGGCGAAGGGGGCCGGCCGGCCGCCCCGGGACGTCGCCGAGGTCATCGCGCGCCACCTCGGGGCCGCAGACGGCGTCGCCGACGTGGAGGTCGCCGGACCGGGCTTCCTCAACATCACCCTCGACGCCGCGAGCGCCGGCGAGCTGGCCCGCGCCATCGTCGAGGCGGGGCAGACCTACGGCCACGGCCAGAGCCAGGCGGGCCGCACGGTCAACCTCGAGTTCATCTCGGCCAACCCGACGGGACCGCTCCACATCGGGCACACCCGCTGGGCCGCTCTCGGCGACGCGATGCGCCGCCTGCTCGACGCCACCGGCGCCGACGTCACGAGCGAGTACTACATCAACGACGCGGGCGCGCAGATGGACAAGTTCGCCGCGTCCGTCCTCGCCTCCCTGCGCGGCGAGCCGACCCCCGAGGGCGGCTACCCGGGCGCCTACATCGACGACCTCGCTGCGACGGTCCGCGCGCAGCGCCCGGACGCCGCCGACCTGCCTGACGAGCAGGCGATCCCGGTCGTCCGCGAGCTCGCCTATGCCGCGCAGCTGCAGGACATCAAGGACACCCTCGAGGACTTCGGCGTCCACTTCGACGTGTGGTTCTCCGAGACGACCCTGCACGACGGGGGAGCGGTCGAGAGCGCCGTCGCGCGGCTGCGCGAGCAGGGCCACGTCTTCGACGACGGGGGCGCGGTCTGGCTGCGCACGACCGACTTCGGCGACGACAAGGACCGCGTCATGGTCCGCGCTGACGGCGTGCCCACCTACTTCGCCGCCGACGCCGCCTACTACCTGTCCAAGAAGGACCGCGGCTTCGACGAGAAGATCTACCTCCTCGGCGCCGACCACCACGGCTACATCAACCGGCTCAAGGCGATCGCGGCCTGCGCCGGCGACGACCCCGAGCACAACATCGAGATCAAGATCGGCCAGCTCGTCAACCTCGGCGGCGCCAAGCTCTCCAAGCGTGCCGGCAACATCATCGAGCTGCGCGACCTCGTCTCCTGGATCGGCACCGACGCCGTGCGCTACAACCTCGAGCGCTACCCGGCCGACAGCCCGCTGAGCCTCGACGGCGAGGAGCTGCGCAAGCAGACCAACGACAACCCGGTCTTCTACGTCCAGTACGCCCACGCCCGCACCGCCAACGTCTCCCGGCTCGCGGCCGAGGACGGCGTGCACCGCGAGGACGGATTCGACCCGAGCCTGCTCACCGACCCCACGGAGGCCGCGCTGCTCGCTACCCTCGGCGACCTGCCCCGCGTCGTCGCCCAGGCCGCCGAGCTCCTTGAGCCGCACCGGATCTCGCGCTACCTCGAGGACGTCGCGACGAAGTACCACAAGTGGTACGACACCTGCCGCGTCCGCCCCCTTCGCGACGAAGAGGTCACCGACACCCACCGCACGCGCCTGTGGCTCAACGACGCCACCCGCCAGGTGCTCGCCAACGGCCTGACCCTCCTCGGCGTCTCGGCCCCCGACAGGATGTGAGCTGATGGCCCTCAACATGCGCGCCCACGAGGCGGGCGCCCTCCACGCCGACGGCTACGGCGCGGCCCCGCACTGGCTGCCCTACCCCAACGACGTCATGGAGCTGCTGCCGCAGCTCTGGTCGAAGGGGGTGACCCGGGGTGACGACGGTGTCCTCGCCGTGGCGGGGGTGCCGGTGACCCAGATCGCCGAGGAGTTCGGCACGGCGGCGTACGTCCTCGACGAGGACGACTTCCGTTCTCGCGCAAGGGCGTTCGTCGAGGACTTCACCCGCCCCTTCGTCGCCGTGTGTGGCGGTGCCGATGTCTACTACGCCGGCAAGGCGTTCCTGTGCACCGCAGTGGCCCGCTGGGTCATGGAGGAGGGGCTCTGCCTCGACGTGTGCTCCGGCGGCGAGCTCGCCGTGGCGCAGCGCGTCGGCTTCCCGGGGGAGCGGATCGGCCTGCACGGCAACAACAAGAGCGTCGCCGAGATCCGCCAGGCGCTCGAGCACGGCGTCGGCCGGATCGTCGTCGACTCGCTCGAGGAGATCGAGCGGGTCGCCACCGTCGCCCGTGAGCTCGGCGTCGTCGCGCCCGTCATGGTGCGCGTCACCGTCGGGGTCGAGGCGCACACCCACGAGTTCATCGCGACGGCGCACGAGGACCAGAAGTTCGGCTTCTCGCTCGCGGGCGGCGCCGCGATGGAGGCCGTCGAGGCGATCCTCGCGCAGGGCGACGCCCTCGACCTGCGCGGGCTGCACAGCCACATCGGCAGCCAGATTTTCGACGTCTCCGGCTTCGAGATCGCCGCCCGCCGCCTCGTCGGCCTGCACGTCGAGGTCGCCGAGCGGCACGGCGTGCACATGCCCGAGATGGACCTCGGTGGCGGCTACGGCATCGCGTACACCTCCGAGCACGACCCGATGACCCCCGCGCACCTCGGCGCGGACATGGCCGCGGTGTGCGACCGGGAGCTCAGGGCGCTGGACGGCGGCACCGGTGAGGCCCCTCGCCCCCGCAT
Organism: Janibacter endophyticus; assembly: GCF_016888335.1. Taxonomy (NCBI): domain Bacteria; kingdom Bacillati; phylum Actinomycetota; class Actinomycetes; order Micrococcales; family Intrasporangiaceae; genus Janibacter; species Janibacter endophyticus. The sequence goes on from NZ_JAFEJG010000004.1 coordinate 1,323,858, forward strand.
CTCCATCGAGCCCGGCCGCGCCATCGTCGGCCCGAGCACCCTGACCCTCTACGAGGTCGGCACCGTCAAGCAGGTCCAGGTGACCCACGACGCCGTCCGCGCCTACGTGAGCGTCGACGGCGGCATGAGCGACAACGTGCGCACGGCCCTCTACGGCGCCGACTACTCGTGCACCCTCGCGAGCCGGGCCTCGGAGGCCGCCCCGGCGGTGACCCGCGTCGTCGGCAAGCACTGCGAGAGCGGCGACATCGTCGTCATGGACGAGTTCCTGCCCGCCGACGTCGGCCCCGGCGACCTCATCGCCGTGCCCGGCACGGGCGCCTACTGCCGCAGCCTGTCCAGCCAGTACAACCACACGCCGCGCCCGCCGGTGATCGCCGTCCGGGACGGGCGTGCTCGCGTCATCGTCCGGCGGGAGACAATCGAGGACATCCTCGCCCTGGACGTGGACGAGTGACCGGAGGAGCGCAGACCATGGAGACCGACCAGACCCCGCTGCGGGTCGCACTGCTCGGGTGCGGGACCGTCGGCGGTGCCGTGGCCCAGAAGATCACCCGGCACGGCGACGAGCTCGCCGCCCGGGTCGGCCGCCCGCTCGAGCTCGTCGGCATCGCCGTGCGTCGCGCCGGCCGTGACCGCAGCGATCTCGGCATCGACCCGACCCTTTTCACCACCGACGCCGAGGAGCTCGTGACCCGGGCCGACATCGTCGTCGAGGTCATCGGTGGCATCGACCCGGCCCGCGGCCTCATCCTGCGCGCCATGGAGCACGGCGCGAGCGTCGTCTCGGCCAACAAGGCGCTGCTCGCCGAGGACGGCCCGGCGCTCTACGCGGCCGCCGACGCGGCCGGTGTCGACCTCTACTACGAGGCCGCCGTCGCGGGTGCCATCCCGATCCTGCGCCCGATCCACGAGTCCCTCGCGGGCGACGAGATCACCAAGGTGCTCGGCATCGTCAACGGCACGACGAACTTCGTCCTCGATGCGATGGACACCACCGGCGCGGGCTTCGCCGAGACCGTCGAGCGGGCCCAGGCGCTCGGCTACGCCGAGGCCGACCCGACCGCCGACGTCGAGGGCTTCGACGCCGCCGCCAAGGCCGCGATCCTCGCCTCCCTCGCCTTCCACACCCGCGTCTCGAGCGCCGACGTCTACCGCGATGGCATCACCGACGTCACCGCGGGCGACATCCAGGCGGCCCGCGAGATGGGCTGCGTCGTCAAGCTCCTCGCGATCTGCGAGCGGGTCGAGGGCGAAGGGGGGGAGCCGGGCGTCTCCGTCCGGGTCCACCCGGCGATGATCCCGAGGACCCACCCGCTCGCGTCGGTGCGCGAGGCCTTCAACGCCGTCTTCGTCGACGCCGCGGCCGCGGGCGAGCTGATGTTCTACGGCCAGGGCGCCGGGGGAGACCCGACGGCCAGCGCCGTGCTCGGCGACGTCGTCGCCGTCGCCCGCCACCGCGTCGCCGGTGGTCGCGGCCCGGGCGAGATCGCCTACGCCGACCTGCCGGTCCTGCCGATGGGCTCGGCCCAGACGCGTTACCACATCAGCCTCGACGTGGCCGACCGTCCGGGCGTGCTCGCCCAGGTGGCGCGGATCTTCGCCGAGCACGAGGTCTCGATCGAGACGGTGCGCCAGCAGGTCGTCCCGGACGAGGACGAGCAGGCGCGCGCCTACCTCATCGTCGTCACGCACACCGCCGCCGACGCGGCCCTCTCGGCGACCGTCGACGCGCTCGCCGACCTCGAGACCGTCAACGAGGTCACCTCCGTCATGCGTGTGGAAGGAAGCTGACATGGCTCACCAGTGGCGCGGCGTCATCCGCGAGTACGCCGACCGCCTGCCGATGCTCGACGGCGCCCCGGTCGTCACCCTGCACGAGGGCGGGACCCCCCTCATCGAGGCCGAGCAGCTCTCCGAGCGGGTCGGCGCCCGCGTCCTCGTGAAGTACGAGGGCCTCAACCCGACCGGCTCCTTCAAGGACCGGGGCATGACGACGGCGATCTCCGTCGCGGCCAAGAACGGCGCCAAGGCCGTCATCTGCGCCTCCACCGGCAACACCTCGGCCTCGGCCGCGGCATACGCCACCAAGGCCGGCATGACCTGCGCGGTCCTCGTGCCCGAGGGCAAGATCGCGATGGGCAAGCTGAGCCAGGCGATCGCCCATGGCGCGACCCTGCTCCAGGTCGACGGCAACTTCGACAACTGCCTCGACGTCGCCCGCAAGCTCGCGGAGTCCTACCCGGTCGAGCTCGTGAACTCGGTCAACCCGGCGCGCATCGAGGGGCAGAAGACCGCCTCCTTCGAGATCGTCGACGCCCTCGGTGACGCCCCGGACATCCACGTCCTCCCGGTCGGCAACGCCGGCAACATCACCGCCTACTGGAGGGGCTACCGCGAGTATGCAGCCCCCTTCGCCGGCGTCTCCGGCGAGCTGGCCGCCGTCTCGACCCGGACCCCGGTCATGTGGGGCTTCCAGGCCGCCGGCGCCGCGCCGCTCGTCAAGGGCCACCCCGTCGACGACCCCGAGACCATCGCGACCGCGATCCGCATCGGCAACCCCGCGTCGTGGCGTCAGGCCGAGGAGGCCCGCGACGACAGCGGCGGTCTCATCGACTCCGTGACCGACGACGAGATCCTCGAGGCGCACCGGCTGCTCTCCTCGACCGAGGGGATCTTCGTCGAGCCCGCGAGCGCCGCGAGCATCGCCGGCCTGCTCAAGCAGCACGCCGCCGGCCAGGTCCCGCAGGGCGCGACGATCGTCTGCACCGTCACCGGCCACGGCCTCAAGGACCCCCAGTGGGCCCTGCGGCTGGCCGACGGCAGCGAGGTCGAGCCGGTCAAGGTCGCCGCGGAGGCCTACGACGTCGCCGCCGCGCTCGGCCTCGACGGGTGAGCCCGGTGGGCGAAGGGGTGCCGCTCACCTGGGAGCAGCCGCGCGTCGGCGCCCAGGTGGCCGTCCGCGTGCCGGCGAGCAGCGCCAACCTCGGTCCCGGCTTCGACTCCGTCGGCATCGCCCTCGGCGTGTGGGACGAGTGCGTGGTCACCGTCGTCGAGGAGCCCGGGGTGGTCGTCGAGGTCCACGGCGAAGGGGCGGGAGCCGTCCCCCTCGACGAGACCCACCTCGTCGTCCAGGCGCTGACCCAGGTCTTCGCCCGCATCGGCCTCGAGCGGCCCGCCGGGCTGCTCCTGGACTGCCGCAACTCGGTGCCGCACAGCCGAGGTCTCGGCTCGTCCGCGACCGCGATCGTCACCGGTGCACTCGCCGGTGCCGCCCTCGGATGCCCCCAGGTCACCGCCTTCGCCGACGGTGACGACGCCGTTCGGGACGCGATCCTCGAGGTCGTCAACGAGGTCGCCAGCGCGATGGAGGGTCACCCCGACAACGCGTCCGCGAGCGTCTACGGCGGCGCGACCGTCTCGGTCATGACGCCCGAGCTGATGACCACGCGTCTCCCGCTGCACGCCGACCTCGCCGTCCTCGTGTGCGTGCCGAGCGCCCGGCTGAGCACGGCCCTGGCCCGCAGCGTGCTGCCCGACTCCGTGCCGCTGGCCGTCGCGGCGCAGAGCACGGCCCGCGGGGCGCTCCTCGTCCACGCGCTGACCCACGACCCGGGCGCGCTGCTCGCGGGCACGGTCGACGTGCTCCACCAGGAGCAGCGCCGGCCGAGCTACCCCGCCGCGATGGCACTCGTCGACCGGCTCCGCGCGCGTGGTCACGCCGCGACCATCAGCGGTGCCGGCCCCTCGGTCCTCGTGCTCACGACGACCGGGGCGCTCGACGGCGCCCGCGCCGTCGCGCAGGAGAGCGCGGGGTGGGACGTCATCGCCCCCGGCGTGCCGTCTGCCGGATGTGCCGTCGACACGGTGGTACATTGAGGGTGCTCCACGAGCCCCGGCCGCCATCCGCGCGCTGAGCTGGGCGGAGCTTCTCACCACGAGCCGTTGCTTGAGCATCAGGCGATGAGCCGTATCCATCAGTGAGTCCCCGCAGTTGACGGGGCCTGGCCCGCCTGCCCGGTGACCCGGCGCAGGCGCGAACGAGGGGAAAGGATCCTTCGTGACCGAGACCACCAACGCCGAGTCCGCGACCGAGCAGGCGCCGCGACGATCGGGTGCCCTGAGCGCCATGCGGATCGCGCAGCTCCAGCAGCTCGCGAGCAGCATGGGGATCACCGGCACCGCCAAGATGCGCAAGAGCGACCTCGTCGCCGCCATCAAGGCCAAGCAGTCCGGCGCGGGCGAGAGCCCCGCCACTGCTCCCGAGCGTGCGCCGCGTACCTCCCGTCGCGCCTCCTCGACCGCGCAGAGCGCGCCCGAGTCGGCGCCGGCGGAGCAGCCGGCGCAGCAGTCGGCTCCCGCCGAGACGCCCGCTCGTGACGAGGCCCCCGCGGCCGAGCAGGCTCGCGGCGACCGGCAGCGTCGCCAGGGTGGCGACGACCGGCAGCGTGACGACCGCCAGCAGCGCGACGACCGCCAGGGCGGCACCGACCGTCAGGGTGGCCAGCAGGGCAACCGCCAGCAGGGCGGCGACCGCCAGCAGGGCGGCACCGACCGTCAGGGCGGCAACCCGCAGGGCAACCGCAACCAGGGTGGCCAGCAGGGCAACCAGGGCGGCAACAACGGCCCGTACGACGACGACGAGCCCGGTGGCCGTCGCCGTCGCAACCGGGGCCGCAACCGCAACCGCGACAAGCGTCGCAGCGGGGGCGCCGGCATGCAGGACGAGGAGATCCAGGTCAACGAGGACGACGTCCTCGTGCCGGCCGCGGGCATCCTCGACGTCCTCGACAACTACGCCTTCGTCCGCACGAGCGGCTACCTCCCGGGCAGCAACGACGTCTACGTGCCGCTCGGCATGGTCAAGCGCAACGGCCTGCGCAAGGGCGACGCCGTCACCGGCAAGGTCCGCACCAGCCAGGACGGCGAGGGCATGCAGACCGTCGGCGGCAAGAACAACCGCCAGAAGTACAACCCGCTCGTCAGCCTCGACACCGTCAACGGCATGACCCCGGAGGAGGCCAGGCGCCGCCCCGAGTTCGGCAAGCTGACGCCGCTCTACCCGCAGGACCGCCTGCGCCTCGAGACCGAGCCGGGCATCCTCACGACGCGGATGATCGACCTCGTCGCCCCGATCGGCAAGGGCCAGCGCGGCCTCATCGTCGCCCCGGCCAAGGCCGGCAAGACGATGGTCATGCAGGCCGTGGCCAACGCGATCACGACGAACAACCCCGAGTGCCACCTCATGGTCGTCCTCGTCGACGAGCGCCCCGAGGAGGTCACGGACATGCAGCGCGCCGTCAAGGGCGAGGTCATCGCCTCGACCTTCGACCGGCCGGCCGACGACCACACGACGGTCGCCGAGCTCGCCATCGAGCGCGCCAAGCGCCTCGTCGAGATGGGGCACGACGTCGTCGTGCTGCTCGACTCGATCACCAAGCTCGGTCGCGCCTACAACCTCGCCGCCCCGGCGAGCGGGCGCATCCTCTCCGGTGGTGTCGACTCGGCCGCGCTCTACCCGCCGAAGAAGTTCTTCGGCGCCGCGCGCAACATCGAGCACGGCGGCTCGCTGACCATCCTCGCCACCGCGCTCGTCGAGACCGGCTCGCGGATGGACGAGGTGATCTTCGAGGAGTTCAAGGGCACCGGCAACATGGAGCTCAAGCTCGACCGTGGACTCGCGAACCGCCGGATCTTCCCGGCCGTCGACATCAACAGCTCCGGCACCCGCCGCGAGGAGATCCTCCTCGCCCCGGAGGAGCTGAAGATCATGTGGAAGCTGCGCCGCGTCCTCGCGGCCCTCGACCCCCAGCAGGGTGTCGAGCTCCTCATCGACCGCCTCAAGAAGACCAAGACGAACTACGAGTTCCTCACCCAGGTCGCCCAGACGTCCTCGATCAAGATCGACGACGACGAGCAGGCCTGACCCTCCTTCGCCCAGGGGTCTCGAGGCTCGTCGCAGAGCTCCTCGCACCTCGACCAGCACCCCACGTTGGTCGAGGTGCGGAGGCCGCCCGCGGCCGGAGCCTCGAGACCGGCGGAGGCCCCTTCGTCGTCCTCAGTCGCGCGTGAGCCGCACCCGCATCTCGGGGAACTCTGAGGGCGTGAAGCCGAGCCGCTCATAGGTCGGCGCCCCCTCGGCCGTCGCGTTGAGCGTCACGACCTCGACGTCCGTCGACTCGCGGAACCAGCCGAGGACCGCCTCGACGCACGCCTCGGAGAAGCCGATCCGGCGGTGACCGGGGAAGGTCACGACGTTGGTCAGCAGACCACCCACGTCACCGGGCCGCTCCGGCGAGGGCATGAGCGGCAGCACCTGACCCATCGCGCACGACACGACCGCCTCGCCGACGACGCCCACCGCGACGCACACACGCGGGTCGTCGAGGCGCAGCTGGAGCCAGCGTGCGGCGTCGGAGCGCCAGGTCGGGTCGTGCAGCTGCTCGCTCGAGGTGCCCATCGCCTCGAACATCAGCGCCCGCAGCTCGACGACCGTGCCGATGTCGGCCGGGACCGCCGGGCGGACCACCGAGCCCTCGACCGGGCCGTCGTGCTCGGCGAAGGGGGAGCGGCGCTCACGGCGAAGGGGTCGTCGGGCCATGCCCGCATGATGCCGCACCCCGCGCGGAATGCCGAGGAGCCCGCGACGGTTAGGGACAGGGTCAGGTTCTCTGGCAGAATGACCCGCTGGACCGGTTCACGGCTGGCGAGCGCGGGGCGACCCGCAGCCGCACGATCTGCACCGCACGACCACTAGATGCGGTGGGTCGGCCGACCCGGATGACATCCAAGGAGACGCACGTGAAGAACATCCACCCGAGCTACGCAGAGACCACGGTCACCTGCACCTGCGGCAACACGTTCACGACGCGCAGCACCGCGCAGGACGGCCGCATCCGCGCCGAGGTCTGCAGCGCCTGCCACCCCTTCTACACGGGCAAGCAGAAGCTCATGGACTCCGGCGGCCGCGTCGCCCGCTTCCAGAAGCGCTACGGCCAGGGCGCCAAGTAACTCACCCGACGCGCCGATCAGCCCTCGTGGCTGGTCGGCGCGTTCGTGTCTCCGCCGAGAAGTAAGGACCCGCCGTGCTGGAGTCAGCCCAGAACCTCGTCGACGAGCACGCCGCCCTCGAGGCCCAGCTCGCCGACCCCGCGGTCGTCGGCGACCCGGACCGGCTGCGGGTCGTGCACACCCGCTACGGCCAGCTCCAGCCGGTCGTCGCCGCGCACGCCGAGTGGGTCGGTGCCGGGGAGGAACTCGGAGCCGCCCGTGAGCTCGCGGGGGAGGACCCTGCCTTCGCCGAGGAGATCCCGGCCCTGGAGGAGCGCCTCGCGGTCGCCGAGGACCGGCTGCGCCGGCTGCTCATCCCGCGCGACCCGGACGACGACCGTGACGTGATCCTCGAGGTCAAGGCGGGCGAAGGGGGCGAGGAGAGTGCCCTCTTTGCCGGCGACCTCCTGCGGATGTACCTGCGTCACGCCGAGCAGCGCGGCTGGCGCACGGAGATCCTCGACGCCACCGAGTCCGACCTCGGCGGCTACAAGGACGTCCAGGTCGCGATCAGCGCCAAGGGGTCCCCGGCCCCCGGGGAGGCGCCCTGGGCCCGCCTCAAGTACGAAGGGGGGGTCCACCGGGTCCAGCGGGTCCCGGTGACGGAGAGCCAGGGCCGCATCCACACCTCCGCCGCGGGGGTCTGGGTCATGCCCGACGTCGGCGAGGCCGTCGAGGTCGAGATCACCCCGAACGACCTCAAGATCGACGTCTACCGCTCCTCCGGCCCGGGCGGGCAGAGCGTCAACACGACCGACTCCGCGGTCCGCATCACCCACCTGCCCACCGGCACGGTCGTCTCGTGCCAGAACGAGAAGTCCCAGCTGCAGAACAAGGAGTCCGCGATGCGCGTGCTCCGGGCCCGGCTGCACCAGCTGGCGCTGGCCGAGAAGGCAGCCGCCGACGCCGAGGCCCGCGCCGGGCAGGTCCGCACCGTCGACCGCTCCGAGCGGATCCGGACGTACAACTTCCCGGAGAACCGGATCGCCGACCACCGCACCGGCTACAAGTCCCACAACCTCGACGCGGTGCTCGACGGCGACCTCGGGCCGGTCATCGACTCGGCCGTCGAGGCGGACGAGGCGGCCCGCCTCGCCGCGCTCGGCGAGGCCTGACGGCGGTGAGCCTGCGCGACGTGCTCGCCGCGGCGACGCGCACGCTGGCCGGTGCCGGCGTGCCGACCCCTCGCACCGACGCGCTGCTCCTCGCGGCGCACGCGATGGGGGTGGACCGCTCCGAGGCCGAGCGGCACGCGCTGCTCGGCGCCGTCCTGCACGCCGACGCGGCCCAACGGCTCGACGACCTCGTCGGTGAGCGGGCGCGCCGGGTGCCGCTGCAGCACCTCACCGGCCGCGCTCCCTTCCGCCACCTCGAGCTGGCCGTCGGTCCCGGGGTCTTCGTGCCGCGGCCGGAGACCGAGCTGCTCGTCGACCTCGCGCTCGGGGCCCTTCGAGGCCCGTCGCAGGGCTCCTCGCACCTCAGGGAGGAGACTTCGGTCGTCGTCGACCTGTGCACCGGGTCGGGGGCGCTCGCGCTCGCCATCGCCCAGGAGGCCCCGGACGTCCGCGTGCTCGCCGTCGAGCTGAGCCCCGAGGCGTCGGCCTGGGCCCGGCACAACGTCGAGCAGACCGGCCTGGACGTCGAGCTGATCACCGCCGACGCCACCGCAGACCCGGCGGCGATCCGCGAGCTGGCGGAGCTCGTGGGCACGGTCGACGTCGTCGTGAGCAACCCGCCGTACATCCCGACCGAGATGGTCCCGGTCGACCCGGAGGTCGCCGAGCACGACCCCGAGATCGCGCTCTACGGCGGCAGCGCCGACGGGCTCGCGATCCCGCTCGCCGTCGCCCGGACGGCGGCCCGGCTGCTCCGACCCGGCGGGCTGCTCGTCATGGAGCACGCCGACAGCCAGGGCGAGAGCCTGCCGACCTCCCTTCGTGCCGCGGGGGAGTGGACCGAGGTGCGCGACGAGACCGACCTCGCCGGCCGCCCCCGCGCCGTCCTCGCCCACCGCGCCTGAGGACATGCGTCGGCCCCGCCAGGCAGGCCCGGCGGGGCCGACGATCTCAGGGAACCTGCGTCAGACGCGAGACAGGATCCAGATGAGCAGCGCGATGACGAGCAGCACGCCGACGATGGTCCAGATCATTCCAGAGCCACGCATAGAGATCTCCTCTCGTAGGTGTGACAAGCGGTCACGGAACGAACATATGGGCAGGTCACTCCCCGTGGGGCGCAGGGGGAGGGGGCAGTTTTGCGCGCGCACCATAGGGTGATCCCCATGAGTCCCGTCGTCGACGCCACCTCCGAGAGCACCCGGACCGACGCCGTCACCGCCGCCGTGGACGCGGCCCGGGCCGGCGAGGTCGTCGTCATCCCCACCGACACGGTCTACGGCATCGGGTGCGACGCCTTCTCCCCGGAGGCCGTCATGGCCGTCCTCGACGCCAAGGGCCGCGGCCGCGAGATGCCCCCGCCCGTCCTCGTCCCCGACGTCCGCACCCTCGACGGCCTCGCCCGCTCCGTCCCGACCTGGGTGCGGGACCTCGTCGCCGAGGCCTGGCCCGGACCGCTGACCGTCATCCTCCACGCGCAGAACTCCCTCGTCTGGGACCTCGGCGAGACCCGGGGGACCGTCGCGCTGCGCATGCCCGACGACGAGATCGCCCTCGCCGTGCTCTCCGAGGTCGGGCCGATGGCCGTCACGAGCGCCAACCGCACCGGGCAGCCGCCCGCCCGCACCGTGCTCGACGCCGCGACCCAGCTCGGCCCCGCCGTCGCCGTCTACGTCGACGGCGGTCCTCGCGAGGACAACCAGCCCTCGACGATCGTCGACTGCACCGGCGAGCACCCGGAGGTCGTCCGCGCGGGCGCCTTCCCCGCCGACCGGGTCCACGAGATCTACGCCGCCGCCCAGGCGGTCGCCGGCACCACCCCTTCGCCCGAACCCGAGGCGCCCGCCCAGGGCGCGCCCGAGCCCACCCCTTCGCCCGAACCCACCGCCACCCCCGACGAGAGCTGAGGACAGCCCTGATGACCGACGACACCTTCTACGGCTCCGACTTCGGTGCCCTGCGCGCCTTCGACAGCGAGATCGCCGACGTGCTCCTCTCCGAGCTCGGGCGGATCCGCTCCGGCCTGCAGCTCATCGCGAGCGAGAACCTCTCCAGCCCCGAGGTGCTCACCGCGCTCGGCTCGACGCTGTCGAACAAGTACGCCGAGGGCTACCCGGGCCGGCGCTACTACGGCGGCTGCGCCGAGGTCGACAAGGCCGAGGAGCTCGCGATCGAGCGGTGCAAGGCTCTCTTCGACGCCGACCACGCCAACGTCCAGGCCCACTCCGGCGCGAGCGCCAACCAGGCCGTCTACGGCGCCTTCCTCAAGCCCGGCGAGAAGATCCTCGCGATGTCGCTGCCCCACGGCGGCCACCTCACCCACGGCACCAAGGTCTCCTTCTCCGGCAAGTGGTTCGACGCCGTCCACTACGGCGTGCACCCCGAGACCGAGGACGTCGACTACGACGAGATGGAGCGGCTCGCCAAGGAGCACCGCCCCAAGGTCATCTGCGCCGGCGGCTCCGCGATCCCGCGGCTCATCGACTTCGAGCGGATCCGCGGCATCGCCGACGAGGTCGGCGCGATCTTCTGGGTCGACGCGGCGCACTTCATCGGCCTCGTCGCCGGCAAGGCGATCCCCAGCCCCGTCCCGCACGCCGACGTCGTGACCTTCACGACCCACAAGGTGCTCCGCGGGCCCCGCTCCGGCGCGCTCGTGTGCAAGGAGGAGTTCGCCGCCGCGCTCGACAAGGCGATCTTCCCGATGATGCAGGGCGGCCCGCAGATGCACACCATCGCGGCCAAGGCCGTGAACTTCAAGGAGTGCGCGACCCCCGAGTACGCCGACTACACCCGTCGCGTCATCGAGAACTCCCGGGCGCTCGCCCAGGGTCTCGCCGAGCGCGGTATCCGCCCCACGACCGGCGGCACCGACACCCACCTCTCGCTGCTCGACCTCCAGGGCGTCGGCGTCACCGGCAAGGACGCCGAGGCCCGCGCCGACGCCGCCGGGATCGTGCTCAACAAGAACGCCATCCCCAACGACCCGCAGAAGCCCGGCATCGCCTCCGGCGTGCGCGTCGGCACGCCGTGCGTCACGACGCAGGGCATGGGCGTCCCCGAGATGGAGAAGATCGCCGAGCTCATCCACAAGGCGATCACCGAGGGCGACACCGACCCCGAGCACGCGGTCACCAAGGAGGTCCGGGCCGGCGTCGACGAGCTCGTCACCGCCTTCCCCGCCTACCCGCGCTGACCCCCCTCCGTCCGAGGGGTCGACGACCCCGCCACCCCATCGTCTGAGCCGGCCCACGAGGAGGACGCCCGGTGCGTGAGTACCTGCTCGTCGTCCTCGTGGCGCTGGTGACGACGTACCTCGCCGTCCCCGCCATGCGGGCGGTCGCGGTGCGGACCGGGGCGTACACCCCCGTCCGCGAGCGGGACGTGCACGCAGTGCCGATCCCGCGCCTCGGGGGAGTGGCGATCTTCGTCGGGTACGCGGCGGCGACCCTGCTCGCGTGGCGGCTGCCCTTCCTGTCGCAGGTCTTCGAGACCGCCGAGCTGCTCGGCGTGCTCGCGGGGGGAGCGGTCGTGTGCCTCGTCGGGGCGATCGACGACGTCAAGGAGCTCGACCCGGCGACGAAGATGGCCGGGCAGCTCGTGGCGGCGGCGGTCATGGCCTTCGCCGGGGTGCAGTTCTTCTCGCTGCCGATCGGGGTGCTCACCGTGCTGCCCGAGCCGCTGCTCGTGCTGATGACCATCTTCGTCGTCGTGCTCTCGATCAACGCGGTGAACTTCATCGACGGGCTCGACGGGCTCGCGGCCGGGACGGTGGCCATCGCGGCCGGGTCGTTCTTCGTCTACAGCTACACGATCAGCTACGAGTACAACCCGCCGAACGTCTTCAGCTCCGCGACCTTCATCTCCGCGGCGATGCTCGGTTGCTGCCTCGGCTTCCTGCCGCACAACTTCTTCCCCGCGCGGCTCTTCATGGGCGACAGCGGTGCGCTCCTGCTCGGCCTGCTCCTCGCGGCGACGACGATCAGCACGACGGGCGCGGTCAACCCGACCGACGTCAGCGACAACGCCGTGGCCGCGACGATCCTGCCGCTGCTCGTGCCGATCGCGATCATGCTGCTGCCGCTGCTCGACGTCGTCTGGGCGGTGGTGCGGCGCACGGCGCGGGGGCAGAGCCCCTTCCACCCCGACGCGCAGCACCTGCACCACCGGATGCTCCAGATCGGCCACGGGCACCGGCGTGCGGTGCTCATCCTGTGGTGGTGGGCGCTCGTCGTCGCGGCCGGCTCGGTGAGCTTCGTCGTCCTGCCCGGCGAGGTCGCGGCCGTGGGGATGGCGATCTTGCTCGTGGTCGCCGTGGTCGTCACCCTCTGGCTCCCGCGCTTCTCCGCGCCGGGCCACCGCCCGAAGCGTTTTGACCACGCGGGCAACCGGCTCGACGCCTGAGCGCCGCTTCATCCCCCCTTCGCCCTGTCCCCGTCGCCCCCGTCTTTCGCACGAGCCAAGGCTCGTACCCGCGTCCCGCGGTACGAGCCTTGGCTCGTGCGAAAGGGACGGGGTAGGAGCCTTGGCTCGTGGGGTGGGTTGGCGGGGGGAGAGGCGCTTGTGATAACTTTCACAAGCGCTCGCAGCGTGGCCGTCACGGCCGCCGCGACGCCGCCCCTGCCCGTCTGACGAAGGACGTCATGACCGCCTCCCGCACCGCCCGCGGACCCCTGTCGGGGATGCTCCGTGGTGTCGTCGTCGCCGGGTGCGTCGGGTCTCTCGTCATCGCGACGACCGGGTGGGCGACGAAGGGGGAGAAGGCCGGCTACTCGGCCCTCGCGGGCGCCCTCACCGCCTTCGCCGTCGTGCTCCTCGGGCTCGTCGCGATGCGGCTGATCATCGCCGGCGATCCAGGCGCCAGCATGGCCGGCTCGCTCGTCGTCTACATCGGCCAGCTCATCGTCCTCGTCGCCGTCCTGCTCGTCGTCCGCGACCGCAGCTGGCTCCACGGGGCCGCATTTGCGGCCGCTGCGGTGGCCCAGACGGTCGTCCTCCAGGTCGGCCAGGTCATCGGCTACTCGCGGGCCCGGCACGAGATCTACCCCGAGGGCAGCGCGCGATGAGCGCGCTGCGCAAGCGCACCGAGCGCCCCGACCCCCGGATCGTCACCAAGCGGGCGACCCCGGCCGGCGACGCCCACCGCTGGTCCACCGACACCGAGGGGCCCAGCCCCACCGCCCAGGCAGACGCGCTCGGCGCGACCGTCCTGGCCTACCTCATCACCGGACCGCTGCTCTTCGGCGGCATCGGATGGTTGCTCGACCGCGCGTTCGATACCACATTCCTCGTCGCCTTCGGCGTCGTGCTCGGGATGGGTCTGTCGCTCTACACCATCTGGCTCCGGTACGGTACGTCCCAGGCACCCACCCCTGATGGCCGCGATGCATCGCGCGCTGGTGCCGAGCCACACAACGAGGAGAATCCGTGATCCTGACCGCGTCCGTCAGCGCGCTCGTGCCCATGGCCGGAGGCGAGGGTGAGGGCTACGTGCCCCCGACCCCCGAGATCTTCTGGCAGCCGCTCTTCGAGATCGGCGGTCTGACCTTCACCAACCAGATGGCCTGGGCGGCGATCGTCACCGCGGTCCTCTCGATCGTCATGGTCACGCTGAGCCGCAAGGCCGCGGTCGTCCCTGGCAAGGGCCAGTGGATGCTGGAGAACTTCTACAACCTCCCGCGCAACGCCGTGGCCCGCGACATGATCGGCACCAAGGAGTTCCGCCGCTTCGTGCCGCTCCTCGTGACGCTCTTCACGATGATCCTCTTCTACAACCTCATGGGGATCTTCCCGCTCGCGATGAACCCGGTCACGGGCAAGATCGGCTTCCCGATCGCGCTGACGCTCGTCGTCTACGTCGTCTACCACTGGATCGGCTTCCAGAAGATGGGCTTCGTCGGCTACTTCAAGCACATGGTGCCCCCGGGCCTGCCCGGCTGGATCGCGCCCGTGATCCTCGTGCTCGAGCTCGTCACCTACTTCATCACCCGGCCGCTCACGCTGGCCCTGCGACTCTTCGGCAACATGTTCGCCGGTCACCTGCTCATCTACCTCTTCGTCACCGCTGGTGCCTACTTCCTCCTCGAGGCGGACGGCGTCCTGATGAAGGCGATGTCGCTCCCGACCTTCGTCATGGCCGCGATCATGATGCTCTTCGAGGCCCTGGTGCAGTTCCTCCAGGCCTTCGTCTTCACCCTCCTCGCCGCGAGCTACATCGCCGGCGCCCTCGCCGACGACCACTGAGCGCCGGCCCGCTCGCTGCACCACCTCACAACCGAATACACCCCACGAACTTCCCGGTCGCGACATCGCGGCCGGGGGACCACAGAAACGGAAGAGGAAAGAAACACATGGACATCAACGGCTCCCTCTCGCTCGTCGGTTACGGCCTGTCCGCCATCGGTCCGGCCATCGCCGTCGGCCTGATCTTCGCCGCGTACATCAACGGTGTCGCCCGTCAGCCCGAGGCCCGCAACCTCCTGCAGCCGATCGCCATCCTCGGCTTCGCGCTCGCCGAGGCCCTCGCGATCTTCGGTCTGGTTCTCGCGTTCGTCCTCTGACCCTCGGTCAGACACCCCGTCAGAACCGGTCCGACGTCCTTTAGGAGTACCCCGTGCACTTCACGGCAACCGCAGCCTCGGTCGTGAGCCTCGCGACCGCGGGGGGCGAGGGCGGCACCATGCCCCTCATCCCGCACCTCGAGGAGCTCATCTTCGGGCTGATCATGTTCGCGATCCTCTACTTCGTGGTCGCGAAGAAGGTCGCCCCGAACATCGAGAAGACCTACGAGGAGCGCCACGCCGCCATCGAGGGCGGCATCGCCCAGGCTGAGAACGCCCAGGCGGAGGCCGAGGCAGCCAAGGCCCAGTACGAGGCCCAGCTCGCCGACGCCCGCGCCGAGGCGGCCAAGATCCGTGAGGACGCGCGCGCCGAAGGTGCCGCGATCGTCGCCGAGATGCGCCAGCAGGCGCAGGACGAGGCGTCGCGGATCACCGAGTCGGCCCACAAGCAGATCGAGGCGGAGCGCCAGCAGGCCGCCGTCTCCCTGCGCGGTGAGGTCGGCCGGATGTCCACCGACCTCGCGGGCCGCATCGTCGGTCACGAGCTCTCGGACTCCTCGTCCCGCCAGTCGATCATCGACCGCTTCCTCGCCGAGCTCGAGTCGGGCCAGGTCCAGCCGGAGAAGGTCGGCGCTGCCGCCCCGACCGCCGCGCCCGCGGCGTCGCCGGTGCAGGGGACGCTCGACGTCGACGGTCAGGAGTCCTGATGCGTGGCAGCTCGCGCGGAGCGGTCGTCGCCGGCCGGGAGGCGTTCGACGCCGCCCTGGCCCAGGCGAGCGACAAGGCGACCCTCGCCGACGAGCTCTTCGCGGTCAGCGGCCTCATCGACGGCAACGCCACGCTGCGCCGCGCCCTGTCCGACCCCTCGCGTGAGGGTCAGGACAAGGCCGGCCTGGCGCAGCGTCTCCTCGGCGGCAAGGTCTCCGAGCCCGCGGCGGGCGTCGTCGCGGCGCTCGCGAGCCAGCGCTGGGCCGAGGAGCGCGACCTCGGCGACACCGTCGAGCGATTCGCCGTCGAGGCCTCCCTCGTGGGGGCCGAGGACGAGGGCCGCATCGACGCCGTCGAGGACGAGCTCTTCCGCTTCGAGCGGGTCGTCGCCGGCACCCCGGATCTGCGGGACGCGCTGACCAACCGTCAGGGCGACGCGCAGGGCAAGGCCGCGCTCGTGAGCCGCCTGCTCGACGGCAAGGCCTCGGCCGAGACCGTCCGGCTCGCCCGCCAGGCCGTCCTCGCACCGCGCGGTCGTCGCTTCGACCGCACGATCGAGGCCTACCTCGGCTACGCCGCCGCCCGTCGGGCGCAGCTCACCGCCGTCGTCACGACGGCCGCGCCCCTCACCGACGAGCAGACGAACCGGCTCTCCGCCGCGCTCCAGCGCATCTACAGCAAGCCGATCCTCATCCAGCAGGTCCAGGACGAGGACGTCATCGGCGGTATCCGGGTCCAGGTCGGCGACGAGGTCGTCGACGGCACGGTCCTGCGCCGACTCGACGAGGCGCGACGCCACCTCGCCGGCGGCTGACCCCCTTCGCCCCACCTGCACCACAGACCACCGCACTGACACGACAAGCCGGATCACCCCCGGCACCGAGGAGAAGAGACAACATGACGGAGCTCTCGATCCGTCCGGAGGAGATCCGGGACGCCCTGGACGGTTACGTCCAGTCCTACAACCCCGGCGCGGCCTCCCGCGAAGAGGTCGGCCGCGTCACCGACGCCGGTGACGGCATCGCCCACGTCGAGGGTCTGCCCTCGGCCATGACCAACGAGCTGCTCGAGTTCGAGGACGGCACCCTCGGGATCGCCCTCAACCTCGACGTCCACGAGATCGGTGTCGTCGTCCTCGGTGAGTTCAGCGGCATCGAGGAGGGCCAGGAGGTCAAGCGCACGGGCGAGGTCCTCTCGGTCCCCGTCGGTGACGCCTTCCTCGGTCGCGTCGTCAACCCGCTCGGACAGCCGATCGACGGTCTCGGCGACATCGCCTCGGAGGAGCGCCGCGCGCTCGAGCTCCAGGCGCCCACCGTCGTCCAGCGCAAGTCGGTCCACGAGCCGCTGCAGACCGGCCTCAAGGCCGTCGACGCGATGACCCCGATCGGCCGTGGCCAGCGCCAGCTGATCATCGGTGACCGCCAGACCGGCAAGACCACGGTTGCGGTCGACACGATCATCAACCAGAAGGAGTTCTGGGAGACCGGCGACCCGGAGAAGCAGGTCCGCTGCATCTACGTCGCCATCGGCCAGAAGGGCTCCACGATCGCTGCCGTCAAGGGCACGCTCGAGGAGGCCGGCGCGATGGAGTACACGACCATCGTCGCGGCCCCCGCCTCCGACGCCGCGGGCTTCAAGTACCTCGCCCCCTTCACCGGCTCGGCCATCGGCCAGCACTGGATGTACCAGGGCAAGCACGTCCTCATCGTCTTCGACGACCTGTCCAAGCAGGCCGAGGCCTACCGCGCGATGTCGCTGCTGCTCCGCCGCCCGCCGGGTCGCGAGGCCTACCCGGGTGACGTCTTCTACCTCCACTCGCGGCTCCTCGAGCGGTGCGCCAAGCTGAGCGACGACCTCGGTGCGGGTTCGATGACCGGTCTGCCGATCATCGAGACCAAGGCCGGTGACGTCTCGGCGTACATCCCGACCAACGTCATCTCCATCACCGACGGCCAGATCTACCTCCAGGCCGACCTCTTCAACTCCAACGTCCGCCCGGCGATCGACGTGGGTGTCTCCGTCTCCCGTGTCGGTGGTGCCGCGCAGATCAAGGCGATGAAGTCGGTCTCCGGTCGACTCAAGCTCGACCTCGCGCAGTACCGCGCCCTCGAGGCCTTCGCGATGTTCGCCTCGGACCTCGACCCCGCGAGCAAGCAGCAGCTGGCCCGAGGCGCACGCCTCGTCGAGCTGCTCAAGCAGAAGCAGGCCTCGCCGCTGGCCGTCGAGGAGCAGGTCGTCTCGATCTGGGCCGGCACCACCGGTCAGCTCGACTCGATCGCTGTCGAGGACATCACCCGCTTCGAGCAGGAGTTCCTCGACCACCTGCGTCGCGGCAAGAAGGACCTCCTCGACGCGATCCGGGAGACCGGCAAGTTCGAGGACTCCACCGAGCAGGCGCTCCAGTCCGAGATCGACTCCTTCAAGGACGGCTTCCAGGCCTCCGGCAAGGAAGACATCCCGGTCGGCGACGAGACCGTCGACGGCGAGGCGCAGGACGCCGAGCAGGAGAAGATCGTCAAGCAGAAGCGCTGACCCGCCACCGGTCGGGCGGGGGCACACCCCGCCCGACCTGGCCGGCAGACCAGCGGCCGCCTCGTGCGGCACCCAGCCACCACCCCTTCGCGAAGAACCCCAGAGAGGCGGCAACGTATGGGAGCGCAGATCCGGGAGTACCGGCAGCGCATCCGGTCCGTCAGTGCGACCAAGAAGATCACCCGCGCCATGGAGCTCATGGCGGCCTCCCGCGTCGTCAAGGCGCAGCAGGCCGTGCGGGAGTCCACCCCGTACGCACGGGCACTGACCCGGGCGGCCTCGGCCGTCGCGACCTTCTCCGACGAGGACCACGCGCTGACGACCGAGAAGGACGAGGTCAAGCGCGCTGCGGTCCTCATCATTGCGGCCGACCGCGGTCTGGCCGGCGGCTACAACGCCAACGTCCTCAAGGAGAGCGAGCGCGTCGTCGCCAAGCTCCAGGAGGAGGGCAAGGAGGTCGTCCCGTACCTCGTCGGCCGTCGCTCGTTGAACTTCTACACCTTCCGCAAGCGCGAGTACGCGGCGGAGTGGACCGGCTTCACCGAGAAGCCCACCTTCGAGGACGCCCGCGAGATCGGTGAGCGCCTCGTCGCGGACTTCGTCAAGGACACGGACGAAGGGGGAGTGGACGAGGTCCACATCGTCTTCACCCGGTTCGTCTCCATGGTCACCCAGGAGCCCGAGGTCATCCGGCTGCTGCCGCTCGAGGTCGTCGAGGGGGTGGCGGACGACGTGGAGCCGGACGACTTGTTCCCGCTCTACGAGTTCGAGCCGAGCGCCGATGAGCTGCTCGACACGTTGCTCCCGAAGTACGTCAACGCGCGCATCTTCAACATCCTGCTGCAGTCGGCCGCCTCCGAGCTCGCCGCCCGCCAGCGGGCGATGAAGTCGGCGACGGACAACGCCGAGGAGCTCATCAAGAAGTACACCCGTCTGGCCAACCAGGCCCGCCAGGCGGAGATCACGCAAGAGATTTCCGAGATCGTCGGCGGCGCCAGCGCCCTCGCCGAGGCCAAGTAAGTAGAGGACAGGTAATGACTGCCACCATCGAGTCCACCGAGGACACCACCCAGGCCGGCGGCGTCGGCCGGATCTCCCGCATCATCGGCCCCGTCGTCGACGTCGAGTTCGCGGCCGACAGCATGCCCGAGCAGTACAACCTGCTCACCACCGAGGTCGAGCTCGCCGGCGAGACCAAGCACATCAACCTCGAGGTCGCCCAGCACATCGGCGACAACATGGTCCGCGCCATCTCCCTGCAGCCGACCGACGGCCTCGTGCGCGGCACCCAGGTGCAGGACACCGGCGGCCCGATCACCGTCCCCGTCGGTGACGTCACCCTCGGCAAGGTCTTCAACACCACCGGTGTCTGCATGAACCTCGCGGAGGGCGAGACGCTCGACGTCAAGGAGCGCTGGGGCATCCACCGCACCGCGCCGGCCTTCGACCAGCTCGAGTCGAAGACGACGATGTTCGAGACCGGCATCAAGGTCATCGACCTGCTCACCCCGTACGTCCAGGGTGGCAAGATCGGCCTCTTCGGTGGTGCCGGTGTCGGCAAGACCGTCCTCATCCAGGAGATGATCGCCCGAGTCGCGCGCGACCACGGTGGTGTCTCCGTCTTCGCCGGTGTCGGCGAGCGCACCCGTGAGGGCAACGATCTGATGGTCGAGATGGAGGAGGCGGGCGTCCTCGGGCAGACCGCTCTCGTCTTCGGCCAGATGGACGAGCCGCCGGGTACGCGTCTGCGCGTCGCGCTCTCCGCGCTCACGATGGCGGAGTACTTCCGAGACGTCCAGAAGCAGGACGTGCTCCTCTTCATCGACAACATCTTCCGCTTCACGCAGGCGGGCTCGGAGGTCTCCACCCTCCTCGGCCGCATGCCGTCCGCGGTGGGCTACCAGCCGACCCTGGCCGACGAGATGGGTGTGCTCCAGGAGCGCATCACCTCGACGCGTGGTCACTCGATCACCTCGATGCAGGCGATCTACGTCCCCGCCGACGACTACACCGACCCGGCGCCGGCGACCACCTTCGCCCACCTCGACGCGACGACCGAGCTCTCGCGCGAGATCGCCTCGCTGGGCATCTACCCGGCCGTGGACCCGCTCGCGTCGACCTCGCGGATCCTCGACCGCCGGTACATCGCGGAGGACCACTACAACACCGCGGTCCGCGTGAAGTCCATCCTGCAGCGCAACAAGGAGCTGCAGGACATCATCGCGATCCTCGGCATCGACGAGCTGTCCGAGGAGGACAAGATCCTCGTCAACCGGGCGCGCCGCATCCAGCGCTTCCTGGGCCAGAACACCTACGTCGCCAAGCAGTTCACCGGCATCGAGGGGTCGACCGTGCCGCTGGCCGACACCATCGAGGCGTTCACGAAGATTGCCGACGGCGAGTACGACCACGTCGGTGAGCAGGCCTTCTTCATGTGCGGTGGCCTCGACGACGTCGAGCGCCAGTGGGCAGAGATCCAGAAGAACCTCTGACCCTCCGGTCACCTCGTCGACGGCCCGTCCCCTGAGAAGGGGGCGGGCCGTCGCCGTCAGTGCCCGCGGTTAGGCTGGCCCGCATGAGCACGCCACCCTCCGGATCCTCGCCCACCGGCGACTCCTCGCAGCCGTCCGGCCCGTCGTCCCAGCCGAGCCCCTACGGCTCGTCCTCGTCGTACGAGCAGGCACCCCGGTCGTCCTACGACCAGCCCGTCGGCTACGGCGCGGCGCCGCAGTACCAGGCCCCCTCGGCTCCGGCCGGCGACCCGACGACCAGCCAGTACTACCTCTCCCAGATGGGCCACGAGTACGGCCCGCTGAGCTACCAGGACCTGGCGACGATGGCTCTCGCCGGCCAGCTCAAGGGCGACACCCCGCTCAAGACGGCGGTGCAGGGCCAGTGGTTCCAGGCCAGGCAGGTCCCGGGCCTCTTCAGCCACCGCGAGTGGTTGACGACGCTGCTCCTGTCGATCTTCCTCGGCAGCCTCGGTGTCGACCGCTTCTACCTCGGCCAGATCGGCCTGGGCATCCTCAAGCTCATCACCCTCGGTGGCTGCGGCATCTGGCAGATCATCGATATCATCCTCATCGCCATGCGCAAGATGGTCGACAACGAAGGGCGTCCGCTGCCGTGACCCTGCCGAGCACGCCAAAGCCGCTCCCCCCGGAGCTGCGCCCCCGTGAGGGGCGCACCGGGGGAGCGATGGGGTACAGCCTCGGCGCCCGGAGCACGGCGATCGGGCTCGGTGTGCTCGGTGCCGTCGGCCTGGCGATCGCCGCGATGTGGCCGGTCCGCAGCGTCGACGGCGGGCAGCCGACGTGCATCGTCCGGCTCCTCTTCGACCTGCCCTGCCCCGGCTGCGGCATGACCCGGGCCTGGGTCCACGCGGCGCACGGTGACCTCGCGGGGGCCTTCTGGCTCAACCCCTTCGGTCTCGTCCTCATGGCGATGGCCGCCTTCGCCGCGATCTACGTCGCGTGGGCGCTCGTCCGGCGACGACCACCGGAGCGGATGCTCGACCTCGTGCGCCCCCGACCCGTGCTCACCCTCTTCTCGCTGTGGATCGCCTGGTCGGCCTACCGCATCTGGAGCGTGGCCCAGGGGCAGGAGATGTGGGCGAGCGTCATGGCCTGAGGCCGGGCGCAGGTCGGGTCCTGCCGCCGGTACGATGGGCACCTGAGCCCCCCTTGGCCCGGCGACCCGGGCCCCACCGACACGGAGAAGGACCCCACGTGAGCGCTCTGAACGTTGAGCTTGTTGCCGCCGACCGGAAGGTGTGGTCCGGCGAGGCCTCGATGGTGCGGGCGCGCAGCATCGACGGCGAGATCGGCATCATGCCCGGTCACACCCCGATCCTCGGGGTCCTCGTCGAGGGTGACGTCGTCATCAAGACCGAGTCGGGCGAGCGCGTCGCGACCGTCGACGGCGGCTTCCTCTCCGTCGACCACGACACCGTGACCATCGTCGCCGAGACGGTCACCGAGTCCTCGCGCTGACCCCGACCTCGTGAGCGCGCTGCTGGTGGC
Source organism: Janibacter endophyticus (assembly GCF_016888335.1). Lineage (NCBI taxonomy): Bacteria > Bacillati > Actinomycetota > Actinomycetes > Micrococcales > Intrasporangiaceae > Janibacter > Janibacter endophyticus. The sequence goes on from NZ_JAFEJG010000004.1 coordinate 1,345,845, forward strand.
CGAGCTGGTCCTGGCCTGTGCGCTGCTCACGACGCTGCTGCTCGTCGTCGGCATGATCTGGCGACGCCGAGCCATCGCCGCCGGATATCCCATGGCGCTCGCCGCGGTCAGCCGCGACGAGCGCCGTTGGCGTCTCGGGCTGCTGCGGCTCGGCCCGACCTCGCTGGGCTGGTACCCCGTGGTGGCGCTGAGCACCCGCCCCCGGCTCGAGTGGGACCGCGCCCACCTCGAGCTCTCCACGCCCACCTCCGAGACGATCTCGATCCCGGGCCTCTCCGGTGCCGTGCGGGTCGACGTCGGTGACCCCACGACGAGCGCACAGACCCCGCTGGCCGTCGAGTGGAGGATCTACGTGGCGATGCGCTCCTGGCTCGAGTCGAGCCCGCCCGGCCAGGACGTCAACGTCGCCTAGCGGCGCCGCCTGCGCTCCGGCCGCTCCGCACGCCCGCCGCCGGGCTGCCACAGCACGTCTCCGCCGTGGTCGAGGTTCGCCACCCGGGCCAGGACGAAGAGCAGGTCCGAGAGCCGGTTGAGGTAGGCCACCGCGACCGGGTTGATCCCCCCTTCGCCTCGCTCCGTGGACTCCTCCGTGCCGTAGGCCTCGACGGCCGCCCACGCCGAGCGCTCGGCCCGCCGGACCACCGTCGTCGCGACGTGCAGGAAGGCCGAGCCGGCGCTGCCGCCGGGCAGGATGAAGGAGCGCAGCGGCTCGAGCCGCTCGAGGTAGCGGTCGCAGTCCGCCTCGAGCTCGTCGACCCACTGCTGGAGGACGCGAAGGGGTGGGTGCTCGGGCTTGGCGGCCAGCGGGGTGGAGAGGTCGGCCCCGAGGTCGAAGAGGTCGTTCTGCACCCGCAGCAGGGTCTCCCGCACGTCCTCCGGCAGGTTCCCGCAGGCGATGGCCACACCGATCGCGGCGTTGGCCTCGTTGGCGTCCGCGTACGCCGCCAGGCGGGCGTCGGTCTTGCGGGTCCGGCTGAAGTCGCCGAGCGCGGTCGTGCCGTCGTCGCCGGTGCGGGTGTAGATCTTCGTGAGGTTGACCATGGGTGCCATCGTCGCAGGTCTAGCCTGACGGGATGAGCCTGCACTGCCCAGCCAGACTGATCCTGGCGAAGGGGGAGGACCCGGTCTCCCCGGTCGTCGCCTCGGTGCGCAGCGAGCGGGTGGCGGCCGTCTGCGCGGCGCCAGGGGAGAGCGCGGTCGCCGAGCGTGCGGCCACGGACCTCGGGTGCCCGGTCGAGGAGGTGGCCACGCTGGCCGAGCTAGGCCGCTGGACCGAGGCGCTCGTCGAGATCGCCGACCTGCACCGCGGGGAGAGCGTGCTCGTCATCGCCCCGCGCGGGGCGCTCGAGCGGTCGATCACCGTCGACGTCGGGGACGACGGGATCGTGACGCGGGGGACTCTGGACTGAGCACGTGCGCGGCAAGCGTGGCGATATAGATAGACAGGCTGACTAGATAGTCATACGATCATGTCATGACCGAGAGTGCGCCCTGGCCGAGCGAGTGGCTGCGCGGTGCGCTGTCGCTCCTCGTCCTCCGGGCACTCGCGTCCGGCCCCACCTACGGCTACGCGGTCGCCGCCGAGCTCGAGGCGCGGGGGATCGGCAAGGTCAAGGGCGGCACGCTCTACCCGCTGCTCGGCCGTCTCGAGGGCGACGGGCTGATCACGGCGCACTGGGAGCCGGGCGACGGCGGGCCGGGCCGCAAGTACTTCGAGCTCACCTCCGCAGGGGAGGCCCACCTCGACTCCGAGAGCCGGCGGTGGCGGGAGTTCAGCACGCTCGTGGGCGACATGCTCCACGGCGCCACGACACGGGAGGCAGCACCATGACCATGTCCACGATCGACCCACGGTGGCGCGACGCCTTCGTCGTCGCGCTGAGGATGCGTGACGTCCCGCCGGAGCGCATCGCCGACCAGCTGAAGATCGTCGAGACCCACTGCGCTGAGTCCGGCGAGCCGGCCGAGGAGGCCTTCGGCGACCCGACCGAGTACGCGATCACGATCGCGCCCGAGGCGCCGAAGGCCCGCGACGAGCTGTCCACCCTGCTGCCCGCGGCCGTCGTCGGGCTGCTCGCGGGCCTCCTGCTCGTCGAGGGGCTCCTCGGGCTCATCGAGGGGCGCCCGGTCACGGTGACCGTGGGCGACCTCGCCGGCGCGGCGGTCCTCGTCGCCGCGGCCCTGCTCGTCGTGACGATCGTCTTCCCCCGGCGCAAGCCGCTCCTGCCCAGCTTCGCCGTCGCCGGCGGCGGGGTCGCGCTCGCCGTCGTCCTCAGTCTCTGGCTGCCGCAGCCTCTCCTCGACCTGCCGGCAGCGCTCGCGCTGGTGACGGCGCTCGCGCTCCTCGCGGGGATGATCTGGTGGACGATCCGGGCCGCGCGCACCCAGCGGATCACCGACCCGGTGACCGGCGAGCCGATGCTCTGACGGCCCGTCCCCCCTCCGCACGAGCCAAGGCTCGTGCGGAGTGAGGGGCGTACGAGCCTTGGCTCGTGCGGAGGGGGCGTACGAGCCAAGGCTCGTGCGGGGTGTGGGGCGTACGAGCCTTGGCTCGTGCGGGGTGTGGGTGTCAGAAGAGGCGGGAGTCGACGTCGTCGATGCCCTTGAGCGCGTCGTAGTCGAGGGTGACGCAACGGATCCCGCGGTCCTCGGCGAGCGTGCGGGCCTGGGGCTTGATGACCTGGGCGGCGAAGACGCCGGTCACCGGACGCAGGTGGGGGTCGCGGTTCATCAGCTCGAGGTAGCGGGTCAGCTGCTCGACGCCGTCGATCTCGCCGCGGCGCTTGATCTCGACGGCGACGGTGGTGCCGCTCGCGTCCTTGCAGAGGATGTCGACGGGGCCGATCGCCGTCATGTACTCGCGGCGGGTCAGCGTCCACCCCTCGCCGAGCGTGGTGATGTGCTCGGCGAGCAGCTTCTGCAGGTGCGCCTCGACGCCGTCCTTGACGAGCCCGGGGTCGACACCGAGCTCGTGGGCGCTGTCGTGGTGGACCTCGTGGATCTTCACGCGCAGCCGGTCCTCGGACTTGGCGTGCTGCACGTTCCAGACCAGAGTCACCCCTTCGGCCGCCTCGGTCTCGTCCGGCTCGACCTCGGCCATGGCGCACGGCGGCGACATCCAGTTGAGCGGCTTGTACGAGCCCCCGTCGCTGTGCACGAGCACCGACCCGTCGGCCTTGACGAGGAGCAGGCGCGTGGCCAGGGGGAGGTGCGCCGACAGGCGGCCGTCGTAGTCGACGCTGCAGGTCGCGATGACGAGTCTCACGCCGACCCACCCTATGTCCCCCGGGCGAGGACGCGGGTGGCGACCATCACGCCCGGAACGCCTGTCAGCACCGCGCTGCCCCGGCGAGACTGGAGCCATGTCAGCCAACGGATCCCGCGCTCTCGCAGACTCGCTCGTCTACCCCTACCTCAACCACGCCGCCTCGATGTCCGAGGAGGGCTACGCCTCCCGTGAGGACATCGACAACGGCATGCGCTTCGGCTGCGGCCTGCCCAAGGGCCCGCTCACCGTCATCGACGAGCTCGGCGTCGACGTCGTCCGCGACACGCTCGCCGCCATGCACGCCGAGAGCGGCCAGGAGATGCACCGCCCGCGTCCGGTCCTCGACGAGCTCGTCGCCGCCGGCCGGACCGGCCAGGCCTCCGGCGCCGGCTTCTACACCTACGCCTCGGCCGGGTCCGACGAGGTCGTCGCCGACGACACGACGCCCGCGGGCGCCTCCGGTGACGAGAAGGTCCGCGAGATCTCCACGGTCGGCGTCGTCGGCTCCGGCACCATGGCGACCGGCATCATCCAGGTCTTCGCCCAGGCCGGCTACCCGGTGACCTACGTCGCGCGGTCCCAGGACAAGGTCGACGGGGTCCGGGCGGCGATCGAGAAGTCGCTGGCCAAGGCCGTCGAGCGCGGCAAGACCACCCAGGAGGACGCCGACGCGGTCCTCGGCCGCCTCACCGGCGCGACCGAGCGCGAGGCCCTCGCCGACGCCGACATCGTCGTCGAGGCCATCGCCGAGGAGATCGGCATCAAGACCGAGCTCTTCCGCGACCTCGACTGTATCTGCAAGCAGGGGGCGATCCTCGCGACGACGACCTCCTCGCTCCCGATCAGCGACCTCGGTGCGCAGACGAGCCGTCCGCAGGACGTGGTCGGCATGCACTTCTTCAACCCCGCGCCGGTCATGAAGCTCGTCGAGGTCATCAACACCGACGAGACCGCCCAGGACGTCCTCGACACGGTCCGCGACCTCTGCGCCAAGACCCGCAAGGTTGCCGTGTCCTGCGCCGACCGCTCCGGCTTCATCGTCAATGCGCTGCTCTTCCCCTACCTCAACGACGCCGTCAAGGCACTCGAGGCCGGCCAGGGCACCGAGGACGAGATCGACGCGGCGATCACCGAGCACTACGGCTACCCGATGGGCCCCTTCGCCCTGCTCGACGTCGTCGGTCTCGACGTCTCGCTGGCGATTCAGGAGGAGCTCCTCGCCGAGTTCGGCCACCCCGAGCTCACGCCGGCCCCCCGTCTCGTCGAGCTCGTCGAGGCCGGCCACCTCGGCCGCAAGACGAAGCAGGGCTTCCGCACGTACTGAGCCCTCACGCAGGACCTCCCAGAAGAAGTTCCCGGACGATGCAGCGGATCCTCAGGGTGAGCGCGTCGTAGGAGTGAGGGACACCTCGCACGCCTCCGGGGGGAGGAGATGAGGCCCACGCCGCCCTGCCGGCGTGGGCCTCTTCTACGTCCGGGCGGCATCATGGGTGCGTGCCTCGTGCCAACCGACGTCGTCGTGACGACCTGCCACCGCTGCCGCCCGCCGTCCATCGCGGCGGCGAGCAGCGCGTGACCTGGCGGGGCCGCACGTGGGTGACCCGGGCTCTCTCCGGCGCCAGCTCGACGCGCACCTACACCTGCCCCGGGTGCCACCACCCGCTCCCGCCGGGGACCGCCCACGTCGTCGTCTGGCCGGACGACGGCCTCGGCTCCGTCGACGACCGCCGGCACTGGCACACGGCCTGCTGGCGCGCCCGCCGGGGACGTTAGCAACGCGAAGGGGGTGACCCGGCCGAGTCGGCCGGGTCACCCCCCTTCGTCGTGGGACGGGTGAGATCAGACGTTACGGAAGGCGTTGATCTGGTTCTCGTACTTCGCCCGCTTCTCCGGGTTGGTGACGCCCAGGCCCGGCTCGGGGGCGAGGGTGAGCACGCCGACCTTGCCCTGGTGGAGGTTGTGGTGGACGTCGAGCGCCGCCTGGCCGACCTCCTCGAGGGCGTAGGTCTTCGACAGCGTCGGGTGGACGAGGCCGCGGTTGACGAGCTCGTTGGCCTCCCAGGACTCGCGGTAGTTCGCGAAGTGGCTGGAGATGATGCTCTTGAGGTTCATCCACAGGTAGCGGTTGTCGTACTCGTGCATGTAGCCCGAGGTCGACGCGCAGGTGACGATCTTGCCGCCCTTGCGCGCGACGTAGACCGAGGCGCCGAAGGTCTCGCGGCCCGGGTGCTCGAAGACGATGTCGACGTCGTGGCCGCCGGTGAGCTCACGGATCTTCTTGCCGAGGCGCTGCCACTCCTTCGGGTTCTGCTTGGTGCCCTCCTCGTTCCAGAACTTGTAGTCCTCGGCGCGGCGGTCGATGATCAGCTCGGCGCCCATCTTGCGGCAGATCTCGGCCTTGTCCGGGCTGGAGACCACGCAGACCGGGGTCGCGCCGGCGGCCAGCGCCATCTGCGTGGCGTAGGAGCCGAGGCCGCCCGAGGCCCCCCAGATGAGGACGCGGTCACCGAGCTTGAGCGCGGCGCCGTTCTTGGAGATCAGCTGGCGGTAGGCCGTGGAGTTCACCAGGCCGGGGGCCGCGGCCTCCTCCCAGGTGAGGTGGTCCGGCTTGGGCATGAGCTGGTTGGCCTTGACGATGGCGAGCTCGGCGAGGCCGCCGAAGTTCGTCTCGAAGCCCCAGATCCGCTGCTGCGGGTCCATCATCGTGTCGTCGTGGCCGTCCGGCTCCTCGAGCTCGACGGAGAGGCAGTGGGCGACGACCTCCTGGCCGGGCTTCCACTTGGAGACGCTGCCGCCGGTGCGCAGGACGACGCCGGAGAGGTCGGACCCGACGACGTGGTAGGGCAGGTCGTGGCGCTTGGACCACTCGTTGAGCTTGCCGTAGCGCTCGAGGAAGCCGAAGGTCGGGACGGGCTCGAAGATCGAGGTCCACACGGTGTTGTAGTTGATGGCGCTCGCCATGACGGCGACGAGGGCCTCGTCCGGCGCGAGCTCGGGGATCTCGACGTCGTCGATGTGCAGCGACTTGCGCGGGTCCTTGTCGCGGCTCTTGAGGCCCTCGAACATGCCGATCTCGTCCTTGTGGACGGTCGCAGCACGGTACGTCTGGGGCAGCTCGATGCCTGCGTAGGTCTCCTCGGAGCGGTCTCCGGAGAGGATCGCGTCGCGGATCTGGTCCATTGCCATGGTTGGGGGGCTCCTCGGCCTGGTGGTTCGGTCGGGACGGCACGACGTGCCTCGCGGCACAACGTAGCCGGGCGAAGGGGTGATCTGGTGGCCCTGAGAGGGCGGTCACCAGGTGACCCTGCTCTCAGTGGGCGGCGTCGGTGGCGGGCTCGACGAGCTCGACGAGGATGCCGCGGGCGTCCTTGGGGTGGATGAAGTTGACCCTGCTGTTGCTCGTGCCGCGCTTCGGGGTGTCGTAGAGCAGGCGCAGTCCGCGCTCGCGGAGGGTGTCGCACACGGCGTCGATGTCGTCGACCCGGTAGGCGAGCTGCTGGATGCCCTGGCCGTTGCGGTCGAGGAACTTCGCGATCGTCGACTCGGGGGAGAGGGGCGCGAGCAGCTGGATGCACGAGCCGGAGGCACCGACACGCATCATCGCCTCGCGGACGCCCTGCTCCTCGTTGACCTCCTCGTGCGCCAGCTCCATGCCGAGGGTGTCGCGGTAGAAGGCGATGGCGTCGTCGAGGTCGGGGACGGCGACGCCCACGTGGTCGATGTGGGTGAAGAGGTCAGCAGTCATGTCGTGCACGCTAGCCCGCGCGCCGTGGCCGCGGCGGTGAGTCGTGGCGAAGGCCACGGCCGCTGTGACCTCCGACCCAGGGGGTCCCCCCTTCGCCCCCGCGTCGTTAGAGTGCGAGGAGAGCCGGCCCGCAGCCGGCGCCATCCCGAACCTCATGGAGGACCCAGGTATGTCTGACCGTCCCGTCTCCGTCATCGTCGCGGGCGCCCGTACCCCGATGGGCCGCATGAGCGGCTCGCTCAAGGGCTTCTCCGGCTCCGACCTCGGTGGCTTCGCCATCAAGGGAGCCCTGGAGAAGGCCGGTGTCAAGGGTGAGGACGTCGACTACGTCATCATGGGCCAGGTGCTCACGGCCGGCGAGGGCCAGATCCCTGCCCGCCAGGCCGCGATCAAGGGCGGCATCCCGTTGAACGTCCCGGCCCTGACCGTCAACAAGGTCTGCCTCTCGGGCATCGACGCGATCGCGCTCGCCGACCAGCTCATCCGCGCCGGCGAGTTCGACATCGTGGTCGCCGGTGGCCAGGAGTCGATGACCAACGCCCCGCACCTGCTGCCGAAGAGCCGTGACGGCTTCAAGTACGGCGACGTCCAGCTCAGGGACTCGATGGCCTACGACGGTCTCCACGACGTCATCACCGACCAGGCGATGGGCTCGCTCACCGAGACCACCAACCAGGGCGGCGACAGCTTCAGCCGCGAGGAGCAGGACGAGTTCGCCGCCGGCAGCCACACCAAGGCCGCCCAGGCCTGGGCCGACGGCAAGTTCGACGACGAGGTCGTCGCGGTCGAGATCCCGCAGCGCAAGGGCGACCCGGTCGTCTTCAAGAACGACGAAGGGGTCCGGGCCGACACCACGGCCGAGTCCCTCGGCCGGCTGCGTCCCGCCTTCGACAAGAGCGGCACGATCACCGCTGGCTCGGCCTCGCAGATCTCCGACGGTGCCTGCGCGGTCGTCGTCATGAGCAAGGCCAAGGCCGAGGAGCTCGGGCTGGACTACCTCGCCGAGATCGGCGCTCACGGCGTCGTCGCCGGCCCGGACAGCACGCTCCAGGCCCAGCCGGCCAACGCGATCCAGGCCGCCTGCGACAAGGAGGGGATCAGCCCCTCCGACCTCAAGGTCGTCGAGATCAACGAGGCCTTCGCCGCCGTCGGTCTCGCCTCGGCCAAGCAGCTCGGCCTCGACGCCGACATCGTCAACCCCAACGGCGGCGCGATCGCCATGGGTCACCCGCTCGGGATGTCCGGTGCGCGTGTCGTCCTCACCCTGGCACACGAGCTGAAGCGTCGCGGTGGCGGCGTCGGCGCGGCCGCCCTCTGCGGCGGCGGCGGCCAGGGTGACGCTCTCATCGTGCGCGTGCCCTCCGCCTGACGGACCTCCGGCGCACCCTTGCCCGGGTTGGTGTGAACCTCGCCCGGGTCGCTGTGACAAGGGCCCCTCACCCGATCGGGTGAGGGGCCCTGCGTCGTGGTCGCGGAGCCGTCAGTAGTCGGAGATCGTCAGCGCGTCGTAGGTGACGGCGTCGACCGCGTCGACGGTCTCCCTGCACCTCGCCGGACCGGTGCCCCCCGGCTCGATGGTCGGGGTGGTGCACAGCGAGTCGTCGATCTCGACGCCGTCGCGGCGGAAGTTGACGTAGAAGCTGAAGGACTGCGGGTGCTCACCGTCGTTGGTCACCGTGACGTCGACCGGCACGTACCCGCGCTCACCCTCGGCGATGCGCCAGCCCGCCGACACGAGGCCGCCGTCGACGCTCACCCCCTCGCCCTCGACGACCGGTGCTCCCTGCGCCTCCTCCGCCTGCTCGGAGACCGACGAGACCGCCGAGCGGACCTCGTCCTGGGCCACCCACCCGGCCCACCCGACGATGCCGAGCACCCCGCAGCAGCACAGGAAGATCATCACGGCGATGGTCACGAGCACCCAGAGGAGGGTGTTGTCCTTGCGCGGCGGGGCGCCGTAGGGCGCAGCCTGGCCGTAGGGCGCCGGCTGGCCGTAGGGGTCGGGCTGGCCCTGCGGGTGGGAGGGCTGCTGCTGGTCAGACATGCGGGCTCCCCTGCTCGTGCTGGTCTGATGGGCAATGTACGGCCCCCGCGTCCTATCGTGGCCGGGATGACCAACGACGCGACGCGCAGCACCGAGACCGACCCCGGCCTCGTCGCCGACCGCTACCGGACCGTGCGGCCCATCGGCCAGGGTGGCATGGGGACGGTCTGGCTGGCGACCGACGAGCGGCTCGGGCGCTCGGTCGCGATCAAGCGGCTCGCGGCGGTCCCCGGCGCCGGTGCGGCGGACGCGCGGGCCCTGCGCGAGGCGCGACACGCAGCGGCGCTCAACCACCCCAACGTCGTCTCGGTCTTCGACGTCGTCCAGCACGAGGGCTCGTCGTGGCTCGTCATGGAGCACGTCGACGGCCCCACCCTGGCCCAGGCCGTGCGCGACCGGGGACCCCTGCGGCCTCGGGGCGCCGCCGACCTCGGGGCGCAGCTCGCGGCGGCGCTGGCCGCAGCCCACGCCGCCGGGGTCGTCCACCGTGACATCAAGCCGGCCAACGTCCTCATCGGTGACCGCCGGGCCAAGCTCGCGGACTTCGGGACCGCGCGGGCGGGGACCGACGAGCAGCACACCGGGACGGGGCTGGTCACCGGGACCCCGACCTACATGGCCCCCGAGGTCGCCGACGGTCACCCCCCGACCGAGGCGTCCGACCTGTGGGCGCTCGGGGCGACGCTCTACCTCGCCGTCGAGGGCCGGGACGCGTACTCGTCGCGGGGCAACGCCCTGGCGACGCTGCGGCACATCGCGACGACCGACCCCGAGCCGGCGCAGCAGGCAGGAGCGCTCGGCCCGATCATCGAGCGGCTCATGTCGCGGATCCCGGGAGAGCGCGGCACCGCGGCCCAGGTCCGCGACGAGCTCCGGCTCGTCGCCGAGGGGGAGGAGCTGCCGACGGCCCCTGTCACGACGACCCGACCGCCCCGCCCCGCCGGCCCACCCCCGCCCCGCGACGCGCCCCCTTCGTCCGAGGACGAGCGCCGCCCGGGCCGCCTCGTCCCGTGGCTCGTCGGAGCCGTCGTCCTCGTGCTCCTCGCCGGGCTGGCCGCCGCGCTCCTGCGGGACCGGGGTGCCGAGGCGACGAGCGGCGCGACCCCGCCCCCCGCCGCCGCGACCACCGCCACCTCCGAGCCGAGCAGCGAGAGCCCGTCCGAGCCCGAGGAGCCGGCCTTCCCCGCGGACGAGGTGACGGCCTTCGTCGCCGAGCACTACAGCCGGCTGGCGAGCGACCCCGCGACGTCGTGGGACTCGCTGACCCCTGAGATGCAGCAGGTCGCGGGCGGCGAGCAGGCCTACACCGACCTCTGGTCGGCGTACTCGACGGTGGCCGCGGAGCAGATCGAGGTGGACGAGGAGAGCGGCCGGGTCACCTTCACCCTGAGCCGGACGAAGGGGTCCGAGCCGCCGACGACGAGCCGTCAGGCAATCACCGTGGTGCGGGCCGGAGACGGCCTGAGGATCGCCGCCACCGGTTGACCGTCCGCAGGGCGAGCCTTTACGAATTTGTGACCTTCGCCGGTCTTTGCGACAGTGGATGGCCGGTCGTGGCACCCCGCGACCGTGACTCACCGACAGGAAGCACTCGTGCCTCAACTCTTCTCCCGCGTCCTCGCGGCGGTCCTCGCCGCGCTCGGCGCCGTCTGCGCGGTGACCGGCGTGTGGTTCATGAGCCAGCTCGGCACCGACGGCCGGGCCACCTTCTCGGCCGAGCCGGGCAGCCAGACCCTCGTCGTCCACCCCGACATCCTCAACCGGGTCGACTCCGACGTCGTCCTGGAGGCCCGCGCCCCCGGCGCCGTGTGGATGGGCCTGGCGCGTCCCTCCGACGCCGAGTCGGTGATGAAGGACGCGAAGGTGGTCCGGGCGACGACCGTGTCGGTCCCCTCGTGGGAGCTCGAGACGGTGGCGACCGGCAGCGGTGAGACCGCCGACCCGGCGAGCTACGACCTGTGGCAGGCGAAGCGCTCCGGCAACGGCAGCGCGAGCATCACCGTCACGCAGGACGCCGCCCCGCAGACCCTCGTCGTCGCCGCCGAGGAGGGGCAGGAGATCGAGTCCGTGACGATGACGGTGCGCGACAGTGGGTGGTTCACCCGCGCGGTCGTGCTCACGATCATCGGGCTCGTGCTCCTCGCCGCCGCGGCCTACCTCGTCCTCCGGTCGCGCTCCTCCGTCACCGACGAGGGCGGGGCCGAGCCTGACGAGACGTCGACCGACGAGATCGCGGCCGACGAGACCGAGCCGGCCCAGACCGAGCCGACCGAGGGGAGCACCCGATGAGCACCCGACGCACCCGACTCGTGGCCCTCGTGGCAGCCCTCCCGGTGGCCCTGGCCGGCTGTGCATCCGTGGCCGGCGTCCACGACGCACCCAGCGAGGTCCCTGATGGTCCCTCGATCAGCCAGACCGCGGGCGCCGAGGTGACCCAGCGCGTCCTCTCCGAGACCGCGGTCGCCCTCGACCTCACCGGCAAGCAGGCCGACGCCAGCCGCAAGGCGGTCCTCACCGGACCGGCGCTCGCCGCCGCCGAGGCGCGCGAGCGGGTCAGTCGGGGCGACGACGGGCCGGGCTCGCTGGCCCCCAAGGCCGAGGCCCGGGTCCTGGCCGTCAGCCGGGGGACCGGGTGGCCGCGCTCCATCCTGGCCACCTCTCGGCAGGGGGAGGAGCAGCTGCTCCACGTCCTCGTCGCGGAGGGGCCGACCTCGCCCTACCGGCTCTTCGCCACCGTGCCCATGGCCGCGGGCGCGAGCATCCCCGCCTTCGCCGACCCGCAGGACGGCGTCGCCGTCAAGCCCCCCAAGGCGGTCACCGAGAAGGACCTCAAGGTCGTGCAGACCTGGGCCCAGGCCGTCGCCCACCCGGCACCCAAGAAGCAGCCCGGCGGGATCGCCCTCGACGACACCTTCTCCTCCGCGCTGCGCGACAACGCCGCGGCCCAGCAGAAGTCGCTCGGCAAGCTCGCGACGTACAAGGTCGCGCACGCCGTCGGCAAGGACGGCATCGTCTTCTCGCTCGCCGACGGCGGGACCCTGACGATCGCCGGCCTGACCCGCAAGGACACCGTCACCGCGACCAACCGCGCCAAGGAGCTGCGGATGCCCTCCGAGATCGCCAAGGTCCTCGGCAAGGACAAGATCACCGAGGAGCTCACCGTCTCCCACCTGGAGACCGTCGCCATCGTCACGCCCGGCGACGGCAAGAGCAGCGTCGTCGCCGCGTCCGAGCAGCTCGCGGACGCGAAGGGCAGCTGAGCACGAGCCGCCGCCCATCTGGGAGGATCGAGGCATGACCGAACCGTTCTCCTCGCTCCGTGGCGCCGTCGACCTCGGTGCCCTCGGCTCGTCCCGACCCGGCCCCTCGACGCCGGCCGCCCCGCCCGCCGCCGACGGGACCGTCGGCCCCGGTGGGCCGGACGGCGACCCCGGCGGTGACCCCTTCGCCTCCCCGGTCGTCGTCGTCGGTGACGATGCGAGCTTCAACACCCTCGTCCAGCGCTCGGTGTCGGTGCCGGCCGTTGCCGTCCTGTGGACCTCGCAGGCGCCGGAGACCCAGGCCGTCCTCGAGGCTGTCGTCGCGGTCGCCGAGCGGCGCGAGGGCCGGCTGCAGGTGGTCGCCATCGACGTCGCGACCAACCCAGGGATCGCTCAGGCGATCCAGCCCCCGCAGCTGCCGGTCTCGCTCGGTCTGCTCAAGGGGCAGGCGATCCCGCTCTTCCAGGGGCTGCCCGCGCAGCCGGACCTCGAGCGCGTCCTCGACGAGCTGCTCTCCGTCGCCGTCCAGCAGGGTGTCACCGGCCGCATCGAGCTGCCGGGCTCGCAGGGCGATCAGGCAGACGAGCTCTCGCCGCTGCACGAGGAGGCCTACGCCGCGATCGAGCGTGGCGACCTCGATGCCGCCGCGTCCGCCTACGAGCGGGCGCTCGCCGAGAACCCCGCGGACGAGGACGCCCGGCTCGGGCTCGCCCAGGTCTCGCTCATGGCACGCACCCAGGGCGTCGACCTCCAGGAGGCGCGCGCTGCCGCGGCCGCGAACCCGACCGACGTCGATGCCGCGATCATGGTCGCCGACCTCGACGTCCTCGGCGGGCATGTCGAGGACGCCTTCACCCGGCTCATCGACGTGGTCCGCGCGACGGCAGGGGAGGAGCGTGACCGGGTCAAGGCGCACCTGCTCGACCTCTTCGCCGTCGTCGGCAACCAGGACGAGCGCGTCCGGCGCGGTCGTACCTCGCTCATGAGCGCCCTCTTCTGAGCGGTACCCCCCACGGATCGACGAAGGCTCGTCACCTCGAGGTGACGAGCCCTCGTCGACCCGGGCGAAGGGGGATCGCCGGTCAGTCCTCCTCGGCCACCTCGGTCTCGCTCACCGTGGACGCGACCACGTCGCTCTCGACCGCCTCCACGGGGCGCAGGTAGACCGCGCTGAGGCGCGAGACCCTCAGCTCGACCGAGTGCGGCTGGCCCTGCCACGGCACGTCCTCGGCGGTGAGCACGAGGCCGCCCTGGCTCGGCGAGCTGTGCGCGTCGAACCCGGAGGTGTCGACGACGACCTCCCACTCACCACCGCGCGGCAGGCCGATGCGCAGCGGGTCACGGTCGGCGCCGCCGAAGTTCACCACGACGGCGACGACCGGGTCGCTCGAGCGGTCGTGACCGCCGAAGCGCAGGAAGGACAGCGTGTTGCCGGCGTTGTCGTCGGCGTCCAGCCACTCGAAGCCTGCCGGCTCGGTGTCGAGCGCCCACATCGCCCCGTCGTGCGTGTAGACCGCGTTGAGCTCCTTGACGAGAGCGTGCACGCGGTAGTGCGCGGGGTGGTCGAGGAGCCACCAGTCGAGCGAGCGGCCCTCGCCCCACTCGCTCGTCTGGGCGAACTCGGCGCCCATGAAGAGCAGCTGCTTGCCGGGGTGCGCCCACATGTACGCGAGGAAGGCCCGCAGCGTCGCGAGCTGGTCGTCCTGCGTGCCTGGGATCTTGTTCGGCAGCGAGCCCTTGCCGTGCACGACCTCGTCGTGGCTGATCGGCAGGAGGTAGTTCTCGCTGTACGTGTACATCATCGCGAAGGTCAGGAAGTTGTGGTGGTACTGCCGGTTGATCGGCTCCTCGTGCAGATAGCTCAGGGAGTCGTTCATCCAGCCCATGTTCCACTTCAGGCCGAAGCCGAGACCGCCCTCGCTCGTCGGCTTGGTGACACCGGGCCACGCCGTCGACTCCTCGGCGATCGTCACGATGCCGGGGACCCGCTTGTAGGCCGTCGCGTTGGTCTCCTGGAGCAGCCCGATCGCCTCGAGGTTCTCGCGGCCGCCGTGGCTGTTGGGGATCCACTCGCCGGCCTTGCGCGAGTAGTCGAGGTAGAGCATCGACGCGACACCGTCGACGCGCAGCCCGTCGACGTGGAACTCCTCGAGCCAGTACAGCGCGTTGGCGACGAGGAAGTTGCGCACCTCGAGCCGGCCGAAGTCGAAGACGTAGCTGCCCCAGTCGGGCTGCCAGCCGCGGCGCGGGTCCGGGTGCTCGTAGAGCGGCAGCCCGTCGAAGCGCACGAGCGCCCACTCGTCCGTCGCGAAGTGCCCCGGGACCCAGTCGAGGATGACGCCGATGCCCGCCTGGTGCAGGGCGTCGACGAGGTAGCGGAAGTCGTCGGGCGAGCCGAAGCGCGAGTTCGGCGCGTAGTAGCTCGTGACGTGGTAGCCCCACGACGGCGGGTACGGGTGGTCCATGACCGGCAGCAGCTCGACGTGCGTGAAGCCGAGGTCGGCGACGTAGTTCACGAGGTGCTCGGCGAGGTCGCGGTAGGTCTGCCCCTGGCGCCACGACCCGAGGTGCACCTCGTAGATGCTCATCGGCCCGGTGTGCGGGTCACGCTGTGCACGGTCGGTCATCCACGCCTGGTCACGCCACGCGTAGGTGCTCTCGGTGACGACCGAGCTCGTCGCGGGCGCGATCTCGGCGCGCCGGGCCATCGGGTCGGCCTTGTGCCGCAGCACGTCGTCGGCGCCGCGGATCGCGAACTTGTACAGCGCGTCCGCGCCGACCCCGGGCACGAAGAGCTCCCAGATGCCCGAGGTGCCGAGCAGGCGCATCGGGTGGCTGCTCTCGTGCCAGCCGTTGAAGTCGCCGATGACGCTCACGGCCTTGGCCCGCGGCGCCCACACCGCGAAGGAGACGCCCGTGACCTCGCCCATCGGGCCGGGGTAGCGGCGCACGTGCGCGCCGAGGACGGTCCACAGCTCCTCGTGACGGCCCTCGTTGACGAGGTGCCGGTCGAGCTCGCCGAGCGTCGGCGCAAAGCGGTAGGGGTCGTCCTGCTCGACCTCGACGCCGTCCCACGTCGTGAGGATGCGGTAGTCCATCGTCGTCGTCGCGCCGGGGCGGGTGCCGGCGAAGATGCCGTGCTCCTCGTGCTCGAGCTCGATGGTCTCGCCGTCCTCGAAGCGGACACGGACCCGCTCTGCGAGCGGGCGCATGACGCGCACCCGCAGCCCGTCGGCGACGAGGTGCTGGCCGAGCACGTCGTGGGGCTGGCTGTGGCGGCCGTGGGCCAGGGCCCAGAGGGCACCCGGGAGGGACTGCTCGGGGATCGGGGTCACGCGTCCTCCTTGAGGAGTCGGGTCACGGCTCGGACCGGGATCGGGAGCCATGCAGGTCGGTTGCGGGCCTCGTAGACGACCTCGTAGAGGGCCTTGTCGAGGGTGAGGGCGCGCAGGACGGGGTCGCCGGCGGCAACGCGGTGGCCGGCCTCCGCGTAACCCTCGAGGAAGGCGGCCTGCGCCTCCTCGGCCCACCGGGCGGCTTCGTCGTCGGGCAGCTCGGCCGCCGCAGCGGCGTAGTCGAGGGAGCGGAGCATCCCGGCGACATCACGAAGGGGGGAGTCCGGCGCGTTGCGCTCGTCGAGGGGCCGCAGCGGCTCGCCCTCGAAGTCGATGACGACCCAGCGCGTCCCGCCGTCGTCGGGCACGTCGAGGACCTGCCCGAGGTGGTAGTCGCCGTGGACCCGCTGGAGGTCCGGCCAGCTCGCCTCGGCGGCGGCGCCGAGGAGGGTCTCGATCCGCGCCTCGTGCTCGGCGAGCGCGGGGACCTCGGAGACCGCGGCCGAGGCGCGTCGGCGCATGCCGGCGACCTGGGCGGCGACGAGGGCGGCGTCGGCGGGCTGGGTCGGGAGGACCCGGGCGAGGGTGGAGTGGATCTCGGCGGTCACCCGGCCGAGCGCTCGTGCCTCCTCGACGAAGGGGGAGCCCGTCGCGGCCCGCTCGAGGGCGACCCGCCAGGCGTCACGCGAGCCGGGGAGGTACTGCTGCGCGGCGGCGAGCTGACCGACGAGGGGATCACCGTCGGGGCCGGCCCAGATGCCGGCGACGTGGCCGACGCTCAGCGGCACGGCGGGGCACCCGGCGGAGGAGAGCGCGCTCTGGAGCGCGATGTCGGGGTTGTCGCCGGGCGAGAGGGTGCGGAAGACCTTGAGGATCACCGGGGTCGAGGTCGTCTCCACGATGATCGAGGTGTTGGACTGCTCGCCGCGCAGGACCGCGCTGCTCACGACCTCGGGGTCGCCGCTCCAGAAGAGGTCGGGGACGCCGACGATGTCCTGCCGCGGCGTGCCGGACTCCGTGCTGTGCTGCGGCTCCGCCCGCCCGCGCACGAGCGCCATGAGCTGCGCGACGTAGACCGGGTCGTGCGGGGCGTCGTAGACCCAGCGGTGGCCGAGCACGGAGTGCTCCATCTCGCCGACGAGAGCATGCTCGGCACCGGGCAGGGGGGCGCCCCGGTAGGTCAGCGGCACCTGGTAGGTCACCGGCTCGGGGGACTCGTCGACGTAGACGAGCGTCTCGATCCCGACCTCGCCGGCCGGGTCGTCGAGGCGCCAGCCGTCCAGCCGGCGCAGGCGAGGCGATCGCCCCTTCGCCTGGTACCACCGCTGCTCGCCGATCCAGGCGGCGACGAGGTCGTCCTTGCCGGGGGTGAGGGTGGCGTCGTGGATGGTCGCCATCAGCGGCCCCTGACCGCGACGACGTGCACCGGCTCGCCGTCGACGCCGAGCCGGACGAAGTTCTCCTGGCCCCACTCCCAGACGGCGCCGGTCACGAGGTCCTCGACCTCGAAGCGCTCCCAGTGCTCCATCCCGAGCGCGCCCATGTCGAGCCGCAGCGTCGACTCGCGGGTGCTGTGGGGGTCGAGGTTGGCGACGACGATGACCGTGTCGGTGCTGCCGTCCGCGAGCGTGCGCGACTTGCTGAAGGCGAGGAAGTTCTCGTCGTCGACGTGGTGGCGCACGTAGTTGCGCAGCAGCCGCAGGGCGGGGTGCTCGCGCCGGACGCGGTTGAGCATCGTCAGCCAGCCGGCGAGGGACTGGCCCTCGCGCTCGCCGCCGGGCTCGTAGTCGGCCCAGCGCCGGTCCTTGTACTGGTACTTCTCGTTGTCGATCTGCTCCTCGGCGCCCGGGCGCGCGACGTGCTCCATGAGCTCGTAGCCGGCGTAGATGCCCCACGTCGGCACGAGCGTCGCGGCCAGCGCCGCGCGCACCTTCCACGCCGCGGGCCCGCCGAACTGCATGTACGGCGTGAGGATGTCGTGCGTCGTCGGCCAGAAGCTCGGTCGCATGTACGCGGCGGCCTCGCCGGAGAGCTCGGTGACGTACTCGTCGAGCTCGGAGGGGGTGTTGCGCCACGCGTAGTACGTGTAGCTCTGCTGGAAGCCGACCTTGGCGAGCGTGTGCATCATCGCGGGCTTGGTGAAGGCCTCGGAGAGCCAGATGATCTCTGGGTGGTCCTGGGCGACGTCCGCGATGAGCCACTGCCAGAACTCGACGGCCTTCGTGTGCGGGTTGTCGACGCGGAAGAGCGTGACGCCGTGGTCGATCCACACCTGGATGACGCGGCGCACCTCGGCGTAGACCCCAGCGGGGTCGTTGTCGAAGTTCAGCGGGTAGATGTCCTGGTACTTCTTCGGCGGGTTCTCCGCGTAGGCGATCGTGCCGTCGGCGCGGGTGGTGAACCACTCCGGGTGCTCGGTGACCCACGGGTGGTCGGGGGAGCACTGCAGCGCGATGTCGAGCGCGACCTCGAGGCCGAGCTCCCGGGCCCGCGCGACGAAGGCGTCGAGGTCCTCGAAGGTCCCGAGGTCGGGGTGGATCGCGTCGTGCCCGCCGTCGGGGGAGCCGATGGCGTAGGGGGAGCCCGGGTCCTCGGGGCCGGCGTCGAGCGTGTTGTTCGGGCCCTTGCGCGCGGTCGTGCCGATCGGGTGGATCGGGGTGAGGTAGACGACGTCGAAGCCCATGTCGGCGATCGCCGGCAGCCGCTCGGCGGCGGTCCGCAGCGTGCCGGAGACCCAGCGGCCGGTGGCCTCGTCGAGGTAGGCGCCCTCGCTGCGCGGGAAGATCTCGTACCAGCTCCCGGCCAGGGCCAGCTCGCGCTCGACGAGCAGCGGGAGGTCGTCGCTGGCGGTCACGAGCTCGCGCAGCGGGAGGGTCACCTCGAGCTCCTCGCGCAGCTCGGCGCCGGTGGCCGCGGTGAGGCGGGCCCGGGCGCTGTGCTCGCCGGGGGCGGTGAGCGCGTCGACGGCATCGCGGATCAGCTGGCGGCCGTGGGGCGTGCGCCCAGGCACCTCGAGGGCGCACTCGAGGAGCGTCACGCCCTCGGCGAGCATGAGCTCCTCGTCGACACCGACGTCGATCTTGACGGTCGCGTCGTGCAGCCAGGTGCCCCACCGATCGGACCATCCCTCGACGCGGTAGGTCCACCAGCCGGTGGCGTCGGCGCTCACCTCGGCGACCCAGTGGCTCAGGCCGGGGTTGACGCAGGTCATCGGGACGAGGGTCTCGGTGCCGTCGGGGGCGGTCAGGACGACGGTCGCGCCCACCGCGTCGTGGCCCTCGCGGAAGACCGTCGCCGTGACGTCGAAGGGCTCGCCCACGACGGACTTCGCCGGCCGGTCGCCGTGGTCGATGCACGGCCGGACGTCGAGCACCGGGATCCGCCCCAGGGGAACCTGGGGGGCCCGGCTGCGCGGCGTGCGGGCACGGGGAGCGGGGGTGGACGATTGCTCGGGGGTCGCGTCTGTCCTCACCCGGCCGACGCTACCGGCCGGGACGGCGGCCCATGCACGGGATGCCCAGGCCGACTGCGACGAAGGGGCGGATCCCCCTTCGTCACAGGGCTGGGGGAGAGGCGGTTTGCAAGGACTCGGCAGCGATTGCAAGAACTTGGCGTTGCCCCCCGTGGGGGCCGTAGTCTGGACCCCGTGAAGGCCATCCGTCGTTTCAGCGTCCGTACCGTCCTGCCCGAGCCCATCGCCGCCCTCGGCGAGCTCGCGACCAACCTGCGCTGGAGCTGGTACACGCCGGCCCGCGAGCTCTTTGCGAGCATCGACGCCGAGCGGTGGGAGACGGTGCGCCACGACCCCGTCCGCCTGCTCTCCGCGCTGAGCCGCAGCGAGCTCGACGCGCTCGCCACCGATGAGGCCTTCGTCGGCCGCGTACGGGAGGCCAAGGCCGACCTCGACGCCTACCTCGGCGCCCGCCAGTGGTACCAGGAGTACGCCGAGCGCACCGAGCACGCGCCGCAGGCCATCGCCTACTTCAGCCCCGAGTACGGCATCACCGAGGTGCTGCCGCAGTACTCCGGCGGCCTCGGCATCCTCGCCGGCGACCACCTCAAGGCCGCGAGCGACCTCGGCGTGCCGATCGTCGGCGTCGGTCTGTTCTACAAGACCGGCTACTTCGAGCAGTCGCTGGGCCGGGACGGCTGGCAGCACGAGGACTACCCGGTCCTCGACCCGCAGGGCCTGCCGCTCTCGCTGCTCCGCGAGGAGGACGGCAACCCCGTCGTCATCACGCTCGCCATGCCCGAGGGGCGCGAGCTCAACGCCCACGTCTGGCGTGCCCAGGTCGGCCGTGTGCCGCTGCTCCTCCTCGACAGCGACGTCCCCGGCAACGACGAGGCGATGCGCGGTGTCACCGACCGGCTCTACGGCGGCGCGGGAGAGCAGCGGCTGCAGCAGGAGATGCTCCTCGGCATCGGCGGCGTCCGGGCCCTGCGTGCCTGGTCGCGCCTCACCGGCGCCCCGGCGCCCGAGGTCTTCCACACCAACGAGGGCCACGCCGGCTTCCTCGGCATCGAGCGGATCAGCGAGTTCACGCAGTCGAGCGACATGACCTTCGACGAGGCGATGGAGGCCGCCCGCGCCGGCACCGTCTTCACCACCCACACCCCGGTCCCGGCCGGCATCGACCGTTTCGACGCCGAGCTCGTCCGGCTCTACCTCGGTGACGGCCAGGCGCTGCCCGGCATCCCGACCGACCGGCTGCTCGCGCTCGGCGCCGAGAGCTACGAGGGCGGCAAGGACGGCATCTTCAACATGGCCGTCATGGGCCTGCGCCTCGCCAAGCGCGCCAACGGCGTCTCGCAGCTCCACGGCGAGGTCTCCCGCGAGATGTTCGACGGGCTGTGGCCGGGCTTCGACGACACCGAGGTCCCGATCACCTCGATCACCAACGGCGTCCACGCCCCGACCTGGGTCGACGACAAGGTCTATGCCCTCGCCCGCGACTTCCTCGGGGGCCGCGACGTCGAGGCCAACGACCGCTGGGACCAGATCGGCAAGGTCCCGGGCGACCACATCTGGGCGACGAAGCGCGAGATGCGCGAGCAGCTCGTCCTCGAGGTCCGCCGCCGCCTGCGCGCGAGCTGGCTCAAGCGCGGCGCGACCGAGGCGGAGCTCGGCTGGACCGACAGCGTCCTGGACCCCGACGTGCTGACCATCGGCTTCGCCCGCCGTGTGCCGACCTACAAGCGCCTCACCCTCATGCTCCGCGACCCCGAGCGGCTCAAGGCCCTGCTCAACCACCCGGAGCGCCCGGTCCAGCTCGTCATCGCCGGCAAGTCCCACCCCGCCGACGAGACCGGCAAGCAGCTCATCCAGCAGATGGTCCGCTTCGCCGACGACCCCGAGGTCCGGGGCCGCATCGTCTTCCTGCCGAACTACGACATCGGCATGGCCAAGGACCTCTACCCGGGCTGCGACGTCTGGCTCAACAACCCCCTTCGCCCGTTCGAGGCCTGCGGGACCTCGGGCATGAAGGCCGCCCTCAACGGCGGGCTCAACCTCTCCATCCTCGACGGCTGGTGGGACGAGTGGTTCGACGGTGAGAACGGCTGGGCCATCCCGACCGCCGACGGGGTCGAGGACCCCGACCGCCGCGACGACATCGAGGCCTCGGCGCTCTACGACCTCATCGAGAAGCACGTCACGAAGCTCTTCTACGACCGGGACGAGGACGAGCTGCCGCAGCGCTGGATCGCGATGCTGCGCCACACGATGAGCACCCTCGGCCCGAAGGTCCTCGCGACCCGCATGGTCCGCGACTACACCGAGAAGCTCTACACGCCGACCGCGCAGGGCAACGCCGCGGTGAGCGCCGACGGTCACGCCGGTGCCCGCGACCTCTCCGCGTACAAGGCGAAGGTCCACGCGGCCTGGCCGAGCATCTCGGTCGACCACGTCGAGGCGCACGGGCTCTCGGACATGCCCGAGGTGGGGGAGACCCTCCACGTCGACGCCTACGTCCGGCTCGACGGGCTCGAGCCCGGCGAGGTCGACGTCCAGGTCGTCATGGGCACCGCGGCGATCGGCTCCGACGACCTCAGCGACTGGACCACCGAGTCGCTCGCCTTCGTCGAGCGCTACCACGACGGGATCACGAAGTACTCGGGCCAGATCGCCATCGAGCGGACCGGTCAGTTCGGGTACACCGTGCGGGTGCTCCCGCAGCACGAGCACCTGGCCTTCCAGTCCTCGCTCGGCCTCGTCGCCAACGCCTGACGATCCCCCTTCGCGGACCTTTATCGGATAACCCGATAAAGGTGCGCCTCACCCGGGAACCGTTGCCGGGTCACGTGCCCCTTTCTCGGATAACCCGATAAAGGGGCACGGACCTCAGGTCGCGTCGTCGGCGAGGTAGATGCGGATCGTCGCGGCGGCGACGTCGACCGTGCGGGCGTCCAACGGCACGGTCGGCAGGGCCGACTCGTCGTCGGCCGGGCGCTCCCACGAGCTGTCCCAGAGCAGCCGGTAACTGCTGACCCCGGGGGGCGAAGGGAGGGTGACCTGGCCGTCGTGCCCCTCACCGTGGAGGACGAGGAGCACCGGTCGGTGCCCGAGGTGCACGCCGTTGAGGTACATCTGCAGCGTCCGGCGTGAGGACTCGCCCCACTGATGTCCCATCTCGGCGCCGGCCTCGTCGTACCAGGCGATGTCGGTCGAGCCGTCGTCGTCGACCGGGTTGCCGGTGAAGAAGCGCCGCTGCCGCAGCGTCGGCAGCTCGCGCCGCCACCGCACGAGCGCCTGGGTCGTCGCGAGCAGGTCCTCCTGCTCGGGGGAGAGCTCCCAGTCGAGCCAGGTGAGCGGCCCGTCCTGGCAGTAGGGGTTGTTGTTGCCGCGGGTGCTGCGCCCGATCTCGTCGCCGGAGGCGAGCATCGGCACGCCGGTGCTCAGCAGCAGCGTCGCGAGCAGGTTGCGCTGCGACCGGCGGCGCAGCCCGAGCACCGCAGGGTCGTCGCTCTCGCCCTCGACGCCGTGGTTCCACGAGAGGTTGTGATCGGTGCCGTCGCGGCCCTCCTCGCCGTTGGCGCCGTTGTGCTTGTGGTCGTAGGCGACGAGGTCGGCCACGGTGAATCCGTCGTGCGCGGTGACGAAGTTGATCGACGCCTCCGGCCCTCGCTCGGGGTCGCCGAAGAGGTCCTGCGAGCCGGCCAGCCGGGTCGCGATGTGCCGCACGCCGTGCATGATCGCGCCGCCGCGCGCGCCCCGCGCGACGGCGAGGTCGGGCAGCCAGAACTCACGGACGGCGTCGCGGTAGCGGTCGTTCCACTCGGCGAAGGGGGTGGGGAACTGGCCGGTCCGCCAGCCGTGCGGGCCGACGTCCCACGGCTCTGAGATGAGGTGGACGTCGGAGAGGACGGGGTCGGTCCTCAGCGCGGTGAGGAAGGGGTGGCCCGGGTCGTAGTCGTCGTGGGTGCCCCTGGCGAGCGCGACGGCCAGGTCGAAGCGGAAGCCGTCGATGCCGCACTCGACGACCCAGTAGCGCAGCGAGTCGAGGACCATCCGCTGGACGACGGGCTCGCGCAGGTCGAGGGTGTTGCCGCAGCCGGTGACGTCGACGTCGAGCCCGCGCTCGTCGAGGCGGTAGTAGGTGCTCGCCCCCAGCCCCCGCCACGACAGCGTCGCCCCGGCCACGGACTGCTCGGCGGTGTGGTTGTAGACGACGTCGAGGATGACCTCGATGCCGGCCTCGTGGAGCAGCCTGACCATGCCCTTGAGCTCGGCGAGCGCCTCCTGCGGGTCGTCGGTCGACGCGTAGGGCAGGTGCGGGGCGAAGAAGCCGAGGGTGTTGTAGCCCCAGTGGTTGACGAGCCCGCGCCGCCCGACCTCGGGCTCGGTGGTGAAGTGGTGGATCGGCAGCAGCTCGACGGCGGTCACGCCGAGCGCCCGGAGGTGCTCGATCGTCGCCGGGTGGGCGAGCCCGGCGTAGGTTCCGCGCAGGTTCTCGGGGACGCCGGGGAGGGTCGCGGTCATCTCCTTGACGTGCACCTCGTAGATCACGCTGTCCGCGAGCTCGTGGTGCGGGCGCGGGTGCTCGCCCCAGTCGAAGCCCTCGTCGACGAGGACCCCGAGCGGCGCGAGCCCGGCGGAGTCGAGCTCGCTGCGGCTCGCGAGGTCGCCGGTCCCGGACTCCTCGACGTGGTGGCCGTAGAGCGCCGGCGGGTACTGCGTCAGGGTCCGGTCGACCATCCGGGCGTACGGGTCGAGCAGGACCTTGGCGGGGTTGTGCCGGTGACCCGCCTGCGGGTCCCACGGACCGTCGACCCGGTAGCCGTAGCGCTCACCGGCACCGACCCCTTCGACCCGGCCGTACCACCAGCCCTTGCGCCGCTGGGTGAGCCGGACCCGGCGCTCGGTGGCGGGATCCCCCGTCGTGCCGAAGAGGCAGAGGGTGACGGCGGTGGCGAAGGGGGCGTGGACGGCGACCTCGAGCCCGCCGGCGACGAGGTGGGCCCCGGGGGAGGGCACCCGGTCGAGCGTCAGGGCGTCGACGGGCTGTGCGTCAGGCGACATAGCCGCAACTGTAGGCAGTAGGTACGTTGTCACCCATGAGCGATCCCACCGCACTCCCGAACCTCACGCCCCCGAGCGGCCCCACCGGCGGCCAGCAGGGCGGCAACCAGACCGGCCTCACCGCCGAGCCCGGCGAGCAGATCACCGAGGCCCCCCTGAGCGACCGCGTCCGTGACGCGCTCGTCGAGCTCGGGGTCGAGGCGAAGATCGACGACGACGGCGACGTCGCCTTCGCCTTCGAGGACCAGCAGCTCTTCGTCCGCACGGACAACGAGTCCAACGTGCTGCGCGTCTTCGGCCAGTGGTCCCTCGAGGACCCGGTGCCGACCGACGAGCTCGAGCGGCTCAAGGTGAGCAACGACGTCAACGTCGCCTTCAACCTCGTCAAGGCTGCCGTCGCCAACGACACCCTCCTCGTGACGAGCGAGCACATCCTCCCGCGCGGCGCCGACGTCCGCGGACTGCTCGGCGTCGCCGTCCCGCTCGTCATCCAGGGCGTCCAGCTCTGGCACCAGCGCGCGACCGGGCAGGTCCCGGGCGGTGCGCAGGGCGGGTCCCCCGAGGGCGAGCAGGTCTCCGAGTGAGCGAGCTCGTCCGCGTCGAGGTCGAGGACGGCCTCGGGATCATCCGGCTCGACCGGCCGAAGATGAACGCCCTCAACACCCAGCTGCAGCGCGAGATCATCGCGGCCGCGGCCGAGGTGACCGAGCGCGACGACATCGCCGCGGTGATCGTCTACGGCGGGGAGCGCGTCTTCGCCGCCGGGGCGGACATCAAGGAGATGGCCGACATGTCGTACTCCGACATGGCCGACAACGGCGTCCTGCTCCAGCAGTTCAGCCGGGCCGTCGCGGCGATCCCGAAGCCGACCGTCGCGGCGATCACCGGGTTCGCCCTCGGTGGCGGGTGCGAGCTGGCCCTCATGTGCGACTTCCGGATCGCCGCCGACAACGCCAAGCTCGGCCAGCCCGAGATGCTCCTCGGCGTCATCCCCGGCTTCGGCGGCAGCCAGCGGCTGGCGCGACTCGTCGGCCCCTCGAAGGCGAAGGACCTCATCTACTCGGGCCGCTTCGTCGACGCTGCCGAGGCGCTCGACATGGGTCTCGTCGACCAGGTCGTCCCCGCGGCCGAGGTGCTCGACGCCGCGAGGGCGATGATGCGCCAGTACGTCGGCGGCCCCCGCCTCGCGCTGCGCGCGGCCAAGGAGGCCATCGACAAGGGCCTCGAGGTCGACCTCGAGACCGGCCTGGAGATCGAGCGGCACCTCTTCACCGGGATGTTCGCCACGAAGGACCGCGCCATCGGGATGGAGTCCTTCGTCGAGAACGGTCCCGGCAAGGCGACCTTCGAGGGCGCCTGATGGGGCAGACGCCCGCGAGCGCCGAGGACGTGGCGCGCGCCTGGGAGGACAACAAGCTCGCCCAGGTGCTCTATCACGACTGGGAGGCGCAGACCTACGACGAGAAGTGGTCGATCAGCTTCGACGAGCGCTGCCAGGCCGTCGTGCGTGACCGCTTCCTGCGCATCGTCACGGGCCGTCTCCAGCCGGGGGAGCAGCTGCCGTACGGCACCGCGCTCGAGCTCGGTGCCGGCACCGGCTTCTTCTCCCTCAACCTCAAGCTCGCGGGCATCCTCGACGAGGTCCACGTCACCGACCTGTCCCCGGGGATGGTCGAGGCGGCCCAGGCCAACGCCGAGCGGCTCGGCTTCACCGTCGAGGGGCGCGTCGCCGACGCGGAGTCGCTGCCCTACGACGACGACACCTTCGACATCGTCGTCGGCCACGCGGTCATCCACCACATCCCCGACGTGGAGCGCACCCTGCGCGAGATCGTCCGGGTGCTCAAGCCTGGCGGCCGCTTCGTCATCGCCGGTGAGCCGACCACCATCGGCCACCGCTACGCCCGGGCGCTGGGCCGGCTGACGTGGGAGACCGCGACCCGGGTCGCGGCCCTGCCGCCCCTGCGGCAGCGGTGGGCCCGGCCGCAGGCCGAGCTCGACGAGTCGTCCCGGGCGGCCGCCCTCGAGGCCGTCGTCGACCTGCACACCTTCGACCCCGGCGAGCTCGCGCGGACCGCGCGACGGGCCGGGGCCGAGCAGGTGGGGACCGCGACGGAGGAGCTGACGAGCGCCTTCTTCGGCTGGCCGGTGCGGACCTTCGAGTACGCCGTCAAGGAGGAGGCCCTCGGGTTCCGCTGGGCGATGTTCGCCTACAACGGCTGGCAGCGGCTCATGCGCGTCGACGACGTCCTCGCCCACGTCGTGCCGCAGCGCTTCTACTACAACGTCGGGGTGACCGGCGTGAAGCCACCTCGGTGACGACGACCCTGCTCTCCCGCCTCCGCCGCCCGGCGGCGCCGCCCGCCCCGGTGCTCGACGCGCCGTGGGGCGTGCGCCGCTGGGTCGGCTGGGTGCTGAGCAACCGGGCGTGGACCCGGCACCACCTCGTCTCCTACGCGCGGATGGCGCGCGCCCGCCGGGCCAACCCGGGCCTCGTCTTCCAGGGGCCCTGCTTCATCGGCAACGACGTGCGCTTCGAGGTCCGTGAGGGCTACGGGCGGCTCGTCGTCGGCCCCTTCGTCCACATCGGCCCGCACGCCCGGCTGCGCGCGCACGAGGGCACCCTGCGCATCGGCGCCAAGACCGTCATCGGCATCCGCAACACGATCAACACGTGGATCGACATCGAGATCGGGCAGGCCTGCATCTTCGCCGACGACATCTACGTCTGCGACTTCGACCATGTCACCGACTCGCTCGACGTGCCGATCAAGGACCAGGGCATCGTCAAGAGCCCGGTCCGGGTCGGCGACGACGTCTGGGTCGCGACGAAGTGCGTCATCATCCGCGGCACCGACGTCGGCGACCAGTCGGTCCTCGCGGCGGGCACGATCGCGCGGGGGGTCTACCCGGCGCGCTCGATCGTCGCCGGCGTGCCGGGCCGGGTGGTCCGCACCCGGGCGCCGCGGTCGAGGTAACCGCGACCGGCTAGGCGGTCGGTGATACATCGACCGCTGGATCTGTCCCGGCATGTGGCGAGGGTCATGGGTCCTCGATGAGGGTGCTGCCAGGGGCGAGCACTACCGTCGTCCTCGTGTCGGGTCTCACGACGCCCCGGGCTTACGCCCCGGGGGACCGCCTGGGAGACTTGGCAGACCACTGACCTAACACGAGGAAGAGGACGAGCCAACGATGAACATCGTCGTCTGCGTCAAGTACGTGCCGGACGCACAGTCCGACCGCACGTTCACCGAGGACAACACCACCGACCGTGAGGGTGTCGACGGGCTCCTCTCCGAGCTCGACGAGTACGCCGTCGAGGAGGCCCTGAAGCTCGTCGAGGCCGGCGAGGGCGAGGTCACCGTCGTCACCGTCGGACCCGAGTCCGCCGCCGACGCGGTCAAGAAGTCCCTCCAGATGGGCGCCGACAAGGGTGTGCACATCCTCGACGACGCGATCGCGGGCTCCGACGCCCCGGCGACCTCGCTCGTCCTGGCCGAGGCCATCAAGAAGATCGGCACCCCCGACATCGTGCTCACCGGCATGGCCTCGACCGACGGCACGATGTCCGTCGTCCCGGCGATGCTCGCCGAGCGTCTCGGCCTGCCCCAGGTCACCTTCGCCTCCGAGCTGACCGTCGACGGCGGCACCGCGAAGATCCGTCGTGACGGCGACACCGCGAGCGAGACCATCGAGTCCTCGCTGCCCGCCCTCATCTCGGTCACCGACCAGATCAACGAGCCGCGCTACCCCTCCTTCAAGGGGATCATGGCCGCCAAGAAGAAGCCGGTCGAGACGTGGAGCCTCGCCGACCTCGGCGTCGACGCCGGTCAGGTCGGCCAGGCCAACTCCTGGACCGAGGTCCTCGAGACGACCAAGCGCCCCCCGCGCGAGCAGGGCGAGATCGTCAAGGACGAGGGCGACGGCGGCACCAAGCTCGCCGAGTTCCTCGCCGCCCAGAAGTTCATCTGATCCGGCCGCGCAGAGCAGAGAGAGAAGACACCAGACATGGCTGAAGTACTCGTTCTCGTCGACCACGCCCAGGGCGTCGTCAAGAAGCCGGCCGCCGAGATGCTGACCATCGCCCGCCGCCTCGGCGAGCCGACCGCGGTCTTCATCGGCCCCGGCGCCGAGACCGCCAAGGACCTCCTCGCCCGCTACGGCGCCGAGAAGATCATCTCCGTCTCCGACCCGTCGGTCACGGAGTACCTCGTCGCCCCGCAGGCCGAGATCCTCGCCCAGCTCGTCGAGGCCGGCGACGTCGCCGCGGTCCTCATCCCGAGCAACCCGGCCGGCAAGGAGATCGCCGCCCGCCTCGCCGTCAAGACCGGCTCGGGCCTGATCACCGACGCCGTCGACGTCCAGTCCGGCGACGACGGCAAGGCCGTCACCACGCAGTCGGTCTTCGCCGGCAGCTGGACCGTGAAGTCGCGGGTCACCACGGGCGCGGCGATCATCACCGTCAAGCCGAACTCCGCCGCGCCGGAGCAGGCCAGCGGTGCCGGCGCCTACGAGGAGCTGACCCCGGAGATCTCCGACGCCGCCAAGGCCGCGAAGATCACCGCGTCCGAGCCGAAGAAGGCGTCCGGCCGGCCCGAGCTCACCGAGGCGGCGATCGTCGTCTCCGGTGGTCGTGGCACCGGTGGCGACTTCAGCCCGGTCGAGGGCTTCGCCGACAGCCTCGGCGCGGCCGTCGGCGCCTCGCGCGCCGCCGTCGACGCCGGCTGGTACCCGCACACCAGCCAGGTCGGCCAGACCGGCAAGCAGGTCAGCCCGCAGCTCTACGTCGCCGCCGGCATCTCCGGCGCGATCCAGCACCGCGCCGGCATGCAGACCTCCAAGACGATCGTCGCCGTCAACAAGGACGAGGAGGCGCCGATCTTCGAGCTCGTCGACTTCGGCGTCGTCGGCGACCTCTTCCAGGTCCTGCCGCAGGCCACCGAGGCGGTCAAGGGCAAGAAGGGCTGACCCCTTCGACCCGCCGCACCGATCGCCCCCGGCCCACCCGGCCGGGGGCGAGGTGCGTCACGTCGCGTTATCGAAACGTGACACGAGCGGGTCTGCTCGCTACATTGGATCGTGGCCCGGCTCCTGGAGCCGGGTCGTCATCTGCACCCGACGCGAAGGTCTCTCCCCTGTGACCCAGCTCTCCCGGCACTCCTCCCACGCCCCCGGCGCCGGCAGGCGGGCCTCGAAGATCACGACGAAGGCGGCCGCCAAGACCGCCACCGGCCTCGGCCTCGTCGTCGGCGCGAGCGCACTCCTCGCCGCGCCCTCGGCGACCTCCGCTGCACCCAAGGAGCCGACGGCGCAGGTCTCTGCGGCCGCTCAGGCGGACGCCATGCTCGAGGGGCGCGGCAGCACCGCGGCGCAGCGCAGCACCGCGCGCACCGCGGTCAGCGCCCCCGCCCAGGTCCCGGCACCCCTGCGCGAGAGCACCGCCGACGCGGG
Organism: Janibacter endophyticus; assembly: GCF_016888335.1. Classification (NCBI taxonomy): domain Bacteria; kingdom Bacillati; phylum Actinomycetota; class Actinomycetes; order Micrococcales; family Intrasporangiaceae; genus Janibacter; species Janibacter endophyticus. The sequence continues at coordinate 1,375,466 of NZ_JAFEJG010000004.1, forward strand.
CGAGCTCGGCATCACCGCGGTCGCCAAGCCGAAGCCGAAGCCGAAGCCGAAGCCCCAGCCCGCCCCGCAGGCCGCCGAGCCGAGCACGTCCTCGCAGGCGAGCAGCCGCTCTGGTAGCACGCCCGCCAGCAGCTCTGCCGGCCCTGCCGCCTCTGCCGCGCCGCCGGCCGCCCCCGCGGCTCCGGCTCCGTCCTCGGTCAACACCACGGGCTTCTCCGCCCAGGCCAGCGCCATCGGCCTCGGCCCCAACGCCTCGGGCGTCTACTCCGCGGTGCGCACGCAGTTCCCCAGCGTGACGAACATCGGCGGCTACCGCGCCGGCGACCCGGGCGACCACGGCACCGGTCGCGCCGTCGACATCATGGTCACCGGCTCCACCGGCGACGCCATCGCCTCGTACCTGCAGGCCAACGCCGGCCGGCTCAACATCAAGTACCTCATCTGGAAGCAGCAGTACTGGCAGCCGGGCAGCTCGTGGCGGTTCATGGAGGACCGTGGCAGCGCCACGGCCAACCACTACGACCACGTGCACGTCTCCGTCAACTGACCCACCTACGCTGACCCCGGGCCGGGAACCTCCGGCCCGGGGTCAGCGTTGCCCGCGCCGGTGCACCACCCGGCGGGCCCCCCCTTCGCCCGACCCCTCACGACCACCCAGGAGAAGCCACGATGGACTGGCTGCAGGCGATCGTCCTCGGCATCGTCCAGGGACTCACCGAGTTCCTGCCGATCAGCTCGAGCGCGCACCAGTCGATCGTCGGCCGGTTCTTCGGCGAGGACCCCGGGTCGGCCTTCACCGCGATTACCCAGCTCGGGACCGAGGCGGCCGTCCTCGTCTACTTCCGCAAGGACATCGCGAGCATCATCGCCGCGTGGTTCAAGGCCGTGGCCGGCAAGATCCCGCACAGCGACCCCGACGCGCGGATGGGCTGGATGGTCATCGTCGGGTCGATCCCGATCGGCGTGCTCGGGCTGGCGTTCAAGGACTTCATCACCGGGCCCGCGCGCAACCTCTGGATCACCGCGACGATGCTGCTCGTCTTCGCCCTCGTCATCGCGTACGCGGACCGGAAGGCCTCGCAGGTCAAGGAGATCCGCGACCTCACCGTCGGCGACGGCGTGAGGTACGGCCTCTGGCAGGCGCTCGCGCTCATCCCCGGCGTCTCCCGCTCCGGCGGCACGATCGCCGGTGGTCTCTTCATGGGCTACTCCCGTGAGGCCGCGGCGCGCTACTCCTTCCTCCTTGCGATCCCGGCCGTGCTGCTCTCCGGCTTCGAGCAGCTCTTCGACATCGCGAGCGACCCGGTCGAGCCCGCGTGGGGGCCGATCTTCGGGGCGACGGTCGTCTCCTTCGTCATCGGTTACGCCGTCATCGCCTGGCTGCTGCGCTACATCTCGACGCACAACTTCTCGATCTTCGTCATCTACCGGATCGTCCTCGCGCTCGTCCTCTTCGCCCTGCTCGGTACGGGCGTCCTCGCGGCCTGAGCCGGGGGCGAAGGGAGAGAGGGCGGGCCGGTCGGCCGGTCCGGTCGCGCCTAGACTCAAGCGGGTGAGCACGTACCTCGACCACGCGGCGACGACCCCCATGCGCCCGGCAGCCCGGGACGCGGTGCTGGCGCAGATGGAGCACGTCGGCAACGCGTCCAGCCTGCACGGCGCCGGTCGCCTCACCCGGCGGGTCGTCGAGGAGTCGCGCGAGGCCGTCGCGGAGGCGCTCGGCGCCCGGCCCTCGGAGGTCGTCTTCACCTCGGGCGGCACGGAGTCGGACAACATCTCGGTCCTCGGCGCGTACGAGGCGGCCCAGGCGAAGGACCCTGCGCGCGACCGGATCATCATCTCCGGGGTCGAGCACCACGCGGTGCTCGACCCCGCGATGCACCTCGCGAAGAGCCGCGGCGCCCGGGTGAGCTTCGTCGAGCCGGGGGAGTGCGGCACCGTCCAGCCCGAGGCGCTGCGGGCCGCGATCGAGGAGGACCCCGGGACGGTGGCCCTCGTCTCGGTGATGTGGGCCAACAACGAGGTCGGCACGGTCCAGGACATCCCCGCCATGGGGGCGATCTGCGCCGAGCACGGCATCCCCATGCACACCGACGCGGTGCAGGCCGTCGGGCACGTGCCGGTCGACTTCGCGGCGGCCCAGGTCGACCTGCTGTCGGCGAGCGGGCACAAGTTCGGCGGGCCGATGGGGGCCGGCGTCCTCCTCGCGCGCCGCGACGTCGCGATCGTCCCGACGAGCCACGGCGGCGGGCAGGAGCGCTCGCTGCGCAGCGGCACGCTCAACGCCGCCGGGGTGGCCGGGCTGGCGGCGGCGCTCACCGAGGCTGTCGACGGCATGACGCTCGAGGCCACCCGGGTCGCCGCGCTGCGCGACCGGTTCCTCGCCGCGACGCAGCAGCTCGGCCGCGACATCCGGATCTCCGGCTGCTGGGAGCAGGGCGATGTGACCACCCGGCTGCCGGGCAACGCGCACATCACCATCCCCGGCGCGCAGGGCGACTCGCTCCTCTACCTCCTCGACGCCGCCGGCATCGAGTGCTCTACCGGGTCGGCCTGCACCGCAGGAGTCCCGCAGCCGAGCCACGTCCTCATCGCGATGGGGCGCACGGAGGAGGAGGCGCGTGGCTCCCTTCGCGTCTCCTTCGGCTGGACCTCCACCGACGCCGACGTCGACGCCGTCCTCGCCGCGCTGCCCGACGCGATCGACCGCGCGCGCCGCGCGGCGGGGGCCGCCTGAGCCATGCGTGTCGTCGCCGCGATGAGCGGTGGGGTCGACTCCGCCGTCGCCGCCGCCCGGATGCTCGACGCCGGTCACGACGTCGTCGGCGTGCACCTCGCGCTCTCGCGCAGCGCTGCCACCCTCCGGGAGAGCGCCCGAGGGTGCTGCACGATCGAGGACGCCGGTGATGCCCGCCGGGTCGCCGACCGCCTCGGCATCCCCTTCTACGTCTGGGACATGGCCGAGGCCTTCCAGCGGGACGTCATGGACGACTTCGTCGCCGAGTACGAAGCCGGACGCACCCCGAACCCCTGCCTGCGCTGCAACGAGAAGATCAAGTTCGCCGCCCTGCTCGACAAGGCGCTGGCCCTGGGCTTCGACGCCGTCGCGACGGGGCATTACGCGCAGGTCGTCGAGGGGGCGCAGGGGCGTGAGCTGCACCGCGCCGTCGACATGGCCAAGGACCAGTCCTACGTGCTCGGGGTGCTCGACGCCGACCAGCTCGCCCGCTCCTTCTTCCCCCTCGGCGACACGACGAAGCCGCAGATCCGCGAGGAGGCGGCCGCCCGCGGCTTCGCCGTCGCGAAGAAGCCGGACAGCCACGACATCTGCTTCATCGCCGACGGGGACACCCGAGGCTGGCTTGCGGGCCGGCTCGGGGAGCGGCCCGGCGAGATCGTCGACGAGGGCAGCGGCGAGGTCGTCGGGGCGCACCAGGGCGCGTACGGCTTCACCGTCGGGCAGCGACGCGGGCTCGGCCTCGACCGGTCCTCGCTCGACGGCTCGCCACGCTTCGTCACGCGGGTCGACGCGTCGGCCAACCGGGTCTTCATCGGGACGCCAGACCTCCTCGGCGTGCGCCAGGTCGTCGGCGACTCGGTGCGCTGGTGCGGCCCGGCACCGACCGGCGAGGTGAGCGTGGGGGCGCAGCTGCGGGCCCACGGCGAGGAGGTGCCGGCCGTGGCCCGCGTCGAGGAGGGCTCGCGCCTCGTCGTCGATCTCGACGCCGCGGTCCGCGGCGTGGCACCCGGGCAGTCCGTCGTCCTCTACAAGGGCACGCGCGTCGTCGGCTCAGCGACGATCAGCGAGACCTCCCGGTGACCGGCCTCGCGTCGCCGGCCCCTCTGCAGACTGCCGTGCGCGAGACCTGGCCGGCGAAGTTCGTCCTCCTCGTCCTCGTGTGGGGCTCGTCCTTCCTCCTCATGATGGTCGGGCTCGCGGCGCTCGCCCCCGTCCAGATCGCGACGGCGCGGATCCTCTCCGGTGCGGTCGTCCTGCTCGTCCTCATGCGACTGGCGGGAGGTCGGCTGCCCCGCGAGCGCCGGGTGCTCGCCCACGTGCTCCTCTGCAGCTTCTTCCTGGGACCGCTGCCCTTCACCCTCTTCGCCCTCTCGGAGACCAGGATCAGCTCAGCGCTGGCGGGCATCGGCAACGGGACGACCCCCATCGCGTCGGTGATCTTCAGCCTCCTGCTCCTCCCGCACGCTCGCCCGACCCCGGCGAGGATCGGCGCCGTCCTCCTCGGTCTCGTCGGCGTCCTGGTCATCGCCGAGCCATGGGCCCTCGACCCCCCGGACCCCGCCGGCTTCGGGATGGCGCTCCTGGCCGGCGTGAGCTACGGACTCGGCTGGACCTGGCTCAAGCGCTTCCTCGGTGACGTGAGCTTCGGCCCCTTCGCCCAGCCTGCCGCCATCCTCACGGCCGCGTCCGTGCTCAGCGTCCCGATGCTCCTCGGCTGGTGGCTCCTCCAGGACGAGAGGTCGCTCCCGTGGTCGGTCGCGTCCACCGGGGAGCACTCCGTCGCGGTCGCGGTGGGCGCCGTCCTCGTGCTCGGCATCGTGGGGACCGGGCTCGCCTACAAGCTCCAGGCGGACGTCGTCGTCGCGGCCGGACCGGTCGTCGCCACATCCGTCACCTACCTCATCCCGATCGTCTCGATCGCGCTCGGTGTGCTGCTCCTCGGTGAACGTCTCGGCCCCGCCCAGGTGAGCGGCTTCGCCGTGGTGCTTGTGGCTGCCCTGCTCATCGGCCGGCCGGAGCGGGTCCGATGAGGGCGGCCCTCCGGTGCCTGCTGACCCTCAACGTGGCCAACCCGCCGAAGGACCGCGCCGAGCGGCTGCTCCACTGGCTGTGGACCCGGGACGAGGACGTCTGGGTGCTCACCGAGGCGGGGCGCGGGGAGGGCAGCGCCCTGATGCTCCGTGTCTGCCGGGCCGCGGGGTACGCAGTGGTGGACACCGACCGAGTCGACCTCGGGCTGCTCGTCGTCTCCCGGACCGAGCCGCTGCGGCTGGAGCCGGTCACGCCGCCGCCCCTCCTCCCCGGACGGGTCGCCGCCCTCGTCCTCGGCGAGGCAGACCCCCCTTCGGCTGCTGGCCGTCTACGGCGCGGCGAGCGACCCCGTGCGCTACAGCAGCAAGGACCAGCGCGCCCGCAAGCGGGAGTGGCTCGCCGCCTTCGACGGGCTCGTCGACGAGTGGGCGGCCCGGCCGGGCCCGGGGGCGCTCCTCGGCGACCTCAACATCGTCGACCCCGACCACGCCGACCCGCTGCCCTACGTGCTCCCCGAGGAGGTCGCGACCTACGAGGCACTGTCCTCCCGGCACGGCCTGCGGGACGCCTACCGCGAGCGGCACACCGAGGACGCGCCGTCGTGGGTCGACCACACCGGGGCCGGCTGCCGCTACGACCACGCCTTCGTGAGCGAGGACGTCGAGGTGCTCGCCGCGGACCTCGACGACGCGCCGCGGGCGAGCGGGCTGAGCGACCACTCGGCACTGACGCTCACCGTGCGCTGAGCCGTCAGTGGGACGGCAGCGTCCCGGACAGCCGCCCGTGCATCGAGGCGCTCGCCTCGTTGAGACCGGTGATCTCCACGGTCTTGCCGCGGGAGGCGTACTTCGCCTCCACCCCGTCCAGGGCGGCGATCGTCGAGGCGTCCCACAGGTGCGAGTCCGAGACGTCGATGACGATGCGGTCGGGGTCCTCGCTCGGGTGGAACTGGCTGTAGAGGTCGTTGCTCGAGGCGAAGAACAGCTCGCCGGTCACGCGGTAGAGGGCGTGCACTGTCCCGTCCGAGGTCTCGACGAGCTCGCGCTCCACCTGGGCCATGTGCGCGACCCGGCGGGCGAAGAGGACGCTGGCGGTGACGACCCCGAGGACGACGCCGATGGCGAGGTTGTGCGTGATGACGACCGCGACGACGGTGACGAGCATGACGACCGTCTCCGAGCGCGGCATGCGCCGCAGCGTCGAGGGGGCGACGCTGTGCCAGTCGAAGGTCGCGACGGAGACGAGGATCATCACCGCGACGAGCGCCGCCATGGGGATCCGGCCGACGAGGTCTCCGAGGCCGACGACGAGGACGAGGAGCATTGCGCCGGCGACGAAGGTCGAGACCCGCGTCCGGGCGCGGGATGCCTTGACGTTGATCATCGTCTGGCCGATCATCGCGCACCCACCCATGCCGCCGAAGAGGCCGGAGGCGATGTTGGCGATGCCCTGGCCCCGGGCCTCGACGGTCTTGTCGGTGTGCAGGTCGGTGATGTCGTCGACGAGCTTGGCGGTCATGAGCGACTCGAGGAGCCCGACGAGGGCCATGCCCAGGGCGAAGGGACCGATGATCTGCAGCGTCTCCAGGGTGAGCGGCACGTCCGGGACGAAGAGCGACGGCAGGGAGTCGGGCAGCTCGCCCATGTCGCTGACCTCCGGGACGTCGGTGCCGGAGAGCCAGACGTACGCGGTGAGCGCGACGATGACGACGAGTGGGGCGGGGACGGCGGTGGTCACGCGGGGGAGGAAGAAGAGCCCGACGAGCCCCACGGCGACGAGGGCGTAAACCACCCACGGCACGTCGCGCAGGTGCGGGAGTTGCGCGACGAAGATGAGGATCGCCAGCGAGTTGACGAAGCCGACCATGACCGAGCGCGGGATGAAGCGCATGAGCCGGGCGACGCCAAGGACGGCGAGGACGATCTGCAGCACACCCGCGAGGAGCACCGTGGCGATGAAGTAGTCGAAGCCGTGCTCGCGGGCGACGGGAGCGATGACGAGGGCGATGGCTCCCGTCGCGGCGGTGATCATCGCGGGGCGCCCGCCGACGACGGCGATCGTCACCGCCATGACGAAGGAGGAGAAGAGGCCGACTCGCGGGTCGACCCCGGCGATGATCGAGAAGGAGATCGCCTCGGGGATGAGCGCGAGAGCGACGACGAGGCCGGCGAGCACCTCGGTCCGCAGCACGCGGGGTGAGCGCAGCGCCCGGCGGACCGTGTACTCGTGCGGCAGGAGGTCGGGCGCGGGCGCGGGGAGGACGGAGGTGTCGGTCATACGGGGTCCTTGGCGGTGGCGAGGGCAGGGGGGGCGGGCGTTGGCGGAGCTGGGCCCGGGCGGGATGCGAAGGGGTGTGCGACGATGCACGCGCTGCCGTCGAGAACGGCCGCGGACAAACCTACCGTTACGAGAGGTTTGCCTGCAAGACGAGACGGGCGGGGTGCGGACGAGTGCAGGATGGTTCGGAGCCGGCGGTCGCCGGGGCGTGGCGGATCGGTGACGTCGCCGAGCGGACGGGCCTGTCGGTGCGCACCCTGCGGCACTACGACGAGATCGGCCTCATCACCCCGAGCGACCGGACCCCTGGTGGCTTCCGTCTCTACACCGACGCCGACCTCGCCGACCTCCTCCTCATCCGACGGATGAAGCCGCTCGGCTACACCCTCGAGGAGATGGGCGAGGTCCTTCGCGTCGTCCGCGCGGGTGGTACCGCGGAGGCGCTGAGCCCGCTCGTCGAGGAGGCCGAGGCGCGCCGTGCCCAGCTGCAGGCGAAGGTCGAGATGGCCGACGAGTTCCTGGACCAGCTGCGCTCCCGCCATGACTGAACGGGTCGCCGCGAGCGGCATCGGCAGCTGGCCAGGGACCGACCCGCGCGAGGCGGTCCGGGCTGTGCGCGACCTGCTCACCGACGCGGTGCCGTACCTGCCCGAGCTGCCGGGCCGCGGCGCCGGCGCCGAGATGGTGGGACGCGCCGGGGCGATGCTCGAGGGGCTGCACGTCGAGACCCAGCCCTACGGCTGGCGCTTCGTCGACCGGCCGGGGGCCGACGAGGGACGCGCCGCGGCCTACCTGCGGCAGGACCTCGACGAGCTCGCCGAGGCCTACGACGGGTGGGCCGGGCCGCTCAAGGTCCAGGTCTGCGGCCCGTGGACGCTGCTCGCGAGCGTCGAGCTGACCCGCGGCGAGCGGTCCGTCAGCGACCACGGCGCCCGTCATGACGTCGTCGGGTCCCTCGCCGAAGGGGTCCGCCGTCACCTCGCCGATGTGGAGCGCCTCGTCCCCGGAGCGCAGGTCGTCCTCCAGGTCGACGAGCCCGCCCTGCCGGCCGTCATCGAGGGGCGCCTGCCGACCCAGTCCGGCTACGGGCGGCTGCGCGCCGTCGACCCCGCGGAGGTGCGCGACGGGCTGCGCGACCTCCTCGCCGCGGCGGGGGAGCGGTCCACCGCCGTCCACTGCTGCGCGCCGGACGCGCCGCTGCGGTTGATCCGTGAGGCGGGCGCCGGCGCGCTCGCCGTCGACCTCGCCCTCGTCGGCGGACCCGTTTGGGAGGTGCTCGCCGAGCACGTCGAGTCCGGTGGTCAGGTGTGGGCCGGGGCGCTGCCCACCACGGAGGACGCCGCCGACTTCCGCGCCGTCGCGGACCGGCTCACCGGGCCGTGGCAGCGGCTCGGCCTCGACCCGGCGCTGCTCGGCCGGGTGACGCTCACCCCGGCGTGCGGACTGGCCGGGCTCACCCCTTCGTCCGCAGTCCGCGCGCAGCGCGCCGTCGTCGACGCCGCCCGGGCGATCGCCGACGACCTCACCTGACCCCCTTCGTCGTCTGCCTCGGACATGCGAAGGGGCCCGCCCGGACGTCCAGGCGGGCCCTCTCGCGGTGCGTCAGGTGGTCGGCGGGGAGACCGAGCGACGCAGGATCTTGCCCGTCGGGCCCTTGGGAAGCTCGTCGAGCTGCCAGATCTGCCGCGGGTACTTGTAGGCCGCGATCCGCTCCTTGACGTACTGCTGGACGTCCTCGAGCGTGGCCGTCGAGCCGGGCTTGAGCGAGACCGCCGCGCCGACGTCCTCGCCGAGCTCGGGGTGCGGCACCGCGACGACCGCGCACTCGACGACGTCCGGGTGGGTGTAGAGGACCTCCTCGACCTCGCGCGGGTAGATGTTCATGCCGCCGCGGATGATGAGGTCCTTCTTGCGGTCGACGATGGTGTAGTAGCCGTCGTCGTCGACGGTCGCGAGGTCACCGGTGCGGAACCAGCCGTCCGGGATCGCAGCCTCGGTCTCCTCGGGCTTGCCCCAGTAGCCCTTCATGACGTTGTCGCCGCGGATCGCGATCTCGCCGACGCCGTCACCGGCGGGCACGTCGTTGCCGTCGGCGTCGATGAGCTTCATCTCGCAGCCGGGGATGGCGCGGCCGATGGTGCCCGGCTTCGTCGGCCGGTCGAGCATGTTGAAGGACGCGACGGGGGAGGTCTCGGAGAGGCCGTAGCCCTCGAGGATCTGCGCGTCGAACTTCTCCTCGAACTCGCGCATCGTCTGCTCCGGCAGGGCCGACCCGCCGGAGACGCAGACGCGCAGGCTGGAGGTGTCGGCGGTCGCCGCGTCGGGGTGGTGGAGCATCGCGCCGTACATCGTCGGCACGCCCTGGAAGATCGTCACCTTGTCGCGCTGGACGACCTCGAGCGCCTTCGCCGGGTCGAAGCGGGGGATGAGGGTGAGCGTCGCGCCGCACCGGACGGCGGCGTTGAGCCCGCACGTCAGGCCGAAGACGTGGAAGAGCGGCAGGCAGCCCATGATGACGTCCTCGGGGAGCATCCGCATGATGTCCGCCGAGGAGCGCTTCGCGTTGAGGTCGAGGTTGCGGTGGGTCAGCTCCGCGCCCTTGGGCCGGCCGGTCGTGCCCGAGGTGTAGAGGATGACGGCGGTGTCGTCGTCGGCGCGCTCGACGGGGCTGCCGATCGGCTCGCCCGCCGGGAGGTCCTCGGCGCTCGGGCCGATCGGGCCGGACTGGATGACCTTGGTCTCGAGCGACTCGGCGCCGGCGACGGCCTCGCTCAGGAAGTCGCCCCAGACGAAGGCGAGCTTGGCGCCGCTGTCGGAGAAGAAGTACTCGATCTCGCCGGACTTGAGCAGCGGGTTCATCGGTACGACCGTGCCGCCGGCGAGCAGGGCGCCGTAGAAGAGCACGGGGAAGGCCGGGACGTTCGGCAGGATGAGCGCCACGCGGTCGCCGGGCTCGAGACCGGCCTGCCGCATCGCGCCGGCGGCCTGGGCGGCGAGGCCGTGCAGCTGGCTCCAGGTCAGCTCGGCGTCGTCGAGTTTGATCGCCACCTTGTCGGGGTGGGCCTGGGCGGTCGCGACGAGGTTGCTCGCGAGGTTCGTCATCGATGACTCCTGCTCGAAGGGGGTGGGTACCCCAATCCTCACTGCTGCGAAGGGGAATGGGAAGGGTTTCGGGCAGGCCGGCAGGACGAAGGGGGGAGGGGGAGGGGGTCAGGTGGGCCGAGCGGTGGATCCGTCGCTCGTCCCGCGACGGAAGGGCCGACAGCGTCCCCGTGGCAGCGCCAGGTCGTTGTCGGGGCACTGAGGCAGGATTGGCCGGGTGAGCACGATCGACCCGAGCGGTTCCGACGACCAGATCCCGCAGGCCGCCACCGACGCGCCGGCCCCCGAGGTGCCCGCCGAGGTGCCCGAGGAGATCCGCGAGCGATGGACCGAGCTCGCCGAGCAGGCGACCGAGGCCCAGTTCGCCTACCACGTCAAGGACGCGCCGACGATCAGCGACGGCGAGTACGACGCCCTGATCCGCGAGCTGACCGACATCGAGGACGCGCACCCCTCCCTTCGCACGCCTGACTCGCCGACCCAGCAGGTCGGGGGAGCGGCCTTCTCCACGGACTTCCAGGCGGTCGACCACCTCGAGCGGATGCTCAGCCTGGACAACGCCTTCAGCCCCGAGGAGATGGACGAGTGGGCGGCCCGGGTCGAGCGCGAGGTCGGCGAGGGCGTCCACTACCTCTGCGAGCTCAAGGTCGACGGCCTCGCCGTCAACCTCCTCTACGAAGGGGGACGGCTCACCCGCGCGCTCACCCGCGGCGACGGCCGGACCGGCGAGGACGTGACGATGAACGTCCGGACCATCGCCGACGTCCCCGAGCGGTTGGACGACGCGGCCGGTGACGTCCCGGCGCTCGTCGAGATCCGGGGCGAGGTCTTCTTCCCGCTCGAGGGCTTCGCGGAGCTCAACGCGAGCCTCGTCGAGGCCGGCAAGGCCCCCTTCGCCAACCCGCGCAACAGCGCCGCCGGCTCGCTCCGGCAGAAGGACCCCAAGGTCACCGCCACCCGGCCGCTGCACATGCTCGTCCACGGCATCGGCCGGCGCGAGGGCTTCGACATCGACAGCCAGAGCCACGCCTACGAGCTGATGAGGGCATGGGGGCTGCCCACCTCACCGCACTACCGGGTCTTCGACTCGATGACGCAGGTCAAGCGTTTCATCATCGAGGTGGAGAAGGCGCGGCACGACTACGAGCACGAGATCGACGGCGTCGTCGTCAAGGTCGACGAGATCGCGACCCAGCGACGACTCGGCTCGACCTCCCGGGCGCCCCGCTGGGCGATCGCGTACAAGTACCCGCCGGAAGAGGTGACGACGAAGCTCCTCGACATCCAGGTCAACGTCGGGCGGACCGGCCGGGTCACCCCCTTCGGCGTCATGGAGCCGGTGACCGTCGCCGGGTCGACCGTGTCGATGGCGACGCTGCACAACGCGCACGAGGTGGTGCGCAAGGGCGTGCTCATCGGCGACACGATCGTGCTGCGCAAGGCCGGCGACGTCATCCCCGAGATCCTCGGCCCGGTCGTCGACCTGCGTGACGGCAGCGAGCGAGAGTTCGTCATGCCCACCGAGTGCCCGTCGTGCGGTGCGACCCTCGGCCAGCAGAAGGAGGGCGACAAGGACATCCGCTGCCCCAACAGCCGGTCCTGCCCGAGCCAGCTGCGCGAGCGGCTCTTCGGGCTCGCCGGGCGAGGAGCCTTCGACATCGAGGCGCTCGGCGAGGAGGGGGCGACGGCGCTGCTCGAGTCCGGGGTGCTCACCGATGAGTCGACCCTCTTCGACCTCACCGCCGACGACATCATCCGGGTCCCGCTCTACACCCGCGCGGCGAAGAAGAACGACCCCGAGGACGCCGTCGTCGACGGGCGCGTCCTCTCGGCCAACGGCGCCAAGCTCGTCGCCAACCTCGAGCAGGCCAAGACCCAGCCGCTCTGGCGCGTCCTCGTCGCCCTCTCGATCCGGCATGTCGGCCCGACGGCGGCGCGCGCGCTGGCCCAGCACTTCGGGACGATGGAGGCCATCCGGTCCGCCACCGAGGAGCAGCTCGCCGCGGTCGAGGGCGTCGGCCCGACGATCGCCGACTCCGTGCGCGACTGGTTCGACGGCGACGGCAACGAGTGGCACCGCGAGATCGTCGACCGCTGGGCCGCCGCCGGGGTGCGGATGGAGGACGAGCGGGACGAGAGCACGCCGCGCACGCTCGAGGGGGTCACCGTCGTCGTCACCGGCTCGCTCGAGGGCTTCAGCCGAGACGAGACCAAGGAGGCGATCCTCAGCCGGGGCGGCAAGGCGAGCGGCTCGGTGAGCAAGAAGACCGACTGGGTCGTCGTCGGCGACAACGCCGGGTCCAAGGCGACGAAGGCCGAGGAGCTCGGACTGCGCATCCTCGACGAGGCGCAGTTCCGCGAGCTGCTCGAGACCGGAACGGTCGCGGCCTTCGCCGAGGCTGAGGACGCCGACGGGGAGGCCGGGTGACCACCGGCGGCATCGACCGGGCGACCGTCCAGTGGTACGTCGACACCGCGCTGGCGAAGATGCTCAGCCGCGCTGACGAGCTCGGGGACGACCTCGTCTCCGTGCGGCCCGACCTCGAGGGCGCCAACAGCGTCTTCGCGATCGTCACCCACTGCTGCGGGGTGCTGGAGCGCTGGGGCGGCGAGGTCGTCGCGGGCCGCACGATCAACCGCGACCGCGCCGCCGAGCTCGCGGCGACCGGGACGATCGCCCAGCTCGAGGAGCGTGTCGCCGCTCAGCGGAGACGCTGGCTCGACGACCTGCGCGGCTACGACGCCGGGGCGCAGCCGGCCGGTCCGGACCACCGCGACGAGGGTGACCCCGAGGTCATCACCCAGGGTTTCGTCGTCCTCCACGTCATCGAAGAGCTCTTCCAGCACCTCGGGCACATCGACCTGACCGTCGACCTCCTGCGCGCCGGCGTGCACGGACCGAGCTCTGACGGTCGGTGACACCGATATCTCGTGGCGGCGACCGCAGGACAGCGGTCCGTGCACACGCCGAAAGGGGTGAGGACGCCGAAAGGGGTGAGCCCACCGGGATCGGTGGCTCACCCCTTCGTGCGGAGAGCTCCGCTCAGCCGAGGGCGGCGATCGCCGCGTCGTAGTCCGGCTCGGTGGTGATCTCGTCGACGAGCTGCGCGTGGATGACCTGGCCGTCCTCGTCGAGGACGACGACCGCGCGGGCCAGCAGGCCGGCCATCGGCCCGTCGGTCAGGCGGACGCCGTAGTCCTCGCCGAAGGAGGAGCGGAAGGCCGAGCCGACCTTGACCTTGTCGATGCCCTCGGCGGCGCAGAAGCGGGCCTGGGCGAAGGGGAGGTCCTGGCTGACGTTGACCACGGTCGTGTTGTCGAGGCCGGCGGCCCGCTCGTTGAAGGTGCGCACGCTCTGCGCGCAGACGCCGGTGTCGACGCTCGGGAAGATGTTGAGGACGACGCGGCCGGAGAGCTCGTCGGAGGTGAGGGGTGAGAGGCCCTCGCCGACGAGGTCGAAGGCCGGGGCCTTGGAGCCGACGGCGGGGAGGTCGCCGGAGGTCTGGACGGGGTTGCCCTTGAGCGCAGTGGTAGCCATGCCCCCAGCCAACAGCACGTGAGCGTCGTTGACCACCCCGGGTCAGGGTTGGCTACACGAGCACCTGGGTGACGAGCGCCCAGATCCCGACGAGGACCCCGCCCGCGACGACGACCCCTGCCATGAGCAGGCCGGCCTTCGCGTCGGTGGGCAGGGCGGTCTTCCACCCTGCCTGCCGCAGGACGGATCGCAGCGGGGCGTTGATGTCACGGGTCGAGAAGGTGTAGTCGACGGGCTTCTCGACGCCTCGCTCGGTGACGCCGTAGGACACCCGCTTGCGGTGGGACCACTCGCGTCCGCTGCGCAACGTGGCCTGCGCTCCGCCGACGCTGGGGGCACCCGCGTGCCACTCGACGATCCGGGTCTGGTCGGTGCGGCGGACCGTGCCCTCGCCGACCCGCTCGAGGGTGACGACGAAGGCGTCCTGGAGGTCGCGGACGATGGCCAGGTGGCGCCAGCGGGCGTCGGCCAGGTCGGCCGCGATGACGATGGTCTGGTCGTCGCCACGCACCGTGCAGGGGGTGTCGGCGAGGCGGGCGGCGAGCGCCCCGGCGAGCTCGTCGAAGGACCACCGGCTGCCCGACGGGGTCCGCGTGAGGGCGGGGACGTCGCGCAGGTCTCCCTGTCGGGGAGGACGTCCCTGGCGAGCGAGCGTGACGAGCGCCCAGAGCAGGACGCCGACGACGGGCGTGAGGACCGCGACCCACAGCAGCGCGAAGCCGGTACCGGCGCTCCGCCAGAGGGCCCACGTGCCGACCCCGAACATCCCCACGCCGAAGATGAGCAGCATGAGGCTGAGCACGAGGAGCTGCCCCGTGCGCGACGTGACCGCTGCCATCAGCGGGCGACCGGCAGCGCGCCGAGCCGCCTCCGTCGCCCGACCGTCGGCCGTCCGCTCATCAGAGCCCTCCCGGCCGCGCGACGTGCTCGCCGTGCCCCAGCGCGGTGAGCCGCTCGCGCAGGCGGGTCGCGTTGGCGTCGAAGGTCTCGTCGCTCACGCCCTGCATCGGGGAGTGCGCGTCGAAGTCGTCGGGGCTCGCGGCCGGCCACACGTGGACGTGCAGGTGGGGGACGAGGAAGCCCTCGAGCAGCATGCCCACCCGCGGTGTGCCCCACTCGGCCTGCTGCGCCTGACCGATGATCTTGGCCACGCGCTGGACATGGGTCCAGGTCTGGTCGTCGGCGTCCGTCCACTGCTCGATCTCGGCGCGCGGCACGACCATGCAGTGGCCGTCGGTGAGCGGCTCGATCGTCAGGAAGGCGACGCACACGTCGTCGGCCCACACGAACCGGCCCGGGATCTCGCCCTCGATGATCTTGGTGAAGAGAGTCGGCATGCCGTCCACCCTAGGTTCTACGGTGGGGTCATGCCTCAGGTGAGCGCCGACGTCCACGTCCCGATCCCGCCCGAGCTGGCCTATGCCGTCTCGATGACGCACGGGACGATCCGCCGGGGGTGGGACCCCTTCATCCGGCAGCAGCACTTCCTCGGCGAGGCCGAGCAGCCGGCTGTGGGTGTGCGCACCTTCACCCGGGCCGACTTCCTCGGTCCGCTCAGCCCGAGCATGGTGACCGAGTACGTCTCGTGGCGCCCGCCGACCTCGGTCGGCATGACGATGGTCGATGGGCCGCGCGTCTTCTCCCGCTTCGGGGGTGGCTGGCGCTTCCAGGGCGAAGGGGAGGGGACCCGAGCGGTGTGGAAGTACACCTACGACCTCGTCGGGCCCCCCCTCGTGCGACGGGTCGGGTACGTCATCGGGCAGTGGCTGCTCGGCCGTGAGATCCAGGCGCGGATCGAGGCCTTCGCCGCCGCGTGCGCGGACGAGCAGGTCCTGGCCGCGGCTCGGGCCGACATGGTCACGCGTGCCCGCATCGAGGCGCAGGAGGCCCAGGGTGCCTGACCTGCTGCGTGTCGCGGGCGTCCAGGTCGAGAGCACCGAGGACCCCGCGGACAACCTCGGCCTCGTCCGCGACGGCATCCGGCGCGCGGGCGACCTCGGCGCCCGTCTCGTCGTCTTCCCCGAGGCGACGATGGCCCCCTTCACCCGACGGCTCGACACGGCCGCCGAGCCGCTCGACGGTCCCTTCGCCGACGGGGTGCGGGCCGCGGCCCAGGAGCACGGGGTCGTCGCCGTCGTCGGGATGTTCACCCCGGCCGACGAGGTCGAGACCGACCGCGGCCCGCGGCGCCGGGTGCACAACACCCTGCTGCTCACCGGCGCCGGGGTCGAGGAGGCGACGTACCGCAAGATCCACCTCTTCGACGCCTTCACGACGCGGGAGTCCGACACGGTGGCGCCGGGGGAGGAGGTCGTCACCGCGAAGGTCGACGGCTGGACGGTCGGCCTGGCCACCTGCTTCGACGTCCGCTTCCCCGACCTCTTCACCGAGCTGGGCCGTGGCGGCAGCGAGCTCGTCGTGCTGCCGGCCTCGTGGGGCGACGGGCCCGGCAAGGCCGAGCAGTGGGACCTGCTGGTCCAGGCCCGCGCCCACGACGCTCAGGCGTGGCTGCTCGCCGTCGGTCAGGCCTGGACCCCGCGCTCGACCGAGGGGCCCTTCGGCATCGGCCGCTCCGCGCTCGCCGATCCGACGGGGGCGGTCCGCAGCCGCCTCGACGCCGGACCCGGCATCCTGCTCGCGGACATCGACCGCGACAAGGTCGCCGAGACCCGTCAGCGCGTCCCCATCCTCTGAGCCAGACGTGACCCGCGGGTACGACGACCATTGCCTGGGACCTGCGGGCGATCACCCGTGTCGCTGCGAGGCCACGCCGAGCGTGGGTCGTGGCAACGGTCGTTCGTCCCGCGCGGTCCTCAGGCTGCCGGCAGCGCGCGCTGTGCCCGCCGGACCGCGACCGTACGGATGATGACGTCGCGCACCCACTCCGGGTCGTTCATCACCTGCTTCCAGGTGAAGCGCAGGACGAGCCAGTCGTCGGCGACGAGGCGGGTGTACCGGATGCAGTCGCGCTCCAGCTGCTCCGGCTCGGAGTGGAACTCGACCGAGTCCGCCTCGAGCACGATCCGGAGCTCTTCGTCGGCGAGGTCCACCCGACCCACGAAACCTGCGGGGTCATCGATCCGTACCTGGGTCTGCACCGCGAGGGTGGGGACCCCGAGCGCGATCCACCGCAGCACCGACTCGAAGGGGTTGTCGGACGACCCGTCGGCCAGGCGGATGCTCTCCTCTGCCCTGCGTCGGAACCTCGGGGCCAGCCCCGCGCACGCGAGGAGCATCTCGTCACGGGTCACCATCCCCTCGCGCAGAGCGGAGTCCAGGACGCAGAGCGCCTCGTCCGGGGGCAGGGTCGCGGCGCAGTCGACAGCGGTCCGCACACGGTCGGTCACCCAGCCGTCGACGACATCTCCCCGCGGGATCGCGCGCCAGTGCATCTCATACCGCTGCTGTCTCGTCGCGGTGACCTTGCGCCCCCGGGGGACGACGACCTGCGGCCGCCTCGGCACCCACTTGCAGCGCCAGCCCCATCGGGCGGCCGCGCTGAGCAGGACCGAGGTTCCGCTCAGCTCGTGGGCGGCCCGACGGGACCGCTCCGCGGTGACCTTGAGGGCTTCGTCCCAGCGGGGCGCGCCGACGTCGACGGAGGGCAGCGCATATCGACCACGCGAGAGGCGGACCAGGCGTCCCTGCGCGAGAGCGGCACGCAAGGACGCCTCGGTGACCTCGCGGAGGATCTCGCTCCGCGTGGCCACCCCACCCTGCTGCGTGAGCACGTCCTCGACCAGCACGTGACCCAGCCTGCCGACATTGCTCGATGCCGGGATGTCGTCATCCACAGGCACTGCAACGACGACCATTGCCGGCCTACGCGTGCGCGGCGGCCCTCTGGGTAGGGACAGCAGCCGGGATCGAGATGCGCAACGGTCGTTGTACCCGCGGGTCACCTGAGGCATCGGGGGTGGGGCGAGGACGGTGCGGGGGTCCGTAGACTGGCGGGCATGCCTGACCTCAGCCGCGACGACGTCGCCCACCTCGCCTCGCTGGCCCG
The DNA here is from genome assembly GCF_016888335.1 of Janibacter endophyticus. Classification (NCBI taxonomy): domain Bacteria; kingdom Bacillati; phylum Actinomycetota; class Actinomycetes; order Micrococcales; family Intrasporangiaceae; genus Janibacter; species Janibacter endophyticus. The sequence goes on from NZ_JAFEJG010000004.1 coordinate 1,393,160, forward strand.
GATCGAGCTGGAGCCCGAGGAGCTCGACCGCCTCGTCGGCGAGCTCGACGTCGTGCTCACCTCGGTGGCCCGGGTCCAGCAGGCGCCGACCGACGGCGTCGAGCCGATGAGCCACCCGCTCCCGCTCGTCAACGTCACCCGGCCCGACGAGGTCCGTCCCTCCCTCACCCCCGAGCAGGCGCTCGCCGGCGCCCCGCTCGCCGAGGAGCAGCGCTTCTCGGTCCCGCGCATCCTCGACGAGGAGTGACCGACGGGGGACCGTGACGGACCCCCTTCGCCCTGCCGACCCAGCCACGCCCCCTTCGACGAAGGACCCGACTTGACCGACATCACCCGCCTCCCCGCGGCGGACCTCGCCGCCGCGCTCGCCTCCGGCGACCTCTCGGCCGCCGACGCCACCCAGGCGCACCTCGACCGGATCGCCGAGGTCGACGAGGGCGTCCACGCCTACCTCCACGTCGCGGGGGAGTCCGCGCTTGCCACCGCCCGTGAGGTCGACGGCCGTCGGGCCCAGGGCGAGCAGCTGCACCGCCTCGCCGGCGTGCCGATCGCCGTCAAGGACGTCATGACGACGACCGGGATGCCGACGACGTGCGGCAGCCGGATGCTCGAGGGCTGGGTGCCGCCGTATGACGCCACCGTCGTGAGCAAGCTCAAGGCCGCGGGCATGCCGATCCTCGGCAAGACCAACATGGACGAGTTCGCGATGGGCTCCTCCACCGAGCACTCCGCCTACGGCGTGACCCGCAACCCGTGGGACCTCGACCGGACCCCCGGCGGCTCCGGTGGTGGCTCGAGCGCGGTCGTCGCCTCCTTCCAGGCGCCGCTCGCGATCGGCAGCGACACCGGCGGCTCGATCCGTCAGCCCGCGGCCGTCACCGGCAGCGTCGGCGCCAAGCCGACCTACGGCGGGGTCTCGCGCTACGGGCTCGTTGCCCTCGCGTCCTCGCTCGACCAGGCCGGCCCGTGCGGGCGGACCGTCCTCGACACCGCCCTGCTCCACGAGGTCATGGCCGGGCACGACCCGATGGACTCGACCTCCATCGACGCTCCTGTGCCCGGAGTCGTCGCCGCCGCCGAGCGCGCCGACGTGTCCGGCATGAAGATCGGCATCATCAAGGAGCTCACGGGTGAGGGCTTCCAGGCCGGCGTCCAGGCCCGTTTCGACGAGGCCGTCCAGCACCTCATCGACGCCGGTGCCGACGTCGTCGAGGTGTCCTGCCCGAGCTTCGAGTACGCCCTCGCCGCCTACTACCTCATCCTCCCGAGCGAGGCGAGCAGCAACCTCGCGAAGTTCGACGCCATGCGCTACGGCCGGCGCGTCGGGCCGAAGGGGGTCGACGCGCCCTCCGCGGAGCAGGTCATGGCGGCCAGCCGTGACGCCGGCTTCGGCGACGAGGTGAAGCGCCGGATCATCCTCGGCACCTACGCCCTCTCGTCGGGCTACTACGACGCGTACTACGGCAGCGCCCAGAAGGTGCGTCGCCTCATCGCCGACGACTTCGCCGCGGCTTTCGGCCAGGCGGACGTCCTCATCAGCCCGACCGCGCCGACGACCGCCTTCCGCTTCGGCGAGAAGACCGACGACCCGATGGCGATGTACCTCAACGACATCGCGACCATCCCTGCGAACCTCGCCGGCATCCCCGGCATGTCCCTCCCGAGCGGTCTCGCCGACGAGGACGGGCTGCCCGCCGGCTTCCAGATCCTCGCGCCGGCGATGGCCGACGACCGCCTCTACTCCGTCGGGGCCGCGCTCGAGCAGCGCCTCGTCACCGCCTGGGGCGGCCACCTCCTCGACCGCCTGCCCGCCCTGCAGACCAAGGGAGCCTGACCCATGAGCACCACGACCGACGAGGTCCTCGGCTACGACGAGGCGCTCGCCTCCTTCGACCCCGTCATGGGGCTCGAGGTGCACGTCGAGCTCGGCACCGCGACGAAGATGTTCTGCGGCTGCGCGACGACGTTCGGCGCCGAGCCCAACACCCAGGTGTGCCCGGTGTGCCTCGGCCTGCCCGGCGCCCTGCCCGTCGTCAACGCGACGGGTGTCGAGTCGGCGATCCGGATCGGGCTGGCGCTCAACTGCGAGATTGCCGACTGGTGCCGCTTCGCCCGGAAGAACTACTTCTACCCGGACATGCCGAAGAACTTCCAGACCTCGCAGTACGACGAGCCGATCGCCTTCGACGGCTACCTCGACGTCGAGATCCCGGCGGCGGGCGGCGAGGGCACCGAGATCTACCGGGTCGAGATCGAGCGCGCGCACATGGAGGAGGACACCGGCAAGAGCCTGCACATCGGCGGGTCGACCGGCCGCATCCACGGCGCCGAGTTCTCCCTCGTCGACTACAACCGGGCGGGCATCCCCCTCATCGAGATCGTCACCAAGCCGCTCGTCGGTGCCGGCGAGCGCGCCCCCGAGGTCGCCAAGGCCTACGTCTCCGCGCTGCGTGACCTGCTCCGGGCGCTCGACGTCTCCGACGTCAAGATGGAGCAGGGCTCGATGCGCTGCGACGTCAACCTCTCGCTGCGCCCCAAGGCCGGCGACGGCCCGCGCAGCGCCGAGCAGCTCGCGGTCCCGATGGGGACCCGGACCGAGACGAAGAACGTCAACAGCCTGCGCAGCGTCGAGGGTGCGGTCCGCTACGAGATCTGCCGGCACGCCGCGGTGCTCTCCGGCGGGGGCTCGATCCTCCAGGAGACCCGCCACTGGCACGAGGACACCTCGATGACGACGAGCGGCCGGGCCAAGTCCGACGCCGAGGACTACCGCTACTTCCCCGAGCCCGACCTCGTCCCCGTCGCGCCGAGCCGCGAGTGGGTCGAGGAGCTGCGGGCCACCCTGCCCGAGCCACCGGCCGAGCGCCGCAAGCGTCTCCAGGGCGACTGGGGCTACAGCGACCTCGAGATGCGTGACGTCCTCAACGCCGGTGCGGTCGAGCTCATCGAGGAGACGGTCGCGGCGGGCGCGACGCCGCAGGCTGCCCGGAAGTGGTGGCTCGGCGAGCCGTCGCGCCGGGCCAACACCGAGGGCGTCGACCTCGTGACCTACGCGGGTCAGGTCGGGCTCACCCCGGCCCATGTCGCCGAGCTCGACTCGATGGTCACCGCCGGTCGCCTCAACGACAAGCTGGCCCGTCAGGTCCTCGAGGGCGTCCTCGAGGGCGAAGGGGGGCCCACCCAGGTCGCCGACGCGCGCGGCCTCCAGCTCGTCCAGGACGACGGTGCCCTCGAGGCGGCCGTCGACAACGTGATCGCCGCGAACCCCGACATCGCCGACAAGATCCGCGACGGCAAGGTCCAGGCCGTCGGCGCCCTCATCGGTCAGGTGATGAAGGAGATGCGCGGCCAGGGCGACGCCGGCAAGGCGCGCGAGCTCATCCTCGGCAAGCTGACGAGCTGATGGCGCTCGTCGCGTCCTTCCCCGACGAGCAGTGGCTCGACGCGGTCGGCCCGGTCGACGGGGTGACCTCGGTCGTCTGGGCCCCGGAGGGCCCGGTGCCGGAGGAGGACGTCGACGTCTACGTCGCGCCGTACATGGGTGGCCCCGACCAGGTCGCGGTCGTCGCCGAGAAGCCCTCCGTGCGTCTCGTCCAGCTGCTGTCCGCGGGGTACCACAACGTCGTGCCGGTGCTGCCGGAGGGCGTCGCGCTGGCCAACGCCGCCGGGGTGCATGACGACTCGACCGCCGAGCTTGCCGTCGGCCTGGCGCTGGCGTCGTTGCGCGGCATCGACGACGCCGCCCGGGACATGACGAAGGGGGAGTGGCCGGGTCGTCGCGTCCGCCGCTCGCTCGCAGACAGCCGGGTCCTGGTCGTCGGCTACGGATCGATCGGCCGGGCCATCGCGCGCCGGCTCGGCTCCTTCGAGGTGTCGCTCACCGCGGTGGCCTCCCGGGCGCGCGGCGGCGACGACCTCGTCGAGCGCGTCCACGGCATCGACGAGCTGCCCGGGCTGCTGCCGGACCACGACGTCGTCGTGCTCGTCGTGCCGCTCACCGACGACACCCGGCACCTCGTCGACGACGACTTCCTCTCGGCCCTGGCCGACGGGTCACTCGTCGTCAACGTCGCCCGCGGCCCGGTCGTCGACACCGACGCGATGCTGCGGCACGCGGGGCGGCTCTCCTTCGCCCTCGACGTCACCGACCCCGAGCCGCTGCCGGCCGACCACCCGCTGTGGTCCGCCCCGGGTGTCCTCGTCACCCCGCACGTCGGTGGGGTGACGACCGCCTTCCGTCCGCGTGCGGTGCGGCTGCTGCGCCGTCAGCTGGAGGCGCTCGTGGGCGGGGGCGACCCGCTTAACGTGGTCCATCCGGCCTGACGTCCGCCGCGCACGGTACGACGAAAGGGGGTGGACCGGACGGTCCACCCCCTTCGTCCTCGTCCTCGAAGGGGTCAGCGGCGGCCGCCCCCGAGGAGCCCGCCGAGGAGGTCGGTGAGGATCGAGCCGGTGCTTGGCATCCCACCCTGCTGCTGCGTCGGGGCGCCGCCCGCGGCGCCGCCGAGGATCGACCCGAGGATGTCGCCGAGGCCGCCACCGGTGGGACCGGCCGCCGGCCCGGCACCGGTGTCGGCCGGCGGGTTGGTGCCCGGGAGGACGCCGCCCTCGCGCCCGCCCTGGCCGCCTCCCGCGGATCCGGGGAAGCTCGCGCCGCCGCCACCTTGCTGCAGCTTGCCCATGAGGTAGGACAGGACGATCGGGGCGAGGATCGGCAGGAGCTTCTTGACGAGGGCCGAGCCCGCGCCGCCGCCGCCGGCCGCGCCGAGGCGGTTGACGACCTCGTCCTCGTTCGGGCCGAAGATGTGGTGCGTGATGGCCTCGCCGTCACGGGTGTCGACCGCGTTCAGGTCGATGCCGCCCTCGACGAGCGAGGGGTCGTGCTGCTGGAGCGCCTCGAGGAGCGAGGCTTCGCCGGCCGGGTTGGCCGCGTTGGCCTGGAGCCCGCCGAAGAGGGCGGGGAGCGCGGCCCGGGCCGCGGCGTCGACGGAGGCAGGGTCCTCGCCGAGCTGAGCCGCGATGGCGTCGGTGGGGAGCTGCTGGAGCAGGCGGTCGATGTCAGACATACATCTCTCCTCGGTGAGGTCCGGGCGGGCCCGGGTGCGGGGCAGCGGGGTGCGCTGCCGTTGCTCGCCGACGCTACCCGCCGGGCCGGCCGTGCGGGGGTTGCGGCCACGGTCGTGGTCTGGTCGTCGGTGGTTCTCTGGCGCAGACGGCCCCCGTAGCGCGAGACTGGGGTCATGACCCGTGCAGCGGAGCCGAGGACGATCGTGCTGGTGCGTCATGCGGAGGCGGTGTCCTCCCCGCCGGGCGAGGCAGATCACGGACGCGCGCTCACGGCGCAGGGCCAGCAGGCCGCGGAGGAGTTCGGTCGCTGGCTGCACGACCAGGGCATGGGCTGCGACGAGGTCATCACCTCCACGGCGCTGCGGGCCCGGCAGACCGTCGAGGGGCTTGCCTGCGGTGGCTGCTCGGAGGCCGAGATCCAGGTGGAGGAGAAGCTGTACAACGGACGCGAGTCCGACGTCCTCCAGGTCCTGCGCGAGGCGACGAGCGACGCCGACATCGTCCTCGTCGTCGGTCACGCCCCGTCGGTCCCGGCGGCCGCGAGCCTGCTTGCCGACGGCGAGGGCGACGAGGCGGCCCACGAGCAGCTCTGCCAGGGCTTCCCGCCCGGCGCCGCGGCCGTCCTGCGCTACCAGGGGCACTGGTCCGACCTCGACTTCGGCCAGGCGACCCTCGTCGGCTTCCGCGCCCCCTGACCGGTCCTGGTGTTGGGGTTGGGTAGACCGCGTCCCGCATCGTGGACGGGGTTGTCTCAATTATTGACACGGTGGCGGCGTGAGGGCGAGAGTTGCCGCATGGCCCTCATCGTTGTAGTTCCCCGGCGCGCTGCCTGAGCGAGACGCTCACCAGCAGCGCGCGCCCTTCACGTCCTGACCCCGGGACTGGAGGGCTTTTTCATGGGGCGGATGATGGACCGACCGAGTCGGACGAGAAGTGGAGTCAGTCGTGAGCGACACCGTGAGCGAGCAGTCGACCGCGGGGCGCGCGGCGCCGAGCCCGGCCAGCATGGCCCGGCAGGCGCAGGCCAGCGCGCCCCCTGCGACCGTGACAGGGGCGCAGAGCCTCGTCCTCTCGCTCGAGTCGGTCGGCGCCGAGGTCGTCTTCGGCATCCCGGGCGGCGCGATCCTGCCCGCCTACGACCCGCTCATGGACTCCGTCAAGGTCCGCCACATCCTCGTGCGCCACGAGCAGGGCGCCGGCCACGCGGCCGAGGGCTACGCCAGCGCCACCGGCAAGGTCGGCGTCTGCATGGCCACCTCCGGCCCGGGTGCGACGAACCTCGTCACCGCGATCGCCGACGCGCACATGGACTCGGTCCCCATGGTGGCCATCACCGGCCAGGTCGCCTCGGCCGCCATCGGCACGGACGCCTTCCAGGAGGCGGACATCCGCGGCATCACCATGCCGATCACCAAGCACAACTACCTCGTCACCGACCCCGCCGAGATCCCGCGCGTCATCGCCGAGGCCTTCCACATCGCGAGCACCGGCCGGCCCGGCCCCGTGCTCGTCGACATCTCCAAGGACGCGCTGCAGGCCAAGACGACCTTCGCCTGGCCGCCGCGCATCGACCTGCCCGGCTACCACCCGGTGACCAAGCCGCACGCCAAGCAGATCCGCGAGGCGGCCAAGCTCATGGCCAAGAGCCGCCAGCCGGTCCTCTACGTCGGCGGCGGCGTCATCCGGGCCGGCGCGTACGCGGAGCTCAAGGCCCTCGCCGAGACGACCGGCATCCCCGTCGTGACCACGCTCATGGCCCGCGGCGCCTTCCCCGACGAGCACCCGCTCCACCTCGGCATGCCCGGCATGCACGGCTCCGTGGCCGCCGTCACCGCCCTCCAGCGCAGCGACCTCATCATCGCCCTCGGTGCCCGCTTCGACGACCGTGTCACCGGCCAGCTGAGCTCCTTCGCCCCGGACGCCAAGGTCATCCACGCCGACATCGACCCCGCGGAGATCTCCAAGAACCGCGTCGCCGACGTGCCGATCGTCGGTGACGCCAAGGCGATCATCGCCGAGCTCACCGCGGCCGTGAGCGCCCCCGACGCGCGCCGCGGCGACTACTCCGCCTGGGTGACCCGCACGCAGGGCTGGGCGCAGAGCTACCCCGTCGGCTACACCCCGAGCGAGGACCCCGAGGCGCTCGCTCCTCAGTACGTCCTCGAGAAGCTCGGCGAGATCGCCGGCCCCGAGGCGATCTACGCCGCCGGTGTCGGGCAGCACCAGATGTGGGCCGCCCAGTTCATCGGCTACCAGCGCCCGAACGCGTGGCTCAACTCCGGCGGTGCCGGGACGATGGGCTACTCGGTGCCGGCCGCCATGGGCGCCAAGGTCGGCGAGCCCGACCGTGTCGTGTGGGCGATCGACGGCGACGGCTGCTTCCAGATGACCAACCAGGAGCTCGCGACCTGCGTCATCAACGACATCCCGATCAAGGTCGCGATCATCAACAACTCCAGCCTCGGCATGGTCCGCCAGTGGCAGTCGCTCTTCTACAACGAGCGTTACTCCAACACCGACCTGCACACCTCCGTCGGTCGCCGGATCCCCGACTTCGTCAAGCTCGCCGACGCCTACGGCTGCGTCGGCCTGCGCTGCGAGCGACCCGAGGACGTCGAGGCGACGATCCGCCAGGCCATGGAGATCAACGACCGCCCGGTCGTCGTCGACTTCGTCGTCGAGCGCGACGCCATGGTGTGGCCGATGGTCCCCGCCGGCGTGAGCAACGACGCCATCCAGATCGCCCGCGACGCGGCCCCCGAGTGGGACCGCGAGGAGTCCGAGGCGATCGAGCAGGACCTCGACGCGGACCACGACGGGAAGTGACAGGACAGTCATGAGCAGCAGGCACACCCTCTCGGTCCTCGTCCAGGACAAGCCCGGCGTCCTCGCGCGCATCTCCGCGCTCTTCTCCCGCCGTGGCTTCAACATCGACAGCCTCGCCGTCGGCCCCACCGAGCAGCCCGACGTCTCCCGGATGACCGTCGTCGTCGAGGTCGAGAAGCTGCCGCTGGAGCAGGTCACCAAGCAGCTCAACAAGCTCGTCGAGGTGCTCAAGGTCGTCGAGCTCGACCCGCTGACCTCCGTCGACCGCGAGCTGCTCCTCGTCAAGGTCCGCGCCGACGCGAGCACCCGCGGCCCGATCCTCGAGACCGTCCAGCTCTTCAAGGCCCGGATGCTCGACGTCACCGCCGACTCCGTGACCATCGAGTCGACCGGCAACGCCGACAAGCACCGGGCGATGCTGGAGATCCTCGAGCCCTACGGGGTCAAGGAGATCGTGAAGTCCGGCATGGTCGCCATCAGCCGGGGCGGCCGCTCGATCACCGACCGCGGCGGACGGCACTAGCCGGCCACGCGAGGCGGGGTTCACCCCCTTCGCCCTGACCACTCACCCACGTACGCAGCAGCACGCACCACCCCAACCGAAGGAGAGGCCCACGATGGCCGAGATGTTCTACGACGACGACGCCGACCTGGCGATCATCCAGGGCCGCAAGGTGGCCGTCATCGGCTACGGCTCGCAGGGCCACGCGCACGCGCTCAACCTGCGCGACTCCGGCGTCGACGTCCGCGTCGGCCTCAAGGAGGGCAGCAAGAGCCGCGCCAAGGCCGAGGACGAGGGCCTGCGCGTCCTCACCCCGCGCGAGGCCGCGGAGGAGGCCGACGTCATCGTCATCCTCGCCCCGGACCAGGTGCAGCGTCACCTCTACGCCGAGGACATCGAGCCCGTCCTCACCGAGGGTGACGCCCTCGTCTTCGGGCACGGCTTCAACATCCGCTTCGGCTACATCCAGCCGCCGAAGGGTGTCGACGTCATCCTCGTCGCGCCGAAGGCCCCCGGTCACACCGTGCGGCGTGAGTACGTCGCCGGTCGCGGCATCCCGGACATCATCGCCGTCGAGCAGGACGCCTCGGGCAGCGCCTGGGACCTCGCGAAGTCGTACGCCAAGGGCATCGGTGGCACCCGCGCCGGCGTCATTAAGACGACCTTCACCGAGGAGACCGAGACCGACCTCTTCGGCGAGCAGGCGGTGCTCTGCGGCGGCATGAGCCACCTCGTGCAGGCGGGCTTCGAGACGCTCACCGAGGCGGGCTACCAGCCGGAGATCGCGTACTTCGAGGTGCTCCACGAGCTCAAGCTCATCGTCGACCTCATGTGGGAGGGCGGCATCGCCAAGCAGCGTTGGTCGATCTCCGACACGGCCGAGTACGGCGACTACGTCTCCGGCCCGCGCATCGTCGACGCCGGTGTCAAGCAGCGCATGCAGGAGGTCCTCGGCGACATCCAGTCCGGTGCCTTCGCGCAGCGCTTCATCGACGACCAGGACAACGGCGGCGCGGAGTTCCAGGAGCTGCGCGAGAAGGAGGCCGGCCACCCGATCGAGGCGACCGGCAAGGTCCTGCGCTCGCACTTCTCGTGGAAGCAGACCGACGACGACTACACGGAGGGCTCGGCCGCCCGCTGACCCTTTATCGGGTTATCCGATAAAGGTGCGCCTCACCCGGGAAATGTTCCCGGGTGAGGCGCACCCTTGTCTGGCGAAGGGGGGACGGGTCGCGCTCCCGTCGCGCCGCCTACGCTGACCCGGTGGAAGAGATGCTCGAGAGCTGGCCGTTCTGGCTCGCCTTCGGCTTCCTATTCCTCGGTGCCATGGTCCGGGGGAGCGTCACCTACGCGATCGGTCGCGGGGCCCGGACGGCGGCCGAGCGGCGGCGGGCGAAGGGGGATCGCCCGGGTGAGCAGGGCCGCCTCCTCACGCAGGGGGAGCGGCTGGTGCGCCAGATCGGGCCGCCGGCGGTGAGCCTGGGCTTCCTCACGGTCGGGCTGCAGACCGCGATCAACCTCAGCGCGGGGGCGCTGCGGATGCCGTGGACGCACTTCGGGCCGGCCCTGGTCGTCGGGGCGGTCCTGTGGGCGACGATCTACACGACGATCGGCTTCGCGGTGCTCGAGGCGGCCCTCGGCCGGGTCCCGTGGTGGTGGGTGCTCGTCGCGGTGGCTCTCGTCGCGCTCGTCGTGCTCCTCTCCCGGCGCCTCGCCCGCGCCCGCTGAGGGTATGAGCCTTGGCTCGTGCGAACAGGGGAGGGTACGAGCCTTGGCTCGTGCGGGTCCGGCGTCCCAGCATGTGGTCGGGGGGTCCGTCAGGTGGACACCTCGGACGTACGGTGGGCGCAGGCGATGTCCGGTACGGCGCGCGGCGACCCTGCGGCCGGACCACTGCTCACCCCCACCAGGGTCGGTGCCGTCGCCGCACACGTACCGATGAGGAGCACCGTCATGAGCGACGAGGCACAGGAGGCGCGCCGCGCCCTCCAGGAGTCCATGGACCGCCGCGACCAGGGCAGCGACGACTGACGCAGCCGGACCGCCACGCAGCCGCCACGCCCGACGTGGCGGCTGCGGCATTTCCCGGCCGCCCCGTCCCGCTGCGGCGGACACCCCTTCGCCCCCACCCCGACGAGAACTAGGTTTGACCCATGCCTGAGCTGCGATCCCGGACCACCACCCACGGCCGCAACATGGCCGGCGCCCGCGCGCTGTGGCGCGCGACCGGCATGGGGGAGAGCGACTTCGGCAAGCCGATCGTCGCGATCGCCAACTCCTTCACCCAGTTCGTCCCCGGGCACGTCCACCTCAAGGACATGGGACAGCTCGTCGCCGGCGCGATCCAGGAGGCCGGGGGAGTCGGCAAGGAGTTCAACACCATCGCCGTCGACGACGGCATCGCGATGGGCCACGCGGGGATGCTCTACAGCCTCCCGAGCCGTGAGGTCATCGCCGACGCCGTCGAGTACATGGTCCAGGCGCACTGCGCCGACGCGCTCGTCTGCATCTCCAACTGCGACAAGATCACCCCGGGCATGCTGCTCGCCGCGCTGCGCCTCAACATCCCCACGGTCTTCGTCAGCGGCGGGCCGATGGAGGCCGGTAAGGCGATCATCGGTGAGGATGGCACTGCGGCCACGCGGCTGGACCTCATCGACGCGATGATCAAGTCCGTCGACGACACCGTCTCCGACGAGGAGATCACCCAGATCGAGCAGTCCGCCTGCCCGACCTGCGGCTCGTGCTCGGGCATGTTCACCGCCAACTCGATGAACTGCCTCACCGAGGCGCTCGGCCTCTCCCTCCCCGGCAACGGCTCGACCCTGGCCACCGCCGCCGCCCGCCGCGAGCTCTTCCTCGACGCCGGTCGGCTCGTCGTCGACCTCTGCCGCGACTACTACGAGGGCGACGACGACTCGGTGCTGCCGCGCTCCATCGCGACCAAGCCCGCCTTCGCCAACGCGATGCGCCTCGACATCGCCATGGGTGGTTCGACGAACACGATCCTGCACCTCCTCGCGGCCGCCCAGGAGGCCGGAGTCGACTTCGACCAGCACGACATCGACGCGCTCTCGCGCGTCACCCCGTGCCTGGTCAAGGTCGCCCCCAACAGCAGCGACTACTACATGGAGGACGTGCACCGCGCCGGCGGCGTCCCCGCGATCCTCGGTGAGCTGCACCGCGGCGGGATGCTCGACGACGGGGTCCGCTCCGTGCACAGCGCCTCGCTCGCCCAGTGGCTCTCCGACTGGGACATCCGCTCTGGCGCCGCGACCGACAAGGCGATCGAGCTCTTCCACGCCGCACCCGGCGGCGTCCGCACGACGGAGGCCTTCTCCTCGACCAACCGTTGGACCAGCCTCGACACGGACAGCGAGTCGGGCTGCATCCGCTCGGTCGAGCACGCCTTCACCGCCGAAGGGGGACTGGCCGTCCTCACCGGCAACCTCGCCCCGGACGGTTGTATCGTCAAGACCGCCGGCGTGCCCGAGCACCAGTGGTCCTTCAGCGGGCCGGCACGCGTCGCCGAGTCGCAGGACCAGGCCGTCGAGATGATCCTCAGCGGGCAGGTCCAGGCCGGGGACGTCGTCGTCGTCCGCTACGAGGGCCCCAAGGGCGGGCCGGGCATGCAGGAGATGCTCTACCCGACCTCGTACCTCAAGGGCGTCGGCCTCGGCCCGAAGTGCGCGCTCATCACCGACGGCCGCTTCTCCGGCGGCTCCTCCGGCCTGTCCGTCGGCCACGTCTCCCCGGAGGCCGCGTCCGGCGGCCCGATCGGGCTGGTCCGCGACGGCGACGTCATCGAGTTCGACATCCCGGGCCGTCGGGTCAACCTCCTCGTCGACGACGAGGAGCTCGCCCGTCGGCGGGCTGAGCAGGATTCGTTGGGGTGGACCCCGGTCGACCGGGACCGTCCCGTCTCGCAGGCGCTGAAGATCTTCGCCCGCTTCGCGCAGTCGGCCGACAAGGGCGCGTGCCGCAAGGTCGACTGACCCTCTCCCTCGCCCGGGACTCGCACGAGCCTTGGCTCGTGCGAAGGGGGTGGTCCGGTATGCGGGACAGGGTGCCCACATGGCGGACGCGCAACCTAGCATCCCGGCCATGACGACCACCGAGCTCGATATCCCTTCGCCCGCATCGAGGACCGCCTTCGACATCGCCGTCATCGGCGGCGACGGCATCGGCCCCGAGGTCGTCGCCGAGGGGCTCAAGGTGCTCGGTGCGCTCGGCGCCGACGTCGAGATCAGCACGACCGAGTACGACCTCGGCGCGAAGCGCTGGCACGCCACCGGCGAGACCCTCCCGGACTCCGTCGTCGAGGAGCTCCGTGGGCACGACGGGATCCTCCTCGGCGCCATCGGTGACCCGAGCGTCCCGAGCGGCGTCCTCGAGCGGGGCGTGCTGCTGCCGCTGCGCTTCGCCCTCGACCACTACGTCAACCTGCGCCCGGCCAAGCTCTACCCCGGCGTGACGAGCCCGCTCGCCGAGCACGTCACGAGCAAGGGCCTGGACTTCGTCGTCGTCCGCGAGGGCACCGAGGGCCCGTACGTCGGCAACGGCGGCGCGCTGCGCGTCGGCACCGCGCAGGAGATCGCGACCGAGACCTCCGTCAACACCCGCTTCGGTGTCGAGCGTGTCGTCCGCGACGCCTTCGCCCGCGCGCAGGCCCGCCCGCGCAAGCACCTCACCCTCGTCCACAAGCACAACGTCCTCGTCAACGCCGGGCACCTGTGGCGGCGCACCGTCGAGGAGGTCGCGGCCGAGTTCCCCGACGTCGAGACCGCCTACCAGCACGTCGACGCGGCGACGATCTTCCTCGCGACCGACCCGGCGCGCTTCGACGTCATCGTCACCGACAACCTCTTCGGCGACATCATCACCGACATCGCCGCGGCCGTCGCCGGTGGCATCGGGCTCGCCGCGAGCGGCAACATCAACCCCTCAGGTGCGGCGCCGAGCATGTTCGAGCCGGTCCACGGCTCGGCCCCCGACATCGCCGGCCAGGGCAAGGCCGACCCGACCGCCGCGATCCTCTCCGCCTCGATGCTCCTGGCCCACCTGGGGCTGGGCGAGCAGGCCGAGCGGGTCGAGGCGGCCGTCGCGGCCGACCTCCAGGAGCGGGGCGACGTCGTGCGCAGCACCTCGCAGATCGGCGACGCGATCGCCGGCCGCCTCTGAGCGACTCCACCACCCGACGAAGGGGGGAGCCGGCCGCAGAGGCCGGGCGGATTCTCGCGGTGTTAGCAACACCGAGTGGTTTGTCTAGCCGGTGAGTAGATCACGAAGGTGCTCGGCTGGGGTTGCCCAGTCGAGCGTCTTTCGTGGTCTTTGGTTGAGCTCGTGAGCGACGTACTCAAGGTCTTCGGGTGAGTGGACGCTCAGGTCGGTGCTCTTGGGGAAGTACTGGCGCAGGAGCCCGTTGGTGTTCTCGTTGGACCCGCGTTGCCAGGGTGAGGCCGGGTCGCAGAAGTACACGGGCATGTCCGTGGCCATGGTGAACGAGGCGTGCGCGGCCATCTCCGAGCCTTGGTCCCAGGTCAGCGATCCGCGCAGGTGCTGCGGCAGGGTGGCCATGGTCTTGACGAGCTGGTCACGCACGGTGATCGAGTCGTGAGCGCCGGGCAGGTGCAGCAGCATGACGTACCGGGTGGTGCGCTCGACCAGGGTCCCGATCGCCGAGCGGGAGTCCTTGCCGATGATCAGGTCACCTTCCCAGTGGCCGGGCACGGCGCGGTCCTCCACGACCGCTGGGCGGTCGCTGATCATGATCATCGGGTCGACGAACCGCGGCGCACGTACCCCACGGGCCTGGGGCTTGCGCACGGCACGGCCGGTGCGCAGCGCCGCCTGGACCTCGCGTTTGAGGCCGCCGCGGGCCTGGAAGTACAGGGCCTGGTAGATCGTCTCGTGTGACACGCGCATGCTCTCGTCGTCGGGGTGATCGACCTTGAGCCTGTTGCTGATCTGCTCCGGTGACAACTTCCGGGACAGCGCGCCGATCACGTAGTCCCGTAACGGCCCGTAGGCGGCGAGCTTGGACGCTTTGGGTCGGGCCCTGGTCGCCGCGGCCTTGGCATGGGCCTGGTGCGGGAGGTACCGACCCTGCTGGTCGCGGTGCGTCTTCACCTCCCGCCACACCGTCGAGGCCGGCCGGCCGATCAGCGCACCGATCGCCCGGTACGACAGAGCGTTGACCACCCCGTCAGCGATGACCAACCGCTCCTGCAACGACAACACCCGGCCCGTCCCGACGACCTCGTCCACAGCGGCAGGTCTAGCGGGTCGCGCGGCCGGCGCCCTGACGACCCGCCCATCGGGATAGATCGTGCGCCCATGACTCCTTCGGATCCCCCGCACCCAGTAACTCCCCGTCAGGGGAGCAACGCCGACCTGCCGGGCAGCCACGCTGTGATGAACCCCGGCCGCGACCAGGGCGTCGAACTCTGCCCGGGCCACCGGCTTACCCAACGGCTGCGGCTCCGCCGGGAACAACCCCGCCGCCACCAGCAACCTGCGCGCCAAGGAGTGCGAACACCCCGCCACCCGGGACGCCGCACCCACCGACCCCGAGGTCTCGAACTCGGCAACCACCGCAGCCACCAGCTCCGGCGTCACCTCCACCGGGCGCCTACGCCCCTCCGAAACGACCATGGTCCTCGCAACTCCTCAGAACGAGGTGTTGCGAGGACCATGAGAACCGAAGCCGGCTCACCCCCCTTCGCCGTCCTCGGGCAGCCTGGTGCTCCGCCCGAGAAGTCGCACCTCCGCCCGAGGAAGTTCCTCGGGTGAGGGTGCAGCTGGTTCCAAGACCCGATAAACAGGTCCGGCGGGGGCGAGGGCTACCCTGCAACCACCGCATGCCAGAGCCCAGGAGCCGACGATGACGTTGTCCTACACCCGCACCACCAACCCCAGCCCCGTGAGCCCGGCGGAGCGCGAGCAGATCCTCGCCAACCCCGGCTTCGGCACGCACATGACCGACCACATGGTCACCGCGACGTGGCGGGTCGACGAGGGGTGGACCGGTGCCGAGCTGGCCCCCTACGGGGACATCACGATCAGCCCGGCAGCCTCGGTGCTGCACTACGCGCAGGAGATCTTCGAGGGGCTCAAGGCGTACCGCCACGAGGACGGCTCGGTGTGGACCTTCCGCCCCGAGAAGAACGGTGAGCGCCTCATCGCGAGCGCCCGCCGGATGGCCCTGCCAGAGCTGCCGGTCGACGACTTCGTCGAGTCGCTCAAGGTGCTCGTCGAGGCCGACGAGGCGTGGGTCCCCGCCTTCGGCGACGGCGAGAAGAGCCTCTACCTGCGACCCTTCATGTACGGCTCCGCGGCCTTCCTCGGCCTGCGTCCGAGCAGCGAGGTGAAGTACTCGGTCATCGCCAGCCCCGCCGCCTCGATCTTCACCGGCGGCCCGAAGCCGGTCACCCTGTGGGTCGCGGAGAACTTCGCCCGCGCCGGGGCCGGCGGCACCGGCGCCGCGAAGTGCGGCGGCAACTACGCCTCGGCGCTCGCGGGCCAGATCGAGGGCGCGCAGAACGGCTGCGACCAGGCCGTCTTCCTCGACTCCGCGACCCACACCTACGTCGACGAGCTCGGCGGCATGAACGTCTTCTTCGTCATGAAGGACGGCACGCTCGTCACCCCCGAGCTCACCGGCACGATCCTCCCGGGCATCACCCGCATGTCCGTCCTCGAGCTCGCCCACGAGTTCGACCTCACCCCGGTCGAGCGCAAGGTCGAGATCGCGGAGTGGAAGGACGGGGTCGCCAGCGGCGAGATCCTCGAGGTCTTCGCGTGCGGCACCGCGGCGATCATCACCCCGATCGGTGAGCTGCGCTGGGCCGGCGGCGGCAGCGCCCCGTCGACCGCGGGGGAGAGCGGCGGCGAGGTCACCCGCGGCCTGCGCGAGCGGCTGCTGTCGATGCAGCAGGGCCGGAGCGAGGACACCTACGGCTGGATGACCCGGCTGGTGTGACGGGCGAAGGGGTGAGGCCGTCGCCATGGGAGAGGGCAGGGTGAGCGTCCCTCGGCTCCTCGCCACGGACCTCGACGGCACGCTGCTGCGCTCGGACGGCTCCGTCTCGGAGCGCAGCGTCCGGGCGCTGCGCGCGGCCGCGGACGCCGGGATCGAGACGGTTCTCGTCACAGCCCGGCCACCCCGGTGGCTCGACGACCTCGCGCACGTCGTCGGGGCGCGAGGGATCGCCCTGTGCGGCAACGGCGCCTTCCGCTACGACGTGCTGCAGCAGCGGGTCTTCGGCGAGCGCACGATCGAGCCCGATGTCGTCGCGGAGGTGGTGGCCGACCTGCGGTCCGAGCTCCCGGGGACCGGCTTCGCCGCCGAGCGGTCGACGGGGCTCGCCGCGGAGCGGATGTTCGCGGCGATCCACGACCACCCCGAGGACCTCGTGACGACCTCCCGCATCGAGGACCTGCGCGACGCCGCCGCGGGCAAGCTGCTCGCACGCAACCCGCATCTCGACGACGAGGAGTTCCTCACCAGTGCCGCTGAGGTCGTCGGTGACCGCGTCATCCTCGCCTACTCCGGCTCCGGGGGGCTCGCCGAGATGTCCGCCCCGGGGGTGACGAAGGCTGCCGCGCTCGAGGCATGGTGCGCCGAGATCGGCATCGACGCCGCCGAGGTGTGGACCTTCGGCGACATGCCCAACGACCTGCCGATGCTCACCTGGTCGGGCCGCTCCTTCGCCGTCGCGAACGCCCACCCCGAGGTGCAGGCCGTCGTCACCGACCGGACCGGCTCGAACGACGAGGACGGCGTGGCCGCGGCGATCGAGGCGATCCTGCGCTGACCACGATGCGGACGCCCTGCCCAGGCCCCGGGCCGCGGTGGCAGGGTGGCTCACGTGATGCCCGAGATGACCTCCGCCGCTACCGCGACGCTGCTCATTATCTAGGCGCGACGAGCCCCGCTCGTCGCGCAGACCTCCCGTACCCGGGGGGTCTTTCGCTTTGTCGGGCAGAGCAGGGTGCCCGAGACGGCGAAGGGGAGTCCAGGCCCACCCACGGCTCGGCCCCGGCGCGACGAGCGGGTCGCACCACCCCTTCGCACCCCGGTGCCGTCAGGAAGAAGCAGATGAGCACGACGTTCCACGTCTACGACACGACGATGCGCGACGGCGCGCAGCAGGAGGGGATCAACCTCTCTGTCGCGGACAAGCTGACCATCGCCCGGCACCTCGACGACCTCGGCGTCACCCACATCGAAGGGGGATGGCCGGGGGCCAACCCGAACGACACCGAGTTCTTCCGGCGGGCGCAGAGCGAGCTGACGCTGCACAACGCGACGCTCGCTGCCTTCGGCGCCACGCGCAAGGCGGGCGGCTCCGCCGCGACCGACCCCCAGGTCCAGGCGCTCCTCGACTCCGGCGCGTCCGTCATCACGCTCGTCGCGAAGTCGCACCCCGGGCACGTCGAGCGGGCGCTGCGCACGACCCGCGAGGAGAACCTCACGATGATCACCGACACCGTGAGCCACCTCGTCGCCCAGGGCCGAACCGTCGTCGTCGACACCGAGCACTTCTTCGACGGGTACCTCCTCGACCGCGAGTACGCGCTCGCCTGCGTGCAGGCCGCTGTCGACGCCGGTGCGGAGGTCGTAGCGCTGTGCGACACCAACGGGGGGATGCTGCCTGGCCAGGTCCACGCCGCCGTCACAGACGTCATCGCCACGACCGGGGCCCGCGTCGGCATCCACTGCCACAACGACACCGGCTGCGCCGTGGCCAGCACGATGGCGGCGGTCGAGGCCGGCGCCGACCACGTGCAGGGGACGATCAACGGCTACGGCGAGCGCACCGGCAACGCCGACCTCATCACCGTCCTCGCCAACCTCCAGCTCAAGCTCGGCATGGACCTCGTCGAGCCCTACCGGCTGCAGGACGCGACCCGGATCGCGCACGCGATCAGCGAGGTGACGAACTACCCGCCGTTCTCGCGGCAGCCCTACGTCGGCGCGGGAGCCTTCGCGCACAAGGCGGGTCTGCACGCGAGCGCGATCAAGGTCGACCCCGACCTCTACCAGCACATCGAGCCCAAGGACGTCGGCAACGACATGCGGATGCTCGTCTCCGACATGGCGGGCAGGGCCACCGTCGAGCTCAAGAGCCGCGAGTTCGGCGTCGACCTCTCCGGCGACGGTGACGTCCTCGCCAGGGTCCTCGCCCGCGTCAAGAGCCTCGAGCAGCAGGGGTACACCTTCGACGCGGCGGACGCGTCCTTCGAGCTGCTGCTGCGGCGCGAGGTCGACCCGAGCATGCCGGTCTACGCACAGATCGAGTCCTGGCGCGCTATCACTGACGTCCGCGGCGCCGGCGAGGAGGCCCTCTCCGAGGCCACGGTCAAGGTCCATGCCGGTGGCCAGCGGATCGTCGCCACGGGCGAGGGCAACGGACCGGTCAACGCGCTCGACGAGGCGCTGCGCCAGGCGCTGGCCGTCGTCTACCCGGAGATCGGCCAGCTCGAGCTCATCGACTACAAGGTGCGCATCCTCGACGCCGCGCACGGCACCGACGCGATCACCCGCGTGCTCATCGAGACGAGCGACGGGTCGACGTCGTGGACGACCATCGGGGTGGCCGCCAACATCGTCGAGGCCTCGTGGGAGGCACTGCTCGACGGCATCACCTACGGCCTCATGCGAGGGGGCGTCGCCGTCCGCTGACGCGAAGGCTCACCCCTGCTCGACGTGCCCGAAGCGGTGCCGGGTGCGGCTGATCGCCTGCTCGCGCACGAAGGTCAGAAGCTCGCGTCGGCCCGTCGCCAGCACCGGACCGTCGATGACGGTGAGCTCGGTGGGGGAGACCTGGGAGAGCGGCGAAGGGGTGGACCCGACGACCCGGACGCGGCCCGCCGGTCCGGCCTGGGCGGGCGCACCAGCGGCGAAGGAGTCGTCGTCCGCCGTGACGACCTGGACGTGACCGAGGCTGCCCGGCAGGCCGAGGTCGGGGTGCGCCGAGACCAGGACCGGGGTGCGGGTCAGCGTCGCCGCCCCGACGAGCCGGACGACCTCGGCGACCGAGGCGTCGGCGCCGGCACGGATGACGACGCGGGGGACCGGCCGGTAGCGGAAGACGTTCGACTCGACCCGCAGGCCGGCCCGGTCGTGCTCGACCCCGATCTCCTCCGCCCACGCGAGCGCGTCGCTGCGCAGAGCGGCTGCGATCATCTCCCGGTCCTTGTCGGAGACCCGGTCGTCGAGCCGGGTGAGCATCGCCTCCACGGTCCGCTGCACGGCCGGGGCGACGTCCGCCCCCTTCGTCGGCAGGCCGTCAGGGGACCACGTGCCGAGCTGGGCGACGTAGCTCGGGCCGCCGGCCTTGGCTCCGGGGCCGACGTTGGAGGCCTTCCACCCGCCGAAGGACTGACGCTCGACGATCGCGCCGGTGATGTGCCGCTTGACGTAGGCGTTCCCGACCTCGACGTGCTCGGTCCAGTAGTCGATCTCGTCGGCGTCGAGCGAGTGGATGCCGCCGGTCAGTCCGTACTCCGTCGCGTTCTGCAGCTCGATCGCCTCGTCGAGGTCGTCGGCGTGCATGAGACCGAGCACCGGCCCGAAGACCTCGGTGAGGTGGAAGAACGAGCCCGGCAGGACCCCTTCGCGCAGACCCGGCGACCAGAGCCGGCCCGACTCGTCGAGCTGCCGCGGCTCGACGAGCCAGTTCTCGCCGGGCTCGAGGGTCGTCAGGGCGCGGCGCAGCTTGTCGCCCGGCGGCTCGATGAGCGGACCCATGCGGGTCGAGAGGTCGACGGGATAGCCCACCCGGATCGAGCGCACGGCGTCGACGAGCTGGCGGCGGAAGCGCTCCGAGCGGCCGACCGAGCCGACGAGGATCGCGAGCGATGCGGCAGAGCACTTCTGCCCCGCGTGCCCGAACGCTGACTGGACGAGGTCGGCGACCGCGAGGTCGAGGTCGGCCGAAGGGGTGACGACGAGCGCGTTCTTGCCCGAGGTCTCGCCGTAGACGCGCGGCCCGCCGGCCCGGCTACTGCGCCACCCGGCGAAGAGCGCCGCGGTCTCGGAGGCGCCGGTGAGCACGACGGTGTCGATGTCGTCGTGGCTGACGAGGTGCTGGCCGACCTCGTCCTCGTCCGTGCGCACGACCTGGAGGACGTCGTCGGGCACGCCCGCCGCGTAGAGCGCGTCGGCGGCAGCCTCGACGCACCCCGGGGTCTGCGGAGCGGGCTTGATGATGACGGCGGACCCGGCGGCCAGCGCCGCGAGGACTCCGCCGATGGGGATCGCCACGGGGAAGTTCCACGGCGGGGTGACGAGGGTGACCGGCGAAGGGGTGAACCGGGCCCCGTCGGTCATCGGCCCGTCCTCGAGCTCTTCTGCACGGTCGGCGTAGTAGCGCGCGAAGTCGGCGGCCTCGGAGATCTCCGGGTCGGCCTCGGCCGGGGTCTTGCCGGCCTCGGCCGCCATGACGGTGAGCAGCTGCTCACGGCGCCCGTCGAGCTCGCGGGCGGCCTGGCGCAGGATGGCGGCGCGCTCGCTCGCCGGCCGGGCGGCCCAGCCCGCGTGCGCGGCAGCGGCGCGGGCGACGACCTCGTCGACCTCGTCCGTCGAGCCGAGGTGGGGCGAGCGCAGCGCGGGTGGCTCGTCGGCCACGGCCCGGGCGGCCCAGTCGCGGTTGGCCGGCAGCGCCGGGTCGGAGTCGGGCGTGCCGGCGAAGGTCTCGCCGATCTCGGCGCGACCAGCCTCGCGCCGCGGGCCGACCGAGGTCGTCGCGATGTCGGTGATGCTCTGCCGGAAGCGACGCTCCTGCTCGGGCATCGCGGCCGGGTCGCCCTCGGCGAAGAAGGCATGGAGGAAGTTCTCCGGCGTGGCGTTCTCCTCGAGGCGGCGCACGAGGTACGAGACGGCAGCGTCGAAGTCGGCGGGGTCGACGACGGGGGTGTAGAGGATCACGGTGCCTACCGTGTCGCGGACGGCCCGGGCCTGCGCGGGTGACATGCCCTGGAGCATCTCGACGTCGACCGCGGTGGTGACCCCTCGCTGTTCCGCGAGCAGGTGGGCCGCCGCGAGGTCGTAGAGGTTGTGGCTCGCCACACCGATCCGTACTCCCGCGTCGACCGCGTCCGCTCGCAGGGCGCGCTCGACGCAGCGCAGATAGCTCGCGTCGACCTCGGCCTTGGTCTCGTAGGGGGCCTGCGGCCAGTGGTGCAGCTCGGCCTCGACCTGCTCCATCGCGAGGTTGGCGCCCTTGACGAGGCGGACCTTGATGCCCGCGCCGCCTGCGGCCTGGCGTCGCTGCGCGAATCCGATGAGCCGCTGCAGCGCCGGGAGCGCGTCGGGCAGGTAGGCCTGCAGGACGATCCCCGCCTCGAGCCGGTGGAACTCCTCCTCGGAGAGCATCCGCTCGAAGACCTCGAGCGTCAGGTCGAGGTCGCGGTACTCCTCCATGTCGAGGTTGACGAACTTGTGGTCGTGCTCGGCGGCCACACGGTAGAGCGGGCGGAGCCGGTCGAGGCAGCGGGTGACCGTGCCCTCGGTGTCCCACGTGACGATCTGGCTCACGAGCGAGGAGACCTTGATCGAGACGTAGTCGACGTCGGGACGCTCGAGCAGCCGGCGGGTGCGGTCGGTGCGACGCGCCGCCTCGTCCTCGCCGAGGACGGCCTCGCCGAGGAGGTTGATGTTGAGCCGGAAGCCCTGCTCCCTCGCGGCGGCGAGGTGCCGGCCGAGGGCGGGGTCGCGGGAGTCGACGAGCAGGTGCCCGACCATCTGGCGCATCCGGGCGCGGGCGACCGGGACAACAAGCCGCGGCGCGACCCGCGCCGCGAGCGCCCCGGCACGTAGGAGGCTCCGATCGACCCGACCGAGGAATGAGGCGTCCGAGGCCGAGAGCGAGGCGAGCTCTCGTGCGGCGACGGCGTCGTCCTCGGGTCGGACGACGCGGTCGACGAACCGGACCGCGAGGTCGAGCCCGGCCGGGTCGGACAGGAGGGAGGCGAGCTGACGGGTCGTCGCCGCCTCGCGGGCGGTCTCGCCGGACTGGGTCGCGGCGGCCCAGCGGTCGGCCAGGGCCACGGCGTCGTCGGCAAGAGGGCGAAGGGCGGTGACCGAGGCGTCAGGGGTGGTGGCCTCGTCGGTGGGTCCGGTCATGCACCGACCGTACGAGGCGGGTGTGATCGTCGCCACTCTCAGGTGGTGGGCAGCACCTTGAGCAGGCGACGGCGCAGGGCGTTCGACCGGCCGGCCAGGTCGCGCTGCCGCTCGAGGTACTCGGCCTTGCCGGCGGAAGTCTCGACCCGGACGGCGCTCAGCCCGAGCCCGCTGACGTCGTAGGGGGAGGCCTGCATGTCGAGCGTCCGGGTTTCGCGGGCCAGCTCGAAGGCGTCGAGCGTCAGGGCGGAGGGGATAAGCGGGCTCAGCTTGAAGCACCACTTGTAGAGGTCCATCCCCGCGTGCAGGCAGCCGGGCTGCTCGAGCCCGACCTGACCCTCCCGGGTGGGCCGGAGCTGGTTGAGCGGGCGGGCCGGCTCGGTGAAGAAGCGATAGGCGTCGAAGTGGCTGCACCGCACCTGGTGGCGCTCGACGACAGCGTCGGTCTGCGCCTGCCCTAGCCGAAGGGGGAGCTGCTCGTGCCGCTGCTCGCCGGGGGCGAGCCGGTAGACCATCGCCCACTCGTGCATGCCGAAGCAGCCGAGGTGCGGCGGTCGGGAGAGGGTCGCTTCGAGCAGACCCCGGACGAAGGCGACAGCCCGCCCTCGGCGGGCGATCACCCCTTCGTCGTCGACCCGGGCGAACCCGTCGTCGTCGACGACGTAGCCGGACCACGCCGCGTACTCCGGTGCGTCCGCCAGGGCGACCCCGACTCCCGGGTGCCAGCGGCGCAGCTGGGCAGGTCGGTGCCCGTAGTACTCGAAGAGGAAGTCCTCGACGGGGTGCTTCTCGCCCCGGGCCCGGCGCTCCCGGTGCCCGGCGGTCAGCTCGTCGACACGGGCCGCGTGGGCACTCGCCTCCGCGGCCCAGTCCGCGCGAGGGCGAGGAGAAAGCATGGAGACAGTCTGCCGGGACGCCGACGCGATGGCCCAACCGCGCGTAAGGTCGGCCGTCATCACGCCCAACGTCGGGCCCGTACCGCAAGGAGCAGGTATGCAGCGTCGCATCCTCACCGTCCTGGCCGCCGTGCTGCTCGTCCTCGGGCTGGGTGCCGGACCAGCGCTGGCCCGCCCGGCAGCAGCCACCGACGAGCCGGTCGCCTACCTCGCGCTGGGCGACTCCTACGGCGCCGGCTACCAGCCGGGCAGCGGCGCGGACCTTGAGGGCGGGTACGCAGGCCCGGTGCTCGACGCCTTCGCGGCCCTGGCCCCCGGTGCGCAGCTGACGAACCTCTCGTGCGGGGGCGAGACGGTCGAGTCCTACCGTGATGGTGGCCGCTTCTGCAGCTACGAGGGCTCGCAGCGTGAGGCCGCGCTCGCCTTCCTCGCGGAGCACCCAGAGACCCGCCTCGTGACACTCTCCCTCGGCGGCAACAACGTGCAGACCTGCGTCTCGGGCTCCGGCTCGGTCGACCTCGCCTGCGTCCAGCAGGGCCTTGCGACGATCCGGGCAGAGCTGCCCGGTCTGCTCACCGAGCTGCGCGCCGCGGCCCCGCAGGCACAGGTCATCGTGACCAACTACCCCGACGTCTTCCTCGCTGCCTGGCTCACCGGTCCCTCCGGCCAGGATCTCGCGCGGCTGTCCCTCACCCTCGTCAACGCACTCAACGGCATCTACGACACCTCGGCCACGGCCGCCGGTGCCGACTTCGCAGATGTCAGCGACGCCTTCCGCACGAGCGACTTCACCATGGTCGACGACCCGACCTACGGCGAGATCCCGGCCAACGTCGCGATGATCTGCTCGATGACGTGGATGTGCACCGAGCAGGACATCCACGCCAACGACGATGGGTACGCACTCATCGCCTCCGTCGTCGCAGCGATGCTGCGGGAGCTGAGCGGGGGTGAGGAGCCCTCCTCGCCGTCGTCCAGCCCTTCGTCGTCGAGCAGCTCGCCCACCGTGGACCTGACGAGCACTGTGCCGCCCAGCCCGACGGCAGGGGGGCCGCAGACCCCGGCGCTCGTGCAGACCGATGGGGGTCTGCCCGTGGGCGCGACGCTCCCGGCGGTGCTCGCCCTCCTCGCGATGGCCGGCCTGCTGGGCGGGGCGGCGGCCGCCCGTCGTCGCGCGGCTGCCCGTCACTGACGGCTGTCGGCCACGGTGCCCACGCGTCCTATCGTGTGCCCATGCGCATCGCGAGGTACACGACAGGTGACGAGCCCGCCTACGGCCTCGTCGACGGCGAGGGCAAGAAGATCGCGGAGGTCACCGGCGACCCGCTCTACCAGCGGATCGAGCTGACCGGCACGGTCCACCAGGTCGAGGACGTGCGGCTGCTGGCCCCCGTCATCCCGCGGAGCAAGATCATCGGGATCGGGCGCAACTACGCCGACCACGCGGCCGAGATGGGCAACGAGGTCCCGGACGAGCCGATGATGTTCCTCATCCCCAACACCGCCGTCGTCGGCCCCGGCGACCCGGTCGTCATCCCGGCGTCGACGAGCGAGGTGTCCTTCGAGGGCGAGCTCGCGGTGATCATCGGGCGGATGTGCAAGGACATCGAGCCCGAGGAGGCCAAGAAGGTCATCTTCGGCTACACGATCGCCAACGACGTCACCGCCCGCGACCTCCAGCGCGGGGACGGGCAGTGGGCGCGGGCCAAGGGCATGGACACCTTCTGCCCGCTCGGCCCGTGGATCGAGACCGAGCTCGACCCGCAGGCCGTCGACATCGTCACCACGCGGGACGGCGAGGTCTTCCAGGACGGGCACTCGAGCGACATGGTCCACGGCGTCGCCGCGCTCATCTCCTACGCGAGCAAGGCCTTCACGCTGCTGCCGGGTGACGTCATCCTCACCGGCACCCCGGCGGGCGTCGGCCCGGTCGTCGCCGGCCAGCGCGTCGAGATCGAGATCGACGCCATCGGGACGCTCTCGAACCCCTTCGTCGCCGCCGAGCGGTGACCGAGACCCTCGAGGAGCGCGACCGGCGGCTCCTCGCGTGGCTCGGCGCCGGGCTGCTCGCCGGGGGCATGCCGGTCCACGAGGCCGAGGAGGACGTCCGCGAGGCGGCGCTGGCCCTCGGCCACCCCGAGGTCGAGGTCGGCTGCTTCCCGACCGCGCTGCACGTCGCGCTCGCCCCGGGCCGGGCGGCGACGTTCGAGAAGGTCGATGGCGGGCTGCGGCTCGACCAGCTCGCCGACGTCAGCGCGATCCACGCCGGGCTGCGGACCGGACGCACCGACGCCGACGCCGCGCTGGAGCACCTCGCCTCGCTCCGCGGCCAGCCCCACCGCTACCCGCGGATCGGCCTGCCGCTCGGGGTGATCCTCTCCGCGGCGGGTATCGCGCTCGTCCTCGCACCGGCGTGGTCGTCGTTGCTCTTCGCCGTGCTGCTCGCGCCGGTCACGGTCGTCCTCATCCTCCTCGCCGGCCGCCACCCGACGGTGCGCACCCTCGTGCCCCTCGCGGCCGCCTTCGCCACCGCTGCGGCTGCGTGCTGGGCGCACGCCCAGGGGCTCGTCGACGCGCCGCTGTGGACCCTCGTCGCGCCGATCGCCGTCCTCCTGCCGGGTGCCACGATCGTCACGGGGCTCACCGAGCTGGCTGCCGGGGCGATGGTCGCGGGCACGGCCCGGCTCGGCCACGGCACGACCCAGATGCTGCTCTTCGCCCTCGGGGTCGGTGGGGCGGTCGCGCTGCAGCGGGTGCCCGTCGAGGTGCTGCAGCAGCCGCGGCCCGACGCGCTCGGGTGGGGCGCGCCGCTCGTCGGTGTCGTCCTCGTGACCGTGGCCATCGCGCTCATGGAGGCGCTGCCGCTGCGCAGCATGCCGTGGCTCCTCGTCACCGTCCTCGGCACCTACCTCGGGCAGCTGCTCGGGCACGAGCTGCTCGGGGCGCGCTGGGCGGGGGCCTTCGCCGGCGCGGTCGTCGCGAGCCTCGGGGCGACGCTCGTCGAGTTCCTTCGGCCGCAGCTGCCCCGGGCCGTCGCCTTCCTGCCGTGCTTCTGGCTGCTCGTGCCCGGCTCGCTCGGGCTGATCTCGGTGACCCAGATCGAGGTGGGAGCCGGCGCCGCCGTCCAGGCCGTCGTCGACGTCACGAGCGTCATCGTGGCGATCGCGCTCGGGGTCATGGTCGGCGCGGCGCTGGCGCGACCGCTGCGCCTGGTAGCCCGGCGGCTGGGGCTGGTGCACCTGCTCCGGCGTCTCCCGCGCCGCCGCTCGGTCAGCGGCCGAGCACCGCGACGAGGAAGTCGGAGTCCTCGGTCAGGGGACGCACGTCCCACGACGAGAGCATGAGCTGCTCGCTCAGCCCGGCCGACGCCGCGTCCTCACGGAAGCGGGCGAAGGGGTAGTCGCGGCCCGCCCCGAAGCCGACGACGGCTCGCCCCTCCGGGGCGAGGTGGGCGGCGAACCGGCGCAGGACCTCGGCCCGGGTGCTCGGCGCGAGGAAGGTCATGACGTTGCCGGCGCACACGACGAGGTCGAAGGGGTCGGCGATGCCGGCCGCCGGCAGGTCGAGGTCGGCGAGGTCCCCGGCCAGCCAGGTCGGGCCCGGGTGGTCCTCCTGGGCGGCAGAGATCAGGGCCGGGTCGTAGTCGACGCCGACGACGGTGTGGCCGGCGCGGTGGAGGTAGCCGCCCACCCGGCCGGGCCCGCAGCCCGCGTCGAGGACGCGGGAGCCGCGGGGGAGCATGGCGTCGACGAGCCGTGCCTCCCCGTCGAGGTCGCGCCCCTCCCGGGCCATCGCGCGGAAACGCTCGACGTACCAGGCGGAGTGGCCGGGGTCCTCACGGAGGCGCACCTCCCAGGCGTTGGGTTCACGGGTCATCCGACCACGCTAGCGCGCGGCTAGCATCGGACCATCATGACGACGCCCAGCACAGCCCCTGACGCCACCCCGCGACTGCGGGTCGCCCCTTCGCCCACCGGTGACCCGCACGTCGGCACCGCCTACATGGCCCTCTTCAACCTCGCCTTCGCGCGCCAGCAGGGCGGCCGGTTCGTCCTGCGGGTCGAGGACACCGACCGCGCGCGCTTCAACCCGACGAGCGAGGCGCAGCTCTACGACACCCTCGGGTGGCTCGGGCTGCGGTGGGACGAGGGGCCGGACGTCGGCGGGCCGTACGCGCCGTACCGGCAGAGCGAGCGGCTCGAGACCTACCGCCCCTACGTCGAGCGGCTCATCGCGGACGGCCACGCGTACCACTGCTGGTGCTCCTCCGAGCGGCTCGCCGCGATGCGCGACCGCCAGCAGAAGCTCAAGCAGCCGACCGGCTACGACCGGCTCTGCCACGGCAAGACCCGCGAGGAGCGGGCCGAGCTCGAGGGCTTCTCCGAGACGCCCGTCGTGCGGATGCTCGTCCCCGACGACGCGCCGACGACCTTCGAGGACGTCATCCGTGGGACCGTCTCGGCGCCGCGACCGGACGACCAGGTGATCCTCAAGGCCGACGGCTTCCCGACCTACCACCTCGCCGTCGTCGTCGACGACCACGAGATGGGCATCACCCACGTCGTGCGCGGTGAGGAGTGGATCTCCTCGACGCCCAAGCACGTCCTGCTCTACCAGTGGCTCGGCCTCACCCCGCCGAGGTTCGCGCACATGCCGTTGCTGCGCAACGAGAACAAGTCGAAGATCTCCAAGCGCAAGAACCCCTGGGCCCGTCTCGCGTGGTTCCAGGAGCAGGGCTACCTGCCCGAGGCGGTCGTGAACTTCCTCGGCCTGCTGGCCTACCCGCCGGCGAAGGGGGAGGACGGCAGCGACGTCGAGAAGTTCACCTTCGAGGAGTTCAGCCGGGACTTCGCGTGGAGCAAGGTCAACACGGTCGGCCCGATCTTCGACCTCAAGAAGCTCGACTGGCTCAACGGGCAGTACATCCGGGACCTCGAGCTCGGCGACCTCACGAGCCGGCTCGTCCCCTTCCTCCAGGCCGACGGGGTGCTCGGCGAGAGCCCGACGATGGGGGAGCTCGCGCGGCTCAAGAGCATCGCCGAGCAGATCCAGACCCGGGTCAACCTGCTCTCGGAGGCCGCGCCCATGGTGCGACCCTTCTACGTCGCCGACGACGAGCTGGAGCTCGCGCAGGACGCGCTCGACGGCCTCAAGGACGACGCGCCGGCGGTGCTCGACGCAGCCATCGCCGCGCTCGACGGGCTGCACAAGCCCGACGGTGTGCTCGGTGAGAACATCGCCGCGAACCAGTGGCACGCGCCGCAGATCGAGGCCGCGCTGCGCGAGGCGATCGTCGAGGGCATGGGCATCAAGCCGCGCTTCGCGTTCGGCCCGCTGCGCACCGCCGTCTCGGGGCAGCGGATCAGCCCGCCGCTCTTCGAGTCGATGGAGATCCTCGGCAAGCCGTCGACGATGGCGCGGCTGCGAGGGCTGCGGGAGCGGCTCGGCTGAGGCGATTTGGGACCGGCGGGCACGGCCGCTAAGATCGACCCTCGGTGCGCTGCCCGCGCGGGTTCTCCTCCGGGAGAAGAACGAAGGGGCAGTGATACCCCTTGGGGTATGGTGTAATTGGCAACACAGCTGATTCTGGTTCAGTCGTTCTAGGTTCGAGTCCTGGTACCCCAGCGCTGCTTCTCCGCTCCGGCGGAGGAGATGCGGATTTCGGAGATCCTCCCCTCACCGGGTAAGGTTTCCTCCGTTGTCCTGGTCGGTTCGCCGGCCGATCAGCACACATGGCCCCGTTGTGTAGTGGCCTAGCACGCCGCCCTCTCAAGGCGGTAGCGCGGGTTCGAATCCCGTCGGGGCTACATCGGTCGGAGACCCTCGCTCATCGAGCGGGGGTCTTCGTCGTTCCGGTGCGGCAGGATGACGCCATGCCTGAGATCCCCACCTCCTTCGACCTCGGTGACCTCCGTCTCGGGGTGGCCACGGCGGCTGTCCAGATCGAGGGCGGCGACCGGGCCAACAGCTGGTACGACTGGTCGATGATCCCCGGGCGCATCAAGGACGGCTCCACCCCGCTGCGCAGCACCGGTCACTGGGAGCGGTGGCGCGAGGACACCGCGCTCATGTCACAGCTCGGGCTGGAGACCTACCGCATGGGCATCGAGTGGTCACGGGTCGAGCCCCGCCCGGGCGAGCTCGACCGCGAGGCGCTGGCCCGCTACCGCGAGGAGCTCGAGGCGGTGCGGGCGGCCGGCATCGAGCCGATGGTCACGCTGCACCACTTCAGCCATCCGTCGTGGTTCGAGGCGATGGGGGCGTGGGAGCACGACCGGGCGGTCGACACCTGGCTGCGGTTCGTGCGGGTCGTCGTCGCGGAGCTCCACGACGTCGTCACCGACTGGTGCACGATCAACGAGCCGAACGTCTACGCGGTCGGCGGCTACCTCTTCGGCAACTTCCCGCCCGGGCGGACCAACGCCTGGCTCGCGCTGCGGAAGGTGCTGCGGCACATGGCGATCGGGCACTGCCGCGCTTATCACCTGATCCACGAGATTGCGCCGCAGGCGCGCGTCGGCTTCGCCCACCACGTCCGCCCCTTCGCCCCCTTCGCCTCCGGCAACCCCGTCCACCGGGCGATGGCGAGGGTCAACGCCCACCTCTTCCAGGACGTGCTCACCGACGCGATGCTCGGCGGCTGCTTCGGCATCGAGCTCGGCGGGCAGCCGGACGACGTGACGCCCGGCGCGCACCACGACTACGTCGGGATCAACTACTACACGCGCAGCGCGGTCACAGGGATCTCGGACAACCGCTTCGAGGACGTGCCGGTCAACGACCTCGACTGGGAGATCTACCCGCAGGGGCTGCTCGAGGTGGTCGCGCCGATCGTGCAGCGCTACCCCGGTCCGATCTGGGTGACCGAGAACGGCACGTGCGACAACGACGACGCCTTCCGCGCGCGGTACCTCCATGAGCACCTCGCGACGATGGTGACGAGCGGGCTGCCCTTCGAGCGGTACTACCACTGGTGCTTCGTCGACAACTGGGAGTGGGACGTGGGCGAGGCGCCGCGCTTCGGGCTCGTCCATCTCGACTGGGAGAGCGGGGATCGGACGGTCAAGGAGTCCGGGCGGTTCTACGCGCAGATCATCGCGAACCGCGGGGTGACCGAGGAGATGCACGCCCGCCACGTCGCCCCCCAGGCCTACCGCACCGCCTGACGATCCAAATTTCCCTAGGGAGATGAGATCCGCTCGCGAACATTCGCGGGCCGATGACAGAAGCCTGGGGAAATTTGGATCTGCTGGACCGGGCGAAGGGGGAGTGGGTGGGTTACTCGGTGTCGCGGTCGGCGGCCTCGGCGGCCTTGGCGTGCCGCTCGAGGACCTCGGTGAGCTTGTTGGCGCCGGCGATGACGGTGGCCGCGTGGAGGCGCCCGGGCTGGCGGGAGAGCCGCTCGATCGGTCCCGAGATCGAGACGGCCGCGATGACCCGGCCGGAGGGGGAGCGGACCGGGGCCGAGACCGAGGCGACGCCCGGCTCGCGCTCGCCGACGCTCTGCGCCCAACCTCGGCGGCGGACCTGGGAGAGCATCGTCGCGGTGAAGGCCGCACCGTGCAGGCCATGGTGCAGCCGGTCGGGCTCCTCCCACGCGAGGAGGACCTGGGCGGCCGAACCGGCGAGCATGCTCAGGGTCGCGCCGACGGGGATCGAGTCACGCAGGCCGACCGGGCGCTCGGCCGCGGCGACGCACACGCGGTGCTCGCCCTGGCGGCGGAAGAGCTGCGCCGACTCGTTCGTGTGGTCGCGCAGCGCGCCGAGGACGGGGTTGGCCGCGACGAGGAGCTTGTCCTCGCCGGCCGAGGCGGCGAGCTCGCCGAGACGCGGACCGAGGATGAAGCGGCCCTGCATGTCGCGACCGACGAGGCGGTGGTGCTCCAGCGCGACGGCGAGGCGGTGCGCCGTGGGGCGGGCCAGACCGGTCGCCGTGACGAGCTGAGCGAGGGTCGAGGGGCCGGCCTCGAGGGCGCTCAGCACGATGGCGGCCTTGTCGAGAACGCCGACGCCACTTCCGTTGTCCATGTGCTGATACTGACATCTCACGACCTGAGACGCAAGATGACCGACGCGACCTGCGTGCGACCCTCGCCCCAGGACACCGCTCGACGGCACCACCCGGCGAGCGTCAACCGACGAAGGAGAGCAGGTCCAGCATGGGCAAGACCCTGGCGGAGAAGGTGTGGGACGCGCACGTCGTCCGGCGTGCTGAGGGCGAGCCGGACCTCATCTACATCGATCTCCACCTCCTGCACGAGGTGACCAGCCCGCAGGCCTTCGAGGGCCTCCGGCTCGCCGGTCGCCCCCTTCGCCGTCCCGACCTCACCCTCGCCACCGAGGACCACAACGTCCCGACCACCCCTGGCCCCATCACCGACCCGGTGAGCAAGACCCAGGTCGAGACGCTGCGCGCCAACTGCGAGGAGTTCGGCGTCCGGCTCTTCCCGATGGGCGACGCCGAGCAGGGCATCGTCCACGTCGTCGGTCCGCAGCTCGGGCTGACCCAGCCGGGCATGACCGTCGTCTGCGGCGACAGCCACACCTCGACCCACGGCGCCTTCGGCGCGCTCGCCTTCGGCATCGGCACGAGCGAGGTCGAGCACGTCATGGCGACGCAGACCCTCTCGCTCAAGCCCTTCAAGACGATGGCGATCAACGTCACCGGCGAGCTCGCCGACGGCGTCACTGCCAAGGACCTCATCCTCGCCGTCATCGCCAAGATCGGCACCGGCGGCGGCCAGGGCCACGTCCTGGAGTACCGCGGCCCGGCCATCGAGGCGCTCTCGATGGAGGCCCGGATGACCGTGTGCAACATGTCGATCGAGGCCGGCGCCCGCGCCGGCATGATCGCCCCCGACCAGACGACCTTCGACTACCTGCAGGGACGCGAGCACGCGCCGCAGGGCGCCGACTGGGACGCCGCCGTCGCCGACTGGAGCCAGCTGCGCACCGACGACGACGCGACCTTCGACGCCGTCGTCGACATCGACGCCGCGACGCTCACCCCCTTCGTCACCTGGGGCACCAACCCCGGCCAGGGCGCGCCGCTCGGCGACGCCGTCCCCGACCCCGAGCACATCGCCGACGAGTCCGAGCGCGTCGCCGCGGCGAACGCGCTCGAGTACATGGGGCTCATCGCCGGCACGCCGCTGCGCGAGATCGCCGTCGACACCGTCTTCGTCGGGTCGTGCACCAACGGGCGCATCGAGGACCTGCGCGCAGCCGCCGAGGTCGTCAAGGGCCGCAAGGTCGCCGACGGCGTGCGCATGCTCGTCGTCCCCGGCTCGGCGCGGGTCCGGCTGCAGGCCGAGGCCGAGGGGCTCGACGCCGTCTTCACCGAGGCCGGTGCCGAGTGGCGCCTCCCCGGGTGCTCGATGTGCCTCGGCATGAACCCCGACACCCTCGCCCCCGGCGAGCGCAGCGCGTCGACCTCGAACCGCAACTTCGAGGGACGGCAGGGCAAGGGTGGTCGCACCCACCTCGTGAGCCCGCTCGTCGCCGCGGCCACCGCCGTGCGAGGCACCCTCGCCAGCCCGGCCGACCTCGAGCCCGTCGCCCAGAGCGTCTGAGGAGCAACGATGGAGAAGTTCACCACCCACACCGGCATCGGCGTCCCGCTGCGCCGCAGCAACGTCGACACCGACCAGATCATCCCGGCGGTCTACCTCAAGCGCGTGTCCCGCACGGGCTTCGAGGACGGGCTCTTCGCCGCGTGGCGGGCCGACGAGACCTTCGTGCTCAACCAGCCGGAGTTCGCCTCCGGGTCCGTCCTCGTCGCGGGTCCCGACTTCGGCACCGGCTCCTCGCGCGAGCACGCCGTCTGGGCGCTCATGAACTACGGCTTCCGTGTCGTCATCTCGAGCCGCTTCGCCGACATCTTCCGCGGCAACTCCGGCAAGCAGGGTCTGCTCGCCGCCGTCGTCAGCCAGGACGACGTCGAGCTGCTGTGGAAGTACCTCGAGAGCAACCCCGGCGCCGAGATCACCGTCGACCTCTCCGCCCGGACCGTCACGGCGGGCGAGATCGTGTGCACCTTCGACATCGACGCCTACACGCGCTGGCGCCTGCTCGAGGGGCTCGACGACATCGGCTTGACGCTCTCGCACGCCGACTCGATCGACACCTTCGAGGCGTCGCGTCCGGCGTACAAGCCGACGACCGCACCGGCCTGACCGGTCGAGATCTGCCCGCTCCGTAGCGGGTTCGCGCGCGAGACTCGCCGGAGTGATCTGCCCGTAGTGATGGATCTGTCCGCCGTTGCGCTCTACCGTCATGGGTAGACCGGGCAACGTCGCCCGCTCGTCCTCGCCGGGGACGCCGGCTCGGAGCACCGTGGAGCGAATGTGAACAAGGCAGAACTCATCAAGTCGATCGAGCAGACCCTGGGCAGCCGCAAGGCGGCCGCCGACGCGTTGGACGCCGTGCTCGACGCGATCGTCCGAGAGGTCAGCAAGGGCGGCAAGGTCGCCATCACCGGCTTCGGCACCTTCGAGAAGGCGGCCCGGGCGGCGCGGACCGGGCGCAACCCCCAGACCGGCGAGCCGGTCAAGATCCCGAAGACGAACGTGCCACGCTTCAAGGCCGCGACGAGCTTCAAGTCCTACGTCGCCAACCCGAAGTCGCTGCCCAAGGCGGCCCCCGCGGTCGC
Source organism: Janibacter endophyticus (assembly GCF_016888335.1). NCBI lineage: Bacteria > Bacillati > Actinomycetota > Actinomycetes > Micrococcales > Intrasporangiaceae > Janibacter > Janibacter endophyticus. The sequence continues at coordinate 1,427,233 of NZ_JAFEJG010000004.1, forward strand.
CCGGGCCGCGGCCGGCACGGTCGCCTCAGCCGTCGACTCCGCGGTCGAGACGGCGGGCAAGGTCACCGGGCTCTCCTCAGGTCGCAAGGCGCCCGCGAAGAAGGCGACCTCGACCACGGCCGCCACGAGGACGACGGCGAAGAAGGCCACCGCCAAGAAGGCACCGGCGAAGAAGGCCAGCACGACGACGGCCAAGAAGGCTCCGGCGAAGAAGGCCACCACCACGACGGCCAACAAGGCTCCGGCGAAGAAGGACACCACCACGACGGCCAAGAAGGCTCCGGCCAAGAAGGCGTCCGCCAAGAAGACGACGGCCAAGAAGGCGTCCGCCAAGAAGACGAGCTGAACCCACGACAAGGGCACCCCGGCACAAGCGGCCGGGGGCGCCCTCGGCGTGTCAGAGGATCGGCTCCTCGTCCCCGATGCCGGTGATCCACGCCCGCGTCACGACGCCGTCGTCCACCTCGACGCTCAGTCGCTGGCCCGGTCGCAGGTCGCGCAGCCCCGACCCGGAGAAGGCCTCGGCGCTCGCCGGCAGCCGGGCGCCGGCATCGGTGACGAGGACGGTGCCGTCCGGGTCGTGGGAGAGGACCGTGGCCTGCATGGCAGCCAGCCTAGTTCTCGTTAAGGTGAGTCAGCCTCGCCGGAGCACCGGCGCGACCGCACCGCTGCGGTCACCGGCCGACGAAGGGAGCACCGTGGTCAGGCACCGCACACCCGTCCCCGGCGCATACCGTTTCGCCGCCAACGTGCTGCGACCACCCCTTCGCCTCGCGACGCGCTACTCGGTGACAGGCCTGCACCACCTCCCCGACGACGGCGGTTTCATCGTCACCCCGAACCACCTGTCGTACTTCGACCCCTTCCCGTGGGCGCACACGCTCTACGACCACGGGATCGCCCCGGTCTTCCTCGCGAAGAACGAGCTCTTCCAGACCCCCGTCATCGGCCGGATCCTCCGCGGCGCGGGGCAGGTCCCGGTCCACCGCGAGTCGCGGGAGGCCGCCACGGCGCTGCGCGACGCGGTCGCCGCCCTCGCGGAGGGACGCTGCGTCGCGATCTACCCCGAGGGCACCCTGACGCGCGACCCCGACCTGTGGCCGATGCGCGGCAAGACCGGTGCCGCCCGGCTCGCGCTCGAGTCGCGTCACCCGGTGCTCCCCGTCGCGCAGTGGGGCCCGCAGGATGTCATCCCCGAGTACGCGCACATCCCGAAGCTCTTCCCCCGCAAGACGATCCACATCCGCTTCGGGCCGCCGGTCGAGCTCGACGACCTCTACGAGCGGGAGCCGACGATGGAGGTCGCCATGGAGGCGACCCACCGGATCATGGCCGCGATCACCCGGGAGCTCGAGGAGATCCGTGGCGAGCGGGCGCCGGCGGTCCGCTTCGACCCCAAGGCTCACGGCATGACGGTCATCGGCAACTTCAAGAACGAGGACACGCGGCGCAAGGCCGCACGAGAGGGACAACGATGAGCAAGATCGCAGTCTTCGGGGGTGGCAGCTGGGGCACCGCCTTCAGCACGGTGCTCGCCGACGCCGGCAACGACGTGACGATCTGGGCACGACGCCAGGGGCTCGCCGACCAGATCAGCGCCGGGCGCAACGACGACTACCTCCCGGGCCTGGAGCTGTCGTCCTCCATCTCGGGCACGACCGACCCCGCAGAGGCCGTCGAGGGCGCGGACATCGTCGTCCTGTCGGTCCCGAGCCAGTCGCTGCGCGACAACCTCGCCGGGTGGGGCGACGTCCTCGGTGACCGGATCATCGTCTCTCTCATGAAGGGTGTCGAGCTCGGGACGACGAAGCGGATGAGCGAGGTCATCGCCGAGGCCGGGGGAGTGCCCACCGAGCGGATCGCGGTGGTGTCCGGACCGAACCTTGCCAAGGAGATCGTCCAGCGGCAGCCGGCCGCGACCGTCATCGCCTGCCCGGAGGAGAGCGCCGCCGACCGGGTCGCCGCCGCCGTGGCGACGAGCTACTTCCGGCCGTACACCTCGCCCGACCTCGTCGGTGCGGAGGTCGGCGGCGCGGTGAAGAACGTCATCGCGCTCGCGGTCGGGATGGCCGAAGGGATGGGGCTGGGGGACAACACGAAGTCCTCGATCATCACCCGCGGGCTGGCCGAGATGACCCGCCTCGGCGTGGCCCTCGGTGCCGACGCCCGGACATTCGCCGGGCTCGCCGGCGTCGGCGACCTCATCGCCACCTGCATGTCGTCGCTGTCGCGCAACCACTCCTTCGGTGTCGGCCTGGGCCACGGCATGACGGTCGCCGAGGTCCAGGAGAAGACGCGCCAGACGGCAGAGGGGGTCAAGTCGTGCGCCTCGATCTACGCGCTGGCCCGCGACCACGACGTCGACGTGCCGATCATCGAGCAGGTCAACGCCTGTGTGCACCACGGGGTCTCGGTCCACGACATGGTGCACGCGCTGCTGTCGCGGGCACGCAAGTCGGAGACGGACTGACCCCTCGCGGCTCCTCGTAGGTCGCCCGGCGCCTCAGCGGGCAGCGTGGTCGAGCGCCTGCGACAGGTCGCGCCAGAGGTCCTCGACGTCCTCGACCCCGACGGAGAGCCGGATGAGCTCGTCGGGCGTCGACGCCGGCTCGCCGGGCTGGCGCCGGCGCCGCTCCAGCTGCGACTCGACGCCGCCGAGGCTCGTCGAGTGCGACCACAGCCGGACCGCGGCGCACACCCGCTCGGCACCCTCCGCCCCGCCGACCGTCTCGATCGAGACGATCGCCCCGAGCCCGGGGTAGCGCACGCGGGTCACGGCGGGGTGGCCCTCGAGCCGCGCGGCGAGCTCAGCGGCGTTCGCGCAGGCCCGCTCGAGCCGCAGCGCGAGGGTGCGTAGCCCCCGCAGGACGAGCCAGCTCTCCATCGGCCCGGGGATCGCCCCGCCGAGCAGGCGGTGGCGCGCCAGCCGGGCGTGGAGCTCCGGGCCGCCCTCACCGGTCCGGGAGACGGTGACGCCGAGGATGACGTCGGAGTGCCCGGAGAGGTACTTCGTCGCCGAGTGGACGCTGATGTCGGCGCCGAGCTCGAGCGGTCGCTGCAGCAGCGGGGTGGCGAAGGTGTTGTCGACCGCGACGAGCACGCCCGCCTCCCGGGCGGATCCGACGAGCCGGGGCAGGTCGGCGAGGGAGAGCAGGGGGTTCGTCGGCGACTCGAGCCAGAGGAGGTCGGCGCCGGGGAGGGCTGCCTCCACCCCTTCGCTGTCCGTGACGTCGACCCAGCGCACGGTGAGCCGGCCGGCCTCGGCAGCCTCGGTGAGGCTGACGACGACCCCGTTGTACGCGGCGAAGGGGGCGACGACCGTCCCGCCGGCCGGCACGAGGGAGAGCACGGCCGAGACGGCAGCCATGCCCGAGGCGAAGGCGAGGGCGGATCCCCCTTCGAGCGCGCCGACCGCATCCTCGAGGGCCGTCCACGTCGGGTTGCCCGCGCGCGCGTAGTTCACCGGCCCGTCCGCCTCGTACGTCGAGGTGAAGACGGGCGGCACGTTGAGCGGCGCCCCGGGGCCGCGGTCCGGCCGGCCGAGGGCGACGACCTGGGTCGCGGGGGCGTAGTCGTCGGGCGAAGGGGTGACCATGGGCGACACGGTAAACCCGAAGGGGTGGAGGTGGCCGGGCCGCCCACTAGAGTCGTGCGCGATGACCTCCACCACGCCTTCCGAGCCCCGCAAGCCCCGCGTCGCCGTCGTGTTCGGCGGGCGCTCCTCCGAGCATTCCGTCTCGTGCGCCACCGCGGCCGGGGTCCTCTCGGCGATCGACCGGGAGCGCTACGACGTCGTGCCGATCGGTGTCGCCCAGGACGGTTCGTGGGTACTCGCCGCCGACGACCCCGCGCCGCTGCGGCTCACCCCGGGCCACACCCCGCAGGTCGTCCACGAGGGCACCGAGGTCGCGCTGTCGACCTCCGTCGGCGACCGCACGCTGGCCGTCCACGAGCCGGGCGAGCCGCCGCGGGCCTTCGGCGAGGTCGACGTCGTCTTCCCGCTCCTCCACGGTCCCTACGGCGAGGACGGCACCCTCCAGGGGATGCTCGAGCTCGCCGACGTCCGCTACGTCGGCTCGGGCGTGCTCGCCTCCGCCGCCGGCATGGACAAGCACTACATGAAGGTCGTCTTCGCCGGTGCCGGGCTGCCCGTCGGCCCGTACACCGTCATCACCGACCGTCAGTGGCGTCGGGACAAGGCGGCCGCGATGGACGCTGTCGCCGCGCTCACCTACCCGGTCTTCGTCAAGCCGTGCCGTGCCGGGTCGTCGATGGGCGTGAGCAAGGTCGATGCCCCCGAGCAGCTCGAGGCGGCGATCGAGGCGGCCCGCGAGCACGACCTCAAGGTCATCGTCGAGTCCGGCATCCTCGGGCGCGAGATCGAGTGCGCGGTCCTCGAGGGCCACGGCCTGGATTCGCCCCGCACCTCGTTGCCCGGCGAGATCGTCGTCGAGGCCGGGCACGGGCACGCGTTCTACGACTTCGAGGCGAAGTACCTCGACGAGTCGGCGGTCTCGCTGTCCTGCCCCGCAGACCTCCCCGACGACGTCGCGGCGGAGGTGCAGCGGCTCGCCGCCGAGGCCTTCGAGGCGCTGGGCTGCGAGGGGCTCGCCCGGGTCGACTGCTTCGTCACAGAGGACGGTGAGGTGCTCATCAACGAGATCAACACCATGCCCGGCTTCACCCCGCACTCGATGTACCCGCGCATGTGGGAGGCGAGCGGCCTGAGCTACCCCGAGCTCATTGACGAGCTCGTCCAGCTCGCGCTCGAGCGCCCCGTCGGCCTGCGCTGATGCCTTCGGCATCGTCGCCGCTGCCCCGGTCGCGGGCCCGGAGGATCGTGTCCTGCTGAAGTTCGTGCGCAGACCGGCCCAGGGCCGCCAGCTCTCGTCGTCTGACGGCCGGACCTCAGCACGACACGACGCCGCTCGGCGGGTGGGGCCGGCCGTCAGGAGCAGCGACGGCCGTTCTCGGGGAGCTCCGCGGCGGCGCGGGCGAAGCCCGGCAGCACGAGCGGCGCCTGCGCGACGGCGTCCGGCACGAGGACCTCGATCGCCGGGTCCCGGCCGAAGGTCGTCAGCCGCGTCCCGTCGCTCAGGTCCTGCGCGACCCAGTCGATGCCGTCGACGGAGATGCACTGCTCGATCGTCGGACCGAGCGCCGGCAGCCCGCAGCGGGCGATCACCGGCGGGTCCCCCCATGCGCTCACCGAGCGGTCGGCGGGATCGGTGTCGCGAGTGCCCTGGCCGGCGACCTCGCTCGGCCACACCTGACCGGCGGCCTGGCAGGCCGGCCCGCGTGCCTCGGGGGGCAGCGCGACGTCGACCGGTCCGGTGCGGGTGAGGAGGACGGCCAGGCCGAGCCCCGCGGTGACGAGCACGACGAGCACGACGACGAGGGCGCGGCGGCCGGGGGAGGCCTCGGTGGCGGTCATCCGGCTCAGAGCGTGACGATCGGGCAGGTCAGGGTGCGGGTGATGCCCTCGACCCGCTGGAGCGAGGTGAGCACGAGCCGGGCGACCTCGTCCATGGTCGTCCCCTCGGCGCGGGCGATGACGTCGTAGGGCCCGGTGACCTCGTGCACCTCGACGATCCCTGCGATGCCGGCGATCTCCGCGCGGACCTGCCCGGACCGCCCGACCTCGGCCTGGATGAGCACGTAGGCCTGGACCATGACACCCCTCTCGGCCCGCCCGCTCGCCGGGCGTCTCGCCCTGACCGTACCGGGTGAGAGAGTGGGCCCGTGCGTCCCCCTTCGCCTCGGCTGGCCGACCTCGACGAGGAGGCCGTCCTCGCGCAGATCCTGCCCGTCCTCGGCCTGGGGGGCGGTCCGGCCACCGTCATCGGGCCCGGGGACGACGCGGCCGTCCTCGCCACCTCGGGCTCGGTCGTCGCGACGACCGACTCGATGGTGCGCGGGATCGACTGGCGCGACGACTGGTCGAGCGCCAGGGAGGTCGGTGCCAAGCTCGTGACGCAGAACGTCGCGGACGTCGCGGCCATGGGTGCCGTCCCGACCGGCCTCCTCCTGACGATCGCCGCGGACCCGGCGACCGAGCTGGGCTGGCTCCGTGACCTCTGCGAAGGGGTGGCCCACGAGGCGTCCCGGGTCGGCGCGGGGGTCATCGGCGGGGATGTCTCGGGTGCGCCAGACGGTGTGGTCGTCGTCGGGATGACCGCGCTGGGTGACCTCGAGGGGCGCTCGGCGGTGACCCGTGCGGGGGCCCGGCCGGGTGACGTCGTCGCGGTCGTCGGGTCGCTCGGTCGGTCCGGTGGCGGCCTCGCGCTCTACCTCGCCGGCCGGGTCCCACCGACCCTGCCGGCCGGCAGCCCGGAGGTCGACAGGGCGGTCGAGACCCTCATGCGCTCCCACCGGCGGCCGACGACGCCGTGGGCGTCCGGCCCGCTCGCGGCCCGGGCAGGGGCCACCGCGATGCTCGACATCTCCGACGGGCTGGTGCGTGACGCCGGCCGGCTGGCCCGGGCCAGCGGGGTGGGCATCGATCTCGGCGGTGCGGCGCTGCGGGCCGAGGCGGACGGGCCGCTCGCGCTCGCCCTCGGCGAGGACGAGGCGCTGCGTCAGGTGCTCGGCGGGGGAGAGGAGCACTCGCTGCTCGCCTGCTTCCGGTCCGTCGACGACGTCCCCGAGGAGGTGCGCACGCCGTGGCGCGTCATCGGCCGGGTCGTCGGGGCCGAGGAGCCCGCGGTCACGCTCGACGGTGCTCCCGTCGAGGTCACCGGCTGGGACCACTTCGCACGAGCCAAGGCTCCTGCGAGCTGACGCGTGAGGCCGATGGTGGGCAGACGAAAGGCCGCCCACCCGGAGGGGGACGGCCTGGCGTCAGCTCAGCGGCAGGTCAGCGCTTGACCTTGCCCGCCTTGAGGCACGAGGTGCACACGTTGAGGCGCTTCGGGGTCTTGCCCGAGTCGCCGACGAGCGCCTTGACGCGCTGGATGTTCGGGTTCCAGCGGCGCTTGGTGCGGCGGTGGGAGTGCGAGATGGAGTGCCCGAAGCTCGGGCCCTTGCCGCAGACGTCGCAGTTGGCAGCCACGGGTGGTCTCCTTGAAGATCGTGTGATGTCGGTGTCAGTCGTCATGCCGAGCCGGCTGTCCACGGGACGTGGCAGGGCTCAGGCAACCGCTCAAGAGTAGCCGAGTCCGGCCGACGCTCCAAAACGCGTGCGGTGCCCGGAGGCCACGGTGCTCAGCGGATCCGGCTGACCGTGCTCTCCCACGGTGCCATGACCCGTCCGCGGGGGCCGCCGACGACCGGCTCCACCTCCCACGGCAGCCGAGGTCGGGGCACCCGGTGCTCGGACAGGTTGATCTCGACGAGGAAGGCCTCGTCGGCGTGCCGCCGCACGTAGGCCAGGTAGGTCCGGTGGGCCGGGTGGACCCACTCGATGTCGCCGAGGGTGAGCGCCCGGTGCTGGCGGCGAAGGGAGATCAGCTCGCGGTGCCGGTGGTAGACCGACCCCGGGTCGGCCCGCTGCTCGACAGCCGAGAAGCCCGGCGCCCGGTCGGTGCCCTCGAGCCACGGCGTCCCCGTCGTGAAGCCGCCGTCCGGCGCCCAGCGCATCGGCACGCGGGTGTGGTCGCGCGAGCCCGCGAGCACCTCGGCCCACGCATCTTCCGGCGAGGCCCCGTCGGCGACGAGGGCTGCGTGGCGGTTGTGCGACTCGACGTCGCGCAGGTCGTCGACGCCGCGGAAGTCGTGGTCGATCGCCCCCAGCTCCTGCCCCTGGTAGAGGAAGGGCGTGCCCCGCATCGTCAGCTGGAGGGTCGCGAGCATCGCGCCGATCGCCGTCCGCGTCCGGGGGTCGCGCTCGCGGCCGGCGGCGATCTTGCTGAGCATCCGGGGGTTGTCGTGATTGTCGAAGAAGACCGCGAGCCAGTCGCCGTCGGTGATCGCCTCGGCGTACCCACGGAAGTAGCGCTTGAGGTGCGTCGGGTCGTAGGCGTAGTCGTCCCACCGGGTGTGGCCCGGGGTCTCGAGGACGTCGAAGTTGAGGACGAGGTCGAGCTCGTGGCGACCGTGCCCGCTGAGCATCCGGCCGAGCTGGCGCCCGATGCCCGGCGTCTCACCGACCATCAGCCCCACCGGGTCCGGCGGGAGCGGGTCGCCGAGCGAGCCGTCGGGCAGACGACGGCGGGCTGTCGACACCGGGGGCTCGCGCCGGGTGAAGCCCTCCTGGCGCAGCTCGCGCAGGTGCTCGTGGAGGCGGGGTCCGTAGACGTAGTGCTCGATCCCGGTGAACTCCAGCAGCTCACCGACGAAGGGGTGACCGTCCGGCAGTCCCTCGGGCTTGGAGACGTAGTTGATGACGTCGAGCCGGAAGCCGTCGACCCCCCGGCGCATCCACCACCGGACGATGTCGGCGACCTCATCGCGCACGGCCGGGTTGCTCCAGTCGAGGTCCATCTGGCCGGGGGCGAAGAGGTGCAAGGCCCATCGGCGGGCCTCGGGGACCCACCGCCACGCGGGGCCGGAGAAGAAGGAGCGCCAGTTGTTCGGCGGCCGGTCCGGGTCGCCCTCGCGGAGGAAGTAGTAGCGGCCGTACGGACCGTCCGGGTCGGCGATCGCCTGGCGGAACCACTCGTGCTCGTGGGAGGTGTGGTTGACGACGAGGTCGAGGATGAGCCGCATGCCGCGGGCGTGGCACTGCGTGACGAGCTCGTCGACGTCGGCGAGCGTGCCCATCTCGCGCATGACGTCGCGGTAGTCGCTGATGTCGTAGCCCATGTCCTCGTTGGGCGAGGCGAAGATCGGGGAGAGCCACAGGCAGTCGGCGCCGAGGTCGGCGAGGTGGTCGAGCCGGTCGATGATGCCGCGCAGGTCGCCGACGCCGTCGCCGTCGCCGTCGGCGAAGGACCGCGGGTAGACCTGGTAGACCACCGCCTCGCGCCACCACGGGGCGGGGTCGGGGGCCGGCCCGTCGAGCGGCAGGTCGGGCTCGGCGTTGACCATGTCGAGCACCCCGTCGACGAGACCGGGGCCGGTCCAGCGACGACCCAGCCGGTCGAGCCACCCGAGCCGCAGCCAGCCGAGCGCGCCGAGCAGGCGTGGTGGGGCGCCCACCTGGAGCATGAGCTTGTCGACGACGTCGCGCCCCACCGGGCGTCGGCAGAGCTCGGCGAGCGTGCTCCGTCGGGTCAGGGGTGCCAGGGGCATGCCGTCCTCCAGTGCCCGGGCGACCAGTCGCTCCGAAGCGCCGGGCCGCGTCGGTGCGCTCCGTTAGCGTACGAGTCGTGCTCACCGTCCTCGATCCTCATGCCCTGCGTCGCTGGGCCGTGCTCACCCGGTCGGCGCTCGCCGCCCGCCGGGCCGAGATCGACGCGCTCAACGTCTTCCCCGTCCCGGACGGCGACACGGGCACCAACCTCTACCTCACCCTCGACCAGGCGCTCGACGCCGTCCGGGCCGACCACGAGCGCCGCGGGGTGCTCGGGCAGGTCGGGCTCGCCGCGGAGGCCTCCGCGATGTCCCGGGCCGCGATGCTCAGCGCCCGGGGCAACTCCGGGGTCATCCTCAGCCAGCTCGTCCGCGGCGTGAGCGAGGAGCTCGTCGCGGCCGACGCCGAGGTCGCCGACGCGCGCCTGCTCGCCCGGGCCATGGAGACCGCGGCGGTGCGCGCCCGGGAGAGCGTCGTCCGTCCCCAGGAGGGGACGATCCTCTCGGTCGCCGACGCGGTCGCGGAGGCGGCGAAGGAGGCCGCAGCCGCCGGCGAGCCGCTGGCCGGCGTCACCGCACGGTGCGTCGTCGCGGCCCGCGAGGCGCTCGCGCGCACCCCTTCGCAGCTCGAGGTGCTCGCCCGGGCAGGCGTCGTCGACGCGGGCGGGGCGGGCTACCTGCTCTTCGTCGAGGCGCTCGACCGCGTCGTCCGCGACCACACCCCGCTCGACCGCTACGAGGTCGACGACTTCACGATGAACATGGACCTGCGCAAGCGACCCGAGTGGTCGGTGCCGACCGTGCGGCCACCGGCGGTCTCCGCGGGTGACGCCAAGGACGAGGAGCACCAGGGCCCGGACTTCGAGGTGATGTACCTCCTCGACGGGGCCGACGAGGACGCGGCGGCGCGGCTGCGCGAGGAGCTCGACCGGCTCGGCGACAGCGTCATCGTCAGCGGCGACCGCGAGCTGTGGAAGGTCCACGTGCACGTCGACGACATCGGCGGGGCGCTCGAGGCAGGGATGGCCGCCGGACGTCCCCACCGCGTCGAGGTCACGCCGCTGACGCACGCGCTCCGGCCGCAGCCCCGGGTCGGCCTGGCCGTCGTCGCCTGCGCCGCCGGGCCGGGGATCGCCGAGCTGCTCCATCAGGCGGGCGCCGCCGTCGTCATGTCCGGCCCGGCCCGTCGGGCGTCCGCGGGCGAGCTGCTCGAGGCCGTGCGCGGGACCGGTGCCGGCGACGTCATCCTCCTGCCCAACGACCGCGACACGATCCTCGCCGCCCGGGCCTGCGCCCAGGCTGCCGGCCAGGAGGGCCAGCAGGTGCACGTCATCGAGTCGGGGACCGCGGTCCAGGGCATCGCCGCGATGGCCGTCCACGACCCGGGGGCCGACGTCAGCACGAACGAGATGGCGATGACCCGCGCGGCTGCGGGGACCCGGCACGGGGGCGTGACCGTCGCCGTCAAGCCCGGCCTGACGAGCGGCGGGCAGTGCGAGGTCGGCGACGCCCTCGGGGTCGTGGCCGGCGACATCACGATCGTCGGAGACGACCTCGGCGAGGTCGCGGTCGAGGTCATCGAGCGGCTCGCCAGCGCCGGGTCCGAGCTCGTCACCCTCGTCGTCGGCGCGGACGCGGACGAGGCGCTCGTCGAGCGGGCGCGCCAGGCGGCCTGCGGGCTGAGCCTCGGCGTCGAGGTCGAGGTGCTCCAGGGCGGGCAGCCCGCCTACCCGCTGCTCATCGGGGTGGAGTGAGCATGCGGCGGAGGTCGGGCCGGTGACGACCGAGCAGTCGCGGATCAAGAGCCTCGTCGGTGCCGCCGCGGCCAAGCTCGAGAAGCACCGGGGCATCGTCACCGTCGGTGACCTGCTCGACTTCGCCCCGCGCACCTACCGCACGACCCGGGCTGACCTCGGCTCGCCCGAGATCGGCGAGTACCTCGTCGCCGTGGCCACCGTCGAGACGGCGACGACCCGGACGATGAAGACCCGCCGCGGCAAGATGCTCGAGGCGGTCATCACCGACGGACGCAGCCGCATGTCGGTCACCTTCTTCAACGCCTACGGCCACGAGAAGGTCGTCCAGGCCGGGCGCACCCTGCTCTTCGCCGGCCGGGTCGGCGAGTACAAGGGCCGCCGCCAGCTCGCCCACCCCGCGTACTCGACGCTCGAGGCGATCGAGTCGCTCGGCGACCTCGCCATCGACGAAGGGGGGCTCATCCCGGTCTACCGGCACGTCCCCGGCGTGCAGTCGTGGGGTGTGTCCGCGGCCGTCCGCGTGGTGCTGGGGCATCTCGACGCGGTCGTCGACGCCGTCCCCGAGGAGATCCGCGCCCGCCGCGGGCTCCTCGGCCGGCTCGACGCGCTCAAGGCGCTCCACGCCCCGGAGACGATGGACGACGTCGCCGCCGCCCGGCACCGGCTGCGCTACGAGGAGGCCTTCGTGCTCCAGGCGCTCCTCGGCCGACGGCGGGCCGAGCGGGCCGTGGAGCGGACGCGGCCCCGCCGACCCTCTCAGGGGCTGCTCGCCGACTTCGACGCGCGGCTCCCCTTCGCCCTGACCCTCGGCCAGGTGGCCGTGGGGGAGGAGATCCTCGGCGAGCTCGCCGCGGAGACCCCGATGCACCGGCTGCTCCAGGGCGACGTCGGCTCCGGCAAGACCGTCGTCGCGCTGCGTGCGATGCTCGCCGTCGTCGACTCCGGCGCGCAGGCGGTGCTCCTCGCCCCGACCGAGGTGCTCGCGGCGCAGCACGAGCGGACCATCCGGGTGTTGCTCGGCGACCTCGCCGAGGCGGGCATGCTCGGCGGCGCGGACAACGCGACGCGGGTCCAGCTGCTCACCGGGTCGATGGGCGCGCAGGCCCGCCGCGAGGCGCTCACCCGCATCGCCTCCGGGCAGGCCGGCATCGTCGTCGGCACGCACGCGCTCCTCGAGGACGTCGTCTCCTTCGCCGACCTCGGGCTCGTCGTCATCGACGAGCAGCACCGCTTCGGCGTCGAGCAGCGCGACGCCCTGCGGGCCAAGGGGGAGCACCCCCCGCACCTCCTCGTCATGACCGCCACCCCGATCCCGCGCACGGTCGCGCTCACCGTCTTCGGCGACATGGCGACCTCGACGCTGCGCGAGCTGCCCCGGGGCCGCCAGCCGGTCACCACCCATGTCGTGCCGGTCGACAACCCGCGCTGGGTCGAGCGCACCTGGCAGCGGCTCGCCGAGGAGGTCGCCGCAGGTCGGCAGGCCTACGTCGTCTGCCCGCGCATCGGCGGCGACGACGACGCGGTCGACGACGGCGTCGACCTCGTGAGCGACACCGACCCCGGTGACGACGACGCCGACGGCGAGCGCGTGCCCGACGACGAGGCACCCGAGCGCCGGCTCGCCGACGTCGTCGGGACTGTCGAGCTCCTCTCACAGGTGCCGGCGCTCGCCGGGCTGCGCCTCGCCGCGCTCCACGGCCGCATGCGCCCGGAGGACAAGGACGAGGTGATGGCCCGCTTCTCCGCCGGTGAGGTCGACGTGCTCGTCTCGACGACCGTCATCGAGGTCGGCGTCGACGTGCCCAACGCGAGCACGATGGTCATCCTCGACGCCGACCGCTTCGGCATCTCCCAGCTGCACCAGCTCCGCGGCCGGGTCGGTCGTGGCGGCCACCCGGGTGTCTGCCTGCTGCTCACCGGGTCGGACGCCGAGGTGTCCCGAGCGCGCCTCGAGGCGCTCGCCGCGACGACCGACGGCTTCGAGCTGGCCCGCCTCGACCTCGCCCAGCGCCGCGAGGGAGACGTCCTCGGCACGGCCCAGTCGGGGGTGCGCAGCCAGCTGCGGCACCTCTCGCTGCTGCGCGACGAGGCGATCATCGAGCAGGCCCGCGAGGACGTCGACGCCGTCCTCGCCGCCGACCCTGAGCTCGCCGGGCACCCCGACCTCGCCGCCGCCCTCGAGCGGCTCGCCGAGGAGGAGCGCGCCGCCTACCTCGAGAAGTCCTGACCCGACGCGCGGGCCGAGGCGCCGATGACTCATCATGGAACCGTGACGCGCATCATCAGCGGCCAGGCCGGCGGACGACGCCTGCGCACCCCGGGCGGCCAGTCGACCCGTCCCACGAGCGACCGTGTCCGCGAGGCGCTCTTCTCCTCGCTCGAGGCCCGCGGGGTCGTCGACGGTGCGCACGTCATGGACCTCTACGCCGGCTCGGGGGCGCTCGGCCTCGAGGCGGCCAGCCGGGGCGCGGCGAGCGTGCTGCTCGTCGAGTCCGACCGCAGCGCCGTCGGCGTGATCCGCGGCAACATCGCCGACGTGGGCGTCGCCGGCGCGCGCGTCCAGGCCGGCACCGTCGAGGCCGCGCTGGCCCGCCCCGCGAGCCTGACCTACGACCTCGTCCTCGCGGACCCGCCCTACGACGTCGACGAGGAGTCGCTCGGCCGGGTCCTCGACCTGCTCCTCACCCACGAGTGGCTCGCCCCCGAGGCGCTCGTCGTCGTCGAGCGGTCGACCCGCAGCCCCGAGCCGACCTGGCCGATGGGTCTGGTGCGCACCGAGGAGAAGACCTACGGCGAGACCGTCCTCTGGTACGCGGAGCGGTGGGCCCCGGACTACCAGATCTGACCGCCGCGAGCACTATGTTGGCGCCATGACGGACTACGAGATCCCCCGGCCCACCAGCGGCGACATCGTCGAGCTCATCAAGGACGACCACCGCATCTTCGAGGAGATGCTCCGCCAGATGCGCGACGTCGACGCCGACCGCGAGGCGGTCCGGCAGGCCTTCTCCGAGCTCCTCGTGGCCCACTCCGAGGCCGAGGAGCACGAGGTCTACCCCAAGCTCAAGACGAAGAAGGTCATCGACGGCGAGGAGGAGGAGCACGGCGAGGAGGAGCATGCCGCGACCAACGAGGCGCTGCTCCACCTCCTCCAGGCCAAGGGCACCGACACCCAGAAGTACGAGGACGCCCTCGAGGCCGTCGCCGAGGTGCTCATGCACCACATCGGCGAGGAGGAGCTGACGATCCTCAACCCCGCCCAGACCGACGCCTCCGAGGACCTGCGCGCCGAGCTCGGCGTCGCCTTCGCCACCGCCCGCAACCAGCTCCTCGAGCAGGGCTGCGGCTCGCTCGAGCAGGTCGAGGCGATCGTCAAGCAGGCCTACGACGACGGGCTGCTCCCCAACGACGAGCAGCCCACCGAGCAGTGAGCGGGGTGCAGCGCGCGCTCTGCCCCGGGTCCTACGACCCGGTGACCGCCGGCCACGTCGACATCATCCGTCGGGCCGCGACGATCTACGACGAGGTCGTCGTGGCCGTCCTGCACAACCCGGCCAAGCAGGGCACCTTCGCCGTCGAGGAGCGGCTCGCCTTCATCGAGGAGGAGACCTCCGACCTCCCCGGCGTGCGGGCCGAGGCCTTCGCCAACCAGCTCCTCGTCGACGTGTGCACCCAGGTCGGGGCCACCGTCATCCTCAAGGGGCTGCGCGGCGGCACCGACTTCGCCTACGAGATGCCGATGGCGCTCATGAACCGTCACCTCACCGGCATCGAGACCGTCTTCCTCCCCGGCGACCCGACCCTCGAGCACGTCTCGAGCTCGCTGGTCAAGGAGGTCTGCCGCCTCGGCGGCGACGTCACCGGCATGGTGAGCGACCGGGTCCGGGACGAGCTGATCGCCCGGCTGCCCCGCCCCTGACCCCGGACGAAGGGGGGTCCGCCCCTTCGTCCAGGGTCGGGTTTGGGGGAGCGGCGACTGCTCCGGTAACGTTGTGCGTCGGTCTGCGTCACGATGACGTGGACCGTCCCATCCGACATGTGTGGAGCCATGGAGCGCGTCGACCCAGCCTCGCCCTTCGTCCTTGACGCCAAGGACGTCGGTCGTCGACCCGGGTCGATGAGCGAGGTGCGCCGCACGGTCGAGGCACCGCAGGACTTCGGGACCGATGTCCTCGCGGTGGCACCGGGCCAGCCGATGGAGCTGGAGGTGCGTCTCGAGTCGGTGCACGAGGGCATCCTCGTGACAGGGACGGTCGACGCCACCGCGACCGGGGCATGCGTACGGTGCCTGGACGACCTCGACCTGCCGGTCGACGTCCGCTTCCAGGAGCTCTTCGTGTGGCCCGATCGGGCTCGGCACCACCGCGAGGTGGCCACCGAGCAGGATGCGGACGAGGAGCTCCGGATCGAGGACGACACCATCGACCTCGACCCGGTGATCCGGGACGCGGTGCTGCCGGCGCTGCCGTTCCAACCCGTGTGCCGGGAGGACTGCCCCGGGCTGTGCCCGGAGTGCGGGTTCCGCCTCGAGGACGACCCGGACCACGAGCACGAGCAGATTGACCCCCGGTGGGCGGCGCTAGACGCCCTCCGACCTCTGGCAGAAGGTGCCGGGGGAGACGACGAAGAGAAGAGGACCTGACGTGGCTGTCCCGAAGCGGAAGATGTCGCGCTCCAACACCCGGTCGCGCCGGGCGAACTGGAAGGCGACCCCTGTGGCGCTCTCCACCTGCCCGCAGTGCAAGTCGCCGGCTCCGGCCCACCAGGCCTGCCCGACCTGCGGCACCTACAAGGGTCGCTACTACGCGACGGCGGACCGCACCGAGCACCAGGGCTGAGTCTCCTCGCTGTGAGCACACAGCGCAGCGAGCCCTCGCAGCGGCCCGTCGACGAGCTCCTCGAGCACCTCATCGAGGTGACGGGGGAGCCCGTCGACGAGCCGCTGCTCTCGCGTGCCCTGACACATCGCTCGTACTCGTACGAGAACGGCGCGATCCCGCACAACGAGCGACTGGAGTTCCTCGGCGACTCGGTCCTCGGGCTCGTCGTCACCGCGCACCTGCACGAGACCCACGGCGAGATGTCCGAGGGCGAGCTGGCCAAGCTCCGCTCGGCGGTCGTCAACATGCGTGCCCTGGCGGAGGTCGCACGCACCATCGGTCTCGGTGACTTCGTCCGGCTGGGCCGGGGCGAGGAGGCCACGGGTGGGCGCGACAAGGACTCGATCCTCGCCGACACCCTCGAGGCGGTCATCGGCGCGATCTACCTCTCCACCCCGCAGCCGCGCGGGCTCGACGCCGCCGGTCGGCTCGTGCACTCGCTGCTCGACCCGGTGATGCGGCGCAGCGCCACCCTCGGGGCGGCCCTGGACTGGAAGACCTCGCTCCAGGAGGCAGCTGCCGCCGCCGGCGCCACGACCGTCGCCTACCACATCTCCTCGACCGGCCCGGACCACGAGAAGATCTTCACCGCAGAGGTCTTCGTCGACGACGAGTCCCGCGGGATCGGGACGGGCCGGACCAAGAAGGTGGCCGAGCAGCAGGCCGCGCAGGTCGCCTGGACGGCGATCACCGAGGGCGAGCCGGCCCCGCCCGCCTCCTGATGCCAGAGCTCCCCGAGGTCGAGGTCGTCCGTCGCGGGCTGGCCGACCACGTCGCCGGGCGCACCCTGGACCACGTCGAGATCTCCGGCTCACGCGTCGCACGCCGGCACGTCCCGGGTCCGGCAGACCTGGCGCACCAGCTCGAGGGCGCGCACCTCGACCGGGCCTGCCGGCGTGGCAAGTACCTCTGGCTCACCGTCGCGCCGCGTGCGGCGCAGGCCCCCGACCACGGCCTCATCGTGCATCTCGGGATGAGCGGGCGGATGCTCGTCAGTCCTGCCGAGACCCCCGACCAGACCCACCTCCACGCCCGCTTCGTCTTCGACGACGCCGGCCCGGAGCTGCGGTTCGTCGACCAGCGGACCTTCGGCGGGCTGGCCTGGTCACCCCTTCGTCCCGACGGGGTGCCGGAGTCGCTCTCCCACGTGGCCCTCGACCCCTTCGACCCGGCCTACGACGTGCGGGCGACCGCGCGCGAGGTCAAGCGCCGCAGCAGCGGGATCAAGCGGGTCCTCCTCGACCAGCGGGTGGTCTCCGGCATCGGCAACATCTACGCCGACGAGGCGCTGTGGCGCGCGGGCATCCACGGCGAGCGCCCGGCGTCCGGGCTGACCAAGCCCGCCATCGAGCGTCTCCTCGGTCACGCCCGGGACGTCATGGGCGAGGCGCTCGAGCAGGGGGGCACGAGCTTCGACGCGCTGTACGTCAACGTCAACGGTGCCTCCGGGTACTTCGACCGGCGCCTGGCGGCGTACGGCCAGGAGGGCCGGCCCTGCCCGCGGTGCGGCACGCTCATGCGCCGCGAGCAGTTCATGAACCGCAGCTCGACCTCGTGCCCCCGCTGCCAGCCTCGGCCGCGGAGGCCGCGCTCCTGACGGTCGATGAGAGCGGTCTCATCGGAGCCTCACGCTTCCTTCACGGCGCGCTGACAGCCTTGAGGCCTACCGCAGGAACCGAGCAAGGGAGCACGACATGATCACCAAGAAGACCGCCGCCTGGGCCGTCACCGGAGCGCTCGGCCTCACCGCCCTCGGCGGCGTCGCCCTGGCCCAGGGCCAGCTCGCCCCGACCGGCGACCCGCGCCCCGGGATCTCCGTCCCCGCCACGGGTGACTCCACCTCGACCACGGTCTCGGCGACGTCCGCGGTCTCGGCGACGTCCGCGGCGTCGGCCAAGAGTGCAAGGTCCGCCAAGACCGCCAAGTCCGCCAAGAGCGCGAGGTCGGCCCCCTCGGCCCGGTCAGCGGCCACCGCCCCGGTGCAGAAGGCTCCCGCGCCGGCCGCACCCCGCGTCCAGGCCTCGGCGAAGAGCGCGCCGTCGCCGGTGAGCGCGGTCTCGGCCTACAGCGCCCCCAGCCCGAAGAGCGCCCCGTCGCCGAAGAGCGCGCCGAGCCCGAAGAGCGCCCCAAGCCCGAAGAGCGCCCCGTCGCCGGTGAGCCCGGTCTCGGCGAAGTCGGCTCCCACCGCGGACTCCGCCGACTGACACCCGTGCGGGTTCGAGACCCCCGTCGCCTGGTGGCGACCGGGGTCTGCGCCTGATGGGATGGCTCCGTGCCTGACGTCGTCGCCCTGCTCACCGGCCCCGAGGCCGCCGACGTCCTCCAGAGCGCCCTGACCGGTGCGCCGGGGGCCCAGCTGCCGCGCTTCACCTGCACCGTCGACGAGGTCCACGACCGCGTCGGCGCCGAGACCTCGGTGACCTATCACGTGAGCTACGGCGAAGGGGCAGACGCGCGGCAGGACTACCTCGTCGTCACCACCGCGGACGTCGCATCGGCGGCCACCGTGACCGTCGACGGGGTCGACCTCCGGGTCTGGCGGCACCCCGAGGACCCGCGTCTGCCCGGTCTCGACGGGGCGTGCACGCCCGAGACGCTCGCGGGCTGGCTGCCGGGTCCGACGGGGGAGGACACGACGGAGGTGCTCGTCTACCGTCCGCTGCGCCGGGCCGTGCTGCGCACGGAGCGGGCCGGCCGCACCTACTTCACCAAGGTCGTCCGCCCCGACAAGGGGGAGCTGCTCGAGCGTCGGCACGCGCTCCTCGCGGGCATCGGCCCCGAGGTCGTCGCGGTCCCCGAGCCAGGCGTGCTCGTGACCGCCGTCGTCCCGGGGCAGCCGCTCGCCGAGTCGCTCTCGGCCTGGCAGATCGGGGAGTCCACCGTCGAGCCCGACCCGGCCGAGGCGCTGGCCCTTCTCGACGCTCTCCCGGCGGAGCTGCTCGACCTCCCCGCGCGGCCCTCGTGGACCGACCGGGCGGACTTCCACGGCGCGATGGCCGCGGCAGCGCTCCCGGACCACGCCGCGGAGATCGCCCGGCTCACCGAGCAGATCCAGCACCTCGCCGAGACCCTCCCGGTCGGCCCGCTCGTGCCCACGCACGGCGACTTCCACGAGGCCAACATCTTCTGCGCCGACGGGCAGCCGCAGCGGCTCATCGACGTCGACACCGCCGGCCCGGGCCGGCGCGAGGACGACCTCGCCTGCCTCGTCGCCCACCTCGCCGTGCTCGCTGACCTCTCGCCCGAGCACTACCCGGAGGGAGCAGCAGTGGCCGACCGGTGGGCCACCCGGCTCGAGGCGGGGGTCCACCCCGGCGCCTTCCGGGCGCGCGTGGCCGGGGTGATCCTCAGCCTCGTGGCCGGGAGCCCGCGCTCGGTGGCCCTGACCCGCCTCGACCTGGCTCGTGCCTGACTCTGGCGTGCCGGGGTTACGGCATCGGCAGCTCCTTGAGCGTCACGGCCTTGCCGGTGTGCTCCTCGGAGAGGTCGGCGAAGGCCTGACGGATCACCTTGGCGTAGACGTGCGAGCCCGAGAGCGAGGGGTGGATGCCGTCGGCCTGCAGCTGGTCGGGGTCGGCCGAGACCGCGCCGTCCCAGTCGGCGACGGCGACGTTGGGGTGGTCCTTGGCGATCTCCGCGAGGGTCGCGTTGTCCTCGGCGATCCGGCTCAGCCGGTCGGCGTGCAGGTTGACGATGACGACCATGCGGTCGGGGCCGATGTCGTCGAGCAGGGCCCGGATGGTCTGCTCGTCGCTGCCGGCGTTGGTCCCGAAGGCCAGGACGACGGCGCGGCGCAGGGAGTCGCCGGCCGCCGCGACCTGCTCGCGACCGTCGGACCAGCGACGGTTGGACTTCGCGTCGATCTGGATGCCCGGGAAGTAGTAGCGCAGGGCGTGCAGCGAGCCGACGGCCATCGAGTCGCCGAAGACATCGATCTCCTTGCCCTGCGGCATCCGGAAGTCGGGGTTGCCGGTGGCGACCTCGACGGCCTGGGTCGCTCGGGGCGCGGCGGCCTGGGCGGCGTTGCTCTCCAGGGTGGTCTGCGTGCTCGTCTTGTCCGGGGCGGTGAGCAGCACGGCCGCGAGGACGAGCACCGAGAGCGCGGCGCTGGCCGCCGTGATCTGTCGTGCTCGCGGCGGCACGCGCAGCAGCCGGCGACCGATCGCCCCGACCGCACCGCCGAAGCCCAGGCGGCGCACGGGCGTCTCGACGAAGCGGAAGGACAGGTCGGCGAGGGCGAGCGTGACGACGACTGCCCAGATCCGGGTCCACACGAAGGCCGAGGTCCCGGCGGCCGTGGGGATGTCCTGGCCGATGACGAGGATGACCGGCCAGTGCCAGAGGTAGATGCCGTAGCTGCGCGTGCCGATCCAGCGCATCGGTGCGGCCTCGAGGACGGTGCGGAGGCGTCCCGGCCGGTCGACCGAGGCCAGCACGAGCACCGCGGTCGCGAGCGAGACGAGCGGGATGCCGAGGCGGAAGGTCCACGCCGAGCCCTCCTGGGCCAGGACGAGGAGGGCGGCGAGCAGCACGCCGGCGCCGCCGATGATGTGCCGACGCCAGCGGTGCCACGCGGCGCTCGTCGTGCCGGCCCGCGAGGGCCCCGCCCAGGTCATCGCCATGGCCGCGCCGAGCATGAGGCCGACGAGGTGGGTGTCGGTGCCGTAGTAGACCCGGGTGACGTCCGCCGGGTCGTAGCGCAGCGCCATGAGCGCCGCCGAGACCACACCGATGGCGAGCACGGCGGCGCCGAGAGCGCCCCAGCTCAGCCCGAGGCGGCGCCGGGCCCAGAGCAGCACGATCGTCGCGAGCGGCCACACGAGGTAGAACTGCTCCTCGACCGCCAGCGACCAGAAGTTCATGAACAGCTGCGGGCTCGTCGAGTGGAAGTAGTCGCTGCCGTTGGCGATCTCGAGCCAGTTCGTCGAGAAGGTCAGGGCTCCGAGGGCCTGCCGCCGGATCCCCACGAGCAGGTCGGCCTCGACGGTGCGGGCGATGAGGATGCAGGCCGGGACGACGACGAGCAGCGCCGGGAGCAGCCGCCGGGCCCGCCGGGTCCAGAAGCCGCGCAGGTCGATCGACCCGTCCCGCTCGGTCTCGCGGACGAGCAGCGTGGTGATGAGGAAGCCCGAGATGACGAAGAAGACGTCGACCCCGAGGAAGCCGCCCGGCAGCCAGTCGGGATCGAGGTGGAAGAGCATCACCGCGCCGATCGCCAGCGCGCGGATGCCGTCGAGGCCGGCGAGGTGACCCCGCGGCGGGCGTGGGGGCAGGGCGCCGTCGAGACGGCCCTCGGCCGAGGCCGGTGCCGGGACCGCTGTCGTCGGGATCGGTGCGCCCACGAGGGGCACGCTAGGACCTCGCACCGACAACGTCGGGGAGGCGCACCGACGTTGCTCCCCTGAGGTGCGACGAAGGATTACCGTGCCCGTCATGACTGCGCGCGCCACCTTCTTCGTCCGCGGTCGGGTCCAGGGCGTGGGTTTCCGCTGGTGGACCCGGGCCAGGGCGCTCGAGCTCGGCCTCGTCGGTCACGCCCGCAACATGGACGACGGCCGCGTCGAGGTCGTCGCCGAGGGTGACCCTGAGCAGATCGACCGCCTCGAGGCGCTGCTGCGCGAGTCCCCCTCCGAGGCTCGTTCCTCGCACCTGCGGACTGCGCCTTCGTCCTCGCGCAGACCGGGTCACGTCACCTCCGTCGTCCGTCAGGACGGGACGGCGCAGGGGGAGTCCACCGGCTTCGTCGAGAAGTGATCCTCGAGTCGTGAGACCCGGTCGCGTCCGGCCGGAGGGGCCACCTACGGTGGCCGGGTGAGCGAGACACCTCCCGACCTCGACCGGCTGCGGCAGAGTATCGACAACATCGACGCGGCCCTGGTCCACCTGCTCGCGGAGCGCTTCAAGGCCACCCAGCAGGTGGGGGTGCTCAAGGCGACCCTCGGTCTCCCGCCGGCCGACCCGGCCCGCGAGGAGCGGCAGATCGGGCGGCTGCGCGGACTCGCGCACGAGGCGGGCCTCGACCCGCACTTCGCGGAGAAGTTCCTGAACTTCATCATCGCCGAGGTCATCCGCCACCACGAGGCGATCGCCGGCCGCGAGGCCGCCGACGGCGACCCCACCGCCACCCGCTGAGCACGCCCGGGCTGCCGGGGCGGCGCCCCCGTCGCAGGTAGGCTCGCCGCCGTGTACGTCAAGAGTCTGACCCTCAAGGGCTTCAAGTCCTTCGCCTCGGCGACGGCTCTGCGTCTCGAGCCGGGGATCACCTGCATCGTCGGCCCCAACGGCTCCGGCAAGTCCAACGTCGTCGACGCCCTCGCCTGGGTCATGGGGGAGCAGGGGGCCAAGAGCCTGCGCGGCGGCAAGATGGAGGACGTCATCTTCGCCGGCACCGCCGGCCGCGCGCCGCTCGGCCGTGCCGAGGTCGCGATGACCATCGACAACACCGACGGCGCCCTGCCGATCGACTACACCGAGGTGACGATCAGCCGGACGATGTTCCGCAACGGCGGCTCCGAGTACGCCATCAATGGCACGTCCTGCCGGCTCCTCGACATCCAGGAGCTGCTCTCCGACTCCGGCATCGGCCGCGAGATGCACGTCATCGTCGGCCAGGGCCAGCTCGACACCGTCCTGCGCGCGACCCCTGAGGAGCGACGTGGCTTCATCGAGGAGGCCGCCGGCGTCCTCAAGCACCGCAAGCGCAAGGAGAAGGCGCTGCGCAAGCTCGAGACGATGGAGGTCAACCTCGCCCGTGTCGCCGACCTCACGACCGAGATCCGGCGTCAGCTCGGCCCGCTCGGCCGCCAGGCCGAGGCTGCTCGCCGGGCCCAGGTCATCCAGACCGACGCGCGCGACGCCCGCTTCCGCCTCCTCGCCGACGACCTCGTCCAGCTGACGAGCGCGCTCGAGCAGGAGGTCGCCGACGAGACCGCGCTGCTGCGCCGGCGCGCCGCTCTCGAGGAGGAGCTCGTCACCGCGCGCGCCGCCATCGCTGAGCAGGAGCGACAGGCGGCCGAGGCGGCCCCGCTCGTCTCGGCGGCAGGCCGCCGCTTCGTCAGCCTGCGGTCCGTCGCGGACCGCCTCGAGTCCACCGCCTCCGTCGCCGCCGAGCGGGTGCGCCTCCTCGGCCAGGACGACGAGCACGAGACCACCTCGGGCCGCGATCCCGAGCAGCTGCGCCAGCAGGCCGCCGCCGCCCGCGCCGACGAGGAGCGCCTCCGCGCCGAGATCGCGGAGATCACCGCCCGCCTCGCCGATGCCACCGCCGCCCGCGAGGCCGCCGAGCAGGCGCACAGCGCCGAGGTCGAGCGCATCCAGCGCCTCATCCGGGCGGCGGCCGACCGGCGCGAGGGTCTGGCCCGGCTCACCGGTCAGGTCGGCGCCCGGCAGAGCAAGGTCGAGGCGGCCCAGGCCGAGGTCGGCCGGCTCGAAGGGGTGATCGCCCGGGCTGAGGAGCGGGCCACGGAGGCCGAGCAGGCCTTCCGTCGGCTCGAGGCGACGATCGTCGACGCCGAGGGCAGCGAGGCCGGGCTCGACGACGCCTACGAGCAGGCCAGCGCGACGCACGCGGCCGCCGAGGCCGAGGTGACCCGCTGGGTCGACGCCGAGCGCGCCGCCGAGCGCGACCGCGGCGCCGCCCAGGCCCGCGTCGAGGCCCTCGAGCTCTCCCTTCGTCGCAAGGACGGCGCCCAGGCGCTGCGTGACGCCGCCGGCGAGGGCGGACCGACGATCCTCGGCTCGATCGCCGAGCTCATCACCGTCTCCGGCGGGCACGAGGCCTCCATCGCCGCCGCGCTCGGCTCCGCCTCCGAGGCGCTCGCCGTCGGCTCGGCCTCCGACGCCGCCGCGGCGGTCCGCCGCCTCCGCGAGGAGGACGCCGGGCAGATCTACCTCGTCGTCGGCTCGACCGCGGCCTCCGTCGACCGCTCCGGCTGGCCGTCGCTGCCCTCCGGCGCGACCTGGGCCGCCGACGTCGTCACCGCGCCGGACACCGTCGCCGACGCCGTCGCCCAGGTCCTCGACCGGGTCGCCCTCGTCAGCGACGACGACGACGCGATGCGGCTCACCGAGCAGGGCGTCACCGCCGTGACCCGAGCCGGTGACGTCTTCGGCCCGGGCTTCGTGCGGGGCGGGTCGGCCTCCGCGCCGAGCCTGCTCGAGCTCCAGTCCGCGCTCGACGAGGCCCGCGAGGCGGTCGCCGAGGCCACCCGGCGCGGCGAGCAGGCCGGCTTCGAGCTCGCGAGCGCCCGGACCGCCGAGACCCGGGCCCGCGAGGCCGCCGAGACCGCCCTCGACGCGTTGCACGACAGCGACGCCCAGATGGCCGCCGTCGCCGAGCAGCTCGGCGGTCTCGGGCAGACCGCCCGGGTCGCGCGTGCCGAGGCCGACCGCACCCGCAAGGCCATCACCGACCTCACCGCCGGGCTCGAGTCCGACCGGGCCGAGCTCGCCGCGCTGCAGACCCGGCTCGACGAGGCTCAGGCCGAGCCCGCCGAGGGCGACTCCGACAGGGACCCGTCGACCGACGAGCGCGACCGGCTCGAGCTCGAGGCGAGCCGCGCCCGCACGGGGGAGACGGAGATCCGCCTCACCCTGCGCACCACCGAGGAGCGGGCCCGCGCCCTGCACGGCCGCGCCGAGTCCCTCGAGGGTGCGGCCCGCAACGAGATCGCCGCCCGTGAGCGGCTCAAGGCCCGTCAGGAGCGTCGCCGCCGCGAGGCCGAGATCGCCGCAGCCGTCGAGGCCGCCGCCCGCCACGCCACCGCGATCACCGCCGCCGCCGTGACCCGTGCGGCCGCCGAGCAGGAGCAGGCCGAGGCCGCCCGCGCCGCCCGGGACACCCGGCTCGCCGAGATGCGGGCCGCGCTCGCCGTCCAGCAGGACGAGCTGCGCGAGCTCACCGACTCCGTCCACCGCGACGAGGTCGCCCGCGCCCAGCAGACCGCCAAGATCGAGCAGCTCCAGCAGCGCGCCATCGAGGAGCTCGGGATCGACCCCGAGGTGCTCGTCGAGGAGTACGGCCCCCACCAGGGCGTGCCCTACGTCCCCGGCCCGGACGAGCAGGGCGACGACTTCGAGATGCCCGAGCCGCGCCCCTACGTCCGCGAGGAGCAGGAGAAGCGGCTGCGGACGGCCGAGCGCGGGCTCAAGGCCCTCGGCCGGGTCAACCCGCTCGCGCTCGAGGAGTTCGCCGCGCTCGAGGAGCGGCACACCTTCCTCACCACCCAGCTCGAGGACCTTCGCCAGTCCAAGAAGGACCTCCTCGACATCGTCGCCGAGGTCGACCAGCGGGTCGAGCAGGTCTTCTCCGAGGCCTTCCGGGACACCGCCGAGCAGTTCGAAGGGGTGTTCTCCCGTCTCTTCCCCGGCGGCGAGGGGCGGCTGACGCTCACCGACCCGTCGAACATGCTCACGACCGGCATCGAGGTCGAGGCCCGCCCGCCGGGCAAGAAGGTCAAGCGGCTCTCGCTGCTCTCCGGCGGCGAGCGCTCGCTCGTCGCGGTCGCCCTGCTCGTCTCGATCTTCAAGGCGCGGCCCTCGCCCTTCTACATCATGGACGAGGTCGAGGCCGCCCTCGACGACACCAACCTGGGCCGGCTCATCACCCTCTTCGAGGAGCTGCGCGGCTCCAGCCAGCTCATCGTCATCACCCACCAGAAGAGGACGATGGAGATCGCCGACGCCCTCTACGGCGTCTCGATGCGCGGCGACGGCATCACGACGGTCGTCAGCCAGCGCATCCGCGACGTCGCGTCGTAGCCGCGAGCACGTCGTCGGTCTCGCCGGGGCGTGTCGATTGGCTCAGCGGGGCCTCGGCAGGGATCATGGAGGCATGACTGCGATCGTCGTCGGCCTCCTCGTGTGCCTGGTCCTCTCCATCGGCGTGCTCGGGCTCGTGGCGATCCCCGCGCGCCGCGAGGGCCGTGACCTGCTGACGCCGCGCGGCGAGCGGGTCGTCGTCCGGGTCCGCAGCAGCGCCGACAGCGCCGCGAGCAAGACCTCCTCCGCGCTGAGCAGCGCCACCCCGTCGCGCAGGCGCTCCGCCTGACGCGTGCTTGACTGGCGGGCGTGACGACGCAGACCCCGCCGACCTTCGACCACCCGCTCGACCCTGAGGTCCGTCCGCAGGACGACCTCTACGGCCACGTCAACAACAGCTGGCTCAGCTCGGTCGAGATCCCCGCCGACAAGGGCCGCTACGGCGTCTTCGACGTGCTGCGCGAGCGGAGCGAGTCCGACGTCCGCACGATCATCGACGAGGTCGCCGCCGACCCGGGCTCCGACCCGGACGCCCAGCGCATCGGCGCCCTCTTCGCCGCCTTCATGGACGTCGACGCCGTCGACGCGGCGGGGACGGCACCCCTTCGCCCACTTCTTGACGAGGTCGAGACGGTCACCGACGCGTCCACCCTCGCGGCCGCCCTCGGGCGGCTCGGCCGCCTCGGCGTCACCGGGACGCTCGCCCCCTTCGTGAACACCGACGACGGCAAGCCCGACGAGTACGTCATCTACCTCGAGCAGGACGGCCTCGGGCTGCCGGACGAGAGCTACTACCGCGACCCGCAGCACGCCGTGGTCCTCGAGGCCTACCGCGGTCACGTCCGCACCCTCCTCGCCCTCACCGGCACCCCGGAGGCCGAGCTCGACGCGACCGTCGAGCGGGTGCTCGAGGTGGAGCACCGGCTCGCCGCCGGGCACAACGACCGGGTCGCCAACCGCGACGCCGTCGCGACGTACAACCCGCAGACCCTCGAGGAGATCCGGGCCGCCGCGCCGGCCATGGACTGGGACGCCTGGGCGACGGGGTGGGGGCTGCCGGCCGGAGCCCTCGACCGCGTCATCGTCCGCCAGCCCGCCTACCTCACCGCGCTCTCGGACGCCCTCGGCGCCGTCGACCCGCAGGCCTGGCGCGCGTGGCTGCGCTGGCACGTCGTCCTCTCGGCCGCGCCCTACCTCACCCGGGAGATCTCGGCGGCGCACTTCGACCTCGTTGGGCGCACCCTCTCCGGCATCCCCGAGCAGCGCGCCCGCTGGAAGCGCGGGGTCTCTCTCATCGAGTCCGTCCTCGGCGACGCCATCGGCCGGCTCTACGTCGAGCGGCACTTCCCGGCCGCGAGCCGGGAGGCCATGGACGACCTCGTCGCGCACCTCGTCGAGGCCTTCCGACGGTCCTTCGCCGGTCTGCCGTGGATGGGCGAGGCGACGAAGGGGGAGGCGCTCGCCAAGCTCGAGGCCTTCACCCCCAAGGTCGGGTACCCGGTGCGGTGGAAGGACTACTCGGCCCTCGAGCTGACCGGCGACCTCCTCGCCGACGTCGGCCGGGGCCACGAGGTCGCCGTCGACCGTGAGCTCGCCAAGCTCGGCGGGCCGGTCGACAAGGACGAGTGGTTCATGACCCCGCAGACGGTCAACGCCTACTACAACCCAGGGATGAACGAGATCGTCTTCCCCGCGGCGATCCTCCAGCCGCCCTTCTTCGACGCCGACGCCGACCCCGCGAGCAACTACGGCGGCATCGGCGCCGTCATCGGCCACGAGATCGGCCACGGCTTTGACGACTCGGGTGCGAGCTTCGACGGGACCGGGGCGCTGCGTGACTGGTGGAGCGCGGAGGACAAGGAGCGCTTCACCGCGCTCGCGGACCGGCTCAAGGCGCAGTTCGACGGGCAGAGCTCGCGGACCGCGCCCGGGCGGTCGGTCAACGGCGCGCTCACGGTGGGGGAGAACATCGGTGACATCGGGGGGCTCGCCATCGGCCACGCGGCCTACCGGCTCGCCGTCGGGGAGGAGGCCGCGACGAGGGTCGGCGAGGACGGGCTGACCGGAGACCAGCGCTTCTTCGTGTCGTGGGCGCGGGTGTGGTGCGGTGACGCCCGCACCGAGGAGGCCGAGCGGCTGCTCGCGATCGACCCGCACGCCCCGCAGGACCTGCGCGGCAACGCGTGCCGCAACATCGACGCCTTCCATGACGCCTTCGGGGTGCGCGAGGGCGACGGCATGTGGCTCGCACCGCAGGAGCGCGTCACGATCTTCTGACCCGTCGAGGCTCGTCGCAGAGCTCCTCGCACCCCAGGGAGCGGGTGCCCGAAAAGTCGGTGTCGCCAGGTCGGGGGACGCGCGTACGCTCGGGCCGGTCATGACCACGCTCGCCCCCGCACCGCGCACGGCCCCCGAGGCCGGGGCGACGCCGACCCCGCCCGAGCGGCAGGTCGGCTGGCGCCGGCTGCGGCACCCCCTCGCGGGAGCCGCGATCGCCGCGCTCGTCGTCTACGCGCTGGGCCAGGCCGCCGGGTCCGTCCTCGCCGGCCGGCTCGCCGAGCGGCCCAGCTCCACCCTCGTCCTGTGGCTCGCCGCCTGCCTCGTCGGCGGCGGGCTGCTCGACACCGTCGGGCGCTTCCTCTGGTCGAGCGTCGTCGTCCGCGCCGAGGGTCGCCTGCGCGACGACCTCGTCGACGCCGCCCTCGACCAGCCCCTCCACGCTCTCTCGGAGCAGGCCGTCGGGGAGGTCCTCGACCGGGTCGACGACGACACCCACGACGTCGGCACCCTCGTGCGCGAGCAGGTCTGGATGGCCCTGCGCGCGCTCATCACCGCGCTGCCCATGTGGGTCGTCGCCGCGGTGACGTGGTGGCCGGCCTGGTTCCTCTTCCCGGTCTTCGCGGTGCTCACCTACCTCGTGATGCGTCCCTTCATGAACGAGGTCGTGGAGCGCAAGGTCGTCGAGGAGGTCGCCTGGACCGACCACGCCGCCGCCCTCGAGGAGGGCGTCGCGGGACGCGACGACCTGCGCACGAGCCGCGGCGCCCCCTTCGCCGTGCAACGGCTCGCCCGGCTCTCCGCGGTCGTCCACGACCGCTTCCACGAGGTCCTCGTCGTCGAGCGGGTCATGACGATGCGCGGCATGCTCCTGCTGCACTCGCTGCTCGTCGCCATCGCGGTCGCGGGCATCGCGGTCGCCGTGAGCGGCGGGCTCTCCGTCGCCCAGCTCGTCACGCTCTTCCTCGTCACGACGAGCTTCGTGAGCATCGTCGGCCGGGTCGCCGAGCAGCTGCCGGACCTCCAGGCCGGGCTCGGGGCGGTCATGCGGCTGCGGCAGATGCTCGCGGTCGAGCCGGAGCCTCGGGGTGGTCTGCCGGTGCCCACGGGCGAGCTCGATCTCACCTTCCGCGACCTGCACTTCAGCTACGCCGAGGGGACCTTCGCTCTCGAGCACGTCGACCTGCACCTCCCTGCCGGGCGCACCCTCGCGCTCGTCGGGCGGACCGGGTCGGGCAAGTCGACGCTCGCCTCGCTCGTCTCCCGGGCCGTCGACCCGGAGCCGGGGACCGTGCTGCTCGGCGGCGTCGACGTGCTCGACCTCGACCTCCAGCACCTGCGGCGCTCGGTCGGCGTCGTCACCCAGCGCACCGAGATCCTCGCCGGCACCCTCGCGCAGAACATCGCGCTCTTCGCCGACGTCGACCGCTCCAGGCTCGAGGAGGTCGTCGCCGAGCTCGGCCTCGGGGACTGGGTCGCCGCCCTCGACGACGGGCTCGACACCGTGCTCGGTCCCGGCGGTGCTGCCCTCTCCGCCGGCGAGGAGCAGCTCGTCGCCTTCGCCCGGCTCCTCCTGCGCGACGTCCAGCTCGTCGTCCTCGACGAGGCGACCGCCCGGATGGACCCGGTGACCGAGGCCCGCGTCGTCGCCGCCTCGGACCGCCTGCTGCGGGACCGCACCGGCATCCTCGTCGCGCACCGGCTCTCGACGATCGCCCGGGCCGACCTCGTCGCCGTGCTCGAGGGCGGCCGGCTCATCCAGCACGGTCCGCGCACCGACCTCGTCGTCCAGGAAGGCCCCTTCCGCGACCTGCTCCGCTCGGCCTCCGACGACCCCGGCCCGGAGGCCGAGGACGCCCCCGACGCCCTGCGTGCCATCGGCAGCAACCGACGCCGCGTCGAGCCTCCGGTCCGCCCCGCGACGGGCGACGGGCCGTCGCTGGCCCGCGGCATCTGGCACGTCCTGACGGTCCGGCCGGAGTGGGGGCTGCTCTCGGTCGGCCTCTTCCTCGGCTTCTCGCTCACCGGGTCGATCGGTGCCCTCACCGGCTTCGCCTGGGGGCACACCGTCGAGGAGCTGAGCCGGGGCGGCAACCCCTGGTGGTGGCTGCTCGTGTGCGTCGCGGCGATCCTCGCCGGTCCCGTGCTCTTCGCCGCGGCGATCATCCGGTACCCGCGCTGGTGGATCGAGATCATGCTCCGCGTGCGGATGTCGGTCCTCGTCGGCCAGACCGCGGACCGTCGCCTCGACAGGGTCCCCGCGGGCGAGATCGTCGCGCGGGCCATGGACGCCGACCGCTACGCCCGCTACGCCGACCGCTGGGTCGACGTCGTCAACGGGCTGATGATCGTCCTCATCACGGCGGTCTCGGCCGGCACCCCCCTCGCGGGCATGGTCCTGCTGCTCGTCCTCGGGGCGGCCGCGGGTGCCAGCGCCCTCGGGCGTCCGGTCGCCGGCCGCTCGGCCGCGCACGCCTCGGCCACCCGGGCCCACTTCGGCCGTGCCCTCGTCTCGACCCTCGAGTCGGCCCGCACCGTCAAGCTCGCGGGACGGGTCCCGGACGTCCGCCGTCATCTCGGCCGGGTCGACGGGGGTCGCGTCGAGGCCGCCGTGCGGGAGCACCGGGTCCGTGCGGTGCTCGAAGGGGTGCCCATGGTCATGGTGCAGGCCGGCATGGTCCTCGCCTGGGCCGCGGTCCTCTGGCAGTGGTGGGGCCTGGCGACCGCGCTCCTCGTCGTCGGTGCCGTCGGCGGCTTCGACTGGTTCGGCCGGGTCGCGGGGGCCGTCGTCACCGAGGCCCCGGGGGTGCGGGCCTGGCAGAAGGTCACGAGCCGGCTCGCCGGCGGGGTCGACCTCATGGACCAGCCCGAGGGCGTCGACCTGGTGACCGGGCTGGCCCCCGAGCCGCCCGAGGTGCCGCGCGTCCCCCTTCGCACGCTGACGCTCGAGCGGATGACCGCCGTCCACGAGGACGGGACCGTCGGCGTCGAGGACGTCGACCTCGAGGTCCGGGCGGGCGAGCTCGTCCTGCTCCTCGGCCAGATCGGCTCGGGCAAGTCGAGCCTGCTGCGGGCGCTCGCCGGGCTCGTCGACCACCGCGGCGGGCTGCTGTGGAACGGCCGCGAGGTCGACGACCCCGAGGTCTTCCTCCGGCCCGGTCAGGTCGCGTACGTCGCGCAGGTGCCCCGGGTGCTGTCGGGCACCTTCGCCGACAACGTCCAGCTCGGCTACGGGCGCTCCTTCGAGGGCCCGGTCGACGACGCCCGGCTCGGCCCGGACGTCGCGACCGCCGGTGGTGCCCACGCGCTCGTCGGCCACCGCGGGGTGCGGCTCTCCGGCGGGCAGGTCCAGCGGCTGGCGCTCGCGCGGGCCCTCGCCGCCGACGCCGAGCTGCTCCTCGCGGACGACGTCTCGAGCGCGCTCGACGCGACGACCGAGATCGAGCTGTGGCAGTCGCTGCGACGTCGCGGCGTCACGGTCGTGGGCGCCACCTCGAAGCGGGCCGCCCTCGCCCAGGCCGACCGCGTCGTCGTCATCGTCGACGGCCGGGTGCAGGCCGTCGGCCCGTGGGCCGAGCTGCACGGCGACTTCGGCCACCTGGCGGGCTGACTCCGGCGCAGATTGGGCAGGCCGCCCGGTCGCTGCGAGGATGGGGCCGTGGGATTCATCGACACCGTCCTCGAGTACGTCATCGTCGCGATCCTCCTCGTGGGGCTCCTCGTCGGTCTGGGCCTGGGGCTGCTCCGCGGCCGCGGCGGCAGCACCAAGGAGCTGCCCAAGGAGCACCGCCCGCCGGAGCGGCCGAGGGGGAGCACCGACCACCGCAGCGGCACGATCGTCCTCGACCGCCCGAGCGACAAGGCGAAGGGGGATCAGCCCCCGCCCGCAGAGCGGCGCGCCGAGCCCACCGTGGCGCCGGCCGACCGGACCGCCGAGGTCGAGCCGGAGAGCACCGCGCCGGCCGAGGCCGACGAGTACCTCGCGCAGACCCAGCCCGGCGGCGAGGCCGCGCCCTCGGCCCCGGATGACTTCACCCCCGCGGACGACGACGCGATCGCCGGCAGCGCCGAGCCAGACACCTACCACCGCGACAGCGGCGAGACCCCGGTCACCGACGCCCCGAGCGACGTCCCGATGTCGATCCCGGCGGACGAGGGCGACCTCGAGCCGGTCTTCGAGGAGCCCGAGGTCGAGACCCCGGCCCCGACCCGCGACCGGATGCGCTCCCTGCGCACCCGCCTCGCGAGCTCCAACAGCGCCATCGGCAAGAACCTCCTCGCGATCCTCTCCGGCGGCAAGCTCTCCGAGGAGGACTGGGAGGACGTCGAGGACACCCTCCTGCGCGCCGACCTCGGCATCGAGCCGACGACCGAGCTCGTCGAGTCGCTGCGCCGCCACGTCGCCGTCGACGGCACGACCGACCCCGAGGTCGCCAAGGACTGGCTCTACGCGGACCTCTTGGACCTCGTCGACCCCGGCATGGACCGTGGCCTCGCGGCGAGCCGCGTCGACGGCCGACCCGCGTGCATCCTCGTCGTCGGGGTCAACGGCACCGGCAAGACGACGACCGTGGGCAAGCTCGCCCGGGTCCTCGTCGCCAACGACCGCGACGTCGTCCTCGGTGCGGCCGACACCTTCCGCGCCGCGGCCGCCGACCAGCTCGAGACGTGGGGCGCCCGCGTCGGCGTCCCCGTGATCCGCAGCGACCGCGAGGGCGCAGACCCCGCGGCCGTCGCCTTCGACGCCGTGAAGGCGGGGGCCGAGATGGAGGCCGACTGCGTCGTCATCGACACCGCCGGCCGCCTGCACAACAAGGTCGGACTCATGGACGAGCTCGGCAAGATCAAGCGCGTCGTCGAGAAGCTGCAGCCCATCGACGAGGTGCTCCTCGTCATCGACGCGACGACCGGGCAGAACGGCCTGGCCCAGGCGAAGGTCTTCTCCGAGGCCGTCGCCTGCACCGGCGTCGTCCTCACCAAGCTCGACGGCACCGCCAAGGGCGGCATCGTCGTCGCGGTCCAGCGACAGCTCGGCGTCCCGGTCAAGCTCGTCGGCCTCGGCGAGGGACCGGACGACCTCGCCCCCTTCGTCCCGGAGGCCTTCGTCGACGCGATCGTCGGCTGACCCGGCCGAGGACACGACGAGGGGTGCACCCGGCCGCCGGGTGCACCCCTTCGTCGTCCCGAGGTCAGGGTGCGGGTGGCAGGGAGCAGGCGGGGGTGCCGCCGGGGAGACGGTGACGGTTGCGGGCGACCCAGCGGTAGACGATGCCCGCGAGCGTGTTGACCCCGGGCAGCAGCAGGAGCGCCCCCAGCGGTCGGGCCCAGGGGCGTGACGCGAGGAGCATCCGGGCGACGGCGTCCTGCCCGCTGCTGACCCGGCCGTCGGCGCCCACCCACTGGAGCGCCGCGTCGCACTCAGCGACCGTGAGCCCGAGCGCGCCGAGGTCGAGCCGCTGGGCGGGCGAGATGTCGAAGGCGTCGGGGGAGGGGCGGAAGCGCCGCGCGGCGAGCTCCGCCGACCGGGTGCACATGCCGCAGTCTCCGTCGAAGACGAGCACCGGGCGATCCACGGTGTCGACGCTACCGGTGCCGTGGCCTCAGCCGGGGACGGCGATCTCACCACCGAGCCGGTAGCCGTCCAGGAGAGGGAGCCGGTCGCCGCTCCAGAAGCGGCCCGGGTCGTACCAGCCGAGCGGCACATCCGGCTCGAGCAGCCCCATCTCCTCGTAGGTCGTCGCGACAACCTCGGCGCAGTAGGCCACCTCGGGCCGCAGCCCACGGCGGGCGGACTCGCGCCGCGAGAGGTGGGCGTCGCGGCCCCGGAGCCAGCGCACGCCGAGAGCGTCTCAGCCCGTGGGACCTCCTCGGGTCGGTAACACCCTCCTTACCCGGAGCGGCGATCGGAAACATCGACGAAACAAGCGGTCGCGTGCTGCGAAACAGGAGGGACGTTGGGTTACCCCATGAGTCCAGCACTGATGCCTCTGGCAGACCCACCAGCGATCGACACCTCGGCCACGGCCTTCATGATCATCTGCGCGTCCCTCGTGCTCCTGATGACCCCAGGCCTGGCCCTCTTCTACGGCGGCATGACGCGCGCCAAGTCCGTCCTCAACATGATGATGATGAGCTTCGGGGCCATGGGCGCCGCGGCCGTCGTCTACGTGCTCTGGGGCTACTCGATGTCCTTCGGAGGGAAGGACATCGCCGGCCTCTTCGCCAACCCCTTCGAGAACTTCGGCCTCAAGGGCGTCGCGAGCGCCGTCGAGGGTGTCACGGACACCGTCGGGGCTGACGGCATGCCCGTCGTCGACGTCTTCGGCGCCGACGTCTTCATCCCCGAGGTCCTCTTCGCGGGATTCCAGCTGACCTTCGCGATCATCACCGTCGCCCTCATCTCGGGTGCGATCGCGGACCGCGTGAAGTTCTCCTCGTGGATGGTCTTCGTGCCCGTGTGGCTGACGCTCGTCTACTTCCCGTTGGCCCACATGGTGTGGGGCGGGGGCATCCTCTCGGGTGCCGAGAACGGCGTGGCCGCTCTCATCACCGGCGTCACCGAAGGCGCCGCGAACGTCGCCCCGATCGACTTCGCCGGTGGCACGGTCGTGCACATCAACGCCGGTATCGCCGGTCTCGTCCTCGCACTCGTCGTCGGCAAGCGCCTCGGCTTCGGCAAGACGGCCATGCGCCCCCACAACGTGCCGCTCGTCATGATCGGCGCCGGCCTCCTGTGGTTCGGCTGGTTCGGCTTCAACGCCGGCTCCGAGCTCGCCGCTGACGGCGTCGCGGGCCTCGTCTGGGTCAACACCACCGCCGCCACCGCCGCCGCGATCCTCGGCTGGCTCGTCGTGGAGAAGATCCGGGACGGTCACGCCACCTCGATCGGCGCCGCCTCCGGTGTCGTCGCCGGTCTCGTCGCCATCACCCCGGCCTGCGGCAGCCTCTCGCCGGTCGGCTCGCTCATCCTCGGTGTCGTCGCCGGTGCCCTCGCCGCCCTCGCGGTCGGCCTGAAGTACCGCTTCGGCTACGACGACTCGCTCGACGTCGTCGGCGTCCACCTCGTCGCCGGTCTCTGGGGCACCGTCGGTGCCGGCCTGCTGGCCACCGACGGCGGCCTCTTCTACGGCGGCGGCCTCGACCAGACCCTCGTCCAGATCGCCGTCGCCGTCGTCAGCCTCGTGATCTCCGCGGCCCTCACCCTCGTCATCGCCCTGGCGATCAAGGCGACCATGGGCTGGAGGATCAGCGACGACGACGAGGTGGCGGGCATCGACTCCGTCGAGCACGCCGAGTCCGGCTACGACCTCGTCGCCCGCGGCGGTCGTCTGGGCGTCACCGGCAGCGGTGCCCAGCACGACGCGCGTCAC
The DNA here is from genome assembly GCF_016888335.1 of Janibacter endophyticus. Taxonomy (NCBI): domain Bacteria; kingdom Bacillati; phylum Actinomycetota; class Actinomycetes; order Micrococcales; family Intrasporangiaceae; genus Janibacter; species Janibacter endophyticus. The sequence continues at coordinate 1,462,447 of NZ_JAFEJG010000004.1, forward strand.
CACGAGGAGATCACCCCCGAAGGAGCGAAGGCATGAAGCTCGTCACCGCCATCATCAAGCCCCACCAGCTCGACGAGGTCAAGGAGGCCCTGGAGACGTACGGGATCACCGGCATGACCGTCAGTGAGGCGAGCGGTTACGGCCGCCAGCGCGGCCACAGCGAGGTCTACCGCGGCGCCGAGTACACGGTCGACTTCGTCCCGAAGATCCGGCTGGAGGTCCTCGTCGAGGACGTCGATGCCGCCTCCATGGTCGACGTCATCGTCACGACGAGCCGCACCGGTCGCATCGGCGACGGGAAGGTGTGGGTCTCCCCGGTCGAGGACGTCGTCCGGGTCCGCACCGGTGAGCGGGGGATCGAGGCCCTGTGAGCCTGCGCGCCACCCGGCTCGACCTCGCCGGCACCAGGGACTTCACTCTCCCTGGTGCCGGCGAGGCACGCCGCTCGGCGATCGCCTCGGCGACGACCCGGTGGCTCGGCGAGGTGTACACGGAGGCCGTCGGCGAGCGGCGGGGGCTGGCCCTCGCCGCCGTCGGCAGCCTCGGCCGGGGCGACTCCGGGCCGCTGAGCGACCTCGACCTCGTCCTTGTCCACGACGGGCGCAGCCACCGCGCCCAGGAGATCGCCGTCCTTGCCGACCGGCTCTGGTACCCGGTGTGGGACGCCGGTCTGCGGCTCGACCACAGCGTCCGGACGGCGGGGGAGTGCCGGTCCGTCGCCCGGGATGACCTCACCGCCGCCGTGGGCCTGCTCGACATGCAGCTCCTCGCCGGCGACGCCGACCTCGTCGCGGGGATCCGGGCCACGACTGCGCACGACTGGCGCGGTGACGCCCGCCGGCGTCTGCCCCAGCTCATCGAGGCGACCCAGGCCCGCCACGCCCGGCACGGCGAGATCGCCCAGTCGCAGGAGCCCGACCTCAAGGAGGGCCGGGGCGGCCTGCGCGACATGACGGTGCTCACCGCGCTCACCCAGGCCTGGCTCACCGACCGCGACCGCGGCCGCGTCGACGAGGCCTACGGGCGCCTCCTCGACGTCCGGGACGCCATCCACCTCACGACCGGCCGGGGTCGCGACCGCCTCCACCGGGAGGACTGCGACGCGGTCGCCGCGCTCCTCGGCCTCTCGGACAGCGACGAGCTGCTCACCGAGGTCGCCGACGCCGCCCGTGCCGTCGCGTGGTCGCTCGACGCGGCCGGTCGCCGCGCCGGGCAGTCTCAGCGGGCCCGCACCCTGCGGGTCGGGCCCCGCCGGCCCGCGATGGCCCCGCTCGGGTATGGCTTCTTCCGGCACGACGGCGAGGCCGTCCTCGGGTCGGCGCAGCAGGTGGGTTCGGATCCCGAGCTGCCCCTGCGCGCCGCGGTCGTCGCCGCCCGCCACCGGCTCCCACTCGCGCCCAGGACGCTCACCAACCTCGCCGGCTCGCCCGACATCGCCACCCCCTGGCCGGCTGCGACGTTGCGCCAGCTGACCGACCTCCTCGCCGTCGGCCCGGAGCTCGTGCCGACGTGGGAGGGGCTCGATCAGGTCGGCCTCGTCCAGCGGTGGATCCCCGAGTGGTCCGCGGTGCGGAGCCGCCCGCAGCGCAACGCCGTGCACCGCCACACCGTCGACCGCCACCTCCTCGAGACCGTCGTCGAGGCCGCCCGCCTCTCCCGGGACGTCCAGCGTCCCGACCTGCTCCTCGTCGCGGCCCTGCTCCACGACATCGGCAAGGTCGCCGGGTCGCGCGACCACAGTGCCGAGGGCGCCGAGATCACCGCGCGGATCCTCGAGCGGCTCGGCATGCCCGCCGACGACGCCGGCACCGTCGTCCTGCTCGTCCGCGAGCACCTCACCCTCATGGACGCCGCCACCCGGCGCGACCTCGAGGACCCCGCGACCATCCACGCCGTCGTCGACGTGGTCGGGGGCGACCTCCAGACCTTCGAGCTGCTGCGCGCCCTGACCGTGGCCGACTCCCGCGCCGCCGGCCCCAAGGCCTGGACCGACTGGCGGGCCGGTCTGCTCGCGACCCTCACCGACAAGGTGCGGGCAGAGCTCGCCGGAGCCCCGGTGACGTCCGTGGAGCACGCCGTCCCGGGGATCCCGACCGCCGCGTCGGAGGCGCTCGGGACGGGTCACCCCTTCGTCGCCGTCGAGGCGGCCGACCCGGGATGGACCGTGCTCGTCTACGACCGCGACCGCCACGGCCTCTTCGCCGACACCGCCGGCGTCCTCGCCGCCCACGGGCTCACCGTGCGCAGCGCCCGCCTGGCCACCCTCGACGGGATCGCCGCCGACACCTGGGTCGTCGAGTCGCCCGGCGGGGACGCGCCCGAGGCCCGGCGGATCGCCGCGTCCCTCCACCGCCTCGCCGCCGGCGACCGCAGCGCCCTCGGCGCCTTCGCCCGGCGTCGCGCCGTCCGGTCGGCCGTCGCGTCGACGGCCGGACCCACCCGGGCCTTCGTCATCCCGTCGGGCAGCGACGACGCGACGGTCCTCGAGGTGCGGACCGAGGACCGGCCCGGTCTGCTGCACGACCTGGGGGTCTGCCTCGCCCAGCAGGGGCTCGGCGTGCGCTCCGCGCACATCGCCACGCACGCGGGGCAGACGCTCGACACCTTCTACGTCACCCTGCCCACCGGAGCGCCGCTGAGCCCGGCCAAGACGGCGCAGGTGCTGTCCGCCCTCATCGACGCCTGCGACGACCCGGCGGGCTGACGCGTACCCTAGGGCCCGTGTTCACCAGCCTCTCCGACCGCCTGACCGGGACCTTCAAGAACCTCCGGGGCAAGGGCCGCCTCTCCGAGTCCGACGTCAACAAGACGGTCCGTGACATCCGGATGGCGCTCATCGACGCCGATGTCGCCCTGCCCGTCGTCAAGGAGTTCACCAGCGCCGTGCGCGAGCGCGCGACCGGCGCCGAGGTCAGCGGGGCGCTCAACCCGGCCCAGCAGGTCATCAAGATCGTCAACGAGGAGCTCGTGACGATCCTCGGCGGCAACACCCGGGAGATCCAGCTCGCGAAGCGTCCGCCGACCGTCATCATGCTCGCCGGCCTGCAGGGCTCGGGCAAGACGACCTTCGCCGGCAAGCTCGGCGCGCGGCTCAAGGAGCAGGGCCACACGCCGCTGCTCGTCGCCGCCGACCTCCAGCGACCCAACGCCGTCACCCAGCTCGAGGTCGTCGGCGAGCGGGCCGGCGTCAAGGTCTTCGCACCCGAGCGCGGCAACATCGGCGGTCACGACATGGGGGCCGAGGGGGCGGGCACCCGGTCCTTCGGCGACCCGGTGAGCGTCTCCCGGGCGGGCATCGCCGAGGCGCAGGCCAAGCAGTACGACGTCGTCATCGTCGACACCGCCGGCCGCCTCGCCGTCGACGCCGACCTCATGCAGCAGGCCGCCGACATCCGCGCCGCGATCCAGCCCGACGAGGTCCTCTTCGTCATCGACGCGATGATCGGTCAGGCCGCGGTCGAGACCGCCCAGGCCTTCCAGCAGGGCGTCGACTTCACCGGCGTCGTCCTCTCCAAGCTCGACGGTGACGCGCGCGGTGGAGCGGCGCTCTCCGTCGCGGGCACGACCGGTCGCCCGATCATGTTCGCCTCCACGGGCGAGGGCGTGCGGGACATCGAGGTCTTCCACCCCGACCGCATGGCCAGCCGGATCCTCGACATGGGCGACATCCTCACGCTCATCGAGCAGGCGGAGCGCGCCTTCGACCGCACCCAGGCCGAGGAGATGCAGCGCAAGTTCCTCGCGGCCGAGGACTTCACCTTCGACGACTTCCTCGCGCAGATGGCGGGGATGAAGAAGATGGGCTCGATGAAGGCGATGCTCAAGATGATGCCGGGCATGGGGCAGATGGCCGCCCAGCTCGACAACATCGACGAGCGGGAGTTCGACCGGGTCGAGGCGATGGTGCGCTCGATGACCCCCTTCGAGCGCAACCACCCCAAGCAGATCAACGGCTCGCGCCGGGCGCGCATCGCCCGCGGGTCCGGGGTCCAGGTCTCGGAGGTCAACCAGCTCCTCGAGCGGTTCGCCGAGGCCCAGAAGGTCATCAAGCAGCTCTCCCGCGGCGGCGGCATCCCCGGGATGCCGGGCATGCCCGGCATGGGCGGCGGCAAGAAGGCCCGCCAGGCGAAGCAGGTCAAGAAGAAGGGCAAGTCGGGCAACCCCGCGAAGCGGGCGCAGCAGGAGCGGGAGGCGGCCGAGCGGTCGGCCGGTCGCGGGCCGGCGGGCTCCGCCTTCGGCGCAGGCCAGGGCATGCCGGACCTCGACCCGAGCCAGCTGCCGGCCGGCTTCGAGAAGTTCCTCGGGAAGTGACCCGCCGTGGGTGAGCTCGCTCTCCACACCGTGACGAAGGGGGAGGAGTCCGGCGACCTGCCTCGGGTCGCCTTCTGCCACGGGCTCTTCGGCCAGGGACGCAACTGGACGACCATCAGCAAGGCGATCGCCGACATCGCCCGCACCACGTTGGTCGACATGCCCGACCACGGGCGCTCCGGGTGGACCGACCAGTTCGACTACGTCGAGATGGCCGACACGGTGGCAGAGGGGCTCCGGGCGATCGACGACTCGCAGCCGTGGATCGTCGTCGGGCACTCGATGGGTGGCAAGGCCGCGATGCTCATGGCGCTGCGCCACCCCGACCTCGTGAGCCGGCTGTGCGTCGTCGACGTCTCGCCGGTCGGCTACCGCGAGGGGCGCGAGTTCGAGCATTTCGTCGAGTCGATGCGGGGCATGGACCTCGATGTGATCTCCACGCGCCAGGACGCCGACGCCGCGCTCGCCACCGATGTCCCGGACGACGCGGTCCGTGCCTTCCTGCTGCAGAACCTGCGCCGTGACGGTGACGGCTGGCGCTGGCAGATGAACCTCGACGTCCTCGGCGACTCCATCGGGCGCCTGCGCGGGTGGCCGGTCGAGCCGACGATGGGCAAGGTCTACGACGGCCCGGTCCTGTGGGTCTCGGGGGAGACCTCCGGCTACGTCCGCGACGAGATGGGCGATGCCATGCGGGGCTACTTCCCGCGGGCCCGGCTCGTGACCATCAAGGATGCCGGCCACTGGGTGCACTCCGAGCAGCCCGAGGTCTTCGTCGAGGTGCTCCGTCGCTTCATCAGTGCGGGCGAGGACCAGCCCGGCTGACCCACGGCCTGGGTAGGGTCGCAGGTATGGCGACGACGCTGCACGTCACGGGCCGGATCCTCCTCTCCGCGCAGGAGGTGATCGACGAGCTCTGGGTCATCGACGGGCGCATCTCCCTCACCCCGCCGACGACCGGCACCGACTGGGACACCGTCTCCGGCTGGGTGGTCCCGGGCTTCGTCGACGCGCACTGCCACGTCGGCCTCGACAAGCACGGGGCCGTGGACGCCGAGACGAGCGAGGCGCAGGCCCGGGCCGACCGGGACGCCGGCACGCTGCTCATCCGCGACGCCGGCTCACCCGCCGACACCCGGTGGATCGACGAGCGTGACGACCTGCCGAAGATCATCCGCGCCGGTCGCCACATCGCCCGGCCGAAGCGCTACATCCGCAACTTTGCCCACGAGGTCGAGCCCGACCAGCTCGTCTCCAGGGTGCGTGCCGAGGCCCGGGCCGGGGACGGCTGGGTCAAGCTCGTCGGTGACTGGATCGACCGGGAGGTCGGCGACCTCGCCCCGTGCTGGCCGGTCGACGTGCTCACCGAGGCCGTCGCGGCCGCACACGAGGAGGGGGCCCGCGTGACGGCACACTGCTTCGGCGAGCAGTCGCTCCACGACTTCGCCGCGGCTGGCACCGACTGCATCGAGCACGCCACCGGCCTCGAGGACGACACCGTGGCGAGCTTCGCGGCGCAGGGCATCACCATCGTCCCCACGCTGGTGAACATCGAGACCTTCCCGCAGATCGCCGAGCCGGCGGCGGAGAAGTTCCCCGACTACCACCGCCACATGCTCGCGCTGCACGAGCGCCGCTTCGCGACGATCGGGGCCGCGCACGAGGCGGGCATCCCGGTCATGGTCGGCACCGACGCCGGCGGCTCGCTCCCGCACGGCCTCGTCGCCCAGGAGATGGAGCTGCTGACCCGGGCCGGCATGACGCACACCGAGGCGCTCGCCGCCGGCACGTGGGCGGCCCGGGAGTGGCTGGGCCGGCCGGGGATCGTCGAGGGGGAGGACGCCGACCTCGTCGTCCTCGACAGCGACCCCCGCGAGGACGTCCGGGCGTGCGCGTCGCCGCGCAGCATCGTGCTGCGCGGCGCCACCCTCTTCTGACTTTCGCACGAGCCAAGGCTCCTACCCCGTCAGACGGGGTAGGAGCCTTGGCTCGTGCGAAAAGGGGAGGCGGGGGTCAGACGAAGGGGAGGGCGGGGGTCAGGCGGGGGAGCCGACGAGCTCCTCGCCGTCGCTGCGCTCGTCCTCGGACGCCCGCTCGGCGGCCTGCTCCTCGCGGTGCGCCTTGGTGCTCCACGCGACCGCCCCGAGCCAGGTCGTCCAGATGACGCCGTAGACGACCCACCGCACGGCGTCGTCGAGCGCGAGGGCGTCCTTGCCCATGAGCGTGCGCGAGTTCGTCAGGACGATGAGGCCGCCGACGAGGCTGCCGAGGATGCGCGGCGGGACGATCCGCACGATGTACGCGGCGATGGGGGCGGCGATCGCGCCGCCGACGAGCAGCACCGCGACCCACGACCAGATGATGCCCTGCGAGCCGAGGGCCAGGAGGAAGCCGAGGCTGGCCGCGAGCGCGACGAGGAACTCGCTCGTGTCGATCGAGCCGATCGTCTTGCGCGGCTCGATCCGGCCGCTCGCGAGCAGCGCGGGCGTCCCGACCGGGCCCCAGCCGCCGCCACCGGTGGCGTCCACGAAGCCGGCGAAGAGGCCGAGCGGCCCGAGGAAGCGCTTGCGCAGCGGCTGGCCGAGGCGGTCCTTGCGCAGGCCCTTGAGCGTGAACCGGACGAGCACGTAGAGGCCAAGGACCAGGAGGATCGTGCTCATGACCGGCTTGGCGACGTCGGTGTCGAGCGAGGCGAGGAAGGTCGCCCCGGCGAAGGCGCCGACGGCGCCCGGGATGCCGATCTTGGCGACGACGCCCCAGTCGACGTTGCCGAAGCGCCAGTGGCTGGCACCGGAGAAGAGGGTGGTGCCGATCTCGGCGAGATGGACGGTCGCCGAGGCGGCCGCCGGGTTGGTGCCGATCGCGAGGAGGAGCGTGGTCGTGGTGACGCCGTAGGCCATGCCGAGCGACCCGTCGACGAGCTGGGCGAGGAAGCCGACGATGGCGAGGAGGACGAGCTTGCGCAACGGAGGGCTCTTTCCGTGGGAGTGACGCAGCCGGGCGGAAGTCCCACCTGGTAGATGGGATTTGAGCAGAACACAAAGTTATGAGTCAAGTAACACAGAGTTATGTCTCAGGATGTGTCGGACCCGGTGCCCGCGGGCGGCGGGTCGGCGCTGCGGGATACTCGGCCCGTGGACATCTCGGCGCGCGCGGACTACGCGGTCCGGGCGATGCTCACCCTGGCGGCCGAGGGGGGAGAGGCCCCCGTCTCTGTCGACCGGCTGGCGGGCGAGCAGGACCTGCCGCGCAAGTTCCTCGAGGCGATCGTCGCGGACCTGCGGCGGGCCGGTCTCGTCACGAGCCGCCGCGGCGCCGCCGGCGGCTACCGTCTGTCGCGGTCGGCGCAGGAGATCTCCGTCGGCGACATCGTCCGCGCGGTCGACGGTCCGCTCGCCGAGATCCGTCGCCAGCGCCCCCAGGACCTGCGCTACGAGGGCGCGGCGGAGCACCTGCCCACGGTCTGGGTGGCCCTGCGCGCCGCCCTGCGCGACGTCCTCGACGACACCTCGCTGGCCGACATCGTCTCCGGCCACCTCCCCTCGCTCGTCGCTGAGCTGGCCGCCCGGCCCGACGCCCGGCGCAACCGCTGACACGTGCGCCCAGGCCCGGCGATTGGGCCGCCAGGCCCGCCTCTGGCAGACTGGGCGGGCGTAAACCTTCCGGTGGCCACCGTCGCCGGATACCTACCCCGGGCGCCGGTACCCCGCACTCATCCCCTGTGTGGTCTTGCCGCGCCCTCAAGCATGAGGAGACCACTGACGTGGCCGTCAAGATTCGCCTGAAGCGGATGGGCAAGATCCGCGCCCCCTTCTACCGCGTCGTCGTCATGGACTCGCGCACCAAGCGCGACGGACGTGCGATCGAGGAGATCGGCAAGTACCACCCGACCGAGGAGCCCTCGGTCATCGAGATCGACATGGACCGGGCCAGGTACTGGATCTCCAACGGCGCCCAGCCGACCGAGGCCGTCGCCCGCCTCCTCGAGATCCTCGAGAGCGGCAACCTCAAGGTCAAGGAGCCCAAGACCCCGAAGAAGGACCTCTACGAGGCCGCGCTCGCCGCCTCCGGCAAGGAGGAGCACGACCACAAGGCCATCACCGCCAAGAAGAAGGCGGAGAAGAAGGCCGCTGACGAGGCCGCCGCCGCGGAGAAGGCTGCCGAGGAGGCCAAGGCTGCCGAGGCGGCCGCCGAGGAGGCCCCCGCCGAGGCCGCTGCGGAGACCGAGGCTGCTGCCGAGGCTCCCGCTGAGGACAAGGCCTGATCGTGCTCGACGAGGCGCTGGAGCACCTGGTCACCGGGATCGTCGACCACAAGGACGACGTCGTGGTGCGTCAGAAGAACCTCCGCCGCGGCACCGTGCTCGAGGTCCGCGTCCACCCGGACGACCTCGGTCGCGTCATCGGCCGCAACGGCCGGACCGCGACCGCGCTGCGGACCGTGCTGGGTGCGCTGTCCGGCGGTGAGACCGTCCGGGTCGACATCGTCGACACCGACCGCGAGGGCTGAGCCCACCGCGACCGAAGGGGGGTGCCCCGTCCGAGCAGGACGGGGCACCCCCCCCTTCGTCGTCGGCCGAAGTACCGTGGCCCCCATGCCCGAGGATCCCCACGTCGTCGCCCGTATCGGCAAGCCGCACGCGCTGCGTGGCGAGGTGACCGTCCAGCTGCACACCGACGACCCGCAGACCCGCCTGGCCGTCGGCAACGTCCTCCCGACGCGTGCCGAGGCCGGCACCGGGGTGCCCCGTCAGCTGACCGTCGCCTCGACCCGGGTCCACCGTGGGATCTGGCTCGTCGGCTTCGAGGAGATCCCGGACCGCACGGGCGCCGAGTCCCTCCGCGGCACCCGGCTGCTCGCCCCCGAGGGTGACCTCGCCGAGGACGACACCGCCGAGGGCTGGTACGAGGAGGAGCTCGCCGGCCTCGAGGCCCGCGACCCCGAGGGGACGGTGATCGGCGCCGTCGTCGGTCTCGACCTCGGCGTCGGCCAGGACCGGCTCGTCATCGAGCTGCCCGACGGCTCCCGCACGCTCATCCCCTTCGTCGAGGCGATCGTCCTGACGGTCGACGTCGAGGCCGGCCACATCGTCGTCGACGCTCCTGCGGGCCTGCTCGACCTCGGCCGCGAGGAGGGCTGATGCGGCTCGACGTCGTCTCGATCTTCCCCGACTACCTCGCCCCGCTCGACCTCTCGCTCATCGGCAAGGCCCGCCGCGACGGGATCATCGACGTGCGCGTCCACGACCTGCGCGACTTCACCCACGACCGGCACCGCACCGTCGACGACACCCCCTACGGAGGGGGAGCGGGCATGGTGATGAAGCCGCAGCCGTGGAGCGAGGCACTCACCCACGTCCTCGGCTCGGCGGACGAGGCGAGCGGGCCCGCGCCGATCCTCGTCGTCCCGGGGCCCGGCGGGCAGCGCTTCGACCAGGCGAGGGCGCGGGAGCTCGCCGAGGCGCCGTGGCTCGCCTTCGCCTGCGGCCGCTACGAAGGGATCGACGAGCGGGTCTACGAGTGGGCGGCCGAGCGCATGGAGGTGCGCGTCCTCTCCCTCGGTGACTACGTCCTCAACGGCGGTGAGGTCGCCGTCCTCGCGATGACCGAGGCGATCGTCCGGCTGCTGCCCGGGGTCGTCGGCAACGCTGAGTCGCTCGTCGAGGAGAGCCACGAAGGGGGCCTGCTCGAGTACCCCATCTACACCAAGCCCTCGGCCTGGACCGACGCTGCCGGGGTGACCCGAGAGGTTCCCGAGGTGCTCCTCGGCGGCAACCACGAGGCGATCGCGACGTGGCGCCACGAGCAGCGGCTCGCCCGCACCGCGGCCCGTCGCCCCGACCTCCTCGCCGCGGCGGCGACCGCCCAGGGACCGGACGGCCTCTCGGTGCTCGACCACGCCGTCGCGACCCCGGCCGACGCCGGGGAGATCCTCACCCTGCAGAAGGCGTGCCGGCTCGAGATGGTCGCGGAGCCCCAGCACTGGTCGGGGGCGCCGGCCGAGACGGTCGACGACGTCCGTGCCGACCTCGCGTCCTGGACGACGCACACCTTCCGCTCCGAGGGCCGGCTCGTCGCCTCCGTGCGGGTCCGCCGCGACCCCGTCGACCCGTCGACCTGGCAGATCGGCCGGCTCATGGTCGTGCCCGACCTGCAGGGCAGGGGGCTCGAGCGGGCGCTGCTCGAGCGCGCCGAGGCGCTGGGGCCGGCCGACATCACCAGGTACCGGCTCAGCACCGGTGCCGACCAGCAGCCGCTCCTTCGGATGTCCAAGAAGGCCGGCTACCGCACCGCCGGACCGGGCGAAGGACCGGGGACCGTCGACCTCACGAAGAGGCGAGCGGCTCCTCCTTCGTCCCGGTAGGCGGCCGGCCGGCACGATTTCGGCTCCCGGCCGTCGCTCTGGCACAATGGTGTGTTGCGTCCAGATCGATCCTGCCCCTGCCACAGGGGGAGTGCGGCCCGCTCAGCGATGAGCAGGTCGGCACGTGGCGGACGGACGTAGCACCAAACTCCTGACGATTGAGTTGCGGGCGACCTGTGGCGCTCGCGGGAAGCAGACAGCCATGCAGCGTTTCGACGCGATCGACCAGGCCTCGCTCAAGAGCGACCTGCCCGACTTCCGTGCCGGTGACACCGTCAAGGTGCACGTCAAGGTCATCGAGGGCAGCCGCTCTCGTATCCAGGTCTTCCAGGGCGTCGTCATCCGTCGCCACGGCGGCGGCGTCGGTGAGACCTTCACCGTCCGCAAGGTCTCCTTCGGCGTCGGCGTGGAGCGGACCTTCCCGCTGCACTCGCCGAACATCGACAAGATCGAGGTCGCGAGCCGCGGTGTCGTCCGTCGCGCCAAGCTCTACTACCTCCGCGACCTGCGCGGCAAGGCCGCCCGCATCCGCGAGCGTCGCGAGACCCCCGCGAGCTGACCTGCCCTCACGCTGATGGTCATGGCCAGCATCTAGGCTGGTCCGCGATGAGCACCGAGACCGACGAGACGACCCCCGCCGCACCGCGGCCGGGGGTCGTCTCGCGTGGTCCGGGGCGTCTGGCGCTGCACCTCGGCATCGCGGTGATCCTCGTCTTCCTCGTCCGCGCCTTCGTCGCCCAGTCGTACTTCGTGCCGACCGGGTCGATGGAGCCGACGATCAACCCCGGCGACCGCGTCGTCGTGTCGAAGATCCACGGCGGGCTGCAGCCCGGCGACCTCGTCGTCCTCGACGGCACCCGCACGCTCGCCGTCGCCGACCGCACCCCCTTCGTCTCGGACGGGCTCATCGGCCGGGTCCTCGGCTCGGCCGCGTCGGCGTTCGGCATCGACCTCGGCGAGCAGGACTTCCTCAAGCGGGTCGCCGCGGTGGGCGGCCAGAGCCTGTCCTGCACGCCCGACGGCGGACTCGTCCGCGACGGCCAGCGGGTCGCCGAGCCGTATCTCGCGCCGGGCGAGGCGGCGTGCACGGACCCCTTCGACGTGGAGGTGCCACAGGGGAGGGTCTTCGTCCTCGGCGACCACCGGTCCCGCTCGGCCGACTCGCGCTCCCTCCTCGGCAGCCCGGGCGGCGGGATGATCGCGCTCGACGACATCGTCGGCACCGTCACCCTGCGCTACTGGCCCCTCGGCGCCGTGGGTGCGCCCTGATCGCCGGCGGTGGCCCCGGACCGGTGTGCGGGCCACGGCCCGTCTCGGGGATACTGACCGGGCCCGGCCACCCCGCCGGCCGGACGACCTAGGAGACCTCGTGGCCACTGACGCCGACTCGGCACGCTCGGAGGCCGACGCCTCGGCCGAGCCTGCCCCGCGGCGGTCGGTCGCCTCCCGGCTCGGGGCGGCCGTCAAGGAGACGGTGATCGTCCTCGCGATGGCGCTGACGCTCTCCTTCGTCGTCAAGACCTTCCTCGTCCAGGCCTTCTACATCCCCAGCGAGTCGATGGAGGACACCCTCGCCGTCGGCGACCGGGTCATCGTCTCGAAGCTCACGCCGGGCCCCTTCGAGCTCTCGCGCGGCGACGTCGTCGTCTTCGCCGACCCGGGGGGCTGGCTCAACGAGACCCCGCCCGTCAACCACGGAGCCGCGCTCAACGCGGTCCGGGACGCGATGACCTTCGTCGGGCTGCTGCCCGACACCTCGGAGGGGCATCTCATCAAGCGGGTCGTCGGCCTGCCCGGCGACCGGGTCCAGTGCTGCGGCGAGGGCGGTCGTCTCATGGTCAACGGCCACGCGATCGACGAGAGCCCCTACGTCAAGCCGGGGACGAGCCCGAGCAACGTCGACTTCGACATCACCGTCCCGGCGGACTCGGTGTGGGTCATGGGCGACAACCGGGACGACAGCTCGGACTCTCGCTTCCACGACCCGGCGGGTACCGGGCGCGACGGCTCCGTGCCGATCGACCTCGTCGTCGGCCGCTCCCGTTTCACGGTCTGGCCACTCGACCGGGTCGCCGGCCTCGCGAACCACCCCGAGGTCTTCGCGAACGTGCCGCAGACCCGTACCGTCGGCCAGTGACCCGGGCTGCGACGCAGGGGGCGGCGCGCCGGCGGCCGCGGTCGTTGCCGAAGAAGCCGAGCCTGCGCGTCGAGCGGGACCTCCAGCGGCAGGGCTTCCGGCTGCTCGCCGGGATGGATGAGGTCGGTCGGGGCGCGCTGGCCGGGCCCGTGAGCGTCGGCGTCGTCGTCATCGACGAGAGCGTCCGGTCGGCGCCGCAGGGGGTGCGTGACTCCAAGCTCATGACGGCGGCCGCCCGCGAGGCGATGGTGCCCCGGCTCCGGCGCTGGGCGACCTCATGGGCCGTCGGGCACGCGAGTGCCAACGAGATCGACGCGATCGGGATCATGGCGGCGCTGCGTCTGGCGGGCCGGCGGGCGCTCGGCACGCTCGAGGTCCGCCCGGATCTCGTGATCCTCGACGGCAACCACGACTGGCTCACCGACCCTGGCGAGGTGGGGCTCTTCGCGGACCTCGGGGAGGGTCCGAGCGTGCCGCCGGTGACGACGATGATCAAGGCGGACATGGCCTGCTCCTCCGTGGCGGCCGCGAGCGTGCTCGCCAAGGTCTGCCGGGACACGCTGATGACCCAGCTCTCCGTCGAGCACCCGCAGTACGGGTGGTCGGAGAACAAGGGCTACTCGGCGAGCGCCCACCTCGACGCGCTGCGGGAGCACGGGCCGTGCGTGCTGCACCGTCGCTCCTGGAGCCTGCCCGGGGTGGGGCATGATGGCCGGACAGGCCCGCCCGGGCCCGTCGCCCCAGCCGGTGGCGCCCCCATGACCGACGCGGAGCAGCTGAGCAGATGAGCGCCGAGGACCTCGAGCAGTACGAGACCGAGATGGAGCTCGCGCTCTACCGCGAGTACCGCGACGTCGTCCACCTCTTCAGCCACGTCGTCGAGACCGACCGCCGCTTCTACCTGGCGAACTCGGTCCAGGTCGACGTCCGCGGCGAGGGGGCGGAGGTGTACTTCGAGGTGACGATGGAGGACGCGTGGGTGTGGGACATCTACCGTCCCGCGCGCTTCGCCAAGCAGGTGCGGGTCGTGACCTTCAAGGACGTCAACGTCGAGGAGCTGGCCAAGAGCGACCTCGAGGTCCCCAAGGCAGGCTTCTGACCCCCACCCCCCAGATCCGAATCTCCCGAGGTCTCTGTCAACCGCTTGCGAATGTTCGCGAGCGGATTGTCAGTCCCCCAAGGGTTTTCTGAGGGGGCCGAAGGGGTGACCGTCGGCCTTCGTCGACCCGGTGGCCTGTCCACAGGACCGGCCTGAGGGCGCTGGTCGTCCACAGCCGGCCGAAAGGGACGACGGTTCCCTGTCGGCGGTCGTTGACTCGGCCCCGGAGGTGGTCGAGATGACCGGGACGAGACAGGCGCTGGGTGCGCTGGGCGAGCAGGTGGCCGAGCGGTACCTCACGGCACAGGGCATGACGGTGCTCGACCGCAACTGGCGGTGCGACCAGGGCGAGATCGACCTCGTCCTGCAGGACGGCGCAGACCTCGTCGTCTGCGAGGTCAAGACGCGGCGGAGCACAGCCTTCGGGGAGCCGGTGGAGGCGATCACGCGGGCCAAGCTCGCCCGGCTGCGGCGACTCGCCGGCTGCTGGGCGAGCGCGCACGAACGGACCGGGCTGCGACTGCGGATCGACGTCGTCGGTCTGCTGCGTCACGCGGACGGGACCTACACGGTCACCCATCTGGAGGGGGTCGGCGGATGAGTGTCGCGGTGACCCGGGCAGTGGCGCTTCGGGGGATGAGCGGCCATCTCGTCGACGTCGAGTGCCATCTCGGGCAAGGGCTCCCGGCCTTCGAGATCGGTGGGCTGCCGGACACCGCGCTGCGGCAGGCGCCCCAGCGGGTCCGGGCGGCAGCGCTCTCCGCGAGCTGCTCGCTCAGCTCCCGACAGCTCACCGTCAACCTCTCTCCTGCGGCGATCAGCAAGCACGGCACGGGTTTCGACCTCGCGATCGCAGTGGCGGCGCTTGCCACCATCGGGGCGTTGCCCGCCGCACGTGTCCGCGAGACGGTGCACATCGCCGAGCTCGGCCTCGACGGACGGCTGCGCCATGTCACCGGCGTGCTGCCTGCCGTGCTCGCCGCCCAGCAGGCAGGGTGCGACCACGTCGTCGTCGCGCCGGAGGACGTCCCCGAGGCGCGGCTCGTCGAGGGCGTCCGGGTCTCCTCCGCGTCATGCCTCGACGAGCTCGTGAAGGCATACGGCGTCCTGCGCGGCGACGGGGTCCTCCCTGAGGCGCCCGCGGTGACGACCACCTCTGCCGAGACCCCTCGCCGGCAGGTCGACCTCGCGGACGTCAGCGGCCAGCACGAGGCTCGCGCGGCCCTCACCCTGGCCGCCGCGGGCGGCCATCACATCCTGCTCAACGGCCCTCCCGGGTCCGGCAAGACGATGCTCGCCGAGCGGCTGGTGACGATCCTCCCGCCGTTGACGCGGGAGCAGGCGCTCGAGACGTTGGCGGTCCGCTCCCTCGTGGGCGACGCGCCACAAGGTGGCCTCGATCTCACGCCACCGTTCGTGGCCCCGCACCACTCGGCCTCGGTGGCGGCGCTCGTCGGCGGGGGGTCGGGTGCGGTCCTGCCGGGTGCTGTCTCGCAGGCACATCACGGGGTCCTCTTCCTCGACGAGGCAGCAGAGTTCGCGGGGTCGGTGCTGCAGGCCCTCCGTCAGCCGCTCGAGTCCGGACGGGTCGTCGTCGCCCGGGCTCGGGAGCGGATCACCTATCCCGCTCGTGTGCAGCTCGTCCTCGCGGCGAACCCCTGCCCGTGCGGGGAGGGATTCGGCAAGGGGCTGTCCTGCCGCTGCCGACCGACCGAGCGACGGGCCTATGCCGCGAGGCTGTCGGGCCCGCTGCTCGACCGGGTCGACATCCAGGTCCAGGTGCCCAAGGTGAGCCTGGCCGACCTCTCCGAGGCGCCGCCGGACTCCAGCGCCGAGATCGCTCAGCGGGTGCTCGCCGCACGGGCTGCGCAGGCGGAGAGGTGGTCGGGGCTCGGTCTCACCCTCAACTCGCACGTGCCCGGTCCGCTCCTTCGCCGCGCGCCATGGCGCCTCCCGCGCGCGGTGACCTCGTCTCTCGACAGGTCGCTGGAGCAAGGACACGTCACCGGCCGAGGCTACGACCGCGTCCTCCGGCTGGCCTGGACGAGCGCTGACCTCTACGGGCGGACCGTCCCCTCACCCTCGGACGTGGGCCTGGCGCTCATGTACCGCACGCAGGGTGCGGTGGCGGCATGAGCACCTCGCAGCTCCCGGCGCCGAGCCGGGCCGAGCAGGCCGCCGCCGGGGCCATGGTCGGGTCGGACGAGCGGATGGCCCGGGTGGCGTGGGCGCTCGTGCTCGAGATCGCCGCCGAACGACCGGGTCACGACCGGGGGCGCCTGGTCGCCGAGGTCGAGTCGCTCGGTCATGTCGAGGCCTGGCACCGGCTCGTGGGCGGCGACCTGCCCCGCAGCGCGTCCGCGCGAGCCCGGGTCGCGGACGTCGACGTGGACGCGGAGCTGCTCCGAGCAGAGAAGATCGGGAGCCGGATCCTCGTGCCCGGTGATCGGGAGTGGCCGAGCGCGCTCGACCACCCGTTGCTCGCGCCGCACCTCCTCTACGTGCGAGGCTCTGCCCGGCTCGACGAGGTGACGGCGCGGTCCGTCGCCGTCGTCGGGTCGCGGGCGAGCACCGGCTACGGCGAGGCGGTCGCGCGGGACATCGGATCCGGGCTCGCGGGCCGCGGGTGGTCCGTCGCGTCGGGCCTGGCCTACGGCATCGACGGTGCCGCGCACCTCGGGGCGCTGACGGGCGAAGGGTCCTGCCTGGCGGTCCTCCCGTGCGGCCCCGACCAGGTCTACCCGCAGGGGCACCAGCGCCTCGCCGACGCCGTCCTCGAGCGGGGGCTGATCATCACCGAGCAGCCGTGCGGACGGACCGCTCAACGGCACCGCTTCCTCAGCCGCAACCGGCTCATCGCGGGCCTGTCTCGCACCGTCGTCGTCGTGGAGGCGGGCCTGCGGTCCGGCTCGCTCAACACGGCCGGGTGGGCGCTGAGGCTCGGCGTGCCCGTCGCGGCGGTCCCCGGGCCGGTGACCTCCATGGCCTCGGCGGGGTGTCACGACTGGATCATGCGCGACAAGGCGCGCCTCGTCAGCGACGCCGATGACGTCATCGCCCTGGCGGCCACGGTCGGCGACCCTCATGTCCTCGACATCGAGGTGGTGGAGAAGCTCGGGCCGGCCCGTCCCGCCGATGCTCTCGGTCAGCAGGAGCGGCGGCTCCACGACCTCCTCACGCCGCGCAAGGAGCGCACCGTCGGCCAGCTGGCGACCGAGCTCTCGCTCCCCGTGCACGAGGTGCTCGCCCACCTCGGCACGATGAGCCTCGACGGGTGGGCGGTGCAGAGCGAGGTCGGCTGGCGCCGAGGGACCGGACCGACGTCCGGCGAGGTTCGTTGAGCAGGCTCCCTCCCCGTGCGACATTGAGCGCATGAGCCTGCCCTGCCCGCGTCGCGTCCTCGTGACCGGTGCCGCCGGGGCGGGCACGACGACGCTGGCGAGCGCGTTGGCGGCCCGCTGGTCAGTGCCGCACGCCGACACCGACGACTACTTCTGGCTGCCGACCGACCCGCCGTACCGCGAGGTCCGTGAGGTGTCGGCGAGGGTCGAGCTCATGAGCGCGCTCTTCCTGCCCCGCCCGGTCTGGGTCCTCTCCGGATCTCTCCTGGGTTGGGGCGACCCGGCGCGCAGCGTCATGGAGCGCGTCGAGCTCGTCGTCCTGGTCACCCTCGAGCCGTCGACGCGCATGGCGCGGGTCGAGGAGCGCCAGCGCCGCCGATACGGGTCGGCCGCGATCGCCGAGGGCGGACCGCTGCACGACGAGCACGTCGCCTTCCTCCAGTGGTGCGCCGGCTATGACGACCCTGACTTCGACGGCCGCAACCTGGCCGGGCACCTCGCCTGGCTGGAGCAGATCGAGCAGCCGTCCCTGCGCCTCGACGGCTCCGCCGCGGTCGGCGACCTCGTCGCGCAGGTCGCGTCGCACCTCTGTGGGGCCCGCCCGTGACGGAGTGGGTGGAGGCCGAGGTCGAGCGCTTCGTCGAGCATCTGGTCTCCGAGCGCGACCGCTCCGAGCACACGGTGCGGGCCTACGCCGGTGACGTCCGCGCGTGCCTCGAGTGGTGCGTCGAGACCGGGGGAGCGGGAGCGCTCGGCGACATCACTCTCGCCGACCTCCGTGCCTGGCTCGGGTCGTTGTCGGCCTCCGGCGCAGCCCGCACGACCGTCGCCCGGAGAGCAGCCTCGGTCCGTACCTTCTTCGCCTGGGCCCGGCGCACGGACCGTCTCACGGCGGACCCGGCGCTTCGGCTCACCAGCCCGAAGCGGCAACGCACGCTTCCAGACGTCCTGACCGCCATGGGCGCGACCCACCTCCTCGAGGTTGCCGAGATCGCCGCGGACGACGACGACCCGATCCACCAGCGCAACCGCGCGGTGCTCGAGCTGCTCTACGCCAGCGGCATCCGTGTGGGCGAGCTCGTCGGCCTCGACGTCGACGACCTCGACCTGGACCGCCAGGTCGTCCGGGTGCTCGGCAAGGGGCGGAAGGAGCGCATCGTCCCCTTCGGTGCCCCCGCCGCCCAGGCGCTCAGCGCATGGCTAGAGAGCGGCCGACCCCGCCTGGCTGTCGACGGCTCGGGTCCGGCGCTCTTCCTCGGTCGGCGCGGACGCAGGGTCGACCCACGGCAGGTCCGCACCGTCGTCCACGAGCTGCTCCGCCATGTCCCTGACGCCCCCGACGTCGGTCCGCACGGACTGCGCCACAGCGCTGCCACCCACCTTCTCGACGGTGGTGCCGACCTGCGGCTGGTCCAGGAGCTCCTCGGCCACGCCTCCCTGGCCACGACGCAGATCTACACCCACGTCTCGGCGGAGCGGCTCCGCCGGTCCTACGACCAGGCACACCCACGCGCCTGACGTTGAGATCGGCCCGGCCCGCCGTCCGGCCCTCCGGGTGCGCGTGCCACCTCAGTCTCGGCGGGTGGGGGCGGGGTCACGGGACGGGTAGGAGGATGACCCGAGTCCCGCCGAAGAAGGGGATCGGGTCCAGGTAGTCGCGTCCCCGCAACGCCCCGAGGTGCAGGCAGGTGGCGGGCGCACAGTGACCTGGGTCGGCGCTCACCCGGCCGATCACCGCACCCTGCTCGACGGACGTCCCCTCCGGCAGCCGGGAGGTCACCGGCTCGTAGGTGCTGCGGATCCCGTCGGGGTGGGTGACGGTGAGCGTCCCCCGACCGGCGACGCGGCCGCGGTGGGTGACGATCCCGGCTGCCGCTGCCCGGACCTCCTGCCCCGGCCGCGCCCGGAGGTCCAGCCCGCGGTGACCGGGCCCCCACCGCGAGGACGGCGCGTCGAAGGGTGAGACCACCTCCGGCCGGGGCACGAGCGGCCAGACCCACAGCGCAGCCGACGCCTCCGAGGCCGGGGCCGGGGCCGCGGACGTCTGCGGGTGGACGACCGTGACCGCCACGGGTGCGGTGACCAGGCCGATCGCGATCGCGGCGAGGACTGCGGTGGAGGAAGGCACTGCCCCAGCCTGGGGGAGCCGACGTCGAGGCGGACCCACCCCTTCGTCGCTGTGGATCCGCGAGCACTGACGGGAGCGGCTGTGGATCCTGGCCTGCGGGGCGAAGCCGCTGGGCCCCGGGCGGCTCAGCCGGCCGAGAGCAGCCGGGGGTCGTCACGGACGGCCAGCGACGCGAGCGCCAGGAGGAGCCGGTCGCGCGGGCTGTCCAGGCTGCGCCCGGTGAGCTCCTCGATGCGCTTGACCCGGTAGATGACGGTGTTCCGGTGGCAGACGAGCTCCTCCGCCGCCTGGGTCGCCGACCCACCGTTGCGCATCACGGCCACGAGGGTCTCCAGCAGCACCTTCCGCGTGACCCCAGAGACCTGGAGGAGCGGTCCGATCGTCTCCTCCACGAGGAGCGTGGTGATCTCGGGGCTCCGGGCGAGGACCGCCTCGGGCAGGCGTTCGACGATGTCGGCCACCTGGTCGGCCCCGCGCGGCATGGACGTCGCCGCGGTGAGCGCGGCCTGGTGTGCCGACCGGACGCCCGCGACCCCTTCGCGACTCATCGCGGTCCCGACCCGACCGCGTGTCACGCGCGCGACGACCTCCCGCGCCCTGGGGGCCTGCCCAGGCGCGAGGTGCGCGAGCCCCACGACGTGACCCGTGTGCAGACGCCAGTGCGAGAGCACGCCCGAGTCCTCCATCCGTTCTCGGACGGTGTGGACCGAGGGGACCGGCTCGTCGGGCAGCCAGACGAGGCAGAGGAGCTCCTCGTCGCCCACCATCCCGAGCACGGCCCGGGCCTGGGCCGCGAAGGCCGGGTCGCTGCCACGCCCTTGGACCAGGCCCTCGATGACCTCGTCGACGCGGCCCGGGTCCTGCCGCTCCAGGACGAGCTCCTCGCGGCGATATGCCTCGCGCACCACCTGGTTCTGCACGTCCAGCCCCAGCCACAGGACCTGACCCGCGTGCAGCAGGACGACGTCGGGCACATCGAGCTCCTCCCCGACCGCCACGACCTGCTCCCACAACGCCCGGGTCCCGTAGCTGTATGCGGACAGCACGACGCTCATCGGGATGCCCTGCTGCGCCCGCCGACGTCCGGTCTCGTTCCACAGGTCCACGGCCCGCCCGTTGATCCGCTCGTGGCCGACCATGAGCTCGATGCCCTGCCGGATGTGGGCCCGTGTGCTCGCGCGCAGCTCGGCATACCGCTCGGGGTGCCCGGGGTCGTACCACGGGCTCTCCAGCTCGGCGAGGCGATCGGTGATGTCGTCGGCGATGCTGTCGGCCCGGGGGAGGATCGCCGCGAAGGCTGCCTCGAGCTGGGCCGCCTGCTCCGGGTCGAGCTCACGGCCCGACACGGGCGCCACGACGCTGCTCCCGCGCACCGACCCCGACCTCGTCATGTGGCGAGTTTGCCATCCTCGGCACAGACCTCGCTCGCGAAATAGGGCGTTGCGCACGAGGGAGTTTGTGCTCGCGGCACATAGCCTTCGGCCCGCCCACTCCTGCATCGTCGTCCCATCCCACAACGTCGTGGGTGCGCCGACGGAAGGAACCGTGTGAGCAGCTCCACCGATCACGAGCCTGTGCTGGCCATGGCCGACGTCGTCGTCCGCTTCGGTGGCGTGGTGGCACTTGACGGCGTGAGCCTCGAGGTCCGCCCCCGCGAGGTCCTGGGCGTCATCGGGCCCAACGGAGCGGGCAAGACCACGCTCTTCAACGTCGCCTGCGGTTTCGTGCGTCCGGCAGAGGGGCGACTCATCTTCGACGGCAAGGACGTCACCGGCTGGCGTCCCGACGACCTCGTCGGCCACGGGGTCGCCCGCACGCTCCAGGGCCTGGGGCTCTTCGACCGACTGAGCGTGCTCGACAACCTCCTCCTCGGGGCGGACCGGCACGCCAGGTCCGGATTCGTCTCCTCGCTCCTCGCGCTCCCTCGAGCCAGCCGTGACGAGGCTGCGCTCCGGGAGCGGGCGATGGGCGTCCTGGCCCGGCTCGGCATCGCCGAACGCGCGGGGATCCCGGTCGGGGCCCTGCCCTACCCCCTGCGCAAGCGCGTCTCGCTCGCCCGGGCGCTCGTCGCCGAGCCCCGCCTGCTGCTCCTCGACGAGCCGGCCTCGGGTCTGTCGGAGGGCGAGATGGCCGAGCTCGGAGACATCATCGTCGACCTCGCCCAGGACATCTCCGTGATGCTCGTCGAGCACCACATGGACCTCGTGATGCGGGTCTGCCAACGGCTCACGGTCCTGGACTTCGGGCGCGTCATCGCCGAGGGGCCGCCGGAGGTGGTCCGCGAGGACCCCGCGGTCCTCGATGCGTACCTCGGAGGGGTCATCGAGGACACCGACGTCCGCACGGCCCCGACCGTCTCGGCGAGAGGAGACGGACGTGCTTGAGCTCGAAGGGGTCACCAGCCGCTACGGCCCGGTGACCGCGCTGAACCATGTCGACCTCGTCGCCGAGGAGGGGCGGATCACGGCGGTCCTCGGCGCCAACGGCGCGGGCAAGACCACTCTGCTGCGCACCATCAACGGTCTGCACCGAGCGGCCTCCGGCAGCATCCGCTTCGACGGACGGGACATCACCCGGATGTCGACCGACCAGATGACCCGGGTCGGGCTCGCCCACGTCCCCGAAGGGCGGGGTGTCATCACCGAGCTCACCGTGGCGGAGAACCTCCGTCTCGGCCTCCTCGGGCGATCCACGCACCGTGACGCCGTCCGCATGGACGAGGTCGTCGATCTCTTCCCCATCCTCGGGGACCGCGCCAACGCGCTGGCCCACACGCTCTCGGGCGGCGAGCGGCAGATGCTGGTCATCGCCCGGGCGCTCCTGGCCACGCCCCGGATGCTCCTCCTCGACGAGCCGAGCCTGGGCCTCGCTCCGCGCATCGTGGCGCAGATCTTCGGCATCGTCCGCCGGCTCGTCGACGACCAGGGCCTGTCCGTGCTGCTCGTCGAGCAGAACGCGCGCAGCGCCCTGTCCATCGCCGACGTGGGGGTGGTGCTGGGCCTCGGCAAGGTCGTCGCCTGCGACGACGCCGAGGTGCTCGCGGCCGACGAGAACCTCCGCCACGCCTACCTCGGCTACTGACTAGGAGACGACGTGCAGCTGATCAACACCGTCCTCGGCGGACTGTCCCTGGGCATGGTCTACGCCGCCTTCGCGCTCGCCCTGGTGCTCATCTGGCAGTCCACACGGATCGTCAACTTCGCCCAGGCGCCGATGGCCATGGTGACGACCTTCATCGCGCTGACCCTCATCGATGCCGGGATCAGCTACTGGCTGGCCTTCGCGGCTGCCCTGGTCTCCGGGTTCGTCCTCGGTGCCGTCGTGGAGCGGCTGATCATCCGGTACGTGGACCACGACAGCCACATCAATGCCGTGATCCTCACCCTCGGGCTCTTCATCGTCCTGCACGCGGTGGCCGCCATCGTGTTCGGCAGCAACTTCAAGTCCTTCCCGGCACCCTTCGGCCTCCAGGGCATCGAGGTCGGCAGCACGACCCTGGCACTGACACCCTTCAGCATCTTCACGATCCTCGTCGTCATCGCGGTGATGGCGGTGCTGCGGCTGCTCTTCCTCAAGACCGACCTCGGCCTGACGATGCGGGCCGCAGCCTTCAACCAGGAGGTGGCGAAGGTCCTCGGCGTCCGGGTGAGCAACCGCCTCATGCTCGGCTGGGCCCTGGCAGCCCTCGTCGGGTCGCTCTCGGGGCTGCTCATCGCCGGAGGCAGTCTCGTGCACCCCTCGTACATGGACGGCGTCGTGGTCTACGGCTTCGTCGCCGCGGTGCTCGGCGGACTCGACAGTCCCGGCGGCGCCGTCGTCGGCGGTCTGGTCATGGGAGTGGCTCTCTCGCTCGTCAGCGGGTACCTCGGGTCGGGGCTGGTACCGCTCGCCGCCCTCGTCGTCCTCGTGGTGGTCCTCCTCATCCGGCCCGGCGGACTCTTCTCGACCTCGACGGAACGGACGGTCTGATGCGCACCCTGCTCGCCTCGCACGCCCTGCGCCGGGTCCTCGTCGCCGTGCTCGTCATGGCCGTGGCGGTCTTCGTCATCGACCTCCTGTCGGGATACCGCCAGGGGCAGGTGGCCAACATCGCCTACCTCGCCATCGCCGCCGGCGGCCTGACCGTGCTCACCGGTCTCAACGGACAGCTCTCCCTCGGGCACGGAGCGTTCATGGCCGTCGGTGCCTACACGACGGCGCTCCTGCTGCAGGACGGCCGGGAGACCTCGGTGCTCGTCCTCCTCGTCGCCGCGGTGATCGTCTCCGTCGTCATCGGTCTGGTCGTCGGGCTCGCCGCGGCGCGGCTGCACGGCCCGTACGTCGCGGGTGCCACCCTGGCGCTCGCCGTGGCCCTCCCCTCCCTCGCGACGCACTTCCGCGGGACGCTCGGCGGCGAGCCGGGGCTGCGAGTCAGGAGCCCGGAGGTGCCGAAGCTCGTCGACGACGGCCTCTTCTTCCTCACGGGTACCGACACCGGCACCACGCAGTGGATGGCCACCCTGGCCGTGGGCTGCCTGGTGATCACCTTCCTGCTCCTGCGCAACCTCGGGGAGTCCCGGGTCGGCCGTCGCTGGCGGGCGGTCCGCGACGACCCGGTCGCGGCGCAGCTCGCGGGCATCGACCTCGGCCGCAACCGGGTCGGCTGCTTCGTCGTCAGCGCGGCCTGCGCCGGCCTGGCCGGCTCGCTGATGGCGATGATCACCCGGATCGCCGCGCCGACCGGCTTCACCATCGTCCTCTCGCTGACGCTCCTCATGGCCGTCGTCCTCGGCGGCCTGGGGACGCTGACGGGGGCGCTCATCGGGGCGGCCCTGCTCACCCTCCTCCCCGGCTACGTCACCAACCTCGGCTCGTCGATGGGTCTCTCCGACCTGCAGTCCGCCGAGCTCGCCCCCCTCGTGCTCGGCCTCACCACCATGGCGGTCGTGCTCCTCGCCCCATCCGGGCTCGTCGGCACCATCATCCGCGCCTACCGGCAGAGGCGGACACCCATCGCTCCCCCCACCCCACGCACTGCAGCACCGCAGGGCACAACCCTCGAGGAGACATCATGAGAAGTACCCGACTGCGCGCGGTCGTCGCCGCGTCCACAGCCGCAGTGGTCCTGGCCAGCTGCGGTGCCGGTGGCCGCGACGCCTCGGACGGCGCCTCCGGCGACGACGGTGCGGCCAAGGGTGACACCACCGGCATCACCGACACCACGATCAAGATCGGCACCCACCAGCCGCTGACGGGTGTCGCGGCGCCGGGCTACTCCGAGATCAACACCGGAGTCCAGGCGTACCTCGACTACGTCAACGAGGCGGGCGGCATCCACGGCCGCACCATCGAGTACACGGTCAAGGATGACGCCTACAACCCGACCAACACGACGAAGGTCGTCGACGAGCTGGTCCTCGGCGACGAGGTCTTCGCGATCGTCGGCGGTCTCGGCACCGCGACGCACATGTCGGTGATCGACTTCCTCAACCAGGAGGGGGTCCCGGACCTCTTCGTCTCCTCCGGCGCGCACGACTGGGGCAACGACCCCGAGGCCCGGCCCACGACCTTCGGCTGGCAGCCGGACTACGAGATCGAGGGCAAGATCATGGGGCAGTGGATCAAGGAGAACATGCCCGACGCCAAGGTCGGGCTCTTCCTCCAGGCCGACGAGCTCGGCGAGGACGGCGAGACCGGTCTGCGCCAGTACATCGACGACCAGATCGTCGAGCGGGTGGAGTACGCCTCCGGCAACATCGACATCGGCCCGCAGATGTCCAAGCTCAAGGAGTCCGGCGCCGATCTCGTCATCGGCTTCAACACCCCGAGCTACACCGCGCTCAGCCAGCTCGGCGCGATGAAGCTGGGCTTCAAGCCCAAGTGGATGTACACCAACGTCGGCAGCGACGCACGGCTCATCGGCGGGCTCCTCGACAAGTTCTCGCAGGGCCAGGTCAAGGCGGGCCAGTCAGCGCTCGACGGGGTCATGACGACCGAGTACATCCCGGGCGCCGACGACGAGGACAGCCCCTGGACCGACCTGTGGAACAAGGTCTGGGACGCCCACGGCAAGGAAGGCGACCTGACGAACTACCGGGTCTACGGCATGTCCCAGGCCTACACCTTCGTCTCCGCGCTCCAGGCGGCCGGCAAGGACCTCACCCGTGAGCGGATCATCCAGGTCATCGAGACCGACGGGCAGAGCTGGCCGGACCCGGCCCTCGCGCCCTACCGCTTCTCTCAGGAGAGCCACCTGGGCATGACCGGCATGCTGGTGTCGGAGATCGAGAAGGGGATCGGCAAGCCGCTCACCGAGGTCCTCGTGACCGACATCGGCGACGCCGAGATCACCCCGGACGACTCAAAGGCTGCCGACGACGCGCCGCCGGAGAGCGGCATCCCGGAGGTGCCTGTCGCCGAGTGAGCCGGCCGACGGGGCGAAGGGGTGACCGGGGGACCGGTCACCCCTTCGTCGTCCTCGGGTCGGCGGGCGCGACGGGAGGGCTCAGCCGACGAAGCGGGGCAGACCCTCGCGGATGCTCTGCTCGCTCTTGCAGAAGGCCAGACGGATCAGCGAGCCGGTGCCCTCGGTGGTGGCGCAGAAGGCCGAGACCGGCACCGCCGCCACACCCTGCCGCTCCGGGAGCTCGAGGCACCACCGCAGCGCGTCGGTCACCCCGAGCGGCGCGGCGTCGGCGACGACGAAGTAGCTCCCGCGCGGGACCGTCGGGATCATCCCGATCTCCTCGAGACCGGCGAGCATGAGGTCGCGCCGCCGGGCGAAGATGCCGAGCATCGGCGCGACGAGCTCCTCAGCTCGGCCGAGCGCCTCGGCCACGGCGGGCTGGTAGCCCGCCCCGCCGGAGAAGGTCAGCCACTGGCTCGTGCTCGCGACGACCTCGACGAGGTCGGCGGGCCCGCTGGCCCAGCCGACCTTCCACCCGGTGACGGAGAAGGACTTGCCGGCCGAGGAGATAGTGATCGTCCGCTCCCACATGCCCGGCAGCGTCGCGATCGGGACGTGCTCGGCGCCGTCGAAGGTGATGTGCTCGTAGACCTCGTCGGTGACGACGACGATGTCGTGCCGGCGGGCCTGCTCGGCGACGAGCTCGAGCTCTGCGGGGGTGAAGACCTTGCCCGTCGGGTTGTGCGGGGTGTTGAGCAGGATGACCCGGGTCCGCGGACCGCACGCGGCCGTCAGCGCGTCGGCGTCGACGGCGAGGTCGGGGAAGCGCAGCGGCACGCGGCGCAGCACGCCGCCCGCGAGGTCGACGAGCGCGCCGTAGGCGTCGTAGCAGGGCTCGAAGGTCACCACCTCGTCGCCGGGCTCGACGAGCCCGAGGATGCTCGCGGCCAGGGCCCCGGTCGCCCCGGTCGTCACCGTCACCCCGAGCTCCGGGTCGACCTCTAGGCCGTAGCGTCGCTGCTGGTGGGCGGCGATCGCCCGGCGCAGGGGGCGGACGCCACGGGCGGGCGGGTACTGGTGGTCGCCGGCGGCCAGGGCCACGCGGGCGGCCTCGACGATCGCGGGCGGTGGCGGGTCGTCGGGGAACCCCTGACCGAGGTTGATCGCGTGGTGCCGGACGGCCAGCCCGGACATCGTCGCGAAGACGGACTCGCCGTGCGGCTGGAGTCGGGCCACGAGTCGGGAGGTCATGGCCAACCACCCTAGGACGAAGGGGGGATGCCGGGGTGGTGGTGCCGATTTCCCCTGCCGTCCCGGGCGCGCGTACGATGGAGGCACGCCCGGCTCTGCCCGGGCGAATTCGCGCGTCTTCCCGTCTGTGACGAGCTTGCTCCGATCAGAGGCGCACCACGGCAGTCCCGAGCGATCGGGCGGGGTGCGTGCAGGCGCCAGGACACAACTGACAACCCACGAGCACAGGAGGACACGGCATGGCCGTCGTCACCATGCGCCAGCTCCTTGAGAGCGGCGTCCACTTCGGGCACCAGACCCGTCGCTGGAACCCGAAGATGAAGCGCTTCATCATGACCGAGCGCAACGGCATCTACATCATCGACCTCCAGCAGTCGCTGACCTACATCAACGACGCCTACGAGTTCGTCAAGCAGACCGTCGCCCACGGCGGCACCATCCTCTTCGTCGGCACGAAGAAGCAGGCCCAGGAGCCCATCGCCGAGCAGGCGACGCGCGTCGGCATGCCCTACGTCAACCACCGCTGGCTCGGCGGCATGCTGACGAACTTCCAGACGATCTCCAAGCGCCTCACGCGTCTCAAGGAGCTCGAGGAGCTCGACTTCGACACCGTTGCCGGCTCCGGCTACACGAAGAAGGAGCTCCTCCTCCTCCAGCGCGAGAAGGACAAGCTCGAGAAGACCCTCGGCGGCATCCGCTCGATGTCCAAGGTCCCCTCGGCCGTCTGGATCGTCGACACGAAGAAGGAGCACCTCGCCGTCGACGAGGCGCGCAAGCTCGGCCTCCCGGTCATCGCGATCCTCGACACGAACTGCGACCCGGACGAGGTCGACTACAAGATCCCGGGCAACGACGACGCGATCCGCTCCGTCACCCTCCTGACCCGCGTCGTCGCCGACGCCGTCGCCGACGGCCTCCTGGCCCGATCCGGCGGCCAGTCCGGTGCCGCGCAGGGCGAGGACGCCGAGCCGATGGCCGAGTGGGAGCGCGAGCTCCTCGCCGGCGAGGCTGCCGCGACCACCGAGGCTGTCGCCCCGGAGGCCGGCGAGACCGCCGCCGCGGACGCCCCCGAGGCTGCCCCGGCCGTCGAGACCGCAGAGGCCCCGGCCGCGACCGAGGCCCCCGCGGCCGCGGACGCCGAGCCCCAGGCCTGAGCGCACCACCGAACCTGCCCGCTTCTCACCTCACAAGGAGAGCACCACATGGCGAACTACACCGCCGCTGACATCAAGGCCCTGCGCGAGTCCACCGGCGCGGGCATGCTCGACGTCAAGAAGGCGCTCGACGAGGCCGACGGCGACACCACCAAGGCGACCGAGATCCTGCGCGTCAAGGGTCTCAAGGGCGTGACCAAGCGTGAGGGCCGCACGACCTCCAACGGCCTGGTCACCGCCTCCGCCGAGGGCGGCGTCGGCACGCTCGTCGAGGTCCTCTGCGAGACCGACTTCGTCGCCAAGGGCGAGAAGTTCGGCGAGCTCGCCGACAAGGTCCTCGCCGCGGCCGTCGAGAGCAAGGCCTCCAACGCCGAAGAGCTCCTCGCCGCGACCGTCGACGGCCAGAGCGTCAAGGAGCTCCTCGACGGGGCGAACGCGACGATCGGCGAGAAGATCGAGGTCAAGCGAGTGGCCCGTGTCGAGGCCCCGGTCGTCTCGGCCTACCTCCACAAGACGAGCCCGGACCTCCCCGCCCAGATCGGTGTCCTCCTGGGCACCGAGGGCGGCGACGACCAGGTCGGCCGTGACGTCGCGATGCACATCGCCGCGTTCAGCCCGAGCGTCCTCACCCGCGACGAGGTCGACGCGACCACCGTCGAGAACGAGCGTCGCATCGCCGAGGAGACGGCCAAGGAGGAGGGCAAGCCCGAGGCTGCGCTCCCCAAGATCGTCGAGGGTCGCGTCAACGGCTACTTCAAGGAGAACGTCCTCCTCGAGCAGGCGTTCGCCAAGGACGCGAAGAAGACCGTCGCGAAGGTGCTCGAGGAGGCCGGTGCGACCGCCACGTCGTTCGCCCGCTTCCGCGTCGGCGCCTGACGTCCGAGCAGCACCCCGTGCGAAGGGGGCGGCCCACCCGGCAACGGGAGGGCCGCCCCCTTCGTCGTCCCGGGTTGCTCAGACGCTCGCGTCGTCCCGGTCCGCCCGCTCGACGATGCTCCTCACCATCCAGCTGAGGTGCTCGGCGCACTCGTCCGCCGACTGGGTGGGGTAGAGCACCTGGGAGAGCACGGTGCGGACGAGGACGTCGACGGTCCCCGCCAGACGGACCTCGCTCACCGGCAGGTCGTACGGGCCCAGCAGGCCGAGCACCGTCGTCGAGGCGCTGCCGACGAGCATCTCGGAGCTGGTCGTCAGGGGCGGGAGGAGGTCGGTCTCGACCCCGTGCGTGGAGGAGACGATGGCCCGCAGCAGGGGGCTCCGCTCGGCGTACCGCAGCACCGATCGCACGGAGTCGCGGACCGCTGCCGCGACGTCGTCCGGCTGCGTCACGAAGGCGGTCTCGACCTGCGCGAGGAAGGTCCCGAGCTCGCGGAGGACGAGGGCCTCGGCGAGGTCCCCCTTCGACCCGACCTCGTTGTAGACGGTCTGCCGGCTCACCCCGACGACGTCCGCGAGACGCCCCATCGTCACCCCGCTCCAGCCCTGGGCGACGGTGCGCCGGGCGGCGGCCTCGACGATCCGGTCGCGAAGGGTGGCGTTCATCCTCGAGATCCTAGGGAACCGCGGGCCGTCACGGTGGGACCGCGGCCGATCGACGGCCCGGACGTCGGGCCG
Source organism: Janibacter endophyticus (assembly GCF_016888335.1). Classification (NCBI taxonomy): domain Bacteria; kingdom Bacillati; phylum Actinomycetota; class Actinomycetes; order Micrococcales; family Intrasporangiaceae; genus Janibacter; species Janibacter endophyticus. The sequence continues at coordinate 1,492,230 of NZ_JAFEJG010000004.1, forward strand.
CCCACCGGCGCTTGCCCCTTCGCCCTGGGCCGGGTCGGGGGATCCGGGCAGGTGTGGAAAGATCGGGTCGGCCCGGGCGCGCCCGACCGGCGCGCTCACCGCACCCCTGAGGAGACCCTCGTGACCGAGACGTCCGCTGCCCCCGCCTACCGCAGGGTCCTGCTCAAGCTGTCGGGCGAGGTCTTCGGAGGTGGCACGGTCGGCGTCGCCCCGGACGTCGTGCGGGGGATCGCGCGGCAGATCGCCGACGCGGTGGGCGAAGGGGTGCAGGTCGCCATCGTCGTCGGCGGCGGCAACTTCTTCCGCGGGGCCGAGCTGCAGCAGAAGGGCATGGACCGGGCGCGGGCCGACTACATCGGCATGCTCGGCACCGTGATGAACTGCCTGGCGCTCCAGGACTTCCTGGAGAAGGAGGGCATCGACACCCGTGTCCAGACCGCGATCACGATGGGGCAGGTCGCCGAGCCGTACATCCCGCGCCGCGCGATCCGCCACCTCGAGAAGGGTCGCGTCGTGATCTTCGGCGCCGGCGCCGGCATGCCGTACTTCTCCACCGACACGGTGAGCGCCCAGCGCGCCCTGGAGATCGGCTGCGACGCGGTGCTCATGTCCAAGAGCGGCGTGGACGGCGTCTACGACTCCGACCCGCGCAGCAACCCCGACGCCCGCAAGCTCGACGAGGTCACCTACGAGGACGCGCTGCGCAACGGGCTCAAGGTCGTCGACGCCGCCGCCTTCAGCCTGTGCGCCGACAACGGCCTGCCGATGGTCGTCTTCGGCATGGAGGGCGAGGGCAACATCACCCGCGGCCTCCTCGGCGAGCGCATCGGCACCCTGGTCCACCCCTGATCTGGGACACTGTCCCCAGACATCCCCACGCAACGTACGAGGAGCCGAACACCATGATCGAGGACGCCCTGCTCGAGGCCGAGGAGAAGATGGAGAAGGCCGTCGAGGTGGCCAAGGACAACTTCGCCGGCATCCGGACCGGCCGGGTCAACCCGGGGCTCTTCAGCAACGTCCTGGTCGACTACTACGGCGCCCCCACCCCGCTGCAGCAGCTCGCCTCCTTCCAGACCCCCGAGGCGCGCACGATGCTCGTCACCCCCTACGACAAGGGTGCGATGAGCGCGATCGAGAAGGCGCTGCGCGAGTCCGACATGGGCGCCAACCCGAGCAACGACGGCAACGTCATCCGGCTCGTCATGCCGGAGCTGACCGCCGAGCGTCGCAAGGAGTACGTCAAGCTCGCGCACACCCAGGCCGAGGAGGCCAAGGTCTCGATGCGGCACGTCCGCCGGCACGCCAAGGACGCCATCGACAAGCTCGTCAAGGACGGCGAGGTGGGCGAGGACGACGGCACCCGGGGCGAGAAGGAGCTCGACGCCCTGACGAAGAGGTACACCGAGACCGTCGACGACCTGCTCAAGCGCAAGGAAGCCGAGCTCACCGAGGTCTGAGCGACCTCCCTTCGCCCATGGACAAGATCGGACCGGTCGAGGCGCCTGTCGTCGTGGACCCACCGCTGCGGCGGGCGGACCGTCATGCCCAGCAGCCGAAGGCGGTCGGGCGCGCGGGGCGCGACCTGCGTGCCGCCGTCGGTGTCGGGGTGGCGCTCGCGGTCCTCGTCGTGGTCGGGCTCTTCGTCCTCCCGGAGATCTTCGTCGGCATCCTCTGCGTCGCCCTCGTCATCGCCGTGTGGGAGCTGCGGCAGGCGCTCGCCGAGCGCTCGATCCACGCGCCGCTCGTGCCCGTGGCGATCGGTGCGGTGAGCATGGCGATCGCCGGGTACGTCCGCGGGCCGGAGGCGCTCGTCGTCGCGACGACCCTCTCGCTCGTCGCGGTGCTCGTGTGGCGGGTCGCGGACGGGCTCGACGGTGCGCTGACCGACGTGAGCGCCGGGGCCTTCACCCTGCTCTACCCGTGCTTCCTCGCGGGCTTCGCCGCGCTCATGGTCGCCGAGCCGGAGGGGCAGTGGCGGGTCCTCGCCTTCATCCTCATCACCGTCTTCTCCGACATCGGCGGCTACGCCTTCGGGGTGCTGCTCGGCAAGCACCCGATGGCGCCGAAGCTCTCGCCGAAGAAGTCCTGGGAGGGCTTCGCCGGCTCCGTGCTCACCTGCGCGGTCGTCGGTGCGATCTCGATCCCGCTGATCTTCGACTCGGGGCAGTGGTGGCACGGGGCGCTGCTCGGCATGGTCATCGCGCCGGTCGCCACGATCGGTGACCTCGTCGAGTCGAGCATCAAGCGCGACCTCGGCGTCAAGGACATGTCCAACATCCTCCCCGGCCACGGAGGCCTCATGGACCGGCTCGACTCCCTCGTGCTCGTGGCGCCCGTCGTGTGGGCCGCCCTGCGCCTCATCTCCCCGGTGACCGGATGACCGACCTGCCCACCCCGAGCACCCAGCGGCCCGTCCCGGGGCAGCTGACGATGTCCGCGCCCCGCCGCGGCAAGCCGCCGCGGCACTGGGCGGACCTCACCGTTGACGAGCGCGCCGAGGCGGTCGTCGAGGCCGGGCTGCCGGCCTTCCGCGCCAAGCAGCTCTCGACCCACTACTTCGTGCACCACACCGACGACCCGGCCGCGATGACCGACCTGCCCAAGGCGGGCCGCGAGGAGCTCGTGCGGGGGCTCATGCCGCAGCTGCTCACGCCGGTCCGCGCGATCACCGCGGACAACGGTGCGACGATCAAGTCGGTCTGGCGCCTGCACGACGGGGCGCTCGTCGAGTCGGTGCTCATGCGCTACCCGCGCCGCGCGACGATCTGCATCTCCAGCCAGGCCGGCTGTGGCATGAACTGCCCCTTCTGCGCCACCGGTCAGGAGGGGCTGACCCGCAACATGTCGGGCGCCGAGATCGTCGACCAGGTCCTCGCGGCCAACCGGATGCTCAAGGACGCCGGACCGGTCGCGTCGGGCGAAGGGGTGGAGCTGGGTGCCGAGTCGGGCGAGGGTGACGAGGCCGGTCCGGTCTCGGGGACCCGAGGGTCGGACCGGGTGACCAACGTCGTCTTCATGGGCATGGGGGAGGCGCTGGCAAACTACAAGGCGGCCATCGGCGCGATCCGCCGGATGACCGACCCCGCGCCGCACGGGCTGGGGATGAGCGCGCGGTCGCTGACGATGAGCACCGTGGGGCTCGTGCCGGGTATCGACCGGCTCGCCGCGGAGGGTATCCCGGTGACCCTGGCCCTCTCGCTGCACGCGCCGGACGACGAGCTGCGTGACGAGCTCGTCCCGATCAACACGCGCTACAAGGTCGACGAGGCGATCGATGCCGCCTACCGCTACTTCCAGGCGACGGGCCGGCGGGTCTCCATCGAGTACGCCCTGATCCGCGACATCAACGACCAGGCCTGGCGCGCCGACCTGCTCGGCGAGAAGCTCACCGCGCGCGGCAAGGGCTGGGTCCACATCAACCCGATCCCGCTGAACCCGACACCCGGCAGCAGGTGGACGGCCTCGCGGCGTGGGGTGGAGCAGCAGTTCGTCGAGCGGCTGAGGGCCCACGGGATCCCGACGACGGTGCGCGACACCCGGGGCAGCGACATCGACGGCGCGTGCGGCCAGCTCGCCGCGGCGACCGCCTGACCTGGGGTGTGTCTCCCGAATGCCTGCGTGATCGCGGGTGAGGGTGGGGGGATCTTCTACCGGCCGGACCGGGATCGCCTGGCGCGACCTGCCGCGGGAGTTCGGACCGTGGTAGACCGTGGGGAAACGTCACCGTCCTCTGCTTCCTGCCCTGGCCCATGCGTCGCAGAGGTGGCCAGGGGCGCGCGTGACACCTCGCTCATGCCGGTGACAGTGTCGTGATGTGGAACCAGGGCCGACCTTGACCACCCGGGTTCATGCTGCGCCAGCCCGGGAAACCCGAGCTGGACCAGGAAACCGCTTCGCGGCCGGGATACTTCGCGGTCTACCCCAGGTTTGTCGGCCCCGTCGGGGTTTCCCGGCCCAAGCACGCCCATGCCGCGCAGCGATCGTGCCGCTGCCCGCGCGTCCATCGGGACACCACTGCACGTCGTTTGGCGATGGGGCGTGGCGGCTGTCAGGGTCGGCGGGTGGCTCCCCTTCACCCTTGGCCCAAGACGGTCAACGACGTGTTGCTGCGCGACCCGCGAGAGGCACGGATGTCACCTTGTCGCGAATTGAGAGGCACGCACTAGGCGGTGAGGAGGGCGGTGGCGTCCTCGACCGTGTCGACGACATGGGTCCTCGGACCGAGGTCGCGCTGGTGCCCGAGCGCGCGCAGCGCGGGTACCACGGGGATCGTCTCCTCCCAGTGCACCCGGTCGACGAGGACGAGCGGGGGGACAGGCGCACCCGGCGCGGCGTAGTAGAGCGGGGTGACCGCCTGGAAGATCTCCTGCACCGTCCCGGCCGCGCCCGGCAGGACGACGAGCCCGTCGGAGCACCGGCTGAGCAGGGCATCCTCCCGGATGGCGTTGCTGAAGTACTTGGCGATGCCGTTGCAGAAGACGTTGGGCGGCTCGTGCCCGTAGAACCACGTCGGGATGCCGATGCTGCGGATCCCGCTCGTACCGTCCCGGAGCTTGACCTCGCGCAGCTCGGTGCGCAGGTCCATCGCCACCTGGGCCCAGGCATCGATCGACGGGCGGAAGGACGGGACGGCCGCGAGCCGGTCGAGGGCTTCATCCAGCCGGGAGTCCGCCCCGACGAAGGCCCCGAGGTTGGCTGCCTCCATCGCGCCCGGACCGCCACCGGTGACGACGACGTGCCCGGCCTCGGCCAGCCGGTGCCCGAGCTGGGCGGCGTCGGCGTACTCCGGCGTGCCGCGCTGCAGGGCGTGCCCACCCATGACACCGACGACGGTGCGCCCGAGGAGCTGCTCGGTCAGGGCGTCGCTCATCGAGTCGTCGTGGATCGCCCGCAGCAGCGTCGCGAAGATGTCGTGGCCGAGGTCGGCGTCCTGCGACCACACGTACGCCCGGGCATCCGGGGTGTCGGCGTAGCCACGCGCGGTGAGCCCCTCGTACAGGTCGCCGGAGCGGTAGAGGGTCGCCCGGTACGGGTTGATCGGGACGTGCGGGTCGGTGGGGAAGACGAGCGCCCCGTGCAGCCGGAGGTGGTCGGCCAGCGCGTGCGACATCTGGCCACCGAGGACGACCAGGCCCTCGAGCTCGGACCGGTTGAGCAGCATCGCCTCGTAGGGACCGAGGTCGAGGTCCTGGATCCGTATGCCGCGCATGGGCGCCCGGGTCGTGAGGACCTCACGCAGATCCGCCGGAGTGGTCACCTCGCGGGCGGCCGGGTGACGCCGGACCTCGTCGCTGACGACGTCGGGACGGTGCTCTTCGCTCACACGCGCTCGTCGAGCAGGGCGCGTACAGCGCGTTCCTCGTCGTCGGTGAGGCCGGCCTGGCGGCGCTCGGTACGAGCCTCCTCGTAGGCGAGCGCCCGCTCGAGGGTCTGCCTGAGGGGCCGGGTCACGAGGCCGTAGGAGCTGGCCCGCGTGGCGCACAGCGACGGGAAGTGCCGCCAGGACGGGTCGTCCACCCAGAGCGGGAGCGAAGGGGTGCCCATCCAGGCGCCGATACCGGCCTCCTCGAGGATCTCGGCCGGGACGGGGCGGGGCGTCGCCCCGCTGCCGGCCACCTCTCGAGCCGTCTCGACGACGGCACCGACGGTCGTGACGCGTCCGGTGACGTTCATCGTCTTGTCGATCATGTCCTCGGACATGAGGACGACGAAGTCGGCGAGGTCGTCGACGTCGATCATCGCGGCCGGCTGGGTGAGGTCGGGGGGCACGAGGACGTCGTCGCCGGTCGGGTGGGCGAAACGCCACGGATAGTAGCCGCCGCGGCCGGTCACGTCGCCGGGGCCGGCGATGAGCCCGGCCCGGATGATCGTCGCGCTCGCCTCGGCGGACCGGATCGCCTCCTCGCAGGCCACCTTCGCGGCGCCGTAGGCGCTCATGTCCGGCATGACGTCACCCTCGAGCGGGGGGAGCGTCGGTGAGGACTCGTGCTGGTCCGGCGCGTCGAACTCGGCGTAGACGTTGCCCGAGGAGATGAAGACCCAGTGGTCGGTGGTGAGGTCCCGCACGGCTCGTCGGACCTGGCCGGGGTGGCGTGAGACGTCGACGACGGCGTCCCAGTGCACGTCCCGCAGCGGCGCGAGGCCGTCGTCCTCGTCCCGGTCGACCCGGACGAGCTCGACGCCATCAGGGACCGGACCGGAGCCGCGGGCCGCGCACGTGACGTCGAATCCGGCGTCGTGGGCCGCTGATGCGACCGCGCGGCCGAGCCACGCGGTACCTCCGAGGACGAGCAGACCCATGGTTACCAGACGGGGCAGTGAGCGACGACGGCGAGCATGGACCCATAGTGACCCGAGAGAGTGCCTCCGCAGGGGTTTAGTGCCCGGTGAGACGGTCGACGATCCTGCCGACGGCCGCCGGGCGGCCGGTCCGGGTCTCCTGCGCGTCCGCGAGAGCCGCGCCCCGCAGGCCGGCGTTGATCCCCAACCAGCGCAAGGGTTCTGGCTCCCAGCGGGGCGACCGGTGCTCCACCCAGGGCAGCGTGGTGAGCTCGCTCTCCACGCCGGTGACGAGGTCGGCGATCGTCCGGCCGGCGAGGTTGGTCGCCGCGACGCCGTCGCCGACGTACCCGCCAGCCCACGCGACGCCGGCCGCGCGGTCGTAGCCGACGGCGGGGTGCCAGTCACGGGGGATCGCCAGCGGCCCGCCCCAGGCGTGGGTGAACCTCAGGTCGGGGTCCGGCAGGAGGGAGCGCAGCTCGGACCGGAGCGCGGCGAACACCCGCTCGTCGCGGTCGAACCGGGGCGCCACCCGTGACCCGAGGTGGTACGGCGCGCCCCGCCCCCCGAAGGCGATGCGGTCGTCGACGGTGCGCTGCCCGTAGATGATCGAGCGCCCGTGATCGGCGAAGACCTCACGCCCCTCGAGTCCGACCCGCGACCACTGCTCGGCCGTGAGGGGCGCCGTGGCCACCATGAGCGAGTAGACCGGCGCGAGCCGGCGCCGCAGCCGAGGGAGCGTCGCAGTCCAGGCCTCCGTGGCCCGCACGACGGTGGCGGCCCGGACGACCTCGCCGCCGCGGAGCACGACCTCCGAGCCGCCGGTGGTCGCCCGGACGTCGGCCACCGGGCACCCCTCGGCCACGACGCCACCACGTCGGCGCACGGCCGCCGCCAGCCCGTCGACGAGACGACGGGGCTGCACCCGGGCGCAGTGCGGGTTGACCGTCGCGCCGAGGACCGGGCGACCAGGAGCATCGGCGACCGCGAAGCGCTCCTGCGTCTCCTCCCGGTCCAGCCAGGTCGTCCCGACGCCCCACGCGTCGTCGGCGATGACCTCGTCCATCGCCCGGGCGGCCTGCGCCTCGCCCCGGGCGAGGACCAGGGTGCCGCCCTTGACGAAGCCGGCGTCCACCCCTTCGTCCTGGGCCACGGAGCCGACCTCGTCGACGGTGCGGACGAGGGCTTCGAGCATCCGCTCGGCGGCCACCCGGCCGTGGCGAGCCGCGAGGGCGTCCGCCGACACCGGGAAGAGCGCGGAGACCCACCCGCCGTTGCGTCCGCTCGCCCCGAAGCCGACGTGCTCGGCCTCGAGGACGAGCACGCCGAGGTCCGGCCGGGTCCGCAGCAGGTAGTAGGCGCTCCACAGCCCGGTGAGCCCGCCGCCGACGATCGCGACGTCGACCGAGCCGGGGAGCGAAGGGGGAGGGGCCGGCGGGGCGGCGCCCTCCCACCACAGCGGTCCGGTCACCCCGTCACAGCCGCGCGCTCGCCGCCGTGAGGACCGAGCGCAGCCGCTGCTCGATGTCGTCGAACTCCTCCGGTCCGATCGTCAGCGGCGGGCTGAGCTGGATGACGGGGTCGCCGCGGTCGTCGGCGCGGCAGTACAGCCCGGCCTCGAGCAGCGCCGGGGAGACGAAGCCGCGCAGGAGGTCCTCGGACTCCTGGGCGCTGAAGGTCTCCTTGGTCGTCCGGTCCTTGACGAGCTCGATCCCGTAGAAGTAGCCCTCGCCGCGGACGTCGCCGACGATCGGCAGGTCGAGCAGGCGCTCGAGCGCGCCCCGGAAGGCGGGGGCGTTCTCCTGGACGTGCTCGATGATCCCCTCGCGCTCGAAGATGTCGAGGTTGACCATCGCGGCGGCCGCGGCGACCGGGTGCCCGCCGAAGGTGTAGCCGTGCGCGAAGGACGTGGTGCCCTGGCGGAAGGGCTCGAAGAGCCGGTTGCTCGCGATCATCGCGCCGAGCGGGGCGTAGCCGGAGGTCAGGCCCTTGGCGCAGGTGATGATGTCGGGCTGGTAGTCGAAGGCGTCGGCGCCGAACATCGCGCCGACCCGGCCGAAGGCGCAGATCACCTCGTCGCTCACGAGCAGCACGTCGTGCTCGTCGCAGATCTCGCGGACCCGCTCGAAGTAGCCGGGCGGGGGCGGGAAGCAGCCACCGGCGTTCTGCACCGGCTCGAGGAAGACGGCCGCGACGGTGTCCGGCCCCTCCATCTCGATCGCCGCGCCGATCTGGTCCGCGGCCCAGCGGCCGAAGGCCTTCTCGTCCGTGTCGAAGGGGGCCGGTGCCCGGTAGGCGTTGGTGTTGGGCACCTTGTGCGCGCCGGGGACGAGCGGCTCGAAGGCCTCCTTGAGCGGTGGGATCCCGGTGATCGAGAGGGCTCCCTGGGTCGTGCCGTGGTAGGCGACGGCGCGGGAGATGACCTTGTGCTTGCCCGGCTTGCCGACGAGCTTGAAGTACTGCTTCGCGAGCTTCCACGCCGACTCGACGGCCTCGCCGCCACCGCTCGTGAAGAAGACCCGGTCGAGGTCGCCGGGCGCGAGGCGGGCGACCCGCTCGGCGAGCTCGATGGCGCGGGGGTGGGCGTGGGCCCACAGCGGGAAGAACGCGAGCTCCTGGGACTGACGGGCCATCGCCTCGCCGATCTCGGTGCGGCCATGACCGACCTGGACGACGAAGAGCCCGGCGAGCCCGTCGATGTACTCCTTGCCCCGGTCGTCGTAGACGTGGTGGCCCTCGCCCCTGACGATGACGGGCACCTCGGCGCCGTGCTCGAGCGGCCCGTGGCGGGTGAAGTGCATCCACAGGTGGTCGCGCACCGCCTCGGCGTAGGGGGTGCCGAAGGGGGTGGTGCCGGCGGGGGTGGTCATGCGGGGCTCCTGCGGTCGTGGGTCTGCTGTCGGTCGGTCGTCGGGGCAGGGCTCGGTCAGGTGCGGCCAGTCATCGGGTGCCCCAGTCGTAGTGCTGCTTGTCGAGGCGGAGGTAGACGAAGGTCTCGGTGGTCCGCACGCCAGGGATGACCCGGATCTGCTCGTTGAGCAGGGCGAGCAGCTCCTCGTCGTCCTCGCAGACGACCTCGGCGAGGATGTCGAAGCTGCCGGCGGTGGTCACGACGTAGTCGACGGCCGGCATCTCGGCGAGGGCGTCGGCCACAGGGGAGAGGGCCCCCTCGACGGTCAGGCCGATCATCGCCTGGCGGGTGAAGCCGACCTGCCGCGGGTCGGTGACGGCGACGATCTGCATGAACCCGGCCTCGAGCATCCGCTGGGCGCGCTGGCGGACGGCGGCCTCTGAGAGCCCGACGGCCCTGGCGATCGTCGCGTAGGGCTGGCGGCCGTCGACCTGGAGGTGCTCGATGATCTTCTTGCTCAGCTCGTCGAGCCGGAAGGGCTCCGCGTGGCGGCCGGCGCGGTCGTCGGTGTCGGCGGACATTGCCCCATCGTGGGTGCAGATCATCTGCGACGCAAGGTGACAGCCACGAAATCCGCACGAAACATCGGCCTGATCTGATGTTCTCGTAACTCTTGGACGCAAACCCTGTCGATATGAGCAACCGCGCTCTATCGTCTACGTCACATCACCCCCACCGGAAGGATGTTGTCGTGACCCAGCCCCGCACTCTGCGCAACTTCGTCGACGGGCAGTACGTCGATGCGGCCGGCGAGAGCACCAGCGAGCTGATCAACCCCTCGACCGGCCAGGTCGTCGCCATCGCGCCGATCTCGAGCCAGGAGGACGTGGACGCCGCCTATGCGAGCGCGGCGAAGGCCTTCGAGGGGGAGTGGGGGGAGACGACGCCCGGGGAGCGCCAGACCGCACTGCTGCGGTTCGCCGACGCCATCGAGGCCCGGGCCGAGGAGTTCATCCACCTCGAGGCGGAGAACACCGGCAAGCCCTTCGCGCTCACCGCCTCCGAGGAGGTGCCGGTGATGTGCGACCAGCTGCGCTTCTTCGCCGGAGCGGCACGCGTGCTCGAGGGCCGGGCCTCCGCGGAGTACATGAAGGGCCACACGAGCTGGATCCGCCGTGAGCCGATCGGCGTCGTCGGCCAGGTCACCCCGTGGAACTACCCGATGATGATGGCCGCCTGGAAGATCGGCCCCGCCCTCGCGGCCGGCAACACCATCGTCCTCAAGCCGAGCGACACCACCCCAGAGACGACGCTGCTCATGGCCGAGATCGCCGCCGAGCACATGCCCGCCGGTGTCTTCAACGTCGTCATGGGGGACCGGGAGACCGGCCGCGCCCTCGTCGAGCACGACACCCCGGGGCTCGTCGCGATCACCGGGTCCGTCCGGGCCGGCATCGAGGTGGCCGCGTCCGCGGCGCGCAACCTCAAGCGGGCGCACCTCGAGCTCGGCGGCAAGGCGCCCGTCGTCGTCTTCGACGACGCCGACATCGAGGCGGCCGTCGAGGGCATCGGCACCGCCGGCTACTTCAACGCCGGTCAGGACTGCACCGCCGCGACCCGGGTGCTCGTCGCGCCCGGCATCCACGACGAGTTCGTCGCCGCGCTCGCCGAGTTCGCCAAGAACGAGGCCAAGGTCGGCCTGCCCGACGACGAGGACGCGCTCCTCGGCCCGGTGAACAACAAGGACCAGCTCGCCAAGGTCTCCGGCTTCCTCGAGCGGCTCCCGGACCACGCGAACCTCGCGGCCGGCGGCTCGCGGCTCACCGAGCTCGGCGAGGGCTTCTACCTCAGCCCCGCGGTCGTCTCGGGCCTCCACCAGGACGACGAGGTGATCCAGAACGAGATCTTCGGCCCCGTCATCACCGTGCAGAGGTTCTCCGACGAGGACGAGGCGGTGCGCTGGGCTAACGGCGTCGAGTACGGCCTGGCCTCCTCGGTCTGGACCAAGGACTTCGGGCGCGCGATGCGGATGAGCAAGCGCCTCGACTTCGGCTGCGTGTGGATCAACACCCACATCCCCCTGGTGGCCGAGATGCCGCACGGCGGCTTCAAGAAGTCCGGCTACGGCAAGGACCTGTCGATGTACGGCTTCGAGGACTACACCCGCATCAAGCACGTCATGGCCAACATCGACAGCTGAGGCACCACCCCTTCGCCCCGCCCGTCGCACCCACCCCCGACCCCACCCCAGCACGAAGGACCACCGACATGAACGACATGAACGACCTCGCCTTCCGCGCCGCTCTCGCACGCGGGCTCGTCAGCCGCCGCACGGCCGTTCTCGGCTTGGCCGGACTAGGGGTGCTCGGGCTGTCGGCCTGCGGCAGCGAGGGCAAGGGCGGGGGGACCGCGGGCTCCGGCAGCCCGTCCGCCGCGGCGTCAGCCGAAGACCTCTCGGACTCGGAGAAGGTCGTCAGCTGGTCCAACTGGCCGGAGTACATCGACGTGGACGACAACGGCAAGCGCCCGTCGATCGAGGCCTTCACCAAGGCGACCGGCATCGAGGTGCGGTACACCGAGGACTACAACGACAACGACGAGTTCTACGCCAAGGTCCGGCCGCTGCTCGAGGCCGGCGACGACACCGGCCGCGACGTGTGGTGCAGCACCGACTGGATGGTCTCCCGACTCATCCGCCAGGGCTACGTCCAGGAGCTGAGCTATGACAACATCCCCAACGGTGGGAACGTCGTCGAGTCGCTCTCGGACGTCGAGTTCGACCCGGGCCGGAAGTTCTCCCTGCCGTGGCAGTCGGGCTTCGCCGGAATCGCGTACAACCCGGCCTCGACGGGCGGCAAGAAGATCGAGTCGATCGACCAGCTCTTCAACGACACCTCGATCAAGGGCCGCGTCACGCTGCTCACCGAGATGCGCGACACCGTCGGTCTCGTCCTGCTCGAGCTCGGCAAGGACATCACGAGCTTCACGGCCGAGGACTTCGACGAGGCGATCGCATACATCCAGGACGCCAAGGACCGTGGTCAGCTCCAGGGCTTCACGGGCAACGAGTACACCCAGTCGCTCGCCTCGGGCGACATCGCGGCGTGCATCGCCTGGACCGGTGACGTCGTCCAGCTCCAGTTCGACAACCCCAAGCTCGGGTACGCGCTGCCACAGAAGGGCTTCACGATCTGGTCCGACAACTTCGTCATCCCGGCCATGGCGAAGCACAAGAAGAACGCCGAGCTGCTCATCAACCACTACTTCGACCCCGAGGTCATGGCTGAGGTCGCGGCCTGGGTCAACTACATCCCGCCGGTCACCGGGACCGAGGAGAAGCTCGCCGCCCTGGACCCCGAGCTCGGCAAGAACCAGCTCATCGCCCCCTCCGAGGAGACCCTGTCGCGGGCCCACGTCTTCCGGGGCCTCAGCGACGAGGAGGAGACCGACTTCACCGCGAAGTACCAGGCGATCGTCGTCGGCTGAGCCGCGTCCCGCAGACAGCCCACGACAGACCCGACCGGAGAGGGTGCGATGACCGACCGCATGTCAGGCGACCTGCGCCTGGAGCAGCTGAGCAAGGAGTTCGACGACTTCACCGCGGTGCACCCGCTGGACCTGACGATCCCGGACAACTCCTTCTTCGCGCTGCTCGGTCCCTCGGGGTGCGGCAAGACCACGACCCTGCGGATGATCGCCGGGCTCGAGGACCCCACCTCCGGGCGGATCCTCATCGGTGACCAGGACATCACCGAGGTCAAGGCCTTCAAGCGCAACGTCAACACGGTCTTCCAGAGCTACGCGCTCTTCCCGCACATGAAGATCATCGACAACGTCGCCTTCGGCCTCAAGCGTCGCGGTGACAAGGAGGCGATGGCCAAGGCGCAGGAGGCGCTCGACCTCGTCCAGCTCGGGCACACCTCGAAGAAGCGCCCGACCCAGCTCTCCGGCGGCATGCAGCAGCGGGTCGCGCTGGCCCGGGCGCTCGTCAACCGGCCCGACGTCCTCCTCCTCGACGAGCCGCTCGGTGCGCTCGACCTCAAGCTGCGCCGCCAGATGCAGATCGAGCTGAAGAAGATCCAGGCAGAGGTCGGGATCACCTTCATCCACGTCACCCACGACCAGGAGGAGGCCATGACGATGGCCGACACGGTCGCGGTGATGAGTGCGGGCCGCCTCGAGCAGGTCGGGTCGCCGGCCGAGCTCTACGACCACCCGCGCTCGACCTTCGTGGCGAACTTCCTCGGCCAGTCCAACCTCCTCACCTCACGGATCACCGGCGAGGCGGGCGAGGGGCTCGTCACCGCCGACACCCACGGCCACGAGATCCTCGTCGCGAAGGACCGCGTCCCCGAGGGCGTCACGGAGGTCTTCGTCGGTGTCCGCCCGGAGAAGCTGCGGCTCGGGCACAGCGGCCGCAACCAGCTGACCGCCACGGTCACCGACGCCTCCTTCACGGGTGCGGCGACGCAGTACCTCGTCCGGCTGCCGTGGGGCTTCGAGGTCACCCTCGTCCAGGCGAACGACGGCTCTCCGCGGGCGAGCGTCGGCGAAGAGGTGCCGGTCTCCTGGGAGCCGGGCAGCGAGTTCGTCCTCGACGCGAACCAGGACGAGGACGCGGGTCTGCTCGACACCGGCCTCCAGGCCGGCTGAGAGGGGGTAGTCATGGCGAACATGTCTGCCACCGTCGGTGGTGCGGTGGCGCCCTCGCGCAAGGCACGGCGGAACTGGGTCCCGTACGCGCTCCTCCTGCCGGGCCTGCTCTGGCTCGCCGTCTTCTACGCCGCGCCGATGTTCACCCTCGGCTCGCAGTCGGTGCAGGAGGGCAACGTCTACGACGGCTACGTCGTCACCGGCAACGTCGGGGTCTACCCCGAGGCGGTCTCGGAGTACTGGCCGCACCTGCTCCGCTCGGTCGGCTACGCGGCGACAGCGACGATCGTCGGACTCGTCCTCGCGTACCCGCTGGCCTACTACATGGCGCAGAAGGCGGGCCGGTGGAAGAACATCCTCCTCATCCTCGTCATCGCGCCGTTCTTCACGAGCTTCCTCATCCGGACGCTGGCCTGGCGGATCATCCTCAGCGACGGCGGCATCGTCAGCGACGTCGCCGAGGCGACCGGCTTCATGGCGCTGCTCAACCTCCTCGACCTCTCCAACGGAGCGACGCTGCTCAACAGCCGGTTCGCGGTCATGGCGGGTCTGACGTACAACTTCCTGCCGTTCATGATCCTCCCGCTCTTCGCCACGCTCGACCGGCTGGACCCGCGGCTCATGGAGGCCGCGCGCGACCTCTACGCGTCCGGCTGGCAGACCTTCCGGCACGTCATCTGGCCGCTGTCGTTGCCCGGTGTCGTCGCCGGCACGCTGCTGACCTTCATCCCGGCGGCCGGTGACTACATCAACTCGCGGCTGCTCGGCAACACCAACACCGTGATGATCGGCCAGGTCATCGACAGCCTCTTCCTCCGGGTGCTCGACTACCCGAAGGCCGCGGCGCTGTCCTTCGTCCTCCTGCTCATGATCGTCACGCTCGTCGGGATCTATGTCCGCAAGGCCGGGACGGAGGAGCTGGTCTGATGCTGTGGATCAAGAAGCACCTGCTGCTCTTCGCAGCCATGGGGACGCTCGCCTTCCTCCTCGTCCCCAACCTCGTCGTCGCGCTCTTCTCGTTCAACAAGCCCCGTGGCCGCTACAACTACGAGTGGAACGAGTTCTCGGCGGACGCCTGGCTCAACCCGTGCGGCAGCCCCGGGATCTGCGAGGCGCTCGGACTCTCCCTCCGGGTCGGGATCACCGCGTCGGTGGTCGCGACGATCCTCGGCACCCTGGTCGCCTTCGCCCTCGGACGGCACCGATTCCGGGGCCGGTCGACGACGAACCTGCTGATCTTCATGCCGATGGCCACGCCGGAGGTCGTCATGGGCTCGAGCCTGCTCACCCTCTTCGTCATGGCAGGCCTGCCCTCCGGCGCGCTGAACATCACCATCGCGCACATCATGTTCTGCCTGTCCTTCGTCGTCGTCGCCGTCAAGGCACGGGTCAGCTCGCTCGATCCGCGGCTCGAGGAGGCCGCGGCCGACCTCGGGGCGAACGCCTTCCAGACCTTCCTGCGGGTGACCCTGCCGCTCGCAGCCCCGGGCATCCTCGCCGGTGCGCTGCTCGCGTTCTCGCTGTCGTTCGACGACTACATCATCACGAACTTCAACGCGAGCCCCTCGTCGATCACCTTCCCGATGTACGTCTGGGGCGCCGCACAGCGGGGCACCCCGGTCGAGATCTTCGTCATCGGCACGGTGATGTTCCTGACCGCGCTGCTCATCGTCGTCATCGGGCACCTCTTCTCGATGCGACGTGAGCGCAGGGCGTGACCCGCGCCGGCCAGCCACCAGCAGTCATCCACGGAAAGGGCAGTGCCATGCGGGTCCTCATGATCGGCGCCGGCGGCGTCGGCGACGCCGCGGCCAAGATCGCCGTCGAGCGCGACTTCTTCGAGCAGTGGGTGGTGGCGGACCACGACCTCGGCCGGGCGGAGGCGACGGTCGCCTCGGCGTCAGGGCGAAAGGGTGGGGAGTCACGTCTCGTGGCCGCGCAGGTCGACGCCTCGGACGGCGAGGCCGTCGCCGCCCTCGCCCGGGAGCACCGCGCGACCCACGTCTTCAACGCGGTCGACCCGCGCTTCGTCATGCCGATCTTCGCGGGCGCACGCGCGGCGGGCGCCGACTACCTCGACATGGCGATGTCTCTCTCTCGGCCGCACCCGGAGCGGCCGTACGAGGAGGTGGGCGTCAAGCTCGGCGACGAGCAGCTGGCCCAGGCCGGCGAGTGGGAGGCGGACGGGCGGCTGGCCCTCGTCGGCATCGGTGTCGAGCCCGGTCTCTCGGACGTCTTCGCCCGGCACGCCGCCGACGAGCTCTTCTCCGAGATCGACGAGCTCGGCACCCGTGACGGGGCGAACCTCGTCGTCCACGACGAGGACGGCAACGAGGTCTTCGCGCCGGGCTTCTCGATGTGGACGATCATCGAGGAGTGCCTCAACCCGCCGGTTGTGTGGGAGCGGGAGCGGGCGACGCAGCCGGACGGGTCGGTCGACGTGGAGGCGGGCTTCTTCACGCTGCCGCCCTTCGCCGAGCCGGAGGTCTTCGACTTCCCCGAGGGCATCGGGCCGGTCGAGTGCGTCCACGTCGAGCACGAGGAGGTGCTCCTCATGCCGCGCTGGGTCGAGGCGCAGCGGGTCACCTTCAAGTACGGGCTCGGCGAGGAGATGATCGCGATGCTCCGGCAGCTGCGCGCGCTCGGCCTGGACTCGACCGAGCCGGTGCGCGTCAAGGGCGTCGAGGTGAGCCCCCGCGACGTCGTCGCCGCGTGCCTGCCCGACCCTGCGACGATCGGTCCGCGGATGACCGGCAAGACGTGCGCCGGCCTCTACGTGACCGGCACCGGCACGGACGGGCAGCCGCGCGCGGTGTACCTCTACCACGTCGTCGACAACGAGACCTCGATGCGCGAGTACGACGCCCAGGCCGTCGTCTGGCAGACGGCGATCAACCCCGTCGTCGCCCTCGAGCTGCTCGCGAAGGGGGAGTGGTCCGGGACCGGGGTGCTCGGCCCCGAGGCCTTCCCCGCCCGTCCCTTCCTCGACCTCCTCGCGGCCGAGAAGCCCGAGGGCTACGGCTCCCCGTGGGGGATCGAGGAGCGCGACCCCTCACCCCCTTCGTCCCTCCCGTAGGTCAGCGGGCGAGCTCCTCACGCAGCGCCGCGACGAAGGCGTCGACATCGGCCTCGGTGGTGTCCCAGGCGCACATCCAGCGGTACTGGCCGAGCGCCTCGTCCCAGGGGTAGAAGCGGAAGCGCTCGCTCAGCCGGTCGGCGACCTCGGCGTCGAGGATCGGGAAGACCGCGTTGGCCTGGACCGCCGTCGTCAGCCGCACGCCGTCGATGTCGCGCACCGCCACCTCGAGCCGACGGGCCATCGCGTTGGCCTGGCCCGCGTTGCGCAGCCACAGGTCGCCCTCGTAGAGCGCGAGCAGCTGGGCCGAGACGAAGCGCATCTTGCTCGCGAGCTGCATCGACTGCTTGCGCAGGTACGGCATGCCGCGCACACGGTCGGGGGAGAGCACGACGACGGCCTCGGCGAGCATCGCGCCCGCCTTCGTCCCGCCGAGCGAGAGCAGGTCGACGCCCGTGTCTGCGACGAGCTCGCGCAGCGAGACCCCCTGTGCCGCAGCGGCGTTCGAGATGCGGGAGCCGTCGAGGTGGAGCACGAGACCACGCGCGTGGACGTGGTCGGCGATCGCCCGGATCTCGTCGGGGGAGTAGACCGTGCCGACCTCGGTGGAGTTCGTGATCGAGACGACGCGCACCTGCGGCCAGTGCTCGTCGCCGTCGCGGACCGGCACCGTGTCGATGAGGTCGGTCGTCAGCTTGCCGTCCGGGGTCGGCACGGCGTGCAGCTTGAGCCCGCCGACCCGCTCGGGCGCCGCGCACTCGTCGACGTGGATGTGCGCGCTCGTCGTGCAGATCACCGACTCCCAGCGGTCGGTCGCCGCCTGGAGCGCGACGACGTTGGCCCCCGTGCCGTTGAAGACCGGGTAGGTCTCGACGTGCTCGCCGAGCAGGCCGCGCATGACCTCCTGCAGCCTCGCCGTGTAGTCGTCCTCGCCGTACGCGACCTGGTGGCCGCCGTTGGCCGCGGCGATCGCGGCGAGGACCTCGGGGTGCACGCCGGCGTAGTTGTCGCTGGCGAAGCCGCGGACCGTGGTGTCGTGCAGGGGCGAAGGGGTGGTGGTTGCGTCGCTCACGCGGCGATCCTCGCACCCGAGGCGCCGGTGATCCCCCTCGTCCCCTCGATCGTCGCCGCGAGCTTCTTGCTCAGCGCCTCGTAGAAGACGTTGAGCGGGAACTCGTCGGGCAGGACGAGGTCGGTCAGACCCTTCGGCGGGCCGTCGAGCGGCAGGACCGACGGATTGGTCAACCCCTTCGCCCAGGTCGACCCGGGGTGCGGCGCGACGTAGCTCGCGACGAGCTCGTACGCGGCCCGCCAGTGACCGACCCGGTTGCGGTCGATGCCCGTGCGGTAGAGCTCCTCGACGGTGTCGGAGAGCGCGACGACCGCGGCCGGCAGCGCCGCCCAGTCGAAGGAGAGCGTGTTGTCGGTCCAGCGCAGCACGCCCTGCTTGTGCAGCCAGGCGAAGAGCAGCTGCCCGCCGAGCCCGTCGTAGTTGCGCACGCGGTCGCCGGTGATCGGGAAGCGGAAGAGCCGGTCGAAGAGGATCGCGAGCTGCACCGGCCGCGCGTACGGGTGACCCTGGGCGTCCATCTGCACCGCGACCCGGAAGGTGTTGAGGTCGCAGCGCAGCTCCTCGAGCGCGTACATCCAGAACGGCATGCGCTGCTTGATCATGAAGGGGTCGAAGGGCAGGTCGCCGTGGCTGTGCGTGCGGTCGTGGATGAGGTCCCACATCGCGAAGGTGGACTGCGCGAGCGCCTGGCTGGCGACGAGCTGCTCGCCCTCCGGCGGCATCTGCAGCCCGAGCGTCTCGGCGGCCGCGGCGGTCACCTCGCGGAAGCGTGCAGCCTCGCGGTCGCAGAAGATCGCGCCCCAGGTGAACCGCGGGACCTCGCGCACGGCGACGGTCTCGGGGAAGAGGACGGCGGAGTTCGTGTCGTAGCCGGGCGTGAAGTCGGTGAAGGTCACCGGGAGGAAGGCGCTGTTGGGCTGCTGCGCCTCGACGTCGGCGAGCCACTGCGGCCACACGACGTCGAGCAGCACCGCCTCGAAGACCCGGTCGAGGTTGCCGTTCTGCGTGTACATCGGGAAGACGACGAGGTGCTCGGTGCCGTCGACCCGGTGCTCCTCCGGGCGGAAGAGCACGAGGCTGTCGAGGAAGTCCGGGACGCCGAAGCCCTCGTCGACCCAGCGCGCGAGGTCGGTGTCGAGCGCGGCGAGGTAGCCGGCGTCGTGCGGGAAGCGCGGCGCGAGCGCGGCGACGGACTCGCGGATCGTCGCGACGAGCTCGCTCGCGCGGGGGAGGGCGTCACGGTGCTCCTCGCCGATGCTCCCGTCCTTGCCCTGGAGGAGCCGCAGCTCCTCGACGGCGGCCTTGAGCGCGCCCCACTCGGGGGTGTCGACGGTCCGGCCGGACGAAGGGGTGGCCGTCCCGTCGTCCTCGCGGGCGGCGGGGACCGCTGCCCAGGTGACGAGGTTGGTCCAGAAGCGGCGGTGGTCGAGGTCGGCGATCGAGTCGTCGCCGACGAGGTCGGAGTCGGCGAGGACGACGACCCGGCCCTCGCCGTGGGTCACGGTGACGGCGAGCGGCGCGGCCGCCGGGTGGGCGGTGGCGCCCGAGCGGGCGAGGACGCGGGCGTCCGCCGCGCCGGTCACGTCGATCGCGCCGGAGCGGTAGAAGCACAGCGACCCGACGCCGGAGAGCACGCCCTGCCCGCCCGCGTGCCCGGTGGCGAGCTCGGGGAGCACCCACGTCGCGTTGTCCCGGTGGCGGCGGCCGGAGTCGGCGCTCTCGTGGACCAGGGTGCTCGTGATCGCCAGGCCGAAGGGGGCGAGCAGCTCGTCGAGGTTGTTGCCGTGCGCCTTGTGGTCGCACTCCGCGAGGACGACGAGCCCGCCGCCCGCGGCGACGTGCGCGGTGATCGCCTCGATCTCGGCGGGGGAGTAGACCGGCGGGAGGTCACCGGCGACCCGCTCGCTCGCGGCGTCGGCCGGGTGGGCGACGACGAGGACGGCGACGCCGGCGAGGGCGGCGGCGTCGAGCTCCCCGGTGGAGTGGTCACGCACGGCCATGCCGCGCTCGGTGAGAGCGGCGACGGCGAGCGCGAGCGAGGCGTCGGCGGGGTTGGCCGGGTTCATCGTCGCGGCGCGCGCCGGGTCGGTCGACCAGGCGCTGCTGTGGGCTTGGTCGATGAGGACGGTCGCGAAGTCGTGCACGGCGGACCTCTCGGATCGCGGGAAGATTGACGGTGTCAGCGTGCCAGGACGGGAGATCCTTCGGCAACCGGACGCTGCGACGAGCCCCGCGAGGAGCCTCGAAGGGCGTCGACCGCGGCGGCGCAGGCGGCGAGGACGTCGCCCTCGTCGTAGCCGCGACCGGCGAGGACCGAGGGGCGGGCCAGGCCCGCCGCCTCGAGCTCCTCGACCGCGGCGAAGGGGGCCGCCTGGGTCGTCGTGACCCGCAGGCGCGGGTGGTGCATCCGGAGCGGACGGACCTCGGGGTGCTCGGTCGTCAGCGCCACGACGGCGGGCTCGACCGACTCGCGGACCATCTCGACGAGCGCGTCGAGGCTCGAGGCGAGGAGCACCCGCGGCCGGGGCGCTCCCGGCTCGAGGAGCACGCCGACCCAGCCGCCCGCGCACGCGTCGGCGCCGAGCACGACGTCGGTGACCTCGAGGGCGGCGGGCGTCTCGTCGGCCCCGGTCGCGATCTCCTCGAGCCGCCGGAGATGGCCCTCGACCGCCGCGACCTCGGCGCGCACCGCGGCAGCACGGTCCGGTGCCTCCAGGATCGCCCGCAGCCGGTCCTGCCAGATGTCCTCGTCCACGCCGACAGCGTGCCAGGTCAGACCGCGCGTTCCCAGGCCGCCACGGGACCGGGGACGACATCCATCATCGGGTGCGGCAAGACGGCCGCGGCCGGCCCGGGCAGCCGCGGCAGCCACTCCGGGGAGCGCCCGGCGACCTTGGCGCGCAGGTGCTCCAGCTCGAGCGCGAGCTGCCCGTCGGTGACCTCGAGGCGGGGCCGGGACGCAGCAGCCGGGACCGCGTGCAGCCGCCCCCGGTCGAAGCGGTACCCCCGCACGTCCGCCTCGTCGGCCAGCCCCTCGAGCCACCCCACCACCCCGACCACCGGGTCCGGCAGCGCGCGAAACCGGTCGAGCTGCGGGTGGCTGCGATACCCCTTCGTCCGGCCGAGGAGGACGGCCTGGGCGAGCAGCCCCTCGCGCCAGCCCGCGACAAGAGCGGCCCGGTCGAGCAGGCTCGGGTGCAGGCTCCACAACCTCATGGCACCACCCAACCACGGCCCGCACTACCATCGCGCTCATGGCCGCAGTGACGCAGAAGTCAGCCCTCGAGCTCGCCCCCACCCAGCTCTACATCGGAGGTGAGTGGCGCGACGGGTCGAGCGGCCAGACCTTCGAGGTCCACGACCCCGCGACCGGACGGGTCCTCGCCGAGGTCGCCGACGGGACGGTCGCCGACGGGGCCGCCGCGCTCGACGCCGCCGTCGCCGCCCAGGCCGCCTGGGCCCAGGTCGCGCCCCGCGAGCGCTCCGAGCTGCTCCGCGCAGCCTTCGAGCTCATCGCCGAGCGCGCCGAGCACTTCGCGATGCTCATGACCCTCGAGATGGGCAAGCCGCTCGCCGAGGCCCGGGGCGAGGTGAAGTACGGCAACGAGTTCTTCCGCTGGTTCGCCGAGGAGGCCGTGCGCATCCACGGCCGCTACGCCGTCGCCCCGGACGGCGCGACCCGCCTCGTGACGACGAAGCAGCCGGTCGGCCCGACCTTCGCCATCACGCCGTGGAACTTCCCGCTCGCCATGGGCACCCGCAAGATCGGCCCCGCGCTCGCCGCCGGCTGCACCCTCGTCGTCAAGCCCGCGCACGAGACCCCGCTGACGATGCTCCTGCTCGCCAGGACGCTCGAGGAGGTCGGCCTTCCCGCCGGGGTCCTCAACGTCATCACGACGAGCCACTCGAGCGACGTCTCCGAGCCGATCATCCGCGACCCGCGCCTGCGCAAGCTGACCTTCACCGGGTCGACCGGCGTCGGCAAGGCGCTCGTCGAGCAGTCCGCCGAGCAGCTCCTCCGGCTGTCGATGGAGCTCGGAGGCAACGCCCCCTTCGTCGTCTTCGAGGACGCCGACCTCGACAAGGCCGTCGACGGAGCGATGCTCGCGAAGATGCGCAACATCGGCGAGGCGTGCACCGCCGCCAACCGCTTCATCGTCCACGAGAGCGTCGCCGAGGAGTTCGGCCGGCGGTTCGCCGAGCGGATGGGTGCGCTCAACGTCGGCAAGGGCACGGCGAAGGGGGTCGACGTCGGGCCGCTCATCACGGAGAAGGCCCGCACCGGTGTCGCCGAGCTCGTCGACGACGCGGTCGCTGGCGGCGCGAAGATCCTCACCGGCGGAGAGGTGCCCACCGGCAAGGGCTGGTTCTACCCGCCGACCGTCATCACCGGGGTCTCCGCGGACGCGCGGGTCCTGCGCGAGGAGATCTTCGGCCCGGTCGCACCGATCATCACCTTCACCACGGAGGAGCAGGCCGTCGAGCTCGCGAACTCCAGCGAGTACGGGCTCGTCGGCTACGTCTTCACCCAGGACAACGCCCGCGTCATCCGCGTCGCCGAGGCGCTCGAGTTCGGCATGGTCGGCGTCAACCAGGGCATCGTCTCCAACCCGTCGGCCCCCTTCGGCGGGGTCAAGCACTCCGGCTACGGGCGCGAGGGCGGCTTCGAGGGCATCGAGGAGTACCTCGAGACGAAGTACATCGGCATCGCCCTCTAGCGATGAGCCGTCCCTGGAAGAGCCGGCTGCAGCTGCTCGCCGGCCTGCTGCTCGTCGCGCTCGCGATCTGGCTGGTCCTCGGCAACGCGACCGAGGGCGAAGGGGGGTCCGCCGGGTCTTCCGCGTCCGTCACCACCCCTTCGTCCACGACGACCGGACGGGCCACCCCTTCGTCCCCGACGGGGGGACGGGCCACCCCTTCGTCCCCGACGGGACGAGGCACCCCGGACTCGGGGCTGCCGACGATGGTTGCCTCCGAGCTGCCCCGGGAGGGGCGCCAGACCCTCGAGCTGATCCACCGCGGCGGACCGTTCCCGTACGACAGGGACGGCACCCCCTTCCAGAACCGTGAGCGGATCCTGCCCTTGCAGCCCCGCGGCTACTACGCGGAGTACACGGTGCGCACACCGGGCGAGCGCGACCGGGGTGCCCGGCGGCTCGTCGTCGGCGACGACGGGGACGTCTACTGGACCGACGACCACTACGACAGCTTCCGCCAGGTCGAGGAGGACCGATGATCCGTCTCGACGCCGAGGCCGTCGACTCCCTGCTCGTCGAGGCGATGCACGGCAACCTCCACCTCCACGTCGTCGACGGCGGCCACGACCGGGAGAGCGCGTACGACGCCTTCGAGGCGGCCCTCGACCTGCCGGACTGGTTCGGCCGCAACCTCGACGCCCTCTACGACTGCCTCCTCGACATCGTCGACCGGCACGAGGGCCCGTGGACGCTGCTGTGGCTCCCCGCCGCCGGGTCGGAGGCGGCGGACGACGCCGGGCTGCTCGGGGTGCTCGCCGACCTCGAGATGGAGAGCGAGGGCCTCACCGTCGCCGTCGGCTGAGCGCTTGGGATGATGGGCCGGTGACGACACCCACCGCCAGCAGCCCCACGCGGGTCACCCTCCTCGGCTCCACGGGGTCCATCGGGACCCAGGGGCTCGACGTCATCGCCGCCCACGCCGAGCGCTTCGAGGTCGCCGCGCTCGCCGGAGGGTCCAACATCGCCCTGCTCGCAGAGCAGGCCGCCCGGTTCACCCCGCCGCTCGTCGCTGCCGCGACGGGGGACGAAGGGGGACTGCGCGCGGCCGTCGCGGCCGCGGCCGCGGCGGCCGGGGTCCGCGGGTACCACCCCGAGGTCCTCGTGGGTCCCGACGCGGCGACCGAGGTCGCCGGCCGCCCCGCCGACGTCGTCCTCAACGGCATCACCGGCGCGATCGGGCTGCGTCCGACGCTCGCCGCGCTGCGGGCGGGCGCCACCCTGGCCCTGGCCAACAAGGAGTCGCTCATCATCGGCGGGCCGCTCGTGCGCGACGTCGCGGCGCCCGACCAGATCGTGCCCGTCGACTCCGAGCACTCGGCGATCGCCCAGTGCCTGCGGGGAGGGCGTGCTGAGGAGGTCCGCCGGCTCGTCGTCACCGCGAGCGGCGGCCCCTTCCGCGGCCGCACCCGCGCAGAGCTCGCGGAGGTGACGCCGCAGGAGGCCCTGGCCCACCCGAACTTCGCCATGGGCCGGGTCATCACGACGAACTCGGCCACCCTGGTCAACAAGGGGCTCGAGGTCATCGAGGCCCACCTGCTCTTCGACATCCCCTTCGACCGGATCGCCACGGTCGTCCACCCGCAGCAGCAGATCCACTCCATGGTCGAGTTCCACGACGGCTCGACGATCGCCCAGATGGGGCCGCCGCGCATGCTCGTGCCGATCGCCCTCGGGCTGTCCTGGCCGGAGCGGCTGCCCGATGTCGACGAGCCGAGCGACTGGACCCAGACCTGGAGCTGGGACTTCGCCCCGATCGACGACGAGGCCTTCCCCGCGGTGCGTCTGGCCCGCGAGGTCGGGACCGCCGGTGGGACCTTCCCCGCCGTGTACAACGCCGCCAACGAGATCGCCGTCGACGCCTTCCACGACGGGGCGCTGTCCTTCGTCGGCATCGTCGACACGGTCGCGGCGGTCGTCGACCGGCACGACAGCAGCCAGTTCGACGCGCACAGCCTCGCCGGGGTCCTCGGGGCCGACGCGTGGGCGCGAGAGGTGGCAGCGCAGATCGTCGCCGGGTGAGACGATGATCCTCATGCTGTACGTCGCAGGGGTGCTCATCATCGCCGTGGGGATCGCGCTGTCCATCGCGCTCCACGAGATCGGGCACCTCGTGCCGGCGAAGCGCTTCGGGGTCCGCGTGCCCCAGTACATGGTCGGTTTCGGCCCGACGATCTGGTCGCGCCGCCACGGCGAGACCGAGTACGGCGTCAAGGCGATCCCGCTCGGCGGCTACATCCGGATGATCGGGATGTTCCCGCCCAAGCCCGGCGACGAGCCGGGCACGATCCGCACCTCGAGCACCGGGCGCTTCACCCAGCTCGCCGACGAGGCGCGGGCGCAGTCCTTCGAGGAGGTCCGCCCCGGCGACGAGGACCGTCTCTTCTACAAGCTGTCGGTGCCCCAGAAGGTCACCGTCATGCTCGGCGGGCCGATGATGAACCTCCTCATCGCCTTCCTGATCTTCGGCGGGATCTTCACGCTCTACGGCACCGCCCAGGCCACCCCCACCGTGTCCTCGGTCAGCGAGTGCGTCGACGTCAAGCGGGTCGGTCAGACCGCGGCGCAGGAGTGCACGCCGGACATGCCTGCGGCGCCGGCCAACGCCGCCGGGCTGCGCCCCGGCGACACCATCACCGCCGTCGACGGCCAGGCCGTGCAGACCTGGGACGAGGTCCGGACGGCGATCCGGGCCCACGCGGAGCAGGAGATGACCCTCACCGTCACCCGGGGCGGCGCGACCACCGAGCTCGTCGCGACGCCGATGTCGCTCGAGCAGCCCCGCATCGGCGAGGACGGTCGCTTCGTCACCGACGCGGCGGGGGAGTACGTGCTCGAAGAGGTCGGCTTCCTCGGTGCGTCCCCGAGCGTCGAGCGGGTCAAGGAGCCGGCCACCGCGGTGCCCGGGCTCTTCGCCGACATGCTCGGCCAGACCTTCGCCGCCGTCGGCAAGATCCCGCAGAAGCTCGTCGGGGTGTACCAGGCGGCGTTCAGCGGCCAGGAGCGCGACCCCGAGGGGCCCATGTCTGTCGTCGGTGTCGGCCGGGTCGCGGGCGAGGTCGCGAGCTCGGACGAGTTCGGCACCCCGGCGGAGAAGCTCATGATGCTCGTCAGCCTCATCGGCTCCCTCAACCTCATGCTCTTCGCCTTCAACCTCATCCCGCTCCTCCCGCTCGACGGCGGCCACGTCGCCGGGGCGTTGTGGGAGGGCGTGAAGAAGACCTGGGCCCGGGTGCGGGGCCTGCCCGACCCCGGCCCGGTCGACGTCGCGAAGGCGCTCCCGCTCGCGTACGGGGTCGCCCTGACCTTCATCGCCATGACGGTGCTGCTCGTCTACGCCGACATCGTCAAGCCGATCAGCCTGCTCTGACCGCTCGGCTGGTTCCCCACCGGTAGGCCTTGCGGGGCGGCCGGGTCCGGAGGACGGTCGAAGGGGTCGACCCGCCGGGTCGGGGAAGCAGGGGTCCCGCCATGCCAGCACCGAGCGCACCAGTCACCCGCCGAGCCTTCGGCCTCGCCGTGAGCAGCACCGCTGCGCTCGGCACCGCGACGCTCCTCGCGCCGCAGTCCGGGGCCGCGCCCCTCGAGACGTCCGCCTGCCCCACCGGCTGGGGTTCGCTGCCGGAGCGCCGCAGCGCCATGGTCCGCGGGCCGGTGATCAACGTCCGCACCGGTCGGCACGCCTGCTACGACAGGCTCGTCGTCGACGTGCGGGGGATCGCTGCCGCCGGCTACGACGTGCGCTACGTCCGGACCTTCCGGACCGACGGCGAGGGGCGGGTCATCCCCCTTCGTGGCGCCGCGGACCTCCAGATCGTCGTGCGGGCACCCTCCTACCCGCGCGGCTACACCCCCCGCAACCGGCTCGCGCTGCGCGACGTCAGCGGCTACCGGACCTTCCGGCAGGTCGCCTGGGGCGGCAGCTTCGAGGGGCAGACGACGATCGGGCTGGGCGTGCGCGCCCGGCTGCCCTTCCGCGTGTGGACGATGCGCAGCGGCACCATCCGCATGGTCGTCATCGACGTCGCCCACCGCTGGTGACCTGACACCGCGCATCCTGTGGGACGGGCCGGTCCGCCCCTCAGGGTGCGCCCAGGGCAACGGCGCATAATGGGAGCCATGACTGTCTCCCTCGGCATGCCGAAGGCCCCCGCACCCGTCCTCGCGCCCCGCCGCCAGACCCGCCAGATCCAGGTCGGCAAGGTCGGGGTCGGCAGCGACCACCCGATCTCCGTGCAGTCGATGACGACGACCCTCACCTCGGACGTCAACACGACGCTCCAGCAGATCGCCGAGCTCACCGCCGCCGGCTGCGACATCGTGCGCGTCGCCTGCCCGAGCCAGGACGACGCCGACGCGCTCGCCGAGATCGCGCAGCACAGCCAGATCCCGGTCATTGCCGACATCCACTTCCAGCCGAAGTACGTCTTCCAGGCCATCGAGGCCGGCTGCGCGGCCGTGCGCGTCAACCCGGGCAACATCCGCAGGTTCGACGACCAGGTCAAGGAGATCGCCCGGACCGCCAAGGACCATGGCACCTCGATCCGGATCGGCGTCAACGCCGGCTCGCTCGACAAGCGGCTCCTCGAGAAGTACGGCAAGGCGACGCCCGAGGCGCTCGTCGAGTCCGCGGTCTGGGAGGCCAGCCTCTTCGAGGAGCACGACTTCCACGACTTCAAGATCTCGGTCAAGCACAACGACCCGGTCGTCATGGTCCAGGCCTACGAGCTGCTCGCGAGCAAGGGCGACTGGCCGCTGCACCTCGGTGTCACCGAGGCCGGGCCCGCCTTCCAGGGCACGATCAAGTCGGCGACCGCCTTCGGTGCGCTGCTCTCCAAGGGCATCGGCGACACCATCCGCGTCTCCCTCTCGGCCCCGCCGGTCGAGGAGGTCAAGGTCGGCCTGCAGATCCTCCAGGGCCTCAACCTGCGGCCCCGCAAGCTTGAGATCGTCTCCTGCCCGTCCTGCGGCCGCGCCCAGGTCGACGTCTACAAGCTCGCCGACGAGGTGACCGCGGGTCTCGAGGGCATGACCGTCCCGCTGCGCGTCGCCGTCATGGGCTGCGTCGTCAACGGCCCCGGCGAGGCCCGCGAGGCCGACCTCGGGGTCGCCTCCGGCAACGGGAAGGGGCAGATCTTCGTCAAGGGCGAGGTCATCAAGACCGTGCCCGAGTCCCAGATCGTCGAGACCCTCATCGAGGAGGCCATGCGCCTCGCCGAGGAGATGGGCGAGCCGATCGACGGCGAGGAGGCCAGCGCGCCGAGCGTCACCGTCGGCTGACAGACTCAGGGAGTGCTGCGCACCAGGTCACCCGTCCGCCTCCTCACCCTGGAGGACCGTGACGCTGCCCTCGAGCTGTGCGCGCGTGACCCCGCGGCCAACGTCTACGTCGCGAGCCGCATCCTCGACGGGGCCCTCGGCCTGGGCAGCACCGCCGTCGCCGGGTACTTCGACGGCGACGAGCTGCGCTCGCTGCTCTGGACGATCGCCAACGTCGTGCCCGTCGAGACCGATGCTGCGGCCCGGGCCGCCTTCGCCGACCGGGCCCGCAAGGTGCGGCGCCGGTGCGCGTCCTTCCTCGGTCCCCAGGACCAGGTCATGGGGCTGTGGGACGTCGTCGGCGAGGCGTACGCGCGACCCCGCTCGATCCGCTCCGAGCAGCCGCTGCTCGGGATGCGCGTCCCCCCGTCGAGCCTCGGGGTCGAGCTGGACCCACGGGTCCGCCCTGGGCTGGTGCAGGAGGCAGACCTGGTCCTGCCCGCGGCCGAGCACATGTTCACCGAGGAGATCGGCTACCCGCCCTACCAGGGCTCGCCGACGTACTACCTCGACTCCTTGCGGGCGCTCCTGCGCAAGGGCCGGACCTATGTCGTCGTGGAGCACGGCGAGGTGATCTTCAAGGCCGACGTCGGCTCGCTCGCCGTCGGCTGCGCGCAGGTCCAGGGCGTGTGGCTCGCGCCGCGGCTGCGCGGGCAGGGCCTGGCCGCCCCGATGATGGCCAGCGTCGTCGAGCTGACGATGGCCGACCATGCGCCGTTCGTCACGCTCTACGTCAACGACTACAACGCTCCGGCGCTGGCGACGTACGGTCGAATCGGCATGGAGCGCATAGGAACCTTCGCCACGATCCTCTTCTAGGAGCACGGATGAGCCAGCTTGTGTGGACACCACTGACCGATGGGGACCTCGACTCCCTCGTCGCCGTGGCGCAGGCCTGCCTCGACCGGGACGGTGGTCTGCCCGACCTCGCGACGCCGGAGCGGATCGCCTCGCTCTTCGGCGGGCGCGAGGGCATCGTCGGCCGGGACGACCTCCAGGAGGTCGTCGCGGCGGTGGCGATGACCAAGGACATCCGCGGCGGATTCACCGCCTCGGGGCTCGTGCACCCCAGCGCCTACGGCCAGGGTCTCGGCCTCGAGCTCGCCCGATGGGTCCGCGAGCACAGCAAGGGCGCAACGATCCACCTCGTGATGGAGTCGGTGAGCCCGGAGGCGGAGGAGCTCTTCGCCAACATCGGCCTGCACCGGACCTTCTCCGAGACCGTCATGCGCCACAACCTCAAGCACATCCCTTTCGTCCGGCTCGCCGACGACCTCGTCAGCCTGCCCTTCACCGAGGACCTGTCCGAGACCTTCCACAAGGCCTACGAGCAGTCCTTCCAGGACCAGCCCGGCTACGACAAGGGCGCCGCGACCGCCTGGGGCGCATGGCTGCGTGAGCAGGAGGGCTTCCTACCCGAGGCGTCGCGCGTCATGATCGACAAGACCGGTCACGTCGTCGGCTTCGTCACCGTCTCCGAGGACTGGATCGAGGAGGTCGGCGTCGTCCCCGCCTGGCGCGGCAAGGGCGTCGGGGCCCACCTCGTCGTCCGGACGCTGCGCGCCATGCAGAAGCGCGGGGCCGAGCGGGTCTGGCTCGCCGTCGGCAGCAAAAACCCGGCCCGCTCGCTCTACGAGCGGCTCGGCTTCAAGAAGTACGGCACGCGGGCGCGCTACCTGCTGCCCGGCGAGATCGAGGAGCCGGTCGGCGAGGCGGCCGAGGCGCTGCTCCGACGGGTCACCCGCCCCGTCGTCACGACGTGACCCGCAGCAGCGCGTGGGCCCCGCGCTCGGCGTCGGCCATCACGTGGGTGACGACCGGGTAGGTCCCGGCCTCGGGGAGCACGAGCTCGACGAAGCCGCCCTGTGCCGGCTGCAGCGCGAGCGCCTGGCTCCCGCCGTCGCGGGTGCCGAAGGCGTCACGCCCCCGCCGCAGGAGGTACCCGCCCTCGGCGTAGACAGTGTCGAGCTGACCGCCGACGACGTGCAGGCTGCTCGGCCGGTTGGGCCCGGCGTCGAGAACCCAGATCCGTACGCGCTCGCCGACCCGTGCCGTGAGCGGGCGGTGGTCGTACTGGTGGGCGATCCCGTTGAAGGTCATGAGGTCCGGCTGGGCGTCGGCCGCCACGGCCGGTGCGTCGACCTCGACGACCGGCGAGCGCCCGTCGCCGTCGAGATGAACCTCGGACTGCACGAGGAGATAGCTGCGCTCGACCTCGGGCAGCCCGGGCGGCTCGATGACGACCGCGCCGTGCATGCCGGCCGCGATGTGCGCGCTCATCGGCATCGTCGAGCAGTGGTACATCCAGATCCCCGCGCGCTCGGCGGTGAACTCGTAGACGAGCGACTCGCCGGGCGGGATCGTGCGCATCGGCTCGTCGGGGGCCAGCGAGCCGGCATGGAAGTCGATGGAGTGGCCCATCGTCCCCTCGTTGACGAGGGTGACCTCGAAACGGTCTCCCACCCGGCCGTGCAGGGTCGGGCCGGGCACGGCCCCGTCGAACGTCCAGCGCTTCTGCCGCACGCCCGGGGCCACCTCGAGCTCGACCTCCTTGATCGTCAGCGTCACCCTGCGCACGGTCTCGTCGGTCAGCGGAGGCAGCCCTGCGGGCACGGCCTCGAAGTCCTCGCTCACGCTGTCGTCGGGCGAGACCGTGGGCGAAGGGGTGGTGTCGGCGGGGGAGGGTCCGGCCTGGTGGCCGTCGCCCGAACCGGCCTCGTCGGAAGACCCGGCGACCGCGGAGACCCCGGCGCCGCCCCCTGCGCCCTCGACGACGACGTCGAGGACCATCCCCATCTGCCGGTGCCCGACGACCGAGCACCAGGCCTGCGTCGAGGCACCGACGACACCGACCTCGATCCGCTCCCGGGCCCCGGGGGCGACCCGGGAGGAGCGTGCGCCGCTGGCGAAGACGAGGTCGTGGGGGGAGCGGTCGTCGACGTTGACGAGCTCGATGACGAGCGTGTTGCCGGCGGGCACGGTGATGCTCGAGGGGGAGAAGCGCATGTCGTGCGCCTCGACGACGACCTCGGTCGTCTCGCCGGTGGGGGTGACCTCGCCGGCGGCTGCCGCGGACCCGCCGGCGGCGACCGGGACGCCCGCCGCGGCGGGGTCCCAGGCGACGCCGAGCGAGACCGCGAGTGCCATCGCGCCGACGGCCGCGACGAGCTGCCCCGGGGACCACACGGTGGCCTCGGGCCCGAGCGGGGTGAGCCCGCGCGGCTGCCCGGCGAGCGCGACCCGCGTGCGCACCGCGGCCCGGATCGCGCCGAGCAGCAGCGGCACGAAGCTCACGAGGGCCGCGAGGACGAGCACGGTGAGGAGCACCCGGACGGCCGAGGGGACCGGCAGGAGCGAGAGGACGAGCCCGATGTTCACCGTCGCCACGCGGAGCACGCCCCACCGGTCGAGGCGCTCCTGGGCGACGCGGACGACGGAGGCGCCACCGCCGAGGACGACCGGCACGAGGTGGGCGAGCGCTCCCATGACGAGCTGGAGGGCGAAGCCCACGGTGACGACCGAGGTGATCCGCCCGTAGGTCAGCCCGAGCTCGGCCCACGACCCGGCGGCCGCGACCCGGACCGGGACGAGCACGAGCGCGACGGCGAACCATGCGAGCGCGGCCGTCACCGACCACGTGCCGAAGTGGCGCGGCGGTGCCGTCCGGGCCGGGCGCAGCAGGGCACGTCCCCACCAGCCGACGGCCAGGGCGTACCCCACGAGCCCGGCGACGGCGAGCGGGCGGACGTCGCCGAGCGCGCCGGCGACGACGACGAGCAGGGAGATGACGAGCGCGGGCAGGGCTTGGCGGGCGAGGCTCTCGGCCCGCTCGTCCATGCGGGTGCGCAGCATCGTCGGCCACAGCGTGAGCAGAGTCCCGGTGACGGTCAGGCCGACCCAGCCGAGGACCATCACCATGGTGTGGGCGAGAAGCACCCGGCCGTGGGTCTCGCTCGTCAGCCCCCGGGCGAGGGTCGCGCCGAGACCGGCGCCGAGCACCATGCACGCGGCGGCGGCGAGGTAGTAGCGGATCGTCACCCGGAAGCGGCCCGGCAACGCGTGCCGCAGCCGTCGCCACAACGACCAGCCGTGCCACGCGACCGCGAGGGAGGCGAGCGTCGCCCCGGCGACCGTCACCGGCCACAGCGCCGTCGGGACCCCGACGAGCACGGCGAGGACACCGACGATGAGCAGCACGAGGCGCCGGTTGACGAGGGAGCGGGGCTCGCCCCCGGTCTTGAGCAGCGCGTCGGCGAAGTGGTTGCTCCACACGACGATCGAGTGGGTCACCGCGCCCAGGAGGACGAGGTGGACCATGAGCCACCGCGACTCGGGGACGAAGGGGTGCACGAGGGCGAGCAGGGCGGCCAGGACGAGCCACACGACACCGGGACGGTCGCGCAGCGCCCACCGGCCCCGGTCGACGGGTCGGCCGCCCGCCCCCTTCGCCCCGGCGGGGGCCGAGGTGACGGGCTCGGGGGTCGACGACGACCCGGACGGCGAAGGGGGCGTGCTCATGCCAGACGTCCTGTCGGTGCGGTGGGTGTGACGAGGCTGGAGACGACGGTGAGCGGGAGGAGCACGAGGGCCGCGACGGTGAGGTGGGCGCCCACCTCCCAGGGGGTGTCGAGGCCGAGCCCGTCGCCGAGGCCGACCCGGACGAGCAGACCGGCGTGGAGCACGACGAGCGGGACCCACATGCGACGCCCGTGCGGGACGGGCCGGCGGATGACGGCCGGGAGGATGATCGTCGCGTGGGCGAGCACCATCGACATCGCGAAGCCGAGGAAGACGGAGTGCACGACGGAGTCGTAGGCGGGGATGCTCGCCGGCGGTCCGCCGAGCAGCCAGACGAGGGAGCCGACGACGAGCCAGGCGTAGCCGAGGAGCATGGCGACGGCGGCGAAGCGGGGGCGGCCGGGGACCTTGAGGGTCCGGCGGGCCACATCGTGCCGGGCCAGCCACGCGGCGAGGGCGAGGAGGACGGCCCCGACGACCCGGACGCCCGGCTCCGGGCGCAGCAGCGCGAGGGTGCAGGCGCCGAGCAACGAGACGCCGACGAGGAGGAGGACGCCGCCGGCGCTCGAGGGCAGCTGCAGGCGAGCGAGCTCGACGCGCTCGGCCGCGATGGTGAGCACGACGAAGCTCACGAGCCACGGCAGGACCGCCGGGACGTCGACGCGCAGCCACAGGACGACGGCGACGAGGGCCGCGGCCGAGCCGAGCGCCTCGACGGCGGTGCCGGCGTCGCGCTGCCGGTCGTAGAGCCGGGCGTAGACGGCGAGGAGGGCGGTGAGCCCCGCGGCCAGGAGCACGGCCCCGGCCGCCCGCGGCCCGTCGGCGACCAGGACGATGCCCCCGGCGCCGAGGAGGCCGGGTGCGGCGTGGGCCCACGGCTGCCGGAGCGCGACGGAGCGCTCGAGCGCGATGACGGTGCCGAGGAAGCCGAGGGTCATGATGATCCCGTGCCGGTCCGGCAGGTGCGCCGCGGCCGACGGGGGAGTCACCCCGGTGAGGAGGACCGCCCCGACGAGCCCGGCGGCGAGGCAGAGGCCGCCGGGCAGGAGGAGCCAGGTCCGGCTGGGTGCGGTCATCTCGGGCGTGCCGTCAGGGAGCCGGGGTGAGGTCGTGGACCCGCTCCCAGCCGTCGCCGCCGGCGAGGGCGATCGCGGCGGCCGGGAAGAGCCCGTTGTCCTCGTGGTCGATGTGGGCGCGGAGCGCGAGCTCGAGGTCGGGCATCCGGGCGGCGTCGCCGGCCCGGACGGCCGCGAGCAGCTCGTCGATGCCGGTGTGCTCGCCGCAGAGCCGGTCGATGTGCTCGGTGAACTCCGGGTCCTCGCGCAGGACGTGGAAGAGCCCCACCTCCTCGGCGCGGGTGTGCGGGTCGAGGAGCGCGGCGAGATGGTCGGCCGCCTGCTCGCGAGCGCCGGTGCCACCGCTCTCGGTGGCGCGGCGCAGCTCACCGAGCCGGTTGATGATCTCGCCGTGCTCCTCCATGAATCGACCGATGCTCTCGATCGAGTCGCACCCGCAGTACGAGCACATCAGCGGGTGCGCGCCAGCCGCAGGTGCCAGGCCTCGGGGCCCTCGGTGAGGTAGGTGACGTCGATGGCGCCGGCCTCGCGCTCCTCGATCTGGGCGAGCAGCGGCTTGGGGTCGTGGGGGGCGACGAGCACCATCGCGCCGCCGACGGGGACCGAGCCGAGGGCGCCGAAGACGACGCCGTGCCGGATCGCGTGGGGGATCGTGCGGACGTCGAGCTCCGGGGTGCCGGTGTCGCTGCAGCCGCACGCGCAGCCGGCCGAGGCGGAGAGGCCGAGATCGTTGGTCATGGGGTCTGTCCTTCGGTCGATCGAGTTACTACACTGACGGTGTGAAAACTACGCCTCCGCTGGGCCCCGCGGCAACTCCGCTCCCGGGCGAGCGCCCGGACCTGCCTCCTGGCCGACGCGCGGTCCTCGCGGCGGTGGACGCCGCGGAGGTGTGCACGGCCGCGCAGGCCGGGGAGGTCGCGGGGCTGCACCCGAACATGGCGCGCCGCCACCTCGACCGGCTCCTCGCCGACGGGCTCGTCAGCGCCCGGACCGAGCCGTCCGGACCCGGCCGCCCGTCCCGACGCTACGGGTGCACCCCGGCGGGGCGCGCGGCCCTCGCCACCGAGGACGATCTCGCCGAGGAGTACCTCGCCCTGGCGGCCGCCTTCGCCGAGCAGCTCGCCGTGGCCAGCGTCGACCCGGCCCCGGTGGCCCGCGCCGTCGGCCGGGGGTGGGGGGAGCGCCTCGCCGTGGGCTCGGGCGACGTCCTCGACGTCCTCGACCGGCTCGGCTTCTCGCCCCGGCCGCGTGAAAACGTCGTCGAGCTGCGCACCTGCCCGCTCCTCGGGGCCGCGACCGCCCACCCCGAGGTCGTGTGCGAGGTCCACCTCGGCCTCGTCCACGGCGTCGACGCCGCCCTCGGTGGCCCCGGGACAGGGGGCAGCCTCACCCCCTTCGCCGAGCCCGGTGCCTGCCTGCTCCGCCTCCCCGACGGCCGCCGACCCGCCTCGTGACTGTCGGGTACTGCTGAGGTTCGTCGACCACCACCCCCGTGGACTCCGGGATCTCGCTGCCGGGGCCGCGAACCTCAGCACGACACGATCGCAGGTACCGTCCTCGTATGAGTGTCGAGCAGGCCGCGGCCGCCCTCCGGGGCGCGCAGCAGGTCGTCGTCCTCTCCGGGGCCGGGATGAGCGCCGAGTCCGGCGTCCCGACCTTCCGCGAGGCCCAGTCCGGGCTGTGGGAGGAGTTCGACCCCTCCCGGTTGGCGACCCCCGAGGCGTGGCAGGCCGACCCTCCCTTCGTCTGGGCCTGGTACGCGTGGCGGGTCGGGCTGGTCCGCGACGTCGAGCCCAACGACGGCCACCGGGCCCTGGCCGCTCTCGCCCGCACCCACGACGTCACGATCGTCACGCAGAACGTTGACGACCTCCACGAGCGCGCCGGCAGCGAGGTCCTCGCGCACATCCACGGCTCGCTCTTCGAGTACCGCTGCGGCGACTGCGGCGTCCGCTACGACGCACCGGTCGAGGTGCCGAGCGAGCCGGTCGAGCGGCTCGACCCGCCGACCTGCCAGGCCTGCGCCGGCGACGTCCGGCCGGGTGTCGTCTGGTTCGGCGAGGACCTGCCGATGGACGACTTCCAGGCGAGCGTCGAGGCCCTCGAGTCCCTGACGAAGGGGGATGTCTGCCTCGTCGTCGGGACCTCCGGCATCGTCTACCCGGCGGCGGGGATGCCGGCGATCGCCCGCGGTGCGGGCGCGACCGTCGTCGAGATCAACCCGCACGAGAGCGACATCTCCGACATGTGCGACATCGTCGTGCGCGGGAGCGCGGCGACGACGCTGCCCGCTCTCGTCGCCGCCCTCGGCTGACCTCCTCGGCGGGGATATCCTGCCCAGGACCCACCACCCCCTTCGTCAGGAGCACGCCCCGTGGTCATGCGCATGTCCAACCTCTTCCTCCGCACCCTCCGCGAGGACCCGGTGGACGCCGAGCTCCCGGGTCACAAGCTGCTCGTCCGTGCGGGCTACGTCCGCCGCGCCGCCCCGGGCATCTACACCTGGCTGCCGCTCGGCATGCGCGTGCTGCGCAAGGTCGAGGGCATCGTCCGGGAGGAGATGGACAAGATCAGCCAGGAGCTGAGCTTCCCCGCGCTGCTGCCGCGCGAGCCCTACGAGGCGACGAATCGCTGGACCGAGTACGGCCCCAACCTCTTCCGGCTGCAGGACCGCAAGGGCGCCGACATGCTCCTCGGCCCGACCCACGAGGAGATGTTCACCCTCGCGGTCAAGGACGTCTGCAGCTCCTACAAGGACCTGCCGCTGAGCCTCTACCAGATCCAGACGAAGTACCGCGACGAGGCGCGTCCGCGCGCCGGCGTGCTGCGCGGCCGCGAGTTCATCATGAAGGACAGCTACTCCTTCGACGTCGACGAGGCCGGGCTGCAGAAGTCCTACGACGCGCACCGCGACGCCTACGTCAAGATCTTCGACCGGCTCGGCTTCGAGTACGTCATCGTCCACGCCGACTCCGGCGCGATGGGCGGCTCGGCGAGCGAGGAGTTCCTCGCGGTCAACGAGGGCGGCGAGGACACCTTCGTCCGCGACGACCAGGGCTACGCCGCGAACGTCGAGGCTGTCGAGATCCCGCAGGCCGCGCCCGTCGAGGTGACCGCCGGACCCGCGCACGTCGAGGACACCCCCGACACCCCGACGATCGAGACCCTCGTCGCCGCGCTCAACCGCGACCACCCGCGCGCCGACGGCCGCGAGTGGACCGCCGCGGACACGCTGAAGAATGTCATCGTCATGCTCGAGCACCCGGCCGACGCGGAGCATCCCGAGGGCCGGCGCGAGCCGCTCGCCATCGGCGTGCCCGGCGACCGCGAGGTCGACCCGAAGCGGCTCGAGACCAAGGTCTCGCCGGCGACCCCCGTCGCGTTCGAGGAGAAGGACTTCGCGGCCTACCCCTCGCTGGCGAAGGGGTACATCGGCCCGGGCGTCCTCGGGGGGGAGAAGGCGTCGGGGATCCGGTACCTCCTCGACCCGAGCATTGCCGAGGGCTCGGCCTGGGTCACCGGCGCCGACGAGCACGGCAAGCACGTCATCGACCTCGTCCACGGGCGCGACTTCACCGCAGACGGGACGATCCAGGCCGCCGAGATCCGCGAGGGCGACCTCGGCCCGAACGGCGAGGCGCTCACCCTGGCCCGCGGCATCGAGATGGGCCACATCTTCCAGCTCGGCCAGAAGTACGCCGACGCGCTCGGCCTCAAGGTCCTCGACGAGAACGGCAAGCTC
This sequence comes from Janibacter endophyticus, assembly GCF_016888335.1. NCBI lineage: Bacteria > Bacillati > Actinomycetota > Actinomycetes > Micrococcales > Intrasporangiaceae > Janibacter > Janibacter endophyticus. Next base: position 1,529,573 of record NZ_JAFEJG010000004.1, read on the forward strand.
GTCACCGTCTGGATGGGTTCATACGGTATCGGCGTCACCCGGGCCGTCGGCGTCATCGCCGAGGACAACCACGACGAGGCGGGCCTCGTCTGGCCGCGCAGCGTCGCCCCCTTCGACGTCCACGTCGTCGCCGCCGGCAAGGGCGAGGAGCTCTTCGCCGCTGCTGCCGATCTCTCGGCGCAGCTTGAGGCGCAGGGCCTCGACGTCCTCTACGACGACCGGGCCGGCAAGGTCAGCCCCGGTGTGAAGTTCAAGGACGCCGAGCTGCTCGGCATCCCGTCGATCCTCGTCGTCGGCAGGGGCCTGGCCGAGGGTGTCGTCGAGCTCAAGGACCGCCGCTCCGGGCAGGCCCGCCAGGTGCCGGTGGACGAGGCCGTCGCGCAGGTCGTCCAGGAGGTCCGGGGCGGGTGAGCCGCGAGGAGGACACGCCGCGCAGGCCGAGCCCGGGCCGCCCGGAGCCCGGCCCGGTCGAGGCGGTGATCTTCGACTGGGGCGGCACGCTGACTCCCTGGCACTCCATCGACCTCGGGGAGCAGTGGCGGGTCTTCGCGCGCGAGATCCATGGCATCCCCTTCGCCTCCGAGGACGTGCCGCATGCCGACCTCGAGCGTGCCCACGAGCTCGCCGACCGGATCCTCGCCGCCGAGGACGAGGCCTGGCAGCGGTCGCGCTCCGATCACGCGAGCGCTCACCTCGACGACGTGCTCCGGGCGGCCGGGATCGATCCCTGGCACGACCGCCATCACCTCGCCCTGGCGGCCTACCGGCGGTTCTGGGAGCCGCACACGGCGACCGATCCGCAGGTGCGGCCGCTGTGGGAGGGCCTGCGGGCGCACGGCCTCAAGGTCGGCGTCCTGTCCAACACCATCTGGAGCCGCGAGTACCACCGGGGGATCTTCGAGCGCGACGGCGTGCTCGACCTCATCGACGCCGACGTCTACTCCAGCGAGATCCGGGTGACCAAGCCGCACGCGCTGGCCTTCGAGACGGCGTGCCGTGCCCTCGACGTCGCACCGACGAGCGCCGTCTATGTCGGGGACCGGCTCTTCGAGGACGTGCTCGGACCGCAGGAGGTCGGGATGCGCACGATCTGGGTGCCGCACAGCGAGATCCCGCTCGACCAGCAGATCGCCGTCGAGGTAGAGCCGGACGCCACCGTGCAGGACCTGGGCGAGATCCTCGGCGTCGTCGAGGGCTGGCGCGCTCAGCCCTGAGGGGCGAGCAGCCACAGGACGGCGAAGGGGGCGAGCCACACCTGGTCGTCCCCGCCCCACGGGAGGGGGTCCCCGGTGAGCTCGTCGCGCGCCTCGGCGACGCCCAGCGCCCGGGCACGGCGCCCGGGCCACGGCCGCCAGCCGTCGGTGACGTTGGCGACCTGGACCATGAGGCCGAGCGGGTGGTGCCGCTCGAGGACCAGGACACCGGGGTCGTCCACGGGGCCCACGACCGTCTCGACCGAGCCGTGGAGGTGGGGGAGCCGGGCGCGGGTGGCGAGGAGGTGGCGCAGGTCGGCGAGCGCGCGGCCCGGCACGCTCCCCAGGTCGTCGGCGAGCGCGAGCCGCTCGTCGTCGAGCCGGGGCCGTCCCGCCCAGCGGTTGTCCGACGCGTGGCCGGGCTCCTCGGCCCACCGGGCGTCGTTCGGGGTGGCGATCTCGTCGCCTGACCAGATGACCGGGATCCCGCCGTACCCGACGACGAGGGCGTTCGCGAGGCGCAGCCGCGCCAGCGCCGAGGTGACCGACGACGGGCCGTCGGCGTCATCCCCTTCGCGCTCGGCCTGGGACAGCCCGATGAGCGAGGCCGCAGTGCCGGAGGTCCGGCGGTCGCCCGTCTCGGGGTTCTCCTGGAAGGTCAGCCCCTCACCGGTCGACCCGGGGAAGGCACCCGTGTACCAGTCGGCGAGAAAGTGGCGGTGGGCCGGCCCGCTGAGCCCGACGTCGTGGGCGAGGGTGTCCTCGATCGCCCAGCCGATGTCGTCGTGGCAGCGCAGGTAGGTGATCCACGTGGCGGATGACGGCTTGGGCGGCAGGGTCCCCAGGGTGTGCGCGGCGAGCCGGACGTCGCCGCTGGCGAGCATCGACCACACCTGGACCATGAGGGTGTTGTGGTACGCGAGGTCGCTGACCCGGCCGGTCCGGGCGCCCTGCCCGAGGTAGGGGAGCAGCTGGCTCGGCGCGACGATCGCCTCGGCCTTGAAGGCCAGGGCGGGGCAGGCGATCCGGGCCACGGCGCGCAGCACCTGGGTGATCGCGTGCACCTCGGGCTCGCCCTGGCAGAGCGTGCCCATCCTCTTCCACATGAAGGCGATGGCGTCGAGCCGCACCACCTCGACGCCACGGTTCGCGAGGTCGAGGACGACCCCTGCGAGCTCGAGCAGCACCTCGGGGTTGGACCAGTCGAGGTCCCACTGGAAGGAGTTGAAGGTCGTCCACACCCAGCCGTCGAGGTCGTCGTCCCAGGTGAAGGAGCCGGGCGCGAAGTCCGGGAAGACCTCGAGCAGGGCCTCCTCGTAGCGGTCGGGGAGGGTTCGGTCGGGGAAGACGTGGAAGTAGTCGCGGTAGCGCTGCTCACCGGCGCGGGCCCGGACGGCCCACTCGTGCTCCTGGGCGACGTGGTTGAGGACGAGGTCGATGACGAGGCTGACGCCCCTGTGACGGAGCTCGGTGGCCAGGGCCTCGAGGTCGTCCATCGAGCCGAGGTCGGGGCGGACGGTCCCGTAGTCGCTCACCGCGTACCCGCCGTCGCTGTCGCCCGCGCGGGTGGCCATGAGCGGCATGAGGTGGAGGTAGCGCACGCCGAGCGACTCGAGGTGGGGGAGGCGCTCCCGCAGCCCGCGCAGGTCGCCGCCGAACCGCTCGGTGTACGCCGCGTACCCGATCATCGTCGGGTCCTGCAGCCAGTCGGGCTGGAGGGTTCGGTCGAGGTCCAGCCGGTGCAGCTCCTCGCTGCGCGTCGCGTAGGTGCTCGTGGCGAGGTCGAGCAGCCGTTGGGTCAGTGCCGGTGCGGCGTCGGCCCCGTAGACCTCGCTGAGCCCGGCGGCGAGGTCGGGGAGCCATCGGGCGGTGCGGGCCTGGAGCATCTCGAGCCGGCGCGGGGCGACACGGCGGAGGGCGTCGGGCGAAGGGGTGACCACGGCACCGATCCTGCCACCGAGCGAACCGACGGCTCAGCAGCGCGCCGGCCGCCGGTCAGTCGTCGACGGCCTTGACGAGGGCGAGGGCGAGGCTGACGCGATCGCGGGTCTCGGGTCCGCCCGCCTCGATGGACCACATGGCGTTGACGATCTCGCGGACGATCGTCCAGTCGCGCGCTGCCTCCCACGACGTCGCCGACTCCTCGCAGAGCACCTCGGCGCGGCGCCGCACGAGGTACCGGAAGGACGACCCGGTGCCCATCTCCTCGACCCGGTTCCACAGCATCGGGGCGATCTCGAAGGCCGGGTGCCCCGCCATCGGCTTGGGGTCGATGGCCACCCAGTCGGTGCCGTCGGAGAGGACGGTCTCGTAATGCAGGTCGGAGTGGACCAGCGTCGCATCGCAGTCGGGGTCGCTCGCCAGCTCGGCCACGAGCGAGTGCGCCTGCTCGATCACCCGCCGGGGCAGGGCGTCCCTCGTCGTCGTCAGGGCCTGGGCCTGCCGGCGGGCCCAGGCCGACAGCCGCGGGGCCTGCGGGTACGGGTCCACATGGAGCTGCCGGTAGAGGCGACCGACGACCTCGCACGCCTGCTCGTCCCAGACCTCGGTGAGGTCCTCCGTGGTCAGCCGCTCGAGCAGCAGCGCGCCACGGGCCGGGTCAGCACGCAGCAGCCGGACGGCGCCGTGGCCGTCCCACCGGCGCAGCGCGAGATGCTCGGTCGCGGTCTCCGCGTGCGGCCAGACGACCTTGAGGACGGCGCCGTTGCGGGGCAGGTCGTCGCCCCGGACGAGGACGACGAGAGCGTTCTGGCCGTGCCGGACCTCGGCGCAGGCCGACGTCTACTCCAGCGAGATCCGGGTGACCAAGCCGCACGCGCTGGCCTTCGAGCCGGACGCCACCGTGCAGGACCTGGGCGAGATCCTCGGCGTCGTCGAGGGCTGGCGCGCCGAGGCCTAGCCGGGTGGACCTGGCCCTCGGCACCCTCTGCGGTGACCACGTCGGCGCCTCCCTCGTGCACATCGGCGGCGACCTGCTGGGAGCATGGTGAGCATGCACGTCCTCGTCCTCGGTGGCACCGCGGAGGCCCGCGAGCTTGCCGCCCTCCTCGAGCGCGAAGGGGTCCGGGTCACCTCCTCGCTCGCCGGCAGGGTCTCCCGGCCGCGGCTGCCGGTCGGCGAGGTCCGTGTCGGCGGCTTCGGCGGGGCTGACGGCCTGGCCGCGTGGACCCGCGAGCACGGGGTCGACGCGGTCGTCGACGCCACCCACCCCTTCGCCACGACGATGAGCCGGCACGCCGCCGAGGCCTGCGCCACGACCGGGCACCCGCTCCTGCGCCTCGCCCGGCCAGGGTGGGCCGGGCACCCCGAGGCCGCCAGCTGGACCTGGGTGGACGGCTACGAGGCCGCCCGCGAGACCGCCGACGACCTCGGCGGTGCCCCCTTCGTCACCACCGGGCGGCAGACCCTCCACCACTACACCCGTCCGTGGGCGCAGCGACCGGTCCTCGTGCGGCTCGTCGAGCCGCCCGCCGAGCCGCTCCCCGCTGCGTGGACGGTGCTGCGCTCGCGCGGGCCCTTCGACCTCGACGCCGAGCTGGCGACGATGCGCGAGCATGCGGTCGACGTGCTGCTCACGAAGGACTCCGGCGGGGACTTCACCGCGCCGAAGCTCACCGCCGCCGCGACCCTCGGCGTGCCCGTCGTCGTCGTCCGCCGGCCGGCCGTCCAGGCGGGCGTGCCCGAGGTCGCGCGCGCGGCGGAGGTCGTCGCCCGGCTGCTCAGCGGCGCAGCGAGCGCAGGAGCACCGCCCCCGCGAGGGTGACCATGCCGACCCGGTCGGCCAGCGCGCTGGCGCGGGGGACATCGGCGATCGTGGGTGGCGGGCCCTCGCCGAGGAGGCCGCGCTCCTCAACCTGGCCGGCGTAGTCGTTGCGCCCGCCGAGGCGCACCCCGAGCGCCGCGGCGAAGCCCGCCTCGACCGGCCCGGCGTTGGGCGAGGGGTGGTCCCGCCCGTCGGTGAGAGCGGTACGCACGACGGACGAAGGGGGCGTCCCGGCCCCAGCGCCCGCCGCGGCGGTCGCGAGGACGGTGGCCCGGGCGGGGACCCAGCCGAGCAGGTCGTCGAGGCGGGCGGCGGACCAGCCGTACGCGGCGTAGCGCTCGCTGCGGTGACCCCACATCGCGTCGAGGGTGTTGGCGCCGCGGTGGAGGAGCACACCGAGCGGCCCGAGCGCCGCACCCCAGACGAGGGTGCCGACGACGGCGTCGGAGGTGTTCTCTGCCACCGACTCGACCGCCGCCCGGGCCACCTCGTCGGCGGCCAGGTCGTCGGTGCGCCGCCCCACGAGGTGGCGGACCCGGACGCGGGCCGCCGGGAGGTCGCCGCGGGCGAGGAGGTCGTGGACCGCGCTCGCCTCGCGGGCCAGCGAGGTCCCGCCGAGAGCGGCCCAGGTGACCGCGGTCGTGACGACCACCTGGCCGCTCGGGCCGAGGTGGCGGGCGGCAAGCCCGGCGGCGACGAGCGGCGCGAGCGCGGTGGCTGTGGCGGCCACGCCCGCCCCCCGGTCGGGCCGGTGGAGGACCCGCTCCACCTGCCCGGCCCAACCCCCGAAGACGGCGACGGGGTGCCCCCTTCGCGGGTCGCCGAGGAGGCGGTCGAGGAGGTAGCCGGCGAGGAGCCCGGCCGCGACCGGGTCGGGGCGGGTCACGGGAGGTCCTTCACGGGGAGCACCTGGCCGGCGACGACGAGGAGGACGCGATCGGCGGTGGCGGCGAGGCGCTGGTTGACCAGGCCGAGCCGGTCGGCGAAGACCCGGCCCGAGCGGGTCGCCGGGACGACGCCCCAGCCCACCTCGTTGGTCACGGCGACGACGAGGCCTGGGTGGTCCGCCCAGGCGGCGACGAGGTCGTCGACGCGGGCGTCGAGCGCGGGCGACCAGGCGTCCTGCGGGCTCTCCCAGGCGTCGAGCGCGTCGAGCTGGGCGGTGAGCCAGGTGCCGACGCAGTCGAGGAGGACGGCGCCGGGGTGCTCGCGGAGGGCGCGCGCGGCGTCGCTGGTCTCCACGGTGGTCCACGTGGCCGGACGGCGGTCCTGGTGGGCGGCGACGCGCAGCGCCCAGTCGGGGTCGTCGGAGGTGGGCCCGCAGGCGAGGTAGGTGGCCGGCTCGCCGGCGGGGACGAGGGACTCGGCGTGCCGGGACTTGCCGGAGCGGACACCGCCGGTGACGAGGACCCTCATCGCAGGGTCCCCGCGAGGACGAGCAGCACGCTGGCGAGGGCGAGCTCGACGGCGGCGCCGATGACGTCGCCGCTGATACCGCCGAGGCGGCGGTGGGCGAGGGCGGCCAGCGCGAGGGAGGTGGCGGTGGCGAGGGCGGTGGCGCCGAGCGCGGCGAGCACGCCGTGGACGGGACCAACCGGGCTGACGGGCATGGCGGCCAGGGCGAGGAGGCCTGCGGGCAGGACGACGGCGGCGGCCGCGGCGGCGGTCGGGACGGTGCCGGCGACGGTGGCGCCGAGGCCGGTGGGGGAGGCGGCGGGCACCCCGCGGCGGCAGAGGAGAGGGCAGGCCGTCCGGGAGAGGGGGATCGCGGCGGCGAGGGCGAGGGCACCGGCGGGAAGGGGGCCCAGGTGGGGGCCACCGAGGAGGTGGGCCGCGCAGGTCACCTGGAGGAGGAGGGTGAGGACGAGCGCGACGACGCCCATCGGGCCGACGTCGCCGGTGCGCATGATCTCGAGGGCGCGCTCGCGGGTCCACCCGCCACCGAGGCCGTCCACGGTGTCGGCGAGCCCGTCGAGGTGCATGGCCCGGGTGCCGGCCGCGAGGAGGGCGACGACGACGGTGGCAGTGGCGAGCGGGGGGAGGGCGAGGGCGCTCCCGGCGGCGGCGACGGCGAGCACGGCGAGGGCGAGGGGGAGGACGGCGAGCGGGGCGAGGGTCATGGCCGCGCCGGCGACGGGGCGGGTCGTGATCACCGGGCCGCTCGAGAGGACGGTGAGGGTGCCGACGGCCAGGCGCAGCCCCTCGCGGAGGGTGCCCCCGCTCACGACGCACGCAGGGGAGGTTGCTGGAGCGTCTGCGAAGGGAGGAGGGGGCCGGTCATCGGGCGGCCGCCGTCTCGGGCCGGGTCGGGCTCGCACCGTTCGCCGACGCTGGTGCCGCCGCAGTCGCCGCCGCCGCGTCGAGCCCCATCTCGAGGGCCGCGACCGCGGGGCCGATGACGGTGACCGCAGGGGCTGCGATGCCGCCCTCGCGGGCCGCCTCGGCGATCCGGGACAGCGGCGCGCGGACAACCTGCTGGAGCGGGGTGCCGCCGTTGGCGATGCTCGCCGCCGGCGTCCCCGCGTCGAGCCCTGCCGCGACGAGCGACTCGGCGATCGCGGGCAGCGTCGCGACGCCCATGAGCACGACGAGGGTGAGCCGGCTCTGCGCGAGCGCGGCCCAGTCGACCTCGCTGCGCGGGTCGCCGGGATCGACATGGCCCGACACGACGACGACCCCCTGCGACAGCCCGCGGTGGGTCACCGGGATCTGCGCGAGCGCCGGCACCGCGACCGCCGAGCTCACCCCGGGGATCACCTCGACGGGCACCCCGGCGTCGGTGCAGGCCAGCCACTCCTCGCCGCCGCGCCCGAGGACGAAGCCGTCGCCTCCTTTGAGCCGGACGACGACCTGCCCGGCCCGGGCCCGCTCGACGAGCACCGCGTTGATCCGCTCCTGCGGGGTGAAATCGCCCCGCGGGATCTTCCCGACGTGCACGACCTCGACGTCGGCCGGCAGGTCGGTGAGCGCGCCGAGCGGCCCGAGCCGGTCGGTGACGACGACGTCGGCCTGGCGCAGCGCCTCATAGCCGGCGAGGGTGAGCAGCCCCGGGTCACCGGGCCCGCCGCCGACGAGCACGACCCGCCCGGTGCCGCCCGGCCGCCGAGGACCGGCAGGCTCGCGCACCGGGTCGGTGAGGACGACATCGGCGCTCGCCGTGCCGGGCGTGGCGAGCTCGGCCAGCCCGCGGCCGACGACGTCACGCAGCTCCGGCGTGGGCTCGTCCGTCTCGACGACGACGATGGCGGCGCCGTCGTCGAGCAGCCGCTGGATTGTCGTCGTGATGTCGGGCCCGGGCTCGCGGACAAGCACCCGGCGGCCGGTGAGCAGCCAGCTCATGCGGTCCTCCTCGTGATCCGGGACAGCTCGCGGAGCAGCCCGTCGGTGGTCAGGGGGTCCCGGGCGGCGACGCGGACCCAGCTCGCGTCCAGGCCGGGGAAGGTGTCGCAGCGCCGCAGCGCCCACCCGCGCTCCCGGAGGGTGGCGTGCGCCCCGGGACCGGGACGGGCGAGGACGAAGGGGGCGGAGGAGCCCACGACGGGAACGTCCAGCGTCCGCAGCCCGGCGGTGAGGTGCTGCCGCCAGGACTGCAGCTCGGAGGCGCCGCGGGCCGCCTCCGCGAGCGCCCGGGGCGTGGCCGTCTCGACCATGACACGCAGGGCGAGGCTGCCGACCGACCAGTGCGGCTGGTGCGCAGCGAGCGCCGCGACGAGCCGCGGGTCCCCGGCGACGTAGCCGGCACGGACGCCGGCGACGCCCCAGGTCTTCGTGAGCGAGCGCACGACGAGGAGGCCGCCGAGGTCGCCGGCGAGGAGGGACTCGCCCTCGCCGGGGACCGCGTCCATGAAGGCCTCGTCGACGACGACGACCCGCCCGGGCCGCACGAGCGAGCGCAGCACCCGCGCGGGGTGGAGCACACCCGTCGGGTTGGTCGGGTTGCCGAGGACGACGAGGTCCGCGTCGCCGACCTCGCCGAGCGACTGCGGGGTCAGCGCGAAGCCGTCCTCGGGCCGTAGGAGCACCCGCCGAACGGGGCGCCCGGCAGCGACGAGCGCGGCCTCCGGCTCGGTGAACTGCGGGTGCACGACGACCGCGTCGCGCACCGGCAGGGCCCGTGCGAGCAGCGTGAAGGCCTCGGCGCCGCCGCTCGTCGGCAGCACCTCCTCACGCCGCCGGTCGTGCCGACGGGCCAGTGCGTCACGGGCCGGGGCCGGGTCGGGGTAGGCGGCGAGCCGGCCGACCTCGTCGCGCAGCGCGGTGGCCAGCCACGGGGGAGGGGCGTCGAGCCGGACGTTGACCGCGAGGTCGACGAGCCCGTCGCCGGTCTCGGCATCGCCGTGGTGGTCCAGGTCGACCCCGTCCGCCGGCTCGCCCTGGACCGGGACGGGCGCGACGCCCGCGCCGACCGGGCGGCCGAGCGGCACGACGGGTGCCTCGGTGGCGGTCGCTGCCGCGGTGTGCCCCTCGTGCCCCCAGGCGGCCTCGGCGAAGGCCGCCGCCATCCCCGGCGACCCCGCCCAGCTCGTGTGCAGGTACGACGCGACGAGCGTCGCCCGGCCGGTCCCGGCCGGGTCGAGCGCGAAGCCCTCCGCGCGGCCGCCGAGCGACCAGGCCGGCGCCTCCCCCCTTCGCGCCGCCGGCGCGGCCGGCGGCTGCGTCACGGTCCGGTGGAACTCGTGCCCGCTCACCCGCGTGCCCGCGGGGCCGAGCACGGAGTCGGCGAGCAGCTCCGCCTCGCGGTAGCCCAGGGTGAGCCGCGGACCCATCGCGGCGTCCGTCGGGACGAGCCCGGCCATCGGGTGCCCGTCGAGGGAGCGGGCGAGGTAGAGCAGCCCCGCGCACTCGGCCGTCGTCGGCATCCCGGCACCGACCGCGGCGCGGATGTCGTCGAGGAGCGAGGTGTTGCTCGCCAGCGCCCGGGCGTGCACCTCCGGGAAGCCACCGCCGACGTACAGCGCGCGGGTCCCGGGCGGCAGCGCGAGGTCGCGCGCCGGGTCGAGGAGCGCCACCCGGCACCCGGCCGCGGTGAGCAGCTCCTCGGTCTCCGGGTAGCGGAAGGTGAAGGCCCGCCCGCCCGCCACCGCCACGACCGGTGCGCCCGGCCCGGTCTCGCGGGCCGCCTCGCCGAGCGCCGCCGAGGGGCACCACGGGCGCGCGTCGAGGTCGGGCGCGCCACCGGCCGCCGCGAGGACGGCGTCGAGGTGGACGTGCTCCTCGGCGAGGTCGGCGATCCGGCCGAGCGTCGCGGCGGCCTCGCCGCTCTCCGCGGCCGGCACGAGACCGAGGTGGCGGGAGGGGACGTGCATCCCGACGTCCCGCGGGACCACCCCCCAGACCGGCACCCCGGTCTGCTCCACCGCGCGGCGCGCCTCGTCGGCGTGGCGGGCGGTGCCGGCCTTGTTGAGGACGACCCCGACGACGTCGAGCGCCTCGTCGTAGGCGGCCATGCCGGCGACGGTCGCGGCGACGGTCCGCGAGGTCGAGGAGATGTCGACGACGAGGAGCACCGGGGTGCTGGTGAGCGCGGCGACGTGCGCGCTGCTCGCGAAGCCGTCGCCGCCGAGCCGCCCGTCGAGCAGCCCCATGACGCCCTCGACGAGGCACACGTCGGCCGGGGTCGGGTGGGTGGCGCCGCGCAGCAGCAGCGGCGCGACCTGGTCCTCACCGACGAGCCACGGGTCGAGGTTGCGGCTCGGCCGGCCGGTGGCGAGCGCGTGGTAGCCCGGGTCGATGTAGTCGGGCCCGACCTTCGCGGGCGCGACCGTCAGGCCGCGCCGGGCGAGGGCGGCCATCACTCCGACGGTGATCGTCGTCTTGCCGTGCCCGGAGGCGGGGGCGGCGACGAGGAGTCGAGGGATCCTCACCACTCGATCCCCTTCTGGCCCTTCTGACCGCGGTCGAAGGGGTGCTTGATCTTCGTCATCTCGGTCGCGACGTCGGCGATCTCGAGCAGCCGCGGGTGAGGGTCGCGGCCGGTGATGACGACGTGCTGGTAGCCGGGTCGGTGGGTCAGCGTGTCGATGACGTCGTCGAGCTCGACCCAGCCCCACTTCATGACGTACGTGAACTCGTCGAGGATGTAGACGGTGTGCGCCTCCGCGGCGAGCCGCCGCTTGATCTCCTCCCAGCCCTCACGGGCGTCGGCGGCGTGGTCCTCCTCGGACCCGGCCTTGCGCGACCACGACCAGCCCGAGCCCATCTTGTGCCACTCGACGGGACCCCCTTCGCCGGTCTCCTCGTGGACGCGGCCGAGGGTCTTGTAGACCTCCTCCTCGCCGATGCGCCACTTCGCGGACTTGACGAACTGGAAGACGCCGATGGACCAGCCCTGGTTCCACCCGCGCAGGCCGAGGCCGAAGGCCGCCGTCGACTTGCCCTTGCCGATGCCACCGTGGACGACGACGAGCGGGCGGTTGCGGCGCTGCCGCGTGGTCAGTCCGTCCTTCGGCGTGACGGGGGTCTGTCCCTGGGCCATCAGGCGGCGCTCCTTCGGGGGGCGATGCGGTCGGTGACGATCTCGACGAGGCCGCTCGCGGCGACCTGCTCGAGGGGGATGTGCTCGGCGCCCATCCGCCGGGCGAGGTCGGCGGCCAGACCCATCCGGAACCGGCCCGTCTCGCAGTCGACGACGACCGTCTGCGCGGTGCCGCCCCAGGCGTCGGCGACGTGCTGGGCGCGGGCGAGCGCCTCGGGGCCGGCGGTGGCGCGCCCGTCGGTGACGAGGACGACCAGGGCGCGCTGATGTCGGTCGCGGACGCGCTCTCGCGCAACGACCTTCGCGATCTCGGTCAGTCCTTCGGCGAGCGGGGTGCGGCCTCCGTGCGGCATCTCGGCGAGGCGCGCGGCGGCCGCCTCGACCGACGAGGTCGGGGGCAGCAGCAGCTCGGCCCCGTGCCCGCGGAAGGTCACCAGACCTACCCGGTCGCGGCGCTGGTAGGCGTCGAGCAGGAGCGAGAGGACCGCGGTCTTGACCTCACCCATCCGCTTGCGGGCGGCCATCGAGCCGGAGGCGTCGACGGCGAGGAGGACGAGGTTGGCCTCGCGCCCGCGGGTGATGGCGTGGCGCAGGTCGTCGCCGGTCACCCGGGCGGGCCCGGTGCGGGCGGCACGGCGGGCGGCGGAGGCGCGCAGGGTGGCGGTCAGGTGCACCGGCGACCCGGCGGGCTCGTGCCCGGCCGGGTGGGTGCCGACGACCCGCCCCCGGGGGGTGAGTGCGGGGGAGCGGCGACCAGCCGGGCCGGACCCGACACCGGTGAGCTCGAGGCGGCGGGCGCGGTAGGGGGGCTGGGCGCTCGCGACGCCGGTGGGGGTGGGCGTGGCGCGCCGGGGTGGCTCGGCAGGGGACTCCCCGGGCTCGGGGTCCTGCATCGCACTGGGGGAATGCGAGCTCCCGTCGTCCTGCGCGGAGTCGGAAGGGGACGGCGGGGCCGACGAGGTCGCGTCAGATTCACCGGACGAGCCAGGGCCGGAGTCGTCGGACGGACCCTCGGCAGCGTCGTCGGCGCCGGGCCCCTCGTCCGGCTCCTCGCCGCCACCCGGCGGGTCGTCCTCGGGCTCCTCGTCGAGGAGCCGGTCGAGGAGGTCCTCGTCGAGCCCCGGCGCGTCGAAGGGAGCGCGGCGGCGGCGGTGGGGCAGCGACAGCAGCGCCGCGGCCCGGATGTCCTCGCGGGTCACCTGCTCACGCCCCTGCCACGCCGCGTGGGCGACGGCCGTGCGCGCTGTGACGATGTCGGCCCGCATCCCGTCGACGTCGAAGCCGGCGCACACCCGGGCGATGGTGCGCAAGGTCCGCTCGTCGAGACGGATGTGGCGCACGGCCTCGCGGGCACCGGCCAGGCGCGCGGAGAGGGCTGCCTCGGCGTCGGCGTGGCGTGCGGCGAAGGCGACCGGGTCGAGGTCGGCCTCGAGCCTGCGGCGCACGACCTCGGCGCGCACGTGCGGGTCGCGGCTCGCGGCGACGTGCACGGTGAGGCCGAAGCGGTCGAGCAGCTGCGGGCGCAGCTCGCCCTCCTCGGGGTTCATCGTGCCGACGAGGGTGATCCGCGCCGGGTGCGAGATCGACACGCCATCACGCTCGACCGTGTTGCGCCCCATGGCCGCCGCGTCGAGCAGGACGTCGACGAGGTGGTCGTGCAGCAGGTTGACCTCGTCGACGTAGAGGATGCCGCGGTGTGCCTCGGCGAGCAGGCCGGGCTGGTAGGCGGCCTCGCCGTCACCGAGGGCGCGGCGCAGGTCGAGGGAGCCGACGACCCGGTCCTCTGTCGCGCCGACGGGCAGCTCGACGAGACGGGCGGGTCGGGTCGTGGCGGGCGCGTCGTGCGGGGCGTCGGGGCAGCTCTCGGAGCGGTCCGGGTCGCAGCCGAACCGGCACCCGTTCGCGACGCGCTGCTCGGGGAGCACTGCGGCCAGGGCGCGCACCGCCGTGGACTTGGCCGTGCCCTTCTCCCCGCGCACGAGCACGCCACCGATCTCGGGGGAGATCGCGCTGAGCAGCAGGGCGGTCGTCAGCTCGTCCGCGCCGACGAGCGCGGTGAAGGGGAAGACCGGGGCGGTCTGGTCACTGCGGGTCAAGGTGGCCTCCTGGCGAGTATCCGCGCTCGCCGTCCGACGCGCCGGGCGGGTTCGCTCCGGCGGGCGCGCTCCGACGTTCTGGCTCGGGCCGTGGGGCCGTCACAGTGGCGGGACCGCTCCGGAGTTGCACCGGATTCTTCGGGGGGCGTGCCGAGCGCGATCCTCTCACAGCGCCCGGGGGCCTAAGGTGGGCGTCCGTGATCGACGTCGTGGGTATCGGGGACGACGGCTGGGCCGGCCTGGACGCAGGGCGACGCGGCCTCGTCGAGCGTGCCGTCACCCTCATCGGTGGGCGCCGACACCTCGACCTGCTCGCCCCGCACGCCCCGGCTGCCGAGCTGGTCGACTGGCCGAGCCCCCTTCGCCCCGCCCTGCCGGACCTGCTCCGGGCGCACCCTGACGCCGTCGTCCTCGCCAGCGGCGACCCGCTGCGCTCCGGCATCGCGACGACCCTGATCGACCTCGTCGGGACCGACCGCGTGCGGGTCCACCCCCACGTCGGCAGCCACGCCCTCGCCCGGGCGCGACAGGGCTGGTCCGCCGAGGAGGTGTTCGTCGTCACGACGGTCGGTCGCGACCTGCGCGCCGTTCTGCCGCACCTCAGCCCCGGCGCCCGCCTCGTCGTCCTGCTGTCCGACGGCGACGCACCCGCTGCCCTTGCCGCGCTCCTCACCGAGCGCGGTTGGGGCGCAACGATGCTCACCGCCCGATGGCACCTCGGCGGACCGGAGGAGGGCGCCCGCGCCGAGCGCGCCGACGCATTCGCAGGAGCCACCCCACCCCTGGTGCTCGCCTGCCTCGACGTGCGCGCCGACGACCCCGCGAGCGCCGCGAGGACCGCCGGCCCGGTGCCGGGACGGCCGGAGGACTTCATCGACCACGACGGCCAGCTCACCAAGCGCGACGTCCGCGCGAGCGCCCTCGCGCGGCTGCGTCCGGCCCCCGGGGACCACCTGTGGGACCTCGGCGCCGGCAACGGCTCCGTCGCGCTCGAGTGGTGCCTCGCCGCGGACCGCGCCGGCGCCACCTGCGTCGAGCGGGACCCCACCCGCGCCGCCCGCATCACCGCCAACGCCGCCGCGCTCGGCCTCTCCGGCCGGGTCGAGGTGCTCGTCGCCGACACGACCACCACGGACCTGACGACCCTGCGCCCGGCCGACGCCGTCTTCGTCGGTGGGGGTCTCGAGCCCGACCTGCTCGAGTCCGCGTGGTCCTCCCTCCGTCCCGGCGGGCGGCTCGTCGCCCACGCCGTCACGCTCGAGGGGGAGGCCGCGCTCGTCGCGCTCGCCGACCGCACCGCCGGCGAGCTGACCCGCCTGTCCGTGGAGCGGGCCGTCGAGCTCGGCCGCTTCCGGTCCTGGACCCCCGCCCGCACCGTCACCCAGCTCGCCGCGACCCGCACGACCACCGAGGACCCGACATGACCGTCCACTTCATCGGCGCCGGCCCCGGCGCCGCCGACCTGCTCACCGTGCGCGCCACCCGCCTGCTCGCGACCAGCCCGGTGTGCCTCTACGCCGGCACCTACCTCGACGCCGCGGTCCTCGAGCACTGCCCGCCGGGGGTCCGTCTCGTCGACACCCAGCAGCTCGACCTCGACGGCATCACCGCCGAGCTCGTCGCTGCCCACGAGCGCGGCGACGACGTCGCCCGCCTGTGCTCCGGCGACCCGAGCGTCTACTCCGCGATCGCCGAGCAGACCCGGCGGCTCGACGCTGCCGGGGTGCCCTGGGACATCACGCCCGGCGTCGCGGCCTACGCCGCCACTGCCGCGCGGCTGGGGCGTGAGCTCACGGTGCCCGAGGTCGCCCAGTCAGTGGTGCTCACCCGTGCCCAGCGCGACTCGACGGCCATGCCGTCGAGGGAGTCGCTCGAGACCTTCGCCGCGACTGGTGCCACGCTCGTGCTGCACCTGGCGATCCGCCGCACCCGCGAGCTCGCGGAGCGCCTCGCCCAGCACTACGGCGCCGACTGCCCCGTCGCCGTCGCCTACCGCGTCGAGCAGCCCGAGGAGATCGTCCTGCACGGGACGCTGGCCGACATCGCCGACCAGGTCGAGTCGCACGACCTGCGGCAGGCGGCGATCATCGTCGTCGGATGGGCACTGCGGGCCGAGGATTTCGTCGAGTCGCACCTCTACTCCTGCCGTCGCGCGGCCGAGCGCGAGGAGCGGACGGCGGCAGACATCCCCGGTGGGCTTCGCTAGTCTCGGCCGCAGTCTTCGCCTCCACCTGGAGGAACCCGGTGAGAGTCCGGGACGGTCGCGCCACTGTGAGCGGGTCTTCCGCGAGTCAGGAACTCCGGGGCGAGGGCTGCCGCGGTCGGACGCGTCATCCGGCCAGAAAGGGAGTGCACTGATGCACATCGCCGAAGGCTTCCTGCCACCGGTCCACGCCGCCGCGTGGACGGTCGTGGCCGCCCCGTTCGTCATCCACGGCACCCGCAGTGCCGCCCGCATCGTGCGGGACAACCCGAGCGCCAGGCTGCTGCTCGGGGCCGCGGGCGCCTTCACCTTCGTCATGTCGGCGATCAAGCTGCCGTCGGTGACCGGCTCGAGCTCGCACCCCACGGGCACCGGCGTCGGCGCGATCATCGTCCGGCCGCCGGTCATGGCCCTGCTCGGCACGATCGTCCTGCTATTCCAGGCGCTGCTGCTGGCGCATGGCGGGCTGACGACGCTCGGGGCCAATGTCTTCTCGATGGCGGTCGTCGGGCCGTGGGTCGGATACGGGCTCTTCCGGCTGCTCGCAGCCGCGCCCTTCATGGTGCGCGTCTTCGTCGGCGTGGCCTTGGCCGACCTGGCCACCTACGTGACGACCGCGACGCAGCTCGCGCTCGCCTACCCGGAAGGCGGCTTCGTCGAGGCGTGGGGTCGTTTCCTCGGGATCTTCGCCGTGACCCAGGTGCCCCTGGCGATCGTCGAGGGCCTTGTCGGGGTCCTGCTGATCAATGCGCTCATCGCTTGGGCGCGCCCTGAGATGGAGGACCTCGAGGTCGTCCCCGCCCAGACCAAGGAGCCTGCCCGTGCGTGAGTCCACCCAGACCCTCGGGCGACGCGGCATCGCACTCGTCCTCGCCGCTGTCGTCGTCCTGCTGGCCGTCGCTCTCTACCTCGGCGGTCGCGCCGCCGCGGGTGAGGACGAGGCCTTCGGCGGCACCGACGCCGCCGCCACCGAGCAGCTCGAGGAGGCCGGCCACGAGCCGTGGTTCGAGCCCCTCATGTCGCCGGCCGGTGGCGAGATCGAGTCCGGTCTCTTCGCCCTGCAGGCCGGCCTCGGCGGCCTGGCGCTCGGCTACGTCTTCGGTCGGCTCAAGGGGCGCAACGCCACCCGGACGGGCGACGCCCGCGGATGAGGCTCACGCTCGACGACGCGGCGTGGTCCTCCCCGTGGCGGACCCGCTCGACGATGGAGAAGTCCCTGCTCTGCGTGGGACTGCTCCTCGTCGCCGCGACGACGACCTCGCTCGTGGTCGCGGGCCTCGTCGGGGTGTGCGCCGTGGGCCTCGCCGCCGTGGCGCGGGTCCCGGGGCGGGTCTGGTGCCACGCGATGGCCGGGCCCGCCGTCTTCATCGCCATCGGCGCCGTGACGATCGCGGTCACCTTCGGTGGGGGGGACCTCGTGAGCTGGGGTCCGGTCGGTGTCGACGAAGGGAGTGCCTCCCGGGCCCTCCTCGTCGTCGCCCGGGCCCTCGCCGCGACGAGCGCGACGGTCCTGCTGGCGGCGACCACGCCGATGGTCGACCTGCTCGCCGGGCTGCGCCGGGCGCGGGTGCCGGAGGTGGCCGTTGACGTCGCTGCGGTGACCTACCGGATGATCTTCGCCCTGCTCGAGGCTGCGTCGGCGATCCGCGCCGCTCAGGCCGGGCGGCTGGGCTACGCGACCGGTCGGGCCGCGCGACGCTCGGTCGGCCAGCTGTGCGCCGTGGTGCTCGTTGCCGCGTGGGACAAGGCGCGCAGGCTCGAGGACGGACTGACCGGGCGTGGAGGAGTCGCCGCCGTGCCGCTCGTCCCTGCCCGCGCCGTGTCGACCCCCTTCGTCCTGGCGGCCGGAGCACTCGTCGTCGGGCTGGCCGGGCTGTCGCTGCGGATGGGGCTGTCATGACGCATCGCCTCGGGTCGTGGACCCCACCCGACGACGCCGACACCGCGCTCGCGCTGCGCGGCGTGCACGCCGGCTACCCCGGCACCCCGGGGGTGCTCGACTGCGTGAGCCTGACGATCGGCGTGGGTCGGCGCACCGCGATCCTCGGCGCCAACGGGTCGGGCAAGACGACGCTGCTGCGCGTGCTCTCCGGCGCGCACGAGCCGGCCGAGGGGTCGGTCGTCTCCGGTGGGGAGGTCCTGCGGCACACCCGACGCGGGCTGACCGGCCACCGGCAGCGGGTGCAGCTGGTCATGCAGGACCCCGATGACCAGCTCTTCAGCGCCGACGTGCGCAGCGACATCGGCTACGGCCCGACCAACCTGGGTCTCGGCGCCACCGAGATCGCCGGGCGGGTCGACGAGGCGCTCGCGGTGCTCTCGCTCGAGGACCTCGCCGACCGGCCGGTCCACCGGCTCTCCTTCGGCCAGCGCAAGCGGGTCGCCGTCGCCGGTGCGCTCGCGATGCACCCGCAGGTGCTGCTCCTCGACGAGCCGACGGCGGGGCTCGACCCGGCCGGGGTCGAGGAGATGCTCGCCGCGGTCGCGGCGCTCGAGGCGCACGGCACGACGGTGGTGCTGTCGACCCATGACGTCGACCTCGCCTGGCGCTGGGCCGACGAGGTCGCCCTGGTGGTCGACCACGTCGTCCACCAGGGCGAGGTGACCGAGGCACTCACCGGTGTCGATCTCCTCGAGGCGGCGCGGCTGCGTCCGCCGTGGTCGGTGCAGCTCCTGCGCGAGCTGGGGATCGAGCCCGCCGCAAGCGGCTGGCCCCGCACGCCCACCGAGGTGGCGGTGGCGGTGCGGGCGTCCCATCCGTCGCGTAGCTCGCAGGTCGCCCGATGAACCGCCCCTCCGCAGGGGTTCCATACTCGGGGCGAAGCGGCGAGCCGCGTGCCAGAGCGGGCGAAGGGGTGGGGAGACGGAACCCGATTGCCGTTGCCCGCGAGGAGGCACCGGCAGGGCCGCCGCACTTCTGGGGGGTGAGCAGTCAGCCGACCGAGCGCGGCGTCCACACGCGACCGTCGTCGGTGACCTGGGTCGTCGACGCGCCGATGACGACCAGACACCCCATGTCGACGGCCTCGACATCGAGCTCGCCGAGCGTCGTCACCCACGACGACTGCTCGTCGCGGCCGACGTGGCGTGCGACGACTACGACGCGCTCCGAACCGACGGCCTCGACGAGCAGGTCGCGTGCGGCGCAGAGGGTGTCTGGGCGCGAGCGGGAGCGCGGGTTGTAGAGGGCGATCGAGATGTCGTTCGTCGCCAGTGCGGTCAGCCGTGCGGCGAGGACCTCCCACGGCTTGAGGTTGTCGCTGAGGTTGACCAGGGCGTGGTCGCCGCCGAGCACGGCACCGACGAGGGCGCTCGCCGCGTGCGCGGCGGTGACGCCCGGCACGACCTCGACGGGCACGTCGGCGTAGCCGGGGTCGTCGGTCAGCGCTGTCTCGCGCGACTCGAAGAGCGCCGTCGCCATGCCGAAGACCCCGGCGTCGCCTCCAGAGACGAGCGCGACGTCCGCGCCCTCGCGGGCGAGGTCGAGTGCCAGCCGTCCGCGGTCGAGCTCGACGGAGTTGCCGGAGGCGTGGCGGGTCAGGCCCTCGCGCTGCGGCACCCGCGCGACGTAGGGGGCGTAGCCGACGACGTGGTCGACCCGGGCGAGCACCTCGCTCGCCTCGGGGGTGAGCCAGCGGTCGGGGCCGGGCCCGAGGCCGACGACGTGGACGGTCCCCGTCCTCCCGGAGGGGGAGGCGGCGGCGGTTGTCGTAGGAGCAACGGCGCCCGCAGCCGAGCCGTCGCCGACAGCCCGGCCGGCCGCGTCCGCCCGCACGTCTCGCCCCGGCACGACGACGATCGACATGTAGGGCACGGTCTCGGGGTCGACCTGGGTGACGGGCAGCACCCGCTCGCCCTCCCGGCTGGCGCGCTCGACGTAGACGGCGCGCTCGAGGAGCCCGGCCTGCCGCAGCGCCTCGCGGACGTTGTCGAAGGTGCGCCCGAGCTTCATGATGACGGCGGCGTCGGTGTCGGCGAGGCGCCGGGCGAGCTCGGCGACCGGCAGGGTCCCGGGGAGGACGGTGACGGTGTCCTCGTGGCGGGACAGGCCGGTGCCGACGGCGGCGCTGGCGGCGGCCATGGCGGTGATGCCGGGCACGACCTCGGTGGGGTAACGCTCGCGCAGGGCGTCGTGGACGTACATGAAGGAGCCGTAGAAGAGCGGGTCGCCCTCGGCGAGGCAGACGACGCTGCGGCCGGCATCGAGGTGGGCGGCGAAGCGCTCGGCGCACTCGTCGTAGAAGTCGGCGAGCGCCCCGTAGTACCCCCCTGGGTGGTCGGTGGTGCCGGTCGTCACGGGGTAGACGAGCGGCTCCTCGATCGCTCCCTCGCGCACGTGCGCGGCGGCGATGGAGCGGGCGGTCGACGGCCGGTGCGCGGCGCGGTGGTAGGCGACGACGTCGGCGGTCTCGACGAGGCGGGCGGCGCGCAGGGTGATGAGGGAGGGGTCGCCGGGCCCGACCCCGACCCCGTAGAGGTGGCCGGGCTGCGCGGCGTCGGTCGCGCGGGTGCTCATGCGAGCTCGTCGGGGTGCGCGAGCGCGTTGAGCGCGGCAGCCGCCATGGCGGAACCGCCGCGGCGGCCGTGGACGACGAGCCACGGGACCGGCCCGCCGGTCAGGTCGTGCTCGGCGAGGGCGACCTTCGACTCCGCAGACCCGACGAAGCCGACCGGCATGCCGACGATCGCGGCCGGTCGGGGGGCGCCGTCGTGGAGCATCTCGAGCAGGTGGAAGAGGGCGGTCGGGGCGTTGCCGATCGCGACGACGGCACCCTCGAGACGCTCACCCCAGAGGGAGACGGCGGCGGCCGCACGGGTGGTGCCCCACCGGGCGGCGAGGCCGGGCACCTGGGGCTCGCGCAGCGTGCAGATCACGTCGTTGTCGGCGGGCAGGCGGCGGCGGGTGACGCCCTGCGCGAGCATGTTGCTGTCGGTGAGGATCGGCGCCCCGGCGACGAGCGCCGCGTGGGCTGCGGCGGCGACCTCGGGGTGGCCGGCCATCTCGCGCGTGATGCCGACGTCACCGGCGGCGTGGACGATCCGCACGGCAGCACCGTGCAGGTCGGCGGGCAGACCGGTGAGGTCGGCCTCGTCGCGGATCATGCCGAAGGAGCGACGGTAGATCTCCTGCCCGTCGGTGACGTAGTCGTACCGGCGAGACGGTTGGCGAAGGGGATCCATCAGGCCTTCTCGAGTTGTGCTGCAACGACGTCCGCTGCGGTGCGGGGGTTCAGGGCGATTGTGTGGGGTCGGGCGGGGTGGCCGCAGGCGCGTTCACAACCGATGACGTGCACCGGCGACCCGGCAGGGTCGATCAGCGGTGCTGCCGCCCGGGCGAGGTCACGTGTGGGGGTGGTGGTCCGAGCGCAGGCGGGGGCCCCGGCGCAGGCGGTGAGGACGGTCCACGGGGAGTCGGGGGCGGTGACGAATCCTGCCGTCGCGAGCTCCTCGGCCCGCGCCGCGGCACCCGGGACGACGATCGAGCGCCAGGGCGTAACCGCCAATCGCTGACCCGACCCTTCTGGCTGAGGTGCGATGCCGTCCGCGGCCGAGCCCTGAAGGCCCTCCACCATCGCCGGCGTCAGCAACCCCAGCGGCACGAGCGCCACGAGGTCCGCACCGACGGGTCCCGGCGCAGGCGGGTCTCCTGCCACGACGTCGAAGGGGAGGGACCCCGGCAGGAGGTCAGCTCGGGCCGCCTCGGGCAGGTCGCGCAGGTTCCACGTGCGGGTGTCGGGGCGGGCAGCGAGGAAGCTGCGGGCGACGTCGAGAGCTGTCTCGGCGGCCTCATCGCGCGGGACGGTGACCGCGCGGCCGTCCGCGACGACGTGCACGGTGGCTGAGGTGCGAGCAGCTGGGCCCGACGGTCCGCGTGGGTGCCTCGACGTCACGTCAGAGCGCGGGGAGGCGACGATCGCGACGTCCCACGGCTCGGCGAGCACGGGGCCGCCGGGGGAGGTGACGGCGAGCAGGAACCGCCCCGGCAGCTCGGCCAACCCGGGATCGCCGAGCAGGCCCTCGTCGAGCGCGGTGACGAGGGGGTCGAGCCCGGCGTGCGGGTCGGCGACGATGTTACGGGCCTTGTCGTGGGGTCCGGAGGGAACGAGCCGGAGGTCGTCGATCGCCGTGATGAGCTCACGGGGTAGCGGGTCGGGCAGGCCGCGCAGCTGCAGGCTGCCTCGCGAGGTTAGCGTGACCTCGGGGTCGCCGAAACGGCCTGCGAGAGAAGAGATCGCGTACAAGGTGGACGCGTCCACCCGACCACCGGGGATGCGCAGGCGCACCATTGCCCCGTCCGCAGAGACGAAGGGGGTGAGCAGGCCCGGGCAGCGGTCGGCACCGCTGCGGGAGGGGCTCGGTGTCGTCACGGCAGGGCAGCCTACGCGGCCCCGGTAGGCTGCCGGACAACCGAGCAGCGCGGAACCCGGTGCGAGTCCGGGACGGTCCCGCCACTGTGAGCGAAGCCCCCTTCGCGAGTCAGACACGCTCTGCCGGCCGCCCTGCACGAGACCGTGCGGGTCACTCACTTCGAACCGCGGGGCGCGGACCCCCGCCAAGGAGCCCACGACGTGACGACCGTCGCCCTGCTGTCCACCTCCGACACCGACCTGCTCAGTGCCCGCGCCGCCGCCGAGGACGGAGCCCACTATGTCGTCGGCAACCCCGCCCGTCTCACCGACGAGCAGATCGCCGAGCGCGTCGCCGGCGCCGACATCGTCGTCGTCCGCTACCTCGGCTCGCCGCAGGGTCTGTGGGAGGGCTTCGCCGACCTGCGCACCGCCAGCGCACCGCTCGTCGTCCTCGGCGGCACCCAGGAACCCGACGCGGCCCTCATGGAGCTGTCGACCGTCCCACCCGGCACCGCCGCGGAGGCTCACCGCTACCTCGCCGAGGGCGGGCCGGCCAACCTCGCACAGCTCCACGCCTTCCTCGGCGACACGCTGCTCCTTACCGGCGAGGGCTTCGAGGCGCCGCAGGCGCTCCCGCAGTGGGGCGTCCTCGAGCGCGACCAGCCGACCTCCCTTCCCGACGGCGCCACCCGCCCCCGGGTCGGCGTGCTCATCTACCGAGCCCAGTACGCCGCCGGCAACACCGACTACGCGCACGCGCTCGCCGACGCGATCGACGCGGCCGGCGGCCAGGGCGTCGTCATCCACTCCGCCTCGCTGCGCGACGCCCCCGACGGTCTGCTCGAGCACCTCGGCACCCTGGACGCGCTCGTGACGACCGTGCTCGCGGCCGGCGGCACCAAGCCGGCTACGGTCGGCGCCGGCGAGGACGACGAGGCGTGGGACGTGGAGAAGCTCGCCGCCCTCGACATCCCGATCCTCCAGGGCCTGTGCCTGACCTGGGGCCGCGCCGACTGGGAGGAGTCCGATGACGGCATGAGCCCGCTCGACGTCGCGACCCAGGTCGCCGTCCCCGAGTTCGACGGTCGCCTCATCACGGTCGCCTTCTCCTTCAAGGAGTTCGACGACGAGGGCCTGCCGCGCTACGTCGCCGACCCCGAGCGCGCCGCCCGCGTCGCCGGCATCGCGGTCAACCACGCGCGCCTGCGCTCGACGCCCGTCGCCGAGCGCAAGATCGCCGTCGTCCTCTCGGCCTACCCGACGAAGCACTCCCGCCTGGGCAACGCCGTCGGCCTCGACACCCCGGTCTCGACGATCCGCCTGCTGCGAGCGATGCGCGAGACCGGCTACGACCTCGGTGACGGTTTCGTGGGGATGGACCCGCTCCCTCCGGTCGAGGGCGAGGAGCCTGACACGACGTCGGGCAATGCCCTGATCCACGAGCTCATCGCCGCCGGCGGGCAGGACGAGGAGTGGCTCACCCAGGAGCAGGTCGAGGGCGCGCAGGTGCGCATCCCGGCCGCGCGCTACCGGGAGTGGTTCGACGCCTTCCCCGCCGACCTGCGCGAGGCGATGACCGAGCACTGGGGCGCGGCGCCCGGCGAGGTCTTCGTCGACACGACCCGTGACGCGCAGGGCGAGATCGTCACCGCGGCCCTCGTCCGCGGCAATGTCGCCCTCCTCGTCCAGCCGCCCCGCGGCTTCGGCGAGAACCCCATCGCGATCTACCACGACCCTGACCTGCCGCCGACCCACCACTACCTCGCGACCTATCGCTGGATCGAGGAGGAGTTCGGCGCCCACGCCGTCGTCCACGTCGGCAAGCACGGCAACCTCGAGTGGCTCTCCGGCAAGAACCTCGCGATGTCCGCCTCGTGCGGCACCGACGCGGCCCTGGGCAACCTGCCGCTCGTCTACCCCTTCCTCGTCAACGACCCCGGTGAAGGCACGCAGGCCAAGCGCCGTGCCCACGCGACGATCGTCGACCACCTCGTCCCGCCGATGGCCCGCGCCGAGTCGTACGGCGACATCTCCCGCCTCGAGCAGCTCCTCGACGAGTACGGCAACGTCTCGGTCATGGACCCGGCCAAGGCGCCGGCCCTGCGTGGCGAGATCTGGCAGCTGCTGCACGCCGCGCAGATGCACGTCGACCTCGGGCTGGGCGACGACGTCGACCTCGACGACGCCGACGGCTTCGACGACCTCGTCATGCACGTCGACGGCTGGCTCTGCGAGATCAAGGACGTCCAGATCCGCGACGGCCTGCACGTCCTCGGCCAGGCGCCGCAGGGCGAGGAGCTGGTCAACCTCGTGCTCGCCGTCCTGCGTGCCGCGCAGGTTTTCTCCGGCCAGGTCGGGTCAGTCCCGGGTCTGCGGGCTGCACTCGGCCTCGCCGAGGACGCCTCCACCACCGAGACCGATGGGGTCGAAGGGAGGGCTCGTCGCCTTGTCGAGGCCCTCGCCGCCATGGGCTGGTCCGCTGCTGCCGCTGGCGGTCTCGTCGCGCAGCACGAGCCCGACCTTGCGCCGGAGGCGGCCGCCGAGGTCACCCGGGTGCTCGAGTTCGCCGCGACGCAGGTCGTGCCGCGGCTCGCCGCGACCGAGCGCGAGCTGCCGATGGTGCTGCACGCACTCGACGGGGGCTACATCCCTGCGGGGCCGAGCGGGTCCCCCCTTCGTGGCCTCGTCAACGTGCTGCCCACCGGCCGCAACTTCTACTCCGTCGACCCCAAGGCGATCCCCTCGCGGCTGGCCTACCAGACCGGCACGGCGATGGCCGACTCGTTGCTCGCTCGCTACCGCGATGAGACTGGCGAGCTGCCGACCTCGGTCGGGCTGTCGATGTGGGGCACGTCGGCGATGCGCACCTCCGGCGACGACATCGGCGAGGTGCTCGCCCTGCTCGGCGTGACGCCGGTGTGGGACGAGCAGTCCCGCCGGGTCACCGGACTCGAGCCGATCCCGCTCGCGGAGCTCGGCCGCCCGCGCATCGACGTCACCGTGCGCATCTCGGGCTTCTTCCGCGATGCCTTCCCGCACGTCATCGCCCTTATCGACGACGCCGTCGCGCTCGTCGCCGGCCTCGACGAGGCCCCGGAGGACAACCACGTGCGGGCCCACACCGTGGCCGACCTTGCGGAGCACGGCGACGAGCGGCGCTCTCGCACACGGATCTTCGGCTCCAAGCCCGGCAGCTACGGCGCGGGCATCCTGCAGGTCGTCGAGTCAGGCAACTGGCGCAGCGACGACGACCTCGCGCAGGTCTACACCGCGTGGGGCGGCTACGCCTACGGTCGCGACCTCGACGGCGCGCCGGCCGCCGAGGACATGGAGCGCACCTACCGCCGCATCCAGGTCGCCGCTAAGAACGTCGACAACCGCGAGTCCGACATCCTCGACAGCGACGACTACTTCCAGTATCACGGCGGCATGGTCGCGACCGTCCGCGCGCTCACCGGTGCCGAGCCGCGGGCCTATGTCGGCGACTCGACCTCGCCGGACCAGGTGCGCACCCGCACCCTGCAGGAGGAGACCAACCGGGTCTTCCGCTCGCGCGTGGTCAACCCGCGGTGGATCTCGGCGATGCAGCGCCACGGCTACAAGGGCGCCTTCGAGCTCGCGGCGACCGTCGACTACCTCTTCGGCTTCGATGCCACAGCCGGTGTCGTCCACGACTGGATGTACGACCGGGTGGCTCGCGACTATGTGCTCGACGAGACCAACCAGGATTTCATGCGCCGGGCCAACCCGTGGGCCCTGCGCGGCATCGTCGAGCGACTCACCGAGGCGGCCGACCGCGGTCTGTGGGAAGAGCCTGACCCCGAGGTCGTCCGCGCGATGCAGCAGGTCTACCTCGACATCGAGGGGGACATGGAGGACGGCGAGTGACGGGCGCAGGGAGCCAGCCCCGCTACGCCCGACCGGTCCCGACGATCGGCGACACGAGCAGCGCGGCGCAGCGTCGGGACGACCCGTCGGGCTGGGCCATGGGCGAGGCGGTGACCGAGGCCCTCGCCGCGGTCGTGGCCGGTCGCCGAGACATCCGTCGCTACCGTCCAGACGCCGTGCCCGACGAGCTCATCACGGCCGTCCTCGAGGCCGGGCACCGGGCGCCGAGCGTCGGCCACTCCCAGCCCTGGCGCTTCATCGTCGTCACCGACCCGGCGACCCGTGACCGGGCCGCCGCGATGGCCGACAGGGCGCGCGTCGACCAGGCCGCGCACCTGTCCTCGGAACGGGCGGCGCGCATGCTCGACCTCAAGCTCGAGGGGTTGCGCGAGGCGCCCGTCGGCATCGTCGTCGCCTGCGACCGGCGCACTCCTGCGCTGGGTGTCCTCGGCCGGGCGACCTTCCCCGACGCCGACCTGTGGTCCTGCGCGACGGCCATCGAGAACATGTGGCTCACCGCCCGTGCCCACGGCCTGGGCATGGGCTGGGTGACTCTCTTCGACCCCGACGAGCTCGCCGACCTGCTCGGCCTGCCCGAGGGTGTCGTCACGCTCGGGTGGCTCTGCCTCGGTTGGCCTGACGAGCGCCCGCCGTCGCCTGGTCTGGAGCGCACCGCGTGG
Organism: Janibacter endophyticus; assembly: GCF_016888335.1. Lineage (NCBI taxonomy): Bacteria > Bacillati > Actinomycetota > Actinomycetes > Micrococcales > Intrasporangiaceae > Janibacter > Janibacter endophyticus. Next base: position 1,556,221 of record NZ_JAFEJG010000004.1, read on the forward strand.
TCGAAGAAGATGCCGCTCGAGCAGGTCGTCCTGCACGGCCGCTGGCCGGCCGACGAGCATGCACCCCAGCAGCCGGTGTCGCACCTGCGCGGGCCGGAGCCCACGCGGCTCGTCCGGGCGACCGATGCCGCCGACGAGCTGCTCTCACCGCCGGAGTCCCTCGGGGTCCTCGACCGCGCGCTCAACCGCGTGCTCGCCGTCGGCGCGCAGGACGTCACCGGCGGTACCCTCGTCCTCGCCGGCGCTGACCACCCGGTGACCGGGCTGGGTGTGAGCGCCTTCCCCGCAGCGACCACCCACGACGTGCTCGCAGCGACCGTCGCGGGCACCTCGCTCGGAGCCGCCACCGCGAAGGGGGCCGGCCTCGCCGTCGTCGGCGTGGACGCCGGTGTGGCACGAGCGGTCTCGGGTTCGTACGACGCGCGACCGGCGGGGGAACGGGGCGACCTCGCATCGAGCGACGCCATGACCCTCGCCGACGTCGAGGCGCTCGTCGCTGCCGGTCGCGAGATCGGCACCGAGGTCGCCGCCTCGGGTCTGGTCTGTCTCGGGGAGGTCGGGGTGGGCAACACGACGGTGGCCGCCGCACTCGCCTGTGCCCTGCTCGGTCTCGAGCCGCAGGACGCGGTCGGCCTCGGCTCCGGCTCCGACGCCGACATGGTCGCGCGTAAGCGCGAGGTCGTGGCGGCCGCCCGCGATCGAACGAAGGGGGAGTCCGACCCCCTTCGCCTCCTCGCGATGGTCGGCGGACCCGAGATCGCGCTGCTCACGGGTGTGACGCTCGGGGCCGCGGCCGCCGGCGCGCCCGTCGTGCTCGACGGACTCGCCGCGTCGTTGCCGGGAGTCATCGCCGCCCGCCTCGAGCCGGCCGCGCAGGCCTATTTGCTCGCCGGCCAGGTGAGTCGGGAGCGGGCCCACGCTCTGGTCCTGCGGGAGCTCGGTCTGGAGCCACTGCTCGACCTGCGGCTGCGCTCCGGCGAGGGCGTCGGCGCATGCCTGGCCGCCTCGATGGTCCTGCAGGGCCTCGCCGTCCGCCGCGTCGCGGCTCGCACCCGCTGACGAGGGTGGCTGAGGAGGTCGCTCCGCGACCGCCTCGAAGCCTCAGGCAGGCGTGAGGGCGTAGACGTCCATGACCCAGCCATGGGTCTCGCGCAGCCGCGCCCGCAGCTCGACGATCTCGTCGACGACGTCAGCGAGGCGCCCGGAGCGCAGCTCCTGCTGCGGCATGCCGACGTAGGCGCCCCAGTGGATCACCGTGTCCGGGTGGGTGGCCACGAGCTCGCGGCAGTGCAGGTGCCCGTCGAGCATGACGACGACTGTCCCGAGCTCCAACCCGGCGGCCTGCGCGCGAGTCCACTCGTCGACGAGCCGACGCCCGGTCGTGATGTGCACCGGTTCGCCGACGCGGTGCAGGACGATGCCGTGCGCGGCGGCGAGGGTCTGGAAGGCGGAGATCCCCGGGATGACCCGCACCCGCGTCGCGATCTGCTCGCCGATCGCGTCGACGATGCGGATCGTGCTGTCGTAGAAGGCAGGGTCGCCCCACACGAGGAAGCCCACGACCGCCTCCTGAGGCAGTTCCTCGATGATCCGCACGTAGGCGTCGGTGCGCGCCGCATGCCAGTCCCGCACCCCCTGCGCGTACTCCGCGGAGTCCCGGTCGGCGTCGGGTCCGCGCTTCGGGTCCGGCACCGTGACGAACTCGTACCCGTGGTCGGCGGGGATGAAGCGGTCGCAGATCGCGCGGCGCACCGCGACGAGCTCGTCCTTGACCCCACCCTTGTCCGCGACGAGGAAGACGTCGACCTCGGCGATCGTCGCGGCCGCCTCCGCGGTCACGTGCTCCGGAGAGCCGGCTCCGATGCCGATGACGTGGATGCGGCGCGGGCTGGTGTCGCTCAACGGTTCTCCCGGGTGAGGTCGATGATCGCGTCGACGTCGGCGTGCCTCTCGAGGGCATCGGCGAGGATGTCGATCATGCCTTCCCGTCGAGCGGCGAAGGGGGCGGCCCTCGCCACCGCGGTCCACCGCGCCCCCGTCGTCGCGGCCACGTCAGCGAGCAGCGCACGGCGGTAGTCGTCGCACTCGAGGGTGCCGTGCCAGATCGAGCCGCGGACCTCCCCGACGGCATGCCCGCCGGGGAAGTCCTCGCCGCCGCTCGGGGCCACGACGCCGTGGTGGATCTCGTACCCCTCGACGGGGTGGCCACGCCAGGTCCCGCTCGGTCGGGCGAGCACCTTGTCCTCGTGGAAGACGACGCGACCGGGCAGCAGGCCGAGGCCCGCAACCGTTGTGGGAGAGGCGGACTCGCTCCCTTCGGCCGCGTCACCCTCGACCCCCTCGTCGACGATCTGGTCGAGGAGCATCTGGTAGCCACCGCAGATCCCGAGGACCGGCGCCCCGCGGGACGCCCGGTCGATGACGACGTCGGCCAGACCGGTGCGGCGCAGCCAGGCGAGGTCGGAGGTCGTGGCACGGGACCCGGGGAGGACCACGAGGTCGGCCTCGCGCACCGCGTCGGCGTCGACCGTGACCCGCACGTCGACGCCAGGCTCGGCCGCGAGGGCGTCGACGTCGGTGCCGTTGGAGGTGCGGGGCAGCCGGACCACCGCGACCGACAGCCGTCGCTCGCTCGGGACCCCGTCGTCCGGGTCGCCCCACGCGCCCATCGACAGCGAGTCTTCCGAGTCGAGCCACACGTCCTGCAGCCACGGCAGCACCCCGAGCGAGGGCATGCCCGTGCGGCGGGTGATCTCGGCCAGGCCGGGCTCGAGCACCGACGCGTCCCCGCGGAACTTGTTGATGAGGTAGGCGGCGAGCAGCGGCCGATCGGCGTCGGAGACGAGCGCCCAGGTGCCGTAGAGCGCAGCGAGCACGCCACCCCGGTCGATATCGCCCACGAGCACCGTGGGAAGCGAGAAGCGTTGTGCCAGACCGAGGTTGACGTAGTCCCCGGCCCGCAGGTTGATCTCGGCAGGGGACCCCGCGCCCTCGCAGACGACGACGTCGTGCTCGGCCGCGAGCTCCTCGAAGGCGGCGAAGGCGGCCTGCGCCAGGTGTGCCCGGCCGGTCGCGTACTCGCCCGCCATGAGCGTGCCGGCGGGCCGGCCGCGCACGACGACGTGCGCGCGCCGGTCGCTGCCCGGCTTGAGGAGCACGGGGTTCATCGCGGACGTCGCCTCGACCCCCGCGGCCTGGGCCTGGAGGTACTGGGCCCGACCGATCTCGGCGCCGTCGCGGCAGACCATCGAGTGGTTCGACATGTTCTGCGCCTTGTAGGGCGCGACGGATAGACCCCGCCGGGACAGCGCCCTGCACAGGCCGGTCACGACGAGGGACTTGCCCGCGTCGGAGCTCGTCCCGGTCACCAGCAGCCCGCTCACGAGCGGTGAGTCTACGGACGAGGCGGGACCGGACTACGGTGGCCCGCGTGCGTGCTCCCACCGTCCACCTCGTCCGGCACGGCGAGTCAACGTGGCACCTCCAGGGCCGGGTCCAGGGGCAGTACGCCGGGCCGGGGGAGCCGGTCCTCACGACGAAGGGGGAGGAGCAGGCCCGCGCAGCCGGCCGGCTGCTCGCGGACCGGCTCGACGAGCCCGGCTCGGCCCGCATCGTCGCGAGCGACCTGGCCCGGGCGGCAGCGAGCGCCCGGCTGATCGCTCAGGTGCTGGGGCTGGACGCCGCGGCCGTGCGGCTCGACCCGGCCTGGCGCGAGCAGCACCTCGGCTCGATGGAGGGGGAGCTCGCCGCGGGCCTCGCCTCGCGGCCGGTGCCCGACGGCGTGGACATCAGCGAGGTCGCGTGGGGGGGCGGTGAGTCGGTGCGTGCCGTCCACGCGCGCGTCGCCGCGTGGCTCACCGGGGCTCGTGAGGACAGCAGCGAGCTCGTGGTCGTCAGCCACGAGCACACGATCCGGGCCGCGCTCGCCGTCCTGCGCGGGCGCTCCTGGCGCGAGCTCGACTGGGACGAGCCGCTGCCGCCCGGCGCTGTGCTCACCATCGACCGCGCAACGAGGTAGCACCGGGGGCTGCAAGCGATGGGTACCACCTCGACCACTCCGTCAGTCGCCGAGCGCCTTGACGAGCGTCATCGCGAGCGACACCCGCTCCCGAGCACCAGGTCGACCGACCCGCGCGGCCCACATCGCACTCACCACCTCGCGGACGACCGACCAGTCGCGCGCTGCCTCCCACGGCGTGCCCGACTCCTCGCAGAGGACCTCCAGGCGACGCCGCACGAGATAGCGGAAGGACGACCCGCTGCCCATCTCCTCGACCCTGTTCCACAGCATCGGGGCGATCTCGAAGCCCGGGTGCCCCGCCATCGGCTTGGGGTCGATCGCCACCCAGTCGGTGCCGTCGGAGAGCACGTTCGCGTAGTGCAGGTCGGTGTGGACGAGCGTCGCGTCGCACGCGGGGTCGTCCGTGAGCGCGGTGACGAGCGCGCGGGCCCGCTCGATCATCCGCCGGGGCAGGGCGTCGCCCACCTCGCCGAGAGCGTCGGCCTGCCGGCGGGCCCAGACAGAGAGCCGGGGCGCCTGCGGGTAGGGCTCGACGTGCAGCTGTCGGTAGAGGCCGCCGACGATCTCGCAGGCCTGCTCGTCCCACATCTGCGTGAGGTCCTCGGTCGTGAGCCGCTCGAGGAGCAGGGCCCCGCGGGCCGGGTCGGCGCGGAGCATCCGGACGGCGCCGCGACCGTCCCACCGGCGCAGGGCCAGGTGCTCGGTGGCCGCCTCGGGGTGGGGCCAGACGACCTTGAGGGCGGCGCCGTCGCGCGGCAGGTCGGGGCCCTCGACCGGGACGATGACCGCGGTCTGCCCGTGCCGGACCTCGGCGACAGCGGTGAGCCGCCACTCGGCGAGCAGGTCGGAGAGCAGCGAAGGGAGGCGGTCCAGCCAGTCGGCCCCGCTGGGTCCTCCTTCGGGTCGCCGTCCTCGGACCCGCGCGGCGAAGGCCTCCGGGACGAGCACCGGACCTCAGCCCTCCAGGCCCGGGAGGGCTCCGACCTCGACCTGCCAGGGGTCTCCGAGCCGCAGGGGTGCTGCCGCCCAGGCGACGACCTCGTGGGCGGCGTCCCGGTCGTCCGCCAGCGAGGTGAGCAGGGCGAGGTACCGCGCGCCCAGCGTGGCGAGCGTCTCGCGCACGAGCGTGGCCCGCTCGTCGGGGGTCGCCAGGCTCTCCTCGAGGTCGTAGCCGAGCGGGGCGGTGCTGCCGTCGTCGTCGCCGGCGACGACCTGACGGCTCAGCAGCTCCTGCAGCCCGGCGACGACGGCCTGGACCGTCGAGCGCTCGTCGCCGCCGGCCCGGGCCGTGACGACGGTGAGCGACCAGAGCGCCGCACGGGTGTCCTGGGCCGCAGACCGCGCGGGGTCGGTGACCTGCCAGGCAGTGGGGGGCTCCTTGGCCCAGAGGGTGGCCGGTCCACGCAGCACCCGGGCCACCGCGAGGCTCCCGACGAGCGGGAGCAGACCGGGCTGGCACTCGCGCAGCGCGCCCTCGTAGACGGCGACGTCCTCGGCCTCGGTCCAGGTGGGGTCGGCCTCTCGGGCGCGCCGGATCTCGGCCTCGGGGACCTCGAGCTCGGTCAGCGCGTCGACGAGCGTCTCGACGCGCTCTCCGGCGGCACCCGGGGGCACGGAGGTCGCGTCGGTCTCCCGGCTGAGCGAGGTGACCATCGCGAGCAGCGCGGCCTCTCCGGAGATCGGCGTGCGTCGCGGCACGAGCGGGAGGTCCGGGGCGTCGTCCTCGAGCCGGACCCCGCAGCCGGTGACGGCGAGGGCGAGGCCGGCTCCGAGGAGCACGGCCCGGCGGGACGGCGAAGGGGGACGAGGCACCCCGACATGCTGTCACGAGCGCGCGGCGGAGCGGGTGCGGCAGCCGTCGCGGCCGGGCTAGAGTGGCGTGCCACCCACGGCACCTCAACTGCACACGGAAGGCCCGCCACCATGAGCCTGGAGCACGATCTGCGTGAGCTGGTCGCCACCTCGCTGGGCGAGAGCGTCGTCGTCGACGAGGTCACGGTCACGCCGGCCGGCCGTCGGCGGGTCGTCCGGGTCACCGTGGAGCGCCTGCTGCCGGGCCTCGAGGGCTCCGACCCCGTGGAGCCGCTCACCCTCGACGAGGTCGCCGACGCGACGCGGGTGGTCAGCGAGAGCCTCGACGCCACCGACCTGCTCGGCTCGCAGCCGTACACGCTCGAGGTGAGCACGCCCGGTGTGTCCCGCCCGCTGACGAGCGCCGAGCACTTCCGCCGCAACGTCGGTCGGCTCGTCGACGTCGACCTCGAGGGACAGGAGCCGGTCACCGGGCGGGTCCGTTCGGTCACCGCCCACGCCGTCGTCCTCGAGATCCCCGCCGAGCGCAAGCGTCCCGCCGAGGAGGTCGAGGTCTCCCTCGACGACGTGCGCCGTGGACGCGTGCAGGTCGAGTTCAACCGCCCCAAGGACGCCCCGGACGCGCAGGCGGCCGACGACCTGACCGCCGACCCCACCGACGAGAACGAGCAGTAGGAGCCCCCATGGACATCGACATCCACGCACTCAAGGCCATCGAGCGCGAGCGCGAGATCCCCTTCGGCGTCCTCGTCGAGGCGATCGAGGCGGCCCTGCTCGGCGCGTACCACCACACCGAGGGTGCGTACAAGCACGCTCGGGTCGAGCTCGACCGCAAGCACGGCCACGTCGTCGTGTGGGCCCGTGAGGAGCTCACCATCGAGGAGCCCGCTCCCGAGCCGGACCCCGAGGCCGAGGTCGACCCGGACGCCGAGCCGCCCCGGCCCCGCATCCGGCGGGAGCTCGGCCCCGAGTTCGAGCACACCCCGAGCAACTTCGGCAGGGTGGCCGCGGCGACCGCGCGTCAGGTCATCGTCCAGCGCCTGCGTGACGTCGAGGACGAGGCCGTCCTCGGAGACTTCCGGGGGCGCGAGGGCGACATCGTCGCCGGTGTCATCCAGCAGAGCCCCAACCCGCGGCACGTCACCGTCGACTTCGGCTCCGTCGAGGGCATCCTGCCCGCGGCCGAGCAGGTCCCGGGGGAGCGGTACGCCCACGGCGACCGGATCCGTACCTACGTCGTGAGCGTCCGGCGCGGGCTGCGCGGGCCAGAGATCAGCCTCTCCCGCACGCACCCCAACCTCGTGCGCAAGCTCTTCGCCCTCGAGGTCCCCGAGATCGCCGACGGCAGCGTCGAGATCGCGGCCCTGGCCCGCGAGGCGGGGCACCGGACGAAGATGGCCGTGCGCTCCAAGGTCCCCGGGCTCAACGCCAAGGGCGCCTGCATCGGCCCGATGGGCCAGCGGGTCCGCGCCGTGATGGACCACCTCCAGGGCGAGAAGATCGACATCGTCGACTTCTCCGACCAGCCGGAGGAGTTCATCGCGGCGGCGCTCTCGCCCGCCAAGGTGCAGTCGGTCACCGTGGTCGACCCCAAGCTGCGCGCCGCGCGCGTCATCGTCCCCGACTACCAGCTGAGCCTGGCGATCGGCAAGGAGGGGCAGAACGCCCGCCTCGCCGCCAAGCTCACCGGCTGGCGCATCGACATCCGGCCGGACACCGCCCCGGACGGCCCCTCGGCAGGCCCCTCGGCAGGCTCGGTCGCCGGGCCGCCCCCTGCGGGTCGTGGCTGACGCCACGGGGGGACGCGCTAGACTGGCGGGGATCGACCGGACTGGACTCCGGGCGTCGGCGTCAGAGGCGGGTCCCCAGCGGACCTGCATCGGGTGCCGTCGGACGGATAGCCGGTCGGTCCTGCTGCGAGTGGTCGCGGAGCCGCGCGGCGACGGCAACCCTGTCGTCGTCCCGGATCCACGGCGACGGCTGCCGGGCCGTGGTGCATGGATCCACCCCGACACCGTCTGTCTCGACCTCGCCGTCCGCCGCCGGGCCTTCGCCCGGGCGTTGCGCGCTCCTGTGGAGGGTGTCGACGCGCTGCGGGCGTGGGTCGACGAGCACTCGCAGGTCACACCACCGTCCCAGAAGACCGAGAGCGGGTTTGACGCTGATGAGCACCCGATGAGTACTCAGCGATGAGCATCCCCCTGCACTAACGACGGTTCGCGCCTTCTCTTGACGCGGACCAGGAGAAGGAGAAACGTGGCTAAGGTCCGTGTCCACGAGCTCGCCAAGGAGCTCGGCGTGTCCAGCAAGACGCTGCTCACGCACCTCAAGGAGATGGGGGAGTTCGTCAAGTCGGCGAGCTCGACCATCGAGGCCCCGGTCGTGCGCCGGGTCCAGGAGAACCCCCCGGTCCCCGAGGCCGGCGCCAAGAAGGCGGCTGCGAAGAAGGCGGCCCCCACGGCGCCCAAGGAGCCCACGGCAGCGACCCCGGGTCCCCGACCCGGTCCGGCCGCGCCGGCTGCTCCCGCCAAGCCCGCTGCCGAGGCCCCCGCCGCCCCGGCAGAGAAGCCGGCAGCCAAGCCCGCCCCCGCGGCCCCCGCACCCGCGGCTCCCGCCCCGGCAGCACCTGCTCCGGCGGCCAAGGCCGCCGAGGCTCCGGCTGCGCCGGCGGCCCCGTCCGCGCCCGAGACCCCGGCCCGCCCCGAGGGCGGCCCCACCCCCGGTCCTCGTCCCGCGGCCCGTCCCGAGCGCCCCGAGGGCGGTGCCCCCCGACCGGGTGCCCGTCCCGGTGCCGCACCGCGTCCGGCCGGCCGCCCCGGTGGCGCCCCGCGTCCCGGCAACAACCCCTTCGCCCCGTCCCAGGGCATGGGCACCCGACGTGAGGGTGGCGGCGGCGCCGGCGGCCCGCGTCCGGGCAACAACCCCTTCGCCACCTCGCAGGGCATGCCTCGTCCCGGCCAGCGGCCGGCCCGTCCCGGGGCCCCTGCGGGCGCCGGTGGCGCCGGCGGTCCTCGCCCCGGCGGCCCGCGCCCCGGCGCGCCGACGCCCGGCATGATGCCGTCGTCCAGCTCCGTCGCCCGTCCCGGTGAGCGTCCCCGCGGCGGTCCCGGCCGTGGCGGCCCGGGTGGCCGTCCCGGTGGCGCTCCCGGTGCCGGTCGTGGCCCCGGCGGTCCCGGCGGCTACCGCGGTGGTCCCGGCGGCCGTGGCGGCACCCAGGGTGCCTTCGGTCGCGGTGGCGGTCGCAACAAGCAGCGCAAGAGCCGTCGCGCGAAGCGGCAGGAGTTCGAGCAGATGCAGGCGCCGTCGATCGGCGGCGTCATCGTCCCCCGGGGCGACGGCTCGACGATCGTGCGTGTGCGTCAGGGTGCGTCCCTGACCGACTTCGCCGACAAGATCAACGCCAACCCGGCATCGCTGGTCACCGTGCTCTTCAACCTCGGTGAGATGGCGACGGCGACCCAGTCGCTCGACGAGGAGACCTTCCAGCTCCTCGGCGCCGAGCTCGGCTATGACATCCAGATCGTCTCGCCGGAGGAGGAGGAGCGCGAGCTCTTCGACTCCTTCAACATCGACCTGGAGACGGGCATCGCGGGCGAGGACGACGACGACCTCACCCCGCGTCCGCCGGTCGTCACGGTCATGGGTCACGTCGACCACGGCAAGACGCGTCTCCTCGACGCCATCCGCAACGCGAACGTCGGCGGGGGCGAGGAGGGTGGCATCACCCAGCACATCGGCGCCTACCAGATCCACCGTGAGCACGAGGGCATCGACCGTGCGATGACCTTCATCGACACCCCGGGTCACGAGGCGTTCACCGCCATGCGTGCCCGTGGTGCCAAGGTCACCGACATCGCGATCCTGGTCGTCGCGGCCGATGACGGCGTCATGCCGCAGACCATCGAGGCGCTCAACCACGCCCAGGCCGCGGACGTGCCGATCGTCGTCGCGGTCAACAAGATCGACGTCGAGGGGGCCGACCCGGCCAAGGTCCGCGGTCAGCTCACCGAGTACAACCTCATCGCCGAGGAGTACGGCGGCGACACGATGTTCGTCGACGTCTCGGCCAAGCAGGGTCTGCACATCGACGACCTGCTCGAGGCGGTCCTGCTCACCGCGGACGCCGCGCTCGACATGCGCGCCAACCCCGACCGGGACGCCCGTGGTGTCGCGATCGAGGCCAACCTCGACAAGGGGCGCGGTGCCACCGCGACCGTCCTCGTCCAGGCCGGCACGCTCAAGGTCGGCGACGCGATCGTCACCGGCAGCGCCTTCGGCCGTGTGCGCGCCATGCTCGACGAGCACGGCAACACCGTCGACGAGGCGGGTCCGTCCCGCCCGGTCCAGGTGCTCGGCCTGTCCTCCGTCCCGCGCGCCGGCGACACCTTCGTCGTCGCTCCGGACGACCGCACCGCCCGGCAGATCGCCGAGAAGCGGGAGGCCGCCGACCGTCAGGCCAGCCTGGCCAAGGCGCGCAAGCGGATCAGCCTCGAGGACCTCGACAAGGTCATCGCCGCCGGCAAGATCGACACGCTCAACCTCATCCTCAAGGGCGATGTGTCCGGTTCTGTCGAGGCGCTCGAGGACGCGCTCCTGCAGATCGACGTCGGCGACGACGTAGACCTGCGGATCATCGACCGTGGCGTCGGCGCGATCACGCTGAACAACATCAACCTCGCGATGGCCTCCGACGCGATCATCATCGGCTTCAACGTGCGGGCCGAGGGTCAGAACGCCGAGGTCGCCGAGCGCGAGGGCGTCGAGATCCGGTACTACTCGGTCATCTACCAGGCGATCGAGGAGATCGAGCAGGCGCTCAAGGGCATGCTCAAGCCGGAGTTCGAGGAGGTCGAGCTCGGCACCGCCGAGATCCGCGAGGTCTTCCGCTCGAGCAAGTTCGGCAACATCGCCGGATCGATCGTCCGCAGCGGCGAGATCAAGCGTGGCACCAAGGCGCGGATCACCCGCAACGGTGTCGTCATCACCGAGAGCGTCGAGGTCGCCGGCCTCCGTCGCTTCAAGGACGACGTCACCGAGGTCCGCGAGGGCTTCGAGTGCGGTATCAACCTCGGGTCGTTCAACGACCTGCAGGAGGGTGACCTCATCGCCACCTACGAGATGCGGGAGAAGCCGCGGGCCTGACCCGCTCTCCCCACCGACGAAGGGGTGAGCCTCCCGGACCGGGAGGATCACCCCTTCGTCGTGCCGCCGGCCGGTCAGCCCGCGAGGACCCGCTCGCCGAGCGACTCGCCCTCCTGCACCCCCGGGAGGAGCGCGAAGGTCGCCGAGCCGACCGTCACCGTCCAGATGTTCAGCAGGTCCGCCTCGGCGAGCCGCCGCTGGACGGGCACGAGCTGGCGGTGGGCGTCGGCGCAGTACGCCGCGAAGAGCAGCCCGTGGGCCGAGCGCGCCGTGTCCCGCGCGGTGAGCGTCCCGACCTCGTCCCGTCCCGGGAGCTCGTAGGCGCAGGGCCGGCGCAGGAAGCGCTCCCACGGCTCACGAGGCATCGCGCGGGCCATGTGCGAGCCGGGGTCGATGACCGTGAAGCCGTGCGGGCCGCTCGCCGTGAGGTCCGGGGGTGAGCCCTCATGCCCTCCGGTCAGCGGCGCCCCGTCCGCGAGCCGCCGGCCGATCGCGTGCTCCTTGGCGACCGGGTCGAGCTCCTCCCAGGTGTCGAGGTTCATGGCGATCCGCCGCAGGACGAGGGTGCTGGCGTGCTCCCACGGCCCGCTCTCGGGACCCCGCCACAGGAGGTCGTCGTCCGAGCCGTCGAGGGCGGGCTGCACCGTGCCGTCGATCTGGCCGAAGGCGTTGCGCGGCGCCCGCCACGTCGGCGCGCCCGGCGTGGGACGGGTCCCCGCCTGGGTCCACCGGTGCCGGACGACCGCCCCCGCGGCGCGGACGAGCGCCCGCTGGACCCGTGCGGTCGCCTCGGCGGTCGTCGCCTCGACCTGGAGGACGACGTCGCCGCCGCTCCACCGGTCCTCCAGCGCGTCGGTGGCGAAGGGGGGCAGCTCGGCCAGCCACGGGGGCGCGAGGTCGGGCCGGCCGACGTGCTCGAAGACGCTGCCGCCCAGCCCGACCGTCACCGTGAGGCGGGTGTGCTCCCGGGTCAGCTCCGGGGTGTGGTCGGCCAGGGGCGAGGCACCCTGCGTCGCCCGGGCGAGGTCCTCGGTCCAGATGCGCAGGACCCGGCGCAGGTCCTCGAGCGTCGCGCCCGGCGTGAGGTCCAGCGCCACCCACCGGGTGTGAGCGGGCGGTGGTGTCGTGACGCCGGCCTGCCGGGGGCCGTAGAAGGGCACCGTGCCGGGGACGTCCGGGGCCGCGGTCGTCGCGCCCGCTGACGAGCCGCCCGCGGACGAGGCGGCCCCGGTGAGGGCGGCCGCCGAGCCGGCCAGCGCGGCGCCGAGGCCGCTGCCGAGGAGGGCCCGGCGCCGCGGTCCGAGCCCCTCGGTCGTCGGGCTCACCTGCTCGAGCTCGAGGTCGTCGAGCTCTCGGCGTCGTCGTGCGGCATGCCCGGCTCGTACTCCTCCTGGGCGCCGCTGAACTCGCGTCCCGCGAAGGTGAGCTCGATGCTCCGGTCGTCGGCCGTCGTCACGGTGATGACGTAGTCCTCACCGGCGACGACGGGCTCCGTGAGCTGCAGGAGCATGAGGTGGGCGTCGCCGGGCTCGAGGACGAGCTCGCCCCCGGCGGGGACGGTGTGCCCGTCCTCGGCCTCGGTCATGACCAGGGTGCCGTCCTGGCCCGGGGCCATGACGTGGGCCTCGACGTCACCGGCGATCTCGGAGGAGCCGCCGGTGACGACGACATCCTCCTCGCCGAGGTTCTTCAGGGTGCCGAAGGCGCCGGTCATCCCGTCGTCGGTCGCCTTGACCCAGCCGTCGGTGACGGTGAGCCGCGGGCCGGCAGGGGAGCCCTCCGGGTCGGTGGTGTCCGACCCGCAGGCGGCGAGGGTGCCGACGAGGGCGAGCGTGGTGAGGGCGCGCAGGGCGCCGCGTCGTGAGCTGTGCATGGGTGATCTCTTCCTGGTGAGCGTGGAGGGTGCGCGGGGCAGCGCGAAGGGGGGTCAGCGCTCAGGGAGAGGTGGTGCGCGGCCGGTGGCCCGCCAGGGCCCTGTCGTGCCCGCGGCGGCCTGCGCGGGGACCGTGACGGCCACGACCGCGGGGACCGACCACCGGGGGACGGCCGGGGGCCGCAGCCGGGAGGCGACGGCGAAGAGGATCCGCTCGCCGCGGGACCACGCGGCCGCGAGGACGAGGGTGACGACGAGGTGGGCCCCAAGCATCCCGGGCGCGGACCCCGACGACGGTGTGCCGTCGAGGACGACCGAGTGCACGTGGCCCGGCCCGGCGACGGTCGACGCCTCGCCCACGCCGGCCATGCCGAGGAGGTGGACGGCCAGCTGGCCCGCACCGAGGACGACGGTCGCGACGACGGGCGAGACCTCGCGGACGCTCAGCCGGGCCACCGGGAGGGTGAGCAGCGCGAGGAGGACGAGCAGGGCGACGGGGTGCGGTGTCGGGCCACCAGCGTGCCAGTGGGCGACGAGGCCGGCGCCCACGGCAGTCGCCGTCAGGGCGAGGCTGCGCACGGCCCTGACGGCCGGGAGCCGTCCGCTGGTCACCCTTCGAGCATACGGAGGGGGGCATACGTCGCGGCACGGACCCCAGGGATCTGCAGGATCCGGGCGTCCTGCCTCCCACACCCGGCGGACCTCCTCACCTAGGGTGGCGCCTGCACGCAGACCGAACAACGAACGTCAGCCAAGGGGATCCACCGTGACTACGCCACCTCCTCCGCCCGGCAGCGGCGGCAACCAGCCCTACGACCCGACCGGCTCCTCGCCGTACCCGGGCGGCCAGCCCGCACCCGGCAGCCAGCCTGACGGCCCGGCGGTCCCGCAGACGCCTGCCGGCTCGGCGCCGAGCGGCCCGCCGGCCTACCCGACCGGCGGCCCGTCCCAGGGCCCGTCCTCGTACCCCGGTGGCCCGTCCGCCGGTGGCCCCTCCCCCTACCCGGGTGCCGCCCCGGCGCCCGGCCCGGGGGCCTACGGGCAGCAGCCGCCGCGAGGCAGCGACAGCACCAAGGTGCTGTCGCTGGTCTCGATGGGCACCGGTATCGCCGGTGTCGTCCTCTGCTGCTGCTGGGGCCTGCCGATCTTCTCGATCATCGCCCTCATCACCGGGTACCTCGCCAAGAACCAGACCAAGGGCAACCCGCGCCCGGACCTCAAGACCTTCATCATGACCGGTCTGATCACCGGTGCGATCGGCATCCTCATCGCGGTCGTCTACTGGGTCCTCGTCGCGACGGGCGTCATCGACCTCAACGCGACGTACAGCACGACGGGCTTCTGAGGCTCGCTCGACCGCCTCGACGATGCGCCCCCGTCCACCGGACGGGGGCGCATCGCCTAGCGTGGCCCTGCTCCCTGACCGCTCCTACCCGGAGGTGCCCCATGGCTGACCCGGCCCGCGCCCGCAAGATCGCCGACCGCATCAAGGAGGTCATCGCGGCCAACCTCGAGCAGGTCATCAAGGACCCCGACCTGGGCTTCGTGACGATCACCGACGTCCGGGTGACCGGCGACCTCCAGCACGCCTCGGTCTTCTACACCGTCTTCGGCGACGAGGATCAGCGCGAGACGACCGCTCGCGTCCTCGCCACGCACCAGGGCCGGCTGCGCTCGCTCGTCGGGCGCCAGCTCGGGATCCGTCTCACGCCGACCCTCGAGCTGATCCCCGACGCCCTCCCCGAGACCGCCTCCCAGCTCAACGAGGCGCTGCGGGCGGCCAAGGAGCGCGACGCCCAGCTGGCCGCCGGCCGTGCCGGCGCCCGCCCGGCCGGGGACGCCGACCCGTACAAGAAGCCGCGAGACGCGGACCACGCCGGGACCGACGAAGGGTGAGCGGCCAGCCGGCCCGCGGGCGTCGCCCCTTCGCCGGCGACGGTCTCGTCGTCGTCGACAAGCCGGCGGGCTGGACCAGCCACGACGTCGTCGGCCGGTGCCGTCGCCTCTACGGCACGAAGAAGGTCGGCCACGCAGGCACCCTCGACCCGATGGCCACCGGGGTGCTCGTCCTCGGGGTGGGGCGGGCGACCAGGCTGCTGACCTTCCTCGTCGGCTGCGACAAGGAGTACGCCGCGACGATCCGGCTCGGGCAAGAGACGGTCACCGACGACGCGGAGGGCGAGGTGACCACCCGGGCCGGAGCAGCCGGCCTGAGCCGGGCCGCAGTCGACGAGGCGGTCGCCGGGCTCACCGGTGAGATCGCGCAGGTGCCCAGCGCGGTGAGCGCCATCAAGGTCGACGGTCAGCGCTCCTACGCCCGCGTCCGCTCGGGAGAGCAGGTCGAGCTCGCGGCGCGGCCGGTGACCATCGAGACCTTCGAGGTCCTCGGACGGCGCGAGAGCTCGGCGCAGGACGGCACGCCCGTCGTCGACCTCGACGTCCATGTCGCCGTCTCCTCGGGCACCTACGTCCGCGCGCTCGCCCGGGACCTCGGTGCCGCGCTCGGGACCGGAGGGCACCTCACGGCGCTGCGTCGCACGCGCGTCGGCGGGTACACGCTCGAGGGGGCCGTCGACCTCGAGGCGCTCAGCGACCGGGCCGAGGACCCGGACGCCCCGATGCCGCTCCTGCCGCTGGCCGACGCGGCCGCCGCCTCGCTCGTCGTGCGCCGGCTCGACGAGGCCGAGGCCCGGGCCCTCGGCTACGGCCAGCGGGTCCCGTCCGCCGAGCCTGGACGGACCGATCCGGTCGCTGCGCTGGGCCCTGACGGGGCGCTCGTCGCGGTCCTCGACGAGTCCCGCGCGCAGGCCCGGGCGCACGTCGTCTTCGCGCCCGCGGGGGCCGAGGGTGCCTAGGCCTCCCGCGGACTTCGTAGAGTGTGCTGCTGTGCAGCGATGGACCTCTCCCGACGCCACCCCCGACGCGATGCGTCCGTGCGTGGCGACCTTCGGCAACTTCGACGGGGTGCACCGCGGGCACCAGGCCATCCTCGGTCGGGTGACCCAGGAGGCCGGCGACCGGGGGCTGCCCGCCGTCGTCGTCACCTTCGACCCGCACCCGGTCGAGGTGATGCACCCCGAGCGGGCACCCGAGCTCATCGCGCCGGGGGCGCTGCGCGACGAGCTGCTCGGCGAGGCCGGCATCGACGGGGTCCTCGTCATCCCCTTCACCCGGGAGTACGCGCAGACGAGCGCCCTCGACTTCGTCGTCGGCACCTTCGTCGACGGGCTCGACGTCGCGTGCCTCGTCGTCGGCGCGGACACCAGGGGCTTCGGCGCCGGCTACACCGGTGACGTCGACCTGCTGCGGCAGGTCGCAGCGGAGCGAGGCTTCGAGCTCGTCGTGGTCGACGACGTCGGTGACGGAGAGCGGTGGTCCTCCTCGACCGTGCGCCGGCTGCTCGCCGAGGGGGACGTCGCCGGCGCCGCCGAGATCCTCGGACGCCCGCACCGCGTCATCGGCGAGGTCGTCCACGGCGAGCACCGCGGCCGCGAGCTCGGCTTCCCGACCGCGAACATGAGCCGGGACTCCCTGGGCATCCTGCCGGCCGACGGCGTGTACGCCGGCTGGCTGGTGCGGCGCGACCTCCCCGAGGACCACGTCGACCGCCGGCTGCCGGCCGCGATCTCGGTCGGCACCAACCCGACCTTCGACGGGGTCCGACGGGTCATGGAGTCCTACGTGCTCGACCGCACCGACCTCGATCTCTACGGCGAGCGGGTCGCCGTCGAGGTGGTCGAGCGCATCCGCCCGACGTTGCGCTTCACCTCGATCGAGGAGCTCATCGACGCGATGGCCGACGACGTCACCCAGACCCGCGCCGTCCTTGGCCTCCCGCCGCGCTGAGCCGGCCCCGTCGGCGAGGCGCCGGGCCACCACCTTCGCCGATCTCCTGCGCAGCGACATCGTCCTGCTGACGACGGCTCTCGCGCTCAGCCTCGTCGGGGCCCTCCTCGTGCGCTCCGCGACCCAGGCGCAGGCCGGCTCGACCACCTCGGTCAAGCACCTCGTCAACCTCGTGGTCGGGCTCGTCATGGCCGGGCTGCTCGTCCGGCTCGACCGTCACACCCTGCGCGCGCTGGCACCCCTGGCCTACGGGCTGTCCGTCGCTGCGCTCGTCCTCGTCCTCACCCCGGTCGGGTCGACGATCAACGGGTCCCGGTCGTGGATCGAGCTGCCCGGCGGCTTCTCCGTCCAGCCCTCCGAGCTGGCGAAGGTGGCCCTCTGCGTCGCCCTGCCGATGATCCTCGCCGGCGCCGCGGAGAGGAGGCGGGCGCCCACCCCGTCGGACGTCCTGAGGGCCGGCGCGCTCGTCGGCCTGCCGGTCCTGCTCGTCCTCGCCCAGCCCGACCTCGGCTCCGCGCTCGTGCTCGTCGCGATGTCGCTCGGGGTGCTCGTCGCCTCCGGGGCGCGCTGGCCCTGGCTGGTCGGCATCGCGGCAGCCGGCGCGGCCGCCGTCACCGCGGCCTTCGCGACACCGTTGCTCAGTCCCTACCAGCGCGACCGGCTCACGGCCTTCCTCGACCCGGCGGCGGACCCGCTCGGGATCGGGTATCAGACCCAGCAGGTGCGCGCGGCGATCAGCGGGGGAGGCTTCCTCGGGTCGGGGCTGGGCACCGGCGAGGTCACCCAGTCCGGGCGGATCCCTTTCCAGGAGACCGACTTCATCTTCTCGGTGGCGGGGGAGGAGCTCGGTTTCCTCGGCGCGGCCGGACTCGTGGTGCTCTACGGCCTGCTGCTCGCCCGGATCTGGCGGGCGGCGACCCGGGCGGACGACTTCGGGCGGCTCGTGTGCGTCGGGGTCGCGTCGTGGTTCGGCGTCCAGGTCGTGGAGAACATCGGGATGAACCTCGGGCTGCTGCCCGTGACCGGGCTGCCGCTGCCCTTCCTCAGCTACGGCGGGAGCTCGATGTTCGCCTGCTGGCTCGCGCTGGCGCTCGTCGTCTCGGTGAGCCCCGGGCGCCGCTGATCAGGCCCTGACCAGCGCGAACGGCCAGGGGGCGTGGCGTTGGTCACCGTGCGGCAACGTTCGTCGCCGTTCTCGTGACGGGGGGCGCGCCCGGGTGTCATTGTTGCCGTCAGACTCCCGTCGACGGCGCCGGGGGCCGATTGCTATCGAGGAGCACCGTGAGCAAGACCGCAGTCCAGAAGCCGAGCGACGAGCAGTACGACGCATCCGTCCTGGAGAACCCGGCGCAGAGCGTCGGCCACCTCTTGCGTGACCGCATCAGCGCCACCCCCGACCTGCCCGCGTACAGCTACCCCGAGGGTGTGGCCTGGGGCGAGATGTCCTGGGCCCAGCTCGGCGACCGGGTCTGGCGCCTCGCCGCCGGGCTCGTCGACCTCGGGGTGGTCTCCGAGGACCGTGTCGCCATCGCCTCCGGCACCCGGATCGAGTGGGTGCTCGCCGACTTCGCCATCAACGCCGCCGGTGGCGCGACGACGACGATCTACCCGACGACGATCGCCGATGACGTCGCCTTCATCCTCGAGAACTCCGGCTCCGAGGTCGTCGTCGCCGAGGACGCCGACCAGGTCGCCAAGCTCCGCGAGGTCCGTGACGCCATCCCCGGTGTCCGCAAGGTCGTCGTCATCGACGCCGAGGGCATCGACGGGGATGACTGGGTCATGTCCCTCGACGACCTCGAGGAGCGTGGCCGTGCCCTCCTCGAGACCTCCCCGGACGTCGTCGACGAGCGGATCGACGCGACCCAGGCGGGCGACCTCGCGACGATCATCTACACCTCCGGCACGACCGGTCGGCCCAAGGGCGTGCGCCTGCTGCACAGCGCCTGGACCTACCAGGGCGCCGCGGTCGCCGCGACGGGCATGCTGAGCAGCGACGACGTCCAGTACCTCTGGCTGCCGCTCGCCCACGTCTTCGGCAAGCAGCTGCTCATGCTCACCCTGGCCACCGGCATGTCCACGGCCATCGACGGCCGGATCGACAAGATCGTCGACAACCTCGCAGTCGTCCGCCCGACCTTCATGGCCGCGGCCCCGCGCATCTTCGAGAAGGTCTACGCGAAGGTCAGCCTCGGCATGGAGGCCGAGGGCGGCGCCAAGCTCAAGCTCTTCAACTGGGCCTCAGGGCTCGGCCGCGCCAAGGCCGAGGCCGAGCAGTCCGGCCGGAGCCTCGGCCCGGGCAAGAGTCTCCAGATGGGCCTGGCCGACAAGATCGTGCTCGCGAAGGTCCGGGAGCGCTTCGGCGGGCGGATCCGCTTCTTCATCTCCGGCTCGGCCGCGCTCAACCCCGAGGTGGCGAACTGGTTCAACGGCGCCGGCCTGACGATCCTCGAGGGCTACGGCATGACCGAGACGAGCTCGGCGGCGACGGTCAACCGGCCGTACGCGAACAAGACCGGCACGGTCGGCTGGCCGCTCATCGGCACCGAGGTCAAGATCGCCGAGGACGGCGAGGTCCTCATGCGGGGCCCGGGCATCATGCAGGGCTACCACAACAACCCCGAGGCGACCGCTGAGACGCTCGACGAGGACGGCTGGCTGCACAGCGGCGACATCGGCGAGATCGACGAGCGCGGCTTCCTCAAGATCACGGACCGCAAGAAGGACCTCTTCAAGACGAGCAACGGCAAGTACGTCGCGCCCTCGCTCATCGAGTCGACCTTCAAGGGCCTGTGCCCCTACGTCGGGCAGTTCCTCGTCCACGGCGAGGGCCGGCACTTCGTCACCGCGCTCGTCACCCTCGACGAGGAGGCCATCCAGCCGTGGGCGCAGGCCAACGGCCTGGGCGGCGCGTCCTACCAGGAGATCGTCTCCTCGGCGCAGGCGCGCGACATGGTCCAGTCCTACGTCGACGAGCTCAACCAGGGCCTGAACAAGTGGGAGCGGATCGGCAAGTTCACCATCCTCGGCCGCGACCTCAGCGTCGAGGACGGCGAGCTCACCCCGAGCCTGAAGCTGCGCCGCAAGATCGTCGCCGACAAGTTCAAGAGCGACATCGACGGCATGTACGCCGGCTGACCCGGCAGGACGCGAAGGGGAGGGGCCGGGGAGACCCGGCACCTCCCCTTCGTCCGTCGTTTGGGCAGGTCGGCCGGGGCACCTACCCTGGAACCCATGCCTGGACAGTCCCGATTCGCCGAGCTCGAGCCGCTGCTCGAGCGCGTCAGCAAGCCCATCCAGTACGTCGGGGGCGAGCTGAACTCCACGGTCAAGGAGTGGGACTGCGGCGGCCACGGACCCGACGGCCAGGACCTCACCGTCCGGTGGGTCCTCATGTACCCCGACGCGTACGAGGTCGGGCTGCCCAACCAGGGCGTCATGATCCTCTACGAGGTGCTCAACGAGCGCGAGGACGCCCTCGCCGAGCGCACCTACGCGGTGTGGCCCGACATGGAGGCCCTCATGCGCGAGCACGGGGTGCCTCAGGTGACCGTCGACGGGCACCGTGCGGTGCGTGACTTCGACATCTTCGGCATCTCCTTCTCCACCGAGCTCGGCTACACCAACATGCTCACCGCGCTCGACCTCGCGGGCATCCCGCTGCACGCCGCCGATCGCACCGACGAGGACCCGATCGTGCTCATCGGCGGGCACGCGTCCTTCAACCCCGAGCCGGTCGCCGACTTCATCGACGCCGCGATCGTCGGCGACGGCGAGGAGGCGGTGCTCGGCGCGACCGACATCGTCGCGGGCTGGAAGGCCCAGGGTCGTCCCGGCGGCCGGGTCGAGGTGCTGCGCCGCCTCGCCGAGACCGGCGGCGTCTACGTCCCCGCCTTCTACGACGTCTCGTACCTGCCCGACGGGCGCATCCAGCGCGTCGCGCCCGCCGAGAGCGGCGTGCCGTGGCGGGTCGCCAAGCACACCGTCATGGACCTCGACGAGTGGCCCTACCCGAAGCAGCCGCTCGTCCCGCTCGCCGAGTCGGTCCACGAGCGGATGAGCGTCGAGATCTTCCGCGGCTGCACGCGCGGCTGCCGTTTCTGCCAGGCCGGGATGATCACCCGCCCGGTCCGCGAGCGCTCGATCACCGGCATCGGCGAGATGGTCGAGCGTGGCCTGCAGGCGTCGGGCTTCGAGGAGGTCGGGCTGCTCTCGCTGAGCTCGGCCGACCACTCCGAGATCGCCGACCTCACCAAGGGTCTCGCCGACCGCTACGAGGGCACCAACACCGGGCTCTCCCTGCCGTCGACGCGGGTCGACGCCTTCAACATCGACCTCGCCAACGAGCTGACCCGCAACGGCCGCCGCTCCGGGCTGACCTTCGCCCCCGAGGGCGGCAGCGAGCGGATCCGCAAGGTGATCAACAAGATGGTCACCGAGGACGACCTCATCCGTACCGTCGCCGCGGCGTACGGCGCCGGCTGGCGTCAGGTCAAGCTCTACTTCATGTGCGGGCTCCCGACGGAGACCGACGAGGATGTCCTGCAGATCGCCGAGGTCGCCAAGCGGGTCATCGAGACCGGCCGCCAGGTCGCCGGGCACAACGACATCCGCTGCACCGTCTCCATCGGTGGCTTCGTGCCCAAGCCGCACACGCCCTTCCAGTGGGCCTCGCAGCTCTCCGCCGAGGAGACCGACGCCCGGCTGGCCAAGCTGCGCGACGCGATCCGCTCGGACAAGCGCTACGGCCGCTCCATCGGCTTCCGCTACCACGACGGCAAGCCCGGCATCGTCGAGGGACTGCTCAGCCGCGGCGACCGCCGGCTCGGGCGGGTCATCGAGGAGGTCTGGCGCGACGGCGGCCGTTTCGACGGCTGGAGCGAGCACTTCTCCTACGAGCGCTGGATGGCCGGCGCGGACCGCGGCCTCGAGGGCACCGGCGTGGACGTCGACTGGTACACGACCCGCGAGCGTGAGGAGAGCGAGGTCCTGCCCTGGGACCACATCGACTCCGGGCTCGACAAGGAGTGGCTCTGGCAGGACTGGCTCGACGCGGTCGACGAGACCGAGGTCGAGGACTGCCGCTGGACCCC
This sequence comes from Janibacter endophyticus, assembly GCF_016888335.1. Lineage (NCBI taxonomy): Bacteria > Bacillati > Actinomycetota > Actinomycetes > Micrococcales > Intrasporangiaceae > Janibacter > Janibacter endophyticus. Next base: position 1,578,008 of record NZ_JAFEJG010000004.1, read on the forward strand.
GTGCTTCGACTGCGGCGTGTGCCCGCAGATGGGCACCGAGATCGAGATCGGCCCGACCGGCAAGACCCTCCTGCCGCTCACGGTCCTCGGCTCCGGCAAGGAGTCGATGACCCGCGGCGCCTGACCCGACGTCTCGCGTGTCCCGGTGGTCACCGCGACGGTCGCCGCGCAGGAGCCCTGGTAGGCGCAACCGGATTCGCACGAGCCAAGGCTCGTGTCGCCTCGCTCGGGTAGGAGCCTTGGCTCGTGCGAAGGGGGAGGGGTCGGGAGCCCACGGGGCGGACCGGTGGCGGGATAGCCGGGGCGTCGGGGGAGAATGCCGCGCATGAGCGTGTCTGTCGACGACCTGGGCCAGGCGCTGTCCCGTGCGGGCATCGACGACGTCCGCACCGACCCGCTCTCGATCGGCATGTACGCGGCCGACGCCTCGATCTACCGCATCCCCCCGCGCGCGGTCGTCATGCCCCGGCACGTCGACGAGATCACGGCCGCCCTCGAGGTCGCCCGGGCCACGGGCGTCCCGGTCACCGCCCGCGGCGCGGGCACCTCCTGCGCCGGCAACGCGATCGGCCCCGGCATCGTCCTCGACACGAGCCGTCACCTGGGCCGGGTCCTCGAGGTCGACCCCGAGAGCCGCACCGCCCTCGTCGAGCCGGGCACCGTCCATGCGACCCTCCAGGCCCAGGCCGTCGCGGCGGGGCTGCGCTTCGGCCCCGACCCGAGCAGCCACACCCGCTGCACCGTCGGCGGGATGATCGGCAACAACGCCTGCGGCAACCGCGCCCTCGGGTACGGCCGCACCTCCGACAACGTCACCGCGATGTCCCTCCTCCTCGCCGACGGACGACGGGTCGAGGCGACGACCGGCGTCGGCGGCACCCCTTCGCTCACCGGCGCCGACGACGTCCTCGCCCGCCTCGCCGAGCTCACCGACGCGCACCTCGCGGCGATCCGCACCGAGCTGGGCCGCTTCGGGCGGCAGGTCAGCGGGTACGCCCTCGAGCACCTCCTGCCCGAGCACGGGCGCGACGTCGGCCGGATGCTCGTCGGCTCCGAGGGCACCCTCGCCGTCGTGACGCAGGCGCGCGTCCGCCTCGTCACCGACCCGCCGGCCACCTGCCTCGTGGCCCTCGGCTTCGTCGACATCTACGCCGCCGGCGACGTCGCCCCGGCCCTGGGCCGGCTCGGCGCGGTCGCGGCCGAGGGGATCGACCGGCGCATCGTCGACGTCACGCGCGAGCGTCGCGGCCCCGACCACGTCCCGGACCTGCCGAAAGGGGATGCCTGGCTCTTCGTCGAGGTCACCGGGGAGTCCCCGGCCGAGGCGCTCGAGCGTGCCCGCCGGGTCGTCACCGGGGTCAGCGCCCTCGACGCCCGGATCGTCACCGACCCGGCCGAGGCCCGCGCGCTGTGGCGCATCCGTGAGGACGGCGCCGGTCTGTCCGGGCGCTCGCAGCGCGACCGGCCGGCTCACGCTGGCTGGGAGGACGCCGCCGTCCCACCGGAGCGGCTCGGCGACTACCTCCGGGCCTTCGACGACCTGCTCGAGGAGCACGACGTCCAGGGCCTGCCGTACGGGCACTTCGCCGACGGCTGCCTGCACGTGCGGCTCGACACCGACCTCACCTCGGCGGGTGCGGAGCAGCGCTACCGGTCCCTCGTCGAGGCGGCCGCGGATCTCGTCGCCGCGCACGGAGGCTCGCTCTCCGGCGAGCACGGCGACGGCCGGGCCCGCAGCGCGCTGCTGCCCCGGATGTACTCGCCCGAGGTCATCTCGCTCTTCGGGGCCGTCAAGCACGCACTCGACCCCGACAACCTCCTCAACCCGGGCGTCCTCGTCGACCCGGACCCCGTCGAGGCGCACCTGCGCATCCCGCGTGCCCGCTCGCTGACCCGCGCCGCAGACGGTCTCGCCTTCACCTATCCCGAGGACGACGGCGACCTCACCCAGGCGCTGCACCGGTGCACCGGCGTCGGCAAGTGCCGGGCGGCCGGCACGCCGACGACGGTGATGTGCCCGAGCTACCAGGCCACCCGCGAGGAGCGCGACTCCACCCGCGGTCGTGCCCGGGCGCTCCAGGAGATGCTCGACGGCGCCACGATCACCGGCGGCTGGCGCAACCCGGCGGTCCACGAGGCCCTCGACCTGTGCCTGTCCTGCAAGGGCTGCGCGAGCGACTGCCCGACCGGCATCGACATGGCGACCTACAAGTCCGAGGTGCTCCATCAGAGCTACAAGGGGCGCCTGCGCCCGCGCAGCCACTACACCCTCGGCTGGCTGCCTCGGCTCGCTCGCGTCGCCTCCCGCACGCCACGACTCGTCAACGCCCTCACCCACCTGCCGGGCGCGCGGCGGCTCACGCTCCCGCTCGGCGGGGTCGACCCGCGGCGCAACCTGCCGACCTTCGCCCGGGAGACCTTCCGGTCCTGGGCCCAGGACGAAGGGATGGTCCGTCGCCTCGACGAGGTGGTCGGGCTCGAGCACCCCGTGGCGGTCTTCGTGGACTCCTTCACCGACCACTTCAGCCCCCACGTCGGCCAGGCGGCCGTGGCCGTCCTGCGAGAGGCGGGGTACGCCCCCTTCGTCCCGGCGGAGCAGGGGTGCTGCGGGCTGACCCTCATCTCGACGGGTCAGCTCGACCAGGCCCGGCGCACGCTCGAGGGCGCGACGGCCGCGCTCTCACCGGTGGTGGCGGCCGGCGTGCCCGTCGTCGGTCTCGAGCCGAGCTGCACCGCCGCGCTGCGCCACGACCTGCCCCGGCTCGTCGACAGCCCGGCCGCGCGCGGCGTCGCCGGGTCCGTCCGGACCGTCGCCGAGCTGCTCACCGCCGCCATCGCCGACGGCCGGTGGCAGGCCCCGGACCTCACCGGCACCGAGATCGTCGCGCAGCCCCACTGCCACCACCACGCCGTGATGTCGTGGAAGGCCGACGAGGAGCTGCTCGCCGCGACCGGGGCCACCGTCCGCCGGCTCGGCGGGTGCTGCGGGCTCGCGGGCAACTTCGGCGTCGAGCTCGGCCACTACGAGGTCTCCGTCGAGGTCGCCCGGCAGCAGCTGCTCCCGGCGATCGAGGAGGCCTCGGCCGACGCGGTCGTTCTCGCCGACGGCTTCTCCTGCCAGACGCAGGTCGCCGATCTCACCGACCGCCAGGCGGTCCACCTCGTCGAGCTGCTCAGCCGCGCAGCGCGGCAGTGACCTCGCCGAAGACCGCCGTGTGACCCGTGACGTCGGCCTCGGTCGACGCCGGGCACATGAGCGCCATGTTGTGGAAGGGCGTCATGAGGTAGCCGCGGTTGAGCAGGGCGAGGTGCAGGTACGCGTCGAGGTCGTCGTCGGCCGCCGCCGCAGACTCGGCGCCCGTCCGCGGCGCCGGTGAGGCGAAGCGGTACTCCGCCCGCGCCCCGAGCCGGCTCACCGACCACGGCAGCTCGTGCTCGTCGATCGCCGCCTGGACCCCGGCGGTGAAGTCCGTCGCGAGCCGGTCCATCCGCTCGAAGGCCTCGGGTGTCAGGACCTCGCCGAGCGTCGCCCGCGCCGCGGCCAGCGAGAGGGCGTTGCCGGCGAGGGTGCCGCCCACGCCACCGACGTCGACGATGTCGGCGTCGCCCCGCTCGGTGCGCCGGGTCACCGCGTCCGCGACCTCCGCGGTGAGGCCGTAGGCGCCGATCGGCACCCCGCCGCCGATGGACTTGCCGATGACGACGATGTCCGGGTCGAGCCCCCAGGCGGTCGTCGCGCCGCCCCACCCGGCCGAGAAGGTGTGCGTCTCGTCGATCATGAGCAGCGCCCCGTGCTCGCTCGCGAGCGCCCGCAGACCCTTGAGGAAGCCCTCCTCGGGCAGGACGATCCCGATGTTGGTCAGCGCCGGCTCGGTGAGGATCGCGGCGACGTCCCCGTGGCGCAGCTGCTCCTCGACGCTCTCGAGGTCGTTCCACGTCGCGGCGCGGGTCGTGAGGTCGAGCGGCACCGGCGGGGCGACGTTGCCCGGGCGGCTCACGGTGCTCCCGTCGGGGCCGGGCAGCGCGAAGGTCTCGTCGACGCTGCCGTGGTAGCAGTGCCCGAAGACGAGGATCTTGGCCCGGCCGGTGACGAGGCGGGCGAGCCGGACCGCCCAACGGTTGGCGTCGGTCGCCGAGAGGGTGAAGCTCCACCGGTCCATCCCGAAGCGGCGGCTGAGGTCGGCCGCCACCCACTCGGCGTCCTCGGTCGGCAGCATCGTCGTCAGCCCGCCGAGGTCCTCGGCCCGCCGACGGATCGCCGCGAGCGTCGGGTCGGGGGAGTGGCCAGCCATCGCGCCCGTGTCGCCGAGCGCCAGGTCGACGAGCTCGTGACCGTCGAGGTCCCGGATGCGGGCCCCCTTCGCGCTCTCGAGACCGAGGGGGAAACCGCCGGACCACATGTTCATCCAGGTCATCGGCACCCGGCCGAAGAGGTGCTCGCCGGCCTCGTGGAGGGCGCGGCTGCGAGGGTTGCGCGCCGAGTAGTCGGCGACCTCCGCGGCGAGCAGCTGGCGGAGGCGGGCACGGTCCACGGGCGTCATGAGCCAAGGCTAGGCCTGAGGCACCCCCTTCGTCCCGACGTACGCTTGGGGGATCATGGCTCAGCGCACCCCCGACGGTCCTCCTCCGCCCCCGCCCGTCCAGAAGCTGCGGGTGCAGTACGCCCGACGGGGCAGGCTCCGGTTCTCCTCGACCCGAGACTTCGCGCGAGCGCTGGAGCGGGCGCTGCGCCGGTCCGGTGTCCCGATGGCCTTCTCCGCAGGCTTCCACCCGCACCCGAAGATCTCCTACGCCAACGGCGCGCCCACGGGCATGGCCTCCGAGGCGGAGTACTTCGAGATCTCGGTGACCGAGCACGTGGACCCCGAGCGGGTGCGCCTCGCCCTCGACGAGGCGCTGCCCGAGGGCATCGACGTCATCACGGTCGTCGAGGCCCGGCCGGGCGCGCTCGCCGACCGGCTGCAGGCCAGTCGGTGGCGGATGGCCTTCGAGGGGGTCGCCGTCGAGGAGCTCCAGGGCGTCGTCGACGCCTTCCTCGCGCAGGAGCAGGTCGAGGTCTCCCGGATGTTCAAGCGGGGGCGCAGGTCCTTCGACGCCCGCGGGCCGGTCATCGAGGCGCGCGTCGAGAGCGGCGTCGCCGGGGCTGCGCAGACCGCCTGTGCGATACTGACCACGGTCGTACGGCACACCACACCGGCTGTACGCCCCGACGACGTCCTCAGCGCGTTGTCGCTCGTCACGCCGTTCGAGCCACCGAGACCGCCACTGGTCACCCGGCTCGAGCAGGGCGTGTGGGACGACGCGCAGGCAACGGTCATCGACCCGTTGACCGACGACGACACCGTCGGCCTGCAGAGGTGACGCGCTCGGCGCGAGCCGCCTGCGGGCAGCACTGACTTTTCGGGCGTGGCGCGAGCGCCACGCCGAGCCGCAGCAGCGGCCGGCTGATCCCTCCGGGGATGGTGTGGCACCGGTCCTGCCGCCGGAGGTGCCGCATGGCGACCGACAAGACCGACCAGACCACCGAAGAATCGACCCTCCCGCTCGCCGCGGAGGGTGCCGAGAAGCCCGTCGAGGAGACCCTCGACGAGACCTCCGAGCAGCCGGCCGACGAGGCCGAGGCCCCGGTCGAGGACCAGGACGAGGACACCGACGAGACCGAGGACGAGGCCGAGCAGGCTCCGGCCGCGACCGTCCCGAGCTTCGGTCTGCTCTTCCAGCCCCCCGAGCCGGTCGCGCCGCGCCGGGCCCCCCGCCGCGCTCCCGAGGCCGCCCCGGTCGAGGACGAGCGGGACGACTCCCAGGACGCCGACGGCTCCGACGACGACAGCCAGGACCAGGACGGCCCGGAGGACCAGCAGGGCCAGCCGCGTCGTCGCCGCCGTCGTGGTGGCCGGGGCCGCAACCGCTCCGAGGACAGCAGCGACCCGGGCGAGGAGTCCGAGGACTCCGACGAGTCCGGCGAGGCGGACAGCGACGAGGCGAAGGGGGAGCAGCAGCCCTCCGGTCGCGGCCGGGGCCGTGGGCGGGGTCGTGGCCAGCAGGCGAGCAAGGACGAGTCCGACAGCGACACCTCCGACGACTCTGACGACGGCGACAGCGACAGCAGCGACGACCAGGACGACAGCAACGACCCCGGTGACGGCGAGGCTGGCTCGAGCCGTCGCCGCCGTCGTCGCCGCCGCGGCTCCGGGGGTGGGGGCAACGACTCCCAGGACGACCCGCCCGGCACCGTGACCCGGGTCCGTGAGGCCCGCACGGACCGCGACGAGCCGCAGGCCGTCAAGGGCTCGACCCGCCTCGAGGCCAAGAAGCAGCGCCGCCGTGAGGGCCGCGAGGCCGGCCGGCGCCGCACGATCATCACCGAGGCCGAGTTCCTCGCCCGACGCGAGAGCGTCGAGCGGGTCATGGTCGTGCGCAGCTCCGGCGAGCGCACCCAGATCGGCGTGCTCGAGGACGACGTGCTCGTCGAGCACTACGTCTCGCGCGAGACCACCTCGACGATGGTCGGCAACGTCTACCTCGGCCGGGTGCAGAACGTCCTGCCGAGCATGGAGGCCGCCTTCGTCGACATCGGCAAGGGCCGCAACGCCGTCCTCTACGCCGGTGAGGTCAACTGGGACGCCCACGGCGTCGGCAACGGCCAGGCGCGCCGCATCGAGAACGCGCTGTCCTCCGGCGACATGGTCCTCGTCCAGGTGACCAAGGACCCGATCGGTCACAAGGGCGCCCGGCTCACCTCGCAGGTCTCCCTGCCGGGCCGCTACCTCGTCTACGTGCCCGAGGGCAGCATGACCGGCATCTCCCGCAAGCTCCCGGACAAGGAGCGGGCCCGGCTCAAGGGCATCCTCAAGGAGGTCGTCCCGGACAGCGCCGGCGTCATCGTGCGTACGGCCGCCGAGGGGGCCAGCGAGGAGGAGCTGAAGAAGGACGTCGAGCGCCTCACGAAGGCCTGGGACCGGATCTCCTCGAAGGTCGAGTCCAAGAAGGGCAAGAAGGGCAGCGGCCCGACGGTCCTGCACGCCGAGCCCGACATGACCGTCCGGGTCATCCGCGACATCTTCAACGAGGACTTCGCGAAGATGGTCGTCTCCGGCGAGGACGCCTGGCGCGAGATCAAGGGCTACGTCGACGACGTCGCGCCCGACCTCTCCGACCGGCTCGAGCGCTTCACGGGCGAGGGCGACGTCTTCGCAGCGCACCGCATCGACGAGCAGATCGCCAAGGCGATGGACCGCAAGGTGTGGCTGCCCTCCGGCGGCTCGCTCGTCATCGACCGTACCGAGGCGATGACGGTCGTCGACGTCAACACCGGCAAGTTCGTCGGCTCCGGGGGCAACCTCGAGGAGACGGTGACGAAGAACAACATCGAGGCGGCCGAGGAGATCGTCCGCCAGCTCCGCCTGCGCGATATCGGCGGCATCATCGTCATCGACTTCATCGACATGGTCCTCGAGGCCAACCGGGACCTCGTCGTCCGGCGTCTCCTCGAGTGCCTCGGTCGCGACCGCACGAAGCACCAGGTCGCCGAGGTCACCTCGCTCGGCCTGGTCCAGATGACCCGCAAGCGGGTCGGCAGCGGCCTCATCGAGGTCTTCTCCGAGGTCTGCGAGTGCTGCCAGGGCCGGGGCATCCACGTCTCCTCGGAGCCGGTCGCCGGCGACTCCGGCAACCAGGGCGGCGGTCAGCGGGACGACGGATCGGGCCGCGGTCGTGGCCGTGGCCGCGGCAAGGGGTCGAAGGGGGAGGAGCAGCAGCAGTCCGCCGCGAAGGTCCCCGAGCGCGAGCAGACCGACCAGAACGGCCGGACGGCTGCGCAGATCGCGGCGGCCGCGCACGCCGCCGCCATCCGCAACGTCGCCGGCGAGCCGAGCGAGGACGACGTCGCCGAGCTCGACCTCCAGGGCGCCGACACGCAGGACATCGTTCCCGAGGCGTCCATCGAGCCCGTCGATGAGGTCGAGCCGGTCCAGGCGGCCGAGCCCGAGCGCGCCCCCGCGTCCGAGCCCGACCCGACCCCCGAGCCCGAGCCGGCCCAGGAGCCGAGGCGCCGCCGCGGCGGCCGCCGCGCCGCCTCCAGCGGCGCGCCGGTGACGCTCGAGGCAGTCGACCTCACGGCGACCGCGCCGAAGGCCGAGCCGCTGACGACGATCGCCGGCGAGGCCACGGCGGGGGAGCCGACCGCGGACCCCGAGCCCACCCCTTCGCCCGAGCCCGAGCCGGCCGCCCCGGCCCGCAAGAAGCGCAAGCGGGTCACCTCCGAGGCCGGCCCGCCCACGACGACGGACTGACGACGTCGGTCCCCGGCGGCGCGGGTTTGGTGACCAGGCCCGCCCGCCGGTAGTCTTGACGCTCGGTGCGCCCACCGAGCGGACGCCTCGAGCCCTTCTGGGCCCGCGGACTGTCGGCCGGTCAGACAGAGAGAGTGCGCCTTGCCAGCGAAAGTGAGTTCCCACTGATGTACGCGATCGTTCGCGCGGGTGGCCGCCAGGAGAAGGTCTCCGTCGGCGACACCATCCTCATCAACCGCATCAAGGGCGAGGCCGGCGACGCCGTCGACCTCCAGCCCATCCTCGTCGTCGACGGCTCGACGATCACCAGCGACGCCGACAAGCTCGCGAAGGTCTCCGTCAAGGCCGAGGTCGTCGGTCCCGCCAAGGGCCCGAAGATCACGATCATGAAGTACAAGAACAAGACCGGGTACAAGAAGCGCCAGGGCCACCGCCAGCCGCTCACCCAGGTCAAGATCACCGACATCAAGGCCTGACGGCCGCGCAGCAGGAGGAACCACAGACATGGCATCGAAGAAGGGTGTGTCCTCGACCAAGAACGGTCGCGACTCCAACCCCCAGTACCTCGGCGTGAAGCGTTTCGGCGGCCAGGTCGTCGGCGCGGGCGAGATCCTCGTCCGTCAGCGCGGCACCCACTTCCACCCCGGCGACAACGTCGGCCGTGGCGGCGACGACACGCTCTTCGCCCTCACCGACGGCACCGTCCAGTTCGGCACCAAGCGTGGCCGCAAGGTCGTCAACGTCGTCCTCGCGGACAGCGCCAGCTGACGACACCCGTAGCACCACGTCGAAGGGGGCGGGGTTCAGCGCCACGCTGACCCGCCCCCTTCGCGCATCCCCCAGAGAGCAGGACAGATGACGAGCTTCGTCGACCGCGTGGTCCTCCACGTCGAGGCGGGCAAGGGCGGCCACGGCGTCGCCTCGGTCCACCGGGAGAAGTTCAAGCCGCTCGGCGGCCCCGACGGGGGCAACGGCGGCAACGGCGGTGACGTCGTCCTCGTCGTCGACACCCAGAGCACGACGCTGCTCGACTACCACCGCAGCCCGCACCGGCGCGCCAAGAACGGCGCCCCGGGCGCCGGCGACGAGAAGAACGGCGCGCAGGGCGAGGACCTGATCCTGCCCGTGCCCGAGGGCACCGTCGTGAAGAACCGCGCCGGCGAGATCCTCGCGGACCTCGTCGGCGAGGGCACCCGGTACGTGGCGGCGAAGGGGGGTCGCGGCGGCCTGGGCAACAAGGCTCTCGCCTCCCAGCGGCGCAAGGCGCCTGGCTTCGCGCTCCTCGGCGAGCCGGGGGAGAGCGACGAGATCGTCCTCGAGCTGAAGTCGCTCGCCGACGTCGCGCTCGTCGGCTTCCCCTCCGCCGGCAAGTCCTCGCTCGTCTCCGTGCTCTCTGCCGCGCGGCCGAAGATCGCCGACTACCCCTTCACGACGCTCGTGCCGAACCTCGGGGTCGTCACGGCCGGCGCGATGCGCTACACGATCGCCGACGTGCCCGGGCTCATCCCCGGCGCGAGCGAGGGCAAGGGCCTCGGCCTGGAGTTCCTGCGCCACGTCGAGCGGTGCTCGGTGCTCGTCCACGTCGTCGACTGCGCGACGCTCGAGCCGGGTCGCGACCCGATGAGCGACCTCGACGTCATCGAGGCCGAGCTCGCCTCCTACGTCGGTGACGACGCGCTCGGGGGCATCCCGCTCTCGGAGCGCACCCGTGTCGTCGTCCTCAACAAGGCGGACGTGCCCGAGGCTCGCGAGCTGGCCGAGATGGTCACCCCGATGCTCGAGGAGCGCGGGCTCGAGGTCCACACGGTCTCGGCCGTCGCGCACACGGGCCTCAAGGAGCTGACCTTCGCCCTCGCCCGCCACGTCGAGCAGGCCCGCGCCGAGCTCGAGCGTGAGATCGTCCCGCAGCGGGTCGTCCTGCGACCCAAGGCCGTCGACGACTCCGGCTTCGTCGTGCGCCGCGAGAGCACGCCCGACGGCGAGGTCTTCCGCGTCATCGGCGAACGCCCGACCCGCTGGGTGCGCCAGACCGATTTCGCCAACGACGAGGCCGTGGGTTATCTCGCCGACCGGCTCGCCCGCGCCGGCGTCGAGGAGGCGCTCGTCAAGGCCGGCGCCGTCGCCGGGTCGACCGTGCTCATCGGCCCGGAGGACAACGCCGTGATCTTCGACTGGGAGCCCACCCTCGTCGGGGGCGCCGAGCTGCTCGGCGGCCGTGGCACCGACCTGCGTCTCGACGAGCGCACGCGCCGGACCAACGCCGAGCGTCGCGACGAGTTCCATGCGCGCAAGGACGCCCAGACCGCGGCCCGTGAGGAGCTCGCGGAGGAGCGTCGCGCAGGGGTCTGGAGCGACGAGGACTGAGATGACCCCGCTGGAGATCACCGACGAGCAGGCGCGCGCCCGCGTGGCGCAGGCCCGTCGTGTCGTCGTCAAGGTGGGCTCGTCGTCGCTGACCAACGCCGACGGCGGTCATCTCGACGGCGAGCGGGTCACCGCGATCGTCGACGCCATCGCCGGCCGGGTCGCGGAGGGTGTCCAGGTCGTGCTCGTCTCCTCCGGCGCGATCGCGGCGGGGATCGGCCCGCTCGGGCTGGCCCGGCGTCCGCGCGACCTCGCGACCCAGCAGGCGGCCGCGAGCGTGGGGCAGGGCGTGCTGGTCGCCGCCTACGACGCCGCCTTCCGCCGCCACGGGCTGCACGTCGGACAGGTCCTCCTCACCGCCGACGACACCACCCGTCGCGGTCACTACACCAACGCGCGTCGCACGCTCGACCGGCTCCTCACGCTCGGGATCGTCCCGATCATCAACGAGAACGACACGGTCGCGACGAGCGAGATCAAGTTCGGCGACAACGACCGGCTCGCCGCCCTCGTCGCCCACCTCATCGGGGCCGACACCCTGGTGCTCCTCACCGACGTCGACGCGCTCTACACCGACAAGCCGGACCGTCCGGGCGCCCGTCGGATCGCCGTCGTCCGCGGTCGTGACCAGCTCAAGGACATCGACGTCAGCGCCCGTGGCTCCCGTGTCGGGACCGGGGGGATGCAGACCAAGGTCGAGGCGGCCTCGATCGCAAACGCGGCCGGGATCAGCGCCGTCCTCGCCGCGACCCCCGACATCGGCCGCGCGCTCGCCGGCGAGGACGTCGGGACGGTCTTCGTGCCGGCGCGCCGTCGCCGGCCCAACCGGACCTGGTGGCTGCAGCACGCGACGACCTCGCGGGGAGCGCTCGTCGTCGACGCCGGCGCCGTCACCGCGCTGACCGAGCGCGGCAAGTCGCTCCTGCCAGCCGGGATCGTCGAGATCCGGGGCAGCTTCGCCGAGGGTGACGTCGTCGACGTCGTCGGCCCGGACGGCGCTGTCGTCGCCCGCGGGCTCTCCAGCTACTCGTCCACCGACCTGCCGCAGATGCTCGGACGGTCGACGAAGGAGATCGCGGCCGAGCTCGGGGCGCAGTACGAGCGCGAGGCGATCCACCGCGACCATCTCGCGCTGACCTCCCGCTGACCCGTCGGCGGGGCGGTCCGGGCCCGCCCCCACCCCGCTCGCCCACCCCTTCGCACGAGCCAAGGCTCGTACCTCACCTCTTCGCCCAAACGGTGCGCACGAGCCAAGGCTCGTGCGATCAGGAGAGGGTAGGAGCCTTGGCTCGTGCGATCAGGGGAGGGGGAGGGAGGGTCAGCGGACGCGGGTGACCTCGAACTGCATCCGCGGGTGAGCGATCTCCTCCTGGCTCTGGACGAGCTGGAGCTCGCGCCGCCCGGAGTCGAGGGTCCGCTTCACGAGGTCCCAGACGCTGCTCGCCGTGCGGCCGAGGGCGACCTCGGCGTCGCCGCCGGACTGGAGCAGGTGGGTCGTGAAGAGCGCGGCCGTGACGTCACCGGAGCCGTTGCACTTGATCGGCAGGTGCTCGGTGCGCACGATCCACGCGCCGTCGCCATGGACGGCGAGCATCTCGATCGTGTCCTCCGGGCGGTCGGGCTGGAGCACCGACGTGACGAGCACCGTCGACGGGCCCATCGCGCGGGCCGCGTCGACGGAGGCCAGCGTCGACTCCAGGTCGGCGGGCTCGGTGCCGGTGAGGAAGCCCAGCTCGAACTGATTGGGCGTGATGAGGTCGGCCTGCGGCACCACCCGCTCGCGGAGGAGCACGGGGATGTCGGGGTGGACGAAGCAGCCCGACTTCGCGTTGCCCATCACCGGGTCGCACGCGTAGATCGCGGAGGGGTTGGCCGCCTTGACCTGGGCGACGGCGTCGAGGATGACGTCGCCGATCTGCACCCCGCCCTGGTAGCCGGAGAGGACCGCGTCGACCTCCGGGAAGGCGCCACGCTCACCGATGCCGGAGATGACCTCGCGCACGTCCTCCGGCGGGACGAGGGGGCCGCGCCACTCGCCGTAGCCGGTGTGGTTGCTGAAGAGCACGGTGCTCACCGGCCAGACCTCCACCCCGAGCCGCTGCATGGGGAAGACGGACGCGGAGTTCCCGACGTGCCCGTAGGCGACGGAGGACTGGATCGAGAGAATCGTCGTGCTCACCGGAGCATTGTGCCTCTTCTCGGGTCACACTGGAGGCCACGCCCGCCGGATCGCACCCCCGGAGAGTCCCATGAGCGCGATGCCTGTCGTCGTCGTCGTTGTCGTCGGCGTCGTCCTGCTGCTCCTCGTCATCGGCCTCGTCATCGCCGCGGTCGTCCGCAACAAGCAGGCCGACCCCGTCGAGCACCGACCCCTCGACCCCAGCATCATCCAGTGCTTCCCGCCCGGGCACCGCGCGCGAGGGTGAGCCGATCCCGCAGGGTGAGGCCACCCCTTCGGCCCTTCCCGCGGAGCGGGACGACACCGGCCCTGACGGCACGGTCGCCTAGATTTGGCGGCATGACCGCCACGACGACCGGACCGGCGCCCGCCAGCGAGCAGGACGTCGAGCTCGTCCGCGAGCTCGCGACCCGCTCCCGCGCCGCCGCCCGCCAGCTCGCCCTGCTCACCCGCGCCGAGAAGGACGCCGCACTGCTCGCCCTCGCCGACGCGCTCGACACCGCGGTCCCGCGCATCGTCACAGCCAACGCCGAGGACATCGCCCGCGGCCAGGCCGGTGGGATGACAGAGAGCCTCCAGGACCGCCTGCGGCTGGACGACGGACGGGTCCGGGCCATCGCCCAGGCGCTCCGTGACGTCGCCGGGCTGCCCGACCCGGTCGGCGAGGTCGTCCGCGGCTCGACCCTGGCCAACGGCATGCAGATCCGGCAGGTCCGGGTGCCGATGGGCGTCGTCGGGATGATCTACGAGGCCCGCCCCAACGTCACCGTCGACGCCGCCGGCCTTGGCCTGAAGTCCGGCAACGCCGTCATCCTGCGCGGTGGCAGCGCGGCCGCGAGCAGCAACCGGGTCCTCGTCGAGGTGCTCCGCGAGGCGCTCACCGCCGCCGGGCTGCCCGCCGACGCCGTCCAGCTGCTCGAGGGGGGCCACGGCACCGTCACGGCGCTCATGACTGCCCGAGGGCTCGTCGACCTGCTCATCCCGCGTGGGGGAGCGGGTCTGATCGAGTCCGTCGTGCTCGGCTCGACGGTGCCCGTCATCGAGACCGGCATCGGCAACTGCCACGTCTACGTCGACGCGGGCGCGGATCTCGACAAGGCGCTCGCGATCGCGGTCAACTCCAAGACCCACCGGCCGAGCGTGTGCAACGCCGCCGAGTCGCTCCTCGTCCACGAGGCGGTCGCCGCGGACTTCCTCCCGCGGGTCCTGCGGGCGCTCGGTGACGCCGACGTCGTCCTGCACGCCGACGAGGCGGCGGGCCGGGCCGCCCAGGCCGAAGGGGTGGCGAGCACCCCGGTGACGGACGAGGCCTTCGCGACGGAGTTCCACGGGCTGGAGATGAGCGTCGCCGTCGTGCCCGACCTCGACGCGGCGCTCGAGCACGTCCGGCGCTACGGCACCGGCCACACCGAGGCGATCGTCACCGAGGACCGCGCCGCCGCCCGCCGCTGGGTCGCCGAGGTCGACGCGGCCGCGGTGATGGTCAACGCGTCGACCCGGTTCACCGACGGCGGCGAGTTCGGCTTCGGCGCGGAGATCGGCATCTCGACGCAGAAGCTGCACGCCCGCGGCCCGATGGCGCTGCCCGAGCTCACGACGACGAAGTGGGTCGTCGAGGGCGAGGGCCACATCCGCTGACCCGTGCGCCGGCAGGTTGGGCCAACCTGCCGGACAGGGACGAGGGGGTGGGGCATGGCGAAGGGCCCCTCCGGTGATCCGGAGGGGCCCTTGCGCGCGTGGCGGGGACCGTCAGTCGCGTGGCTCCGCGGTGACGAGCGACGGCGCGTGTGCGCCGGACGGCCCGGGCCTCGAGCGGCGAGGGTCCGTCCCTGCGGTCACCCGGCAGCCGAGGCCGCCGTCGCGCTCGCGCGCCGGTGCAGGTCCGTTATCCCCACCACCCGTGCTGCCCGACGCAACCTGGTGGGGGAAGTCGCCGTGGCTGGGTGCAGGTGATGTCTACCCGCTGCGCCCCACCCCGATCAACCGGCTCCCGGGCCTGTGCGCCGAGCGGACCGCGGGCCACAGGTTCTCCACAGGAGCAGCGGCGCAACCTCGTCTCTGTGCACACCTCTGTGCACGGAGCCTGTGCACGACGTGCCGGCGCCCCGTCCGTCCCGGCGGGTGGCCGTCCCGAGGGACCCCGGGCGCGGGTAGCATGGCCCCATGCTGAGCACTGTCGCGTCGTACGCCGCCGAGATCGCACCCCTGGAGCACAACGAGCTGCCCTTCAGCCACTGGGGCTTCGGCGGGATCGCGCTCGCCCTCTTCGCCGCCGGTCTCGGTGCGCTCTGGTCCTTCCGCGGCACCGCCGCCAAGGTCCCCAACGCCCCCAGCGACGAGCACCACACGGACACCGGCGCCCACTGACCGTGCGCCTCGGCGTCATGGGTGGGACCTTCGACCCCATCCACCACGGGCACCTCGTGGCGGCCTCTGAGGTGCAGTCCCTCTTCGACCTCGACGAGGTCGTCTTTGTCCCGACCGGGCAGCCCTGGCAGAAGGCCGACCGTGAGGTCTCGCCGGCCGAGCACCGATACCTCATGACCGTCGTCGCGACGGCGAGCAACCCAGGCTTCACCGTGAGCCGGGTCGACATCGACCGAGACGGCCCCACCTACACGATCGACACGCTGCGCGACCTGCGCGCGGCCCGGCCCGACGACGAGCTCTTCTTCATCACCGGGGCCGACGCCCTGGCGCAGATCCTGTCCTGGAAGGACGCGGACGAGCTCTTCGACCTTGCGCACTTCATCGGCGTGACCCGCCCCGGCTACGAGCTCAGCGAGTCGGGGCTGCCCGAGGACAAGGTCACCCTCCAGGAGGTCCCCGCCATGGCGATCTCCTCGACCGACTGCCGCGACCGCGTCGCCGACGGCGAGCCCGTGTGGTACCTCGTGCCCGACGGCGTCGTGCAGTACATCAACAAGTACGCCCTCTACACCGCAGACGACACGGAGACCACGACCACGTGAGTGCCACCCCCCGAGCCCGTGAGCTCGCCACCATCGCCGGGCGCGCCGCCGCCGACAAGATCGCCGAGTCGGTCGTCGCCCTCGACGTCAGCGGCCAGATGCCGCTGACCGACATCTTCCTCATCGTCTCGGCCGACAACGAGCGCCAGGTCGGCTCCATCGTCGACGCCGTCGAGGAGGCCCTGCGCGAGATCGACGTCAAGCCGTTGCGTCGCGAGGGCGCCCGCGAGGGCCGCTGGGTGCTGCTCGACTTCGGCGACATCGTCGTCCACGTCCAGCACGAGGAGGAGCGGGCCTACTACGAGCTCGAGCGCCTCTGGAAGGACTGCCCGGTCATCGACCTCGGCATCGAGACGAGCTCCGGCGAGGGCACCGCCTCGTGATCGGTGACGCGAGCGCGGCCCGCCGCCTCGTCGTCCTGCGCCACGGCGAGACCGACTCCAACGCCGCCGGGGTCTGGCAGGGCCAGCTCGACCACGAGCTCTCCGCCCGCGGGCACGCCCAGGCCCGAGCGGCTGCCCGCGCGCTCATCCCCCTTCGTCCCGTCCGGGTCGTCTCCTCGGACCTGCGCCGCGCCCAGGTCACCGGCCAGGACGTCGCCGCTGCCTGCGGCGTGCCGATCACGACCGACGCCCGGCTGCGCGAGATCCACGCGGGCGCCTGGCAGGGCATGACCGGCGACCAGGTCCGTGAGCAGTACCCCGAGGACGCCGAGCGGCTCCTCACGGGTGAGGACTTCCGGCGCGGTGGTGACGGCGAGACCGTCGCCGAGGTCGCCGAGCGGGCCCGGGCCCTCGTCGAGGAGGTCCTCGCCGCCATGGAGCCGGGGGAGTGCGTCGTCCTCGCGACCCACGGCGTCACCGGGCGCACCCTGGCCGCCGACCTCGTCGGGCTCGACCAGCAGCAGGCGTGGCTGGCCCTCGGCGGCCTGCGCAACTGCCACTGGGTGCTCCTCGAGGAGGGCCGGAGCGGCTGGCGGATCGTGGAGTGGAACGCCGGCGCCCCCGCCGAGACCATCGAGAGCGACGGCGTCACCGCCTGACCCTCCGAGGCTCGCCGGCTCGCACCTCAGGGAGCAGACTGGCCGATTTGGTGGCGAAGGGGGGTGTCTGGGTAAACTCGCGCAGTCCCCTTCGGGGGACGCTGAGCGTCACGCTCGGGGCTGTAGCGCAGTTGGTAGCGCACCTCCATGGCATGGAGGGGGTCAGGGGTTCGAATCCCCTCAGCTCCACCGCTGTCCTGTATCGGGACATAGGAAACCCTCGAACCTACGGGTTCGGGGGTTTCCTTTGGTTTTGGGGTTGGTAGTCCTTGGTGGGGTTGAGGACGAGTTCGCGGATGAGTTCGCCGGTGTGGGCGTGGATGACGGTGATGTCGCGGTCTTGGATCAGGAGCAGGACGGGTTGGCCGTTGTGGGCTCTTCCGATGCCGATGTGGTGCAGTCGGCCGGCGTGGCGCAGGGTGACGGTGCCTTCGTTGACCTTGTCGGTGCGGATTCGGTTGTGGGTCCGGTCTGTGGGTTCGTCGGGTGGGGTGGCTTTGGGGCGAGCCTGGTAGGCGGCTGCGGGGGTGCGGCGGTTCAGGGATGCGTGGGGTCGGTCGTGGTTGTACTCGTGGCGGAACTGGTCGAGCTGGGCTTGGAGCTGGTCGAGGGTGGCGGGTTGGGCGGGTTGCTTGCGGAGCCATTTCTTGAGGGTCTGCTGGAAGCGTTCGACCTTGCCCTGGGTCTGGGGGTGGTTGCCGCGGCCGTTCTTCTGTTGCACGCCCAGGGCTGCGAGTTCGTGCTCGAAGATGTTGCGTCCGCCGCGGGAGGTCCGGCCGGCGTGACGGACGGTGTAGATCATGGCGTTGTCGGTCAGGTGCTTGCGGGGCAGCCGTGCTCGTCGATGGTGGCGCGGAAGGTGGCCAGGACGGTTGCTGCGGTGACGGGGTGGTGGGCGGTGGTGTGCAGGGCGTACCGGGAGTGGTCGTCGAGCCAGGTGATGACCTCGGCATCGGTGCCGTCGGTAAGGGGGTAGTGGGTGGTGTCGGACTGCCAGCACTGGTTGGGCAGGTCTGCTTCGAAGCGGGTGTATGAGGACTTGGGTCTCTTCTTCGGTTCGGGGCGGATGCGTTCGTGCTGACGCAGGATCCGGTAGATCGTCGCCTGTGAGGGGACGGGCGTGCCGGCTTGCTGCAGGTGCCAGGCGATGGTCGCCGGCCCGTTGTCGTGGCCGCTGCGGGTCAAGCGGTCGCGTTCGGTCAGGACGGCGTCGATGACTTCGGCCGGGTAGGCGCGGGAGTTGCTGCGCGGACGTCGTGAGCGGGGTTCGAACGCGGCTTCGCCCTCCGCACGGTAGCGGGCCATCACCTTGGATACCCACCCTTTGGACACCCCGTATCGCGTAGCAGCCTCGGCCTGAGTCAGGCCCTGGACGGTGACCGCGGTGATGACCAGACGCGCCTTCGACATGCACGCATCCGACCCGGCCGAGGTTTCCTATGTCTCGACACATGGGTTTCCTATGTCATGAGACTCGACACCCTCAGCTCCACCGCACGACAAGGCTCGGACCACCCGGTCCGGGCCTTTTGTCGTGCCGTGGCAGGGTGGGGCGGGTGATCGAGCTGACGGACGGATGGGTGGGAGAGGTCGCCTTCCTCGCCGGGCTGCTCGTCCTCACCGCCCTGACGCTCGGCCTCCAGCGGTGGGCCCGCGTCCGGCTCGGCTGGACCCCCGTCACCGCGATCCTGCGCGCCACCCTCCAGCTCGCCGTCGTCGCCGCGCTCCTCTCGGGGGTGCTCGCGACCGGCTGGACCGTCGCCCTCTTCGTCCTGCTCATGCTGACGACCGCGTCACTGACCTCCGGGGGCCGGATCAGCGAGCTCTACCGCGGACGGCAGGCGGCCGTCGTCGCCGTCGTCGTCGGGGCGCTCGTGACGATCGTCCTCGTCTTCGGCCTGCACCTCATGGACTGGACGGTGCGCTACCTCGTCGCCGTCGCGGGCATCGTCATCGGCAACGCGATGAGCGCGACGACCCTCGCCGGCCGGCAGTTCCGGACCCTCGCGGGCGAGCGCTCCGACGAGATCCAGGGGTGGCTGGCGCTCGGTGCCACGCCCCGTCAGGCGCACGACGACATCGGCCGGCACGCCGTGCACGAGATGCTCATCCCCAACCTCGACCAGACCCGCAGCACCGGGCTCGTCACGCTGCCGGGGGCCTTCGTCGGGGCGATCATGGGCGGGGCCAGCCCGCTCGAGGCCGCGAAGTTCCAGCTCGTCGTCCTCGCCGGCATCGCCCTGACGATGACGATCGCCGGCATCATCGTGAGCCGCTTCGCGAGCGGGTCGCCGACGGTGCCGGGCGCCCGCGCCTGACCCTTCGAGGCTCGTCGCAGAGCTCCTCACACCTCGGGGAGCCGGCAGATAACCTCCGGGGATGGATCGAACGCTCCTCGAGGTCATCGGCTGGGTCGGGTCGGCGATCCTCGTCGTCTCGCTGGTCCAGACCAACCTGCACCGGCTGCGCTGGATCAACCTCGTCGGGTGCCTCGTGCTCGTCGGCTACAACGCCGTCGTCGGGGTCTGGCCCATGGTCGGGCTCAACGTCGTCCTCGCCGCGGTGAACCTCTGGCACCTCGTCCGCGCGGCCCGGGACCGGCACGACGAGCGCGCCTACGAGATCCTCCAGGTGGACGGTGACGACACCTACCTGCGCCACGTGCTGCGCGTCCACGAGGCCGACATCCGCCGCTTCACACCGGGGTTCGTCCACGACCCCTTCGCCGGTGACGACGCCTACCTCGTCCTCACCGGGGACGAGACCGTCGGCGTGACGATCGTGCGGGCCGAGCCCGACGGGGTCGCGCAGGTGCTCCTCGACTACGTGACACCGCGCTACCGCGACCGCAGCCCGGGCGAGTTCGTCTTCGGCCCATCGGGACCGATCAGGAGCAGCGGATACCGTCGGGTGAAGACCCCGCCCGGGATGGTGGGGCCGTACTACGACCGGCTCGGCTTCACCCGCGCCGGGGACCACTTCGAGCTCACCGTCACCTGACGGCGAAGGGAGAACGATGTACCAGCTCATCGACGGACAGGTCCGCACCGGGTCGGCGGGGGAGGAGATCGATCTCCTCGACCCCTCGACGGGTGAGTCCCTCGGCAGCGTCGACCTCGCCTCCACCGGTGACGTCGACGACGCGGTGGCCGCGGCCGGCCGCGCCTTCGAGGAGTGGTCGCGGGTCACCCCGGCCGAGCGCTCTGGCCTGCTCGCGAAGACGGCAGAGATCCTCGAGAGCCGGGCCGAGGAGCTGGCCCAGGCCGAGACCGCCCAGTGCGGCAAGCCGATCCGGCTCTCCCGCGAGTTCGACGTGCCCGGCAGCATCGACAACGTCGCTTTCTTCGCGGGGGCGGCCCGCCACCTCAGCGGGATGGCCAGCGGCGAGTACAGCGCTGACCACACCTCGACGCTGCGCCGCGAGCCCATCGGCGTCGTCGGCTCCATCGCGCCGTGGAACTACCCGCTCCAGATGGCCGCGTGGAAGATCCTCCCGGCCGTCGCCGCCGGCAACACGATCGTCCTCAAGCCGAGCGAGCTCACGCCGACGACCTCGGTCCTCTTCGCCCAGGCCTTCCTCGACGCCGGGGTCCCGGCCGGGGTCGTCAACGTCGTCACCGGCCGGGGCGCCGACGCCGGTGCCCACCTGATGCGCCACGACGACGTCTCGATGGTCTCCTTCACCGGCTCCACCCGGGTCGGCCGCACCGTCCTCGAGGCGGCCGCGACGAACGCGAAGCGCGTCCACCTCGAGCTCGGGGGCAAGGCCCCCTTCGTCGTCTTCGAGGACGCCGACCTCGAGGCCGCTGTCCACGGCGCGGTCGCCGGGTCCCTCATCAACAGCGGCCAGGACTGCACCGCCGCGACCCGTGCCATCGTCCACCGCAACCTGCACGACGCCTTCGTCGAGGGCGTCGCCGAGCTGTTCGAGCAGGTCGTCCTCGGCCCCACCCGGGACGAGGGGAGCGACCTCGGCTCGCTCATCTCCTTCGAGCACCGCGACAAGGTCGCCGGCATGGTCGAGCGGGCTCGGGGCTACGCCACGGTCGTCTGCGGGGGACGGTCGCCGGCCGACGGTGACCTGGCGAAGGGGGCGTACTACCGGCCCACCCTCATCACCGGTGCTGCCCCGGACAGCGAGATCGTCACGGACGAGATCTTCGGCCCCGTGCTCACCGTCGTCCCCTTCGACACCGACGACGAGGCGATCGCCCTGGCCAACGACACCGTCTACGGGCTGGCCGCCTCCGCCTGGACGACCGATGTCTACCGCGCCGGCCGGGCGACCCGCGAGATCCAGGCGGGCTGCGTGTGGGTCAACGACCACATCCCGATCATCAGCGAGATGCCGCACGGCGGGTACAAGCAGTCCGGCTTCGGCAAGGACATGTCGCACTACTCCTTCGAGGAGTACACGCAGGTCAAGCACGTCATGACCGACATCACCGGGACGGCGCGCAAGGAGTGGCACCGCACGATCTTCCGCGGCGCCTGAGGCTACCGGCGGGTAGGGGCCACGTAGGGTGGCCCGATGCCCTCCCTTCGCCGTGCCGCCGCCTGGACCCTCGCCGCGGGCGCCTTCGCCGCCGACTGGGTGGCCGTCGCGACCGACCGGCGAAAGCTCGAGCTCGTCGCCAAGCCCGCCGCGATGCCGACGCTGGCCCTGGCGTGCGTGGAGGCCGGGCTGCCCGAGAAGCGGTGGGGGGCCCCGGTGCTCGTCGGGCAGGCCTTCGGGCTCGGTGGCGACGTGCTCCTGCTCCGCGAGGACCAGCGCTCCTTCCTCGCCGGGCTCTCGTCCTTCCTCGTCGGCCACCTCGCCTACATCGAGGCCTTCCGCCGGATGGGGGTGATGAGCCTCGCGGCCTGGTCGACGGGCAACCCGCTCGTCGGGGCCGGCGCCAGCCTCTTCGTCGTGAGCGACACGGTTATCGCGGTCCACAGCTTCGTCGAGCCGCTCGACGACCCGGGGCTGAAGATCATGGTCCCGTACCTGCTCGGACAGGCCCTCGTCGCCGCTGGAGCGGTGCGCCAGGCGTCATGATGGGTGGATGAAGATCACCCACTCCGTCCGGTACGCCGCATCCGTCGACCAGGTCTGCGAGATGCTCACCGATCCGGACTTCCGTGAACGAGCCACCCTGGCCCAGGGCGCGATCTCGGCGAGCGCCACCGTCGCCGGCGGCCGCGTCACCGTCGACGCCCGGCGTCCCGACGACGAGATCCCCGCATTCGCGCGCAAGCTCATCGGCGACGTCGAGCTGCACATCACCCAGACCGAGGACTGGGCCGACGACGTGTACGAGGCCCTGATGACCATCGCGACGACGGGCCTGCCGGCGAGCATCCGCGGGACCCGCTCGCTGGTCGAGGACGGCGACGGCACGCTCGACGTCTTCGAGGGCGAGGCCACCGCGAAGGTCCCTCTGCTCGGCGGCAGGATCGAGAAGCTCCTCGCCGACAAGCTCGCCCACGGCTGGGACGCCGAGCACCGCGTCGGCGTCGCCTGGCTGCAGGGCGACCGGTAACCCCTTCGCCCGGGCCGACCGGGCCGCGGCGCACCCCCCTCCGGTCGGTATCCTGCGAGCGTCGGCCGGCTGCCACCGCAGCACCGGGCGGACCCCTGCGAGAGACGAAGGACCGATGAGCGAGACCCCGCACCGTTACACCGCCGAACTGGCCGACGAGATCGAGCTCGCCTGGCAGGACCGGTGGGAGGAGCTCGGCGTCTTCCGGGCGCCGAACCCGGCCGGCCCGTGGGCCGAGCCCGACCGGGTCGCCGGCTACGACGACCACCTGCTCGTCCTCGACATGTTCCCCTACCCCTCGGGTGCCGGGCTGCACGTCGGCCACCCGCTCGGGTACATCGCGACCGACGTGTACTCGCGCTTCAACCGGATGCTCGGCAAGAACGTCCTGCACTGCCTCGGCTACGACGCCTTCGGCCTGCCCGCGGAGCAGTTCGCCGTGCAGACCGGCCAGCACCCGCGCGTCACCACCGACCAGAACATGGTGACGATGAAGCGCCAGCTGCGTCGTCTCGGGCTCGGCCACGACGACCGTCGCGCCTTCGCGACGATCGACCCCGACTACTACCGATGGACGCAGTGGATCTTCCTGCAGATCTGGGACGCCTGGTACGACGAGCAGGCCGTGCGCGCGGACGGCGGACTCGGCAGGGCCCGCCCGATCAGCGAGCTCGTCGCGGCCTTCGAGGCCGGCCGCCCGCTGCCGAAGGGGTACGACGGCACCTGGTCGGAGCTCTCGTCCGCGCAGCGCGCCCAGGTGCTCGACGAGCACCGGCTCGCCTACACCTCGCACGCCCCGGTCAACTGGGCGCCCGGCCTGGGCACCGTCCTGGCCAACGAGGAGGTCACCGCCGACGGCCGCTCCGAGCGCGGCAACTTCCCGGTCTTCAAGGCCAACCTGCGGCAGTGGATGATGCGCATCACCGCCTACGCCGACCGTCTCGCCGAGGACCTCGACCGGGTGGACTGGCCGGAGAAGGTCAAGGCCATGCAGCGCAACTGGATCGGTCGCAGCCAGGGCGCATCGGTGACCTTCCCCGTGACGACGGTCGACGGCGAGCAGGCGGGCATCGAGGTCTTCACCACCCGCCCCGACACCCTCTTCGGCGCGACCTTCATGGTGCTCGCCCCCGAGCACCCCCTCGTCGAGCGGCTCGTCCCGCAGGCCTGGCCCGAGGGCACCCGGCCGGTGTGGACCGGCGGTGCGGAGAGCCCTTCGTCGGCCGTCGAGGACTACCGCCGCGCGGCCGCCCGCAAGAGCGACGTCGAGCGCCAGATCGAGGACAAGGTCAAGACCGGCGTCTTCACCGGCTCCTACGCGACCAACCCGGTCAACGGCGAGCAGGTCCCCGTCTTCGTCGCCGACTACGTCCTCATGGGCTACGGCACCGGCGCGATCATGGCCGTGCCCGCGCACGACCAGCGCGACTTCGACTACGCGACCGCCTTCGAGCTGCCGATCGTCCACGTCATCGCGCCGGTGGACGCCGCCACGGACTACTCCGGTGCCTTCACCGGCGAAGGCGTGGCGACCGCCTCGGCCAACGACGAGATGAGCCTCGACGGGCTCGGCGTCGCCGAGGCCAAGGAGCGGATCATCGCCTGGCTCGAGGACAAGGGCTTCGGCCGCGGCACCGTGAGCTACAAGCTGCGCGACTGGCTCTTCTCGCGGCAGCGGTACTGGGGCGAGCCCTTCCCGATCGTCTTCGACGAGGACGGCGTCGCGCACGCCGTGCCCGAGTCGATGCTGCCCGTCGAGCTGCCCGAGGTCGACGACTACTCGCCGAAGACCTTCGACCCGGAGGACTCGACGAAGGAGCCGGAGGCCCCGCTCGGCCGCGCCGAGGACTGGGTCCACGTCGAGCTCGACCTCGGCGACGGCCCGAAGCGGTACCGCCGCGAGACGAACACGATGCCCAACTGGGCCGGCTCGTGCTGGTACTACCTGCGCTACCTCGACCCGGCCAACGACGAGGCGCTCGTCGACCCGGCCAACGAGGCCTACTGGGTCGGGCCGCGGCCGGAGCCGGTGGCGGGCGCGCCGGAGGGCGCGAAGGACCCGGGCGGCGTCGACCTCTACATCGGCGGCGTCGAGCACGCCGTGCTCCACCTGCTCTACGCGCGCTTCTGGCACAAGGTTCTCTTCGACCTCGGGCACGTCACGAGCGAGGAGCCCTTCCGCCGCTACTTCTCCCAGGGCTACATCCAGGCGCACGCCTATCGCGACGACCGCGGCCAGCCGGTGCCGGCGGCCGAGGTCGAGGAGCACGTCACCGAGGGCGGGACGAAGGGGTGGACCTGGCAGGGTCAGGCGGTCACCCAGGAGTACGGCAAGATCGGCAAGTCGCTGAAGAACATGGTCAGCCCGGACGAGATGTACGAGCAGTACGGGGCCGACACCTTCCGCGTCTACGAGATGTCGCTCGGCCCGCTCGAGCAGAGCAAGCCGTGGGAGACCCGGGCCGTCGTCGGTGCGCAGCGCTTCCTCCAGCGGGTGTGGCGCAACGTCGTCGACGAGGAGAGCGGCGAGCTCGTCGTCGTCGACACGCCGATGGACGCCGCGACCGAGCGGGTCCTGCACCAGACGATCGCGGCCGTGCGGTCCGACTACGCGAGCCTGGGCTTCAACACGGCGATCGCCCGGCTCATCGAGCTGAACAACGCGCTCACCAAGCTCGACGAGGTGCCGCGCGAGGCGGCCGAGGCGCTCGTGCTCATGGTGGCCCCGGTCGCACCGCACCTCGCCGAGGAGCTGTGGCGCCGGCTCGGTCACGACGAGTCGCTGACGCACGCCGACTTCCCGGTCGCCGACGAGAGCAAGATGGTCGAGGCGAGCGTCACCTGCGTCATCCAGATCAAGGGCAAGGTGCGCGACCGGGTCGAGGTCCCGGGCGACATCAGCGAGGACGACCTGCGCGAGCTCGCGCTCTCCCGGGAGAAGGTCCAGGCCGCCACCACCGACGGGATCCGCACGGTCATCGTGCGGGCCCCCAAGCTCGTCAACGTCGTCCCGGTCTGACATGGGCATCGTCGTCGTCACCGACTCCACCGCCGGTCTCGGGTCCGGGCGGGAGGGGGTGACGGTGGTGCCGCTGCAGGTCGTCGTCGACGGCCGCTCGCAGACGGACGGCACGGTGAGCGGCGCCGACCTCGCCGCGGCGATGCGCAAGCGCCGACAGGTCTCGACGTCGCGCCCGACGCCGCACCTCTTCCTCTGCGAGTACGAGCGGCTGGCCGAGGAGGGTGCCGAGGGGATCGTCTCGGTGCACCTGTCCTCCGCGCTGTCGGGGACGATCGACGCGGCGCGCAGCGCGGCGGTCGACTCGCCGGTGCCGGTCCGGGTCGTCGACACCGGGCTCATCGCCGCGCCGCTCGGCAACGCGGCGCTCGTGGCGGCACGCTGCGCAGCCGAGGGTGCTGATCTCGACGCGGTGGAGGCCGCCGCGGTCGGGGCGTGCGAGGGCGCGGAGGTGCTGCTCTACGTCGACACCCTCGAGCACCTGCGGCGCGGTGGCCGGATCGGGGGAGCGCGGGCCCTGCTCGGTTCGGCCCTGGCGATCAAGCCGATCCTCGAGCTCCGCGGCGGCGTGGTCGAGCCGCTGGAGCGGGTGCGCACGGCGGGCAAGGCCCTGGCCCGGCTCGAGGTGCTGAGCCTCGAGCGTGCCCAGGCGCTGCGTGACGCCGGCCGCGAGGTGAGCATCTCGGTGCTCCACCTCGACGCGCAGGAGCGCGCCGACGCCCTCGCCGGCCGGCTGGCCGGCCAGCACGGTGAGCCTCCCGAGGTCGTCGAGCTCGGCGCGGTCATCGGTGCCCACGTCGGCCCCGGAACCCTCGCCGTCACCCTCTCCCCGTCCGCCTGAAGATCCGAATTACCCCAGGCTTCTGTCAGGCGCTCGCGAATGTTCGCGGGCGTCTTGTCAGATCCCTGAGCGGATCTGGGCGAAGGGGTTACCGCAGCCGGGCCACGGCCGGCTGACCGTCGTCCTCGACGACGAGGACGAGGCCGTCCCGGTCGGTGCGCCAGACGCGGCTGCCGCGCTGCCGCAGCGCCGTGAGGAGCGACGGGGCGGGATGCCCGTAGTCGTTGTCCTCACCGACGCTGATGATGCTGGCGGGCGCGGCCACGGCATCGAGGAGGCCGTCGTCGAAGTTCGCCGAGCCGTGGTGGGCGACCTTGAGGACGTCGATGCCGTCCGCCCCGGCGGCCATGAGGGGGTCGCGCCTCATCGCGAGGAGCATCGCGTGGCCCGCCTCTCGCTCGATGTCGCCGAGCAGCAGCAGGTCGGTCTCGCCGGAGCGCAGCCTCAGGACGACGGAGCCGTTGTTGGGGATGGACCCCTCTGCGATCCGGCGAGCCGGCCACCAGACGCGTCCGTGGAGCGGCCCGAAGGAGAGTGTGTCGCCGGCGACGACCTCGGTGACCGGGATGCGATGACGAGCGGCGATCTCCCGGACCCGGCGGCCGGCATCCTCGGGATCGACGACGGCGGAGAGGACCAGAGCACCTGCCGGGCGCCCGTCGAGGGCCCCGGCGAGCCCGTCGACGTGGTCTGCGTGCAGGTGCGTCAGGACCACGGCGTCGAGCCGGTCGACCCGCAGCCGGCGCAGGCACCGGTCGACCGAGGCCGGGTCGGGTCCGGCGTCGACAAGGACGGCGCTCCGTGCCCCGGTCGCGAGCACGATGGCGTCGCCCTGCCCGACGTCGCAGGCCGCCATGACCCAGCGCTCCGGGACCCCGCGCAGGGTGGTGGCCGGGACGGCCGTGCTGGCGACGAGGACGATCACGGCAGCGGCGACGAGCGGTGTCGCCCGCGCCCGGTGGCCGATCCACGGCCAGGCGAGGACGAGCAGCAGGCTGAGGGCCGCGAGGAGGAGCGCGCCGGGCTTCCCGTCCGGCCAGTCGACGGTGCCACCCGGGACGTCGGCGCAGACCCGTGCCACCCGTGCGATCCCGAGAGCAGGGATCCCTGCCAACCAGGCCAGCCAGGAGGCGAGGGTGGGGCTGAGCACGGCCAGCAGCGCGGTGATGACGCCGGCGACCGTGGTCGGTGCCACGAGCGGGGCGGCGGCGAGGTTGGCAGCGACGCTGATCGTGCTCACCGACCCCTGGAGGAGGACGATCACCGGGGCGCAGACGAGCTGGGCGGCGACAGGGATGGCCAGGGCCGGACCGATGACGTGCAGCCGTGGCGGCAGGTGGGCGTTGATCGCGGCCGACCACGGCCGCACGAAGAGCAGGAGCCCGAGCGTGGCGAGGGTCGAGAGCGCGAAGCCGTAGCTCCGCGCGAGCCACGGGTCGATGAGCAGCAGGGCGACGATCGCTGCGGCCAGTGCCGGGGCGCCCGCGCCTCGACGCGAGGCGCTCATGCCGAGCAGCCCGACGACCCCCATCGTCGCCGCCCGGATGACGCTCGGCTCGGGGCGGGCGAGCATGACGAACCAGGCGAGGACGAGCATCGCCAGCCACGGTCGTGCGCGACGGGGGACGCCGGTGACCATGGCGAGGCCCAGCGCGGCGGCCAGGACGATGGCGACGTTGCTGCCGCTCACCGCGGACAGGTGCGACATCCCGGTGACGAGCATGTCGTCGGTGAGGTCCTGCGGAGTCTGGCTCGTGTCCCCGATGACGAGAGCCGGGACGAGCCCGCGGGCGTCGGCGGGCAGCCCCGCCGTGGCCTCCCGCAGCCGGGAGCGCATGCCATCTGTGGCCGCGAGCACGGCCGGCCGCGACGAGATCTCGGGTGGCCCACGCGGCCGCAGCTGCGCGACCACGGCGTCGCCCGGCCGAGCAGGTCTCAGAGATCCCGCGAGCTGGATCTCGTCGCGCCAGGCGAGCGAGCGCCACGACATGTCCTGCGTGCGGACGAGCACGGGCGCGGCCGTGCGTCGTGTCTGGCCCCGGGCGGTGACCTCGGTCAGCCGCAGCCTGAGGATCACCGTGCCCTCGTCCCGCCCGGGAGCCCGTCGCACGACCGGCTCGGTGAGCACTCTCGCCGTCGCGCTCACCGCGGCCTGGCGCTGCGCCAGGTCGTCGATCCCGCCGGCCCGGCTCCGGATGTCCTGAGCAGCGGCGGCGCTCAGGCAGGCGGCCGACGTGAGGCAGCTCAGGGCGAGGAGCCCGGTGACGGAGCGGTGACCCCTGGCCAGCAGCCAGGTGCCGGCGAGCAGGGCTGTGCCCATGCCCACGAGACGAGCACCCGGAGGCGCACCGAGACCCCACACGGTGGCTGCCCACGCGACGAGCGCGGGCACGAGGAGGCGCAGGTCGACCCGGCCCTCCGCCGGCTCCGGAGTGCTCACACGCTGACCTTCGGGCTGATCTGTGCGAAGAGCTTCTCTCCGATCCCCGAGACCTCGTGGAGCTCCTCGACCGTCGTGAAGCCGCCGTTCGTCGTGCGCCACTCGATGATCCGCCCGGCGAGGACAGGACCGACCCCGGGGAGGGACTCCAGGGTGGTCTGGTCGGCGGTGTTGAGCGAGACCGTGCCGTCCGTGCTCGCGCCGGCCGCTGCTCCGCTGGGTGCCGCTGGGGCACCGCCGCCCGGCACCGCGGCGACCCGCTCACCCTCCGCCGGCACGACGATCTGCTCACCGTCGACGACGACCCGGGCGAGGTTGACCTGCGCGACGTCGGCCGACGGCTCGACCCCTCCCGCTTTCGCCACGGCATCCGCGACCCGAGAGCCGGCCCTGACCCGCACGACGCCGGGGGAGCGTACCCGCCCGACGACATGGACGTAGACCTCCCCGGCCGGGCCGCTCGAGGTCGGACCGGGCGCGGCCGCGGCACCGGACCCGGAGAAGCCAGACCGGTCGCCTCCGGTGGTCACGCCGGGGGACCCCGCCACGGGCACCGGCTCGGCAGCCCGCTCCGCGAGCAGCGAGCGCCCCACGAGCACCGCCACCGCCACGAGCAGCACGAGTCCGGCGCCGATCGCGGCGCGACGACTCACCTGCCAACGCGATGCGGTGACGACCTGCGGCGGGGTGATGAGCGCGGGCACCCTGTCGGGCCCGGACACCTCAGCCGGGGGAGCCCCCTCTGGTCCCGAGGCGCCCGCGCGCTCGAGGATCGCCCTCAGTCGCTCGCTCGGCTCGGGGTTGGCTCGCATGCCGGTGACGTTATGGACCGGGCCGCAGGCCCGTCAGCGGTCACCTCAGACCTGTGGACGACCCGACCGGTGCCACGACGCCTGTGGGCGGCTCACCCCTTCGCCGCGGCCACCAGTGCGTCGATCGTCGCCTGCACCGCCGGCACCCGCTGGAGGTCGGCGGTCGTCACGACGTGGATGTTGCGTCGGGTCGGTGGGTTGAGCGGCCGGACGATGACGTCCTCGTTGGCCGTCGCCTGCCGGATGATCCCGGGGATGAGGGCGACGCCGAGCCCGGCCGCCACGAAGCCCTGCACCGCGACGTAGTCCTCGGTCTCGTACGCCACCCGGGGCGCGAAGCCCGCGTCGTGCGCGATCTGCAGCAGGTGACCGCGGCAGCGCGGGCACCCCGCGATCCACTCCTCGTCGGAGAGGTCGGAGAGGTCGACCCGGTCCGCGTCGGCGAGACGGTGACCCTTCGGCAGGGCGATCCCGACCTCCTCCTCGAGGAGGGGGTGCACGACGAACCCTTCGAGGTCCTCGCCCCGGCCGAGGTCCGCGCCGTCGTAGCTGAAGGCCACCGCGAGGTCGCACTCCCCGTGACGCAACGCCGCGAGAGACTCCGGCGGCTCGGCCTCGGTGAAGGTCACCTTGACGTCGGGGTGCGCCCGGCGCACGGCGGCCAGCGCCTGCGGCACGAGCGAGACCGAGCTGCTCGGGAAGGCCATGAGTCGGACCCGGCCCGCGCGCAGCCCGGCGATCGCGGCGACCTCCTCCTCGGCGGCGTCGAGGGCCGCGAGGACGGGTCCGGCGTGACGGGCGAGCACCTCGCCGGCCTCGGTGAGCCGCACGGAGCGGCCGACCTTCTCGACGAGGACGGTGCCGGTGCGCTGCTCGAGCCGGCGGACCATCTGGGAGACGGCAGGCTGGGAGTACCCGAGTGCGAGCGCCGCGGCGGTGAAGCTGCCCTCGTCGGCGATCGCACGCATCACCCGCAGGCCTGCCGCATCGATCATGGGGGTCACGATAGCTGCGGGCGGCCTCCGGCCGGACCTGTCGTGCGGCGCGCCGCGTCCCGGGCGGACGAAGGGGTGACCCCGACGTTGTCGTCGGGGTCACCCCTTCGCCGGGCCCGGTCGGCCAGGTCCCCTGAGGCAGGACCCGGCGGTCAGGAGCCCTGCTGGTGCTCCTGCACGGTGTCCTTGGACTCCTGGGCGCTGTCCTTGACCTGCTGGGCCTGACCTTCGCCCTCGGATCGGACGGTGCCCACAGCCTCCTGGGCGGTCTCCTTGATGGTCGCCACGGCCTGCTGGGCCGGCTCCTGGAGGTGCTCGGCGGCGTCCTGGGCGACCGTCTTGGCCTCGTCGACGAGCGGTTGGGCCTTGTCCGCGTTGTCCATGGCCGTGCGGGCGAGCGCCTGCTCCCGCTGCGAGGCGGGAAGCAGCGAGCCGACGAGCCAGCCGACGCCGAGGGCGATGAGCCCCGCGGCGAGCGGGTTGCCCTGGGCCTTGCGGACGGCGGTGTGCTGGATGTCCTGCGCCCGGTCGCCCAGGTCGGAGGCGGCGGCCCCTACCCGGTCACCGACACCCGGCGAGCTGTCGTACGGGTCGTCCGAGCCCATGACCTTCTCCCGGATGCTGTCCTTGAGGTTGGCGGCGGCACCGCCGACCT
The DNA here is from genome assembly GCF_016888335.1 of Janibacter endophyticus. Lineage (NCBI taxonomy): Bacteria > Bacillati > Actinomycetota > Actinomycetes > Micrococcales > Intrasporangiaceae > Janibacter > Janibacter endophyticus. The sequence continues at coordinate 1,609,143 of NZ_JAFEJG010000004.1, forward strand.
TCTGCGCCTGGCGGCGGGCGACGTTGCCCGGCTGGACCGCCTCGCCGAGGGCGTTGACGTCCCGGCTGAGGTTGCCCCGCGTCCGCTCGATCTCCCGGCGGATCTCCTCGGGGCTGTCCCCGGGGGTGATCCGGTCCTGACCGGCGTAGGGGTCGGTCCCGGTCGTCGCGGCGATGTCTTCTCCGTAGGTGCTCATGTCCTGTCCTCATTTCCCTTGATCGCGTCCGGGACCGCCTTGACGGTCTCGGTGGTCCGCGGGATCCCGCGGACCTTCTTCAGCTGGCTGCGTCCGACGATCGCCAGGACGGCAGCCGTGATGCCCCACAGCACGGCCACCACGAGGGAGGCCCAGAGGAGGCTGTCGAAGATCTCGGCGAGCACGAACATCACGAAGAGCGTGATGAAGATGAGGAAGACGTGGGCCGCGACGCCCGCCGCTCCCAGCATCCCCGCGCCCTTGCCCGCCTGGGTCGCCGACTCCTTCGCCTCGGCCTTGGCCAGGGCGAGCTCCTGCCGCATGAGGGAGGACATGTCGGCGGCGATGTCTGAGACGAGCGCCCCGATGGAGCCCACCTCGCCCTTGTCGTAGGTGTCGTGCGCGCCGTGGAGCGGCTCCGCCGGCGGCGTGTTGTCGTGCGGCTCCGCCGGCGGGACGCTCCCTCCGTGGGTGGGGTGGCTCATGAGGAGACCTCACCCCCGGTCGTCGGGTGGGACGGAGGCGTCCCGGGTCCGCCGGGAGGGGGGACGGCCCCGGGGGTGCCGGTCGTTGGGACCGTGCCCGGGGTGCCGTGTGGGTGGGTGGCAGGCGGAGGCGCGACCGCTGCCGTGGCAGGCATGGTCCCGGCACCGGGGAGCGCCCCGGTCCCGGCGGCCGGTGCCAGCGGCTGACCGGCGGCGTCGGTGCCCACGGCGCGACCGTGCGGGACCTGCCCCTGGGGGGACGCCTGGGCGGACTCGTCCTGCTTCTCGGCGACGACGCCGCGGGTGAGGCGACCGGCGACGAGACCGAGGACCGCGGCACCGGCGAGGAAGGCTCCGGGACGGTGACGGGCGTACCGCTTGACCTCGTCGAGGACGTCGCCGGGCTCCCGGTTCTCGAGCCAGTCGGCGATCTCTCGGGTCCGTCCGGAGAGCTGCTGGGCCAGATCGCCGCCGATGCCGGAGTCGGAGTGCTGAGCCATTCCGTCGAGGTCCTCGGCCAGTGTGCGCAGACCGCCCGAGGCCCGCTTCTGCTGGTCCGAGCTCTGGCTGGTGATCTCCGACCTCAGCTGGCGGTAGAGCTCCTTGATCTGCTGCTGGGTCTCGCCCGCGACGTGCTGCGCCTCGTTCTTGGCGGTCTCGGCGACCTGGCGGGTCCCCTCCTTCGCGTCCTGGGCGACGGAGGCGGCCTCCTCCTTGGCGACGTCCGTGGTCGCCGCCTCCTGCGTCCCGGGCGTCGTCGCCGGGCTGGTCTGGTCGTACGGTCCTGCAGACATGGGCAGTCCCCTTTGCTGTGTTGTCTCGACAAGTCGGGCCGACGGTGCCGGTCCGTGATGTCGACGCTAGTCAGGATCAGGCCCGATCGGGACGAGAGGAACTCACCCTTTAGGGCGTTGACCTGGGGAAACGGCATCGTCAAGGGGGTCGCGAGCGGACCTCGCGCGAAGGGGTCCGCCGGGGTTCCCCCTTCGCCGGTCGTCGATACTGGCCCGGTGACCTCCCCGACGACGACCGGACGGATGGCCGAGGCGGCCTCGATCGCCGAGATCCTCCGCGAGCGGCCGGCGCTCGTGCTGACCGGTGCCGGGATGAGCACGGCGTCGGGGATCCCGGACTACCGCGGCCCGGACGGCACCCGCAGGGTCACGCCGATGCATCTGTCGGAGTTCGTCGCGAGCAGTCAGGCGCGGCAGCGCTACTGGGCGCGCAGCTTCGTCGGGTGGCGGCGCTTCAGCGCTGCCCGGCCCAACGCCGCGCACCACCTCGTCACCGAGCTGCAGCAGCGTGGGGCGGTCGGCGGGGTCATCACGCAGAACGTCGACATGCTCCACCAGGCCGCGGGGACGACCGACGTCATCGACCTGCACGGCACGCTCGCCGAGGTCGTCTGCCTCACCTGCGGGGCGCGGGAGCGGCGGGTCGATCTCGACGAGAGGATGAGCTCGGAGAACCCGGGCTTCGACGCGGACAGCGATGAGATCCGCCCCGACGGTGACGTGCGGCTCGACCAGGTCGACGTCGACCGCTTCGTCGCGCCGCGCTGCCTGGGCTGCGGCGAGGACACGCTCAAGCCGGACGTCGTCTTCTTCGGGGGAGCGGTGGCCAAGCCCCTCGTCGAGCGCTGCTTCGCGCTGACCGACGCCGCGCCGAGCCTGCTCGTCCTCGGCTCGAGCCTGCAGGTGATGTCCGGGCTGCGCTTCGTGCGCCGGGCCGCGCGCAACGGCGTGCCCGTCGTGATCATCACGCGGGGGGCGACGCGCGGCGACGAGCTGGCGACCCACCGGCTCGACGGAGAGCTCGAGCCGGCACTGCGGGGTCTCCTCGACCGGCTCTGAGCCGCGCGGGTGTCAGACCCGGCGCAGGACCGCGGTGACCTTGCCAAGGATCGTCGCGTGGTCGCCGTCGATGGGGTCGAAGGCGGGGTTGTGCGGCATGAGCCAGACCTTGCCGTCGCGGCGCTTGAAGGTCTTGACCGTCGCCTCGTCGTCGAGCATGGCGGCGACGATGTCGCCGTTGTCGGCGGTGGGCTGCTGGCGGACGACGACCCAGTCGCCGTCGCAGATGGCGGCGTCGATCATCGAGTCGCCGACGACCTTGAGGAGGAAGAGGGCGCCTTCGCCGACGATCTGCCGGGGCAGCGGGAAGACCTCCTCGACGCTCTCCTCGGCGACGATCGGCACTCCGGCGGCGATCTGGCCCAGGACGGGCACATAGGTGGCGGCCGGGCGCTCGTCGCCGCTGCCGGTGACGTCGACGTCGTCGGGGGAGGCGCCGCCGCGGTAGCCGTGGAGGTCGTGAGTCGTCGCCGCGCCACCGTCGGCGGTGGCGGACGGGTCGGGGGAGACGACCTCGATGGCCCGGGGACGGTTGGGGTCGCGGCGCAGGTAGCCCTTGCGCTCGAGCGCGGTGAGCTGGTGGGCGACCGAGCTCGGGCTCGTGAGGCCGACGGCGTCGCCGATCTCGCGCAGGCTCGGCGGGTAGCCGCGGGTCGCGACGGCGCTGCGGATCACCTCGAGGACCTTGGTCTGGCGGGCGGTCAGCCCGTCGCCGTTGTCCCGAAGGGGGAGTGTGCGGATGTTGTCGTCACTCATGTCGACCCTCGCCGTCTCGTCCGTCTGGAGCGGCCGGCAACCCCGGAGACAACGGTGCGGATCAACGTTGTCGGTGGTCACTGGTTCGCTTCTGCGTGAGGCCGACGGTACGCCGTCGACCTCAGACAAATCAAACACATGTTCGAGCGTGTCTTGAACTTGATCGAACGCGTGTGCTAGACATCGTACAGACGTTCTATCGAACACCGGTTCGATCGACGACCAGGAGGAAGCCATGAGCGCAGCTGCTGCGACCACCATCACCCGTCACGCTGCCGGTGCCCGCGCACCCCGTCGCGCGGGTACGCTGCCGACGCGTCACCTCGTGTCCGTCCCGACCGGTGCTGCGGTGCCGACGCGCCTGCAGATCACCCGCCGCGGTCGCCTCGCGCTGACCGCGCTGGCGGCCGCTGCCCTCGTCACCACCGGTGTGGGTGTGGCCAACGCCGGGGCCGGCTCGCCGGCGGCGACCACCGTCACCGTGAGCTCGGGGGAGACCCTTGGCGAGATCGCCGTGCGGCACATGGCCGAGGTCCCGACCTCGGCCGCCGTCGCGCAGCTGCGCTCGGCGAACGGGCTGAGCACCCCCTTCGTCCACGCCGGCCAGCAGATCGTCATCCCGGCGCGCTGAGGCGGCACCAGACCTCCCGGGTCCCTCGACCCGACCCGGGGAAGCGGGCGGCGGCCGTACCCATCTGGGTGCGGCCGCTGTCGCGTCCCCGGGCGCTTCCCCCCGCTCTGCCGCCGCGTAGAGGGGATCTGCGCGCCGCGTCGAAGATCGACACGCCGGGGTCTTGCGTGCCTTGTGGTGCCCGTGTTCAAATAGCACTACATCTAGTGGTTACACGGTTGTCATTCGCCCACATGTAGTACACAGGGCGGAGACGGTTTTCCACCGCAGAGCCACGGATGTCCACAACAGACACGCCCCGATCCCCAGCTCCGTCCACAGGAGACCCGGGGTGAGAGCGGTGCGTCCTGCCCGCACGAGCTGTCCGAGGACCGAGAGGAGACCGGCCATGCACTGCCCCTTCTGCCGGCACACCGACTCCCGCGTCATCGACTCGCGCACCGCCGACGACGGGTCCTCGATCCGTCGTCGCCGCCAGTGCCCCGAGTGCAACCGCCGCTTCACCACGCTCGAGAGCGCCAGCCTCTCGGTCGCGAAGCGCTCGGGCGCATCGGAGCCCTTCAGCCGGGCGAAGGTCCTCGTCGGGGTCCGCAAGGCCTGCCAGGGCCGCCCGGTCACCGAGGACGACCTCGCGCTGCTCGCGCAGCGCGTCGAGGAGTCCGTCCGGGCCCAGGGCAGCGCCGAGATCGACGCCCACGAGATCGGGATGGCCATCCTCGGGCCGCTCCGTGAGCTCGACGAGGTCGCCTACCTCCGGTTCGCGAGCGTCTACCAGGGCTTCGAGTCCCTCGAGGACTTCGAGGCCGCGATCGGCGTCCTGCGCACCGAGCGGGACGCCCGCGAAAGCACCGACAGCGCCGGCACCCCGGCGCTCACCCCCTAGGCCCCCGGGTACCGACACGCGAGCGGGCTGTCGGTACCCGGTGAGACGTTGGGACGAACCCGCACCACAGCACCACCGCAGCACGAGCCACGAGCACCACAGACGACCGAGCACGACCTGAGAGAGGGACTCATGACCGAGACCGCCGGCAAGACCAGCGCACGTCGATCCGCGAAGAACCGCGGCATCACCGTCGACCGCATCTACACCACCGAGGGTGTCCACCCGTACGACGAGGTGACCTGGGAGAAGCGCGACGTCGTCCAGCAGAACTGGAAGACCGGCGAGACGATCTTCGAGCAGCGCGGCGTCGAGTTCCCCGACTTCTGGTCGGTCAACGCGAGCACGATCGTCACGACGAAGTACTTCCGTGGCGCCGTGGGCACGCCCGAGCGCGAGCAGGGCCTCAAGCAGCTCATCGACCGCGTCGTCCTCACCTACGTCAAGGCGGGCAAGGAGCACGGCTACTTCGCGACCGACGGCGACGCCGAGGTCTTCGAGCACGAGCTGACCTACGCCCTGCTCCACCAGGTCTTCTCCTTCAACTCCCCGGTGTGGTTCAACGTCGGCACCAAGAGCCCGCAGCAGGTCAGCGCCTGCTTCATCCTCTCGGTCGACGACTCGATGGACTCGATCCTCAACTGGTACAAGGAGGAGGGCTTCATCTTCAAGGGCGGCTCCGGCGCCGGCCTGAACCTCTCGCGCATCCGCTCCTCCAAGGAGCTGCTCTCCTCCGGCGGTACCGCCTCCGGCCCGGTCTCCTTCATGCGTGGCGCCGACGCCTCCGCGGGCACCATCAAGTCCGGTGGCGCGACCCGCCGCGCGGCGAAGATGGTCGTCCTCGACGTCGACCACCCCGACATCGAGGAGTTCGTCGAGACCAAGGCGCGCGAGGAGCACAAGATCCGCGCCCTGCGCGACGCCGGCTTCGACATGGACCTCGGTGGCGCCGACATCGTCTCGGTGCAGTACCAGAACGCGAACAACTCGGTGCGCGTCACCGACGAGTTCATGCGTGCCGTCGAGGAGGGCGCCGAGTTCGGTCTCACCTCGCGCATGGACGGCTCCGTCGTCTCCACGGTCGACGCCCGCGAGCTCATGGGCAAGATCGCCAAGGCCGCGTGGGAGTGCGCCGACCCGGGCATCCAGTACGACGACACGATCAACGACTGGCACACCAACCCCGAGACGGGGCGGATCACCGCGTCCAACCCGTGCAGCGAGTACATGTCCCTCGACAACTCCAGCTGCAACCTCGCCTCGCTCAACCTGCTGAAGTTCCTCCGCGACGACGACACCTTCGACGCCAAGACCTTCCAGGCCGTCGCCGAGCTCGTCATCACCGCGATGGACATCTCGATCTGCTTCGCGGACTTCCCGACCGACCCGATCGGCGAGACGACCCGCAACTACCGTCAGCTCGGCATCGGCTACGCCAACCTCGGCGCGCTGCTCATGGCGACCGGCCACGGCTACGACTCGGACGGCGGCCGCGCGCTCGCCGCCTCGATCACCTCGCTGCTCACCGGTGCCGCCTACAAGCGCTCCGCCGAGCTCGCCGGTGTCATCGGCCCGTACAACGGCTACGCCCGCAACGCCGACGCCCACAAGCGCGTCATGCGCAAGCACCAGGCGGCCAACGACCAGATCCGCACCATGCACACGATGGACAAGGACATCCACGCCTACGCCACCAAGGCGTGGGACGCGGTCGTCAAGGTGGGCGAGAAGCAGGGCTACCGCAACGCGCAGGCCTCCGTGCTCGCCCCGACCGGGACCATCGGCTTCATGATGGACTGCGACACGACCGGCATCGAGCCCGACTTCTCGCTCGTGAAGTTCAAGAAGCTCGTCGGTGGCGGCTCCATGCAGATCGTCAACCTGACGATCCCGCGGGCGCTCAAGAAGCTCGGCTACACCCAGGAGACCATCGAGGCGATCGTCGAGTACATCGCCGACAAGGGTCACGTCATCGACGCCCCGGGCCTGAAGACCGAGCACTACGAGATCTTCGACACCGCCATGGGCGCCCGGGCGATCAGCCCGATGGGTCACGTCCGCATGATGGCCGCGGTCCAGCCCTTCCTCTCCGGTGCGATCAGCAAGACCGTCAACCTCCCCGAGGAGGCCACGGTCGAGGAGATCGAGGACGTCTACATCCAGGGCTGGAAGATGGGCCTCAAGGCGCTCGCCGTCTACCGCGACAACTGCAAGGTCGGTCAGCCGCTCTCCGACGGCGGCTCCACCGCCAAGGACGCGAAGGACGCCAAGGAGGCGGGGGCCGCTGCGGTCGAGAAGGTCGTCGAGTACCGTCCGCTGCGTCGCCGCCTGCCCAAGCGCCGCACCTCGCAGACGACGTCCTTCGCCGTGGGCGGGGCCGAGGGCTACCTCACCGCCGGCACCTACGACGACGGCGAGCTCGGCGAGATCTTCCTGAAGTTCGGCAAGCAGGGTTCGACCCTGGCCGGCCTCATGGACGCCTTCTCGATCGCGATCTCCATCGCGCTGCAGCACGGTGTGCCGCTCGAGACCTACGTCGAGAAGTTCACCAACCTGCGCTTCGAGCCGGCGGGCATGACGGACGACCCGGACGTGCGGATGGCGCAGTCGATCATGGACTACGTCTTCCGTCGCCTCGCGCTGGACTACCTCGACTTCGACACCCGCTCGTTCATGGGGATCCACACCGCGGAGGAGCGGGCCCGCCAGCTCGAGACCGGCTCCTACGAGGCGTCCTCGGCGGACGAGGGCGAGGACGACTACGAGGACGAGCTCGAGTCCTACAGCCAGTCGGCTGCCCCGGCCGCCTCGAAGCCCGAGGCCAAGGTCGAGGAGCACGCCGACGAGGTGAGGTCCGGTGCCGGTGCCGCCTCCGCCCGTGAGGTGAGCAGCGAGATCCACAGCTCCGCCGAGCTCCTGGAGAAGTTCCAGGGCAAGACCGCGGACGCGCCGATGTGCATGACCTGCGGGACGAAGATGCGTCCGGCCGGCTCCTGCTACGTCTGCGAGGGCTGCGGCTCCACCAGCGGCTGCAGCTGAGCCCACGACGAAGGGCCTCGGCCGGGATCTCCCGGCCGAGGCCCTTCGTCATGCCTGGGGCCCGGAGGACCCGGCCGTCAGCACTCGCGCCTGATCAGCACTCGATGACGTTGACGGCGAGCCCGCCACGGGCGGTCTCCTTGTACTTGACCTTCATGTCGCGGCCGGTCTCGCGCATCGTCTTGACGACCTTGTCGAGCGAGACGACGTGGCTGCCGTCGCCGCGCAGGGCCGTGCGGGCCGCAGTGATCGCCTTGACGGACGCGACCGCGTTGCGCTCGATGCAGGGGATCTGGACGAGCCCGCCGACCGGGTCGCAGGTCAGGCCCAGGTTGTGCTCCATGCCGATCTCGGCGGCATTCTCGACCTGGGCGGGGGTGCCGCCCATGACCGCGGCCATTGCGCCGGCAGCCATCGAGCAGGCCGAGCCGACCTCGCCCTGGCAGCCGACCTCGGCGCCCGAGATCGAGGCGTTCTCCTTGTAGATGACGCCGATCGCCGCGGCGGTGAGCAGGAAGCGGACGATGCCGTCCTCGTCGGCGCCGGGGACGAACTCGCAGTAGTACGTGAGGACCGCAGGGATGATTCCGGCGGCGCCGTTCGTCGGGGCGGTGACGACGCGGCCGCCGGCGGCGTTCTCCTCGTTGACGGCGAGCGCGTAGAGCGTCAACCAGTCCATGCCGCGCAGCGGGTCGTCGCTGCTGCCCTCGACCTTGAGCCGGCGGTAGAGCTCGGGCGCGCGGCGCTTGACCTTGAGCCCGCCGGGGAGCACCCCCTCGGTGCGCAGACCGTTGGCGATGCACTCGCACATCACCGCCCAGATCTTCAGCAGCTCGGCGCGCACCTCCTCCTCGGGGCGCCAGGCGGTCTCGTTCTCGAGCATCACCTGCGCGATCGAGAGCCCGGTCTCCTCGCAGATCTCGAGCAGCCGGTCGCCGGTGGTGAAGTGGTGCGCGACAGGCGTCTTGTCCTCGACGATCTTCGTCGAGCCGGAGGCGTCCTCGCCGACGACGAAGCCGCCGCCGACGGAGTAGTACGTGTGCTCGCTCACGAGCTCGCCGTCGACGTCCCAGGCGTGGAAGGTCATGCCGTTCGGGTGCAGCGGCAGAGTCGCCCGCCGGTGCAGGACGAGGTCGGAGTCCTCGGCGAAGTCGATCTCGTGCGTTCCCAGCAGGCTGAGCCGGCCGCTCACGCGGATCTGCTCGAGCTGGCCCGCGACCTCGCGCGGCTGGCAGTGCTCTGGCCGCTCGCCGGAGAGGCCGAGGAGCACCGCGGTCGCCGAGCCGTGCCCGTGCCCGGTCGCGCCGAGGCTGCCGAAGAGCTCGGCCTTGACCCGGGCCACCCGGTCGAGGAGGCCGTCCTCACGCACCCTCTCGGCGAACATCACCGCAGCCCGCATGGGCCCGACGGTGTGCGAGCTCGAGGGGCCGATGCCGATGCTGAAAAGGTCGAAGACGCTCAGTGCCACGCCGGTCACACTAGCCCTCGCTGTCCCACCATGTGGGACGCGCGAGGGCTGTGGAAAAGTCCGGCACGCGATCCGCTGCCTCCGCCAGGCTCGATCCATGACATTTCACGACCTGCCACCCGGATGGCCCGCCCGCTCCCTGCGCGACCTGCGCCTCGCCGCCGACGTCGTCGACCTCGTCGTCCGTGACGCCGACCGCGCGGCCGGCTGCATCACCCTGCTGCTCTGCGACGACGAGGGTCGGATGATCGAGCCGGTCACCGTCGCCGACGTCCCGATGGGGGCGAAGGGGGGTGAGCGCGCGGCCTTCTTCGACGCCTTCCTCGGTCACCTCGGTCGCAGCCTCGGGTCGGTCGTCGTGGCCATCGGTCGCCCGAGCGGGCTCGGCCCGACCGACGACGAGCGGGCCTGGCACGAGAGCGCTGTCCAGGCGGCCCGGGCCGAGGCGGTCGAGCTCGTCGCGACCTTCCTCGCGACGGGTGACGGGGTCGTCCTCATGCCGACCCTCACCGCACGCGACCTCGCGAGCTGACCCCGCTTCCGCCGTCCGGTCGGTGACGACCGAGCGTCAGGCGTCGGCGATCGCGGACGCGATCGCGGCGGCCACGTCCCGCGCGAAACCCTCGACGTCCTCGTGCGCGGGGGAGCGCAGCGGGACAAGCACGTCGACGAGCCCGTCCTGCGCCATCTGCCGGGCGCCGACCCGCTGACGCGCCGCGAGCAGCGCCGCGTGCTCGGTGTCCTTGTAGACGATCGCGCTCGCGCCCTCGGGCGGCAGCGGGCTGAGCCAGGCGTCCTCGACGGCAACGACGCGCCGGGCCGGGAGCAGCGCGAGCGCGCCCCCTCCGGTGCCCTCGCCGAGGAGCACGGACACCGTCGGCACGGTGAGCGCCGTCATGTCGGCGAGGCAACGGGCGATCTCGCCGGCGAGCGCGCCCTCCTCGGCGTGCGGGGAGAGGTCGGCGCCGGGGGTGTCGATGACGGTGACGAGCGGCAGACCGAGCTCGCTCGCAATCCGCATGCCGCGCCGCGACTCGCGCAGCGCCGCCGGTCCCATCGACTGCTCCACCTGATAGCGCCGGTCCTGCCCGACGAGGACGCACGAGCGTCCGCCGAAGCTCGTGAGCGCGAGCAGCACGCCCGCCTCGGACTCGCCGTGGCCGGTGCCGTTGAGGGGGATGACGTCGTCGGCGGCGTGTCGCAGCAGCTCGCGCACCCCGGGCCGGTCCGGCCGTCGGGTCGTCGTGATGTCGGCCCAGACCTGATCGATCTCCTCGTCGGAGGGCTCGGGGAAGGACGCGTACGGCGCGACCTGCCAGTGCTCGTCGTCGGTCGTCGTGCTCGTCGGGTCGGGGTGGACGTGCTGCTCGGTGCTCGCGCCGAGCATCGTCAGGGCGCGGCCCGCGACCGAGGCGAGCTCCTCCGTCGGGACGACCGCGTCGACGATGCCCTTGGCGACGAGGTTCTCGGCCAGCTGCACCCCTTCGGGGAAGGGACGACCGTTGACCGTCTCGTAGACGACCGGACCGAGGAAGCCGATGAGCGCCCCCGGCTCGGCGATCGTCATGTGGCCCAACGACCCCCACGACGCGAAGACCCCGCCGGTCGTGGGGTGGCGGAGGTAGACGAGGTAGGGCAGTCCGGCCGCCTTGTGCGCGACGACCGCCGCCGAGATGTCGATCATCGTCACGAAGGCGGGCGTGCCCTCCTGCATCCGGGTCCCGCCCGAGGAGGTCGCGGCGATGACCGGCAGGCGCATCGCGGTGGCACGCCGGATCGCCGCGACGACCCGCCCCGCAGCCGCCCGCCCGATCGACCCGCCGAGGAAGCGGAACTCGCCGACGACGAGCGCGACGTCATGGCCGCCGATCCGCGCCTGCCCGGTGATGACGGACTCGTCGCACCCCGACCGCTCGGCCGCGGCGGCGAGGGACTCCTGGTACTCGGGGGAGAGGGCTGAGTGGTCGAGCGGCTCGTCCCAGGAGAGATAGGTGCCGGGGTCGATGACGGCCTCGAGGAGCTCGTGAGCCCCGAGTCGGCGTGCGCTGGAGGACATGCCCCCAGGCTGCCCCACCCGACCCTCTACCCTTGGCTTCTGTGCTTGTGCCGTTGACCACCATCGTCCTCATCGCCTCGCTGGTGCTCGCCCTGGTGGCCGGCTTCTACGCCCTGCGCGACCGGCTCGTCGACGACCTGCTGCTCCTCGTCGCCGCCGTCGTCGAGCTGCTCCTTGTCGTCCAGGCGGTCGTCACCGTGGTCATGGCGCCGCAGGTCCAGACCCCCGGCGAGGGTGCGACGATGGCGGCCTACGCGCTCACCCTCCCGCTCGTCCCGCCGGCGCTCGCGCTGCTCGCGATCAAGGAGAAGAGCCGCTGGTCGATGGCCGCGGTCATGGGTGGCGCGATCGTCGTCGCGGTGATGACCCTGCGGATCCAGCAGATCTGGACCGTCCATGCCTGAGCCGGTCACCCGCGACGGGGCGAAGGGGGAGGCCCGCCGGATCGGGGGCGGCGCCGGGATCGTCCTCGTCCTCGCGTACGGGACGCTGGCGCTCGCGGCGACGGGCCGCTCGATCCTCCAGGTCGTCGAGTACTTCGACCGGGCGCCGCTGGCGTACGTGCTCAGCGCGGTCGCGGCCGTGGTCTACATCGTCGCGACGTGGGCGCTACTCACCGACCGGCGCCGCCTCGCGGGGGCGACGATCGTCTTCGAGGCGGTCGGGGTGCTGACGGTCGGGGTGCTGTCCTACGTGGCGACCGATCTCTTCCCGGACAAGACCGTGTGGTCGCACTTCGGGTCGGGCTACGGCTACCTGCCGCTCGTCCTGCCCTTCGTCGGGCTGTGGTGGCTGCGGCGCACCGCCACATCCTGAGACCCCCGTACCAGATCGTGGTCAGCGCCGGTTAACCTGACCCCAGGTCAAGAGCACCAGCGCCAAGTCCCGGCTCGCTGGTCGGCAACCCTCCACCGCGGTGGGGTGCCCCCGGGGACAGACGACCTGGTCCGCCGGCGCCCGCCGGTGGGCAAGCGCGATCGACAAGGAGCACCACCATGTCCGACCCCACCCAGTGGCAGTTCGAGACCAAGCAGGTCCACGCCGGGCACGCCCCCGACCCGACGACGGGCGCCCGGGCGCTGCCGATCTACCAGACGACGAGCTACCAGTTCGACTCCACCGAGCACGCCGCGAACCTCTTCGGGCTCAAGGAGCTCGGCAACATCTACACGCGGATCATGAACCCGACGCAGGACGCCGTCGAGCAGCGCATCGCTGCCCTCGAGGGTGGCGTCGGTGCGCTCCTGCTCTCGTCCGGGCAGGCGGCGACGACCTTCGCGATCCTCAACATCGCCGAGGCCGGCGACCACCTCGTCGCCAGCCCCTCGCTCTACGGCGGCACGCACAACCTCATCGGCACGACGCTGACCCGCTACGGCATCGAGGTGACCTTCGTCGAGGACGCGGGCGACCTCCAGCAGTGGCGCGACGCCGTCCGGCCCAACACCAAGCTCTTCTTCGGCGAGACGATCGGCAACCCGAAGTCGGACGTCCTCGACATCGCCGGCCTCGCCGAGATCGCCCACGAGGTCGGTGTGCCGCTCGTCGTCGACAACACGATCGCGACCCCGTACGTCCTGCGCCCGATCGAGCACGGCGCCGACATCGTCGTCCACTCGGCGACGAAGTACCTCGGCGGTCACGGCACGTCGATCGCCGGCGTCCTCGTCGACTCGGGCAACTTCGACTTCGCGAAGGACCCGGAGCGCTTCCCGAACTACAACGAGCCCGACGAGAGCTACCACGGCCTGCGCTACGGCCCGGACCTCGGCGTCGGCTCGGCCTTCGGGGCGAACCTCTCCTTCATCCTCAAGGCGCGCGTCCAGCTGCTCCGCGACATCGGCGCGGCGATCTCGCCCTTCAACGCCTTCCTCATCTCGCAGGGCATCGAGACGCTCAGCCTCCGCGTCGAGCGGCACCTCGAGAACACCCGCAAGGTCGCGGAGTTCCTGGAGGGCCACGACCAGGTCGAGGCCGTGCGCTGGGCGTCGCTGCCGAGCAGCCCGTACCACGAGCTCGCCCAGAGGTACGCCCCCCGCGGTGCCGGCGCGGTGGTCTCCTTCGAGATCGCCGGCGGGCAGGAGGCGGGTCGTCGCTTCGTCGAGGGCCTCGAGCTGCACAGCCACGTCGCGAACATCGGTGACGTGCGCAGCCTCGCGATCCACCCGGCGTCGACGACGCACAGCCAGGGCAGCGACGAGGGCCGCCTCGCGGCCGGTGTCACTCCCGGCCTCGTCCGGCTCGCCGTGGGCATCGAGCACATCGACGACATCCTCGCCGACCTCGAGAACGGCTTCGCCGCCGCGCAGGCCTGACGCACACCACCCTCCGACCCACCTCCTCCCCTTCGTCGCACGAGCCAAGGCTCGTGCGACGAGGAGGGCGGCCATGGCCGGGTAGGAGCCTTGGCTCGTGCGAAGGGGACGGTGACCCTGGCCCCGCACGAGCCTTGGCTCGTGCGTCGGGGAGGGTGACCCTGGCCCCGCACGAGCCTTAGCTCGTGCGAAGGGGTGGGCCGCTCGGGTGAGCGGTCCACCCCTTCGGCCTGTCGTGGGGGCCTGTGGACAACCGCCGACGTCACCCTCGCGCTCCGTCCTACGGTCGAGCCATGACCAGGCTGAGGATCAGCGCCGAGGGGGTGGCCGCGCTCGGTGACCGGCTGGTGGAGATCGCCGACCACCTCGAGGACGCCGCCGCGCGCTCGCGGGGAGCGGGCAGCCACGGCTTCGTCGACGTGAGCGCCGAGGGAGCCGTCGACGCCCTGCTCGGCGATTACGAGCTCGAGCGGGTCCGGCTCTGCGAGCAGCTCCGCTCGCTCGCCGGTCTCGCCCGGTCGGCGGGTGCCTGCTACGTCGAGACCGAGGCGATGGTCGCCCGCAGGGTGACCCCCGAGCTCGTCGCCGGCCGCAACGCGGGGCTGCGATGAGCTGGGCAGCGGCCGACGTCCGTGACCTCGACCCGCACGCCGTCCACCGGGCCGAGCCCGACGGCGTGGCCGACCTGGGCCGCGACCTCGGCGGGGTCGCCGACAACCTCGAGCTCGTCGCCGGGCTGCTCGGGCAGGTGAGCACGCACGGGGTCTGGGAGTCGCCGTCGGGGGAGTCCTTCGCCGCCGCGGTCGGTGACGTGCCGGTGACCCTGCATCGCCTCGCCGGGCGTCTCGGCGACGCCGGCGAGCTCGTCGCCCGCTACGCCGGCACGCTCCGGACGCACCAGGAGGACCTCGCCCGCACGGCCGAGGCCCACGCGCGCGCGAGCGAGACCGTCGACGAGATCGACCGGCAGCTCGCCGTGTGGAGCCCGCACCCCGAGGAGCCCGCGCTCCTCGCCCGGCGCGGCGACGCGATCGCCACCGTCGTGCGGCACGAGCGGGACTACGTCGGGCAGGCGTCGGATGCCTGGGCCGACGAGCAGCTGCTCGCCGCCGACCTCTATGCCGTCGGGCTCGACCTCACCGACCCCTCCGGCTACGACCTGGCCGAAGGGGTCCGCGACCTGGGCCGCAGCAGCCTCTTCACCGGGCCGGTGAGCGCCGTCGTCAAGCCGCTCGCCGTCGGCAGCGCCCTCGACCCGGTGGGGCAGAGCGCGCTGCTGCTCGCCTACGGCCAGGGCAGCTGGCGCGACATCGGCCGGTCGAGCGCCACGCACGTGGCTGACGCGGTCAGCAAGGGGAGCGGTCGCTACGTCCACCGCGCCACCGGCACCGCCCCCCGACCGAGGTCGCGGCTCCACGACGTCCTCGACCGTCCCGGCGCCCATGCTCCCGTCCCGGCCACCACGGCTTGGGGCCGGGTCAAGCAGACGAGCAACCGCTGGCGTCTCCACGGTGCCGCGCTCGGTCGCGAGCAGACCCGGCGCACGCTGCGCCGCGAGTCCGGGCTGGAGCTCGCCGAGCAGATCGTCGGTGACTGGGAGGCCGTCGCCGGCGCCTCCCGCCGGGTGGTCGCCGTCCAGGCGGTCGGGTCGACGGCCAGGGTCGCCAAGCGCTCCGCGACGACCTTCGGCCGGGCTCGTGACGGCGGGCAACGGCTCGGGGAGCTGCGCGGAGCCACGGAAAACCAGGAGCGGTCCACCCGGCGCCCCGACGTATCCTGACGGGCATGCCTGCGCCCCTCCGTGCCCCCGTGCCGGCGGAGCGCCTCCACTACCCCGACCAGCTGCCCGTCGTCGCGGTCAAGGACGAGATCGCCGTGGCGATCCGGGAGCACCAGGTCGTCGTCATCGCCGGCGAGACCGGCTCGGGCAAGACGACCCAGCTGCCGAAGATCGCGCTCGAGATCGGTCGCGGCCTCGGCGGCCAGATCGGGCACACCCAGCCCCGCCGCATCGCCGCGCGCTCCGTCGCCGAGCGCATCGCCGAGGAGCTCCAGGTCGAGCTCGGCGCGCTCGTCGGCTACCAGGTCCGCTTCGCCGACCACAGCAGCGACGCGACGGCGATCAAGGTGATGACCGACGGCATCCTGCTGGGCGAGATGCAGCGCGACCGCGAGCTGCGCCGCTACGACACCCTGATCATCGACGAGGCGCACGAGCGCAGCCTCAACATCGACTTCATCCTCGGCTACCTCAAGCAGCTGCTCCCGCGCCGCCCGGACCTCAAGGTGATCATCACCTCGGCGACGATCGACCCCGACCGCTTCGCCGCCCACTTCGCCGCGCCCGACGGCACACCGGCGCCGGTCATCGAGGTCTCCGGCCGGACCTACCCGGTCGAGGTTCGTTATCGCCCGCTCGTCGACGAGGACGACGGGGGCGACGGTGAGCCGGTCGATCAGGTCACCGGCATCTGCCGTGCGGTCGAGGAGCTGTGGACCGAGCCCGACCCTGGAGGTGCCCGAGACATCCTCGTCTTCCTCTCGGGCGAGCGCGAGATCCGCGACGCCGCCGACGCGCTCGCGGGCATGAACCTCCCCGGCACCGAGGTGCTCCCGCTCTACGCGCGCCTGTCGGCTGCCGAGCAGCACCGGGTCTTCGGCCGCCACTCCGGGCGCCGGATCGTCCTAGCGACGAACGTCGCCGAGACCTCGCTGACCGTCCCCGGCATCCGCTATGTCATCGACACGGGCACCGCCCGCATCTCCCGCTTCAGCCAGCGCACCAAGGTCCAGCGCCTCCCGATCGAGCCGATCAGCCAGGCCAGCGCCGCCCAGCGCGCCGGCCGCTGCGGCCGCCTCTCCGCCGGCGTGTGCATCCGCCTCTACTCGGAGGAGGACCACGACTCCCGCCCCGAGTTCACCGACCCGGAGATCCTGCGGACCTCGCTCGCCTCGGTCATCCTCCAGATGACTGCCCTCGGCCTCGGCGACGTGAGCCGCTTCCCCTTCGTCGAGCCGCCCGACTCCCGCCAGGTGACCGACGGCCTGCGCCTGCTCGAGGAGCTCCAGGCGGTCCAGCCGGAGCGCCGGGGGGCGAAGGGGGAGGCCCGCCGGCTCACGCCCGTCGGCCGGTCGCTGGCCCGGCTCCCCGTCGACCCGCGCCTCGGCCGGATGCTCATCGAGGCCGACCGGCTGGGCTGCCTCACCGAGGTGCTCGTCATCGTCGCGGCCCTCTCGATCCAGGACCCCCGCGAGCGGCCGCAGGACAAGCAGGCGCAGGCCGACCAGCAGCACGCCCGCTTCCGTCACGAGAGCTCGGACTTCGCGAGCTGGTGGAGCCTGTGGACCTATCTCAAGGACCAGCAGAAGTCGTTGTCCTCCAGCGCTTTTCGCCGCATGTGCAAGCGCGAGTACCTCCACTACCTGCGGATCCGGGAGTGGCAGGACGTGCACTCGCAGCTGCGTCGCGCGGCGCAGGACCGCTCGCTCGACACCCGGTCGCGCACCGCCGCCCCGGACGCCGAGCCGGACTGGTCCACCGTCCACCAGGCGCTGCTCGCCGGTCTGCTCAGCCACGTGGGCGTCCGGGACGAGGAGAAGCGCGACTACCTCGGCGCCCGCGGCGCGCACTTCTCGATCCAGCCGGGGTCGAGCCTCTTCAAGCGCCAGCCGCAGGTGGTCATGGCGGGCGAGCTCGTCGAGACGACCCGGCTGTGGGCGCGGAGCAACGCGGCCATCGACCCGGCCTGGGCCGAGCGGCTCGGCGCGCACCTCGTGAAGCGCAGCTACTCCGAGCCGCGCTGGAGCAAGAAGCAGGGCAGCGCCATCGCCACCGAGCGGGTCACCCTCTACGGCGTCCCGCTCGTCGTCGGTCGCACCGTGCAGCTCTCCCGCGTCGACCCGGTGCTCGCCCGCGAGCTCTTCATCCGCGAGGGCATCGTCGCCGGCGACTGGGAGACCCGGCACGAGGTCTTCCGGTACAACGCCAAGCAGGTCGCCCGCGTCGCCGAGCTCGAGGCCCGCACCCGCCGGCGCGGCATCGCCGCCGACGAGGAAGACCTCGTCGCCTTCTACGACGCGCGGATCCCCGCGGAGGTCGTCTCCGGCCGTCACTTCGACCGCTGGTGGCGCGACGCGCGCCGGGAGAGCCCCGACCTGCTGACCCTCACCGACGAGCACCTGCTCCGTGAGGACGCCGAGAGCGTCGACGACACCGACTACCCGACGCGCTGGTCGACGGGCGGGCACGACCTGCGGCTGACCTACCAGTTCGAGCCCGGCACCGACGCCGACGGCGTCACCGTCCACCTGCCGGTGCACCTGCTCAACCAGATCGACGGCAGCGGCTTCGACTGGCAGGTCCCCGGGTTGCGCGAGGAGCTCGCGACCGCGCTCATCCGCAGCCTGCCCAAGGCCACCCGCCGCAGCTTCGCCCCCGCACCCGACCACGCCGCCCGGGCGCTGGGCGCCATCCCGGACGACGAGGTGGGGGCCACCCCCTTCGTCGTCGCCCTCGGCCGCGCGCTCCGTGCCCTCACCGGCATCCCCGTCCCGAACGACCAGTGGGACCCTTCGGCCGTGCCTGCCCACCTGCGGATGACCTTCCGGGTCGAGGGGGAGCGAGGTCGCCGGCTCGCCGAGGGCACCGACCTCGACGTGCTGCGTGCCGAGGTCGCCGGCCACGTCCAGGCCCGGGTCAGCAAGGCCGGCGCCGGCATCGAGCGATCGGGCCTGACCGCGTGGACGCTCGAGGAGCTGCCGCGCACCGTCACCTCCGGCCGGGGACAGCGTCAGGTCGTCGGCTACCCGACGATCGTCGACGACGGCGACAGCGTCTCCGTGCGGGTCCTGCCGGACGCCGAGCAGGCGGAGGCGGCCCGACGAAGGGGGGTCCGCCGGCTGCTCATCCTGGGCACCTCCCCGCCGTGGAAGCGCGTCCTCGCCGGGCTGTCGAACGCCGACAAGCTCGCGCTCGGCGACAACCCGCACGGCTCCGTGCCCGCGCTGCTCGACGACTGCCTCGGGGCGGCGGTCGACGACATCGTCGCCGAGCACGTCACGGGGGAGGTGCGCGACCAGGCCGCCTTCGAGCAGGCGCTCGCCGCCGTGCGCACCCACCTCGCCGCGCGCACGCTGCACGTCGTGCGCGAGGTGCGGCCCGTCCTCGCCCAGCGCCGCGAGGTCCTGCGCACCCTCGAGCGGATCACCGCGCCCGCGCTCGCCGTCCCGGTCGCCGACATGCGCGCCCAGGTCGAGGGGCTCGCCGGGCCGGGCTTCGTCACGGCCGCCGGGCTCGGGCGGCTGCGCGACCTCGCCCGCTACCTGCGCGGGGTCCAGGTGCGCATCGACAAGCTCGCCGACAGCCCCGGCCGCGACGCGACGCAGCAGCCGCTCATCGACGCGATCGAGGGCGAGTACGCCGACCTCCTCGCCGAGCTCGACCCGCTCGAGCGCGACCGCGAGGACGTCCGGGCGATCGGCTGGCTCGTCGAGGAGCTGCGGATATCGCTCTTCGCCCAGTCCGTCGGGACCGCGCAGACCGTCTCGGCCAAGCGGGTCCGGCGGGCGATGGCTGACGTGCGCGCCGTCCTGCGCCCGCACGGCTGACCCGCCGACCGGCGAGGGGAATGCCCCTTCGGCCGTGCTCGTTGCGACAATGAAGGCCTCACCCGACCAGGAGGACGACGTGACCGACCCGACCGAGCTCTACCGCTTCGAGGTCGACATCGAGCCGAGCATGCTCACGCCCGGCCCGATGATCGTCGCGCTCGACGGCTTCATCGACGCCGGGGGCGCCCAGCGCATCCTCGTCGACCACCTCCTCGAGGCGAGCGAGGCCCGGGTCGTCGCGTCCTTCGACGTCGACAGCCTGCTCGACTACCGCGGCCGCCGCCCGGTCATCGTCTTCGAGGCGACGCACTACCGCTCGTACGACGACCCGGCGCTGCTGCTCTACCGGCTCACCGACCGCGAGGGCCAGCCGTACTACCTCCTCACCGGGCCCGAGCCGGACTACCGGTGGGAGGCCGTGGTCATGGCGATCACCGACCTCATGCGCCGCCTGGGCATCACGCTCGCCGTCCAGACCCACGGCATCCCGATGGCCGTGCCACACACGCGTCCCGTCGGCATGACGGCGCACGCGACCGACGAGCGGCTCATCGGCGACCGCAAGCCGGTCTTCGGCACCGTCCAGATCCCGGCGAGCCTCAGCGCGCTGCTCGAGCTGCGGCTCGGGGAGGCCGGCTTCGACGCGCTCGGCTACGCGATCCACGTGCCGCACTACCTCGCCGGCTCCGCCTTCCACGACGGCGCGCTCACCGGGCTCAACGCGATCGTCGACGCGACCGGGCTCAACCTGCCCAACGACGCGCTCGTCCAGGCGGCGGGGGAGAACCGCGTCGAGATCGAGCGCGAGATCCAGCAGAACCCCGAGATCGCCGAGGCCGTCGCCGGGCTCGAGCGCCAGTACGACGTCCACCTCCGGGGCATCGAGAAGCCCAGCCTGCTCGCCCAGGAGAGCGACAAGCTGCCCTCCGCCGATGAGCTCGGCGCGGAGTTCGAGGACTTCCTGCGCACCGTCGACGAGGGCGACGCCTGAGGGTCTACTTCGCCTCAGACCACCGGCGCACGATGCTCGTGTCCGACACGAAGCGCACCCCGTCGTGCCCGGCCCAGCGCCGAGCGGTGAGCGTCAGCGCCTCGTCGACGAGCTCCGCGCACCGCTGACCGTGCGCCTCGGGCACGTGGACGAGCAGCTCGTCGTGCAGGCACAGGACGACCTGGCCGCCGAGCGGTCGCACCGCTGCGCGCACCGTCACGGCCCAGGCCTTGAAGAGCTCCGCGGCTGACCCCTGGATCACCGCGTTGCGTGCGAAGCGCCCCCGCGCCCGCCGCAGCCCCTCGACCTGGGTCGCGTCGGCGTCCCCGACCTCCCCGAGGTCGGTGCGCACGCGCCGGCCACCGTACGTCCGGACCGGCCGGCCCCCTTCGCCCTCGCGCTGCGCCGCGTCGAGGTGACGCATCGCGACCGGGTAGGCCCGCTCGAGCCCGCGCAGCGCCTCGCCGGCTGCGCCGCTGCGCTGGCCGTACATCGCCGCGAGCACCGCGATCTTGGCGACCGACCGCTCGACCCCGAGCCGCTCGGCGACGGGCGAGTAGAGGTCGTCGGCCGCCGTCGCCGCGGCGAAGGAGCGGTCCTGCGAGACGACCGCGAGCACCCGCGGCTCGACCTGACCGAGGTCGGCCCGGACGAGCACGTGGCCCGGCGCGGCGGCCACACCAGGTCGCAGCTCCGCGGGGAGGTTGTGCAGCCCGGCCTGCGCCGTCATCCGTCCGGCCGCCCCGTCGCATGCGGTCCACACCCCCCGCAGCCGGTCGTCCGCACCGACGTGGGTCGCCAGCCAGCGCCACCCGTAGGTCGTCGCGATGCGCTCGCGGCGACGCCACTCGAGCAGCGCCGGCACGAGCGGGTGACGGTCGACGTGCTCCATGAGGACCCATTTGCGGGTGCTCGGGACATCGACGCCGGCGGTCGCGAGCAACCCCTTGACCGACGCCGGGTTGCGCAGGTCGACCCGCCCGATGCCGGGCACGGTGGCCAGCACCGGCGCGTCCCGCTCGGCCCGGGCGCGCATCTCGTCCTGCTCGGTGGCCGGCCGCGCGCCGGCTGCCTCGGTGACCAGCCGCTCGAGCTCCTCCCGGTCGACCGGCAGGCCGTCGCGCTCGAGCTCGACGGCGAGGACCGCGGCCGCCGACTCGGCGTGCGTCGTCATGACGGCCCGGGGGCCGACCCGCTCGAGCGCGGCCTGCTGACGGGCGGCGGCCTCGAGCGCCGCCCGTCCCCAGGCGACCGCCCGGTCCACGCCGACGACCCAGCCCGGGCCCGCGTCGGCCCGCAGGTAGCCGTCGGGGCGCACGAGGACCTCCGGCTCGTCGGCCGAGGAGTCGAGGACCGCGAAGAGGTCGTCGCCGGGAGGCGCCGGGATGGCCGCCGGGTCGAGGTCGTGCACGGCCGCCCACACCGTCGCCGGGTCGGCCCGCCAGCCGCCGTGGATCAGCCGGTGCGCCTCGGCGAGGTCCCACACGCGGGGCAGCGCGACACCGACGGAGAGGACCGCGGCGAGATCGCGGGCGGACCAGGTGACCCAGCGGGTCGACGCGGAGCGCTCGGCGAGGACCGTGCGAGCACGGGCCTCCCGTAGGTCGTAGCTCTCGTGGCCGGCGGCAGTCACCGCCACGACGAGGCCGGAGCCGTCGACGACGAGCGCGCTCGAGGGCGCGGGGACGCCGGGGTCGGTGCTCACCCGGCAACGCTAGTCGGGCCCCCGGACGGCCGTCCGCGATCGGGGGGGTCTCGTAGCGGTGTGAGGAGCCTCCTCTTTGGCAGGATGAGACGCCGGACGAGGGCTCGAGGCCCTCGCGAGACGAGGAGGACGTCAGTGGGCTTCATCACCGATGCACTGGGCTTCGGCAAGGACCAGAAGAAGCAGGTCCAGCAGACCAGGTCAGCCCTCGAGCAGGCGCAGGACCCCCAGCCGCAAGGTGGCTTCGGCGGCTCGGTGAGCAAGGTCGTCGAGAACCTGCTGGACACCGGCATCGACGGCAAGGGCCCCTTCGACTCCGCGGCCAAGGTCGCGGACGCGGCACGGGCCAAGCACGGCGGCGACGTCGAGAAGGCCGTCGGGGAGGTCGTCCGCGACCACCTCAAGCTCGTCGCGGCGAGCGGCTTCGTGACCAACCTCGGCGGCTTCATCACGCTGCCCGTCTCGCTGCCCGCCAACGTGCTCG
The DNA here is from genome assembly GCF_016888335.1 of Janibacter endophyticus. NCBI lineage: Bacteria > Bacillati > Actinomycetota > Actinomycetes > Micrococcales > Intrasporangiaceae > Janibacter > Janibacter endophyticus. The sequence goes on from NZ_JAFEJG010000004.1 coordinate 1,631,615, forward strand.
GCTTCTACGTCCTCGCGACGCGGATGTCGGCAGCCGTGGCCCGCCTGCGCGGCTACGACATCGCCGACCCGAGGATCCGCAGCGCCGTGCTGCTCTCGCTCGTCGGCGCCGACAGCCAGGACCTGCTCGCCAAGGCCGGCATGGTCGCCCCGAGCGGCCGCCTCACCGCCCTCGCGGCGCAGCGGCTGCCCGGCCCGGCACTCATGGTCGTCAACAAGGCGGTCGGATTCCGCCTGCTGAGCACCGCGGGCAGGAAGACCTTCTCCCGCTTCGGCCGCTCGATCCCGCTCGTCGGCGGGGCCGTCGGTGCCGGCATGGACGGCTGGCTCATGAAGCAGCTCGGTGACCACGTCCGCAAGGAGTTCCCGCCCGCAGCCTGAGACGACGGGGGCGGCCGCGGTGGGAATCCGTGGCCGCCCCTGGTCGTTCTACGACCCGAGGGCCCGCGCCGCGGGCCACGACCGAGGGGATACCCGTGGCCCGTCGACTCCGCACCGCCGCCAACCTTGCGAGCGCCGTCCGCAGCGCCTCGCGCCCCGGTTCGCCGAGCCTGCTCGAGCGCATCGCCGCACTGCCGCGGATGATCCGCGCCGTGCGCAGCGGCCGCTATACCGGGCTGTCCAACGGTCAGCTTGCCCTGATGCTCGCCGGGCTCGGCTACGTCCTCTCGCCGGTCGACCTCGTGCCCGAGGGTCTGCTGCTCGTCGTCGGCCTGCTCGACGACGCGGTGGTGCTCTCATGGCTGGCCGTCCAGCTCGTGGGTGAGACCGAGGCCTTCCTCGAGTGGGAGCGCACCGCCGCCCCGGCCTCCGACGGCTACCCGCGCGCCGCGTACGCGAGGGCGCAGACGGTGCCCTCCGAGGTCGTCCGCGACTGAGGTCCTCCACAGCGGGCCGCGCCGGCCGATCGCTGTCCACAGCCGGACGAAGGGGGCGACGCCCCCTTCGTCCTGACGGTTGCCTCTCCCCATGGAGACCGCACGCGCCACGAACCCCGCCGAGCTCGCCGTCATCGTCCCGTACCTCCTGGGCTTCCACCCCGAGAGGTCACTCGTCGTCCTCGCCCTCGAGGGCAAGCGCCTCGGGCTGACCCAGCGGATGGACCTCGTCCCCGAGGAGCACGCCCGGGACGTCGTGCGCCAGATGATCGGGCACGTCGCCCGGTCCGGGGCGAGCACGATCGCCGCGCTCGCCTTCGAGCGTGAGCCGGGGGAGTCGGACCCGATGCGCGCCGAGCTGATGTCCCTCGTGTGCTCCCGCGTCATCCGGTGCGTGACGAGCATCGTCGTCCGGGACGGTCGCTGGTTCGATCCCGACGGCGTGGTGCCCCGGTCGCGGCCGGAGGGCGAGCCCCTGCCCGAGCCGAGTCGGGTGCCTGCGGTCGCCGTCTTCGTCGGCGAGGGGCGGGTGCCCCTGCCGGGGCGCGAGTCGCTCCGTGAGCTCGTGGCGACCGGCACGAGCGAGGTCACCGAGGAGGTCGGGTCTGCCCTGGACGCCATCGCCACGGAGGAGGTCTGCGTCGACCCGAGCCCTGTCCGTGCCTGGCGCACCGCCCTGGCGCCCGGGGGAGCCGACGACCCCGAGGTTGTCGCCGAGGCGCTCGTCGCGCTGCGCGACGTCATCTGGCGGGATGCTCTCATCGCGGCCCTCTGCCCGGGCTGGATGCCCGACGGCCTGCTCGCGGACGAGCCCGTCGAGGCTGCCCGTGCGGCCGTCACAGACCTCGACCCCGCGCTGGCGCTGGAGCGTCTCGCGACGCTCGTGCACGCGGCACCTCGGGACGAGGCCGCCCCGGTCCTCACCGTCCTCGCCCAGGTCGCCTGGTCGCGCGGCGACGGCGCGCTCGCGAGCATCGCCCTCGAGGAGGCGCTCGCGATCGAGCCGGGCTACCGGCTCGCCGACCTGCTCGACCGGCTCGTCAGCAGCGGTGTCCGGACGCCCCCGGCGGCTGCCTGACCGAGCGGTCCTGAGGGTGAGACGCCCGTGGATCTCCCCGGATCCCGTCGCTATAGTGCGACCAGGTCATGAGTCTCAGCATCAAGCCCCGGCTTGCTGGGCGGCAACCCTCCTCGCGATGGGGTGCCCCGGGTGATGACCTGGCCGCACCGTCGGGGTGCGGCAATGCGAGCACAGGAGCACCCTCATGAGTGTGACGTCGGTCTTCCGGCCCAGCGCCGCGTGGCGCGAGGGCGATGACCCGGGCCACCGCCAGTTCTGCGACATCGGCCATCTGGAGCTCGAACGCGGCACGCGTCTGCCCGACGTGACGATGGCCTACGAGACGTGGGGGACCCTGGCGCCCGACGGCTCCAACGCCGTCCTCGTCGAGCACGCCCTGACCGGTGACAGCCATGTCGTCGGCGAGCAGAGCCACGCCCACCCGACCCCTGGTTGGTGGGAGGGCATGGTCGGCCCCGGCCGACCCCTCGACACCGACCGCTGGTTCGTCGTCGCGCCGAACGTCCTCGGTGGTTGCCAGGGCACGACCGGCCCGAGCAGTGTCGCCGTCGACGGCCGGGCCTGGGGCTCCCGCTTCCCGCAGATCACCATCCGCGACCAGGTGAGCGCCGAGGCCCGGCTGGCCGACGAGCTCGGTATCGCCCGGTGGGCCGCCGTCATCGGCGGCTCGATGGGTGGCATGCGTGCCATCGAGTGGGCGGTGGGCCACCCGGACCGGGTGGAGCGAGCCGTCGTCCTCGCGAGCACCGCCTACGCGACCGCCGAGCAGATCGGGTGGTCCCAGGCGCAGGTGCTCGCGATCCGCAACGACCCGCACTTCGCCGACGGCGACTACTACCGCCAGCCCGTCGGACCGGACGCCGGCCTGGCGATCGCCCGGCAGATCGCCCACGTCACCTACCGCAGCGAGCTCGAGCTGCACGACCGCTTCGGCCGCCGCCCTCAGGGCGACCGGTCGGGCTCCCCCTTCGCCGTCGAGAGCTACCTCGACCACCACGGGACCAAGCTCGCCGGCCGCTTCGACGCCAACTCCTACATCGTCCTCACCGAGGCGATGAACTCGCACGACGTCGGTCGGGGCCGCGGCGGCCTCCAGGCCGCCCTGTCCCGTTTCGCCGGTGAGCTGACCGTCGTCGCGGTCGACAGCGACCGGCTCTACCCGCCCCGCCTCACCGCCGAGGTTGCCGCCCTGCGACCCGGCACCCGCCAGGCGACGATCCGGAGCCGCTCCGGGCACGACGGGTTCCTCACCGAGATCGACCAGGCCGGCGAGGTCGTCGCCGCAGCGCTCGCGAGGCACCCGCGCTGATGCCCCGGTGCGCGACACCGGGTCTCGGCCTTCGTGGGATCCGTGCCGCTGTGCGTCCACCCGTGTAGCGTCGCCCGCAAGTGTCAACGAAGCGAAGGAGCAGGCCATGACGATCGTCGTCGGTTACGTCGCGACCAAGGAGGGTCGGGCCGCGCTCGACCGTGCGGTTGCCGAGGCGAAGCTGCGCACGCAGCCACTCGTCGTCATCAACTCGGACCGCGGCGGGTCGGGCTTCACCGGTGAGCACGCGGCCGAGCAGGAGCAGGCCCTCCAGGGGGTCAAGGACCAGATGGCCGCCGCCGGCATCGAGGTCGACGTCCGCGGCCTCGTGCGGGGCAAGGAGCCGGCCGAGGACCTCATCGCCGTCGCTGAGGAGACGAACGCCGAGCTCATCGTCATCGGCCTGCGCCGCCGCACCCCGGTGGGCAAGCTGATCCTGGGTTCGAACGCCCAGCGGGTGCTCCTCGACGCCCCGTGCCCGGTGCTCGCGGTCAAGGCTGAGAGCTGACCGCACCGCGTCCGTCTGCCGCAGCCCTGACGAACGGTCCGCACGAGTCCTCGTGCGGACCGTTCGCGTCGCGCGACTTATAATGGAGGCAGCCCACGGCCCAGCGCCTCACGGCTCCCCCCACGGAAGTGACCGGACGCGCCTGCGCCGATCGCCTCGAGGAGAGCCAGGGCCACGCCAGCTCAGCGCTACGGAAGGTGTCGGTACCTCTTGTCGTCTCCATCGACGTCGTCGGGCTCCTTGCCCCGCGACTTCTACCACCCAGCCGTGCAGACCCTCCTTCGCAAGGGCCACACCAACGGGGGAGTGACCGGGGAGGACGTCAGGTCCGTCGTCGACGAGGCAGGGATCACGCCAGCGCGGCTTCGCGTTGTGCTTCAGACGCTGAAGGAACAGGGAATCGAGGTTCAGGTGCCAGCCACCACGAAGACCACCGCCAAGAAGGCTGCGTCCACGACGAAGAAGGCCGCCACGAAGAAGACCGCCGCCACCGCGAAGAAGGCCCCGGCCGCCAAGGCCGCCACCGAGGCGGCGGCTGCCGAGAAGGCCTCCGCGAAGAAGGCCCCCGCGGCCAAGAAGGCCGCTCCCGCCAAGGCGGAGGCTCCCGCGAAGAAGGCCGCGACGGCCAAGGCCGCACCCGCCAAGAAGGCCGCGCCCGCGAAGGCCGCACCGGCGAAGAAGACTGCCACCAAGAAGGTCGGCGCGACGAAGGCCGCGGCGTCCAGCGCAGCCGCGCCCGCCAAGAAGACCGCGGCGAAGAAGACGACGGCCAAGAAGGCCCCCGCCAAGAAGGCCGCGGCGACCAAGACCGCCGCCGTCGACGAGCCGGACGAGGTCCCTGAGGACGCCGAGGTCGACGCCGACGACGCCGAGGACAAGGACGTCAAGGCCGAGTCCGAGTCGGGCACGGACGAGAGCGCGGGCTTCGTCCTGTCCAACCAGGACGAGGACGACGCGCCCGCCCAGCAGGTCGTCACGGCCGGCGCCACCGCCGACCCCGTCAAGGACTACCTCAAGCAGATCGGCAAGGTCGCGCTGCTCAACGCCGAGCAGGAGGTCGAGCTCGCCAAGCGGATCGAGGCAGGCCTCTTCGCGGAGGAGAAGCTCGGCTCGGGCGAGAAGCTTGACGCCAAGCTCAAGCGCGAGCTGTGGTGGATCGCCCAGGACGGCAAGAACGCCAAGAACCACCTCCTCGAGGCCAACCTGCGACTCGTCGTCTCGCTCGCCAAGCGCTACACCGGTCGCGGCATGCTCTTCCTCGACCTGATCCAGGAGGGCAACCTCGGCCTCATCCGTGCGGTCGAGAAGTTCGACTACACCAAGGGCTACAAGTTCTCGACGTACGCCACCTGGTGGATCCGGCAGGCGATCACCCGCGCGATGGCCGATCAGGCGCGCACCATCCGCATCCCGGTGCACATGGTCGAGGTCATCAACAAGCTCGCCCGCGTGCAGCGCCAGATGCTCCAGGACCTGGGCCGTGAGCCCACCCCGGAGGAGCTGGCCAAGGAGCTCGACATGACGCCCGAGAAGGTCGTCGAGGTCCAGAAGTACGGCCGCGAGCCGATCTCGCTGCACACGCCGCTCGGCGAGGACGGCGACTCCGAGTTCGGTGACCTCATCGAGGACTCCGAGGCGGTCGTCCCGGCCGACGCCGTCTCCTTCACCCTCCTTCAGGAGCAGCTGCACAGCGTCCTCGACACGCTCTCGGAGCGCGAGGCGGGCGTGGTGTCGATGCGCTTCGGTCTCACCGACGGTCAGCCCAAGACCCTCGACGAGATCGGCAAGGTCTACGGCGTGACCCGCGAGCGGATCCGCCAGATCGAGTCCAAGACGATGAGCAAGCTGCGCCACCCGAGCCGCTCGCAGGTCCTGCGCGACTACCTCGACTGACGAGCTGCGCAAGGGCCCACCCGCCCTCCCGGACCGCGGGATCGACGAAGGGACCGTCACCTCGAGGTGACGGTCCCTTCGTCGTCCACGCGGGTACCGCGCAGCGTCAGCGGCGGCGCACCTGGTCCACGACCCGACCGGGCAGCCCGGCCCACCAGCGCACGGCGCTGCGGGGGACCAGCGCGGAGCGCACCCGTGACCCGCCGGCGCGGGAGCGGCGGACCCGCGAGACGAGGTCGTCGACGTCGTCCCGCACCTGCTGGGCGTCCTCGCGCGACGGGGCCCCGGACGGCGGTGCGTAGCGGGCCCGCTCGAGGGTCGTGACGATCCGTCGCATCTGATCGGTGCCGCGGGCGCCGGCCCCGGACCGGTGGACGAGCTGCCGCCCGGCGGCGCGTGGTGTCGCCCCCGGTGTCGCGGACATGCCGAGGTCCCCGAGATCGGTGAGGAGACGGTCCCAGTCGGCCTCGATCTGCTCGGCCGGCGGCCGCGGCGAGCGGCGGCTGCGCTCTCGGAGCACGAGGGCCGTGAGCGGGAGGACGGCGAGGAGCGCCAGGACGACGACCGCCCACAGCAGACGGGAGAGCCAGGACGACTCATCGGTCGGCTCCGCGGACGGCTCGACCGCGCCTGGGTCGGTCGTCTCGGAGGTGGTCGGGGCCGACGTCGTCGCGGTCGTCGTCTCGGTCGCGGTGCCGCCCTGCCGCTCGATGGAGTAGCCGGGCACGGTGGCGGCGCGTCCCCCCGGCGTGGGCTCGAAGCGCAGCCACCCCACCCCGTCGATGTACAGCTCGGGCCAGGCGTGGGCGTCGGCGGCCCGGACGACCCGCTCGGCGTCCTGCCCGGAGCCGGTGGGTGCCCCCGGGAGGAAGCCGACGACGAAGCGTGCGGGGATCTCGCGCACCCGTGCGAGGTGGACCATCGTCGCCGCGAACTGCTGGCAGTAGCCCTGCTTCGTGTCGAGGAAGTGGCTGATCGGGTGCTGCCCGGCGCCCCTCGGCGCGAGCTCCAGGTCGTAGGTGAACTCGCTCCCGCGCAGATAGGTCTGGATCGCCTGCGCGCTCTGGAGCGGCCCGGCGTCCGCGGGGACGATCGCGTCGAGCACCTCCTCGAGCTCGGGGACGATCTCCTCGTCGACACCCAGGTACGGCGTGCGCTCGGGCAGGAGGTCGGGGTCGCTCGTCGTCGCGCGCTCGGTCACCGTGTCGGTGTCGGTGAGGGGCGGCCGGTAGGTGACCGCGTAGCTGTCCGGCGCCGACCCGACCCGGACCACCCCTTCGTCGTCGATGGACCAGCGGCCCAGACCGTCGACAGACTCCGCGGCGAAGGGGGCGGGCAGCTGGGGCGCACGGATCCGCGACTCCTCGACGACGGTGGTGCGGGTGGCGTCCTGGACCATCGGGAGCCCGAAGGCGGACGGGTCGCCGAGCTCGACGAGCCGGCCGGTGGGCTCGATCTGGGCCTGGCCGTCCTCGAACCTCCGGGCGACGCCGACGCGAAGGGGTGGTGGGCTCGGGTCGTCGGTGCGGTACCGCATGACGGGTGAGGGGTCCTGGTCCTCCATGCTGCGGCGCAGGTCGATCTCGCTCGAGATCGCGACCCGGCCCCGGCCGCCCGGGCCGTCACCATCCTCGGCCGGTCGCAGCCAGGTCCCGACGACCGTGGCCGGCAGGTGGGGCACGAAGGCCGGGACGACGACCGCCAGGGCGAGGCCGGCGGCGGCGAGCCCGACACCCTGCCGGACGAAGTCGCGCCGGGCGCTCTCCTCGACGTCCTCACCCGGTCCGCCGAGCAGGTGGTTGGCCCAGCGGCGCTGCTGGTCACGCGTCTGGTGGGCCAGGAGCAGCAGCCACAGGCCCGCCGGGAGGACGAAGTCGAGCCACGGGAGGCCGGAGGGGGCGTTGGCGGCGCTGATCCCGTAGAGGGCGACGACCGGCAGGCCGGCGAGCGTCGGAGAGTCCGCCGTCGCCGCCGCGAGGTCGGCCGTCAGCGCGACGAGGCCGATGATCGCCGCGAGCGAGAAGTCGATGCCGGGGTTGACCGGTGCGGGCGCTGCGTAGCCGAGGATCGTCTCGCGCGACTGGAGCAGGAGGTCGCCGAAGGCGCTCGCGGTCTGCGGTGTCGGGACGAGGTACCACAGGGTGTCCCGGGCGAAGAGGAGCGCGAGCGTCCCGACGAGCCCGAGGGTCTGCGCGACGAAGACCGCCGTCACCGACCGGGTCGCGGAGCGCACGAGCACCCCGAGGAGGACGACGACGGCCACGACGAGGAGCGCCGGTCGCAGGAAGCTCGTCTCGACGAAGAGATGACGCAGCGGGAGCGCCGCGGCGAGGACGGCGCCCGCGGCGATGACGGCGGCGACGGCCGAGCGGAGCATCAGGCCTCACCCCCCGCGACGAGGTCGGACCACAGGTCGGTGACCCGGGCGCGGGCGGTGACGTCGACCGCGCGCCAGCCGCCGGCGGCGAGGAGCACAGCGGTCGCGCTCACGTCGGTGCCGCCCCGCTCGAAGAGCTCGGCGTCGACGACGAGAGCGACACCTCGGCCGACCCGGGTGAGACGGCGCACGGCGGCCTCGTCGAGCGGGCCGACGACGGCAATGATCGTCCCGCCGCCGTGCTCGGAGAGCTCGGCCGCCGCCTCGAGCAGACCACCGGCGTCGTCCTCGCGCGTGAGGGTGACGACGGCGAGCGCGGCGAGCGCCTCCTCGACCGAGGGGAGCGGGGTCATCGGCTCGGAGGTGAGGTCGGCGGTCGCGAGGTAGGTCTCGTGGTCGCGGGCGACGAGGTGGGTGGCGACAGACGCGGCGGCGCTCACGGCCCACTCGAGCGACCCGGCGCCACCGGTGCCGATGTGGGAGGAGGCCCGGTTGTCCAGGAGCACGAGCGCGCGCCGACGGCCGGGCTGCTCGTCCTGGCGCACCATCATCGAGCCGGTCCGCGCCGTGGAGGGCCAGTGGATGCGGCGCAGGTCGTCGCCGTCGCGGTACTCGCGCACGCCGACATCGCTCGCCCCGTGGAGGGTCACCCGGTGCGAGGACTCCTCCTCACCACCGCTGCCTGCCTGCATCGGCGGCAGCCCGCTCAGCGGGTAGGTCCGGGGGAGCACGAGGACGCTGCTCTCGCCGGGGAGGACGACCTCGCGGCGGGCCAGTCCGAAGGCGTCGGACACCCGGACGGTCAGCGGCCCGAGGTGGTGACGCCCGCGGACGTGCGAGCGGGCCCGGTAGGTGATCTGCCGCTCGCCGTCGACCCCGATGCGGGCGAGGAGCATCCGGGGCCGGTCGCCCAGCGCGTAGGTGACCCGCTCCTCGGCGACGAGCTGCGGCGAGGTGGCCGTGCCGGTGTTGCGCAGCCGCAGGTCGACCGTCGCCGGGGTGCCCGGCGGGACCATCGGCGGGACGACGTCGCGGCTCACGGCGAGGTCGAAGCGCCGCGCGACGAGGAACCGCGCGATGAAGGGGAGCACCACGAGCAGCGCGCCCGCTCGGGTGAGGTCCCGCACCCCGAGGAGCACCCCGCCGGCGACGAGGGCCAGCCCGAGCCCGAGCACGGCCGAGCCGCGCCGCGTCAGCCCGCGCACGGCTGCCCGGTCCGGGTGGGGTCGGCGCTCACCGGCTGGGCCCTCACCGGCCGCCGGGCACCCGGGTGCGACGCACGACGTCCTCGATGACCGAGGCCGGCGACTCCCGGGCGAGGTGCGCCTGGCTGCTGAGGATGATCCGGTGGGCGAGGAGCGGCACGGCCAGGGCCTGGACGTCGTCGGGCAGCACGTGGTCGCGGCCGGCGAGGGCGGCCCGGGACCGGGCGGCCCGCAGCAGGTGCAGGGTCGCCCGGGGGGAGGCGCCGAGCCGGATCGAGGAGTGCGAGCGGGTGGCCGAGGTGAGGTCGACGACGTACTGCCGGGCAGCCTGGGAGGCGTGGACACCGCGGACGGTGCCGATGAGGTCGGCGATGCCCTCGGCGTCGGTCACCGGCCGGACGTCGTCGAGCGGCGACCTCGCGCCGTGGTGGTCGAGCATCGCTACCTCGGCGCGGTGGTCGGGGTAGCCGACGGACACCCGGGCCATGAAACGGTCACGCTGCGCCTCGGGCAGGGGATAGGTGCCCTCCATCTCCACCGGGTTCTGGGTGGCGATGATGATGAAGGGGTGCGGGAGCTGGTGGGTGCGCCCGTCCACAGTGACGCTGTGCTCCTCCATGCACTCCAGCAGCGCGGACTGGGCCTTCGGCGAGGCGCGGTTGATCTCGTCGCCGACGACGACGTTGGCGAAGACGGCGCCCTGCCGGAACTCGAAGGCCCGTGAGTCCTGGTTGAAGATGCTCACGCCGGTGATGTCGCTCGGCAGCAGGTCGGGGGTGAACTGGATCCGCCGCACCGAGGCGTCGATCGCGCGCGCCAGCGTCTTGGCGAGCATCGTCTTGCCGACCCCGGGCACGTCCTCGACGAGCAGGTGGCCCTCGGCGAGCAGCACCGTGATGGCGGTGCTCACGACGTCGCTCTTGCCCTCGATGACGGCGTTCATCGTCGCGGTGAGGCGTGACCCGACCTCCCCGAGGCGAGCCAGCTCGTCAGGCGTGGGCGCGCTCGGGGGGGCGGGACGTGTGGTCTGGTCTGCCGGGATCAACCGGGGTCCTCTCGTCACTGACAGTCGTGCGGGCCGCGCCGGGCGGCCGTGGTCCTCCCACGACGCCCCACTGTCCTCCCGACCCTAGGGCGAAGGGGCCCCTCCCGGACCCCCTGGGTCCCGGTTCTGTGGGCCCGCGGTCCCGATCCGGGGCGTGCCATCCCTTCGCCAGGGTTGCCAGGCCGTTTTCCCTCCACTTTGCACCACCGCGGATTCCCAAGGAAAAGTCGGGGAGAAAACGCAAGCTCAGGCGTCAGATGGGTGGTTTCTGGAGCAGGGGTGGAGTAAAGTGGGGGACATCGGGACACGGTGGCGCCCGGAGGGTCGAGCAGCAGGGGAGGTGAGCCGGTGTTCCTCGGTACCCACACCCCGCGTCTGGACGACAAGGGACGCCTCTTCCTCCCCGCGAAGTTCCGCGACCGCCTCGCCACCGGCCTCGTCGTCACCCGCGGCCAGGAGCGCTGCCTCTACGTCTTCCCGCTCGAGACCTTCACCGACATCGCCACCGAGATGCAGAAGGCCCCGACGAGCAGCCGGGCCGCCCGCGACTACATGCGCGTCTTCCTCTCCGGCGCCTCCGACGAGATCCCCGACAAGCAGGGCCGGGTGACCATCCCCGCGGCGCTGCGCCAGTACGCCGGCCTCACCAAGGACTGCACCGTCATCGGTGCCGGCAACCGGCTCGAGCTGTGGGACTCCGAGGCGTGGGAGCGCTACCTCGCCGAGACCGAGCAGGCCTTCTCCGACCAGTCCGACGAGGTGATCCCGGGACTCATGTGAGCCGCTGCTGGGCCCCGGCCTCCAGCCGAGCCGACGCCGACGCGACTTCCCCCGCGCCGGACCGGTCCGGATGGGGACCAGGACCCAGCAGCCACCCGGGACCACCACCCACCACCACCGCAGAGAGAGGACAGACGCATGGCGACGACGGACGCGACGGCAGCGCAGCGTCACGTCCCCGTCATGCTCGAGCCCATCCTCGACCTCCTCGGCCCCGTCCTCGGCGACGGGGCCGTCCATGTCGACGGCACCCTCGGCATGGGTGGCCACGCCGAGGCCGTGCTCCGTCGCCACCCCGGCGTCCGGCTCGTCGCCATCGACCGCGACCCGCTCGCCCTCGAGCTCGCCGAGGAGCGGCTCACCCCCTTCGCCGACCGCGTCGACTATGCCCACGCGACGAACGACGAGATCGGCGACGTCCTCGACGACCTCGGCATCGAGGCGGCGCAGTCGATGTTCTTCGACCTCGGCGTGAGCAGCTTCCAGCTCGACGAGGCCGCGCGCGGCTTCGCCTACGCCCAGGACGCCCCGCTCGACATGCGGATGGACCCCGGCGCCCCGACGACGGCCGCCGACGTCCTCAACTCCTACGACGAGCGCGAGCTCTCGCGGGTCCTCCACGAGTACGGCGAGGAGCGCTTCGCCCGCAAGATCGCCCGGGCGGTCGTCCGTGAGCGGGAGCAGGCACCCTTCGAGACCTCCGCCCGGCTCGTCGAGCTGCTCCGCTCGACGATCCCCGCGGCCTCGCAGCGCAGCGGCGGCCACCCGGCCAAGCGCACCTTCCAGGCGCTGCGCATCGAGGTCAACGCCGAGCTCACCGTGTGGGAGCGCGCGCTGCCCGAGGCGCTCGCCCGGCTCGCCGTCGGCGGCCGGATCGCCGTCCTGTCCTTCCACTCCCTCGAGGACCGGATCACCAAGCGGGGGCTCGCTGCCGGCGCCGCCTCCACCTCGCCCGCCGGGCTCCCCGTCGAGCTCGAGGGGCATGCCCCCGAGCTGCGCCTGCTGACCCGCGGGGCCGCCACCCCCGACGCGGCCGAGCTGGCCGCCAACCCCCGATCTGCCTCGGTCCGCCTCCGCGCGGCCGAGCGCATCCGACCCGCCCGACGCCAGACCCACCCGGAGAGGACCTCGCGATGAGCCAGCTGACCGCCGCGACGACCATCGCCCGCCGCACCACGACGCCCAAGGGGGCGACGACGCGCGAGCTGCGCGTCCTCACCGCCGCCGACGCGACCGGGTCCCCGTGGTTCCCGATCCTCGTCGTCAGCCTGCTCCTCGCCGGTCTCGCCGGGGTGCTCGCGCTCAACACGACGATGGCGCGTGACTCCTTCGAGGTCGGCCGGCTCGAGGCCCGCGTCGCCGAGCTCTCCGACACCCGTGAGGCGCTGGCCCTGGAGGTCAACGCCCGCTCCGCCCCGCAGCACCTCGCCGTCAAGGCTCGCGACCTCGGCATGGTGCCCGCCGACAGCGCGGCCTTCGTCGACCTTGAGCATGGCACGGTCCTCGGCGTGGCGAAGCCGGCGAAGAAGCCCGAGGGATTTAGCGTGGGTGCAGCCGCCCGGGCGACGGGCGGCAGCGCGCCCGCCACCACGGCCCCGGCCGTCGGTGGAGGAGCGAGCACGACGGACCAGGCCAAGGACACCAAGGCCGACGACGCGGACAAGCAGGCGTCCGCGGCGGAGACGAAGAAGGCAGCGGAGAAGAAGGCCGCTGCGGACAAGAAGAGCAGCACCCCGTCGGACTGAGACACCGGCCGACCGAGACCGCACGACCCGAGGAGGACGACGTGACGCAGCGCCGCCCTGGCTCCGGCAGCGGTCCCCGCAGCACGACGCGCCAGGCCGCACCCGGCACGACGGCTCCCCGCAAGGCTGCGCCGAAGGCCTCCCGCACCCGGACGACGACGCGCGGGACCACCCCTTCGCGCCCGGCGACCCAGGGTACGGCGACGAAGGCCGCCCCCGCGAAGAGGTCCGCCCCCGCGAAGAAGGCCGCCCCCGCGAAGAAGGCCGCCCCCGCGACGAAGGCCGCACCGAGGCGCCCTGCCGCGAAGCCGGCAGCCGCCCGCCCCGCCCGGACGCACCCTCCCCGTCCGCCCCGGCCCCCGCGCCGGCCCACCGGTGGCGGCGCCACCCCGCCCCCGCCCGGCAACGCCCGGCTGCGGATGCGCGCGCTCATGGTCGCCAGCCTCTTCGTGCTCAGCCTCTTCGGCGCGCAGCTGCTGCGGATCCAGGGCTTCGACTCCGAGGCGGTCGCCCGCGACGCGCTCGCCCAGCGGACGACGACCGAGTCCATCCCGGCCCGGCGCGGCGCGATCTACGACGCCCACGGGACCGTCCTCGCGAGCTCGGCCGAGCGGCGCATCGTCGTCGTCGACCAGACCGCGGTGCCGGAGTACAAGAAGCGCGTCGACGGCACCCGCACGACCGTCGGCGTCGCTGGCGCTGCCGAGGACCTCGCGCCGATCCTCAAGAAGGACAAGGCCGAGCTCGTCGCCGCGCTCACCGGCGAGCGCCGCTACACGATCCTCGCGAAGAACATCTCGCCGCTCACCTGGCGCACGATCAGCGCGCTCGGCATCCCCGGCATCTACAGCGAGCGCTCCTCGCAGCGCACCTACCCGCAGTCGACGACGGTTGCCAGCCTCGTCGGGTTCGTCCAGCCGCAGGACCAGACCGCCGGTGGTGGCCTGGAGCTGATGCTCGACGAGACCCTCAGGGGCACCCCCGGGGAGGCGAGCTACGAGGTCGCCCAGGACGGCAGCCGCCTGCCCAACGCCAACGCCAACGTCAGCTCGGCCAAGCCCGGCAAGGACGTGCGGCTGACGATCGACAACGACGTCCAGTGGTACGCGCAGAACACCCTCGCCGCCAAGGTCGAGGAGACCGACGCCCTCTCCGGCACGGTCGTCGTCATGCGCGCCGACACCGCCGAGCTCGTCGCCCTCGCGAGCTACCCGACCTTCGACCCGAACAACCTCGGGGACGCCAAGGGCGTCTTCAGCAACCTCGCCTTCAGCGACGTCTTCGAGCCGGGCTCGACGAGCAAGATCATGACCGTCGCCGCTGGGCTCGAGGAGGGGACGATCGAGCCGGACACCCCGATGGTCCTGCCCGACCACCTCCGGCGGCACGACGCGATCCTGCGGGACAGCCACCCGCACCCGCTCGAGTACCGCACGGTCGGCGGCGCCCTCGCGCAGTCGAGCAACACCGGCATGATGCTCATCGGCGAGACGATGGAGCCCAAGACGCTCGAGGGCTACTTCCGCAAGTTCGGCCTCGGCCAGACGACCGGGTCCGGCTTCCCCGGCGAGTCGGGCGGCCTGCTGCCCGCGTCGGACGCCTGGGACGGCGTCCAGCGCTACACCGTCACGTACGGCCAGGGCCTCTCGACGACGGCCGTGCAGGTGGCCGGCGTCTTCCAGACCATCGCCAACAACGGCGTGCGGGTGACCCCGACGCTCGTCGCCGAGACCTCGGACGGCGAAGGGGGATGGACCCCGGCCCCCGCGGCCAAGCGTCACCGCGTCGTCTCGGAGGAGACCGCGAGGTCGGTCAACCGGATGCTCGAGGGGGTCGTCTCCGAGGAGGGCACCGCGCCGAAGGCCAAGATCGAGGGCTACCGGGTCGCCGGCAAGACGGGGACGGCCGACCGCTACGACGAGAAGGTCGGCGGCTACTCCGGCAAGACCGCGAGCTTCATCGGCTTCGCGCCCGCGGACGACCCCAAGCTCGTCGTCGCCGTCATCCTCCAGCGGCCGATCAAGGGCTACTTCGGTGGCCAGGTCGCCGCGCCCGTCTTCAAGGACGTCATGACGCACGCCCTGCAGACCGAGAAGGTCCCGCCGACCGCCGACGACAAGATCACACCGATCAGGACCAAGCTCGACGGGCCGCCCGCCGACGACACCCCGGGGCTGCTCAAGGACCGCGGTCTCGCGGGTGCGCGGTAGGGTCGCACCTCGTGCCCTCACCCCGCCCGGAGTCTGTCGAGCCGACACCGCTCAGCGCGCTGTCGGGCTCTGCCGGACCCCTGAGCGAGCTCGTCCCAGGGCCCTCCGGCGACCTGCCTGAGGTCACCGGCGTCACGCTGAGCACCTTCACGGTCCACCCCGGAGACCTCTACGCCGCGCTGCCCGGCGCCAACGCCCACGGCGCCTCCTACGCCACGAAGGCCGCCGAGGCGGGCGCCGTCGCCCTCCTCACGGACGAGGCCGGCCTGGGCATCGCCCGGGACGCCGGCGTCGACCTGCCCGCCATCGTCGTGCCCGACCCCCGCGCGGTCCTCGCCCGGGTCGCCGCGACGATCTACGGCACGGCGCTGCCCGAGGGTCCGGGCGTGCGGACCTTCGGCATCACCGGGACCAACGGCAAGACGACGACGGCCTACCTGCTCACCTCCGCGCTGCAGGCGCTCGGTCGCACGACCGGGCTCATCGGCACCGTCGAGACGACGATCGGTCAGGAGCGGGTGCCGAGCGCCCGGACCACCCCGGAGAGCCCCGACCTGCACGCCCTGCTGCGCGTCATGTCCGATCGCGGCATCGACGACTGCGTCATGGAGGTCAGCAGCCACGCGCTCGTCCTCCACCGCGTCGACGAGGTCGTCTACGACATCGCGCTCTTCACCAACCTCAGCCAGGACCACCTCGACTTCCACGACGACATGGAGGACTACTTCGCCGCCAAGGCGTCGTTGTTCGCGCCCGGGCGTGCCCGCGCCGCCGTCGTCTGCGTCGACGACGCGTGGGGGCGCCGGATCGCCGAGGCCTGCGAGATCCCGTGCCGCACGGTGAGCTCCGACCCGGCCGTCCCGGCCGACTTCGTCATCACCTCGGTCGACGACCAGGACTTCGTCCTCTCGGGCGAAGGGGGGCAGCTGGCTCTGCGCAGCGGGCTCGCCGGCGCCTTCAACCGGACCAACACGGCGATGGCCGCCGTGGCGCTGCTCCTCGCCGGGCACGACCGCGAGGCGGTCGTCGCGGCGGTGCGGGCCAAGCCCCGCGTCCCCGGCCGGATGGAGCCGGTGCCGGCCCCCGAGGGCGTCGACGCGCAGGCTCTGCCGCGGGTCGTCGTCGACTTCGCGCACACCCCGGACGCCGTCGCCTCGGCGGTCGCCGCGCTGCGCGAGAGCACTCGGGGTCGCCTCGTCGCCCTGCTCGGTGCCGGCGGCTCCCGCGACCCGGGCAAGCGCCCGGACATGGGCCGCGCCGCCGCCGACCACGCCGACCTCGTCATCGTCACCGACGACAACCCGCGCGCCGAGGACCCCGCCGCGATCCGCGAGGCCGTCGCCTCCGGCGCTCGCGAGGGCCGGGCCGACGTCGAGGTCGTCCCCGACCGGCGCGTCGCGGTCGAGCACGCGGTCCGGGCCGCCGGACCCGGCGGTGTCGTCGCCCTCCTCGGCAAGGGCCACGAGACCGGACAAGAGATCCAGGGGGTCATCACCCCCTTCGACGACCGCCTCGTCGCCGCCGAGGTGCTGCGCACGCTGGCCCAGGAGAGCACCCGATGATCCCCATGACCCTCGTCGAGGTCGCCGCCGTCACCGGTGGCACGCCCCACGGCGACGAGAGCGCCACCGTGAGCGGGCCCGTCGTCACCGACGCCCGTGAGGCGGAGGTGGGCAGCCTCTACGTCGCCCGCGTCGGCGAGCACGCCGACGGGCACGACTACGCCGGTCAGGCCGCCGAGCGGGGTGCGACCGCGGCCCTGACCACCCGGGTCGTCGACGAGCTCGCCTGCGTCGTCGTCGACGACACCCAGGACGCCTTCGTCGCGCTGAGCCGCGCGCTCATCGACCGCCTGCCCGAGCTCCACGTCGTGGGGATCACCGGGTCCTCCGGCAAGACGAGCACCAAGGACCTCCTCGGGTCGGTCCTCGCCACGGCAGGGGAGACCGTCGCCCCGCAGGGCTCCTACAACTCCGAGGTCGGGGTGCCGCTCACCGTCTGCCGCGTCACCGAGGCGACCCGCTACCTCGTCGTCGAGATGGGTGCCCGCGGGGTCGGCCACGTCGAGTACCTTACCGAGATCGCCCCGGCCCAGGTCGGGGTCGTGCTCAACGTCGGGCACGCGCACGTCGGGGAGTTCGGCTCGATCGACCAGGTGGCGCTCGCCAAGTCCGAGCTCGTCCGCGCCCTGCCCGCCGACGGCGTCGCGGTGCTCAACGCCGACGACCCCCGCGTGCGCGCGATGGCCGGGGTGACCACCGCCCGGGTGGTCCTCGTCGGCGAGGCCGAGGACGCCGACGTCCGCGCCACCGACGTGACCCTCGACGAGGGCGGCCGTCCCCGCTTCACCGTCACCGCCCCCTTCGGCACGGCGGAGGTGAGCCTGCCGCTCGTCGGCCGCCACCACGTCGGCAACGCCCTGTCCGTCATCGCCGCCGCCCAGGCGTGCGGGCTCGACCTCGAGGCGATCGTCGCCGCGCTCGCCGACGTGCGCCCGGCCAGCCGCTGGCGCATGGAGGTCACCGAGCGGGCCGACGGGGTCCGCGTCGTCAACGATGCCTACAACGCCAACCCCGACTCGATGGCCGCGGCCCTGCACGCCCTCGCCGCGATGTCCGCGAGCGGCCGTCGCGTCGCCGTCCTCGGCTCGATGCTCGAGCTGGGGGAGGAGTCGCCCGCGCTCCACCGAGGGGTCGGCCGGCTCGCCGGCGAGCTCGGCATCGACACCGTGGTGGCTGTCGGCGGGCTCGCCACGGACATCGCCGAGGGTGCCCGCTCGGCGGGCGTGACCACCGTCGAGCACGTGAGCGACGTCGACGCCGCCGAGGAGCTGCTCACCGCGCGACTCGCCGACGGAGACGTCGTGCTTCTCAAGTCGAGCCGCGACGCGGGGCTACGGTGGCTCGGAGATCGACTCAGCGAGAAGGAGGTCGGGCAGTGAAGGCGGTGCTCATCGCATCGGTCGTGTCACTCGTCGTGGCGCTGCTCGGGACCCCGATGTTCATCAAGGTCCTTGTGAAGCAGGGCTACGGCCAGTTCATCCGCGACGACGGCCCGACCTCGCACCACACCAAGCGCGGCACCCCGACGATGGGCGGGGCGGTGATCATCACCGCGACCGTCGTCGCCTACCTCGTGGCCCACCTCGCGACGTGGTCGCGGCCCACGGTGAGCGCCCTGCTCGTCCTCTTCCTCATGGCCGGCCTCGGCGCCGTCGGCCTCGCCGACGACTACATCAAGATCAGCAAGCAGCGCAGCCTCGGCCTGCGCTCCCACGAGAAGCTCATCGGGCAGACCCTCGTCGCCGTGATCTTCGCCGTGCTCGCGCTGCAGTTCCCCGACGAGAGCGGCCGCCTGCCCGCCTCGACGCACATCTCCTTCGTGCGCGACCTGCCGCTGGACCTCGCCTTCGCCGGGCCGATGGTCGGCATCGTGCTCTTCGTCATCTGGGCCAACCTCATGATCGCCGGCACGAGCAACGCGGTGAACCTCACCGACGGTCTCGACGGGCTCGCGACCGGGGCGTCGGCGATGGTCTTCGCCGCCTACGTCCTCATCTCGATCTGGAAGTTCAACCAGAACTGCCACGTCTCGCCGTCCGTCAAGTGCTACGAGGCCCGCGACCCGCTCGACCTCGCCGTCGTCGCCGCCGCCGGCATGGCCGCGTGCTTCGGATTCCTGTGGTGGAACGGCTCGCCCGCGAAGATCTTCATGGGCGACACCGGCTCGCTCGCCCTCGGCGGCGCGCTCGCCGGCCTGGCGATCACCACCCGCACCGAGCTGCTCATCGTCATCCTCGGCGGGCTCTTCGTCGCCATCACCCTCTCGGTGATCATCCAGGTCGCGAGCTTCAAGACGACCGGCAAGCGGGTCTTCCGGATGGCACCGCTCCAGCACCACTTCGAGCTCCTCGGGTGGCAAGAGGTGACGATCGTCATCCGCTTCTGGATCGTCGCCGGCCTGTGCGTCGCGCTCGGCCTGGGCATCTTCTACGCCGAGTGGGTCGTCGGCGCGTGAGCACCTGGCGTCTCCAGCACCTGACCCACCGCGACGCCGACTGGTCCGGCCTGCGCGTCGTCGTCGCCGGCCTCGGCATCTCCGGCTTCGCCGCGGCGGACGCCCTGCTCGAGCGGGACGCCGAGGTCACCGTCGTCGACGGGGGTACCCCGGTCGAGGGGTCCGAGATGGCCCATCGGGCCACGATCCTCGAGGTTCTCGGTGCCCGGCTGCACCTCGGCGACGCGCAGGACGAAGGGGTCCTCGTGGGTGCCGACCTCGTCGTCACCTCTCCCGGGTGGCCGCCGTCGCAGCCGCTGCTCGCCGCGGCCGTCGGGCGCGGCATCCCCGTGTGGGGCGAGGTCGAGCTCGCCTGGCGGATGCGACCGGAGGACGGGGGAGCACCCTGGCTCACCCTCACCGGCACCAACGGCAAGACGACGACGGTGCAGATGCTCACCTCGATCCTCACCGCCGCCGGCCTGCGCGCCTGCAGCGCCGGCAACGTCGGCACCCCGATCCTCGAGGCGGTGCTCCACCCCGAGCCCTTCGACATCATCGCCGTCGAGCTGAGCAGCTACCAGCTGCACTGGCAGGACTCGGTGCGTCCGCTCGCCTCGGCCTGCCTCAACATCGCGCCCGACCACATCGACTGGCACGGCAGCTACGAGGAGTACCTCGCCGCCAAGGGCAAGGTCTTCGAGGGCACCGAGGTCGCCTGCGTCTACAACGTCGCCGACGTCGCGACGCGCACGCTCGTCGAGCGGGCCGACGTCGTCGAGGGCTGCCGCGCCGTGGGCTTCACCCTCGGCAGCCCGGCCCCCTCGATGCTCGGGCGGGTCGAGGACCTCCTCGTCGACCGGGCCTTCGTCCCGGACCGCACGCACCAGGCCGCCGAGCTCGCCTCGGTCGCCGACCTCGGGGCGGTCGAGGGGGCCGAGGGGCCGGGCGTGCCCGACCACGTCGTCGCCAACGCCCTCGCCGCCGCGGCGCTCGCCCGGGCCTGCGGGGTCCCGCCGGTCGCCGTCCGCGACGGGCTGCGCGCCTGGCGCCCGGAGCCGCACCGCATCGCCCACGTCCTCACCGCCGACGAGATCCACTGGGTCGACGACAGCAAGGCGACCAACCCGCACGCCGCTGCCGCCTCGCTCTCCGCCTACGACCACGTCGTGTGGGTCGCCGGCGGGCTGCTCAAGGGCGCCGACGTCGACGAGCTCGTCGCCGCCAACGCCCACCGGCTGCGCGCCGCGATCCTCATCGGGCGCGACCGTCAGCAGATCGCCGAGGCGATCCGGCGACACGCGCCCGATATCCCCGTCCTCGACATCGCATCGGCCGACACTGAGGCGATGGATCTCGTCGTCGGGCAGGCGGCGGCGACCGCCCAGCCGGGTGACGTCGTCCTCCTCGCCCCTGCGGCGGCCTCCATGGACATGTTCGAGAACTACGGCGCCCGGGGTGACGCCTTCGCCGCCGCCGTGCGGCGCCACTACGAGCGGGGATGAGTCGATGAGCAGCAACGCGACGAGCGGGGGCCGGGCACCCGGCCTCGCGTCGCGGGTCGGCGGCCGGCGTGCCCGCGCCTGGACGAGCACCCTCGAGTCGCCGCTCACCACGTACTACGGGCTCCTCGGCATCGTCGGGCTGCTCGTCGGGATCGGCCTCGTCATGGTCCTCTCGGCGTCGATGATCATCTCGCTCAAGGAGAACGACTCCTCCCTGACGATCTTCCTCAAGCAGCTGCTCTTCGCGGTCGTCGGCCTCGGCGTCATGTGGTTCGCCTCGACGCGCTCGGTGGCCTTCTGGCGGAGGTCTGCCCTCGCCCTGCTCGCGG
Organism: Janibacter endophyticus; assembly: GCF_016888335.1. Lineage (NCBI taxonomy): Bacteria > Bacillati > Actinomycetota > Actinomycetes > Micrococcales > Intrasporangiaceae > Janibacter > Janibacter endophyticus. The sequence goes on from NZ_JAFEJG010000004.1 coordinate 1,652,475, forward strand.
TCGGTCTCGTCCTGCTCGCCCTCGTGCCCTTCATCGGCTACGGCTTCCAGGGCAACAAGAACTGGATCGGCGTCGGGTCGGCGAGCATCCAGCCGAGCGAGATCGCCAAGATCGGGCTCGTCCTCGGTGGCGCCCTCATGCTCGAGCGCAAGCGGGCCCTGCTCGGCTCGCTCGGGCACGCCGTCATCCCCTTCGTCCTGCCGACGGCGATGACGATCCTCGTCCTCGTCATGCTCGGTCACGACCTCGGGACGGCGATGGTCATCGCCTCGATCGTCGTCGGCATGCTCTTCGCCTCCGGGCTGCGGCTGCGCTGGTTCGCGCTCGGCCTCGGTGTCTTCGCCGTGCTCGGCGCCGTCATGGCCTCGGTGAGCAGCAACCGCATGGAGCGCATCGCGATCTGGCTCGACCCGACCCGCTGCGCCCCCGGCACCGACCTCTACTACGGCATGTGCCGCCAGTCGATCCACGGTCGCTACGCGCTCGCGGACGGCGGCTGGTGGGGCGTCGGCCTCGGCAACAGCCGCGAGAAGTGGGGCTGGCTGCCCGAGCCGTACAACGACTTCATCTTCGCGATCGTCGGCGAGGAGCTCGGTCTGCTCGGCAGCCTCGGTCTCATCGCGCTCTTCGCCGGCTTCGCCGTCATCGGCATCCGGATCGTCAACGCCACCGACGACTTCTTCGTCCGTGTCGCCACGGCCGGGATCTGCACGTGGATCCTCGCCCAGGCGATGATCAACATCGGCTCGGTCATCGGCATGCTCCCGGTCATCGGCGTCCCGCTGCCCTTCGTCTCCGCCGGTGGCTCCTCGCTCGTGACGACGATGCTCGCCGTCGGCGTCCTCCTGTCCTTCGCCCGCTCCGAGCCGACGTGCGCGGCCGCCCTCGCGGCCCGCCCCTCCCGGCTCCGGGCGATGACCGCCCACCTGCCCATCCCCTTCGTCCGACGGAGCAAGCCGACCCCATGAGCCTCGCGCCCACCAGCCCACGCAGCGTCCTGCTCGCCGGAGGTGGAACCGCCGGCCACGTCTCCCCGCTCCTCGCGCTGGCCGACTGCCTGCGCCGCCGCGACCCGGACGTCACGATCCTCGCCGTCGGCACCGAGGCGGGCCTGGAGTCCCGGCTCGTCCCCGAGCGCGGCTACGAGCTCGCGACGATCCCCAAGGTGCCCATGCCGCGGCGCCCCTCCGGCGACCTGCTCCGTCTGCCCGGCAACCTGCGGCGCGCGGTCGCCCGCGCCGGCGAGATCATCGAGAGCTCGCGCGCGGAGGTCGTCGTCGGCTTCGGCGGCTACGTCTCGACGCCGGTCTACCTCGCCGCGCGGCGCCGCGGGGTGCCGATCGCCATCCACGAGCAGAACGCGCGCGCCGGCATGGCCAACAAGGTCGGTGCGCGGCTCACGCGGCACGTCGGCATCACCTTCGCCCAGACCCGGCTCGCTCACGGGCAGCTCGTCGGCATGCCGCTGCGCCGCGAGATCGCCCACCTCGACCGGGCTGCGCTGCGCTCGGAGGGCCGGGCGTTCTTCGGCCTGCGCGAGGACCTGCCGACGCTGCTCGTCACCGGCGGCTCGCTCGGCGCGAAGCGGCTCAACGACACCTTCGCGGCGTCCGTCGCGGCGCTCGGGCAGGCCGGGGTCCAGGTCCTGCACGTCACCGGGCGCGACAAGGACTTCGTGCCTCGGGGCGGCAGCCCCGCCGTGCCCTACGCCGTCGTGCCCTACGTCGACAGGATGGATCTCGCCTATGCCGCCGCGGACGTCGCGGTCTGCCGCTCGGGTGCGAACACCGTCTGCGAGCTCACCGCGGTCGGGCTCCCGGGCCTCTACGTGCCACTGCCGATCGGCAACGGAGAGCAACGGCTCAACGCGACCGGTGTCGTCGAGGCCGGCGGCGGGGCGCTCACCGACGACGCCGCCGTCACCCCGACCTGGGTGACCTCCGAGGTCGTCCCGCTGCTCACCGACCCCGAGCGGGTCGCGGCGATGTCCGCGGCGGCCGACGCGGTGGGGGAGCGCGACGGTGACGAGCTGCTCGCCGACCTCGTGACCCGGGCCTGGGCAGAGGGGCGGGCATCCCGATGAGCGTGCGCGACCGGCTGCCCTTGCGTCTCGACGTCGACGCGCCGGTGCCGTCCGCCGCCGCGCTCGGCCGCGTGCACGTCCTCGCCGTCGGCGGTGCGGGCATGTCCGCCGTCGCCCGGCTGCTCCTCGACGCGGGGCTGACGGTCAGCGGCAGCGACGCCAAGGACGGCCCGGTGCTCGAGGAGCTGTGCACCCGCGGCGCCACCATCGACGTCGGTCACGCGGCCGAGCACGTCGAGGGTGTCGACACGGTCGTGGTCTCCTCGGCGATCCGCGACGACAACCCCGAGCTCGTCGCGGCCCGGGCGGCCGGGGTGCGTGTCCTGCACCGCAGCCAGGGGCTCGTGGCCGCGATGGGGGAGCAACGCCGGGTCGCGGTCGCCGGCGCCAACGGCAAGACGACGACCTCCTCGATGCTTACCTCCGCGCTGCTCCACCTCGGGGCGCGGCCGTCCTTCGCCCTGGGCGGCGAGCTGGCCGAGCAGGGGACCAACGCCGCGCTGGGCGACGGCCCGGACTTCGTCGCCGAGGCCGACGAGTCCGACGGCTCCTTCCTCGTCTACCACCCCGACGTCGCGGTGATCACCAACGTCCAGCCCGACCACCTCGACTTCTACGGCGACTACGCGACGGTGCAGGAGGCCTACGCCGAGTTCGCGCGGACGGTGCGCCCCGGCGGTCTCGTCGTGACGTGCGCCGACGACGAGGGCTCGGCTCGGCTCGCCGCCCGGCTGCGCGCGGGCGAAGGGGGTGAGGTCGCCCCCGCCGGGACGTCGAGGGTCCGGGTCGTCACCTACGGCTTCGGGGAGGACGCCGACGTCCGGCTCGGGGAGCCGGTCCTCGAGGGGCGCGGTGGCCGCGCCACCCTGACCGTCGACGGTGCGACCCACGAGCTGCGGGTCCGCGTCCCGGGTCGGCACAACCTGCTCAACGCCGCGGCCGCCTTCGCCGCGGCGACGCTCGGCTGCGGCCACGACGCGGACGCCGTCCTCGCCGGCCTCGCGGCCTTCGGTGGCACCCGGCGACGCTTCGAGGTCCGGGGAGAGGTCGACGGCGTCACCGTCGTCGACGACTACGCGCACAACCCCGGCAAGGTCACCGCGGTGGTCGCGACGGCGAGCGAGATCGCCCGGCCCGGTCGGCTGCTCGTGATCTTCCAGCCGCACCTCTACTCCCGCACGTCCGACTTCGCGCAGGAGTTCGCGGCCGGGCTCGCCCCTGCCGACGACATCACGCTCCTCGAGATCTACGGCGCCCGCGAGGACCCCGTCCCCGGGGTGACCTCCGAGATCGTCGCCGCGCCGCTGCGTGCCGCGGGCCGCGCGGTCCAGGTGCTCGCGCCGCAGGAGGCGGTCGCCCATGTCGTCGCCGAGGCGCGTCCCGGCGACCTCGTCATGACCGTGGGTGCGGGCGACGTCACGGCGCTGACCGGCCAGATCGTCACGGGTCTGACGCGGCGATGACCGGGCGACGCGGCGAGCCCACCCACGAGCGCTTCGAGCAGCGCGCGGCCGAGGTGGCCGCGGCACGCCGGGGGCGGTGGCTCTGGGGTGCGGTGGTCGCCGCCGTCGTGACGGGGCTGGTCTACCTCGTCGGGTTCAGCCCGGCCCTCACCGCGGAGACGATCAGCGTCACGGGGGCAGACCCGGCGGACAAGAAGGCGGTCACCGCGATCGTCTCGGGAGTCCGAGGGACGCCTCTCGCGCGGGTCGACACCGGCGACCTCGTGAGCGAGATCGAGGAGCTGCCCGGCGTTCAGTCGGTCCGCGTCGAGCGGTCCTGGCCTCGCACGCTGTCCGTCGACGTCCTCGCCAGGGTGCCTGCGCTGGCCGTGGAACGATCTCAAGGTCAGGTAGAGGTCTATGACATGGAGGGCGTGCGGATCCGCACCGTGCGGTCTGCGCCGAAGGGGGTGCCGAAGGTCGCGGCGACGCAGGGCGCGACGGTCTCCGCCGAGGGGGTCTCGGCCGCTCGCTCGATGCTCGAGGCGCTGCCTGAGAAGCTCCGTGGACAGGTCCGCTCGGTGACCGTCGATGCGGCGGACCACGTGACCTTCAGAGCGGGGAGGACGACTGTCGTCTGGGGCGACAGCTCCGAACCTCAGCTCAAGGTCAAGGTGGTTGAGCTGCTCCTCCAGAAGAAGCCGAAGCTGCTCGACGTGTCCGCCCCGACGACCCCGGTGACCCGCTGAGCGCACGACACGCGGGTCGCCTTCTTGCGGCGGGGGCCCAGGACGCATAACGTCAGCGCCACACCGTGCGTGACCAAAACGTGATCTCAAGTTGAGATCGAGATCTCTGGCAAGGTCTCTCCCGGTGGACGAACCCGCTCAGCCGCTCGCAACGCACCCAGGAGAACCCCGTGGCATCTGCCCAGAACTACCTCGCCGTCATCAAGGTCGTCGGCATCGGCGGCGGAGGTGTCAACGCGATCAACCGGATGATCGAGGTGGGCCTCAAGGGTGTCGAGTTCATCGCCATCAACACCGACGCGCAGGCGCTCCTCATGAGCGACGCCGACGTCAAGCTCGACGTCGGCCGGGAGAACACCCGCGGTCTCGGAGCCGGCGCCGACCCGGAGGTCGGCAAGAAGGCCGCCGAGGACCACGCCGACGAGATCGAGGAGGTCCTCAAGGGGGCCGACATGGTCTTCGTCACCGCGGGCGAGGGTGGCGGCACCGGCACGGGTGGTGCGCCCGTCGTCGCGAAGATCGCCCGGGGCCTCGGCGCCCTGACCATCGGTGTCGTGACGCGCCCCTTCACCTTCGAGGGTCGCCGTCGCGCCAACCAGGCCGAGACGGGTATCGGTCAGCTCCGCGAGGAGGTCGACACGCTCATCGTCATCCCGAACGACCGGCTGCTCTCGATCAGCGACCGCGCCGTCTCGATGCTCGACGCCTTCCGCAGCGCCGACCAGGTGCTCCTCTCCGGCGTCCAGGGCATTACCGACCTCATCACGACGCCCGGTCTGATCAACCTCGACTTCGCCGACGTCAAGTCGGTCATGCAGGGCGCCGGCTCGGCGCTCATGGGCATCGGCTCGGCCCGGGGCGAGGACCGCGCGGTCCAGGCCGCCGAGCTCGCGATCAGCAGCCCGCTCCTCGAGGCGAGCATCGACGGCGCCCACGGTGTGCTGCTCTCGATCCAGGGTGGCTCCGACATCGGTCTCTTCGAGATCAACGAGGCCGCGCGTCTCGTCCAGGAGGCTGCCCACCCCGACGCCAACATCATCTTCGGCACCGTCGTCGACGATGCCCTCGGTGACGAGGTGCGCGTCACCGTCATCGCCGCCGGCTTCGACGGCGGCACCCCGAACCGTCGCCCCGACGAGCGCGCCCTCGGCACGATCCAGGGTTCCGCAGCGCAGCAGGGCCGTCCCGCGCAGGCCGCCCCGGCCCCCCAGCAGGGCGCCCCGCAGGCTGCTCCGCAGCAGGGTGGCCAGCCCCAGGGCGGTCAGGCTCCTGGCGGTCAGCCTCAGGTCGGCCAGCCCCAGGGTGCTCAGCCCCAGGGGGGCCAGCCGGCCGCCGCACCCCAGGCCTCGGCGCAGGGTGGCCAGGCGCCCGTCGGCGACGCCGTGCAGGGCGGCCCCGCCCAGGACGCCCCGGCCCAGCAGGCGCGCCCCCAGGCCCAGCAGCCGCCGCGCCAGGTGACCTTCGACGAGGGCGACGACCTCGACATCCCCGACTTCCTCAAGTGAGCCGGGACTGAGCGCGACGCAGACCGACGTACCCGTGACGACCCCTTCGCCCCAGGCCCCGACGCAGCAGCCGCTGCGCTGGGCCCGACGGGACGGAGGGGTCGTCCGCGTCGTCACCCACCGTCTCGGCGGGACCAGCCGCGGCGTCTACGACGGGCTCAACCTCGGCGTCCACGTCGGCGATGACCTCGCCGACGTCGAGCGCAACCGGCAGGTCGTCGAGGAGGCTGTCGGGATGCCGGTGGCCTACATGGACCAGGTCCACGGCGCGGACGTCGTCGAGGTGCGCGACGCCGCCAGCGTCCCGACCTGCGACGCCGTCGTCACGACCACACCCGGCCTGGCGCTGGCCGCCCTCGTCGCCGACTGCACGCCAGTCCTCCTCACCGACCCCGAGGCCGGCGTCGTCGGTGCGGCCCACGCCGGCCGCCCCGGGATGCTCGCCCGGGTCGTCCCGGCCGCGGTCGAGGCCATGCGCGACCTCGGCGCCCGTCGCATCGAGGCGACGGTCGGCCCGTCGGTGTGCGCCCGCTGCTACGAGGTGCCCGAGGCGATGCGCGCCGACGCCGCCCGGGAGAACCCCGCCGCCTTCGCCACCACCTGGCAGGGCACGCCCGCCATCGACGTCGCCGCGGGGGTCGTCGAGCAGCTCGTCGCCCTCGACGTCGACGTCACCTGGCTGCCCGGGTGCACCCGCGAGGAGCCGACCCTCTACTCCTACCGGCGGGACGGGCAGACCGGCCGATTCGCCGGCGTCGTCGGGATGACCCGATGAGCGCCACCCCGGAGCGGGTCGCCGAGCTCGAGACCAACCTCGCCACCGTCCGCGAGCGGGTCGACGCCGCGTGCGCCGCGGCCGGTCGGCAGCCGGACGAGGTCACCCTCGTCGTCGTGACGAAGTACTTCCCCCGCAGCGACGTCGACGCGCTCGCCGCGCTCGGCGTCACCGATATCGGGGAGAACAAGGCACAGGAGGCCTCCGCCAAGCTCGCCGAGGAGGGCGGCGCGCCGGAGGGCGTGCGGACCCACTTCATCGGGCAGCTGCAGAGCAACAAGGCCGGGGAGGTGGCGCGCTGGGCCGACGTCGTCCACTCCGTCGACCGGGTCAAGATCGTCCGCGCCCTCGACCGCGGCGCGCAGGCCTCGGGTCGCTCGATCACCGGGCTCATCCAGGTCGACCTCGACGGCTCCGACCCCGGGCGCGGGGGAGCGCTGCCGGCCGACGTCCCGGCCCTGGCGGACGCCGTGGCCGAGAGCGGGCTGACCCTCGGTGGGCTCATGGCGGTAGCCCCTCGGGGAGAGGACCCGGGGGCCGCCTTCGTCCGGCTGGCGGAGGTCGCCGAGCGGCTCCGGGCCGAGCACCCCGACGCGACGATGCTCTCCGCCGGGATGAGCGGTGACCTCGAGCAGGCCGTCGCGCACGGCGCGACACACCTGCGTGTCGGTACCGCAATCCTCGGAAGTCGACCGTCACACCGGTAACTTCAGTCACGACCGGCGACAGGGCGGCCCACGAGGCCGCAGGCGACAAGGATGTGACATGGGACTGCGTGACGCGATGGTCTACCTCGGGCTCGCCGAGGATCAGAAGCGCTACGACCAGTACGAGGACTACGCCGACGAGGCGCACGAGTCCTACGACGAGGTCGACGACGCGCCGCACGCCGAGGTGACCCGCCTGCGCGCGGTCGACCGCGACCACTCCGTCGCCGTCCGCGACGTCCAGGTCGGGCAGCTCAACCGGATCACGACGATCCACCCCCGCACCTACAACGACGCCCGCGCCATCGGCGAGAGCTTCCGCGACGACGTCCCGGTGATCATGAACCTCAGCGACATGGACGACTCGGACGCCAAGCGCCTCGTCGACTTCGCCGCGGGCCTCGTCTTCGGCCTCCACGGCTCGATCGAGCGCGTGACGAACAAGGTCTTCCTCCTCTCGCCGGAGCACATCGAGGTCGCCGCCGAGGGCGCCGACGCCCCCGCCGCCCGCCACCTCTTCAACCAGAGCTGACGCCGCACCGCCGGTCACCGTGCGCCCGGCGCCCACCCCATCGCCGCGACGGGGTGGGCGCCCGTCTGCGTCCCGGCCCGCCCGACGAGGACGGCCTGTCGCCGGTCCGGTGTCAGGGCACACCCAGGTCCTCGGGTATCAATAGGGCATGGATCTGATCCGGGCCGTCCTCCACCTGCTGCTCTACGGGTTCTTCCTGCTGCTCATCGGACGGCTGATCTTCGACTGGATCCAGGTCTTCGCCCGGCAGTGGCGACCCACCGGGATCGTCCTCGTCGTGGCCGAGGCGATCTACACCGTGACCGACCCACCGCTGCGAGCGCTGCGCAAGGTGCTGCCGCCGCTGCGGATCGGTGGGGTCGCTCTCGACCTCGCCTTCCTGGTCCTCATCCTCGGTGTCTCGATCCTGCTGCGTATCATCTAGTGTGATCGCGGTCTGCTCGTACGAGCATCGACTGCCCACCTGCCCGTGCAACGAGGAGAAGACATGGCGCTGACGGCCGAGGACGTCCTCAACAAGACGTTCACCCAGACCCAGTTCCGCCGGGGCTACGACGAGCGCGAGGTCGACGACTTCCTCGACGAGGTCGTCGCCGAGATGCGCCGCATGGTCAAGGAGAACGAGGACCTCCGTGCCCGCGTCCAGGACGGGGGCACCGGCCGCCCCGCCGCGGCTGCCGCGCCCGCCGCCGCTGCGGCCTCCGGCGACAACGGCCAGCTGGCCAAGGAGCGCGACGCGCTGCTGCGCCAGAACGAGGACCTCAGGTCCCGGCTCGAGAAGGAGCAGGCCGCCCTCGCCGACGTCAAGAAGCGCCTCGCCGAGCAGAGCGACGCCAAGGCCGCCGACGCGAAGGCCGCGGACGCCCGCGCCAAGGACGCCAGGTCCCAGGACGACCTCGTCGCCAAGGCTCAGGGCAGCGCCGACGAGCGCATCGCCACCGTGAACGCCCGCGCCGAGGAGGCCGAGAAGGCCGCCCAGGAGCGGATCGCCAAGGCCAACGCCGACGCCGAGAAGGCCGTCCAGGAGGCCAAGCGTCGCCGTGACGAGGCCGAGAAGGCAGCCGCCGAGGCTCAGGCCCGCGCCGCCCAGGCGCCGCAGCAGGACGAGAAGGACGGCGCCTCGACGGCCGCTGCCCTCGCCGGTGGCGCCGCGGCCGGCGGCGGCGCGAGCGGCCTCATCGCACTCGCCCAGCGCCTGCACGACGAGCACGTCGCCGAGGGCCAGTCCCAGCACGACAAGCTCGTCGCGCAGGGCAAGGCGAAGTTCGAGGAGCTCGTCGGCCAGGGCCAGTCGAAGCACGACGAGCTCGTCTCCAAGGGTCAGTCGCAGCACGACGACCTGCTGAGCCGCGGCAAGGCCGAGAACGAGAAGCTCGTCGGCGAGGGCACCTCGCAGCGCGACAAGCTCATCTCCGACGCGACCTCGCGCTCGCAGGGCATGGTCTCCGAGGCCGAGGAGAAGAAGAAGAAGATCCTCGGTGAGCTCGAGCAGGAGAAGACCAAGGTCGAGAAGCAGATCGCCGACCTCAAGGCCTTCGAGAAGGACTACCGCGGCCGGCTCAAGGAGTACATCTCCAGCCAGCTCGCCGACCTCGACTCCGTCGGCGTCACCGAGCGTCAGCCGCAGCAGCAGGGCTGACCTCGGCCCACGGGCAGCACGAAGGGGTGGCGTCACCGCACGGTGGCACCACCCCTTCGTCGTGCCCGGCAGGGGTGCCGAGGGGTCGGGTGCGGACGAAAGTCCGTCATTAGTGGGCGCTTCGGTGGCTCCCCGGGGCCGGGAGCGTCTATTGTCGGGCCCAATTCGGCCCGCGAACGGCGGGTCGTCCCAGGTGAGGACGGACATGGCGAGGTCGACCAGCGGCAGCGGGACGAAGAAGACGGCTGCGAAGAAGGCGCCCGCCAAGAAGGCGACGACGAAGAGCACCGCGAAGAAGGCGCCCGCGAAGCAGGCCGCGGCCAAGAAGTCAGCCCCGGCGAAGAAGCCCTCTGCCAAGAAGGCACCCGCCACGACGACCTCCGCCCAGAAGACGACTGCCCAGAAGATGACTGCCAAGCAGACGACGTCGCAGAAGAGCACGTCGAAGAAGACTGCGACGAAGGCCCCCGCGAAGAAGCCTTCCACGACCACGACCACGACCACGACCACGACCACGACCTCGACCCCCGCCGCGCCCCGCAGCCGGACGAAGGCGAAGACTCTCGCGCCCAAGCTCGTCGTCCGCGAGGACGAGTCGCCGTGGACCAAGTCCGAGCTCAAGGGGGTCCGCAAGGAGCTCGAGGGGGAGGTGACCCGCCTCCGGACCGAGATCGAGGAGGCCGAGCAGGAGCTCGTGGACCTCATGCGCGACCACGCCGACGGCGCGGGCGACGACCAGGCCGACCAGGGCGCGAAGACCTTCGAGCGCGAGCAGGAGATCTCGCTGGCCAACAACGCCCGGGCGATGCTCATCCAGAACCTCCACGCCCTCGAGCGGCTCGAGGACGGCAGCTACGGCCAGTGCGAGTCGTGCGGCAACCCGATCGGCAAGCTTCGACTCCAGGCCTACCCGCGTGCGACCCTGTGCGTGGCATGCAAGACAAAACAGGAACGACGCTGACCCACTCCGACCACGACAGCCCCGGCGGGGGCGCCGACGACGGCGCCCCCGCCGGCGCGCGACGGGCCCCACGCACCCCCGCGACGCTCATCCCCTTCGCCCTCGTCGCCCTGGTGAGCCTCGTCGCAGACCAGGGCAGCAAGATCTGGGCGCTCGGCTCCCTCGACGACGGTCACGTCGTCCCGGTGCTCGGCGACCTGCTCTCGCTGCGGCTGCTGCGCAACCCGGGCGCCGCCTTCTCGATCGGTGACTCCTTCACGCTCGTCATGACGATCCTCGCGGTCGGCATCACGGTGGCCGTCGCGGTCGCCGCGTGGCGCACGGCGAGCCGGCGCTGGGCGGTCTCGCTCGGGCTGCTCTTCGGTGGCTCGCTCGGCAACCTCTACGACCGCTTCTTCCGCGAGCCCAGCCCGGGCCGGGGGCACGTCGTGGACTTCATCGACTACGCGGGCTTCTTCGTCGGCAACATCGCGGACATCGCGATCGTCCTCGGCGCGATCGGGCTCATCTGGCTCACCTTCACCGACGTCGGCCTCGACGGCCTCAAGGCCGGCCGGCACGCGAAGAAGGGGGAGAGCGCCGATGCCTGACGTGCGCAACGTCCTCGTCCCGGAGGGACTGGCCGGCGAGCGGATCGACGCCGCGGTGGCCCGGCTGTTCGGGGTCTCCCGGACCAAGGCCGCCGAGCTCGCCGCCAGCGGTCAGATCCTCGTCGACGGCCGGCCCGTCGGGAAGTCCGAGCGGGTCCACGCCGGCAGCCAGGTCGAGGTGAGCCTGCCGACCCCCGACGAGATCCCCACGGTCGAGGTCATCGCCGAGCCGGTGCCCGGCATGCGGGTCATCCACGACGACGACGACATCGTCGTCGTCGACAAGCCGGTCGGCGTCGCCGCCCACCCGAGCGTCGGGTGGAGCGGGCCGACCGTCCTCGGCGGGCTCGCGGCGGCGGGCTACCGGATCAGCACGAGCGGCGCGAGCGAGCGGCAGGGCATCGTCAGCCGCCTCGACGTCGGCACCTCGGGCCTCATGGTCGTGTGCAAGAGCGAGTACGCGTACTCCGTGCTCAAGCGGGCCTTCAAGGAGCGCACGGTCGACAAGACCTACCACGCGCTCGTCCAGGGGCTGCCCGACCCGCTCCAGGGCACCATCGACGCGCCGATCGGGCGCCACCCCGGGCACGACTACAAGTTCGCCGTCATGGACTCCGGCAAGCCGGCGATCACGCACTACGAGCTCATCGAGGCCTACCGGCACGCGTCGCTGCTCGAGGTCCACCTCGAGACCGGGCGCACGCACCAGATCCGCGTCCACATGGCCGCGCTCAAGCACCCGTGCGTCGGCGACCCGCTCTACGGCGCCGACCCGACCCTCGGGGCCAGGCTCGGGCTCGAGCGGCAGTGGCTGCACGCCATGGGGCTGGGCTTCGTCCACCCCGGGTCGGGGGAGTACGTGCACTTCGAGAGCACCTACCCGCAGGACCTGCAGCAGGCCCTGGACCGGCTCGACGGGATGCGCTGACCTCCCTTCGCCCTGGGTCTCCGTCCGCTCTCGGCGGACACGCTCGCGACACGCCGAGGGCTGTCTGCGACCGCACCTAGACTGACTCCGATGTCCGAGCTGCTGCCCCGCGAGAAGAACTTCGTCCACCTCCACAACCACACCGAGTACTCGATGCTCGACGGTGCCGCGAGGATCGGCGAGATGTTCGAGGTCGCCCAGGAGATGGGCATGCCGGCGATCGCGACGACCGACCACGGCTACCTCTTCGGGGCCTACGAGTTCTGGAAGAAGGCGCAGGGGACCGGGGTCAAGCCGATCATCGGGCTCGAGGCCTACGTCGCGCCGGGCACGCACCGCAGCGACAAGAACCGCGTCCGTTGGGGTGACGAGCGGACGCCGAAGAACGACGATGTCTCCGGTGGCGGCGCGTACACCCACATGACGATCCTGGCCCGCAACAACGTCGGGCTGGCCAACCTCTTCCGGATGAACTCGCAGGCCAGCCTCGACCAGGTCTACGCGAAGTGGCCGCGGCTCGACCGAGAGCTCCTCGGGCGCTACGGCGAGGGGCTCATCGCGACGACCGGATGCCCCTCCGGCGAGATCCAGACGCGCATCCGGCTCGGGCAGTACGACAAGGCGGTCGAGGCGGCCTCGGAGTTCCGCGACATCTTCGGGCGCGAGCACTACTTCCTCGAGCTCATGGATCACGGCGTCGAGATCGAGCGGCGGGTCCGCGACGACCTGCTGCGCCTCGCCAGGCAGCTCGACCTCCCGCTCCTCGCGACCAACGACCTCCACTACGTCCGCAAGGAGGACTCGGTCGCCCACGAGGCGCTCCTGTGCGTCAACTCGGGCTCGACGATGCTCGAGGCGACCTACGCCCAGGGCGGCAGCCGCTTCGCCTTCGAGGGCGACGGCTACTACATCAAGTCGCCCGAGGAGATGCGCCGGCTCTGGCGCGAGCTGCCGCAGGCGTGCGACAACACGCTGCTCGTCGCCGACATGTGTGACGTCTCCTTCACCGAGGGCGAGGGGCGCTACATGCCGCGCTTCGAGTGCCCGCCGGGGGAGACCGAGCAGTCGTGGTTCGTCAAGGAGGTCATGACCGGCCTCGAGCGGCGCTTCCCCGAGGGCGTGCCGCAGTACGCCATCGACCAGGCGAAGTTCGAGATCGACGTCATCGTCGGCAAGGGCTACCCCGGCTACTTCCTCGTCGTTGCCGACTTCATCAACTGGGCCAAGCGCAACGGCATCCGCGTCGGTCCTGGCCGTGGCTCCGGTGCCGGCTCCATGTGCGCGTACGCCATGGGGATCACCGACCTCGACCCGATCCCGCACGGCCTGATCTTCGAGCGCTTCCTCAACCCCGAGCGTGCCTCGATGCCCGACTTCGACGTCGACTTCGACGAGCGCCGGCGCGGCGAGGTCATCCGCTACGTCACCGAGAAGTACGGCGACGAGCGGGTCGCCCAGATCGTCACCTACGGCACCATCAAGGCCAAGCAGGCTGTCAAGGACGCCGCCCGGGTGATGGGCCACCCCTTCTCCGTCGGTGAGCAGCTCACCAAGGCGATGCCCGCGGACGTCATGGGCAAGGGCGTGCCGCTGTCGAAGATGTACGACGAGACCCACGAGCGCTACGCCGAGGGGCAGGAGTTCCGCGATCTCGTCGCGGGCGAGAAGCACCTCCAGGAGGTCGTCGAGACGGCGAAGGGCCTCGAGGGCCTGAAGCGGCAGTGGGGGGTCCACGCGGCCGGCGTCATCATGTCGAGCGAGCCGCTCATCGACGTCATCCCGATCATGCGGCGTCTCGCCGACGGGCAGGTCATCACGCAGTTCGACTACCCGAGCTGCGAGAGCCTCGGCCTGGTCAAGATGGACTTCCTCGGCCTGCGCAACCTCACGATCCTCGACGACGCGCTGGAGAACGTGAAGGCCAACCGCGGCGAGGACCTCGACCTCGACGCGCTGTCCAAGGACATGACCGACAAGGCCACGTACCAGCTGCTCTCGCGCGGCGACACCCTCGGCGTCTTCCAGCTCGACGGCGGCGGCATGCGCACCCTGCTGCGGCTCATGCAGCCGGACAACTTCGAGGACATCTCTGCGGCGCTCGCGCTCTACCGCCCGGGCCCGATGGGCGTCAACGCGCACACGAACTTCGCGCTGCGCAAGAACGGCAAGCAGGAGGTCACCCCTCTCGACCCCCAGCTCAAGGGCAAGCTGCAGCCCGAGATGGAGACGGCGCTCGAGCCGATCCTCGGCGTGACCCACGGCCTGGTGATCTACCAGGAGCAGGTCATGGAGATCGCGCAGAAGCTCGCCGGGTACACCCTCGGCAACGCCGACCTGCTCCGCCGCGCCATGGGCAAGAAGAAGAAGGAGGTCCTCGACGCCGAGTACCTCCCCTTCTCCGAGGGGATGAAGGCCAACGGCTTCAACGAGGCCTCGATCGCGGCCCTGTGGGGCGTGCTCGTGCCCTTCTCCGACTACGCGTTCAACAAGGCGCACACCGCCGCGTACGGCCTCGTCTCGTACTGGACCGCCTACCTCAAGGCCAACTACCCGGCCGAGTACATGGCGGCGCTGCTCACCTCCGTCGGTGACGACAAGGACAAGTCGGCGCTGTACCTGGGCGAGTGCCGCCGCATGGGCGTGCGCGTGCTCCCGCCGTCGGTCAACGAGTCGGTCGGTCGCTTCGCCGCCGTCGGCGAGGACGTGCGCTTCGGCCTCGAGGCAATCCGCAACGTCGGGCGCAACGTCGTCGAGGCGATCGTCACCGCCCGCGAGGAGAAGGGGCGCTTCACCTCCTTCGACGACTTCCTCTCGAAGTGCCCGGCCGTCGTGTGCAACAAGCGCACCATCGAGTCGCTCATCAAGGCGGGCGCCTTCGACGACCTCGGCCACCCGCGCCAGGGCCTCGTCATGGTCCACGAGGAGTACGTCGACGCCTTCGTCTCGGTCAAGCGCCAGGAGGCCGTCGGCCAGGACAGCCTGTGGGACATCCTCGGCGGCGGGGACGACGACGAGGGCGCCGGCGGGATCGAGGGGATGGGGCTGCGGCCCGTCCCAGAGGTCGAGTGGGACAAGCAGGCCAAGCTGAGCAACGAGCGCGAGATGCTCGGTCTCTACGTCAGCGACCACCCGCTCTTCGGCATCGAGCACGTGCTCCAGCGCGCTGCCGACACCTCGATCTCGGCGCTCACCCAGGCCGAGTCGCTCGAGGACAAGAAGGGCATGGTGACGATCGCCGGGCTCGTCACGAGCCTGTCGGTCAAGCGCAACAAGAAGGGCGAGCTCTGGGCCGTCGCCATGGTCGAGGACCTCGGCGGCGCGATCGAGTGCCTGTTCTTCCCCCGCACGTACATGACGGTGCAGACGATGCTCACCCAGGACGTCGTCGCCGTCGTCCGCGGCCGGGTCAGCACCCGCGACGACTCGGTCTCGATCTTCGCCGAGGACCTCACCCTGCCCGAGGTCACCGACGGCCCCCGTGGCCCGGTGACGCTGACGATGGACCTGCGGCGCGCCACGAGCGCGCGGATCGAGCAGATCAAGGAGGTCCTCGGCCAGCACCCCGGCTCGACCGAGGTCCACCTGAAGCTCGTCCAGCCGGGCCGCTCGGTGACCATGGCCGTCGACGCCGCGTGGCGGGTCGACGTCTCGGAGGCCCTCGTCGCGGACCTCAAGGTCCTCCTCGGCCCCCGGGCCGTGTCCGCATGACGGGCGCCGCGGACCGGGGCGAAGGGGTGGAGCCTCCGGCAGACGAGGGGGCGGCGGACGAAGGGGGAGCCGTCGGACCGAGCGTGCCCGTCGCCGAACGACGCCCGTGGCGCCGCGAGCACCACGGCGACTCCGTCGAGGACCCGTACGAGTGGCTCCGGGACGTCGACGACCCGGCCGTCATCGCTCACCTCGAGGCGGAGAACGCCTACGCCGACGCCCGGACCGCCCACCTCGCACCCCTTCGCCAGGCCATCTACGACGAGATCAAGGGGCGTACCCGGGAGACCGACCTGTCCGTCCCCGTCGCCGCGGGGCCGTGGTGGTACTACACGCGCACCCAGGAGGGGCGGCAGTACGGCATCCACTGCCGGGCGCCGCTGACCGACCGGACCGTCGTGCCCGAGCTCGACCCGGAGCGCCCGCTGCCGGGGGAGCAGGTGCTCCTCGACGACAACGCCCTCGCCGAGGGGCACGCGTACCTCTCGGTCGGTGCCTACGAGATCAGCCCTGACCACACGAGGCTGGCCTACTCGGTCGACGTGAGCGGCGACGAGCGCTTCGACCTCACGGTGCTCGACCTCAACAGCGGCGCCGTCCTCGACAACGCGATCCGCGGGATCGGCTACGGCGCGGTCTTCTCCGGCGACGGCCGGCACGTCTTCTACGTCCGGGTCGACGACGCGTGGCGACCCTTCGAGCTGTGGCGTCACGAGGTCGGCAGCGACCCTGATGGCGACGTCCTCGTGCACCGGGAGAGCGACGAGCGCTTCTGGATGGGGGTCGACCGCAGCCGCGACGACCGGTGGATCGTCCTCGGGCTCGCCAGCCGGACGACGAGCGAGGTGTGGCTCATCGACGCCACCGACGTCGAGGCCCCCGCCCGGTGCGTCTCACCGCGCCGCGAGGGCGTCGAGTACGACGTCGAGCCGGCCGCCGACCACCTCCTCGTCGTGCACAACGAGCGGCAGCGCGAGTGGGACCTGGCCTGGGCACCGCTCACCGCGACGAGCCACGAGCAGTGGCAGCCGCTGCTCGACCGGGCCGAGGGGGAGCGCTTCCTCGGCGTCGACGCGTACGACGACTTCGCCGTCCTCGCGCTGCGCCGCGACGGGGTCCCCTCGATCCGGGTCCTCCCGAGGACCCGACGGTCCACCCCCTTCGCCCCGGACGACTACGGGCCCGGCGAGGACGTCGTCGTCGGCAACGACCCGATGGCCACCCTCGGCGCGCTCGGCGCCGCCGACCCCGATGCCGACCGCATCCGGGTCAGCCACGAGTCATGGGTCAGCCCGCGCACGATCCTCGACGTCGTCGTCGCGACCGGCGAGCAGATCGTCCACAAGCAGACCCCGGTGCTCGGGGTCGACCTCTCCGACTACGAGCAGCGCCGCGAGTGGGTCGCCGCGCCCGACGGCACGCTCGTGCCGCTCTCGATCGTCATGCGCCGCGGCACCACGCCGGACGGGACGAACCCCGGGCTGCTCTACGGCTACGGCAGCTACGAGATCTCGCTCGACCCGTACTTCTCGACCGCGCGGCTCTCGCTGCTCGACCGGGGCGTCGTCTACGCCGTCGCGCACGTGCGCGGCGGTGGCGAGATGGGACGCGCCTGGTACGAGGCGGGGCGGCTCGCGGTGAAGCAGACGACCTTCACCGACCTCGTCGCGTGCGCCGAGCACCTCCACGACTCCGGGTGGGTGGCCCGTGACCGCCTGGCGATCGAAGGGGGGTCCGCCGGTGGTCTCCTCGTCGGTGCGGCGACGAACCTCGCGCCCGGGCGGTTCCGCGCGGTGCTGGCCGAGGTCCCCTTCGTCGACGCGCTGACGACGATCCTGCGGCCCGACCTGCCGCTGACGGTCGGGGAGTGGGACGAGTGGGGCAACCCGCTCGAGGACCCCGCCGTGTACGCGTACATGCGGGCGTACTCGCCGTACGAGGGCATCCAGCCCGTCGAGTACCCGGCGATCCTCGCGACGACCTCGCTCAACGACACCCGCGTCAGCTACACCGAGCCGGCCAAGTGGGTCGCGCGCCTGCGCGAGACCGTCACGAACGACCTCGCTGCGCGGCCGATCCTGCTGCGCACCGAGATGGTCGCCGGGCACGGTGGCCGGTCGGGGCGCTACGGCGCGTGGGAGCAGACCGCGTGGGAGTGGGCGTGGGTCCTCGACCAGATCGGCGCGACCGAACCTCTCGTCGGGGATTCCGTCAGCGAGCGATCCGGCGACCCACGAGGGTGAGCGGCAGGGTCGCGAGGGTGATTCCCGCCGCGACGAGCAGGGCGACCGTGAAGTCGGCCCCGGCGGCGATGGCGCCGATGAGCACCGAGCCGAGTGCCGTGCCGAGGTCGAAACCGATGTTCCACACGGCGCTCGCCGTGCCGTAGCGGCCCCGCTCGACGGCGGCGAAGGACAGCAGCAGCGTGAGGTTCTGCAGCCCGCCGTAGGCGATGCCGAGCACAGCGCCGGAGACGACGAGCAGCACGGGCGCGGTCCAGTGCACGGCGAGTGCGACACCAGCCATGCCGAGCGTGCCGAGGACGACGAGCGGCGGGACGAACGCGCCAGGCCCCTTGATGTCGGCGAAGGACCCGATCCGCCACCGGGCCAGCGCGGCGGTCGCGTTGAGGGCGACGAGCAGCAGGACGACGAGCCCCGGGTCGTCGACGAGCTGGGGCGCGAAGGTCAGCACAGCACCACCGGGCAGGGTGATGCCGAGGAGCAGCAGCATCGGCGGGATGAGGGGCGCGATGCCGCTCAGCCGTCCAGCGGGGACGACTGCCGAGGTGCTCGACGGGGTGGCCGCCGGCTCTGAGGCCGCCCGCTGGTGGAAGTGCCGTCCCAGGGCCAGCGCGCCCGGGATCCCGAGCAGCGGCAGCGCCCCGAGCCCGAAGACGACCGCGAAGGAGACCTTCTCCGCCAGCCACGGAGCGACCGGCAGCAGGGCGACCTGCGGGATGGCGATGGCGAGGCCGTAGGCGCCCACGGCGGCACCCCTTCGTCGGGGGTCGACGAGTTCGGCGACGGCCGCGCTGCCGGTGACCGTGAGGACGCCGAATCCCAGGCCGCGCACCGCCGAGAGAACCAGGGTCGGGGTGAGCGCGTCGGTCGCGAGGTGGGCCAGGGAGGGCAGGCCCATGAGCGCGACCCCGACGGCGAGCACCGGGCCCCACCCGACGCGGCGCAGCAGGCCGGGGACGACCGGCTGGGTGAGCACGGTGAAGAGGAGGACGACGCCGTTGACGAGGCCGGCACCCGCGAGGTCGGCGCCGCCGCGGATCGCCCACAGCGGCGCCGTCGGCAGGAGCACCGCGTAGCCGGTGAACCCGACGAGCGTGACAAGCATGAGCGCCGGCATCCCCGGCGACCGGTAGACGGACGGCACCGGCTGACCCTACGACAGTGCGGTTGGGTCATGACGTCGGCGTAGGGTCAGACGACCGGCGAAGGGAGCGGGCGTTGGGCCAGACGGCAGAGGACGCGGTGCTGGAGCGGCTCCTGGGCGAGGGGGAGTCGATCGCGGGTCGGGTGGTCGCGTACGGCGGGCACCCGGACCAGGTCGTCGAGCTCTACGGCGAAGGGGGCGGCCGGTGCGTCGTCGTCGTCCACGGCGGGTACTTCCGCCCGAGCATCCACCGGACCCACGCCCGGCCGATGGCCGTGGCGCTCGCGGATGCGGGGTGGACCGTCGCCCTCGTCGAGTACCGACGGGTCCCGGGGGACCCGGCCGCGACGATGTCGGACCTTTGGGCGGCCGACGGTCTGCTGCGGGCACAGGCGCTGGACCCCGCGGTGTGGGTCGGGCACTCGGCGGGCGGGACGTTGGTGCTCCTCCGGGCGCTCGCGGACCATCTGCCCGCGGTGCGGGTCGTCGTGCTGGCGCCACTCGCGGACCTGGCCGGGGCCGTGCGGGATCGGCTGGGGCAGGGCGCGGTCGAGGAGTGGGTCGGCGAGTCCGAGCTGTCAGCGGTCGACCCGGTGGCACTGCTCGCGGTGGCCGGTGCCGGGGCGGACGTCCGCGCTCGGGTCCGGGTGCTGCACGGCGAGGCGGATGTCACGGTACCGGCGGCGCAGTCGCTCGCGTGGGCGCGCGACGCGGAGGTGCTGGCGGATGCGCATCACTTCGATCTCGTCGACCCCGCGTCGCCGTACTGGCCGCGGGTCGTCGAGGCTCTGGGCTGAGGCGCTCGCCCTGGGGAAGCACGGGTGCGGGCGGGGCGGTTCGGGTGGACGAGGGGCTCAGCCGGCGTCGGTCCTCGCGTGGAGGCGCGTGCGGGTGCCGACGACCTCGTAGGTGATGGCCGGCTCGTCCTGGAGGTCAGCGACGGTGTCGATGTCCTGCCACTCGCCGCCGTTGACGCGGTAGGAGCCGGTGAGGCGGGCATCGACCGTGACGTCGCGGCTCCCGGTCTCGGCGTAGGTGTGGGTGATGTCGCCGTCGGGGTAGCTGCCGCCGGTGCTCGTGGTCCAGCCGGACGTCTGGCCGTCGCCGTAGCTGTAGCGGTAGTCCTGCGCCTCGACCCGGAACTCGATGCTCCAGGACAGGAGCTGCACCGGGTCGCTGACCTGGCCCGGCTTGAGGCAGGACCCGCCCTCGGGCCACGTCGCGCGGAAGTACGTCGGCAGGTTGATGAGGGTCTTGCCCCCAACGGGCTGCATCGCGGGACTCGGCTTGCAGAACGGCAGCTCGCGGAACGCCTGCTGGATCTGGCCCACGGTCGGGACAGGTGGGGCCTGCACGCCCTGCGGGGAGTCGAGCGCCGGGGGCGCGGGTGGTGAGGTGGAGCAGCTAGGGATGGACCAGGAGCCGCCCCCGCCGCGGAGGGTGTAGACCCACACGCGAGGTGCTTCGCCGGCGGCCTGGTTGGTGCACTCGAAGCGGACCGAGCCGCACGACTCGTGGCTCCATGAGGCGCTGCAGGTGACCTCTCGGACGTCCCACTCGACCTTCTTGCCAGTGGCCTTCTCGTACTTCGCGTTGGCGGAGCTGCTCTGGTCTTGGGCGGAGACATCGGTAACCTGCCGCTGGCTCTCTGCGGAGGCTTGGATCGCATTGTGATTCATGCGAACTGGCTCGTCGTCGGCGGACGCAGTGGGGGTGCCAAAGATGGCTACAACGCCTGCGAGTAGGACGGTAAGTGGGCACCGTGTCATTGGACGAGGAGCCAATCCTGAGTCTCCCAACCACCGTTCAGACGGTTCAACTCAAGGTTGAGATCAAAGCCTCCCGGGTCCACGAACGACCGAACCTTCCCACCCTTTCGGTACTCGATCTTGTCGTGGTCGATGCGCGTCTTGACTCGCCACACCCCCTCCTCATCCTGCGAGGACCGCTCGACGCCGACTTGATGAGGGTTGCTCCTCACGTGGCCGTACCGCGCAGCAGTCTCCTCCGTGAGCTCCAAGTACCTGAGGCAGACCTTGCAGTCAATGCTGGTGTGGGATCGAAGCGTGGATGTGTCGCCGTCAGTCGTCGCATCACCCATCTCGACGGCGTACCACTTCGCGAACGCCTCAGCGCCCTCCTTGGTGTTCGCCCTCGCCTCCTCGGGCGGCCCATCGGGTGCGGCCTCCGTCGTGCTCGACGCGCTGCTCGACGTAGGGCTCTCGCTCGTCGGGCTGCTTGATCCCGTCGGGTCGATGACCGTGGGCTTGACCGAGCTCGTCGTGGACGTGCCGTCCCCGTTGGTGTCGCCGCTGCACCCGCTGAGCGCGAGCGCACTCAGCGCGAGGGCGGCGGTCAGGCGTCGTAGGCGCATCGAGCGGATCCCCTTGGCGTTCCGTGCCGCGGCCACCTGCCGGCCGGGCTCTCTCCTGCCTCACCACCCTAGAGAAATCTGCCGCGCTCGCATCTCGAGTATCCACAGGCCTGAGCAGCGTCGACCCGGAGATCCAGCGGGAGCGCGCCTACCCGAGCAGCTCCTCGATCCGCAGCAGCGCCTCGGCCACCTCGGCGAACGACGTCGACAGCGGGGAGAGTCCGAGCCGGATCCCGTCCGGCTCGCGGAAGTCGGGGATCACCCCTTCGCCCCAGAGCTGGGCGCAGACCTCCCGCGACCGCGGGTGGGCCAGGGTGACGTGGCCACCTCTTCGCCCGGGGTCACGGGGAGAAGCAACCCGGACCCCCGAGGCAGCCAACCGGGCATCGACCGCCGCGACGACGAAGTCCCCCAGCGCAACCGCCTTCGCCGTCACCGCCTCGAGCCCGACCGACTCGATGAGGTCGACGGTGTCCTCCATCGCGACCATCCCGAGCACGGGCGGCGTCCCCGAGATCCAGGCCCGCATCCCCTCGCCCGCCTCGTAGGACGCCCCCATCTCGAAGACCCGCGCGTGCCCCATCCAGCCCTGGATCGGCTGCCGAATCGACCCCTGGTGCTGCGCCGCGACGTACGCGAACGCCGGCGCACCCGGCCCACCCCCGAGGAACTTGTACGTGCACCCCACCGCCAGGTCCACCCCGGCCGCGTCGAGCCCGACAGGCAGCACCCCGGCCGAGTGGCAGAGGTCCCACAGCACGAGCCCGCCGACCTCGTGGACGACCCGGGTGATCTCGGGCAGGTCGGCGATCCACGCGGACTTGTACGCGACGTGCGAGAGCAGCACCACCCCGGTCCTCGGCCCGACGGCACCAGCGACGTCCTCGACCGTCACGCCGGTCGCCGGGTCGGGGTGCAGCCACACGAGCTCGGCGCCGGTCTCGGCGGCGACGCCCTCGGCGACGTAGCGGTCGGTCGGGAAGTTCTCCGAGTCGAGCACGATCTCGGGTCGCTCGGGGCTCGCCGCCGCCACCGCGGCGCGCAACAGCTTGTAGAGCAGCACCGTCGTCGAGTCGGCCACGACCGTCTGCCCGGCCACGGCGCCCAGGCACACGGACCCGATCCGGTCGCCGAGCCGCATCGGCAGGTCCATCCACTGCTCGTCCCAGGACCGGATGAGCCGGGTGCCCCAGTCGTGCGTGACGAGTCGGTTGATCCGCTCCGCGGAGGCACGAAGGGGTCGGCCCAGCGAGTTCCCGTCGAGGTAGGCGACGACGGCGTCGTGCCCCGCTCCGGCGGGGACGAAGAGGTCACGGCACTCGCCCAGCGGGTCGGTGGCGTCGAGCTCGGCGGCGCGGGCGCGCAGGTCCATGGGTCTCCTCCTCGAGACGGCGGGGCGAAGGGGTGGCTCGCCCGCCTCGGTCGTTGCCCCAAGATATGGGGCAACGTCGGAGACAATGCACCCCATGTCCCGCATCGTCCCGATCTCCAACGACTTCCGCGACTACGCGTGGGGTCAGCCGGGGGGTCTCTCGCGACTCCTGGGTCGGCCTGCGACCGACGCACTCGAGGCCGAGCTCTGGCTCGGTGCGCACGCCGGCTCCCCGAGTCGCTGCGAGGACGAGCGCTGGTCCACGTTGCAGGACTGGGAGGAGCAGACCGGCGAGCGCCTGCCCTACCTCCTCAAGGTCCTCGCAGCGGCCAAGCCGCTCTCGCTCCAGACGCACCCGAGCGCGGAGCGGGCGGAGCGGGGGTACGCCTTCGAGGAGGGGCACGGCGTCCCGCTCGACGCGCCGCACCGCAGCTACAAGGACCCGCACGCCAAGCCCGAGCTGCTCGTCGCCGTCGAGGACGGCTTCGAGGCGCTGTGCGGCTTCCGCCCGCTCGAGGAGTCGCGCGCTGAGGTCGCGGCGTTGCGTGAGCTCGCCGACGACCCGGCCCCTTACGAACGGTGGGCCGAGCTGCTCCAGGGGGAGGACCCCCTTCGCCAGGCGGTGGCGTGGTTGCTCTCCGACGAGGAGGATGCCCACGAGGTCGCGACGACACTCGCTGCGACGGCGGGACGGGAACCCGAACGTTTCGCGACCGTGCTGCGTCTGGGTGAGGACTACGCAGACGACGCGGGGGTCGCGGTCGCACTCATGCTCAACCACGTGACCCTCGCCGCCGGGGAGTGCCTGTGGCTGCCCGCCGGCAACATCCACGCCTACCTCGAGGGCGTCGGCGTCGAGCTCATGGGTCCGAGCGACAACGTCCTGCGGGGCGGGATGACGCCCAAGCACGTCGACGTCGCGGGTCTGCTTGCCAGCCTCGACACCTCCGACGGCGAGCCGTCGCGGCTCGCGCCGGAGGACGAAGGGGGGACCGTCGCGCGCTATCGCCCGGCCTCGGCCGAGTCGGGTGCGGACGTCCCCTTCGAGCTGCGGGTGGTCACCGGCGACGCGTCGGTGGAGACGGGTTCGCCGGCGATCGTCCTCGTGATGGCGGGGTCCTTCGAGGTCGGTGTCGGCGACGAGGCGCGGACGGTGGGGCAGGGGGAGTCGGTCTTCGTCCCGGAGGCCGGCGAGCTGCATCTCACCGGTGAGGGCAGCGCCTACGTCGCGTCGGCCTGACCCCCGTGAGCCCGGAGGCTGGCCCCATTTCTGGGGACCTCACGTCCGGGGGAGCGTTGAGGCATGCCGCAGCACACTCAGCCAGAGCCCCGCGCGACCCGGGTCAGCCGCCGCAACCTCCTCCTGGGCGCCGGTGCGCTCGCGCTGTGCGGCGTCGGAGGGGCCGGGGCCATGGCCGTCATCGGTCCTCGGATCGACGGCTTCGTCACCGACACGTCGGTCACGCCGCAGCCGATGGACTCCCCGCTGCGCATCCCAGAGGTCGTGACGGCCGGGGGCGGCGTGGTCGAGCTGACCGTGCGGGCCGGCCGGACGGCCTTCGTCGGCGGACGGGAGGCTGCGACGAAGGGGGTGAACGGCTCCTACCTCGGACCGACCTTGCGGGTCCGTCGGGGTGAGGAGGTGATGATCGACGTCCGCAACGATCTCGACGAGCCGACAACGATGCACTGGCACGGCATGCACGTGCCGCCGGAGATGGACGGGACGCCGCACCAGTCGATCGCCCCGGGTGCGACCTGGCACGCGCGCTGGCGCTGCACCAACGAGTCAGGAACCCTCTGGTACCACCCTCACCCGCACGGCAGGACCGCGCAGCAGGTGTGGGAGGGCATCGCCGGGATGATCATCGTCGACGACCCGGAGGACCTCGACCACCGGCTGCCCAGCGAGTACGGGATCGACGACATCCCCGTGGTCATCCAGGACCGCGGATTCGACGACGATGGAGAGCTCGCCACCAGCGGTGCTGGGGCGCTCGGCATGTTCGGCGACACGATCCTCGTCAACGGCACCCCCGGGGCACGCTTCGACGTCACCCGCGAGCGCACCCGCCTGCGCATCGTCAACGGCTCCAACACCCGGTGGTACCACCTCGCCCTGTCCGGCGGCCGAGCCATGCAGGTCGTCGCGACGGACGGCGGCCGGCTCTACGGCGGCCCTGCGACGGTCCGCACGCTGCTCGTCAGCCCGGGGGAGCGCTACGAGGTCGTCGTGACGATGCGCGCCGGCGAGGACCTCACGCTGCGCAGCGTGACCTCCGACTACCCGGGCGGGAAGGAGTACGGGACCGGCAAGGACTTCGACGTCCTCCGTCTCGAGGCGAAGGGGTCGCTGTCCGCCTCCCCGCCCCCCCCGCGTTCCCCCCTGCGTCGTCGCCGCCGGAGACTCCGGGTGTGCCGGTGCGCAGGATCCGGCTCGACGGGCACAGCGCCATCAACGGCGAGGAGATGGACATGTCCCGCATCGACTCGGTGCACGCCGCGGGCGGCGTCGAGGTGTGGGAGGTGAGCAGCCTCGGTACGACGGCGCACAACTTCCACATCCACGGCGTCAGCTTCCGTGTGCTGTCCGTCGGTGATGGGGATCCTGACGCGGTCGACCGCGGGCCGAAGGACACCGTCAAGGTCCCGAAGGACGGCTCGGTGGTGCGGCTGCTCGTGACGATGCCCGAGCACGCGAGCGAGACTGTCCCGTACATGGCTCACTGCCACGTCCTCCAGCACGAGGACATGGGGATGATGATGCAGTTCACGGTGGTCGAGCCGGGCCAGGAAGCCTCCGCGCCGCGGACGCTGTCGATGCAGGGCGCTGGGCACGCGAAGCACTAGCGCCCGATCTGGGTCCGCACCGCGAAGAGCTCGGGGAAGAAGGTCAGCTCGAGTGCCCGCTGGAGGAACCCGACGCCGGAGCTGCCGCCCGTCCCGGTCTTCATCCCGATGGTGCGCTGCACCGTCTTGAGGTGCCGGAAGCGCCACAGTTGGAAGTTGTCCTCGAGGTCGACAAGCTCCTCGCACGCCTCGTAGATGTCCCAGTGGCGCTCGGCGTCCTCGTAGATCCTGGTGAAGACCTCGGTCAGCTCGTCGTCCATCGTGTGCGCGCGGGTGACGTCGCGCTCCAGGACCCGCTGCGGGATCGCGTGGCCGCGCCGGGCGAGGTAGCGCAAGAACTCGTCGTACAGGCTCGGCGCCGCGAGCAGCTCGGAGAGCACAGCGTGCGCGGCGGGGTCGGACTCGTGGACCTTGAGCATCCCCGGGTGCTTGTTGCCGAGCGCGAACTCCACCGCCCGGTACTGCCAGGACTGGAATCCGCTCGCGTGCCCGAGGTAGGGCCGGAACTCCTGGTACTCGGTCGGCGTGAGGGTCGCGAGGACCGACCACTGATCGGTGAGGGTGCGCTGGATGTGCTTGACGCGGGCGATGCGCTTGAGGGCCACGCGCATCTCGTCGGCGGCGAGGAGCTCCATCGCGGAGCGGGTCTCGTGCAGGACGAGCTTGAGCCAGAGCTCCGAGGTCTGGTGCTGGATGATGAAGAGCATCTCGTCGTGGTGCTCGGGCAGGCTCACGGGACGCTGCGCGTCGAGCAGGGTGTCGAGCGCGAGATAGCTGCCGTAGCTCATCTCCTCGCGGAAGTCCTCGTGGATGCCGGCCTCGAGGTCGCGGGTGTTGTCGGCCATGGGGCTCCTTCGTCGGTGGCGGCGGAGCCAACCCTAGGCTGACGTGAGCCTGACCGATCGTGACGGCGGCCGTCCGCGGGCGCGGCCGTCCCCAGGGTCAGTCCATCGCGCGTCGCACGGCCTCGAGGCGCAGGGCCTCGATGCGCTCCTTCTGGTCCTCGGCCCGCTCGATGAGGACGTCGGCCTCGGCGGGATCGAGACGAGTGTCGTCGTCGGCGAGCTCGCGCAGGGTGTGGAAGCCGAGCAGCTTGCCCTGGACGGCGGTGCCGAGCGCCTCGAGCTCGATGACGTCAGCGAGCGGGGAGCGACGGATGGCCGTACCGGTGGGGTTGAGCCGACCGAGCTCTTGCGCCAGGCCCCCGATCTTCTCCTGGAGCACCGGGCGCTGAGCGCCGAAGCGCTCCGCGATCGCCAGGAGCGACTGCTGGTCCTCCTCGACGTCGCGCGCCAGCTCCCCGACCTGGGTGCGCATGTCAGAGGCGACGCTCGAGGCGACCCGGCGGAAGAGCGCGACGCCTGCTCCAGCTGCGGCGAGGTGCCGACGCAGGTAGATCCGCATCAGCTCGTCAGGGCTGGGGTCCGCGTCGGAGCGGGAGAGTCCGGGCAGGTGCAGGTTCGGCAGTGTCGGCATGAGTCGATCCTTTCGTCTCGAGCGGAGCAGCGGTACCCCCACCAGGGTGGTGGACCCCGATGACGGCACGAGTCTCCTACGTCCGCCGGTGGAAACGTACAGAGGTGCGCCCGCCGTCGAGACGGCGCACCATGTGCGACCAGCCATGCTCGTCGATCATCCGGTGATGCCGGCCGCAGAGGGGTACGGCGTTGGCGAGGTCGGTCCGCCCGCCGGCCTCCCACGCGTGCTCGTGGTGGACCTCGCACCAGGCGAAGGGTCGGTCGCACCCCTCGGCCGCGCACTCGTCGTACCTCGTCGCGAGCGCGGCCCGCTGCGCCTCGGTGAAGGCGCGCTTCTGCCGGCCGAGGTCGAGGGGGAGGGAGTCGCCGTCGAGGACTGCGGGGATGATGCCGGCGCCGCACGCGAGCCGCCGCGCCGTCCCGGCGCTCACGAGGTCGGCCGCGTCGGTGCTCCCGCACCGGGCGAGCTCGCCGCGGAGGTCCTCGAGCCGGGTGCTGACGAGCAGCGTGGCGGCGATCTTGCCGGAGAGGTGGTCGGTGGGGAGGTGCAGCAGCAGGTCGGCGAGGGCGGTACCGCGGCGGTGCTGCCAGTCGATCTCCGCGACCTTGAACTCGCCCGCAGGGCCGTCCGTGGGCCACTCACGCTCGACGCCATCAGGAGTGTGCCGGCGCGGGGCGGTCATCGCGTCGATGACCTTCTTGAGCACCATCCCGGAGGCCCACGGCACGGTGAACTGCCCGATCATCGTCCCGTCCTGGTTGTCCTTGATCCAGAAGGCGCTGGCCTCGTAGGCCCGCTCCTCCTGGCTCTGAACGACGGCGTCCTCGTGCGCGTCGACGACATCGACGTCGGGCTCGACCTGCTCGAGGACCCGCCGCGCCATGATCCGCAGCTGGGCGGGGGAGCGGCCGGCGGCCAGGCGCACGAGCTCGGCCTCGCACCGCTGCCGCTCCTCGATGCTCAGCCCGTCGGGCAGCTCAGCCATCGCCTGGGCGATGACCCGCGCGTGCGCCGCGGACAGCTCGCCCTGGTCCAGGGTCCCGCGCGTGAGGTCCAGGGTGGGCGCGGCCTCGTCGGAGCCCAGGGCGCCGGCCAGCGCAGAGTCATCGAGCCCGGGAGCCCCGAGCGCCTTGGCGAGGTGCACGTCGCGGGCTGCGGCCCGGCGGTCCCTCTTCGTCGTCTGGGCCACCCACGACCCGGTGTCGGTGTGCCCGGCCCGCTCCGCCACCCTTTCGCGCTCGGCCTTGGCGACCAGCCGCAGGCGGGCCGAGTCGAGCCGCCGGCCCAGCCGCTCCACCGCGACGAGGTCAGCGGCGCCCGCAGCTCCGCCCTCGTCGAGGGACGCGATGAGGTGGTCGAGCGCCCGGTCGATCGTCTCGAGCGCGCCGGCAAACGTGTTGTGGATCAGCGGCAGCCGGTCCCACCCGACGATCGCGACCGGCACGTCGAAGACGCCCGGTGACCCGGGTGCTGGTCGTCGTGCCAACGTCTCCATGCGCCAACGCGATTCGAACATATGTTCGATCACCAGAGATTCCGCCGAGAGCGGAACGTCGCGTGATCACTGCCAGTCGAGCGACCCCACGACCTCGCGCGCCAGCTGCTGCGCGTCACCCTCGGCGCCCTGGACGAGGATCACCGCGCACTGGTCGCCATGGTCCGTCGCGACGATGGCCTTCTCCATCGCCTGCCGCTCATCGCGTCCCCCTCGTCGGCGCGCCCCGACCCTGGTCGGCGACGAGCCCGCCCGCCCGCAAGGCGTCGAGCACCCACCAGGTCACCTCGTACCCCTTCGCCCACTCGCTCGCCCGCGGCCCGGCGACGTTGACGACGACGCGACCACCGATCTCAGCAAGGGCGGCCGCGACGGCCGGCACCACCCCTTCGCCCCCGTCGGTGACGACGACCGGGCGCCCGAGCTCCCGGGCTGCGGCGACGGTCCGCTCCGTCCCGGGCGAGGGCGCCCCGGAGACGATCAGGGTGAGGTCGCTGTCGCGGACGTTGCGCCGGGTGCGCTCGGAGGGTTCGGGCGAAGGGGTGGCCCGCAGTCCCTCGTACCGGGTGAGTAGGCCGGGTGGCTCGGTGAGGTCCTCGGCCCACCCGCCCGCGGGGCACCACCCGCCGTACGGGAGGTCGTGCGCGATCGCCCAGTCGAGGGCTGCCCGGTCGACGCCGCTCTGGCCGCCGGAGACGACCCTCGCGACGCGGGCGCCCACGGGTCAGGCAGGCCCGACGGCCCGGCGCAGCGCGGCCCGCAGCTCGTCGGGACGCTCGGTCTCGACGGGGAGGGTGCCCCCGCGGGTCAGACCGAGCTCGAGCCGCTCCGGCGCGCCCGGCTCCCACGTGGCCTCGCCGTTGAGCTCGTCGAGGCGGAAGGTCGTGTCGCCGAGGTGCAGCGACTCGTCGGTGACCCGCACGGCGTCGCGCCCGCCGGGGAGCCAGCTGAGGTCGACGGCCTCGATCGTGAACCACCCGACCAGGCCGAGCACGGCCACCCCGACGAGGAGCCAGCCGCTGGGGGAGTCGGGCAGCCAGTTGTCGCTGCCGAGGATCGCGCTGGCGACCAGGCCGCCGATCGCGACGAGGATCAGGACGGCCGGCACCCAGCGTGCCCAGCGCGGGTAGCGGGGTCGTTCGTCGAAGAGGACCTCGGCCATGGGTCCAGCCTAACGGCGGCGAAGGGGTCACTCGGTGCCGCGGGCGATGTGTCCGGTCCGAGACGAGCGGGACTGCGCGACTTCCGTCCGGGGAGTGTGACGCACCTCCTTCCCCCGCGCCGGGCTCGGGAGGATGATCGAAGGACCGACGGACAACATTGGGGTGATGGGGATGACGGCAGCGGTAGAGATCTCGATCGGTGAGGTGGACCCGGCGACCCTGACGGAGGCGACGTTCTTCCTCGGGGACGAGGAACTGGGCCGGCTCGACGGGCGCGACACGGTGCGCTGGGAGATCCCGGCCGGGCGGCACGTGCTGCACATGCGGGCGGGGTACGGCATGTCGGCGGCGATCGGGTTCAGGGTGCAGCATCGGCACTGCGCGATCATCCGACTCGTCGAGCGTGAGCCGGACGCGTCGAGCTGGGGGATGGTCTTCGGTGGCTTCCACGAGCTGCGAAGGGCGGGCAGCGAGCCGATCGACCCGGGCCGGCCGGGTGCCGAGGAGGCACCCCTCTCCTGACCCAAGGCTCACACGTCGAAGCTGTCAGGCTGGACGGTCAGGGCGAAGGGGTGTCAGGCGGGAGTTGATCCGGGACGCCTCCCTGGTCGGTTGGGTCGGAGTCGATCCGCGGTGCGTCCTCCCGACCACGGCGTCGTCGAGCTGCCAGAGGCGCGCTCAGTTTCTTGCCGACGGCGCCCGTGCGTGCCGCGATGGCGCTGCCGGCGTTCTTCGCCGCCGTGAGTGCGGCGGCCTCGTCCGGGATCCCATCTCCGTCGAGGTCCACCCGGCGAAGGGGTCGTGTTGCCGAGTCCGCTGCGCTGCTGATGCCGGCGCCGAAGGCCTGAGCGCGCGTCCCTGCGGTGTCGCCCACCGATCGTGCAGCTCGCTCGAGCGCGGCCAGACCGCGGCTGGGCTCCTCCTCAGCGACGTGCTCTGGGACAGCCAGGTAGGCGGGGAAGTCGTCGGGGGCGTCGCCGAAGGCTTCGCGTGCGGACTGGACGACGGCTCGGCCGAAGACGAACCGGCGGGCCCCGCTGGTGAATGCCTCAGAGCCGACATCGAGCACCTTGCCCTGCCGTTGGTTGAGATGAGAGCGGAAGTTCTTCTCGTCGTCGGCGCTGACGAGTGACCCGATCATGTCGGTCGCCGATCGGCCGGTCTCAGGGTCCTCGTCAGTCAACCGCTGGACCAGCTCCGCGGACTCTTGCTCGTCCAGATCGAAACTGTAGAGCTCGGCCAGTGCGAGGGCGAAGAGCCCCGTCACCTCGAACTGGAGCTGCTTGTCGCCCGCAGGCACAAGCTTCGTGAGGGCCTGCTCACCGCCCGTCTTCGCTGCGTTCTTCAGGAGCCCCTTGCCGGCGGACTTCAAGGCCGTCCGTGCGGCGACCTTGCCTCCCTTCGCGGCGACGCCACCACCGGGGATGAGGCTGATCCCGATCTCAGCAGCCAGGCTTCCGACGGTCACCACAGCGCCGGCAGCGCTGATCGCCGCGAGGTAGTGACGCTCGAGGACAGCGATCACCTGGGCCGGCGTTGCATCGGGGTTGCGGCGCCGGATCCGCAGGAGGTAGCGGCGGGCGATGCCCCGCCGACCAGCGACGGCGCGCTCGACCTCGCCAGCTGCCTCGGCGGCATCGAGGACCTCGACGTCTGACACCTCGTCGAGCTCTGCGGCCGTGGGGACGTCGGGTGCGAGAGGGTCGTCGGTCATGGGTGCTCCTGGTGCTGGAGTGGGAGTTCCGACATTACTCGTCGGTTGCACTGCGACGTCCGGCCTGCCGCCGCCGGTACAACGTCGCCGGACGCCCCCGCAGGCCGCTCGATGCCACGGGCGTCCCACCGCGCATCACCGGTCGCAGCCCGTCCTTCATCCGCCGGTTGAAGTTGTCCTTGTGCATCTCGTCGCCGACGACGGCCTCGTGCACCTTCCGCAGCTGGTGCAACGTGAAGGGCGCTCCCAAGAACCCGTCAGGGTCCGGCGCCACCCCTTCGCTCCGGCCCCGGAACTCGTACCGCTCCCGCACGTCGGCCACGGCTGCCGACACGATCTCGTCGTGGTCGAAGAGCAGCCCGCTCTCACCCTCGAGCGAGCCGTCCGGGAGCACCGGGACGAGGTCCCCCTTCGCCCCGGCCAGCGCGGCCTCCGGCAGCGAGACAGCGTGCGCCGCCGACATCACCCAGCTCCTGTCGTCACGATCGGGGTCGTCGAAGAGCCGCAGCAGCCGCGGCGTGACCGACACGTCGAGCGTGATCCCGACCTTGCGGGACAAGACATCCAGCGTCGTCTCGGCGATCGTCGCGCGCTCCCGGACGAACCCGCCGGGCAGGGCGCGCCCGGCGGGGGAGTCGCGGTCCTGCACGAGCAGCCGCAGCACGGGGTCGGTGTCGGCGTCGGTGACCGTGAGGATCGCGAGATCGACGGTGATGCCGGGGCGGGGGTAGGAGTCGAGCGAGCGGGTCCTGGGGGCCATGCGAGAAACTTTAGCGATGATATGCTCTAATAGATAGCGACAAGAGAGTGCTAATCAGCGCTCGCCCCGACCAGGAGGTGCCGGATGACCCGACCCAGCAGTGGCGGCAGTGCCGCCAGGTACCCCTTCGACCTCCCGCCCGAGGTCGAGGCCGTGTGGCAGGAACTCGAGAGCGGCCTGACCACCTACGTCGCCGGGCTGCCTGCGGCAGCCGCCACCCACCAGGGCGAAGGGGGTGACACCGACCGTCTGGTCCTCGAGATCGTGTGCAACGAGCCGGGTGGCACCTACCCCTTCGTCACGCTGACCGCGACGCCCGAGGGCACGCGGGTCGACGCCGTCGTCAGCGGCGACGCCCGCCTCACCGTCCAGCACGTCATGGCTCCCTGGGCGGAGGCCTTCCTCCGTCAGCGCGACTGGACCGGCAACGACGACACCGAGGTCGACTGGCACCGCCAGCGCCCGACGTCGTACGCCGACAAGATGGCCCGCGAGGTCGTCGTCGCGATGCAGAGCTTCGGCCTGCCGCACCCGGGCCTCTACACCTTCAGCGCGAGCGGTCCCTCCGCCGCGACGGTCGAGGACCTGCTGCCGCTCATCCCCTCCGAGGTCGTCCGGCACGAGCCCGCCGCAGAGGCCGAGGGCAAGCCGACGCCGGTGATGGTCCTCATGCCGCACGACCACGACCAGCTGCGCGTCCTCGTGCACGACGCGATGGAGCAGATCGTCGGTGGCGAGCCGACGGTCGACAGCGACGGTGACTTCGTCGTCGAGCATATGGGCCAGCCGGTCTTCGTGCGCGCCGAGGCGGACGTCCCGTGCGTGATGATCTTCGCCCGGCTTGTCCACGGCGTGTACTCGCGCCGCAACACCGCCACCGAGGTCTCGGTTCTCAACCGCAAGTACCGATGGGAGACCTTCGTCCTCGAGGACCGCTCGGTCTTCCTGCGCACGACGATCCCGGCGGCTCCCTTCGCGCCGGGGCACCTGGTGGCCCTGCTCGACTCCTTCCGCAGCACGATGACTGCGACCCGCGACGACCTGGCGCTCCGCGCCCGAGGAGAGGTGGCCTGAATGAGGCTGACGACAGCACAGACGGACCGGGCGTGCGGCGCCGTCCTCGCGACGGCTGCGGGCGACGCGCTGGGCGCGGGGTACGAGTTCGGTGCGGGGCCGGGTCCCGAGGGTCCGCAGATGATTGGTGGTGGGCTCGGCAACTTCGCGAAGGGGGAGTGGACGGACGACACGACGATGGCGTGGTGCGTCCTCGACGTCGCGGCGAAGGGGGTGGACCTCCGGTCGGAGCAGTCGCTCACGGAGATCGCCCGCCGCTTCCGCGGCTGGTACGAGTCGGGTCCGGCGGACATCGGCAACCAGACCCGGTCGGTGCTCAGCACCGCGGGCCGCGAGCCCAGCGGCGCTGCGCTCACGGCGGCCTCGGACGCGCTGCACGCCCGGACCGGTCACACTGCGGGCAACGGCTCGCTCATGCGGACTGCGCCGGTCGCGCTCGGCTACCTCGACGACCCGGAGGGGCTCACTGAAGCGGCGAACGCGGTCAGTCGCCTCACCCACGCCGACCCGCGGGCGGGGGAGGCCTGCGTCCTGTGGTCGCACGCGATACGGCACGCGATCGTCACGGGTGAGGTGGACGTGCGTGCGGGTCTCGAGCACCTCGAGCCGGAGCCGGTCCGGTACTGGACCGATCGGATCCGCGAGGCCGAGGCGGGACCGCCGGAGCGCTTCACCCGCAACGGCTGGGTCGTCGAGTCGCTCCAGGCGGCGTGGTCGGCGATCCACCACACGCCGGTCCCGACGGACGACCCGCGTCGCCACCTCGAGGACGCGCTCGCTCGCGCCATCGGCATCGGGCACGACACCGACACGGTCGCCGCGATCGCGGGCGGGCTGCTCGGCGCGCGGTGGGGTGCGTCGGCGGTGCCGGCGCGGTGGCGCCGGATCCTCCACGGCTACCCGGGACTGACGGGGGAGAGGCTCGTCGGGCTCGCACACCTCGCGGCGGCGGGTGGCCGCCCGACCTCGCACGGATGGCCGGAGCTGGGTCGCCTGCCCTACGACGGGTGGGGGCAGCAGCGGGTCCTCGTGCGGCACCCCTTCGACGACGGGGTGTGGCTCGGCAACGTCCGGGCCCTCGACGACCTGCCAGAGTCGATCACCGCGGTGGTCAGCCTGTGCCTCGTCGGCCACGAGCAGGTGCCCGAAGGGGTCGTGCACGTCCCCTTCCGCCTCATCGACGACGCGGCCGAGGAGTCGAACCTCAACCTCGCCTTCGTCCTGCGCGACGCTGCCGAGACCGTCGCCGCGCTGCGGGACGAGGGGCACGAGGTGCTCGTCCACTGCGTGGCCGCGCAGTCGCGCACCCCCGCGGTCGGGATCGCGTACGCCATGCTGCGGGGGGTCGACCACGACATCGCGACGAAGGGGGTGTGCTCGGCGTTGCCGGGTGCGTCACCGAACCAGGGTTTCCGGGACGCGTTGCTCCACCACCGCCGTTAGAGCTGGTCGAAGTAGGTACGGATCTGTTGGGCCATGAGTCGGCGTCGTGCGTTGAGGAACTCGGGATAGTTGGAGGCGCTGACCTGGTCCAGCGTCGCTGGGATGGCGTTCTCGGTAAGGTTTCGATTGAGGTCTCTACGGTCGGTGATCTCTCCGAGAGTCAGCTGCCCGGAGTCGATCTGCTCATCCAGTCGGGCCATGTACTGCGTAGGCGGTTGATTCGAGATGCTGATGTTGATAGATGTCTCTGTCAGCGCGTAGTTCGCTACCTGGTTGTAGTCACCTCGGTCGGGGAAGCCGTTCTTCTGCAAGTAGTCCTTGGGCACCACGTGATGAATATCGCCTGATTGCTGGTGCATAGCCGCGACGGTGATGGCCCTGGAAAGGAACCCTCGCGCCCCGCTGGTCACCTGCGCGGCAAGGAAGGTCTGAAAGTAGGGGCTCGCCGTGCTCGTGGTCTCAAGGTTGGCCGGGAGCGCCACCTCCCAGAATCCGTCGGTGAGCTCGGACTCCTCGATCTGCTTGAGGTAGGCGGCCGCCCCGATCATCCCGATGCGACGGATGTCCTGCTCCCACGTGGACTCGAAACTGCCGGAATGCCGCCCAGTGAGCATCGACATAACGAACCACCGGCGGACGAGGCGCTTACGTTCTCCCTCTGACAGGGTGGTGTCCTGCCGAAGTCGGAGGTAAAGGGCATAGGCGAAGTTGAGGGCATTCTTGGAGTTCACCATCCGGGGGGAGATGAAGCCGGTCGACTTGATGGTCATCACGAAGTTCTCGAAGTGGTATCGCTTGACGATCGAGTCGAGGGCGGCCTCAAGCCTGTCGTAGGCGATCGGGATCCGTGCCTCATCAACCTTGCGGGTTTCAGGGTCTCGGCCGGACAGCTCGGAGACGATGCTTGACGCCTTGCCTCGGCTGAACCCGACGAGTCCAGCAACGCGGATGACATCGCCGTAGGCGGGGTCATAGAGGTCCTCGCTGTCAGCTTTGAGCCAGGAGATCTTGGCCAGGTGAGGGCTCAAGCTGAACTCCGTATCGTTGGCCTGGATGTCGTCGTATGCGTGGGGGGCCACCGCGAGGTGGCAGAAGTAGTCGATGAGCTTCCGCAAGTTGCGACCGCGATCGCCGTAAGTCGCGATCTTGCTCATGGCGAAGTCTGCGCTCGACAGGGGCACGCCCTTAGAGTTGATCCGGATGAAGATCTCGGACACGGTCTCGACGTCGAGGTCATCGCTCAGGGCAATGATGCCGATGGGAGCAGTGTTGATCTGGTTCAGCCGGTTGAGGTTGACCTCGGCGACCTTGTGGTCGACATCAGGGTTGGCCGCGAAGTACGAGCTGAAGAAGGAGAACGGCGTATCCGTCGTGAAAAGCTCGCTGATGTCTGAAATCCACTGAGGGTTCTTTCCGATGACCGGGGTCCAGGTCGCAAACTCTTCGGTGATGGGGTTGAACGCGATCTTGATCCGGATCGACTTGTACCTCTTGTTGATCACCGGGAGTCCTGCGATCGCCGCCCGTAGAGCGGTGATGCGCTGCTGCCCGTCGATGAGGATCTGCTGGTGGTTGGCGACCCTGCCGCCCTTGAGGTGGGCTCCAATCGATTGCCACGTGATGAGATACCCGACCGGATAGCCCTTGTAGAGGGAGTCCATGAGGTCGCGGACCTTGACCGAGTCCCAGACGAAGGGACGTTGCAGCTCCGGGATCGCGATCTGCTCAGCCTTGACTGAGGCGAGCAAGTTGCTCACGGGCAATTGGCGGACTTCGTACTTGGACAAGGGGACTCCCATCTGAGGACGGCGACGGTTCGACCCTAGTAAGCAAAGCGGACACGCGTGTCGGTAGCAGAGAGTAAGGTGACGCCAGCGATATGGTCAGTCAGCGGAGGCTCAGTGTCAGGTCTAGAGGGGGACACAGGCGGTCCGCTGGTGGGTGCGAAGGTCGTACCTCGTGACGGATTCACGGACTATCAAGCGAAGTACTACGCCCACGAACTCCAGCGCAGCTACGCCAGCGATCACGTCGGCAAACTCGCCGGCCTCCTCTTCGACGCTCAGGTCGAGCCCAAGCCGCACCAGATTGACGCGGCGCTCTTCGCGCTCCAGACCCCGTTCCTTAAGGGCGTCATCCTCGCTGACGAGGTCGGCCTCGGAAAGACGATCGAGGCGGGCATCGTCATTAGCCAGTACTGGGCTGAGCGCAAGCGCAGCATCCTGATCGTCGCGCCGTCCAGCCTGCGCCAGCAGTGGCAGCAGGAGCTCCACGAGAAGTTCCTCATCCCGAGCTCGCTCCTCGATGCCAAGACGAAAGACCGCCTGCTCGGTGCGGGCCGATCACCCGAGGTGCTGATCTGCTCCTACGAGTTCGCGCAGCGTCACGAGCTGTCGCTACTGCGCGCGTGGGACGTCGTCGTCGCCGACGAAGCGCACCGGTTGCGCAACTTTTGGAACGGCAAGGCGAAGGTCGCCAACGCCGTCGCCCACATCGTCGATGGCGCGCACAAGACCGTTCTGCTCACCGCGACTCCGCTCCAGAACAAGCTCGAGGAGCTCTACGGCCTGGTCTCAGTCTTCGACCCCAACTACTTCTATTCGCTGGACGCCTTCCGCGAGCGCTACATCAAGAACCGGGAGTCGGCAGCCTTCGACGACCTCAGCGACCGCGTCGCGCAGGTCAGCAAGCGAACGCTCCGCCGCGACGCCGACAAGTACATCCGGTTCACCGAGCGTCTCCCACTCACTGTGGGATTCGAGCCGTCTCGCGACGAGCAGCGCCTGTACGAGTTGGTCAACGACTACCTCCAGCGCGAGGAGGTCTACGCCTTCTCGAAGTCCACACGCCACCTCAGCGCCCTGATCATCCGCAAGCGCCTCGGCTCCTCGACGTACGCCATCGCGAGCACGCTCGAACGCGTTGCGGGCCGGCTGGAGCGAGAAGTCGAGGAGGGCAAGCGGTGGACCAACACGGGCAGCTTCATGGTCGACGCCGACCTCACCGACGAGGAAGAGGAAGAGCTCGACGAGGAGCCGAAGTCCGGATTCACGGCCCTCGACCCGCGTGATATCGAGCCCATGAAGGATGAGGTCCGTGAGCTGCGCGAGTACGCCGCGCTGGCCCGGGCGATCACGGTCAACCAAAAGGCCGTCCAGCTCAATCACGCGCTTGACCTCGGCTTCGAGCGCCTGCGCGAGTTGGGAGCGCCTCAGAAGGCCATCATCTTCACCGACTCCACGGTGACTCAGGACTACATCGCCCGTTCGCTGACCGAGGCCGGATGGGGCGAGGGACTGCTCCTGTTCAACGGCCGGAACGACTCGCCGCAGGCCACAGCGATCTATCAGAAGTGGCTCGAACGCAACAAGGGAAGCGACGTCGTCACCGGTGTCCTGGCTGCCGACCGTCGCAAGGCTCTCGTGGACTACTTCCGCGAGGAGGGCACAATCATGATCGCCACTGAGGCAGCCTCGGAGGGCATTAACCTGCAGTTTTGCTCCATGGTCGTCAACTACGACCTGCCCTGGAACCCGCAGCGCGTTGAGCAGCGCATCGGACGCGCCCACCGCTTCGGCCAACAGCACAACGTCGTCGTCGTGAACTTCTCCAACAAGGGCAACCTTGCCGAGCAGCGCATCCTCGAGCTGCTGGAGGACAAGTTCCACCTCTTCAAGGGCGTCTTCGGCGCCAGCGACGAGGTGCTCGGCTCGATCGAGGACGGCCTTGACTTCGAGAAGACGATTAGCGACATCCTCAACCGCTGCAAGACCGCTGGCGACATCGAGGTCGCCTTCAACCAGCTGGAGAAGCAGTTCGAAGGCGAGATCTCGAAGGAGATGGCCAGCGCCAAGGCCAAGGTCTTCGACAACCTCGACCCCAACGTCCAGGACCGCCTCAAGTCGTATGATGCGCAGTCCGGCGAGGTGCTCAACCGCTTCGAGCAGCTCCTGCTGGCGGTCACCAAGTACCAGCTCGACAGCGTCGCCACCTTCGAGGGAGACGGCCGCCAGTTCGAGCTCCACACGGCCCCGATCCCAGACGCCAAGACCGGCCGCTACTTCTTCAAGTCGCAGCCGCAGGAACACGCTCACCAGTACCGCTTCGCCAGCCCCCTGGCCGAGTACGTCGTTGCCACCTCGAAGGACGCGGACACGCCTGCGCGTGAGCTGACGTTCAGCCTCGGCAAGTCCCAGCGGGCCAGCACCGCGATCAAGGCGTTGCAGGGCAAGAGCGGGCAGCTCGTGAGCAAGGTCGTCACGTTCCGCATGAAGGCCGGCACCGAGGACATCTCTGAGTCGTACGCGCTCGCGGGGCTCCTGACCGACGACGGCGAGTGGCTCGACCACGAATACGTCGCTGACTTGATGGACCTCGCCTGCACAGAAGTGTCGGACCCGATTGACATGATCGACGAGTCGGCCTTCGAGCAGCATCTGGACGCCCAGCGAGAGGTGTTCGAGAAGGAAGTGCAGGCACGCAACGCTCGCTACTACGACCAGCAGGAGGAGCTGCTCTACCGGAACACGCTCGACCGCAAGGCAGAGTCCGAAGGGCTGATCCGCGACTACCGCCAGAAGGAGAAGGAGAGCCGGAAGGCGGCGCGACAGACCGACGACCCGATGGAGCAACTGCGACACAAGAAGGAAGCCAGGCGCTGGGCACAGAAGGCCGAAGACGAGGACGACCGCGCGCGAGGCGAGCGGATCAAGCTCCGGGAAGAGATCGACAAGTACCTCGACCTGATCGAGCAGTCGCTCAAGGGCAAGCGCGAGACCGAAGACCTGTTCAACATCCTATGGAGAATCACTGCATGAACGACGAGATCCACGAGATCCCCAGCGCCACCCCCCACCTGCGGACCGAGCTGGCGCGCCAGCTGCAGGAGCTGGTGCCCGAGGCGATCGCGGACGGCAAGGTCGACGTCACCAAGCTGACCGAGCTCCTCGCCGACGACGTCGCCGACAGCAGCGAGCGGTTCGGCCTGTTCTGGCCGGGCAAGAAGCGCGCGCTCCGCGCCGCCCAGGAGCCCACCACAGCGACCTTGCGCCCGATGAAGGACCAGAGCAAGGACTGGGACACGACCAAGAACGTCTTCATCGAGGGCGACAACCTGGAAGTGCTCAAGATCCTGCAGAAGCATTACCACGGCAAGATCAAGATGATCTACATCGATCCTCCGTACAACACAGGCAAGGACTTCGTGTACCCCGACAACTACAAGGAGGGGCTGGAGACCTATCTCGAGTGGACCAAGCAGGTCAACGAAGAGGGCAAGAAGGTCTCAACCAACAGCGAGTCCGAGGGGCGCTACCACTCGAACTGGCTGAACATGATGTATCCGCGCCTCAAGCTGGCCCGGAACCTGCTGACGCAGGATGGCGTCATCTTCATCTCGATCGATGACAACGAGATCGACAACCTCGTGAAGGTCTGTAACGAGGTCTTCGGTGAGGGCAACCACCTCGCGTCCTTCATCTGGAAGAGCAAGAGCGGCGGCGCCAATGACAGCGGCGAGGTGGCTGTCGATCACGAATACATCGTGTGTTTTTCTCGCTCGAAGACCGACAACGCGCTCGGCCTCGATCCCGATGCGGTGGCGACAACCTCGTACAACAATGAGGACGAGCGCGGGAAATACGCCCTCGAACGCCTAGACAAGCAAAACCTTCAGTACTCCAGCTCGATGGACTACGACCTTGTGGGTCCGGACGGGCAGGTCTACAAGCTTTCGCATCGCGATCCCGCTCGCCCGAATGCCATCTGGCGCTGGTCCAAGGACAAGGTCCAGAACAACATGGACCAGCTCGTCTTCAAAGACGGGAACGTCTACACGAAGAACTACCAGAAGCCGGGCGGCAAGCCGCGCTCGTTGTTCGTCGACGACCGCTTTGGCCGTACGCGGACTGGAAGCACCGAAGTCCGGGAGTTGCTCGGCGGCAGCTACTTCGATAACCCGAAGCCGACCAAGCTTCTGAAGACCTTGGTCGCGATTGGCACGACGCCCGACTCGATCGTGTTGGACTTCTTTGCCGGGTCGGGCTCCAGTGCGCACTCAGTCATGGCAGTGAACGCTAAGGACGGTGGCGCCCGCCGGTTCATCGCAGTCCAGTTGCCCGAGCCGACGGACGATGCCGATGCGAAGCGGGCTGGCTTCGACACCATTGCTGACATCTCGCGTAAGCGCATCGACGCGGCAGGCGAACAGGTGAAGGCGGAACTGGCCGGCCAGGCGGTCGATGTTGGATTCCGGGCTTTCGCCCTGGTCGACACCAATTTCTCGAAGTGGCGGGTGTCGAGCGACGTCGATGCCGACAAGCTTCAGCAGCACCTCCTTGAGCTCCGCGACAGCGCGGAGGATGACGCGACCGCTGACTCGCTGCTCGCCGAACTGCTGCTGAAGCAGGGCTACTCCCTCACGGAGGAGTCGGCGG
This sequence comes from Janibacter endophyticus, assembly GCF_016888335.1. Lineage (NCBI taxonomy): Bacteria > Bacillati > Actinomycetota > Actinomycetes > Micrococcales > Intrasporangiaceae > Janibacter > Janibacter endophyticus. Next base: position 1,693,639 of record NZ_JAFEJG010000004.1, read on the forward strand.
AACAGGACATCGCAGGCCTCACCGTTCAAGCTGTTGGAGGCGGCCTGCTGCTTGCGTACCTCGACGAGCACACGAAGCCCTCGCTCGACCAGCTCCGCGCGGTCGTGGATGAGGAGCCCGCGCGATTCGTAATCCTCGAGGACGCGTTCCACGGTGACGACGAACTGAAGACCAACCTCGCTCAGCTCTGTAAGAGCAAGGGCGTGGAGCTCTGGACTGCCTGATGGAGTTCAAGTTCGACGCCAAGCAGCAATACCAGCTCGACGCGATCGGGTCGCTGGTGCAGCTCTTCGACGGCCAGCCCAAAGACGCGGAAGCGGTCCTGACTACGCTGCGTACGAAGGGCACGCTGAACGGAGCCCAGGATCAGACCAGTCTCGATCTCGATCTCTCGCAGGAGGTCGGAGCGGTGGGCAACAACCTCGTTCTCGACGAGGCGACCATCTTGCAGAACCTGCAGGCTGTCCAGGACAAGAACGGCTTGGAGGTTCTCGGGGCTCTCGCGGGAGATGCCCTCGATTTCGACATCGAGATGGAGACCGGCACCGGCAAAACGTACGTCTACCTGCGGACGATCTTCGAGCTGGCCAAGACGTACAACTTCACCAAGTTCGTCATTCTTGTGCCGAGCGTCGCGATCAAGGAAGGCGTCACCACCAGCATCAAGTTGATGCACCAGCACTTCCGTGGCCTGTATCCCGCGCAGCCATTCGATTACTCGGTTTATTCGGGAAAGTTCGCAGATGAGGTTCAAGGTTTCGCGACCAGCACGAACGTTCAGATCATGGTTATGACAATTGACGCGATCCGCGGAAATGCTAATACGCGCATTATCCATCAGGCCCGAAACCAATTGGGAGGATTTCGCGCGATTGACTACCTTAAGGCGACTCGTCCGGTGGTCATCATGGATGAGCCGCAGAACATGGAGTCGCAGCTCTCGCAGTCCTCCATCGGGGAGCTCGACCCGATTGCCACGCTGCGGTTCTCTGCGACGCACCGCAAGCAGCGCAATGTCGTCTACCGGCTCGACCCGGTCGACGCCCACGACCACGGCCTCGTCAAGCAGATCGTCGTCGCAGAGGTCGCCCAGCAGGGCTCGGACGCCACGCCGTACATCAAGGTCGTCGAGGTCAAGCGCGACCCGTGGGAGGCCAAGCTCGAGCTGGCCGTACGCGGTGCCGATGGCTCTCTGACTCGCCGAGTCGTGAAGGCCAAGCGAGACCAGGAGCTGTCCAACCTCACCAACAATCCCGCCTACGAGGGTTGGTGGATCACCGAGCTGTCGATCGAGCCTCAGTTCGTGGAGCTCAACAAGCACGGCATGCTTCAGCAGGGCGAGGAGATCGGCGGCAACTCCGACTCGATCTACCGCGAGATGATCCGCGAGACGATCAAGGAGCACTTCCGCAAGCAGACGATGCTGGCGTCGAAGGGCATCAAGGTGCTCAGCCTGTTCTTCATCGACAAGGTCGAGAACTTCCTCGGCGACGGCTTCAACAACATCGACGCCAACGGCCAGTTCGTCCAGTGGTTCGACGAGCTGTTCCGCGAGGAGCGAGCCAAGTCGCCGCAATGGCAGGAACTCTTCCCGCAGGATCCCGCCGAGCTTCGACGCGGCTACTTCTCCGTTCTCAAGGCCAAGCGCGGCGGCACCGACACCTTCCAGGACACGTCAGGCAGCACCAAGGCCGACGACGACGCTTACGACCTGATCATGCGCGACAAGGCCCGCCTGCTCGACCAGGCGGAGCCCGTCCGCTTCATCTTCAGCCACTCCGCACTTCGTGAAGGCTGGGACAACCCGAACGTCTTCCAGATCTGCACGTTGCGCGAAATGGGTGCCGAGGTAGAGCGACGCCAGACCATCGGCCGTGGCCTCCGCCTGCCGGTTGACCAGACTGGCGAGCGCGTGGCAGACCGCAGCGTCGCCCAGCTGACCGTGATCGCCAACGAGTCCTACGTCGCGTTCGCCAAGTCGCTCCAGACCGAGTACGAGAAGTCGGGCGTCGAGATCGGTCGCGTGCGCCTGCAGGAGTTCTCCAAGATCGCCCTCTACCAAGAGCACATCGAGCCCGACGGCCCGGAGTACTTCGGCTACGAGCGCTCCAAGACTCTCTACGAGGCACTGGAGTCCTCGGGGATGATCAAGGACGGCAAGGTCACCGCTGCCTACCATCCGACGCAGCTCGGGTTCGACCTCAAGCAGCACATCCCGGACTTCTTCTGGCCGTACGAAGACACGATCATCGAGTACATCGGCCGCTCTAGCATCGAGCGGTACGTGAAGCCGCAGTCCAAGCGGAAGGCACGCAAGCTCAACAAGGAGCTCTTCGCGAACCCCGAGTTCGAAGAGTTCTGGCGCGCCATCTCAGCTCGCACGACGTACCGGGTTTCGGTCGAGCGTGACCGGCTCATTGAGGCGACCGTGAAGGCGATCAAGGAAGCGCCGGCCATCCAGCCGCTTCGCATCCAAGTGACCCGTGCCGGAGTCAAGATTCTTCGCGGTGGCACCAAGGCGACCGAGACCGGCCAGCGATCCGCATCTCTCCAGGGGGCCTACGACCTGCCCGACATCATCACCGAGCTGCAGGAAGCCACGTCGCTGACGCGAAAGACGATCATCGACATCCTTCTGGACAGCGAGCGCCTGCCCGAGTTCATCGGGAACCCCAATGACTTCATCCAGATGGTCAAGGGTCGGCTGCAGGCCGTGCTCGCAGAGATCGTCACCGAGGGCATCCAGTACGAAAAGATCGGCGGCTACGTCTATGAGCTGCGCGAGCTGCAGAAGGACGGTCAGGAGGAGAAGGACCGCTTCCTCGACCAGATGTACAAGCTGCAGAACCCGGAGAAGTCCGACTTCGACTACGTCGTCTACGACTCCGAGCCCGAGCGCCAGTTCGCCGAACTGCTCGACGGCCGCAGCGACATCAAGCTCTTCATGAAGCTCCCGGGCAAGTTCAAGATCGACACTCCCGTCGGCCCGTATAACCCGGACTGGGCGATCATCAAGCACGAGGACGGTGCCGACCGGATCTACATGATCCGCGAGACCAAGAGCACCGACGACGAGGTCAAGCGCCGCCCGACCGAGAACGCGAAGATCAAGGCAGCGACCAAGCACTTCGCCGCGATCGGTGTTGGCGACTACGCCGTCTCAACGCCCGCCAACTGGAGGGTTTGAGTTAGAGACACGATTGACGCGCTTGAGTCCTCCGATGAAGGGAGCGCCGACGTCGTCCTCGGCCGCTCGGCGGGGATGACGCGTGAGGACTTCATCCGTGCTGGCCGGGTCATCAGAACCTTCGGCACGCCCGGCAAGTTCGGGCCCTACACGAACATCTACCTCACCTCACCTCACCTCGCCGGACGGGCGGCTCAAGTGGTGGACATGGACGCCGTCGCCGATGACACCGACCTCTTCAACCGGGCCACGACCGAGCGGTGCTCGACCTGGCCATCGACCGCCTCGGGGCGCTTGCCTCACGCTGCTCATCGTGGCCTGACGAGCACGGACTTTTCCGGAACGGTCAACACTTCGCAACGAGCGGTACCAGGCTCGCACCACACCCTCACAACCCCGAGAGGACCCTCGATGACCCAACCCCGTGAGATCGACTGGTCGACGGTCAAGGCCGCCTTCGACTTCGCCCTCGACGAGCACGTCGACCAGGCCCGCAAGGGCACCGACATCCCGTACATGGCGCACCTGTGGGGCGTCGCCTCGCTCGTCCTCGAGGCTGGCGGAGCGACCGACGACGTCGTCGCCGCGCTCTTGCACGACACCGCGGAGGACCAGGGCGGCCGAGAGACCCTCGCCCGCATCGAGACTGCCTTCGGCGCGCACGTGGCGAGCATGGTCGAGGGCCTCTCGGACGCTCTCCCGGCGAAGGGGGAGGAGAAGCCTCCGTGGGATGAGCGGAAGCAGGCCTACGTCGACCACGTGGCTGACCAGCCGATCGACGTCCTGCGGGTCAGCGCAGCGGACAAGCTGCAGAACCTGCGGTCGATGATCGCCGACCACCGCGCACAGGGTTCGTCGCTGTGGGAGCGCTTCAACCAGAAGGACCCCCGCCGGCACCTCTGGTACCTCGGTGCGCTGACCTCCGCCTACGAGTCGCGGGCGGTGGAGGACGCAGGGCTCGACGGGCTCGCCGCCGAGCTGCGTGCAGGCCTCACCGAGCTCGAGCGGCTCGTCAGCTCGCAGGTCACCACCGGATCGGCACCTGCATGAAGGGCTCCCGAGCCGGGCGGACCTCCTGACGCCCCAGCGTTGTCAGTGGTCATCCGTACCGTTGGGGTGTCGGTTCGAGATGGGGGGGTCGGGTGGTCGAGATGGGGAGCTTCGACGAGGCGCTGGAGAGCGCGTGGCGTGACTTCCGCGAGGCGCTCGCGGACACGATGGTGACCTTGCGGGACGGGCGCATCCCGCTCTTCATCAAGCAGCGCGACGACCGGGTGCGTCGCCACTTCGTCGCGGTGCGACGCGCCGGCGACGAGGTCGTCGTCTGGGTCGCGTCGAACAGCACCGTCGCGCCGGATCAGCGGCTCAGCCGGTCGAGCCTGACCGACCTGCGTCGCCTCGGTCTCTCCCGGCGCTCGGCGAAGGGGTACACCGCCGCCTTCCCGATGAGCCACGTCGACGAGGCGGCAGCGCTCGTCGTCAGCGTCCTGCGTGACGTCCTCGACGTCGTCCACCCGTCGATGCTCGTGAGCCGCGAGCGAGCCCTCACTCCTGAGGCACCGGCCGGCTCACCGGAGGCGTGGGGCGACATGGTCGTCCGCCCCCTGGGCCCGGACCACCTGGGTCACGTCGTCGTCGGCACCCTCACCGCGATGCTCGGCCAGGAGCCGCGCCGTGACTCCGACGGCGACCTTGTCGTGCCTCGTGGGCGGGCAGTCGCCTTCGTGCGGTGCCACCCGCGACGGACCCTCGTCCAGGTCTTCGGGCACCTGGCGATCGACATCAGCGTCGGTGCTGCTGCCGACGCCGCGGTGGCCCGGCTCAACCAGGAGCACGAGCTCCTGAAGTTCGTCCACGCCGACGGCACCGTCTTCGTCAGCGTCGACCTGCCAGCCGCCCCCTTCGTCCCGGCTCACCTCAAGGGGGCGCTCGCCCACCTCCTGCACGTCATCGACAGCGAGCAGGAGAGCGTCGCCGGAGCGACCGGCGGGCGGACCTTCCTCGGGTCTCCGCAGTCAGCCCCGTCGGACGGCGAGCCCGACCGCATCCACCCCGTCATGGCGCGCTTCCTCCAGCTCGACGCGCTCGAGGAGGGTTCAGTCGACGCCCACGCCATGGCCAAGCTCTGCGGGTACGACGACGACCTCATCCTCGAGCTCATCCGGTGGAACGAGGAGCAGGAGATCGAGTGGATGACGGCGCACGACGACGCCCTCGACCGCGGCGAGCAGGCCGAGGCAGCCGCCTGCGAGCGGGAGCGCGCCCACGCCGAGCGCACCGTCACCCTCCTGCGTCAGACCCTCCACCTCGTCCTCCTCGGGGAGAGCGCATGACCACCGCCGAGACCTGCCCCGCCCGCGGCTCCACCAGTCTCCGGCGACGCCTCTACGGCCTGCCGTCCGCAGCCGCCATGGAGGAGGTCGAGCGTGACCACGACCTCGAGCTCGGCGGGTGCGTGATCAGCCCGACCTTCTGGACGGTGAAGTGCAAGGACTGCGGGCACGAGATCACCCTGGGCGAGACGATGTCCACCTTCCGCGGCGACCCCGGCGACGCGTGAGCAACATGCAACATGCCAGGGTGATCGCATGAGCATCGCCGACCGGCTCCGGACCATCCCTTCGCTCACCGGTACCGCCCCCGACCTCGACGCGCTCCCTTCGGACCCGCACGACCTCTTCACCGACTGGCTCGGCACGGCCGTCGTAGGTGGCGTCCCTGAGCCGATCGCCGTCACCCTCGCCACCGTCGATGCTGACGGCATCCCCGACGCGCGCACCCTCCTGCTCAAGGACGTCGACGAGCGAGGGTGGGCCTTCGCCGGCACCGCCTCCTCCCGCAAGGCCGCTCAGCTCACCGCGAACCCCGCCGCAGCCCTCAGCCTGTGGAGGCAGCCGCAGATGCGCGCCATCCGCATCCGCGGACCCGTCGTCCAGGCGAGCCACGAGGAGTGCCAGGCCGACCTCGCCGCCCGCAGCCCCCAGGCCCGCGCCACCGTGCCGCCGGGGGAGTGGCGGGTCTGGCGCGTCCAGCCCCAGCGCATCGAGTACTGGCAGGGCTCGCCCGACCGGCAGCACATCCGGATCATCTACGGACGCGACGGCGACGGGTGGACCCGCACCGTCGACCGCGGCGAGAACGCGCGCTAGCCCGCGCTGCGCTCAGCCGCCTCCCGCCGCAGCTCCTCGAGCACGCGGGCGTCGATCCCACCAGCGCGTGCCGGGTCTCGAGGTTGACCTCGCCCATCCACCACTCCAGCGTCGCCTCGACCGACTCCGCCGCGTCCGCCGACCGGGCACGGACCTGCACGAGCAGTCCCGTGACCTCCTCACGCAGCTCGCCTTCGAGCGGCGCGACGCCCTCGGGAGCGCCGAAGTACAGCGTGTGCAGGGAGTGGATCCGCGCGAGCTCGGCCGGGGCGTCCGGGTGATCGTCGACCCGCAGGTCCGCCAGCACCCCGCACCGGTCGTACCCCGTGCCCGGCTCGTAGGCGAGGATCGCCGCCGACTGCCGGCCCCGCGCATCCCCACCCGCCGCGTCCCCGGCGAGCAGCGCCGCGAGCAGCCGCGCGTCGAGCGGGTCGCCCGCCGACGCCAGCCAGGCCCGCTCCATCTCCTCCACGACCTCCGGACCGACGAGGATGTTGCCCTGGATCGCGTAGGCCGAGCTCACCCCTTCGCCCGTGCGTCCACCCGCCCACGGCATGCACCCCGGCCCCGTCCACGACGCGGCACCGCCATCGCCGACCACCCCGACCTGACGGTCACCGCGTCCGGCGTCCGCGGCCACCGCGGCATCGAGCGCCGCCTGCGCGGACTCGCCCCGCGCCAGCGCCGCGAGCAGCTCGCCCCGGTACGCCACCCGGGCCATCGCCTGGGTGGCGACCGCGCCGACCCCCATCTCGACCTGCGGGACGACCGCACCCGCCGAGAGGAACTTGCTCGCCACCACGACGCCCCACGCGTCCCCGTCCCTGGCCACGATCGAGAAGGTCATCGCCGCACCCTACGCAGCGCCCCGTATGGTACCTAGGTGTAGACTTGGCGATAGTGAGGTGTAAACCATGGCGATGAACATCAAGAACGCCCGAGTCCATGCCCTGGCGCGTGAGGCTGCCGAGAGGACCGGTACGACCCAGACGAGTGCGCTCGAAGCCGCACTCGAGAGCTACCTCGCCGGACTCGACAGCTCCGATGACCCGGTGGCCGAGCGGATCGCCCGGGCCCAGGAACTCGCCGCACAGATCACCGAGTCCTGGACAGACGCCGACCGGGAGGCCGTGCGCCGGCACCTCGCAGGGATGTACGACGAGGACGGGCTGCCCGCATGATCATCGACACCTCGGCCGTCATGGCAGTCCTCCTGCAGGAACGCGAGGCGGATCGCATCCTTGCCGCCATCGCGGCGGCCGAGCGCCCTCGGATGTCCGCGGCGACCTACGTCGAGTGCGGCATCGTCCTGGACCGGCGGACCAGGCCCGCAGGCCGCCGTCGGTTCGACGAGCTGCTCACGGTCCTCCGGGTCGAGGTCGTCGACCTCACGCGCGAGCAGGCGGAGCTGGCCCGTGAGGCACACCGCGACTTCGGCCAGGGGACGGGATCGGCAGCCGGGCTGAACCTCGGCGACTGCTTCACCTACGCGCTCGCCGCCACGACCGGCGAGCCGGTCATCTTCGTCGGCGACGACTTCGCTGCGACGGACCTGTCCGCAGCCGAGTACTGATGGCAGGCGGCGAACCCCCGCGGGCCCCGTCGTCCTACCGCACTGTGGCGGCCGATGCGTGGGGTGAGGTCGAGGACCGGGGGTCACGCTTCCGCTGCCGGATCGTGCGTACCGCCACCGAGGCCGAGGCCCGCGCCGTCATCGACGAACAGCGGCGCGCGCACCACGACGCCCGGCACACGTGCAGCGCCTTCATCCTCGGCCCCGACGGACGCACCGAGCGCTCCAACGACGACGGCGAACCCGCCGGCACCGCCGGCACCCCGATGCTCGACGTCCTCCGCGGCTCCGGGTACCGCGACGTTACCGCCGTCGTCACCCGCTGGTTCGGCGGGACCCTCCTCGGCGCCGGCGGGCTCGTCCGCGCCTACGGCGACGCCGTCCGCACAGCCCTCGACGACGCCCGGCCGCTCGAGCGCCGGCTCGTCCACGAGCACACCCTCGCCGTCGGCCATGCCGACGCCGGCCGGGTCGAGCACGAGCTGCGCAGCGCCGGGCTCGTCGTCACCGGCACCGACTACGCCGAGCGGGCGACCCTGCACGTCGCCGTCGCGCCGGGGGAGGAGGCGCGTCTCGCCGCGGTCGTCGCCTCCGCGACCTCGGGCGAAGGGGTGGCCGTCCCGGGCGAGAAGCGCTGGGTGGACGTCTGACGAGGCCCGGCTGATTGGTGCCAGGACGTTGTCGTGCCTGACTCGTACGGTGAGAATATGAGTTCGGTCCATCCCGTTGAGATCGTTGCCTTCAGCAGTGCGCTCGACCGTAGTGGCTTCCGGAGCGGCACGCCCGCTAGCCACCCTGAATCAGTAGCGCATTGCGATGTGCGTACTGAGTGAGTACATTTGACAGTCCCGGCGCGAAGAAGAGGGTGAAGCCATGACGACAAAGAGCGAGCGACTCAACCTGCGGTGCAGTGCCGAATCATTGGCGTTGCTGCGTGAGGCGGCGGAGGCGCAGGGCCAGGACCTCACGTCGTTCGTCATGGGGGCGTCCCTCGAACGTGCTCGTGTGGTCCTGGCCGAGCAGCGTGTTCTGAGGCTGTCACCCGCGGCGGTCGCACAGCTCGAGGCGGCGCTCGACGCGGAGGCGGAGCCAAGCGCGCAGCTGGCCTCGCTCGTTCGGGCGGTCAACGGTGTCGACTCGACGGTGACTGCTGACTTCCTTGCTGACCGCGATCAGCCGGCGGCCCGGGCCAGGACCGGCCTGTAACGGCGCGGGAGACCACTGGCGCTGAAAGACATCCCTCGTTCTCCCCGTAGTGCCGATCCGGCATATTCGTATGGCACATAGCGGTTGAGACATATCGGCATTCGCCTGCTGCATACCCATATGCCTCATCGCGCATGTCTGCCAGGGCGGACAGTGCCTCTCACCGCGCTGCCACGCGTGACGGGCGTCAGTCGCTGGCCGGGGCTGCAACCCGGAGGTTGACGACGATCGGCAGGTGGTCCGACAGCAGCGACTCCGGGGCGCGGGGCGATGCGGCCGTCAGCCCTCGGACGAAGACGTGGTCGATCTCCTCGGTCAGCTCGTCGCTGCGCGCGGTCCGCAGCGGACGCGCAGCGGCCAGGGCATCGGTCAGCCCGGCGTCGAGCATCGCCTGCCACGACCCGCTGCCCGGCTGGAAGTTGAAGTCACCGCCGACGACGACGGGACCGGTCACCCCCTTCGCGATCGCCGCGACGTCACGGGCCTGCCGCAGCGTCGGGTCCTCGCCCTCCGAGTCCGGCTGGAGGTGGGTCGCGACCACCCGGACCTTCGACCCCTTCGGCGGGGTGACGGTCGCGCTGAGCGCCGTCGCGCCGGTCAGCGAGTCGTAGCCGGGGAGCCGCTCGCCCCGGACGTCGTCCAGCGGCCACCGGCTGAGGATCGCGTCCCCCCAGACCTGGTCGCCGGCCGGTCCGAAGGCCATCTCGAAGCCGAGCAGCCGCGCGAGCACCCCGAGCTGGTCCTGACCGCCGTTGAGCAACCACCCCCGGTCGATCTCGCTGAGCAGCACGACGTCACTGCCCTCCTCGCGCAGCACCCGCGCCACCTCGGCCGGGCGGAAGGTGCCGTCCATGCCGTAGCCCATCCGCAGGTTCCACGCGGCGACGCGGACGGTGCCGTCGGTGGGCGGCCTCGCGTCGTCGAGGGCACGGACGGTGACGAAGGGGCCGACCCCCGCCACCAGGGCAGCCACGACGACGACCGTCGCCGCGCGCGAAGGGAGGGCCAGGCCGGCGGTCGTGACCGTCTCGGGCGGCGGTGGCAGGAGGGCGACGGCCACGACGGCCACCGCGACCGCCACGACCACCCAGTCCGCGCGGTAGCCCATGTCGTACCCGGCGTAGAAGGCGAAGAGCAGCACCGTAAAGACCACCGCGCTCGACCCGACCGCGCGGGCTACGTGTGTCGGCGAGGCGCTCCCGGATCGGCCGTCGGAGAGCAGCACTGCCAGCGCGGGCATGCCGACGAGCAGGGCGAGCAGGACCACCGCGTCGAGCGGGTCGCGGAGCATCGACGCCGCGGTGGCGGCGACGACCACGACGCCGGCGACGGCCCGGTGGGGGAGCGGCCAGGCGCGCCGGGCGAGGAGGGCCGCGGCGGCGGTGGCCGCGACGACGAGCATCGCGCCGACCGAGCCCGCGACGAGCCCGCGGGCCGGGTTGGCCAGGGCGATGCCCGCGACGAGGAGGACCGGCAGGACGACCCAGGCGAGACGAAGGGGGGCCGGCCGGGGGGCCCCTTCGCGATGGCCTCGGAGGGTGGTGACGACCGCCGCGACGAGGAGGGCCGTGACGACCGACCCAGCGACGTCGAGCCGGTGCACCGCACCCCAGGTCCCGAGGGCGGCGTGGGTCGTCGCACCCGCGGCGAGCCCGGTGAAGAGGCCCGGCACGAGCGCCCGGCCGAGCCGGGCGGCGGTCAGCGCGAGCGCGGTCAGGGCGAGCATCACGCCGAGGGTGGCGACGGCGAGCAGGAGCCGGCCCGAGAGCAGGGGGAGGAGCAGGCGCGCGAGGAGCGCAGCGAGGACCAGCGCGGGGGCGGCGGCGCGTGACGACAGCCGGTCCGCGGCGAGACCGAGGACGACGAGCGGCAGCGCGGTGACGGCGAGCGCGAAGAGCCCGATGAGCTCCGGCGGCGTCTCCGCCGCGCGGCCGAAGACCGTGATGAGCAGCGGCGTCCAGCCCCGCATCAGCTCGACGAGCAGCCACACGAGCGCGGCGACCGCCCAGACCTGCCGCTCCGCGGGCGGGGTCGTCTGGCGCTGCGTCATGCGCGCATCCTGCCAGCGCGTGCTCGCCACCGCGTCCTTCTCGCACCCGGGCAGTTGCGCAGAGAGGCACCGGTCGGCAACGGATTGAGCATTTGCTAAACTGCTCAAATGCCTGGACCTCCTGCCGACGCCCCGCTCTACGAGATCAAGGCCAACCTCTTCAAGGCGTTGGCCCACCCCGCCCGGATCCGCGTGCTCGAGATCCTCGTCGCCGCCGACGCCCCGGTCCCCGTGAGCACGCTGCTCGCCGAGACCGAGCTCGAGGCGTCGCTGCTCTCGCAGCACCTCGGCGTCCTGCGGCGGCACCACGTGGTGACCTCGACCCGCACCGGCAACACCGTGACCTGCGAGCTCGCCTACCCCCAGGTCGCCACCCTGCTCGGCAGCGCGCGCGAGTTCCTGCTGGCCCACCTCGACGCCCAGCACGAGCGGCTCGCGCTGGCCGTCGAGTCCGGTGGCGCACGATGACTGCCGCCGCCCTGCGCGGGTTGCTGCCGCACCGCTCCGACTACGCCGACGTCCGCCGGACGTGGAAGGGCGACCTCGCTGCCGGCGCGACCGTCGGCATCGTCGCCCTGCCGCTGGCGCTCGCCTTCGGGATCAGCTCTGGTGCGGGCGCCGCCGCCGGTCTGGTCACCGCGGTCGTCGCCGGTCTGGTCGCCGCGGTCTTCGGTGGCTCGAACATCCAGATCTCCGGGCCGACCGGAGCCATGGCCGTCGTCCTCGTGCCGATCGTCGGCGAGCACGGCGTCGCGGCGGTGGCACTCGTCGGCATCCTCGCCGGCCTGGCGCTCGTCGCCGCGGGGCTGCTCGGCCTGGGTCAGCTCATCGGGCTCGTCCCGTGGCCGGTCATCGCCGGCTTCACCGCCGGGATCGGCGCGATCATCTTCCTCCAGCAGGTCCCGCTCGTCCTCGACTCCTCCGGTGCGGTCGGCCGACGCCCGGTCGCCGCGGCGCTCGACGCGGTGCAGTCCGCCGACTGGACGGCCGCGGGCTGGCCCGTGCTCGTCGTCCTCGTGGTCGTCGGGATCATGCTCCTGCTCGGTCGGCTCGCTCCTCGCCTGCCCGGGTCCCTGCTCGCGATCGTCCTCGTCACCGTGCTCGCGGAGCTCGGCGACCTGCCCCTGGCGCGGATCGGCGAGCTGCCCTCCTCCCTGCCCGCCCCCGCGGTGCCGTCGCTCGAGCCCGAGGTGATCTCCGCCGTGCTCGGTGCGGCCGTCGCCGTCGCGGCGCTGTCGGCGATCGAGTCGCTGCTGTCCGCGCGGGTCGCCGTCGACCTCTCCGGGGACGCCCGGTACAACCCCGACCGCGAGCTCGTTGGGCAGGGTCTGGCATGCGTCGCCTCCGGCTCCTTCGGTGGCATCCCGGCGACCGGGGCGATCGCCCGCACGGCGGTGGCCGTGCGCTCCGGCGGTCAGACCCGCCTCGTGGCGATCTCGCACTCCGTCGTGCTGCTCGGCGTCATCTACCTCGCCTCCGGGCCGGTCTCACGCATCCCCATGGCGGCCCTGGCCGCGGTGCTCATGCTCACCGCGGTCCGGATGATCCCCTACCAGGAGGTCCGCACGATCCTGCGGAGCACGCGAGCCGACGCGATCGTCCTCGTCCTCACCATGGCCGTCACCGTGCTCGTCGACCTCATCGAGGCCGTGCAGCTCGGGATCGGGGTCGCGGCGGTCTTCGCGCTCCTCGCGGTGGCCCGAACCAGCGGCGTCCGCCGGGAGGAGATCACCTCGGCGCCCATCGCCGAGGACGAGCGGATCGCGGTATACCGCCTCAGCGGATCGATGTTCTTCGGCGCGGCCGAGCGGGTCCGCAGCGAGGTCAGCGCCGAGGGGAGCATCGAGGTCGTCATCCTCGCCTTCTCCGAGCTGCGCACGCTCGACGCCACCGGCGCCAACACGCTCGCCGAGATCGTCCGCGCCCTGGAGAGCCAGGGGGTGACGGTGCTCATCAAGGGTGTCCCCGCAGCCCACCTCCCGCTCATGCAGAGCGTCGGCGTCATCGACTCCCTGCGGCACCAGCGGCACCTCTTCGACACCTTCCCGCCAGCGCTCGAGCACGCCCGCAGCCACGTGCGCCGCTCGGCGCAGTCTCGGTGGTCTCAGGAGCGGCCGGCTCCCGTCCCCTGACGTGAGGGTTGGAGACATGACTGATCGGCCATGTCCGCGTGCGTCATCCGCATGGAGTCGGAGGGCGACAGGCCCGATCTGGCATGTCGTCCAGAACAGACACACCTTCTGCGCCGGCGAAGGGGCGGGCGGGGTCAGTCGGTGACGCCGAGGGCGTCGGCGAGCTGGTCGGCCCACGTGGCGACGACGCGGCGGCGGCGCTTGGAGTCGTCCGTGATGAGGTTGGCCAGCGCGAGCCCGCGGGAGAGGTCGAGGGTGGCCTGGATGAGTGCCCGGCTCTGCGGGTCGGCGTCGTCGACCTCGAGCAGACGCACCGCCATCTCGTGCACCTCCCGGGCGAAGGTCCGCTCCATCGGCTGCACCGCATCCCGCAGGTGCGGGTCGGCCGCGGCGACCGTCCACACCTGCAGCGCAGCACGGAAGAGCTCGCCGCCGTACACGTCGACCATGAGCGCGACGACCTCGTGCACCCGGGCCCGACCGGTCTTGCGGGAGATCTGCGTCGCCTCGATCTGCGCCTTGCGCTCGTCGAAGATGAAGCGCAGCGCGGCGAGCACGAGGTCCTCGCGGGTCGGGTAGTGGTGCTGCACGGCGCCCCGGCTGATCCCCGCCTCCGCGGCGATGACCGAGACGGTCGCGGCCTCCCACCCCTTCGTCGCGAGGCAGGTCACGGCCGCCTCGAGGAGCCGCTGCCGGGTGGCTCGGCTGCGGTCCTGCTTCGGCTCGGTCGTCGTGCTCATGCTGGCTCCGATCAGCCCTGGGCCCCGGGCGCCCAGCGCGGCGGTCGCCGTTGGAGGAAGGCGATCATCCCCTCCTGGGCCTCCTCGCTCTGGAAGAGCCGCGAGGACTGCTCGGCCACCCGGTCACGCCCGGCGGCGAAGGCCTCGAGCAGGGCGTGGGTCAGCAGCACCTTGGTCTCGCGCAGCCCCTGCGGGGAGCACTGGAGCAGCTCGTCGGTCAGCGCGGTCACACCCGCGTCGACGTCCTCCGCAGCCTGCGTGATGAGCCCGATGCGCTGCGCCTCCGCGGCGTCGAACGTCGCCGCGGTGAGCAGCCAGCGCGAGGCGGAGCGGTCGTCGAGGCGGGCGAGCACGGGGATCGAGATGACCGCTGCCGCGAGCCCGAGCTTCGCCTCGGTGAGCGCGAAGGTCGACGACGGCCCGGCGACGACCATGTCGCACGAGGCGACGAGCCCCATGCCGCCGGCCCGCACGTGCCCGTCGATGCGACCGATGACCGGCTTGCCGCACCGCACGATCGCCTCGAGGAGGTCGACGAGCTGCTCGGCACGCTCCCGGGCGGGGTCGTCGGTGCCACCCTCGGTCGCCTCGGTGAGGTCCGCGCCGGCGCAGAAGGTGCCACCGGTGTGCGTGAGCACGACGCAGCGCACCGACTCGTCGGCGTCCGCCGCGGCCAGCCCCTCGGTGAGCTCGCGGACGAGCTGGTTGGACAGCGCGTTGCGGTTGTGCGGCGAGTCCAGGGCCAGGGTCATGACCCCGCCCTCGGTGCCCACGGCGACTCGGCGCTCGGGTGCAGCCTGCTCGCTCATGCTGCGTCCTCCTCGGTGCTCTCGACGACGGCCAGGCTCGTGCCCTGCTCGACCTGCTGGCCGACGGTGACCATGACCTCCGTGACGGTACCGGCTGCGGGCGCGGCGACCGGGTGCTCCATCTTCATCGCCTCGAGCCACATGAGCGGCTGCCCGGCGGTGACGGTGTCGCCGACCTCGACCGCGACCCGGACGACCGCACCCGGCATCGGCGCGACGAGCGCGCCCTCCGGGGCCTGAGCCGACGGGTCGACGAACCGCGGCAGCGTCCGCAGCTCGACCGAGCCGAGCGCGGAGTCGACGGCGACACCGGGCTCGTCCTGGCCGGCGACCGGGTGCCGCGAGACCTCGAAGGTGCGCCGCACGCCGTCGACGAGCAGCACCACCCGGTCGGCGTCGTGGCTCACCAGGGCGAGGCTCTCCACCCCTTCGGGCAGGGACTCGACCTCGAGGCCGTCACGCCCCAGCCGGTAGCCGACCGAGATCTCGGCCTCGCCGACGGCGTACCCGCGCCGGCGGAAGAGCCCACCGCCGACGTTGCGGAAGCCCGGGGTCATCCCGGCCAGCCCACCGAGCGAAGGGCGGCCCGCGGCGGCGTCGGCCAGCGCGGCGGCGACGGCGCCCAGCTCGGGGGAGAGGCCGCTGCCCGCGGTGAGCTCGGCCGGCCCATGGGCGTCGTAGAAGCCCGTGTCCGCCGTGCCCGCGAGGACCTCGGGGTGCAGGAGGGTCGCGACGAGCAGGTCACGGTTCGTCGTCACGCCGTGGACCCGGCTGCGCCGCAGGGTCGAGGCGAGCTCACGCGCCGCCACCTCCCGGGTCGGCGCCCAGGTGATGACCTTCGCGAGCATCGCGTCGTAGTGGGTCGAGACGACCGAGCCCGCGCCGTAGCCGGCGTCGAGCCGGACCCCGTGCGAGGGCGGCAGGTCGAACTCGGCGCGCACGCCCGGCACGTCGAAGGTGGCCACGGTGCCGGTCTGCGGGGTCCAGCCGTCGGCCGGGTCCTCAGCGTAGATCCGCGCCTCGATCGACCAGCCGGTCATCGTCGGCTCGTCGCCGACGAGCGGGCGGCCCTCGGCGACGTCGAGCTGCAGCCCGACGAGGTCGACCCCGGTGACGCACTCGGTGACCGGGTGCTCGACCTGCAGGCGCGTGTTCATCTCGAGGAAGTAGAAGGATCCGTCCTCGGTCGCGAGGAACTCCACGGTGCCCGCGCCGACGTACCCGACCGCCGCGGCGGCAGCCCGCCCCGCCGACAGCAGCGCCTCGCGCATCTGCGGTCCGACCCGCTCGACGAGCGGCGAGGGAGCCTCCTCGACGACCTTCTGATGGCGCCGCTGCAGCGAGCACTCCCGCTCGCCGAGCGCCCACACCGTGCCGTGCCGGTCGGCCATGACCTGCACCTCGACGTGGTGGCCGGTCTCGAGGTACCGCTCGCAGAAGACCGTCGCGTCACCGAAGGCCGACCCCGCCTCGGCCGACGCGGACTCGACCGCGCTCTCCAGCTCGGCGAGCGTGCGCACGACCCGCATGCCACGACCGCCGCCACCGGCGGAGGCCTTGACGAGCACGGGCAGATCGTCCTGCGTGATCGCCGACGGCTCGAGCTGCTCGAGGACCGGCACTCCGGCCTCGCGCATCTTCTCCTTCGAGGCGATCTTGGAGCCCATGACGCGGATCGCCTCGGGGTCCGGGCCGATCCAGGTCAGTCCGGCGTCCATGACGGCCTGGGCGAAGTCGGCGTTCTCGGAGAGGAAGCCGTAGCCGGGGTGGATCGCGTCGGCGCCGGCCCGCTGCGCCGCCTCGATGACGAGGTCGCTGCGCAGGTAGGTCTCGCCGGGCGCGTTGCCCGGCAGGTGGATCGCCGCGTCAGCGTCACCGACGTGCAGGCCGTCGGCGTCCGCGTCGGAGTGGACCGCCACGGTCGCGAGCCCGCGGCGGCGCGCGGTGGCGAAGACCCGGCGGGCGATCTCGCCGCGGTTGGCGACGAGGACGCTGGTGATGGGGGTGGTTGTGGGGGTCGTCATTGCGGCGCTCACATTCGGAAGATGCCGAAGGAGGAGGAGCCCTCGACCGGCGCGGTGTGGATGGCGGACAGGGCGATGCCGAGGACGTCACGGGTGTCGCGCGGGTCGATGATGCCGTCGTCGTAGACGAGCCCGGAGAGGACCATCGGCATGGAGTCGGCGTTGATCTGGCCCTCGATCATCTCGCGGACCGCCTTCATGCCCTCCTCGTCGAAGTCGTTGCCGCGCGCCAGCGCCGACGCCTTCGAGACGTTGTAGGCGACGTCGGCGAGCTGCTTGGCCCCCATGACGGCCGAGCGCGCCGACGGCCAGGCGAAGACGAAGCGTGGGTCGTACGAGCGGCCGCACATGCCGTAGTGCCCGGCGCCGTAGCTGTTGCCGAGGAGCACGGAGATGTGCGGGACGGTCGAGTTCGACACCGCGTTGATCATCATCGCGCCGTGCTTGATGATGCCGCCCTGCTCGTACTCCTTGCCGACCATGTAGCCGGTCGTGTTGTGCAGGAAGAGCAGCGGCGTGCTCGAGGCGTTGGCGAGCTGGATGAACTGCGCCGCCTTCTGCGACTCCTCGCTGAAGAGGACGCCGCGGGCGTTGGCGAGGATCCCCACGGGGTAGCCGTGCAGCTGCGCCCACCCGGTGACGAGCGATCCGCCGTAGAGCGGCTTGAACTCGTCGAAGTCGGAGTCGTCGACGATCCGCGCGATGACCTCACGGGGGTCGAAGGGGGCCTTGAGGCCGGGCGGGACGATGTCGAGGAGCTCCTCGGCCGGGTAGCGCGGGGGCAGCGGCTCGGTGGTGACCGGGCCGGCGGCCTTGTGCCAGTTGAGCCGGGCGACGATGCGGCGGCCGAGCCGGATCGCGTCCTGCTCGTCGAGCGCGTAGTAGTCGGCCAGGCCCGAGGTGCGGGCGTGCATCTCGGCGCCGCCGAGCGACTCGTCGTCGCTGTCCTCGCCCGTGGCCGCCTTGACCAGCGGCGGGCCGGCGAGGAAGACCTTGGACTGCTCCTCGATCATCACGACGTGGTCGCTCATGCCCGGCAGGTAGGCGCCGCCGGCGGTGGAGTTGCCGAAGACGAGCGCGACCGTCGGGATGCCCTCGCGGGAGAGCCGGGTGAGGTTCTTGAAGATCGCCCCGCCGGGGATGAAGATCTCCTTCTGCGTCGGCAGGTCGGCGCCGCCGGACTCGACGAGGGTGATGACGGGCAGCCTGTTCTGCAGGGCGATCTCGTGCAGGCGCAGGCTCTTCTTCAGCGACGAGGGGTTGCTCGCGCCGCCCTTGACCGTCGGGTCGTTGGCGACGACGAGGCACTCGACGCCGGAGACGACACCGATGCCGCCGACGACGCTGCCGCCGACGGTGAACTGCGTCCCGTACCCGGCGAGGCTGGAGAGCTCGAGGAAGGGGGAGTCCTCGTCGAGGAGCAGCTCGATCCGCTCACGGGCGAGCAGCTTGCCGCGGCCACGGTGGCGGGCGATCGACTTCTCGCCGCCGCCCATGACGGCCTTGTCCACCTCCACCGCGATCTCGTCGAGGGCGGCGAGCATCGACTCACGGGCCTCCCGGGCCTCGTCGGTGCTCGGGTCGAGGGTGCTGCGGAGGGTGCTCATGCGGTCAGTCCCAGTCGTCGTGCGGCCATGTCGTTGAGGATCTCGACGGTCCCGCCGCCGATGCCGAGGATGCGGACGTCGCGGTACTGCCGCTCGACCTCGCTCTCGGCCATGTACCCCATCCCGCCGAAGAGCTGGACGGCCTGGTTGGCCACCCACTCGCCGGTCGCCGTCGCGGTGTTCTTCGCGAAGCAGACCTGGGGGATGAGGTCGATGAGCTGCTCGCCCGACTCGTAGCGGTCGACGATCGAGCGCGTGTACGTCCGCGCGACGTCGATGCGGCGGGCCATCTCGACGAGCGTGGTCTGGATGCCCTGGCGGGCGATGAGCGGCTGCCCGAAGGTGCTCCGCTCACGGCACCACGCCGTCGCGAGGCCGAGGCAGCGCTGCGCCTGCGAGTACGCCTGGACGGCCAGGCCGATCCGCTCGCTGAGGAAGGCGCTGCCGATGAGGAGGAAGCCGGCGTTCTCCGGGCCGACGAGGTTCTCCGCCGGGACGCGGACGTCGGTGAAGGAGAGCTCGGCGGTGTCGGAGCAGCGCCAGCCCATCTTCGCGAGCCGGCGCGAGACCTCGAAGCCGGGGGTGCCGCGCTCGATGACGAGCAGCGAGAGCCCACGGGCACCCTGGTGCTCGTCGCCGCCGGTGCGCACCGCGGTCGTCACGAAGTCGGCGCGCACGCCCGAGGTGATGAAGGTCTTGGCGCCGTTGACGACGTAGTGGTCGCCGTCGCGGCGGGCGGTCGTGCGCAGGGCGCCCACGTCGGAGCCGCCGCCGGGCTCGGTGATGCCGAGCGCGCCGATCATCTCCCCGGCCAGGGTGGGGGCGACCCACCGCTCGATCTGGCTCTGGTCGCCGGCGGTGACGATGTGCGGGCAGGCGATGCCGGCGGTGAAGAGCGAGGCGTAGACCCCGCCCGCGGCGCCGGCCTCGTGGAGGGCCTCGCCGACGGTCACGGCCTCGCGCTGGCCCCCGCCTCCGCCGCCGGCCTTCTCGGGGAAGGCGACGCCGATGAGGCCGAGCGACCCGGCCTTCGCGTGGAGCTCGCGGGGCAGCTCGCCGTCCTCCTCCCACTGCGCCTGGTGGGGGAGCACCTCGCGCTCGACGAACCGGGTGGTCGTCTCGCGCAGGGCGCGCAGCTCCTCGCTGCTCCAGTCTGCGTGCGTCATGCGGGGTCCTTCTCGGGGGTCGATGAGGACGAGGGGAGCAGGTCGACGGGGATGTCGACGTGCCGCGAGCGCAGCCACTCGCCGACGCCCTTGCCCTGCGGGTCGAAGCGCGCGTTGTACGCGACGCCACGGCCGAGCAGGCCACGGATCACGACGTTGACGGCGCGCAGGTTGGGCAGGTGGGTGATCTCGAGGTCGAGCTCGGCCGTCTCGGGCAGGAGCTCGCGGACGGTCGCCTCGGTCAGGAGGTCGACGAGCCACGGGTAGGGCGCGTCGTCGCGCACCCACACCCCGACGTTGACATCGCCGCCCTTGTCGCCCGCGCGAGCCCCCGCGATCGTCCCGAGCGGCAGCCTCGTGGTCCCCGAGGTGCGAGGAACGGTCCTCGAAGGGTCCACGGCGGGTTCTGGACGAAGGGGTTCCAGCGCCTGGGTGACCGTGGGCGCCTCGATGCGCTCGACGGTGCCGTCGTCGAGGACGACCTCGTGCACCGGGGCCTCCTGGGGGACGTACCGCGGCACGAAGACGCCGTACGGGTCGGCGTTCGTCGGGGGAGCGGTGGGGTGGCAGCCGGGGTAGGAGCCGAGGGCCACCTCGACGGCGGCGTTGGCGAAGGGGCGGCCCACGACCTTCGCGTCGGCGTCGCGTCCGACGACGGTGAGCAGGGCGGCGGCCTGCTGCTGGGTGGACGCGTCCTCGTGGTCGGTCCGGGCGAGCGTCCAGGTGACCTCGGCGGGCGAGGTGGTCAGGGCGTCCTCGAACTGGCGCCGGAAGAGGTCGGCCTTGGCCTCGATGTCGAGACCGGTGAGGACCATCGTCATCTCGTTGCGGAAGCCGCCGAAGGCGGTGCACGAGACCTTGACCTCGGGCGGCGGCGGCTCCCCCTTCGCCCCGCTGATGAGGACCCGGTCCGGCCCCTCCTGGGTGAGCGTCAGCGAGTCGAGGCGGGTGGTGACATCGGGCCCGGCGTAGCGGGCGTCGCCGATCTCGTAGAGCAGCTGGCTGGTGACGGTGTCGACGTTGACGACGCCGGCGGTGCCCTCGTGCTTGGTGA
Organism: Janibacter endophyticus; assembly: GCF_016888335.1. NCBI lineage: Bacteria > Bacillati > Actinomycetota > Actinomycetes > Micrococcales > Intrasporangiaceae > Janibacter > Janibacter endophyticus. Next base: position 1,714,336 of record NZ_JAFEJG010000004.1, read on the forward strand.
TGATCGTGGACCCGTCGCGGCCGACCTCGGCGATGGGGAAGCCGGGGCGGACGAGGTCGGGGACCTCGGTGAAGAAGGGGTAGTTGCCGCCGGTCGCCTGCGTGCCGCACTCGATGACATGCCCCGCGGCGGTGACCCCGGCGAGCGCGTCGAGGTCGTCGCGGGTCCACCCGAAGTGGGCGATCGCGGGGCCGAGGACGACCGAGGCGTCGCTGACCCGCCCGGTGACGACGACGTCCGCGCCGGACTCGACCGCGCGCGCGATGCCGAAGCCGCCGAGGTAGGCGTGCGCCCCGATCGGGGTGCCGAGGCCGAGCTCGCCGGCACGCGGGCCGAGGTCGTCGCCGCGGACGTGGGCGACGGTGACGTCGAGGCCCTGGTCGGCGGCGGTCTGACGGATCGCCGCGACGAGGCCGGGCGTGTTGACCCCGCCTGCGTTGGCGACGAGGGTGACGCCCCGGTCGAGCGCGAGCCCGAGGCAGTCCTGCACCTGGCGCAGGAAGGTCTTGGCGTAGCCGGTGCTCTCGTCCTTGATCTTGTCGCGCAGCAGGATGAGCATCGTCAGCTCGGCGAGCCAGTCGCCGGTGAGCACGTCGAGCTCGCCGCCCTCGAGCATCTCGCGCATCGCCGAGAGCCGGTCGCCGTAGAAGCCGGAGCAGTTGCCGATCCGCAGGACCTCGGGGTCGCGGCCCACCGTGGCGCTCACGGGCGCATGCTCCGGGGCGCGCCGGCGAAGGCCTGGGCGAAGGTCAGCCAGTCCGCAGCGACGGGGGTCGCCCGCAGGGCCGTGTCGGCGGTGTCGCGGCGCTGGGTGACGACGAGCGCGAAGTCCGTGGCCGGGCCAGTGACCCGCTCGGACGCGTCCTGCGGCCCCCACTCCCACGTCGAGCCGTCGGGGGCGTCGAGCTCGATGCGGAACTGCTCGGTCGGAAGCTCGCGGTTGTTGATGATGTACGCGAAGTCGCGGGTGCGGACCCCGAGGTGGCAGACGCCGCGCAGCCGGTCGCTCGGGGTGCGCTCGATACCCAGGGCGTCGGCGACGTCCTGCTCGTGCGCCCAGGTCTCCATGAGGCGGGCGGTGGCCATCGAGCGGGGCTTCATCGGCGGGCCGAACCAGGCGATCTTCGCGCCCGGGTCGAGGGACTCGAGGGCCTCGCCGAGCCGGGTGCGGCTCTCCCTCCAGCGGGCGAGCAGCTCGGCCGGGGGGAGGGCGGCGCCCTCGGCGGCCTTGACGTCGACATAGCCGAAGGGGTCGGCGATCGCCTCCTGCACGACGGCCTGGAAGCCCTCGGGGTCGGTCGCGCTGAGGTGCGCGACCTCGTCGGTCCACGCGAGGTGGGCGACGGTCCACCCCTTCGCTGGGGTGTCGCGCGACCAGTCCTCGTCGGGGAGGTCGGCGACGAGGGCGTCGAGGTCGGCGCACTCGTCGAGGAAGTCGGAGATCTCGCTCATGGCGAGGAGAGTCCCAGCCTCCTCTCAAAAAAGCAAGCACGCTTGCTTTTTTCGAGACGCGTCCCTACCGTCACCCTCATGCAGCTCACCCAGGACCACCGTGACCTCGCCGCCGCCGTCCGCCACTTCGTCGACACCGAGGTCAACCCCTTCGCCGACGAGTGGGAGGCCGCGGGCCGCTTCCCGGCCCACGAGCTCTTCCCGAAGGCGGCCGCCGTCGGCCTGCTCGGTCTCGAGTACGACCCCGAGTACGGGGGCGAAGGGGTGGACCACAGCTTCCAGATGGTCGCCGCCGAGGAGCTCGGGCGGAGCGACACCGCGGGTGTCTCGATGGCCATCGGCGTCCAGTCGATGATGGCGACGCCGTCGCTGGCGCGCTTCGGGACTCCGGAGCAAAAGGCGCAGTTCCTCGCGCCGGCGATCGCCGGGACCGCGGTCACCGCGATCGGCGTGACCGAGCCCGATACCGGTTCCGACGTCTCGCGGCTGCGCACCCGCGCCCGCCGCGACGGGGACGACTGGGTCATCAGCGGCCAGAAGATGTACATCACCAACGGCACCCAGGCCGACTGGATCTGCCTGCTCGCCCGCACCTCCGACGAGGGCGGCTACAAGGGGATGTCGCAGATCATCGTGCCGACGGACTCCGCAGGATTCTCGGTCTCGCGCACCCTCGACAAGCTCGGCAACCGCAGCTCCGACACCGCGGAGCTCGTCTTCGACGAGGTGCGGGTGCCGGTGCGCAACACCATCGGCGAGATCGGGCGCGGCTTCCAGCAACAGATGTCGCAGTTCATCATCGAGCGGATGTTCGCCGCGTACTCGGCGGCCGGGACGTGCGACAAGGCGCTGGCCCGGACGCGGCAGTTCGTCCACGAGCGCGAGATCTTCGGCACCCCGCTCGCGACGAAGCAGCACGTCGCCTTCCGCCTCGCCGAGCTCCAGGCCCAGGTCGAGCTGGTGCGCAGCCACAACCTGCGGGTGTGCGAGATGCACCTCGTCGGCGAGGACATCACCCGGGCGGCGTCGGTCGCCAAGCTCGTCGCCGGCCGGCTCGTCCGTGAGGTCGCCGACACCTGCCTGCAGTACCACGGGGGCATGGGCTACATCGAGGAGACGTGGACCGCCCGGCTCTTCCGCGACGTGCGGCTCGCCTCGATCGGCGGCGGCGCCGACGAGGTCATGCTCCAGGTCCTCGCCCGTCTCGACGGACTCCCCGCCTGACCCCACTCCCCACCCTTTCGCACGAGCCAAGGCTCGTGCGACCGTTATCGCCCCCGACCCCTCGCACGAGCCAAGGCTCCTACCCACCTGGAGGTACGCATGAGCAGGACACTCGCCGGACGGACCCTGCTCATGTCGGGCGGCAGCCGCGGGATCGGTCTCGCGATCGCGCGGCGCGCCGCCCGCGACGGTGCCAACGTCGTGCTGCTCGCCAAGACCGACCAGCCGCACCCGAGCCTCGAGGGGACGGTGCATACCGCGGCCGCCGAGATCGAGGCCGCGGGCGGCCAGGCCCTCGCGATCGTCGGGGACGTGCGGGAGGACACGTCCGTCGAGTCGGCGGTCGCCGCGACCGTGGAGCGGTTCGGCGGCATCGACATCGTCGTCAACAACGCGAGCGCCATCGACCTGTCGTCGACGAGTGCCCTCGCGATGAAGCGCTACGACCTCATGCAGGACATCAACTGCCGCGGGTCCTTCCTCCTCGCCAAGACCGCGCTGCCGCACCTGCGCCACTCCGACGCCGCGCACATCCTCACCTTTCGCCGCCGATCAACCTCAACCCCCGCTGGGCCGGCGCCTTCCTCGGCTACACGATCGCGAAGTACGGCATGAGCCTGGTGACCCTCGGGCTCGCGGCGGAGCTGCGCGGCGACGGCATCGCGGCCAACAGCCTGTGGCCGCGCACGGCGATCGCGACCGCCGCGGTGCAGAACCTCCTCGGCGGCGACGAGCTGACTGCCCGGAGCCGGACGCCCGAGATCATGGCCGACGCCGCGCACGCGATCCTCACGCGGGACCCGCGGGGGTGCACCGGCCGCTTCTTCATCGACGACGAGGTGCTTGCCGAGGAGGGTGTCACCGACCTCTCCGGCTACGGCGGCGGCGACGACCCGGCGCTCGACCTCTTCCTCGACACCTGACCTGCCTCCGTCGCACGAGCCTTGGCTCGTGCGACCGTCGCCGCCCCCAACCACTCGCACGAGCCTTGGCTCGTGCGATCACGGGGAGTCAGTCGGCGAGGAAGTCGCCCAGGATCCGCTTGAGCTCGGCGCGGTCCTGGGGGGGCATGGCGTCGAAGAAGCGCCCGCTCGCCTCGCGGCGCACGGCCTCGACCGCCTCGGCCTGCCGACGCCCGGACGTGGTCACCTCGATGACGGTGGCGCGCCGGTCGTCCGGGTCGGGGGAGCGGGCGACCCACCCGGCCTCGACGAGGCTGTCGACGACGTCGGTGACGCTGCGCGGTGCGATCCGCAGGCGGCCGGCGAGGACGCCGAGCCGCATCGGCCCCTCGGCGAGCACGGTCCGCAGCGTCCGGGCCTGGTGCGGGGTGATCCCTAGCGGCGCGAAGGCCTCCATCGTCTGCCGACGCAGGCGCCGCGAGGTCGCGAGGAAGAGCTCGCCGAGCGGCTCGGGGGAGTCGGTGGTGGGCGTCATGGTGCTGGGAATGCTATCGCGAGACCGTGCGTTACCCTCATTGTGAGCCAACCTCAGTAATGAAAGGAGGGGTGCGTATGACCGACATCCCGATGAACCCAGAGCGCGGCCGCGGCGGCCCCGGCGTGCGTAGCGGCGGTGGAGGCCCCCGCCGGATCGACCCCAAGGACCGGGCACAGCTCCAGGCCCGCCCCGTCCCCTTCGCCCGGGTCGCGGCTCTCTTCGGCCCGCACCGCCGGGTCCTCGCGGTCGTCACCGCGATCATCGTCGCGATCTCCGTCGTCTCGATGGCCCAGCCCTTCCTCGTGCGGGAGGTCGTCGATGTGGCGATCCCGCAGCAGGACGTGCGGCTGCTCCTGCTCGTCGTCGCCGGCATGGTCGGCGTCGCGATCGTCACCTCGCTCCTCGGCGTCGTCCAGACCTGGATGAGCGCGCAGGTCGGCCAGCAGGTCATGCACACGCTGCGCACCCGCCTCTTCACCCACCTGCAGAGCCAGTCGCTCGGCTTCTTCACCCGCTCGCGCGCCGGCGAGGTGCAGTCGCGGCTCATCAACGACGTCGGCGGCATGCAGGGCGTCGTGACGACGACCGCCACCTCGATCGCGAGCAACCTCACGACCGCCATCGCCACGGCCGTCGCGATGGTTGCCCTGTCGTGGCGGCTCTCGCTCATCTCCCTGGTCGTCGTGCCGCCGGCCGTGTGGCTGACCCGCAAGGTCGCCCTGCTGCGCCGCGAGATCACCGCCCGGCAGCAGTCGGCGCTGGCCAACCTCCACGTCCGGATCGAGGAGGGCCTGTCCGTGAGCGGCATCCGCCTCGCCAAGCTCATGGGCACGACCCGCCGCGACGCCGAGCGATTCACGACCGTCAGCCACGACCTCATCGACCTCGAGATGCGCAGCCAGCTCGCCGGGCGCTGGCGGATGGCGACGATGCAGATCGTCTTCGCCGCCGTGCCCGCCGCGATCTACCTCGCCGCCGGTCTCCCCGCGACCTCGGGCGGGATGACGATCGGCACGCTCATCGCCTTCACGACCCTCCAGGCCGGGATCTTCCGCCCGCTCATGGGCCTGCTCAACGTCGGCGCCCAGTGGGTCAGCTCGATGGCCCTCTTCAGCCGGGTCTTCGAGTACCTCGACCTCGAGCCGGAGATCGTCGCGCCTGCCCACCCGGTGACGCTCGACCCGAAGGGGGTCCGCGGCGTGGTCCGCATCGAGGACGTGACCTTCCGGTACAGCGGGTCGGACCGGGACGCCCTCGCCGGGGTCTCGGTGACCGTGCCGGCGGGCAGCTCGCTGGCCCTCGTCGGGCACACTGGCTCGGGCAAGTCGACGCTCGCCTCGCTCGTTGCGCGGCTGCACGACCCGACGGCCGGGCGGGTCACGATCGACGGCGTCGACGTCCGCGACCTCGACCCCGAGGTGCTCGCTGCGATCGTCGGCGTGGTCAGCCAGGAGACCTACCTCGTCCACGCGAGCATCCGGGAGAACCTCCTGCTCGCGGCGCCCGACGCCACCGACGCGCAGCTGTGGCAGGCGCTGGCCGCCGCGCAGGTCGCCGACCTCGTCGCGTCGCTGCCCGACGGTCTGGACACGGTGGTCGGGTCGCGGGGCTACCGCTTCTCCGGCGGGGAGCAGCAGCGGATCGCCATCGCCCGGACGATCCTGCGCGACCCGCGGGTGCTCGTCCTCGACGAGGCGACGAGCGCGCTCGACAACGAGACGGAGCGGGCCGTGCAGGTCGCCCTCGAGACCCTGGCCGCGGGCCGGACGACGATCACCATCGCCCACCGGCTCTCGACGATCGAGCGGGCCGACCAGATCGTCGTCCTCGACGAGGGCCGGGTCGTCGAGCAGGGCGCCCACGCCGAGCTCATCGAGCGCGACGGTGCCTACGCCGGTCTCGCCCTCGTCGCCGCCTGACCCCCTTCGCCCCACACGTCGCACGAGCCAAGGCTCCTACCCAGGAGAGCGGGTAGGAGCCTTGGCTCGTGCGCCTGCAAGGGGCAGGGCGTGGGTCAGGGCCGGCTGGCGGTGAGGTGCTCGCGCATCCTTTCGCCGAAGGCGGCCTGGGCCGCACCGAAGCCGGCCACCGGGTCGCAGGCACCACCCATCGACGGGTCGGGACGCAGCGCCCGCAGGCCCTGCCGGCCCCACTCGTCGCGCACCCACAGCTCGAAGAAGTGCGCCGCCCGCTCGGCCACGGCCTCCGGCGGCACCGCGACCTCACGGTGCCTGAGCATCTCGCCGGCCAGCTCGGCCACCCCGTCACCGCGACGCGCTGACGTGAGCATCACCGTCACCGAGTCCGCGTCGACAGGACGCGCCAGCCAGAGCGCCCCGCGCAGCTGGTGGTACGCCGTCTGGGCGCCGGGGGAGTCGGCCTTGTTGATGACGAAGGCGTCCGGGATCTCGACGATCCCCGCCTTGAGCATCTGCACGTCGTCGCCGCCGCCGGGTGACATCACGAGATAGACCGTGTCGGCGAGGTGCTTGATGTCGGCCTCGCTCTGGCCGATGCCGACGGTCTCGACGATGACGTAGTCGTAGAGGCACACGAGCGCCCGCACGACGAGGTACGTCGGGGGAGCGAGCCCACCGAGCGCCGTCACCGACGCCTGGCTGCGGAAGAAGAGCCGCTCCTCCTCGACCGACGTCGTCATCCGCGTCCGGTCACCGAGCAGCGCGCCGCCGGTGATCTGCGACGACGGGTCGACCGCGACGACGGCGATGGTCGCCTCCGCGTCGAGCCGCAGCATCTCCCGCGTCGCCGCGGAGACGAGCGAGGACTTGCCCGCGCCGGGCGTGCCGGTGATCCCGAGGACCGTGCTGCGGTGACCCCGCGAGCGGGCGTCCTCCTCGAGCACCGCGATCGCCTCGTCACGCTCGCCCGCCCGGGAGACGCGCGTGTCCTCCATGAGCGAGACGAGACGCGCGACGTCCGAGCGCCGACGCGAGAGCGCGGCCCCCGCGAGGTCCGCGCCGCGGGTCACGAGCGCGCCTTGTCCTCGAGGATCCCGACGAAGGACTCCATGATGTCCAGGATGTCGTAGTCGGCCGGCGTGTAGATCTTCGCGACCCCGAGGTCGGTGAGGGCCTGGAAGTCACCCTTCGGCACGATCCCGCCGAGGATCACCGCGACGTCGTCCTTGACCCCTTCGTCCTCGAGACCCTGCATGATCTGCCGGGCGAGCTCGACGTGCGAGCCGGAGAGGACCGAGGCGCCGATGAGGTCGGCGCTCTCCTCGACCGCGGAGCGCACGATCTCCTGCGCGCTGAGCCGGATGCCCGAGTAGACGACGTCGAAGCCCACGTGCCGCGCGGAGACCGCGATGACCTCGGCGCCGTTGGAGTGGCCGTCCAGGCCGGGCTTGCCGACGACGAGCCGCGGCCGGTGACCGATCTCCTCGGCGAGCGCGTCGATGCGCGAGCGCAGTGCCTCGACCCGGTCACCCTCGAGGGTGAGCTTCTGGCCGTCGACACCGGTCGCCGGGCGGTACTCGCCGAAGACCTCGCGCAGGGCGTGGGCCCACTCGCCGGTGGTCACGCGGGCCAGGGCGCACTCGATCGAGGGCTCCATCATGGAGCTGCCGTCACGGGCCGCGGTCTTGAGCGCCTCGAGCGCGGCGTCGACGCGGGCCTGGTCGCGGGTCCGGCGGGTCTGCTCGAGGTTGTCCAGCGACTCCTGGGTCGACTCCGCGGTGACCGTGAAGAGACCACCGTCGTCACCGCTGAGCAGCGGCGACTCGATGCCGTCGGTCCACTTGTTGAGGCCGACGACGAGCTGCTCGCCGGCGTTGATCCGGCTGAAGCGCTCCGACATCGACTTCACGAGCGCCGACTTCATGTAGCCGTTCTCGATGGCGCCGATGACCCCGCCCATGCCCATGATCTTCTCGATCTCGGCGTAGGCCTCGGCCTTGAGGCTGTCGACCTTCGAGCGGATGACGACGCTGCCCTCGAAGAGGTCGGGGTACTCGAGCAGGTCGGTCTCGTAGGCGAGGATCTGCTGGAGCCGCAGCGACCACTGCTGGTCCCACGGGCGGGGGAGCGAGAGCGCCTCGTTCCACGCCGGGAGCTGCACGGCTCGGGCGCGGGCGTCGCGGCTGAGCGTCACCCCGAGCGCCTCGATGAGGATGCGCCACGCGTTGTTCTCCGGCTGGACCTCGGTGAGTCCGAGGCTGTTGACCTGCACGCCGTAGCGCATGCGGCGGTACCGAGCGTCCTGGACGCCGTAGCGGTCCTTGGTGATCTCGTCCCACATCTCCGTCATCGCGCGCATCTTGCACATCTCCTCGACGAAGCGGATGCCCGAGTTGACGAAGAAGGAGATGCGGCCCACGGAGCGCTCGAAGTCGTCCTGCCCGATGTTGCCGCGCTCCTTGAGCAGGTCGAGCAGGCTGATCGCGTTGGCCAGGGCGAAGGAGAGCTCCTGGACCGGGGTCGCGCCGGCCTCCTGGAGGTGATAGCTGCAGATGTTCGAGGCGTTCCACGACGGCACCTCGGCGAGGGTGAACTCGTACATCTCCGCGATGATCCGCAGGCTCGCCTCGGGCGGGTAGATGTACGTCCCGCGGGCGAGGTACTCCTTGATGAGGTCGTTCTGCGTCGTGCCCTTGAGCTCGGCGACGTCGACGCCGCGCTCCCGGGCGAGCGCCACGTAGAGGGCGAGCAGCCACATGGCGGTGCCGTTGATCGTCATCGAGGTGTTCATCTCCTCGACCGGGATCTGGTCGAAGAGGATCTCGAAGTCGTCGAGGCTGTTGATCGGCACGCCGACCTTGCCGACCTCGGGCCGCGCGATGGGGTCGTCGGAGTCGTAGCCGCACTGCGTTGGCAGGTCGAAGGCGATGGAGAGGCCGGTCTGGCCGCGCGAGAGGTTGCTGCGGTACAGCTCGTTGGAGGCGCGGGCGCTCGAGTGGCCGGCGTAGGTCCGGATGATCCACGGCCGGTCCGTCGTCGGCTTGCCGTCCTTGTCGTAGAGGACGTGCGCCTGCTGCTCGGGCTGGGTCTCGCTCGGGGTGGTCATCCTGTGCTCTCCTCGGTGGTCGGGCTGCCGTCATTGTCCTCGACAGGGGCTCGGCCGTCCCGGGTGGGCGGCTTGATCTTCGCCACGTTGAGGGCGAAGGGGTCAGCGGCCGGCGGCCCGCAGGGCGGTGCGGATGAGGGGCCACTGGAGGGGGAGGCGCGCCAGTGTGCCGGCGAAGAACGCCTGCGCCTGCGGCGTTCCCTTGCGCTGAGCCCTCCTGCCCTGGGAGGCGCTCATCTGGACGTTCGCGGGGAAGACTGCGACGAGCAGTGCGGCACTCGCCAGCCCGGCGGCCTTGCGGGTGGCCGGGTGGAGCAGGCCTGCGGCGCACGCGATCTCGGCGACGCCCGAGGCGTAGACGAGCTCTAGGCGGTAGCCCGCGAGCGGCTTCGGGATGATCGACTCGAAGACCTGGGGCCTGACCATGTGGATCACTCCGGAGGTCGCGAAGAGCGCGGCCAGTCCGACGGTGGGCTTGTCCAGGGCGGGGGCGGGGCTCATGACGGCAGCGTAGGACGACGAAGGGGTCCAGGACCGTCGTCCTGGACCCCTTCGTTCTGCACTCCGATCAGATGTCGAAGTACATCTCGAACTCGTGCGGGTGCGGCCGCAGCTGAAGCGGCGCGACCTCGTTCTCACGCTTCCACGCGACCCATGTCTCGATGAGGTCCTCGGTGAAGACGTCGCCCTCGAGGAGGAACTCGTAGTCGTTCTCCAGCGCGACGAGCACCTCGGGGAGGGTCGTCGGGACCTGCTCGATGGCCTCGTGCTCCTCCGGCGGCAGCTCGTAGAGGTCCTTGTCGATCGGCTCCGGGGGCTCGATCCGGTTCTTGATGCCGTCGAGGCCGGCCATGAGCTGCGCGGCGAAGCACAGGTACGGGTTGGCCGACGGGTCCGGGATCCGGAACTCGATGCGCTTGGCCTTCGGGGAGTTGCCCGCGATCGGGATGCGGATGCACGCGGAGCGGTTGCGCGCCGAGTACACGAGGTTGATCGGGGCCTCGAAGCCCGGGACCAGACGGTGGTAGGAGTTCGCCGTCGGGTTGGTGAAGGCGAGCAGCGCCGGGGCGTGCTTGAGCAGGCCACCGATGTACCAGCGGGCCATGTCGGACAGGCCGCCGTAGCCCTGCTCGTCGTAGAAGAGCGGCTCGCCGTCCTTCCACAGCGACTGGTGGGTGTGCATGCCCGAGCCGTTGTCACCGAAGATCGGCTTCGGCATGAAGGTCGCCGTCTTGCCGAACGCCCACGCGGTGTTCTTGATGACGTACTTGAACTTCATGATGTCGTCGCCGGACTGCAGCAGCGTGTTGAAGCGGTAGTTGATCTCCTGCTGACCCGCGGTGCCGACCTCGTGGTGGCTGCGCTCGACCTGGAGGCCGACCTTGGCCATGTTGAGGCACATCTTGTCGCGGACGTCGGCGAAGTGGTCGACCGGCGGGACGGGGAAGTAGCCGCCCTTGAAGCGGGTCTTGTAGCCCTTGTTGCCGCCCTCCTCCTCGCGACCGGAGTTCCACGCGGCCTCGATCGAGTCGAGGTAGTAGTAGCCGGCGTTGGCCTTGGTCTCGAAGCGGACGTCGTCAAAGACGTAGAACTCGGCCTCGGCGCCGAAGTACGCCGTGTCGGCGATGCCAGTGGACTTGAGGTAGGCCTCGGCCTTCGCGGCGATGTTGCGCGGGTCGCGGCTGTACGGCTCACCGGTGAAGGGGTCGACGATGGAGAAGTTCATGATGAGCGTCTTCTCCTCCCGGAACGGGTCGACGTAGGCCGTCTTCACATCCGGGACGAGCTTCATGTCGGACTCGTGGATCGCCTGGAAACCCCGGATCGAGGACCCGTCGAACATCTGCCCCTCGGTGAAGAAGTCCTCGTCGATGCTCTCGGCCGGCACGTTGAAGTGCTGCATGACGCCGGGCAGGTCGCAGAACCGGATGTCCACGAACTTGATGTCTTCGTCCTTGATGTAGCTCAGGACCTCTTCGGGGCTGCTGAACAAAGCCGTCCTCCTGGTGAGTCGACTGGCGATCCGGCCAGCCGGGTGGTGTGAGAACACCGTAGGCAGGCCCGGTTTCCCGACCATGACCCAAGTGTTTCCGCCGTGTTACACACCGTATCGTGGCCCTGCGTGAGCCAGATTGAGCCGTCCAGACCCAGCCTTCTGCGTCGACTCGTCGGTATCGCGATCGACTGGATGGCCTGCCTGGCCATCACCTTCGGGCTCATCGGGCAGCTCACCGAGATCACGCCGGCCCAGCAGAGCTGGTACCCGCTGCTCATCCTTTTCGTCGAGCACGCGCTGCTCGTGCCCCTCGCCGGCGGCTCGCTCGGTCACCGTCTCGTCGGTGTGGCGGTCGCCCCCGTGCACCGCCCGCAGACAACCATCCTCCAGGGCGTCATCCGCGCCGCGCTGCTCTGCCTCGTCATCCCGGCGGTCATCACCGACGGCAACGGGGACGGCATGCACGACAGGGCTGCCGGCACTCGCGTCATCCGCACCTCATGATTGGAGGTATCAGCGGCCGGCCGACCGGTCGTTGATACCTCGACGCGGCGACAGGGGGGGGCGAAGGGGGAGTGCTGGCTCAGCGGCCGCGCAGGCCCTTGCGGTTCATCCGCACCGAGGCCGGGTCGACGCCGGCGGGGATGCCCTGGCGGATGCCCGGCAGGGACTTGAGGCGCTTGTTGACGACGATGATCTCGTCCTTGGACAGCGCCGGCTTGAGGCGCGTGAGCGTCCAGCGCATCTTCTTCACCGGCAGCTCGTCCTCGCCGGAGCCCACGTGGTAGGTGTGCACCGGCACGCCGGGGGCGACGCGGGCGACCTTCTTCTTCTCCTTCTCGAGGAGCTTGGCGGCACGCGCCTTCGGCCCCTCGGCGAGGAGGACGACGCCGGGGCGCCCGAGCGCCCGGAAGACGACGGCAGCGTTCTGGATCTCCTGCGCCCGCGCCGCGTCGGCCGCGACCGGCTCCTGGTCGTAGTACCAGCCACGCCGCAGCGCCGAGAGCCCACCAAGGGTCGCGCCCTTCTGCCCCTCCATCTGCCGGAAGGCCGCGGCCTCGCCACGGCGCGCCAGCACGATCATCGCGGCGAGCATCGCCGCGGGGATCGCGACGATGAGGGTCAGCCACGGGTGACCCATGAGGAAGCCGATGAGCAGACCGATGCCGATGACCACGACGAACGCGAGCAGCATCCACGCCGTGATCTGCGGGTCGATCGTCTTGACGGTCCGGTGGACCTGCGCGATGCGCTTGAAGGGGTTGCGCGTCTCCTGGGGAGCCGCGGGAGTGTCCTTGCGTGCCATAGTGCCGCCGATCTTACGCGGTAGCGGCGCCGGACTTGCCCGCGGCAAGCAGCGCCGAGGCCTCCTGCCGCGCCGAGCCCTCGCCCTCGCCGAGGTGGGCGAGGTTCTCCGGGATCTCACGGCCCCAGCGGCGCATCGCCTGCGCGTACAGCCGACCCGCGCGGTACGACGAGCGGACGAGCGGCCCGGCCATGACGCCCTTGAAGCCGATCTCCTCGGCGAGCTCGCTCCAGTGGACGAACTCCTCCGGCTTGACCCACCGGTCGATCGGGTGGTGCATCTTCGAGGGACGCAGGTACTGCGTGATCGTGAGGATGTCGCAGCCGGCCTCGTGCAGGTCGCGGATCGCCTGCTCGATCTCGTGGTCCTCCTCGCCCATCCCGAGGATGAGGTTGGACTTCGTCACGAGCTCGGCCTCACGGGCCATCGTCAGCACCTGGAGCGACTTGTCGTAGGTGAAGGCCGGACGGATCCGCTTGAAGATCCGCGGCACCGTCTCGAGGTTGTGCGCGAAGACCTCGGGCCGGGCGTCGAAGACCTGCCCGACGAGCTCCGGCTTCGCCCCGAAGTCGGGCGGGAGGATCTCGACACCCGTTGTCGGGTTGAGCGCGTGGATCTGCCGGATCGTCTCGGCGTAGAGGCGTGCGGCGCCGTCCGGCTGGTCGTCACGGGCGACACCGGTCACCGTCGAGTAGCGCAGCCCCATCTGCTGCACGGACTCCGCGACCCGGCGCGGCTCGTCCATGTCGAGGGCCGTCGGCCGACCCGTCGCGATGTCGCAGAAGTCGCAGCGCCGTGTGCACACGTCACCGCCGATGAGGAAGGTCGCCTCGCGGTCCTCCCAGCACTCGAAGATGTTGGGGCAGCCGGCCTCTTGGCACACGGTGTGCAGGCCCTCGCGCTTGACCATCGAGTGGAGCTGGTTGTACTCCGGCCCCATCTTCGCGGTGGTCCGGATCCAGCTCGGCTTGCGCTCGATCGGCGTCTCGGCGTTGCGCGCCTCGACGCGCAGCAGACGACGGCCCTCGGGAGCGACGGTCACGACAAACCCTCCTGGTGGGAGACGGGGGTGCAGCACGACCTCACCGGCGGTGGGCCGGCGTGAGGTCGATCACCCCAGCCTACGCGGGGTGGGCGGCCACCCCTTCGCCCGTCCCTCGACGGTCCTACGATGGGGGGACCGAACCGTGACGACGAAGGGGTGCTGCGCGATGACCGAGTCACCGATCCACGAGATGAGCCGCGACGAGTGCTGGGAGCAGCTCAAGAAGCACGAGTTCGGGCGCCTGGCCTTCCACCTCGCCGGCGAGGTCCACATCACCCCGATCAACTACGCCGTCGACGGCTCGACGATCCTCTTCCGCACCGCCGAGGGCAACAAGCTGCTCGGGGTCGTCATGAACTCCGACGTCGCCTTCGAGATCGACGACACCCGCAGCGAGGAGGCCTGGTCGGTCATCCTGCGCGGCAGCGCCCGGGTCCTCGAGGGCGAGGAGGCCTACCGGGCCGACAACGTCCCGCTGCGGCCGTGGGTCCCGACGCAGAAGTTCAACGTCGTCGAGATCCAGGTCAAGGAGATGAGCGGGCGGCGGTTCGAGCTCGCCAAGCCGTGGACGCACATGCGCCACTGACGCGGGTCTAGCGTGCGGGCATGGACCCGCTCCCGCTCTCCGAGGTCGTTGCCGTCTCCCGCGAGGTGGCAGCGACCTCGTCGCGTCTGGCGAAACGCTCGCTCATCGCGGACGCGCTCCGCGCGGCCGGCCCGGAGCAGGCCCGCGCGGTCGCGGCCTACCTCTCCGGCGTCACGCCGCAGGGCCGGGTGGGCGTGGGCTGGCGGACCCTGGCGACGGTGCCCGAGCCGGTGGCGGAGTCGTCGTTGAGCGTCGCGGACGTCGACGCGGCCTTGTCGGCGCTGGCGGGCGAAGGGGGACGCGCGGCGAAGGTCGAGATCGTCACCGGCCTCTTCGGCCGGGCGACGTCGGCGGAGCAGGACTGGCTGCGGGCGCTGCTCCTCGGCGAGGTGCGGCAGGGCGCGCTCGACGGGGTGCTCATCCCCGCGGTGGCTGCGGCGGCCGAGGTCCCGGAGGCGGTGGTGCGCCGGGCGGCGATGCTCGCGGGCCGTACCTATGACGTCGTCGCCCCGGCGATGGCCGGGGGAGAGGCGGCGCTCTCCGAGATCACCCTCGAGACGGGCCGGGTGGTGCGGCCGATGCTCGCGGGGTCGGCCCCGGACGTCGCGAGCGCGATGGCCGCGCACGAGGGCGAGGTCGCGGTCGAGGCGAAGCTCGACGGCATCCGCGTCCAGGTGCACAAGCGCGGTGACGAGGTGCGGGTCTTCACGCGGGGGCTCGACGACATCACCGTGCGCCTGCCGGAGGTCGTCGAGCTGGCGCGGTCGCTGCCGGTGAGGTCGGCGGTGCTCGACGGGGAGGCGATCGCGCTGCGGCCCGACGGGCGGCCGCGACCCTTCCAGGAGACGGGGGCCCGGACCGCGTCGAGCCGCTCGGTCGAGGCGCTGCGCGAGGCGACGCCGCTGACGACGTACCTCTTCGACCTGCTGGCCCGGGACGACGAGGTGCTGCTGGACGCCCCCTTCGCCGAACGGTCCGCCGCGCTGCGCGCGCTCGTGCCGGCGTCGGCCCTCGTCCCGGGCGTCGTGACCGCCGACCCCGCGGCGGCGGAGGCGTTCTTCGACCAGCTCGTCGCGGGCGGGCACGAGGGCGTGGTCGTCAAGGACCTCGCGTCGCCGTACGCGGCGGGGGCGCGTGGTCGCGGGTGGACGAAGGTCAAGCCGCGGCACACCTTCGACCTCGTCGTGCTCGCCGTGGAGTGGGGCAGCGGGCGGCGCAAGGGCAGGCTGTCGAACATCCACCTCGGTGCGCGGGGCGATGACGGCGGGCTCGTGATGCTCGGCAAGACCTTCAAGGGCATGACCGACGAGATGCTCGCGTGGCAGACCGAGCGCTTCCTCGAGCTCGAGACGCACCGGGACGACTGGACGGTCTACGTGCGCCCGGAGCAGGTCGTCGAGGTGGCGGTCGACGGGGTGCAGACCTCGCGGCGCTACCCGGCGGGGATCGCCCTGCGCTTCGCCCGCGTGCTGCGCTACCGCGACGACAAGACGGCGGTCGAGGCGGACACGGTCGCAGCCGTGCGGGCCCTGCTCGACTGAGGTTCGTGGTGAGCGAGGACCCCTGGCTGCCCTGAACCCGAGCATCGGTCGACGTCATCACCCAGCGCGTCGCCCCGAGGCTGCGACCAGGCCAGAAGGTCCACTGGATCGTCCCCGGCCAGTTCGAGGCCCGCCAGCTCCTCGACCGCGAGGTCGTCGACCTCCTCAACGAACGATTCCCCGGCCAGGTGACCGAACCCATCCGCAAGGCCGTCGCCGCCGCCGACGCCTACACCGCGGGGATGCCCGTGAGCCTCTACGAGCCCGGCTCCGCCATCGCCGAGGACTACCGCAACGCCATGCGGCAGATCACCGGCCGCGACGAGGAAGGGGCCAAGTGATGGCACGCAAGCGCACCAGCCTCCGCGATACCACCACAAACACCACACCCAAGCCCGAGGGCGCCGGGCGCACCCTCCGCGACCACAACCGGGCCGCGATCTCCCGAGCTGACGCGCCCACCAAGGCGGCGCCTCAGCCGGAACCGCAGCCCGAGCCGCGGGGGAGCGGCGCGACCCCGGCCAGCAGGAGCGCGACCCCGAGCAGCAGGACCGCGACCCCGGCCAGGGTGGCCTTATCAAGTAGGACCGCGGCCCCGGCCAGCAGGAACGCAACCCCGGCCAGCAGGCCCGCGACCCCGAGCAGCAGGAACGCAACCCCGGCCAGGGTGTCCCTATCAAGTAGGACCGCAACCCCGAGCAGCAGGAGCGCGACCCCGAGCAGCAGGGTCGCGACCCCGAGCAACAGGCCCGCGACCCCGAGCAACAGGAGCGCAACCCCGAGGGCGACGTCATCGATGGAGAGGCGGGTGCGCAGCGCATTCCAGGTCAATGAGGTGCTGGCGATGGCGAGCAGGCTGATCCCCAGGATGGTGGGAACAACCGGCCCGTCAGCGGCCAGCACGGGGGCGAGACCCAGGTAGGCCAGCAGGAACACACTGGCGATGAGACGGCCGAGGGGGCTCGCGCCGCGCCGTTCACGGCTAAGGACTCCGCCGGGCATGGTGATGATGACGAACAGGACCGCGACCGCAGAAGGTGCGTAGACCCACAGTCCATCCGTAGAACCGATCCAATCGGTGATCAGTCTGTCAACGACCCCGAGTCCAAGAACGCCGATGAGCCACCAAGCCGCTCGGTCAGCTCTGGAAGTGGGTCTCTGCACGAGGAGCAGACTTGCAGAATCAACACGCTCGGACCGGCACCTGCTCGGAAACGTTCGTTTACGGGACGACAGGCCGTCCCATATGACGCACCGTCACCGGACAACCCTTCTCGGGCGGTCTTGCGAACATTCGGGCGTGGGTTTCCGCCGATGACCTGCACCGCCTCCGCAACGGGTTCCTCCTACGGGACGGACAACTGGACCGACCGCAACCGCTGCGAGGGCGGACCACTGAGCGTTAGGGGGTCCCGTCCGGCTCCGATGCCCTCTCCAGGCTTCGGACCACTGCCAGGCGGTGGAGCTCAGACCGTCGGATGAGGAGTGCGGCAACGGGCGCCCGCGATCGCGCTGGCGGCGTGATGATTGGTCGTCATTCGCGCCCTTTGGTTCCTTCGCGCACCATCCGACGATGTTCGCCGCGGCCGGCGGCGTGCCCGCGTTGCGGGCGGAGTCGTTCAGTCGCGAGCGATGCGAAGGGCGACCCAGAGCGCGCACCTTCGGCAGATGTAGGCCGGTTCGCTCCCGAGTGCGTGGAGCGACCTTCGTGGCCGCTGGCGGCCGCAGCACGAGCATCGTTGCTGGGTGTCATCGGCCATGTCGCGATGGTGCCACGGGCCGGTGACCTTCGCGGGTCACAGGTAGCGGCAGACGTCCTCGGGGGAGCATGTGGCCGGGTCGCCAGTGGTGGCGTGCTCGCGCAGGATGGCGATCGTGGTGCGTAGCTGCGCGAGCTCGGCGAGCTGCCGGTCGATGACCGCGAGGCGGGTGTCGAGCAGGTCGGTGACGTGCTGGCAGGGGGCCTGGCCCCGGTCTCGGATGGCCAGCACCTGGCCGATCTGGGCCAGGGTCAGCCCGGCGGCTTGGCCCCGGCGGATGAAGTGCAGCCGGTCGAGCACCTCGGGGCCGTAGTCCCGGTACCCCGCCGGGCTGCGGTCGGGGTCGGGGAGGAGTCCGACGTCCTCGTAGTACCGCAGGGTCTTAGCTGTCGTGCCTGACGCCTGAGCCACCTCACCGATCCGCATGCCACTCATTCTGCCTTGACCTTCCAGTGCACTGGAAGGTCGATCCTGGTCCTGAGGCGCGGCAACAAGGGAGGACTTATGACGGCAACGGACAAGGGCAGGTCGTATGACCTGGCAGTGATCGGGTCCGGTGGGGCGGCGTTCGCGGCCGCGATCCGCGCCACCACCCTGGGCAAGCGGGTGGTGATGATCGAGCGCGGCACCATCGGCGGTACCTGCGTGAACACCGGGTGTGTGCCCTCCAAAGCCCTGCTCGCGGCCGCCGAGGCCCGCCACGTCACACTCGACGCCGCCCGGTTCCCCGGTCTGCCACTCCCCGACGCCCCACCGGTCGACATGCCCGCCATGGTCGCCGGCAAGGACAAGCTCGTCGGATCGCTGCGCAGCGAGAAGTACGCGGCCCTGGCCGCCGAGTACGGGTGGGCCCTCCACCCCGGCGAGGCCACCTTCGTCGGCACACCGACTGAGCCGGCACTCCGCGTGACCGGCCCGGACGGCACGGCGGAAACCGTCCGGGCCGCGCACCACCTCATCGCTACCGGCTCCACGCCCTGGGCGCCGCCGGTCCCCGGCCTGCAGGAGGCCGGTTATCTGACCTCGACGACCGCGATGGAGCTGGACCACGTCCCGGAGTCGCTGCTGGTCATCGGCGGCGGCTACGTCGCCATGGAGCAGGCCCAGCTCTTCTCCCGCCTCGGTGCCCAGGTCACCATGCTCGTCCGCTCACGGCTGGCCTCCCACGAGGAACCCGAGGCCGCCACCGCCCTGGAAGAAATCCTCGCCGACGAAGGCATCGAGATCATCCGCGGCGCGGTGCCCACCGCGGTGCGCCGCGACCCGGCCACCGGCGAGGTCACGGTCACCGCCACCACCGCCGACGGCTCACACGAGCTCCGCGCGGCCGAGCTCCTCGTTGCCACCGGCCGCCGCCCGGTCACCGGCACGCTCGGCCTCGACACCATCGGCGTGCGCGCCGGCAAGCGCGGCGAGGTCATCATCGACAGCCACCTGCGCACCACGAACCCGCGGATCTGGGCCGCGGGTGACGTCACCGCCCACCCGCAGTTCGTGTACGTCGCCGCGGCCCACGGCGCCCTGGTCGCCGACAACGCCCTCACCGGAGCCGGCCGGGAGGTCGACTACCGCCACCTGCCCCGGGTCGTGTTCACCAGCCCCGCCCTGGCCTCCGTCGGAATGACCGACCAGCAGGCCCGCACTGCCGGGATCCGCTGCGACAGCCGCGTCCTGCCCCTGGCGCACGTCCCGCGCGCCATCGTCAACCGTGACACCCGCGGGCTCATCAAGATCGTCACCGACGGCGACACCGGCCGCATCATCGGCATCACCGCCCTCGCCCAGGACGCCGGTGACCTCGCCGCCGCCGGCGTCTACATCCTCGAGGCCGGCATGACCACCGACCAGGTCGCCAACCTCTGGAGCCCCTACCTGACCATGGCCGAAGGCCTCAAACTCACCGCCCAAACCTTCACCACCGACATCACCAAACTCTCCTGCTGCGCAGCATGAACCCGCACAGGGATCCCTATACCGGAGCGTCGAGCCTGGCGACCTCTCTCGTTCGCTTTGGCTCCGTCAGAGACCGAACGCTCCTCCGCTGACGAGGATGACGATGCCGAGGCCGATCAGGACGATGGGGAACAGGATGTGTTCCCAGCGCTCGAGGACTTCAGCGATCGGCGGCCGGGTGGCAACGAACTTGGCGACTACGACCAGGACCGCGACGAGCGCGAGGAAGACGAGGCAGTAGGCGACCACTGCGATGGGTTCCACGCTGAGGAAGACGGGGACATAGACGCCGATGTTGTCTCCGCCGTTGGCGAAGGTGACTCCTGCGACGGTCCACGCGCTGACCTTCGTGCCCGTGACCTTGGCGTCATCGTCGTCATCGTCTCCGCGCCAGGCTTGCCATGCAGCCCAGAGACCGAGGGCCAGGGGGATGAGCCCGAAGTACGGGATAGCTGCTGAGGGCAGGAATGCTCCGGCTCCGATAGTCACCAGCACAGCGGCACCGAGGATGCAGGCGAACCCCACGTACTGGCCGACCAAGATGCGGGTGGTCGTCCCGCGTTGGCCCGCGCCGCGGGCGAAGAACAAGGAGAGCACGATGATGTCGTCGATGTTGGTCGCGATGAACAGGCCGATTGCCTGCAGGACCGCAGCCAGGATCACGCGCCCGCCTCTGCTGCGTCGCATCCGTGCACCGAGCAGGCAGGATCGATGCACGGGGCGTTCTCGTCAACCGCGAGGGTGACGTCAACCAGGGCGGTCAGCGCCTGCGTCAGGTGGGGATCGGCGATCTCGTAGCGCGTCTTGCGGCCCTCGGGTTCGGCAGCAACGATGCCGCAGTCGCGCAGGCACGCCAGATGATTGGACACGTTGGAGCGGGTGAGGTCCAGATCGCGGGCCAGCTCTGCCGGGTAGGCCGGCCGGTCGAGCAGCGTCAGGATGATCCGGGACCTGGTCGGGTCGGCCAGCGCGCGGCCCAACCGGTTCATCACGTCCAGGCGAGAAGCAATGGTCAGCATGCGCTGAACTATACAGCGAGGACTGAAGTGGTTTTACGCAGCCCGGAGTCGCTAAGCGTGCGAACGAGGCTGTGTCAGTTGGGGATCGACCCACGGGACGATTCGCCCGATCATCAGGGAACTCACGAAGCGGCGACAGAACCCCGCCACATAACGGCCAAGGCCACACCCACGAGGAGCAGACTTGCAGAATCAACACGCTCGGACCGGCACCTGCTCGGAAACGTTCGTATTCGAGCAGCCTCGTCGAGTCTCGCCAGACGGCCCAAAATCCGGCTCGAAACTGATGGCTCAGAAGTAGAGTGACCCGAAAGCCGTGGTCACTGAGACACCTTCCCGGGGTGCAGACCCTGGGCCTTACCCCCGGATCTTGGACACGGGGTGTGATTACGCGGCGGTTGGCAGCGTAGCGGCCCGGCGGGCCTCGTAGGTGGACGGGGAGAGGTAGCCGCACCAGCTGTGACGGCGGCGGGTGTTGTAGCGGACGAGCCATCTGAAGACCTGCCGGCGGCAGGTCAGCTCGTCGGGCCAGCAGGCGGTGTCTTGGAGGACCTCGCGCTTCATCGTGGCGTTGAACGACTCCGCGAGTGCGTTGTCGGCCGACGAGCCGCCGGCGTCCATCGACTGGGTGACGCCGAACTTCTTGCAGAGCTGGGCGTAGGCCTTGGAGCAGTAGACCGACCCGTGGTCGCTGTGGAAGATCGCGCCCTTGAGGCTGTCTCGGGTCGCGGCCGCGACGTTCAACGCTTCCTCGACGAGTTCGGTGCGCATGTGGTAGGCGATCGCCCAGCCGGCGAGCCGTCGGGAGTAGCAGTCGATCACGGTCGCCAGGTACAGGTTCGTCCCGTCCGCGAGCGGGAGGTAGGTGATGTCGCCGACGTAGCGCCGGTTGGGGCGCTCGGCGGTGAAGTCGCGCTGGAGCAGGTCGGGGTACTTCTGCCCCGACGGCTCGGGGATCGTGGTCCGCACCTGCCGCCTCTTCACATAGCCACGGATGCCCTCGGCCCGCATCACCCGCGCGACGCGCTTGTGGTTGACCCGCTCACCGGCAGGGGTGTTGTCGTTGAGCTCGGCGGTGATCCGCGGCGCACCGCAAGTGTTGTCCTCGGCGTGGACGGCCCTGATCCGCTCCACGAGCTCGGCATCGGCCCGAGCTCGCCCTTCGCGTGCCGGGGCTGCCTTGAGCCAGGCGTAGTAGGAGGAGCGCTCGATCTCGACGAGCTCGCACAGTCGCTTCACCTCGAAGGTGGCGGAGTTGTCGGCGACGAACTGGATGCGACTCACCAGCGCGTCTCCCCGGCGAAATACTTGGCCGCCCGCTGCAGGATCTCCCGCTCGGTGGTGAGCTTGGTGGTCTCGGCCCGCAGCGCCGCGTTCTCGGCCTCCAGTCGGTCGATCTTCTGCTCCGGCGTCTCACCTTCGGGCGCCGAGGAGTTCCTCTTCGACGGCCTGGACTGCAGTGGGCTGGAGGTCAACGTCCCGTCAGCAGCGGTCTTCTTGCCGGTCCCGTAGACCTCGAGCCAACCCCGCAGCGTGCCACGCACGATGCCGAGGTCCTCGGCGATGCCGCGGACCGTGGCACCCGGGGTGGACTCGTACAAGTCGACGGCCTGACGACGGAACTCCTCGGAATAGTTCTTCCTAGCCATGATTCTCGGATCATCTCGCTTCCCCAGCACCACGTGCTGGATTCAGCGTGTCCAAGAACCGGGGTCAGGCCCCCCTCAGTTGACCGGCGTGTGGAGCCCGGGGTCCATCGGCCAACCGATGTCGTGGTGCTTCAACTCGCGGACCGGTCGCGCGTCCTTCCTACTCCAGTGACTTCCCGCCGAATCGGTGAACCTGAGACGGACCGAGAGGTCGAGGCCAGCCACACTAAACCCCCGACATTGTCGCTGTGACAACGTGAGTGTCTCCCGACGATAGCGCGGCCCCCGACCGTCTCGTCCGAATCGGCACAGAGCCGATCCGGTGCAGGCGCGATTCCTCGGTGCCGCCCACGACCGCGCTCTACGGGCTAGGCTCGGAGCGCCGGGGAGGGAGGCACGGGTGAGCTTGGTCTGGGTGATCGTGGGGCTGGTGGCTATGGCCGCGGTGCTGGTCGACATGTTCCAAACCCTGCTGTACCCGAGCGGTGACGGCTGGCTGAGCGCCCCATTCATGCGCCTCATCTGGAGGGCCTCGAAGAGACTCGGACATCCGCTGGGATCGGCGACGGGACCGTTGGCCATGGTGTCCTCCATCGCCTTGTGGGTGGTCCTGATGGTGACGGCCGGGGCGTTGATCTACGTCCCGTACGTTCCCGACGGCTTCCTCTACTCGCCAGGGATCGACCCCTCGCGGTACCCGGACTTCGCCGAAGCCCTGTACCTCTCGCTCGTGTCCATCGCGACGCTCGGGTTCGGCGACGTGGTCGGCACCGGTCCCTGGCTACGGTTCGCACCGCCCCTTGAAGCGCTCGCCGGGTTCGCCCTGCTGACCGCCGCCCTCACGTGGTTCTCCCAGATCGAGGGACCGCTCGTCCGCCGCCGGGCCTTGGCGATGGAGCTGCGCACGCTCGCCGAGACGGACGCGGCCGGCCACCTCGTCGATTGGCACCCGTCAGCTGCACACGCCACGCTGAGCGGCCTTGCGCGCAGCATCCTGGAGGTCCGCACCGACTTCGCCCACCACACGGAGCAGTTCTACTTCCAGGAGACCGAGCCGAACATGGCGCTCTCGCTCCAACTCGACCAGGCCCTCGCGCTACGGGACGCCGCGTTGGCCGCGCAGGACGTTTCCGTGCGCGACGGCGGTCAGCAGCTGCGCGTGGCGCTGGAGGAGTTCGCCCACCTCCTAGCCAGCGAATTCGTCGACACCGACGGCGCGGTCGCCTCTACGCTCGACGCCTACCGCACGGAGCACAGCCGCTGATCAGTCCGAGCGAGGGTTCGGCCGCGCTAGATTTCTCGGTATGAATCTCCTCGACGTGGGCCGAATCGTGCTCGGTCTCGTCCTTCTGGTGGGCGGCGGCGAACTGCTGGTCCGCGGCGCCTCCGATCTGGCGAAACGCGCGGGGATCAGCTCGCTGGTGGTGGGCCTCACGGTAGTCGCCCTGGCAACCTCTGCACCTGAGCTCGCCGTCAGCGTCGGCGCGACCCTGAACGGTCAACCCGACCTGGCGGTCGGCAACGTCGTCGGATCCAACATCGTCAACATTCTGGTCATCCTGGGTCTGTCGGCCCTGGTGCTGCCACTCGCCGTGCGCCAGCAGTTGGTACGCCTCGATGTGCCGGTGATGGTGGGCATGACTGTGGTACTCCTGTTGGTGTCGCTCGATGGCCGCATCTCACTCGCCGACGGGACCATACTGCTGGCGTTGATGGCGGTGCACACGGTAGTCACCGTCTGGGTCTCCCGTCGCTCGCCCGAGGCGGACGATCATCCCGGCCAGACGATGGACGACAGCGAGCAACCGTCAGACGAGGCGGGCACAGGGCGACGGAGGCCGGGGGTACTTCTGTCGGCTGCATTCCTCGCGATCGGAGTGGGATTGCTGGTGCTCGGTGCCGGCCAGCTCGTCGACGGCGCCGTGTCGATTGCCGAAGCGTTGGGTGTGAGCGAGCTGGTCATCGGGCTCACGGTGGTGGCTCTCGGTACGTCGCTGCCGGAGCTGGCCACATCGCTCATCGCCGCGGTCCGCGGGGAGCGCGATATGGCCGTCGGCAACATCGTCGGCTCCAACATCGCCAACATCGGTCTGGTGCTCGGCGTCCCTGCGCTCATCTCCGGCAACGGTCTTCCGGTGCCGCCCGCCGCCTTGGCGCTGGACATTCCCCTCATGCTCGCCGTTGCCGTGGCGCTGTCCCCGGTGGTGCTCACCGGCTTCACTGTGGCGCGCTGGGAGGGGGCCATGTTTCTGCTGCTGTACGGCGCGTACACGGCGTACCTCGTGCTCGATGCGATCGGCCACGATTCGCTCGAGGGTTTCACGCTGGTGCTGGTGCTGTTCCTGTTGCCGCTGGTGGTGATCACCTTGGTGGCGATGGTCGGGTACGAGCTGGGGGTCCACGCCGGGCGGCGGCAGGCGAAGCGCGGCGACGAGCCGGGTGGCTGACGCTCTCGTGCCCGAACCGTTTCTCCCCGCGGTCCGAGCGGCTGGCGTGGATCCATGACCCGACTCGTTCTCATCGCCAACGCCGGAGACGGCACCATCAGCACGCTCGCGATCCACCGGGAGCCCAACCCCCGCCTCGAGGTGCTCGCCACTTCGGGCGACGTCAAAGGCTGCAGCACGTTCGCGATCGACCCAGAGCGCGACCTGGTGTTCGCCGCCACCAAGGATCCATCCATTGCTGTGCTGCGCCTGGACCGAGGTACGCCAGGGGTGCGTCGACGGGGCGGCGGGAGAGCTCGGTGAGCTCCCCGCTCTCCCTGAAGAGGAACCGGCCGCCGCGGTGGAGGTCGGCGCCCCAGATGAGGTGTTCCTCCATGGGGTCGGCGCCGTAGCGGCTGCGGCTCAACCCGGCGTCGGGGTCGACGACGATGGTGCGCTGCTCCTCGCTGAGGCCGCCATTGTCGCCGCGGCTGTAGCGGATCACCTCGCCGGAGAACTCGGTCAGCAGATACACGTGCCGGCCGTCCACGATGAGGTGTCGCGGGCCGCTTCCGGCCGGAGCGTTCACCGCGCCCGGGGAGAGCGGCTTCAGCTCCCCGTCTTCGAGCCGGAACTGCGCCACGAGGTCGTCTCCGAGCGAGGGTGCGTAGACGTTGTCGTCTGCGGCGACGATCGCGTGCAGGTTGGCGTACTCGAAGCGGGAGTGCGGCTCGCCGAGCTGCTCGCCGTCGGTGGGCCAGGCCTCGCCGAACCCGTCGTGGTAGCTGGCGCCGAGCAGGGTTGTGCCGTCAGGGGTCAGCGCCAGCGGCGATGTCCTGCAGGAGGAGGATGCCGATCGAAGCCCGGCCGTAGAGCGAGCGTTCGTCGTCGAACTCCTCCAGGTGCTTGACGACGAACACCGTGCTGGAGAACGACAACCCGAACCCCACCAGCGCGATGGCCCCGGGGTCGCGGTCGAAGGCCAGACCGACGAGGGCGAACGCTCCGATGAGCAACGCCGACAAGAGGCTGAACAGCAGCAAGTGCAGGCCTGTCGTCACCCAGACGTAGCGGCGCAGCAGCGTGCGGAGGTCGAGTTTCAGCCCGATGCTGAACAGCAACAGCGTCACCCCGAGGTCCGCCACCCAGCCCAACCACACCGGCGCCTCGATCCCGAAGGCATTGACGACGAAGCCCGCCGCAAGGAAGCCGACGAGGGCGGGGAGTCTGAGCGCAGCAGCCGCAGCGCCGCCGAGAAAAGCGGCCACCAGGAAAGTCAGCGCCGACTCCATGGCGTCAGGCTACTCTGCGGGGGTCTGGCTCCGGACCCCGCGACTACCTCTTGGCGTCCACCGCGCGTTGCAGTTCGGCCTTGTTCATCTTGGACCGCCCCTCGATCCCCATCTGCCGCGCCTCGTTGTACAGCTGGTCTCGCGTACGCCCTGGGCGCCCTTGTGGGAGCGCAGTCCGCCTCGCCGCCCCGACGAGATGTCGTCCAGGGACGAGCGGCTCGCCTCCTCCGACTCGCCAACTACACCCTGCATTGTGATGAGCCGGTAAACCGTGGTCACTGAGACACCGCCTCGGGACGGGTGATCGATGTCCGACGCAGCCACGCAATAGCCAGACGCTCGTCGCGGTCCGTGAGCGCATGCGTCGCGGGCACCACGTGGTGGGTCACGTCGGCCCCCATTGCTGCCAGCCCCTGAGCACAGCGGAACCCATCACCGGGCGACCGCCGCTCGTCATGCGCACCGTCGAGGACCAGCACCGGGAGGCCGTCAAGATTGGAGAGGGGCGTGGTGACGAAGGGAGACAGCGGCCGGAAGAGCACCGCGCCGCTGAGCAGATCTGCGTGGAACATCAGCAGGGCTGCCGCCGTGATCGCTCCGTTGGAGAACCCCACGGCGACCGGCCGGACACCGCCAAGGTCATCGTGCATGACCCGGATGAACGCCTCCAGCCCGGGAATCCTGGCCCTGAGATCGTCCTCGTCGATGCGGCGGTCTGGGTGGCGACGAAAGAACGCGTGCCCGTCGGGCAGTCGGACCGTCCCACGCACACCGAGGTGCGCGCCGCTAGGCGTGAGCCGCTGAGCCAGTGGGAGCAGGTCGACCTCGCTGCCGTTCGAACCGTGGAACAAGATCAGCGGGACCTGCGACGGGTCCTCGCCCCGCAGCAGAATATATTCGGGCGCCGGCGAACTCACGGAATTCCCTCCCGGAGCGCGGTCATCGAGAATCCTCCACCTGCGCCTTCGCGCGCTTGATCGTGCGGTACACGGTTGCTCGCGACACGTTGTAGTCCTCGGCGAGCTGGCCGACCGTCGCGGTGCCGGCCTCGTAGTCCTGGAGCAGCTTCTTCGTGCGCCGCTCGTTGAGCTTGGGCGGCTTCCCGTTGAGCCGGCCCTGCGCCCGCGCGATCGCCAAGCCCTCCATGGTGCGCTGCCGATTCAGGTCGGATTCGAACTCCGCGACCATCGCCAGTGCGTTGAACAGGAACTTTCCCACCGGGTCCTCCGGGTCGTGCAGCGACGGCCCCAGCTGCAACGCCGCTCCCTTGGCGTACACCTGACCCACGAGGTCGCGAGCATCTGGCACCGATCGGGCTAGCCGGTCGAGCTTGGTCACCGCGAGCACATCCCCAGGACGAAGGGCGGCGATCGCTTGTGTGAGCCCGGGCCGGTTCTTCATCGACCGCCCCGTGCGCTTGTCCGTGTAGATCCGCTCCCGGTCCACACCGAGGTCAGCCAGGCCCTTCAGCTGCGCAGCGAGGTCTTGGCGCTCAGTCGAGACCCGCGCGTATCCAATCAGCACGCCGCCCGCACCCTCCTGTGTCATTTGGGGTTCGTTGCTGCGATTCTACGACGTGCAGGTCAAATGCGACGGGCTCGCCGCGATCGGCGCGCTGAGCGGTCGACGCGATCGCGGTGTCGCATTTGACGATGGGCACCGGACGGTGAGGGCACGGCGGTGGGGGCTGGGCACGCGGCTGCTGCTGTCCACCGTGGCGGTGGTGCTGGTCGGTGCGGGGACGGCGTGGCTGGTCGCCGCCAGCCTCGGACCGCGGATCTTTCACGAGCATATGGTCGCCGGCCAGGCAGCCAATGAGCCGGTCGTCTATCACGCCGAGTGGGCGTTCCGCGACGCCTCGACCCTGTCGTTGGCCCTGGCCCTGATGGCGGCACTGACGGCCTCGGTCGCGGTGAGCCTGTTCCTCACCCGCCGGGTGACAGCGTCCTTGGCGGCGGCCACCACTGCCGCCCGTGCGGTGGCCGCCGGAGAGCACTCGGTTCGGGTCCCACATGTGGGCATGGGCCGGGAGCTCGATGAGTTGGCCGAAGCGCTGAACACCACGGCCGCCGACCTGGCCGAGGTCGAAGCCACCCGCATCCGGATGCTCGGCAACCTCGCCCACTAGATACGCACCCCGCTGGCCATCTTGGACGGGTACCTACAGGCCATCGCCGACGGCGTCCACGATGCCGATGAAGAGACCGTGACCTTGCTGCGTGACCAGGTCACTCGCCTGGCCCGGTTAGGGGAGGACATCGCGGTGGTGACCACCGCCGAGGAGGGCCGGCTGACCATGCGCATGACGCGGGTGGCCGTCACCGAGCTGCTCAGCGCCGCCCGGGCGCAGGCCGAGAGCCGGTACCGGGAACGTGACGTGGCACTGACCGTCGAGGTCTCACCGACAGCACAGCAGGCCGCGGTGGAGGCCGATCCGGACCGGCTCGGGCAAGTGCTGACCAATCTGCTCGACAATGCCCTGCGCCACACCCCTGCCGGTGGGCACGTCGAACTCACCGCGGACCGCAACGGGGCCTGGGTGAGTGTGCACGTGGCCGACGACGGTGAGGGCATCGGGTCCGAGCACCTGCCCCACCTGTTCGACCGGTTCTACCGGGCCGACACCGCCCGGGACCGCGCCCACGGCGGCTCCGGGGCGGGCCTGGCCATCGTGCGGGCTATCACCCGCGCCCACGGCGGCACTGTGACCGCCACCAGCGCGGGCCCCGGAGCAGGGTCGACGTTCACCGTCCGTGTGCCTGCGATGGATGTCGGTGGCACAGGGTTGATGAAGAGTCCATGAAGATGGCCGCGCCGGTTAGGAGCCGAGCGGGCTGACCTCGTTAACTGAAGACAGGGCCGGTCTCGCCATGCGGTGCCGTCGCGTCAGCGGTGAGCACCCGGCGTGCGGATCGTGCCCATCTGATCTTGATGGAGTCTTAAGAGAGGACACTGCTTGTGAACACGAAGAGGATGCCCGCGGCCGTCGGTGCTGCCGTCGCCCTGATCCTGACCCTGGCCGCGTGCGGGGGTAGCACAGAGGACGCCAATCCGGCCCAGACCCCCGAGACGACGACTTCGGCTCCGGAGACGACTGCCTCGGCAGGGCAGGTCGACCAGGCGCACAACGACGCGGACACCATGTTCGCCCAGATGATGATCGTCCACCACGAAGGTGCCATCGAGATGGCGGACTTGGCCGTGGAGAAGGCCGCCTCGCAGGAGGTTCGGACCCTGGCCGAGGGCATCTCCGCTGCGCAGGGACCGGAGATCGAGCAGATGACCTCCTGGCTGGTGGCGTGGGGCGAGGACACCACGCCGAGCGGCGGCATGGACCACACCGGCCACGGTGGGATGGACATGGAAGGCATGAGCCAGGAAGAGGCGATGGCCGAACTCGAAGGGCTGTCCGGCACCGAGTTCGACCGGCGCTTCCTGGAACTGATGATCGCCCACCATCAGGGCGCGGTCGAGATGGCCCAGACCCAACTGGTCGACGGGGAGAACCCCCAGGCCCTTGAGCTGGCACAACAGATCATCGACGACCAGCAGGCCGAGATCAGCGACATGGAAGGCATGCTCGCCAGCCTGTGACTTGCGTTCGACCCGAGGACAGATGTGGCCGTCCACCTGGGACGCGGTCCGCCTCGTGATCGGCAAGGCCCCGATTCTTGGCCCCGAACCTGAGAAGGAGAACTGACATGAAACGCGTACGTGCGTACCACACCGTGGCCTTGTTGGGTGCCGTCACGGCACTGACCCTGACCGCTTGCGGGCAGGGCACCGGCGGGGCCGGTGGCGCCGAGACCTCGGCGACGCCGATACCGACTCAGGGCGAGCAGACCCCGACGCAACAGGCCGGGGAGGTCACCGGCACGGTGTGGGTGGCCAACGAAGACGGGAATAGTCTGACCGCCATCGACGCCGAGACGAGTGAGGTGGCCACCACGGTCACGGGGATCGAAGCCCCGCACAACGTCCAGGTCGGACCGGACGGGACGGTCTGGGCCGTCAGCGGCCACTCCAACGCCCTGGTCGCTCTCGACCCGGCTACCTATCAGCTCACCGGGACCGCTGCTACCGGGCAGAGCCCCGCACACGTGATCCTCACTCCGGACGGTGCGCGTGTTTACGTCACCAACGCCGGCGAGGACACTCTTGGTGTGTACGACGCAGCCACGCTCGACCGGGTGGCCACCGTCGAGGTCGGTGACGGACCCCACGGGTTGCGTCCCAGCGGGAACGGCGAGGTCGTCGTGGTGGCGAACACCGGGGCGGGCACTATCGACGTGGTGCAGATCGCGACCAACGAGGTCAGCGCGTCGATTCCAGTCGGGGAATCCCCCGCCCAGGTGGCCGTGGACAATGACGGTGACTACGCCTACGTGAGCCTCGCCGGGGATAGCTCCGTGGCTAAGGTCGACCTGGCCGAGCAGACGGTCGTCGGCTCGGTCGAGGTCTCCGCCCCGCCGGTGCAGCTCTACCTCACCCCGGACGGCACGCGTCTGTTGTCCGCAGATCAGGGCACCGAACAGACAGCAGGTGACACGGTGTCCGTCATTGACACCGAAGCCATGACCGTCACCGACAGCATCACCACCGGGTCTGGTCCCCACGGCGTGGTCGTGGACACCACGGGTGAGACAGCGTGGGTGACCAACCTGTACGACGACACCATCTCCGTGCTCGACCTGACGACGAACGAGGCGGTGGCGACCGTCCCGGTCGGTGACATGCCCAATGGCATCAGCTACAGCCCCACCCCGCCCGCACCCGGTCCTCAGAGCCTCACGTTGACGGTCCCCGACTACGCCGAGGACGAGCCCACGAGCGAGCACGACCACGGCTGAGCGGCGTGCCGCGCAGAAGGACTCGCCCCGAGCGCAGCACGGACACCCTCTGCACGGTCAACGCCCACGGTGGGGATCGATTCTTCGCTAACTAACGAGCATTCAGGAGGTAGGCATGATGACCCAGTCGAGCAGCCCCGGAGGAGACGTTGTTGGGGCTTGAAGAGGGTCACCGAAACTCCTCGGGCGGCGAGGGTGGCCGGCAAGCTTTTGCGCCGAGTTGCGGTCGCCCACGGCGGCGAGCCCGCGTGGGGGTGTGTTCAGTTCAGCGTTCGGCACCTATTGAGCGCTGCTCGTCCGGGTGAACAACCGGTTCCTCCATTGCAGAACGAGTGGGGCGGCGTCGAGTCCGGTAGCCGCGATCGGCAGGCCGTTGCGCTCGTGAACGATGAGCAGCGGATCGGTGGAGGCAATGCGTGCTGCGTCGGCGAGCCCGGGGTGCCCGGCGCCGGTGAGGGTGTGGCCGTGGATGCGCGCGGAGAAGAGCGAGGTCGGAACGTAAGGCCCGGGATCGTTGGCGAGGCCGAGGTCATGCAGCAGGGTGCTCGCGGCGTGGGCGCCTTGGGCGGTGGCGTCGTCCCAGTGGTCGATGCGGTAGGTGCCGAGCTCGTGATGATGATGTGCGGCCACGCCGCCGGCGGCGTAGAGGCGCTGGCCTGGGGTGTGCAGGTGACGCAGGTGGTCGTCGACGGGCCCTACCCCCGGATCTTGGACACGGGGTGTGATTACGCAGCAGGTCGCAGCGTAGCGGTGTAGCCGGTCTCGAAGGCGACCGGCGAGGTGTAGCGACACCACGAGTGGCGTCGCTTGAACAGCATGAGGAAGTCCATGCGCTGGCGTGCCAGCGGAGCCCCGGAAACCGACGCGCGGCGGGTCCTTTGGTCGAGCGGGTCGTAGTGGAGATAGACCTGCGGCACGAGAGCGATGCTGTCCGGGTTGTCCTTGATGCGGGCGTAGTACGCCCGGAACAGCGTCTTTTCTGGCGGGCTCGCTAGCGATGCAGCTAGCCGCTGGTAGAGGTGGCGAGCGACGGCAGTGACTTCGAGTTCAGGGGGGCAGGACGGGTGCGCAGCCCACCAGGCCACGAGATTACTGAACTTCAGCCCGTCGCCGGGCAGCGGCTGGTCGTAGATCAGACACGAGTCAGCGTTGGCGACGACTTCAACGTCGTTACTTACGGCGTCGCGAAGAACCAGGTCGGGCTTCGGGCCGGTGCTGGCGAAGATGAGGTTCTTGGTTTTTCCTTGCACGCCCTCCCCCTGCTCGTACACCTTCACCAGCGAAGCCAGCTGCTCCTGATTGACCTCGTAGATGTCGGCGTAAGTGCTGAGCTGCCGTGCGAGAGAGGCCAGGCCTGCGATCGACCAGTCCTCGACGTAGCCCTTGACGAGGTCGGCCTTTGTGTCGGCTTGACCGGGGTCCGCTCCGGTGCGGCTCCATTCCAACCGGAGCTCCTCTGGAAGGACTGACTCCAACTCGATGCGGGAGTACCGGTCTGTGAGCGCGCTACATATCGCCTTGGTGAACGTGCGCTTCGATGCGACCGGCGGCAGCGGGCTCACCTTGGTCGGAGGGAAGAATCCTTCGAAGTAATCGGCCACGACATCTAGTCTGACGGCTCGCCCCGACATGGCGGCCCAGGCCTGGGCTCTTCCGCATTTTGCGGCCGTAATCGCTGCACCAAGCGTCACTGCAGCGGTGAGCAGCTCGACCACCTTCGTGGCGAACTCCCATCGTCACCGCACACGACCTCAGCGGACAGTCGGTAGGTTCCCTGCGTACGACCGAGATGCCGGAGCAGCTGGTCCCGTTCGCTGAGGCCTCCACGTCTTCCGCGAGGGCAACGGGCGCACCCAACGCCAGTGGATGAACTCTCTGGCCCACGACGCAGGGTTCGAACTGAACTGGCAGGCGACGAGTCGCGCAGAGAACGACAGCGCCTCCCACGCGGCCCGAGCGGAAGGCGACCTGGCCGGGCTGCGCGAGTTGTTCGCCAAGATCGTCGTCGAACGATCGCCAGCCGAGCGGGGCGGTGCTCTGACAGAGGCCCGAGAAGCCGCGGCTACCGCCTACAGAGGTCGTGCGACGCACCGAGGCGCGGGTGGTGCGCAGCCCCCGACCGCACGCCCGGCGACTCCCACGGCCGGGCGCGGTTCGACGATGCGTCCACAGGGCCCGGGACGGGCCTAGATCGTCCACAGTTCGGGATCTGGGCTGGGCCGAAGGTTCACCGTCACTGACGCTGCTGGAGCCAGGCAGTTGTGAGGAGGTGAGAATCCATGACCCGACCTAGTGTTGGCGCCATGATCGAGCAGGGGAGACTCGACCGAGCGTTGGCGCTCGTGTTCGAGGCCAGCGACGCGCTTCACAGCGCGGCACTGAGCGACGACGAGAACGGGCTCGAGCTCGTCGACGCGGTCAGCATCGTCGGTAACGCCCGAGCGCACCTGCTCGCGGCCGGGGCGATACCGGCGGCTAACCGCGAGCTGCCCCCTTCGCTGAACAGCGAGGAAGCAGCGCGCAACGCTGACGCCGCGCTACGACAGGCCGCCGGCATCTTTGTCGGCGGCGATGTCACCGAGGACGAGTTCCTCGCCGTCGCCGAGATGTGGGCCGCGGTCCGCTTCCTTCACGGGTGGCTCTAGATGGCTAACGTCGAGCAGTTCCTGAACGAGACACGCACCTTGGCGCCGCGCGTCATGGAGACCACCGCCGATCTGGCGCACGTCAGCGATGACCAGCTCCGCGCCCGACGCGCGTCACTTGGGGCGGGGTGGGATCAGCTCGCCGAAGGCGCAGAGCGCGTGCTGACGGCGACGGGCCTCGAGGATGCAGACCTCATGCAACAGCTGCGGCACGGAACCAGTCCGGCCGAGCGGAGGGCGTCTGCGCCACCGGACGCTGACCTGACCCGGATGGGGGAGTGCTTCAAGGCTGTCGCCGACCTCAGTGATGGGCTGTCGGTCCCGGAACGGGCACAGGTGCGCGACCACGTCCTGACCACGGTCGCCCACACCGCGCGGGCTGTGGGCGCCTCGCAGCGTCCGGCCTCAGTCGTCCCGGAGTCGAGGGCGCAGCGACTCGACGATCTGGCAGTCAGCATTGATCTGCAACGGAGCGTGCGTCCGCTGAACCATCTCGACGAGCGCTCAGCGCTATCCGGGGTGCCACAGGGCGACCTCGAAGAGGCGCTGAACCGTTGGGCAGGCCTAGCGCGGGAAAGGCTGACCCCGAGCGGGGCGGCGGCGAGCACGGACGCGATGCAGGCCATCGCGGAGACCAGCGCGACGATCGCCGCCGCAGCCCGACGGTCAGCGCTGACGCAGCCGGGCCAGGCCGCTGAGGATCTGTCGGCCCGGTGGACCGAGCACGCGCGCTCGTGGCTGCGCGTGAACCGCGAGTGGCAGAGCCCACCACCAGTTCGAGGTGGCCGGCCCGACGCTGATCTTTTCGCCGCCAGCCGGCATCTTCAGACACTTCTCGGCCGCGAGTTTCGCGACCACCGCAATCGTTGGGTGAGCCCGGACCGGCTCGCGGACCCCGAAGCCCTGCGACGGTTCGAGTATCAGGCCCGGGAGGTCATGGCCGACCTGTCGAACCGCTACGCGCAGTCCGTTTCGGTCGCCGCCACCTCGGAGGTGCTGGCGATCCCGGCGACCGGCCTGAGTAGGCCCGGCGGCGACCACGGGATCGACCCCGCGCGTCGCTTCAGTGGACGATCCTGGGTCACCCTTCCCAAAAATGACCCGGCCGCGGTGCGGCTGATCGAGGCTGCCCGCGCGGTCGATGTCTCGGCGATCAAGTTGACTCAGCCAGGACCCTTGCCAGAGCGCTTGCGCCCCGGATCCGTCAGCGCGGTAGCGGCCCGGCCGGACCCGGCCTTGCGTGCACGTCAGACGGACCGCGGGACGAGCCGCGAGTAGGGGCCGACCGGGTCAGGCGTCGGGCTGGCCCTGGGCGTCCGTGACGGGCTGTGCAGGCGGCTGGCGCCGACGCGGCTTGCGAACACGAGGTGGCTCGTCGATTCCGAGCTTCTTCAACTCCTCGGCGCTGGACCTATGCCCTTGTGGGGCGATGTGACACATGAGGCCTATGAGGCCCGATCCTCAGTGCGGGTGCCGCATGCGGACATAGCGCCGAGCCTCGAAGGCCCGCGCTCAGCCCCGCAGGATCGCGCAGCCGTCGGGCTCGACCTCGAGCGTGCCGTCCTCGAGCGAGGCAGCCCAGGCCGCGACGAGGGTGGAGCCTCGGGCAACCTGACGCAGGGGGGTCTCCCCGAGGTTCACGACGACCCGGTGGTCACCGCGCACCACTGTGACGACGTCGCCGTCGCGGGTCGCGGCGCCGGGGAGCAACGCCGGGTCGGAGAGGTCAGGCACCTCGCGGCGCAGCCGGATGAGCAGCCGGTACCAGTCGAGCATCCGGGCGTGACCCGGGTCGGCGAGCTCGGCCCACCGCAGGGTCGAGTCGTGCCAGGTCTGCGGCGACTGCGGGTCGGGGACTACCCCTCCCCAGCCGTGGGCGGAGAACTCCTCGGCGCGACCCTTCGACACGGCGGCAGCGAGCTCACGATCGACGTGGTCGGTGAAGTACTGCCACGGGGTCGAGGCGCCCCACTCCTCGCCCATGAAGAGCATCGGCGTCCACGGACCGGTGAGCAGCAGCGCCGCCCCGCACGCGAGCCGGCCCGGGGAGACGAGGTGGGTCAGCCGGTCGCCGCGGGCGCGGTTGCCCACCTGGTCGTGGGTCTGCAGCGAGGCGACGAAGCGCCACCCCGGCGTGACCTCCGGGTCGACCGGCCGCCCGTGCCGCCGCCCGCGGAAGCTCGAGTACGTCCCGGCGTGGAAGAACGGCGTCGACGCGATCGTCTCCAGCGCCTCGGGCGCCTCGAAGTCCGCGTAGTAGCCCTGCGTCTCGCCGGTGAGCAGCACGTGGAGGGTGTGGTGCACATCGTCGGCCCACTGGCCGGCCAGGCCGAGCCCGCCGGATCCCCCCTTCGCCCTCGGGACGACCGTCCGGGGGTCGTTGCGGTCGGACTCCGCGACGAGGTGCAGCGGCCGCCCGACCTCCGCGGCGAGCCCGTCGACCGCCTCGGCCATCTCCTCGAGGATGTGCACGGCGCTCTCGTCGACGAGGGCGTGCACGGCGTCCAGCCGCAGCGCGTCGAGGTGCAGGTCGCGCAGCCAGTAGAGCGCGTGGTCGACGAGGTAGCGGCGCACCTCGTCCGACCCCGGCGCGTCGAGGTTGACCGCCGGGCCCCACGGCGTCGTGTGCGTGCTGGTGAAGTACGGGCCGAAGTCGATAAGGGTGTTGCCGCTCGGCCCGAGGTGGTTGTGCACGACGTCGAGGCACACCCCGAGGCCGCGCGCGTGGCAGGCGTCGACGAAGCGCGCCAGCGCCTCGACCCCGCCGAGCGCCTCGTGGACGGACCAGATGTTCACCCCGTCGTAGCCCCAGCCGCGGCGGCCCGGGTAGCTCGCGACCGGCATGAGCTCGACGATCGTCACGCCGAGGTCGACGAGGTGACCGAGCCGCTCGATCGCGGCGTCGAGCGTCCCCTCGTGCGTGAAGGTCCCCACGTGCAGCTCGTAGATCACGGCGCCCCGAAGGGGGACCCCGGGCCAGTCGTCGTCGGTCCACGGGAAGGCGGAGACGTCGACGACCTCGGAGAGGCCGAAGGGGCCGTCCGGCTGGGCGAGGGAGCGCGGGTCGGGGAGCGGGTCCTCGCCGTCGAGGGCGAAGCCGTAGCGGTCGCCGGGGGAGCGCTCGGTCTCGCTGGCCCACCAGCCGTCGTCGCCGCGGGTCATCGCCTCGCGGCAGGTGATCTCGTCGTCCTCGCAGAGCACGAGCTCGACGCGCTCCGCCGAGGGCGCCCACACGCGGTAGGGGCCCAGGCTCATCGGGCGTCCTCCTCGCGGACGAGGAGCGCGACGGGGGACTCGGCGAAGAGCTCGGCGCAGGGCACGGTCCCTTCGAGGCTCGTTCCGCGCACCTCCGTGACCGGGGAGGTCTCGTGCACCCGACCCGAGAGCAGGTCACGCCAGCGACCGGGGGCCAGACTCACCCCTTCGTCCCGCCAGCCGCCGGCCCGCCGCAGCCGACCGGGCGCCCGGGTCACGAGCGCCGCGACCTCGCCCGACCGGACGAAGCCGGTGACGTGCTCATCCGCCCGGACCGGCTCGTAGGTCGCGTCGACGCCGAAGAGCTCGGGCCGCTCACGGCGCAGGCGCAGCGCGGTCGCGGTGAGGTGGATCTTCTCGAGGTGGAGCGAGGACGGCGGCCACTCCTGCGACGCCTCGACCCCCGCGAGGTCATCGAAGCGCGACATGAAGTCGACCGGGCGGCGGTTGTCCGGGTCGACGAGCGAGAGGTCCACACCGGCGCACCCCTGGTAGGTGTCGGGCACGCCGACGAGCAGGAGCTGGAGCAGCTTGGCGGCGAGCGTCGTCGCCCGGATGTCCGCGGCGAGGGCCGACTCGGACTCGTCGAGCGCCGCGCGCACCGGGCCACCGGCCGAGCAGTCCTGGGCGAAGGCGATGACCCGAGCCTCGTGCTCCTCGTCGCCGTCGACCCAGGCGGTGTGCTCCTTGCCCTCGCGCATCGCCTTCGTGAGGTAGTCGGCGAGCCGCTCGTCGGTGACCTTCCCGACGCCGAGGAGGGTCTGCCAGACGAGGTGCGCGGTGGGCCGGTCGACCCCGGCGGCGTCGGCCGCCTCGGCGGTCACCGTCGAGAGCCGGTGCCACACCTCGGGGTCTCCCGCGGCGGCGAGCAGGCGTGCCCGGACGTCCTCGCTGCGCTTCGTGTCGTGCGTCGAGAGCGTCGTCATCGTCAGCGGCCAGTGCTCCTGCGCGTGCGCCGCCCACTCGTGCATGAGCTCTGGGGAGGCGTCGGCGAGCACGCCGGGGTCGCTGCCGACCTCGTTGAGCCCGACGAGCCGGTGCCAGCGGTAGAAGGTCGTGTCCTCGATGCCCTTGGCCATCACCGGTCCCCACGTCTGCTGGAGCCGGATCGCGAGGTCGGTGGCGCTGTCGGCGCGCGCCTCGTCGTCGTCCTCGAGGAGGACGAGCGGCATGAGGCCGTCGAGCACCTCACCGAGGTCGGGCCGCCGCTCGCGGGCGACGGCGAAGGCGCCCACGAGCCGATCGCGATCGGTGCGGCTCAGCCGCTCGTCCGGCCGCACGTACGCGCGGTAGACCTCGCCGGCGACGAGCAGCTCGACGATCGCCTCGCGCAGCTGCTCCGGGTCGTCGTCCGGGCGGGCCTCACGGGCCCGGCGGGTGAGCCGCTCGACCTCCGGGCCGAGCGAGAGCCCGACGACGTCACGCTTCGCGGTGACGACGGCGTCCTCGAGATCGGCGGTGCCGCCGGTCGCGCGCCAGTCCTCGTCGATCGTCTCGGCCGAGGCCGGGTCGACGAGCGCGGCCTGCACGACGCGCAGCGCGTCGTAGCCGGTCGTGCCGGCGCAGGCCCAGTCGTCGGGGAGCCGCTCCGCCCCCTCGAGGATCTTCTCCACCCAGATCGGGGTGCCCGGCCGGCAGGCGGCGGTGAGCCGCTCGAGGTAGCCGGTGGGGTCGGCGAGCCCGTCCGGGTGGTCGATCCGGAAGCCGTCGATCATCCCCGCGTGGTGCAGCTCGAGGAGCAGCCCGTGCGTCGCCTCGAAGACGTCCTCAAGCTCGACCCGCACGGCGATGAGCCCGTCGACCTCGAAGAAGCGCCGGTAGTTGAGCCACTCGTCCTTCTCGCGCCAGTGGGTCAGCCGGTAGTGCTGCCGCGACAGCAGCTCGCCCATGTCCTCGGTGTGCTCGCTGCCGAGGACGAGGGGGTAGACGTGATCCCCGTACCGGACGACCGGCTCCCCGTCGAGGTCGTCCCGGGTGATCCCCCCTTCGGCCACGACCTCGGCGAGGGGGGCCCCGAGGACAGGGAGGGCGACGCGGCCGCCGCCGGCCTTCCAGTCGATGTCGAACCAGTGGGCGGTCGGGGCGTCGCGGCCCTCGGCGAGCAGCGCCCAGACGGCCTTGTTGAGGTGCTCGGGGGCGACGAGCGCCATGTGGTTGGGGACGACGTCGACGATCACCCCCAGCCCGTGGGCGTGCGCCTCCTCGACGAGGTCGGTGAAGCCGTCGATCCCGCCGAGGTCCTCGCTGACCCGGCCGTGGTCGACGACGTCGTAGCCGTGCGCGCTGCCGGGCGCGGCCTGGAGGATCGGGGAGAGGTAGAGGTGGCTGATGCCGAGGTCGGCCAGGCGCGGCACGAGCGGCCGGGCGTCGGCGAAGGTGAAGCCCTCGTGCAGCTGCAGCCGGTAGGTGCTCGTCGGCGCAGAAGTCATGCGTCCAACCCTATGCGCCGTGTGACCGTGCTGCCCGCCCCGCCCGTGCACCGGTACGCGTGCGTCGGGGACCGGCGGCCGGCGAGCGCTACGGGCCGGTGCCCGGCCGGCCGTCTCTGCGCACCGCCCCGTAGCGCTGCGCACGCTCCCGCAGGAGCCAGCGGGGTGTCAGCAGCCGGGTCAGCGTCGCGGGACGGTTGACGGTGAGGGCGACCATGGCGAGCAGCAGCACGCCCATGACCGCCAGAGCGGCCCGGTGCACCGCGCTCAGACCCCCGTCGGGCGCCGGGTCGGTGAGGACCAGCGCGGCGACCGGCAGCCCGATCAGCCCGAGCCACAGCGTCCCGGCCAGCCGGTGCCCCTCCGGGTCCGCCACCATCCTCCGGCGAAGCGGTCCCCAGCGGCCGGTGTAGGCCAGCACGCCTCCGACGACGAAGCCCGCCATGGCCAGCGCGGTCGTCGCAGCGGCGACCAGGCCCGCACCGGTGATCCCGTCGCTCACGAGGCCTTCCGATCCACCATGATCGGTCGTGGTCGGCGGCTCAGACGCTGGCCTCGAGCGGGACGGACCAGTCGAGCACCTCGGTGAGGTGACGCTCGACGAGGGGGAGCGCCTCGGCGACGGTGACCTGGCGGCCGAGCTCATGGCTGATCGAGGAGACGTCCGCGTCGGGGATCCCGCACGGGACGATCGAGGTCGCCCATGACAGGTCGCAGTCGCAGTTGAGCGCGAAGCCGTGCATCGCGACGTCACGGCTGACGCGGATGCCGATCTGACCGAGCTTGCGGTCGCGCCCTCGCTCGTCGGCGGTGACCCAGATGCCGGAGCGGCCCTCGACGCGGGTGGTCTCGACGCCGAGGTCGCGGCAGACGCGGATCATCATCTCCTCGAGCCGGCGGACGTAGGCGACGACGTCGACGGGGTCGGGCAGGCGGACGATCGGGTAGCCGACGATCTGGCCGGGGCCGTGCCAGGTGATCTTGCCGCCGCGGTCGACGTCGATGACCGGGGTGCCGTCGAAGGGGCGGTCGCTCGCCGCGGTCCGCTTGCCGGCGGTGTACACGGCGGTGTGCTCGAGGAGCAGGACGGTGTCCTCGCGCTGGCCGGCGACGACCTCCGCGTGCACGGCCTTCTGCCGCTCCCACCCGTCCATGTAGTCGACGGTGTCCGGTGAGAGTCCGACGTGCTCGAAGCGCATGCCCTCCACCCTAGCCCCGGTCCCGGGGCGGGGCTGTGGATAACGTCGGCGGGGGGCCGGCCGGGTCGGCCAGGCTGGGGGCATGGACGAGACGACGACGACCGTGGTCCACGAGGTCCCCGAAGGGGTGGCCGTGCCGGAGGTCCCGGGGTACCGGGTCACCCGGTGGGTCGGGCGGGGGAGCACCGCCCATGTCTGGCGGGCGCGCCGGGTCGGCGACGACTCGCTCGTCGCGCTCAAGGTCCTCGACACCGCCGCCGAGGAGGCCGCGCTGCGGGAGTACGCCGTCCTCGCCGAGAGCGCCGTCGAGCACGCCGT
Organism: Janibacter endophyticus; assembly: GCF_016888335.1. Classification (NCBI taxonomy): domain Bacteria; kingdom Bacillati; phylum Actinomycetota; class Actinomycetes; order Micrococcales; family Intrasporangiaceae; genus Janibacter; species Janibacter endophyticus. The sequence goes on from NZ_JAFEJG010000004.1 coordinate 1,754,746, forward strand.
GACCCTGCACGAATGCCTGACCATCGACGGGGGTGAGCGCACCGTCCTCGTCCTCGACTGGATGGCCGGCGGCAGCCTGGGCGACGTGATCCGGGCCCGCGGGTTCCTCAGCGCCGGCGAGGTCGTCACCGTGGTCTCGCCCCTGGCGACCGCGCTCGGCCAGCTGCACCGGCTGGGCGTCGTCCACGGCGACGTCAGCGTGGGCAACGTCCTGCTGGACTCGACCGGCAGGCCCGTGTGGTCCGACCTCGGGTGCTCGCGGCTCGTCGGCGTCGACCCCGCCGAGCTCGACCCGTGGGGGACCGAGGGCTTCGTCGCCCCGGAGATCGTCCTCGGCCGGCCGCCGTCGGCATCGGGCGACGTCTACGGCCTCGGTGCCATCGCCTGGGCGTGCCTCACCGGCTCGGCGCCCGGTCATCCTGCGACCCGGGGCAGCCTGCGCGAGCTCACCGCCGGGGTCCCCGACGCGCTCGTCGACCTCGTCGAGGCCTGCCTCGAGGCCGACCCGGTGCGCCGCCCCGACGTCGACGACCTCGCCCGTCAGGTCTTCGAGGCGGCGAGCGCCGAGCCGCTGACCGTCGTCGTGCCCGACGACATCTCCAGCACGATGACCCGGCGCATCCGTGAGGCCGCGGCGAGCGCGTCGGAGGGCGAGGTGCCCTTCTGGGAGCAGGAGGTCCAGGACGAGCCGGCCCGCCGGTGGTGGCCGTGGCGGCGCGAGGCACCCATCGACCTCACCCGCGACGTCTCGCCCCCCGCGCGGTCGAGCCTCGACGGGCCGACGACGGTCGTGCAGCGGCTCCGGACGCCGGAGTCGCCGCCCCGGGGAGGCGCCCACGGCGCCGGCGTCGACCGCTCGGGGCTGCGACCGTGGCTGCTCGCCGCCGCGGTGCTCGTCGTCGGCCTCGTCCTGACGACCCTCGTGCCGTGGGACCGGTTCGCCGCCGCGGACCCGACCGGGCCGGTGGCGACGCCTGCCGTGTCCGGAGACTCTCCCGACCCGGCCCCCGCGGCTGTCCCGACGGAGGATGAGCCACCGGTCCTGCTCGACCCCGAGGCCGGTCGGGACCGTCCCGCCGAGCTCCTCGCCGCGCTCGCCGATGCCCGTGCCGTCGTGCTCACCGAGCAGGATCGCGACGGCCTGCGCGAGCTCACGGTCTCGGGCTCACCGGCCGAGGCCGCCGACGCTGAGCTCCTCGACGAGCTCGAGGAGGGCGGCTACCGCTACGCCGGGCTGGCCTACCGGGTCACCTCGGTGGGCGTGGTCGGGACGACGGGGGAGGACGTCGTCCTGCGGGGTCGGATCGGGATGAGCTCCTACACGGTGGGCGAGGAGGGCAGCGAGGTCCGGCAGCAGCGCCCCGAGCAGCCGGGGGAGCAGGTCGACGTCCGGATCATCCACGACGGTGGTCGGTGGCGGATCGCGGAGATCAGCGCCCCGTGAGCCGAGGCCTGATGCAAGAAGCCTTGGCTCGTGCGGCGGGTAGGAGCCTTGGCTCGTGCGGCGGGTAGGAGCCTTGGCTCGTGCGGCGGGTAGGAGCCTTGGCTCGTGCGGCGGGTAGGAGCCGTGGGCCCTACGCGAGCAGCCAGCGGACGAGCGAGGGCAGGTCGGGCTGCTGCCACTCGAAGCCGTGGTCGAGCAGCACGTGAGGGAGCACCCGGGTCGAGGCGAGCACCTCGCCGGCGAACTCGCCGATCGCCAGCCGCATCGCCGGGGCCGGGGCGGGGAGCAGCGCGGGCCGGTGCAGCTGGCGTCCCAGCTCGCGGGCCAGATCACGCTGGCGCACGGGCTGAGGCGGGGCGAGGTTCACGGGACCGGTCACGTCGTGGTCGACGAGCCAGGTGAGCGCCGCGACCTCGTCGTCGAGGGAGAGGAGCGGCCACCACTGACGGCCGCTGCCGAGCGGTCCGCCGAGGCCCAGCCGGGCCAGGCGCAGGATCGGCTCCATCGCGCCACCCTGACGCGCAGCGACGAGCCCCGTCCGCGCGTGCGCGACGGCGACACCCGCCTCACGGGCCGGGTCGGCGGCCTCCTCCCAGGCCCGCACGACCTCGACGAGGAACCCTGTGCCGGGCGCGGACGCCTCGGTGAGCACCTCGTCGCCGCGGTCGCCGTAGATGCCGATCGCCGAGCCCGCGACCATCCGGGGCACCCCGGCAGCGGCCGCCGCCGCGGCGAAGGTCCGCGTCGAGTCGACCCGGGAGGCGAGGATCTCCTGCTTGTACGACGGTGACCACCGCCGGTCACCGACCCCGGCGCCGGCGAGGGTGATCACCGCGTCGACGCGGTCGAGGACCGACGGGTCCAGCTCACCCTTCGCCGGGTCCCAGGCCCGCTCGTCCGGGGACGTCGGTGCCCGACGGACGAGACGGATCACCTCGGTGCCGCGCGCACGCAGAGACGCCGAGAGCGCGCTGCCGATGAGACCGGAGGACCCGGCGACGGCAACGCGCTCTCGGTGTGTCATGCGGCTCAGGCCTCGAAGGAACCGTTTTCGAGACGGGCCTTGACCGTCCCGAGGAAGCGGGCGGCGTCGGCGCCGTCGACGACCCGGTGGTCGTAGGAGAGCGCGAGGTACATCATCGAGCGGATCGCGATCGTCTCGCCGCCGTCGGCGTCGGTGACGACGACCGGCCGCTTGACGATGGCACCCGTACCGAGCATCGCGACCTGCGGCTGGTTGAGGATCGGGGTGTCGAAGAGCGCGCCCCGGCTGCCGGTGTTCGTGATGGTGAAGGTGCCGCCGGACAGGTCGTCCGGGGTGATCTTGTTGTTGCGGGTGCGGTCCGCGACGTCGGCGATCGCCCGGGCCAGGCCCGCGACGTTGAGGTCTCCGGCGTTCTTCACCACGGGGGTGAGCAGGCCACGCTCGGTGTCGACGGCGATCGAGAGGTTCTCGGAGCCGTGGTAGACGATCTCCTCGCCCTCGACGCTCGCGTTGATCACCGGGTGCTGCTTGAGCGCCTCGGCGGTCGCGAGCGCGATGAAGGGCAGGAAGGAGAGCTTCGTGCCCTCGCGGCGCTCGAAGTCGGCCTTGCTCCGGTCACGCACGCGCGAGACCTTCGTCATGTCGACCTCGACGACCGTCGTCAGCTGCGCCGAGACCTGGAGGGACTCGACCATGCGCTGGGCGATGACCTTGCGCAGGCGCGACATCTTCTCGCGGGTGCCGCGCTTGCCCGGCGAGACGCTGCTCTGCATCGCCGCCGGCGGGGCGGGCGGGGCCGAGGTCGCGGCGTCCGCGGCCGGGGCAGCGGGCTGCTCGGCCGGGGCGTTCTTGGCGCGGGCCGCCTCGAGGACGTCCTCCTTGCGGATACGCCCGCCGATGCCGGAGCCCTGGACCTCGCTGAGGTCGATGCCGTTGTCCGCGGCGAGCTTGCGCACGAGCGGCGTGACGTACTTCGACGCGTCCTGCGGCGCACCGGCGGCGGCGTCCTCGGCGGTCGGGGCCTTGGCGGTCACCGGGGCGTCGGCCTCGGTCGGCTCGGCCTTGTCCGTCGGGGACTCCTCGTCCTCGGGCTTCTTCGAGTCCTCGGAGGTCTTGGCGCCCTTGGCCGTCGCGTCGCTCGTGTCGGCGCCGCCCGCGGGCTGGTCCTTGACGTCGCCACCCTCACCGTCGGCCGGGAGGGACTTGTCGGTCTGCGCGCTGTCGTCGGAGTCCTCGGACTCGGCCTTGTCCTCGGTCTCGGTCGTCTCGTCCTTGGGGGCCTCGGCCTTCTCGTCGGACTCCTCGTCCTTCGAGGAGCCACCGCCGCCGGAGCCGCCGATGACGGCGAGGTCGGCGCCGACCTCGACGGTCTCGTCCTCCTCGACGAGGATCTTGGTCAGCGTGCCTGCGACGGGCGAAGGGATCTCGGTGTCGACCTTGTCGGTCGAGACCTCGAGGAGGGGCTCGTCAACCTCGACGTCGTCGCCCTCGGCCTTGAGCCAGCGGGTGACGGTGCCCTCGGTGACGGACTCTCCGAGCGCGGGCATCTGGACGGTCTGGCCGTCGCCGTCGCCGCTGTCGGAGGTCTCGGCCTCGGGCTTCTCGGCGGGGACGTCCTCGGAGGTGCTCGGGGCGGTCGCCTGCTCCTCGGCCTCGGCCTGCTCGTCGTCGGAGTCGGCGGAGGGCTCGGAGTCGGAGCCCTTGTCCTCGACGGTCTCCTCGTCGGAGTCGGCCTCGGAGTCACCCTCGTCGGACGTCTCCTCGGAGGCGTCCTCGTCGGACCCGCCGGAGCTGTCGCCACCGTCGCCGTCACCGATGACGGCGAGGTCGGCGCCGACCTCGACGGTCTCGTCCTCCTCGACGAGGATCTCCTGGAGCGTGCCCGCGACGGGCGAAGGGATCTCGGTGTCGACCTTGTCGGTCGAGACCTCGAGCAGCGGCTCGTCGACCTCCACGCTGTCGCCGACGCTCTTGAGCCATCGAGTCACGGTGCCCTCGGTGACGGACTCCCCGAGGGCCGGCATGGTCACGCGCTCAGACATGGCGTTGGTTCTCCTTCGTCGACGTGTGGCTGTCACAGTGGTTCGGTCTCAGACTCTCACGTCGACCGGCCTCCTGGGAGATCCAGGTCACGTGCTCGGTGGTCATCTTTGCAGGCGGCTCACGCGTGTGCGTGGAGGGGCCGTCCAGCGGCCAGCATCGCGGCCTCCCCGAGAGCCTCGCCCTGGGTCGGGTGGGCGTGCACGAGCGAGGCGACCTCCTCAGGGTGGGCCTCCCAGCCGACCATGAGCTGTGCCTCGCCGACGAGCTCGCTGACTCCGATGCCGACCATGTGCACGCCGAGCACCGGGCCGTCCTGCTCGCGGACGACGGTGATCGACCCGGTCGTGCCGCGGATGATGCTGCGCCCGTTGCCGCCGAGGGGGTACTGCACCGACTCGACCTCGTGGCCGGCAGCGTGCGCCTGCTCAGCGGTCATGCCGACCGAGGCGATCTCGGGGTCGCAGTACGTCACTCGGGGGATCTGCACGTCGAGGACCGGCGCGGGGGAGAGCCCGGCGACGTCCTCGGCGACGAAGATCCCGTGGCCGAAGCCGCGGTGCGCCAGCTGCAGGCCGGGCACGAGGTCACCGACGGCGCGGACGCCCTCGACGCTCGTGCGCAGCCGCTCGTCGGTCGTGACGAAGCCGCGCTCCGTGGCGACACCGGCCTCCTCGAGCCCGATGCCCTCGCTGCGCGGCCCGCGGCCGACGGCGACGATGACGAGGTCGACCTCGATCGGGTCGCCGCTCTCGAGCCGCACCGTCGCACCGGACCCGGTCGTGTCGACGCCGGCCACGCGCGCCCCGGTCAGCGCCGTGATGCCGCGCTTCTTGAAGGTCCGCTCGACGACCTTGCTGATCGAGGGTTCTTCCGCGGCGACGAGCCGGTCGAGGGCCTCGACGACGGTGACCTGCGCGCCGAGCCCGGCCATGACCGACGCGAGCTCGACACCGATGACCCCGCCGCCGAGCACCGCGACGCGGCCGGGGATCTCCTCGATCCGCAGCACCTCGTCGCTCGTCATGACCCGCGGCCCGATCTCGATGCCCGGCAGGGTGCGCGGCGCGCTGCCGGTCGCGAGGACCACGGTCCGCCCGACGAGCCGGCGCGCGTCACCCCCTTCGCCCACCTCGACGGTCGACGCGTCGACGAGACGCCCCCGGCCCTCGACGACCTCGGCACCCGACTGCCTCACCAGACCGGTCAGCCCCTTGAAGAGCTGCCCGACGACCTTGTCCTTGTACGCGTGCAGCGACGCGACGTCGACCCCGTCGAAGCTCGTCCGCAGCCCGAGCCTGGACCCGTGGCGCGCGGCCTCCGCGATCTCCGCGGAGTGCAGCAGGGCCTTCGTCGGGATGCAACCGCGGTGCAGGCAGGTGCCACCGACCTTGTCCTCCTCGACGAGCGCGACGGTCAGGCCGAGCTGGCGGGCCCGCAGCGCGCAGGCGTAGCCGCCGCTGCCGGCGCCGAGGATGACGAGGTCGTAGGTGCCGTCGGTCTGGGCCGTCATCGGCAGGGACGCTCCTTTGCGTCGAGTCGTGCAGGGATGGGGCGAAGGGGGGTCAGGCGAGGTTCTCGAGGTAGCGCAGCATCGTCGCCACGCCGACCCCGGTGCCGCCCTTGGTGAGGTGGCCGGCCGGCCCGCCGTCGCGGAAGGACGGTCCGGCGATGTCGAGGTGGGCCCACGGGATCGGCTCGCCCTCGGCGGTCTTGGCGAACTCCTGGAGGAAGAGGCCCGCGGTGAGCGCGCCGCCCCAGCGGTCGGCCTTGTGCGCGATGTCGGCGACGAAGGAGTCGAGGCCCGGGCGCAGGTCCGCGGGGAGCGGCAGCGGCCACGACGGCTCGTCGACCTCGGCCGAGGCCGTGGCGATCGCCGAGCGGACCTCGTCGTCGTTGCCCATGACGCCGTAGACGTCGGGGCCGAGCGCGACCATGCACGCGCCGGTGAGGGTCGCGATGTCGAGGATGACCTCGGCGCCGCCCTCGGCGGCCAGGCTCATGCCGTCGGCGAGGACCATGCGGCCCTCGGCGTCGGTGTCGAGGATCTCGACGGTCATGCCGTTGCGCATCGTCACGACGTCACCGGGGCGCTGGGCGTTGCCGCCTGGCATGTTCTCGGCGAGGCAGAGGTAGCCGGTGACGGCGACCGGCAGGGCGAGCTCGGCGGCGGCGACGACCGTCGCGGCGACCGCGGCGGCGCCGGCCATGTCGGACTTCATCGTCGCCATCGACGCGGCCGGCTTGATGCACACGCCGCCGGTGTCGAAGGTGATGCCCTTGCCGACGAGCGCGACCTTCTTGGCGCCGCGGGCACGGGTCGGGGTGTACGTCATCTCGACGATCCGCGGCGGGCGCGAGGAGCCCTGGCCGACGCCGACGATGCCGCCGAAGCCGCCCTTGGCGAGCGCCTTGTCGTCGAGGACCTTGAGGGTGACCTTGCCCGAGCTCGCGCCGACGACCTCCTTGACGGTGTCGGCGAAGGACTGCGGGTAGAGCAGGTTCGGCGCGGTGTTCACGAGGTCGCGGGCCCAGGCGACGGCCCGGCCGACGGTCTCGGCCTTGGCGAGGACGTCCTTGGGGGCGTGCGCCTTGCCGAGCGAGGTGCCGATCTCGATCGTCGCGAGCGTCTCCTCGGCGGGCTTCGACTTGTGCGCGGTGAAGGTGTAGGCGCCACCGAGTGCGCCCTCGGCGATCGCGGCCAGCCCGGTCGCGTCGTCGTGGGGGAGCAGGAGGCGGATGCTCGAGTCCTTGGCGCATGCGCGGGCGGCGTTGCCGGCGGCGCGGCGCAGGTCGTCGGTGCTCACGTCACCGTCGCCGAGACCGACGAGGAGGAGCTTCTTGGCCTTGAGGCCGGCCGGGGCCGGCGCGAGGGTCGTGGACCCGACCGACGTCGAGGGGTCGAGGACCTCGACGGCCGCGGCCACCCCCTTCGCCAGCTCGGCGCTCAGCTCGACGCTCGAGACCACCTCGGGCTCGGCCTTCGCGGCCTTCTTGCGAGAGCTCTTCGAGGCCTCCCCGGCACGCAGGCCGATGACGACGGTGTCGCCGGAGTAGGTGGAGAGGGCGCGGCTGCCGAGGGCAAGACGGGGCACGGTGGTCCTTTCGATCGCGGATGCTCCGCACGAGGCTATCCCGGATCGTGAGACGAGTAACCTCGGCCACATGACGCAGACCCAGCGCACCTCGCCCCTCCACCAGGCTCACCTCGACCTCGGCGCCAAGATGGCCGACTTCGGCGGCTGGGACATGCCGATCGAGTACCCCGGCGGTGGCGTCGTCGCCGAGCACAAGGCGGTCCGCGAGCGGGTCGGCATCTTCGACGTCAGCCACCTCGGCAAGGCGAGCGTCACCGGCCCGGGCGCCGCCGACTTCGTCAACTCCTGCCTCACCAACGACCTCGGCCGGATCGAGCCCGGCAAGGCCCAGTACACGCTGTGCTGCAACGACTCCGGCGGCGTCGTCGACGACCTCATCGCCTACCTGCGCGCCGACGACGACGTCTTCCTCATCCCCAACGCGGCCAACACCGCGACCGTCGTCGAGATGCTCCAGGAGGCCGCGCCCGAGGGGATCACGGTGACCAACCTCCACGAGGACTACGGCGTCATCGCGATCCAGGGCCCGAAGAGCGACGAGGTCCTCCAGGCCCTCGGCCTGCCCGTCGACCACGACTACATGAGCTACGACGACGCCGAGTGGGAGGGCGTGCCGCTCACCGTGTGCCGTACCGGCTACACCGGCGAGCGCGGCTACGAGCTCGTCGCGCCGGCCGCCGACACCCCGCGCCTGTGGGCGGCGCTCGTCGAGGCGATGGCTCCCTACGACGGCCTGCCGTGCGGGCTCGGCTCGCGGGACACCCTGCGCACCGAGATGGGCTACCCCCTCCACGGCAATGACCTCAGCCTCGACATCACCCCGGTCATGGCCGGCTCCGCGTGGGCCGTCGGCTGGGACAAGGAGACCTTCTGGGGCAAGGACGCCCTCGTCGCCCAGCGCGTCGCGAAGGAGTCGCGCATCCTCAAGGGCCTCGTCGTCACCGGCCGCGGCATCCCGCGCCCCGGGTGCGAGGTCAAGGACACCGAGGGCGCCGTCGTCGGCGTCGTCACCTCCGGCACCTTCAGCCCCACCCGCAAGGACGGCATCGCCCTCGCGCTCCTCGAGCGCACGGTGAAGATCGGCGACGAGGTCGTCATCGACGTCCGCGGCCGCGAGCTGCCCGCCGAGGTCACCAAGCCCCCCTTCGTCGAGGTGCAGGTGCGTCAGTCATGAGTGAGCGGTACTGGTGGCGCTACGACGGCCGGCAGGAGCGCCCCGGCGGGCCGCAGCAGTCCTGCGACTTCCCGACCCAGGCGGACGCCGAGGCGTGGTTCGCGCAGGAGTGGCAGACGCTCGCCGACGCGGGCGTCACCGACGTGACCCTCATGCGCGAGGAGGCCGAGGTCTACGGGCCGATGGGCCTCGACCCCGCCTGACTCACCGCCAGGTCAGCGGGTCCTCGCCATAGGGGCGGGGGAGCCAGGGGTGCTCGAGCGCCCGCCCGTCGAGGTCGAGCGGCGGCCGGACGTACCGCAGCGACCCGAAGGGGGAGTCCGCCGCGCGCAGGGCGTCGTCGGCCTGGGGGCCGGCCGGGTGCTCGCACGGTGGGAGTGCCATGAGCTCGGCGGCGGTGCGGGTCAGCGAGAGCCGCGCGCTGCCGCCCTCGCCCGTGGACCGGCGGTGCACGAGCAGGGCGATCGCGGCGGCGGCGACCCCGTAGCCGGTTGCGTGGTCGAGCGCCTGGACGGGCAGGGCGCCAGGCGAGCCGTCGGGGCCGCGGTAGACGTCGGCGATGCCGCACGCGGCCTGGACGATGCTGTCGAACCCGCGGCGGCCCGACCACGGCCCCTCGCCCCAGGCGTCGGAGGAGACGACCGCGAGGCCGGGTCGGTCCTGGAGCAGCGCCTCGGCCGAGAGCCCGTAGCGGGTGAGCGCGCCGGCGCGGTAGCCGAGCAGGACGACGTCGGCGTGCTCGAGGAGCTCGCGCACCCGGGCGAGCGACGCCGGGTCACGCAGGTCGGCGAGCGCCGACCGCTTCGCGAAGCCGGTGTCGAGGTGCTGGTCGAGGATCTCCGGCATCTGCGGCGGGTCGATGCGCAGGACGTCGGCGCCGAGGGCCCCGAGCAGGCGCGAGCCGGTCGGGCCGGCGATGACGCGGGTGAGGTCGAGGACCCTGACGCCGCCCAGGCCCGGCCCCTGCGGGACGGGACGCTCACCCCCTTCGCCCGGGGTGAGCGGAGCGCCCGAGGGACCATGGAGCTCGACCCACGGACCGACGGCAGCCGCCCGACCCTGCGGCGACGCCGACCACTCGGCCGGGGTCCGGACGGCGGCGGCGACACCGCCCGCGGCGACGACCGACTCCTCGACCTCGAGGGCGGACCGCTCGGACACGACGGCTGCGAGGTCACCTGTCGCCGCGTCATCGGACAGGCCCAGCGCGAGCCGGAGGGCGGCCGCGTGGTGCGGGTAGTTGCCATGGGTACGGACCCAGCCGTCCGCGCACCCCCAGAAGCCGGACCACGGGGCGAAGCCGGCCGCCGCGCGACCGTCCACCCGCAGGTGACGGAGGGAGTCGAAGGACGGCCCGACGACGTCCGCCGGGACGCTCGGGAGGCTGCCCGGGTCCCACGCCCGGAGCGCGGTCGCCGCGGACTGGACCGCGCCGAGAGCGAGCCCCTCGACGTCCAGCGGGCCCGCCCACCAGCGGCGCGGGCCGATGACCGTCGCCGGCTCGACCTGCCCCAGCACCGGCTCGAGCGCGCGGTGCAGGGGCGGGACGGTCACGGCCTCAGACGACCTTGGTGCCGCGCTCGACCATCGGGCGCGGCATCCGGGTGCGGCGCATCTGGAAGGAACGCATCACGCTGTAGAGGGCCAGGCCCTTGAGGTCGGTGTCCTCGCCGAACTTCGCGAGGATCTTCTTCTTCGTGCGGCGCCACGCGAGGACCGCGTCGAGGATCGCCAGGCCGAAGAGGACGTACACGCCGAGGAAGAAGAGGGTCGCGATCCGCGGGGCGAGGACCGAGAGGACGAGCACGGCGAGCATGAGGAGCAGGAGCAGCTCGCCGAGGTTGAAGCGCGCGTCGACGTTGTCACGGACGAAGCGGCGCACCGGGCCCTTGTCGCGGGGCGGCAGGTGCCGCTCGTCGCCGGTGACCATGGCCTGACGCATCTTTGCGGCCTCTTCACGGCGGCGGGCGCGGTCGGCGCGCTTGTTCTCCCGGGGGTTGTTCTGCACGAGGGGACGCTTGCGGGCGGCCTCCTGGTCGCGACGCCTCGGGGTCGGGCGGTTCTTCGCGCCCTCTCGCTGCGGGTGCGCGGCGGCCTGCTCGCTCTGGAGCTCGTTCTCGGTCTTCTTCTTGCGTCCCAGCACGGGGTCACTCTAGGTGGTCCTGCCGAGCCGACCCGCAGGCGGTAGCGTCGCGGCCGTGCCCGACAACACGCTCACCCCAGACCAGATCGACACCCTCCGTGGCCGCGTGCGCGAGCTCATGCCGGCGCTGCGGAGCGACCTCGAGGACCTCACGAGGATCCCGAGCGTGTCGTTGCCCTCCTTCGACCAGAGACACGTCGACGCCAGCGCCGAGGCCACCGCCGCGCTGCTGCGCGCCGAGGGGCTCGAGGTCGAGATCGTGCGTGAAGGGGGAGCGCCGGCCGTCATCGGTCGCGTCGCCGGCCCCGAGGGCGCACCCACCGTCATGCTCTACGCGCACCACGACGTGCAACCCCCCGGCGACGACGCCGAGTGGGACTCGCCCCCCTTCGAGCCGACCGAGCGCGACGGCCGCCTCTACGGCCGCGGCGCGGCCGACGACAAGGCCGGGATCATGGCGCACCTCGCCGCCCTGCGCGTGCACGCGGGCGCGCTGCCCGTCGGCGTCACCGTCTTCGTCGAGGGTGAGGAGGAGTACGGCTCCGACTCGCTGCCCGACATCCTCGCCGCGCACGGCGACAAGCTCGCCGCCGACGTCATCGTCCTCGCCGACTCGATGAACTGGGACATCGGGACGCCCGCCCTGACCACCTCGCTGCGCGGGCTCGTCCGGGCCGACGTCACCGTCCGCACGCTCGACCACGGCATCCACTCCGGGATGTTCGGCGGGCCCATGCCCGACGCCTTCTCCGCGCTCGTGCGGCTGCTCGCGACCCTGCACGACGAGGCCGGTGACGTCGCCGTCGCCGGGCTCACGTCGGGCGAGGCGAGCGACCTCGACTACCCAGAGGACCGGCTGCGCGCCGAGTCCGGGATGCTGCCCTGCACCGAGCTCATCGGCACCGGCTCGATCCTCTCGCGCCAGTGGACCAAGCCGGCCATGGCGATCATCGGCATCGACGCCCCGACCGTCGAGCGCTCCTCCAACACCCTCATCCCCTCCGTCCGCGCCCGCCTCTCCATGCGGCTCGCGCCCGACGAGGACCCCGCCGACGGCTTCGCCGCGCTCGAGCGGCACCTGCGCGAGCACGTGCCGTGGGGTGCCGAGCTGACCGTCGAGCAGGTCGACGCCGGCCCCGGCTTCTACGCCGACACCACCGGCCCGGTCTACGACGAGGCCCGCGCCGCCTTCCGTGACGCCTGGGACGGCTCCGAGCCGGTCGACATCGGCGTCGGCGGGTCCATCCCCTTCGTCGCTGCCTTCGCCGAGCGCTTCCCCGAGGCGGCGATCCTCGTCACCGGCGTCGAGGACCCCGACACGCGTGCGCACGGCGCCAACGAGTCGCTGCACCTCGGCGAGTTCGAGCGGGTGTGCGTCGCCGAGGCGCTGCTGCTCGCCCGGCTCGGTGCGATGTGACTGATCAGTAACGGGGCCTCTCCGGCGGTTGCCCCCGCATGTGAGGGGCAGCGGCTCCCGAGGTCCCGTTACTGAGCGGTAGTCGGTGAGGGGCTGCCGCCGCGCGTCGCGAGCTCTTCCTCTGCCAGGGCGCGACCTCCCAGCTCGAGGCCGGCCAGCTGGCTCTCGCCCCTCCAGACCTCACGGCCATGCTCGGCGACCCTCACCTCGATGTGGCCCACGAGGCTCTCGAGGGCGCCTGGTGCGTTGCGGCGCTCCTCGACGAGGGGGACCGGCAGGACGAAGGCCTGGCCCGGGTCGATGCTCGCGTCGACCTCGACCTGCCACCGGCGCGACCGGCCCCGCAGCTGCCAGTGCCCCGGGCGCGCCTCGGTCCGCACCGGCGACGCCCCAGGGTTGCCGAGGCGCAGGACGCGGCCGTCGGGCAGCGCGACGACGAGCGCGGTGACCTCCGTGGTCAGGCGCCGGCCGAGGACGGTCGGGCCCGCGGTGACCTGGCCGCCGGCGAAGGCCACGCACGTATCGCGCTCGGCGAAGCCCTGCGCCTGACCCCACCACCACGCGTCGGGAAACCCGCCGCGACCCCAGTTCTTCTCGCCGTAGACCTGCCAACCGTCGATGTCGACCCGCTCACCGTCGATGACGGCTTGACCGCGGGCGGTCCCACCGAGCAGCCACGGGTGCCAGTACTGGTTGAGGCCGGGCACGCTCTGGAAGAGGCTCGACCCACCGAAGCGACGGTGCGGCCACGGCCGGGGCGACTCGACGCTCACGTGCACCGCGCTCGCGCCGACGACCGCGTCGAGCCGGCGCGCGTCCGCGACGACGTGACCCTCACCTCCGTCGTCCCCGACGCGCACACCGAGCCGCTGCGGGTCGGCCCAGGCGCCGGCCAGCTCGGCCGTCGCGAGGTGACCGGACGGCTCGGCCGCGATGCCCACGGTCGCCCAGCGATCCCCCCTCGCCGGGCTGTTGATGCCGACGAGGGTGATGATCACCCGTCCGGTCGCCGGGTCGCTGAACCGCCAGAAGTAGCCCTCCATCGACACCCCGTGCCAGGGGAGCGGGTCGCCGAAGGGCAGGTCTGCGCCGGTGCGGCGGTATGTGTCGAGGAAGGAGGTCATGCGCCCAGCCTGCCCTAGGTGCACGTTCAACTAGCCTGGCCGCATGGCCCAGGGAACGTATGTCGAGCAGGAGTACAACCGCGACACCAGCTACATCGAGGACCGCATCGTCGCGGACCCCGACCCGGCGAAGGCTCCCGGGAGCGACACCCCGATCGGTGAGCAGCAGTGGCCGGTCGAGCCGGGCCGCTACCGCCTCGTCGTCTCGCGGGCCTGTCCGTGGGCCAACCGCGCGATCATCGTGCGCCGCCTCCTCGGTCTCGAGGACGTCATCTCGATGGGCGTCGCCGGGCCGACCCACGACGCCGACAGCTGGACCTTCGACCTCGACCCCGACCACCTCGACCCGGTGCTGCAGATCCCGCGGCTCAAGGACGCCTACGAGACCCGCTGGCCCGGCTACCCGCGGGGTATCACCGTGCCGGCGGTCGTCGACGTGCCGAGCGGCGGGGTCGTGACGAACGACTTCCCGCAGATCACCGAGGACCTCTCCACCCAGTGGCGCGAGCACCACCGCGAGGGTGCGCCGGACCTGTGGCCGCAGGAGCACCTCGAGGAGATGGCCACGATCAACAAGCGGGTCTACACCGAGGTCAACAACGGCGTGTACCGCTGCGGCTTCGCCGGCACCCAGGAGTCCTACGACGCGGCCTACGAGCGGCTGTGGACCGCGCTCGACTGGCTCGAGGGCCACCTCGCCGACCGTCGCTACCTCCTCGGGGAGCGCATCACCGAGGCGGACGTCCGGCTCTTCACGACGCTCGCCCGCTTCGACGCGGCCTACCACGGGCACTTCAAGTGTAACCGCTCCAAGCTCACCGAGATGCCGGTGCTGTGGGCGTACGCGCGCGACCTCTTCACGACGCCCGGCTTCGGCGACACGACGGACTTCGTGCACATCAAGCGGCACTACTACGAGGTCCACCGCGACATCAACCCGACCGGTGTCGTCCCGCAGGGACCCGACCTCACCGGCTGGCTCGAGCCGCACGGCCGCGAGAGCCTCGGCGGGTCGCCCTTCGGTGACGGGACGGCCCCGGGCCCGATCGCCGAGGGGGAGCGGGTGCCGGTCGAGCACAATCCCTTCGTCGACCCGGCGACGGGACTCGTCCGCCCCGCCTGAGGTCATGTCAACGGGAGGTTGACAGGCCTTCCTGCGTCAACCTACCGTTGACGCATGGCGAACCTTTCCAGCACCCGTCCCGGCTACGTCATGCTCGCGCTCGGGCTCGTGAGCGTGCTCCTCGCCCGACCCATCGGGTCCGGCTTCTTCCACGGCTTCTTCGAGGGGGCCGGCCTCGCGCTCATCATCCTTGGTGTCTTCTTCCTCGCCCGCGCCCTGAGGTGGTCGAGCAAGGAGCCCGACGAGGGCGCCCTGTGGCTGCCGAGCGAGGACGACAAGGCCGGCCGATGACCCAGGACCAGGCCCTCGCCGAGCGCATCGGGCGGGCCATCCTCGAGGACGCCGGGCTCGACCCCCAGGACCCCGCCGACCATCTCGCGCTCGTCGCCCGCGCCGCCGTCGCCGAAGGGGTGACCCGTGACCTCCTCCGCCAGTCCGTGGCGGCCGCCCGCGGCCACGGCCACAGCTGGGCCGCCATCGGCGGCGCGCTCGGCATGAGCCGGCAGGCGGTGCAGCAGCGCTTCGGCCAGTCGGGGGCCGAGGTCGCCGAGACGAAGGGGCAGACCCGCCGCCTCGGTCCGGTGACCGCCTTCGACGAGATGGCCGAGCTCGAGATCGCGGGGCGGCGCGGGTGGCGGACCGTCGGCGCCGGGATGCTGTTCCATGTCGTCGCGCGCACCGGCACGCAGTGGGAGCACCGGCGGGTCGCGTGGACCCGGCCGACGAGCCGCTACCTGCGGGACGGCTGGGTCGTGGGCTGCCGGGCCTTCCCGTGGCTCTACCTCGTGCGAGACACCGGGATCCCCGCGGAACCAGACCCGTCCTAGGCTGGTGACCCATGGGACCCGCACTCGACCTCCTCGGCAGGGAGCCGGTCCTCCTCCTGATGATCCTGCTCGCGGTGGGCTCGGTGCTTGGCGCCGTCCGCCTCAAGCGGGTCCACCTCGGCCCGGCCGCCGTGCTCTTCGCCGCGATCGGTGTCGCCGCTTCCGGGGCGGCCGCCGAGACCCCGCTCCTCGTGCCCGAGGTCGTCGGCACGCTCGGCCTCGTCCTCTTCACCTACACCGTCGGTGTGGTGTCGGGGTCGAGCTTCTTCGCCTCGCTCCGCACCGGCTGGCGGCCGATGCTCGCCGTCGTCATGATCTTCCTCGGGGTGGCCGCGGTCGGCGTCCTCGTCGGACGTCTCCTCGGGCTCTCCAGCCCGGTCATCGCGGGCTCCTTCGCCGGGGCTCTGACCAACACCCCGGCGCTGGCCGCCGCCACCGAGCGCTCCGGCGACCCGGTCGGCCCGACGATCGGCTACTCGCTTGCCTATCTCTACGGCGTCGTCGGCATGCTGCTCACGAGCCTGCTCGTCCTGCGCCACGAGAGCGCCGACTCGGGTGCCGAGGAGCCGCTGACCAACAGCACCGTGCGGGTCGACACCGACGAGATGGTCCCGGTGGGGGCCCTGCTCACGATGCACCCCGGCCGTCTCGTCGTCTCCCGCCTGCGGCACGGTGAGGAGGCACCCGTCGAGCTCCCCTCGGAGTGGACGGTGCTGCAGCGCGGCGACCTCGTCGGTCTCGTCGGTCCGGCCGAGGTCGTCCGCGAGGTCACCGAGCGCATCGGGCACCCCTCGACGCACACGCTCATCGACCACCGCGACTACGACTACCGCCGGATCACCCTGTCCAACCCGCGGCTGGCGGGCCGCACCCTGCGCGAGCTGCACATCGACGAGGACTTCTCGGCGAACATCACGCGCGTCCGCCGCGGCGACGTCGACCTCGTCGCCCACGACGACTTCGTCGTGCAGATGGGTGACCGGCTGCGCGTCGTCGCCGCGAAGGACCGCATGGACGCCGTGACCCGCCACCTCGGCGACAGCGAGCGAGGGCTGAGCGACATCAACCCCATCGGCTTCGCCCTCGGCATCGCCGTCGGTGTCGCCATCGGCCTGATCGAGGTGCCGGTCCCCGGCGGCTCCTTCAGCCTCGGGGCCGCGGCCGGCACGCTCCTCGTCGGGCTCGTCTTCGGCCGCCTCGGCCGGGTGGGCCCGGTCGTCGTGTCGATGCCGAACTCGGCGGCGACGACCCTGTCCGTCTTCGGCATGCTCACCTTCCTCGCCTACGCCGGCTCCCGGGCGGGGGAGCGCTTCGCCGAGGCGATCACCTCCGACATCGGGTGGAAGGTCGGCGTGCTCGGCTTCGTCATGACCACCCTGGCCGCCGTGGGCATCGGGCTGGTCGGCCGTTTCCTGCTGCGCACCCCTCCGCGCGAGCTGGCCGGCGTCCTGGCCGGCAGCCAGACCCAGCCGGCCGTCCTCGCCTTCGCCAACGAGCGCACCGGCTTCGACACCCGGGTCGGCCTCGGCTACGCCCTCGTCTACCCGGCCGCGATGATCGCGAAGATCCTCATCGCCCAGATCCTCGCCGGCCTGCCGGGCTGAGCCGACTCGGTACCCTCACGACGTGCACGTCCTCATCGCGCCCGACTGCTTCACCGGGACCCTCACCGCGACCCAGGCGGCCGGGGCCATCGCCGCCGGCTGGCGCAGCAGCGCCCCCGACGACCTCCTCACCCTCCTGCCGCTGAGCGACGGCGGCCCGGGCTTCCTCGACGTCGTCTCGGGCGCGCGCGACGGCGAGACGGTCGCCGTGACCGTCCCCGACCCTCTCGGCCGTCGCGTCCCGGCGGCGGTCTTCCTCACCGAGGACGAAGGGGGGCGCACAGCCTGGGTCGAGAGCGCGCAGGCTGTCGGTCTGCACCTGCTCGAGGCCTCGGAGCGCGACCCCGCGGTCACCTCCTCCGCCGGCCTCGGCGACCTGCTCCTCGCCGCCGTCTCGGCCGGTGCCCGCCGGGTCGTCGTCGGTCTCGGCGGGTCGGGCACCAACGACGGGGGCGCCGGGATGATCGCGGCGCTCGCCGGTCGTCAGGAGGGTCTGCTCGCCGGGGGAGGGCTCGGCCTGGCCTCGGTCGCGCCCGACGACGTCGCGGGCGTCGTCGACGCAGCCCGTGCGGCCCTCGCCGGGGTGGAGATCGTGGCCGCCACCGACGTCGAGGTGCCCCTCCTCGGGCTCGACGGGGCGAGCGCGAACTTCGCGGCGCAGAAGGGTGCGAGCCCCGAGCTCGCCCAGCAGCTCGAGGGCGCCCTCGGCCACTTCGTCTCCGTCCTCTCCGGCGTCCACCCGGCCCCGACCGACCTGCTCACCGGGCGTCCGCGCCGCCTCGACCGCGAGCCGGGTGCCGGCGCGGCCGGCGGGATCGGCTACGGCCTGCTCGTCCTCGGCGGACGTCGGGTCAGCGGGGTCGACCTCACCCTCGAGGCGGTCGGCATCGACGAGCTCATCGCCGCCGCCGACCTCGTCGTCACGGGGGAGGGATCGCTCGACTGGCAGTCCCGGCAGGGCAAGGTCGCCAGCGGCGTGTGCGCCGCCGCGGGCCGTCACGGCACCCCCGTCGTCATCATCGCCGGGCGCGTCCTGCTCGGGCGCCGCGAGGCGATGGCCATGGGGGCGAGCGGCGTCTACGCCGTCGCCGAGAGCCTCGCGGAGGTCGACGCCTCGCTCGCCGACCCCGTGCCGCGCCTCACCGACCGGGCCGCCCGGGTCGCCCGCACCTGGTCCCCCCGCCGCTGACCCCCCTTCGTCTCTTGTCGAGCGTTGACCTCCCAGCCTGCTGACGTACATTGGTCGGGCGGGAACATCCCCGCCGGGTCCGCTGTTGGGCCCTGCTGACGGGCACCACTGCCCGCACCCCCGAGACACGTGAGGTTTGAGATGAGCGTCCAGGACGAGACGAACGTTGCCAGCACCACGGAGGAGGCGCACGGTGTCCTCCTGACCGACGTCGCCGCCGGCAAGGTCAAGTCCCTCCTCGAGCAGGAGGGCCGGGACGACCTGCGCCTGCGCGTCGGCGTGCAGCCCGGCGGCTGCTCCGGCCTGATCTACCAGCTCTACTTCGACGAGCGCACCCTCGACGGTGACCTTGTCCGCGAGTTCGACGGTGTCGAGGTCGTCGTCGACCGGATGAGCGCGCCCTACCTCACCGGTGCGAGCATCGACTTCGCCGACACCATCGAGAAGCAGGGCTTCACGATCGACAACCCCAACGCGGGCAGCTCCTGCGCCTGCGGGGACAGCTTCAGCTGACCCGTCCCGCACGCACGAAGGGGCCGTCACCGGATCACCGGTGACGGCCCCTTCGTCGTGACGTCGTTGTCACGAGGTCGAGCTGGGCTCAGACGAAGAAGAGCTCCCTCGGGACGAGGGTGCGAGCCCGGTCGGGGACGGAGAAGTCCGTGGGGTGGGGGGCCCAGCCGAGGCCGGTCGCCGGCGCGTGCGAGCCCAGGGCGGGGGAGTCCCACACCCGGGCCCCGGTGGTGGCCAGCTCGCTGATGCTCCCGCTGTCGAGCCCGTCGAACGCTGTCGGCTGCATCTCGCTCATGCGGCCACGATAGCGAGGTCTTGTGACGCACGCCACAACCCCTCGGCGGGCGGGCGTGGCGGCTCGACGCCCGGCGGTTAAGGTCCTCCCGTGCGCATCGCTATCGCCGGCTCCATCGCCACCGATCACCTCATGACCTTCTCGGGCCGTTTCGCCGACTCCCTCGTCGTCGAGCAGCTCGACAAGATCTCGCTGAGCTTCCTCGCGCACGGCCTGGAGATCCGGCGTGGGGGAGTCGCGGCCAACATCTCCTTCGGCATGGCCCAGCTGGGGCAGCGGCCCATCCTCGTGGGCGCGGTCGGCGAGGACTTCGCCGACTACCGCAGCTGGCTCGAGCGGCACGGCGTGGACTGCGCGTCCGTCCACGTGTCGCAGACGCAGCACACGGCCCGCTTCGTGTGCACGACCGACGACGACATGGCCCAGATCGCGACCTTCTACGCCGGAGCGATGAGCGAGGCCCGCGACATCGAGCTCGGGCCCGTCGCCGACCGCGTCGGCGGCCTGGACCTCGTCCTCGTCGGTCCTGACGACCCCGAGGCGATGCGCCGTCACACCGACGAGTGCCGCAAGCGCGGCATCCCCTTCGTCGCCGACCCCAGCCAGCAGCTCGCCTTCAGCGACGGTGACTTCATCCGCGGACTCATCGAGGGCGCCGAGTACCTCATCACCAACGAGTACGAGTCCCACCTCACCGAGCAGAAGACCGGCTGGGGCCAGGATGAGATCAACGCCCGGGTCCGCTACCGGGTGACCACTCTCGGCAAGGACGGCGTGCGCATCACCGGCGAGGGGCTCGACGAGCCGATCGTCGTCGCGGCGGCCCGCGAGGTGACCAAGGCCGACCCGACCGGCGTCGGCGACGCCTTCCGCGCCGGCTTCCTCACCGGCCTGGCGCTCGACCTGCCGCTGCGCGAGTGCGCGGAGATCGGCTCCATGCTCGCCACCTACGTCATCGAGACGGTCGGCACCCAGGAGTACGACCTCACGATCCCGTCCTTCGTCGACCGCTTCCGCGAGGCCTACGGCGACGCGAGCGCCGACCTGCTCGCCGACGCGCTCGCCGCCCGGGGCTGAGCCCGACGGCCGGTGCTCCCGTGCCCGAGGTCCCGTACCCGCCGATCGACCCGGGGCCGGGCGCCGTCGACTTCGACGACCTCCTCGACCTGCCCGACGAGGACCTCCTGGGCGTCGGGGCGGACCTTGCCCCCGGCACCCTGCTCGACGCCTACCGCCACGGCCTCTTCCCGATGGGGATCGGGGAGCACGGCGCCCCGCCCATCGGCTGGTGGCGGCCCGAGCTGCGCGGGGTCCTCCTGCCCGGCGCGCTGCGCGTCAGCCGCTCCCTGCGGCGCTCCTGCCGCCGCTACGGCGTGACCGTCGACCGGGCCTTCGACGCGGTCGTCGCGGCCTGCGCCGACCCCGCCCGGGACGGCCGGTGGATCACCGACGACATCCGGCGGGCCTACGGCACCCTCCACCGCCTCGGGTGGGCCCACTCCGTCGAGGTCTGGGACGAAGGGGGAGGAGGTCGCCTCGTCGGGGGGCTCTACGGGGTGAGCATCGGCGGGCTCTTCGCCGGGGAGTCGATGTTCCGCCGGGCCACGGACGCCTCGAAGGTCGCCCTCGTGGCCCTCGACGCCCTCGTCCTCGCCCCTTCGCGGCCGGCGGCCATCATCGACACCCAGTGGGCGACGCCTCATCTCGCCTCGCTCGGCGTCACCGAGATCCCCCGGGAGGAATATGCGGGCCGGCTGCGCCAGGCGCTCGCCCTGCCACAGATCGAGCTCGTCCGGTCGGCGCTGCCCGAGGGCTGGGCAGGCTGAGCGGGCCCGGGTGCCGGGTGGATCCGCCACGCCGACCGAATCGCGCCCCCCGTCCCAACCGCCCCACGAGCCTGCGGTACCTTTGCCCGTGTATTGCTGTCCGCTCCGACACAGGTGGGTGCCCCTTGCCTCGTACTGACCGCCACATCGGTCGAGCTCGTCGTCGTCTCGGCCTCGCCGGTATCGCCGTCGCTGCCCTGACCCTCTCGGCCTGCAGCGCCGTGGGGATCTCGACCGACGCGTCCAACGGTTACCTGCCCAACGGCGTGACCGAGGAGGCCGCCCTCGTCGAGAACCTCTGGATCGGCTCGTGGATCGCCGCGATGGCTGTCGGCATCCTCGTCTGGGGTCTGACGATCTGGTGCATGGTCGCCTACCGCCGCCGCAAGGACGACGACGGCACCCTGCCCCCGCAGCTGCAGTACAACGTGCCGCTCGAGGTGCTCTACACCGTCGTGCCGATCCTCATGGTCGGTGCGCTCTTCTACTTCACCGAGGACGTCCAGTCCAAGCTGTACGACGCGGACGCCGAGCCCGACGTGACGATCAACGTCGTCGGCAAGCAGTGGAGCTGGGACTTCAACTACGTCGAGGCCGACGTCCACGAGGCCGGCCAGATGGCCGAGCTCAACGGCAAGGAGGGTGCGCAGGACAAGCTCCCGACGCTCTACGTGCCGGTCGACCAGCGGGTCGAGTTCCAGCTCACCTCGCGTGACGTCGTCCACTCCTTCTGGGTCCCCGCCTTCCTCGAGAAGATGGACCTCAACCCCTCCCTGGTCAACCGTCTCCAGGTCACCCCGACCGAGACCGGTACCTTCCAGGGCAAGTGCGCCGAGCTCTGCGGCGCCTACCACAGCCAGATGCTCTTCAACGTCAAGATCGTGACCCAGGAGGAGTTCGACCAACACATGGAGGAGCTCCGGGCCAAGGGCCAGACTGGCCAGCTGGAGAACGGGCTCAACCGTGAGGCCCTGGTCCCCGGCCAGGACGACCTCCTCGAGGAAGGTGCACGCTGATGTCGATCGGCGGAATTCTCAACCGGACCAGCGACGCTCCAGACCGCCGCGAGCTGCGGCAGGAGCGAGCGGGCAGCCAGGCCTTCAAGTACCTGACGACGACCGACCACAAGGTCATCGGCAACCTCTACCTCGTCGCCTCCTTCATCTGGTTCCTCATCGGCGGCGTGATGGCTCTCGTCATCCGAGCCGAGCTCTGGGCGCCCGGCCTGCAGGTCGTCGACAACCCCGAGCAGTTCAACCAGATGTTCACGATGCACGGCACGATCATGCTGCTGCTCTTCGCGACGCCGGCCTTCGCCGGCTTCGCGAACGCGCTCATGCCGCTGCAGATCGGTGCGCCGGACGTCGCCTTCCCGCGACTGAACATGTTCGCCTTCTGGCTCTACCTCTTCGGTGGACTCATCGCCGGCTTCGGCCTGCTGACCCCGGGCGGCGCGGCGAGCTTCGGCTGGACCGCGTACACCCCGCTCTCGAACCCGTCGTACAGCCCCGGCCTCGGCGGCGACCTCTGGGTCTGGGGCCTGGCGCTCGGTGGTTTCGGAACCATCCTCGGTGCGGTCAACTTCATCACCACGATCCTGTGCATGCGCGCTCCGGGCATGACGATGTTCCGGATGCCGATCTTCACCTGGACCATCCTCATCACCTCCGTCCTCATCCTCATGGCCTTCCCGGTCCTCGCGGCGGCCCTCATCGGGCTCGGTGTCGACCGGCGCTTCGGCGGGCACATCTTCGCCCCGGAGAGCGGCGGCACGATCCTGTGGCAGCACCTCTTCTGGTTCTTCGGGCACCCAGAGGTGTACGTCCTCGCCCTGCCGTTCTTCGGCGTGATCTCCGAGATCGTCCCGGTCTTCTCGCGCAAGCCGATCTTCGGCTACAAGACGCTCGTCTTCGCGACGATCGCCATCGCGGCGCTCTCGGTGTCGGTGTGGGCCCACCACATGTACGTCACCGGGCAGGTCTTCCTGCCGTTCTTCGCGATCATGACGATGGCCATCGCGGTGCCGACAGGCGTGAAGTTCTTCAACTGGATCGGCACGATGTGGGGCGGCAAGCTCGTCTTCGACTCGCCGATGATCTGGGCGCTCGGCTTCCTCGTAACCTTCCTCTTCGGTGGTCTGACCGGTGTCATCCTCGCCAGCCCGGCCCTGGACTTCCAAGTCTCCGACACGTACTTCGTCGTGGCGCACTTCCACTACGTGCTCTTCGGCACCATCGTCTTCAGCTTCTTCGCGGGGCTGTACTTCTGGTGGCCGAAGATCACGGGCAAGATGCTCGACGAGGGCCTGGCGAAGTGGCACTTCTGGCTGCTCTTCATCGGCTTCCACACGACCTTCCTCATCCAGCACTGGCTGGGCGTGCAGAACATGCCGCGTCGCTACGCGGACTACATGGTCGAGGACAACATCCAGCTCGCCAACCAGATCTCCACGGTCGGCGCGTTCATCCTCGCGGTCTCCTTCTTCCCCTTCTTCTACAACGTGTGGAAGACGCAGACCTCGGCGCCCAACGTCACGATGGACGACCCGTGGGGCTACGGTGCCTCGCTCGAGTGGGCGACCTCCTGCCCGCCGCCGCGGCACAACTTCACCTCGATCCCGCGGATCCGCTCGGAGCGCCCGGCCTTCGACCTCCACCACCCCGAGTACGCGCCGAGCGCGATCACCCCGGCTGACCAGCGCGCGCAGGTCGTCGCCGAGCGTGCGACCCGAGAGGACAACGCATGAAGCCCGAGATCAAGCTCTTCGCCGTCATCGGAATCTTCTTCGTCTTCGCCGCCACCCTCTACGGTGCGTGGACCGGGTGGGGCGAGCCGGTCGGCTGGGTTGCGCTCTACCTGTGCGCCGGACTCGGCTTCATGATTTCCTTCTACCTCTGGAAGACGGCCTCGAAGCTCCCGCTGCGTCCCGAGGACAACCTCGACGGCGAGATCGAGGAGCAGGCCGGCAACTACGGCGCGTTCACCCCGTACTCGTGGTGGCCGCTGTGGCTCGGGCTGTCGGCGTCGATCATCTTCCTCGGCGTTGCGGCCGGCTTCTGGATCGCCGTCTTCGGCGTGGTCCTGGGCGTCTACGCGCTCATCGGCTGGGTCTTCGAGCACTACAAGGGCGAGCACGCGCACTGACGCGCACCGTGCCCTGACGAAGGGGTGAGCGGACCGACGAGGTCTGCTCACCCCTTCGTCGTGCCGCGACGTCGGCGGTTCGGCGGGGGAGCGGCCAGCCGGTAGGATCGTCCAGTTGCCGAGACAGGGGAGAGCAGAGCAGTGGGGGCACGCAGGGTGCGATCAGGGGCGCGCCGGGGCCTGACGGTCCTCGTCGCTCTCGTCGTGCTGGCCGGGTGCCAGGGCGGCGAGACGAGCGGTGAGACGGGACGGTCTGCGGGAGCGTCGGCGAGCAGGTCGAGCACCAGCACCCCGCCCCAGCCGGCCGAGATCACGGTCGTGCCCGCCGACGGGGCCACGGGGGTCATGCCGGACGACGAGGTGAGCGTCGCGGCGGTGACCGGGCGCATCGAGCGGGTCGAGGTGAGCACGAAGGGCGGTCCTCCCGTCGAGGGGGCCCTCACCGGGGGTGAGTGGTCGAGCACGTCCCGCCTCGCGCCCTCCGCACGCTACAGCGTCGCCGTTACGAGCGTCGGTCCCGACGGCACGAGGGTCACGAGCACGAGCGGCTTCAGCACGCACGAGCCCGCCGTGACCGCGACCTACGGGATGGTCTACGCCGGGCAGACCGGCGGTGTGGCGATGCCCGTGAGCCTCCAGTTCGACTCAGAGGTGACGACAAGGGCCTTCCGCGAGCAGATCGAGCGGGCGGTGAGCGTGACGACCTCGCCGAAGACCGAGGGCTCCTGGGGCTGGCTCGACAACCGCCAGCTCATGTGGCGCCCCAAGGCCTTCTGGGAGCCCGGGACCACGGTCCGCCTCGACGCGCCGCTCACCGGCTTCCAGACCGGCGAGGACAAGTGGGTCGCCGACGATGTCTCCGGCAGCATGACCATCGGACGCGAGCAGATGACGAAGGTCGACATCGCGGGACACCAGATGACGGTGACCCGGGGCGGGCAGGCGCTGCGGACCATCCCGGTCTCCAGCGGCAAGCCGGGCCCCGAGACCGAGACCCGGTCGGGGCTGAAGGTCGTCATCAACAAGGTCGCCGACATGACGATGGACTCGGCGACGGTGGGCATCGACAAGGGTGAGCCCGGCTACTACAACGTCGACACGAGCTGGAACGTCCGAGTCACCTGGACCGGGGAGTTCCTCCACTCCGCGCCCTGGTCGCTCGGCTCGCAGGGCCGTGCCAACGTCTCGCACGGCTGCGTCAACATGGCTCCCGAGCACGCACGGTGGGTGTACGAGAACTCCATCCCGGGCGACCCGGTCGACTTCACCGGGTCGGGCCGCGAGTTCCTGCCCACCGAGGGCATCGGGGTCTGGCAGTACTCCTACGCCGGCTGGCAGCAGCAGAGTGCCCTCGTCTGAGGCGGTTCCTCAGCCCCAGCCGAGGGCGTGCAGCCGGGCGTCGTCGATGCCGAAGTGGTGGGCGATCTCGTGGACGACGGTGATCGCCACCTCGTCGCGGAGCTCGTCGAGGTCCGCGCACATGCGGGTCAGCGGGCCACGGAAGAGCACGACGCGGTCGGGCATCGACCCGGCAGCCCACCAGCCGTCCCGCTCGGTGAGGGGGGTCCCGAGGTAGATGCCGAGCAGCTCGGCGTTGTCCTCGTCGGAGAGCGTGGGGTCGGCGTGCTCGGCGCTCGGCTCGTCCTCGACGAAGATCGCGACGTTGTCGGCCATCGCCATGAGCTCCGGGGGCACCGCGTCCAGCCCGTCCCGCACGGCGGCCTCGAAGGCGGCGTCGTCCACTGCATCCATCAGGGCGAGCCTCTCATGACGTGCCGTCGGTGCACCGCCCACAGGGTGATGCCGAGCAGGAGCAGGCCCAGGCTGGTCGCGGAGAAGGCGAGCATCGTCCGCCCCGCAACGGGGGCGACGAAGCCGGCGAGGAGGGAGTTGAGCGAGAGCATGAGGAAGGTGCTCACCGAGGCAGCGGTGCCCCGAGAGTTGGGGAAGCTGTCGAGCAACGCCAGCTGGTAGACCGGCATGGAGATCCCGGTCCCGAAGGCGACCATGACGAGCCCGACGAGGGCCCAGGGCATCTGGCCGCTCGTCCCCGGGAGAGCGGCGAGGAGCACCGCGGCCGTCGCACCGGTCAACGAGCAGCCCTGCCCGGCGGTGATGAGCCGGTGCCCGGCGACGCGCTCGGCCAGCCGGCCGTTGGTGAAGGACCCGAGCACCATGGCGGCGACCATCGGGACGAAGAGCTGCCAGAAGTCCTGCTCGCCGAGCCCGAGGATGTCGACGACGAGGATCGGCGCGCCCGCGATGTAGAGAAACTGGGCGGCGAAGGAGAACGCGTTCGCGCCGGTGAGGACGAGGAACCAGCGGTCGCGGGCGGCCGCGACGACGTTGCGCAGGATCGCGTCCAGGCGAAGGGGGGTCCGTCGCTCCGGCGGGTGGCTCTCCGGCAGCAGCACGAGGACCGACACCGCGATGAACGCGCCGAAGATCGCGAGGAACCAGAAGACGATCGGCCAGGGTCCGAGCTGGAGCAGCCAGCCGCCGATGATCGGCGCCACCGCCGGTCCGATGCCGAAGATCATCGCGATGGCGCTCATGAGACGTTGTGCGCGGGGGCCCTCGAAGAGGTCACGGACGACGGTGCGCGAGACGATCGTCCCCGCGCCGGCCGAGGCGCCCTGGAGGGCTCGGCAGATGAGCAGGAGGGGCAGGGACGGGGCCAGCGCGGCACCGATCGAGGCCAGGGTGTACACGGCCGCTCCGGTGACCATGACGGGCTTGCGCCCGACGGCGTCGCTCAGCGGACCGTGGAAGAGGCTCATCGCCGCGAAGGAGATCAGGTAGACGCTGACGACCTGCTGCATCTGCGCGCTGCCGACGCCGAAGTCCTCGCGCATCTGGACGAAGGCGGGGAAGGGGGTGTCGATGGAGAACGGCCCGAACATCCCGAGCAGCGCGAGGAGGACGGTCGTCACCGCGAGGGGAGCGGTACGACGAAGGGGCCCGGAGGCGGTCGCCTCCGGGCCCCTTCGGTCAGGCGGGGCGGTCAGTGCTGACCCGACCCGACCGTGGTCTGGTCCGAGCCCTCGATGGCCTCGTGACCGTGACCGTCGTGGTGCGCGGCCTCGAGCTCTGCCGGGGTGACCGGGTTGACGGCACCGTCGAAGTAGAACCGGGAGAGCGCTGCCCGCATTTTGCGCTTGCGAGAGCCCTTGCCCTTCTCCTCGCCGGGAGCGAGCTCGACCGGGGCGACCGGCTCGTGCTGGACCAGGGTCCACCGGGTGTACTCGTCGAGCGGCTCGTGGACCTCGTGGAAGTCGCCGCCGGGGCCTCGGACGATGCGACCCGACTCGCGGCCGTGCAGCACCATCTCGCGGTCGTGCCGCTGCAGCGAGAGGCAGATCCGCTTCGTCGCCCAGAACGCGAGGATCGGGCCGGCGAAGGTGAGGACGCGCAGCATGTTCGTGATGTCGTTGATCGACATGTGGAACTTGATCGCCATGATGTCGTTGCTCGCGGCGAGCGTGAGCACGAGCCACAGGGTGAAGGCGGCGACGCCGAGCGCGGTCCGGGTGGGACGGTTGCGCGGGCGGTCGAGCAGGTGGTGCTCGCGCTTGTCACCGGTGACCCAGGCCTCGACGAACGGGTAGGCGATCATGCCGCCGTAGAAGAGCGGGATGACGAGCAGCGACCCGATGATCACCGGGAAGGCCCAGGTCCAGCCGAAGGTGGTGAACTCCATCCAGCCGGGGAGGAGCCGCAAGGCACCGTCGGGGAAGAGCATGTACCAGTCCGGCTGGGCGCCCGCCGTCGTCGCGTTGGGCATGTACGGACCGTGCACCCACACCGCGTTGATCTGGACGATGGAGGAGATCAGGGCGATGCCACCGAAGACGATGAAGAAGAAGCCACCGGCCTTGGCCGCGTAGACCGGCATGACCGGGAAGCCGACGACGTTGTCGTTGGTCCGGCCCGGGCCGGGGTACTGGGTGTGCTTCTGCAGCGCCACGAGCACGATGTGCGCCGTGAAGAGGGCGATGAGGATGCCCGGCAGCAGCAGGATGTGGATCGAGTAGAGGCGCGGGATGATGTCCTCGCCCGGGAAGCCGCCGCCGAAGAGCGCGTAGCTGAGGTAGCTGCCGATGACCGGCGCGCTGAGCATGAAGCCCTGCGCCGCCCGCAGTCCCGTGCCCGAGAGCAGGTCGTCGGGGAGCGAGTAGCCGGCGAAGCCCTCGATGAGCGCGAGCATCGACAGGAGGCAGCCGATGACCCAGTTGATCTCACGCGGCTTGCGGAAGGCACCGGTGAAGAAGACGCGGAGCATGTGCACCGAGAGGGCGACGATGAAGAGCAGCGCCGACCAGTGGTGCATCTGCCGGATGAGCAGACCGCCCTTGACGTCGAAGGAGATGTCGAGGGTCGAGGCGTAGGCGCGGGACATCTCGACGCCCTGGAGCGGGACGTAGCTGCCCTCGTAGATGACCTCACCCTGGGTGGGGTCGAACCACAGGGTGAGGAAGACACCCGTGAGCATGCAGACGATCATCGAGTACATCGCGATCTCGCCGAGCATGAAGGACCAGTGGTCCGGGAAGACCTTCTTCATGAGGTACCCGACGCCCTTGGCGGCGCCGGTCCGGTCGTCGATCCAGCCGGCGACACCGCCGACCTTCTTCAGGCCGGGGGAGACGGGGGCCTTGCGCGGCGTGTCGTCGGCGCGCAGGGCGTCAGCAGGTCGTGCAGCGGTGCTCATCAGGACTCACGCTCCCAGAAGGACGGGCCGACCGGTTCCTGGAACGGCTGCTCGGCGATGAGGTAGCCCTCCGAGTCGACGTTGATCTTCAGCTGCGGCAGGGGGCGCCCGGCCGGGCCGAAGATGACCTCGCAGTCGTTGGTCACGTCGAAGGTGGACTGGTGGCAGGGGCACAGCAGGTGATGGGTGGTCTGCTCGTAGAGGCCGACGGGGCAGCCGACGTGGGTGCAGACCTTGGAGTAGGCGACGATGCCCTGGTAGCCCCAGTCGCGGGCTTTGCGGCCCTTGTCGGTGTCCTGGAAGTCGTCCGGGTTGAGGCGCATGAGGAGCACCGTGGACTTCGTGATCTCGTTGAGCTTGGCCGCGCCGTGCAGCTCGCTCTGCAGGCCCTCGGGCAGGACGTGGAAGACCGAGCCGATGGTGACGTCGCTGGCCTTGATCGGACGGTCCTCGGGGTCGAGGTGCAGGCGGCGCTTCTTGGCCACCCAGCTGCCGTCGGCCTGCTTCTCGCCGTTCCAGAAGGTCACGGAGAGGTCGTTGCGGGGGAGCGGGCCGAGGCTGCCGGCGAGCTGGACGAGCAGCGGGAGGGAGAAGAGGCCGAGCGCACCACCCATCGTCGCCTTGATGATCGGACGACGCGTCAGCTGCGAGGTCTCGGCACCATCGGTCATCGTCTGGACGAAGCCCTCGCGGTCGACGTCGGCGCTGCGCAGGGGGTGACGCTCCTCGACGCTCTCGTGGTCCGGCATGAGCGTCTTGGCCCACTGGACGGCGCCGAGGCCGATGCCCAGCAGCGAGAGCGCCATGCCCAGGCCGAGCAGGAGGTTCGACAGGCTCATCGTGCCGATGAGCGGCACGAACGTCTGGGTGTCGACGTCGACCATGAAGTACGCCACGAGGAAGAGCACGGTGCCGAGCATCGAGAGGGCGAAGAGCCCAGCGACGCTGCGCTCGGCCCGCTTCGCGGCCTTCTCGTCGAGGTCGGCGGCGCGGTGCACGTGGGGCGGCAGGCCAGGGTCCTGGAACCGCTCCGGGATCCCACCGGAGCCGTGGACATGGCCCTGGTCGAGGCGCACCGCGGAGTCCGCGGGACGCTCGGGCTCAGGGGTGAGGTCGGTCATCTTGAAATGATCCTGTCTGAGTCGTCGTGGCGGGGAGCGTCAGGCGGACTTCTGGCCGAGCCAGACGGCGGCGGCGACGAAGAGGCCGAGGCCCAGGGTCCAGATGAACAGGCCCTCGGGGACCGGGCCGAGCGAGCCGAGCGGGTTGCCGCCGGGGTTGCCGGCCTCCTGCTGACCCTCGATGTAGGCGATGACGTCGCGCTTCTCCTCGGGGGTGAGGTTTGCGTCGTTGAAGACGGGCATCGACTGCGGGCCGGTGAGCATGGCCTCGTAGATGTGCTTGGGGTCGACGTCGGTGACCTTCGGCGCGTACTTCCCGCGGGTCAGCGCGCCACCGGCGCCGGCCGAGTTGTGGCACATCGCGCAGTTGACGCGGAAGAGCTCGCCGCCCTTGCCGGCGTCACCCTTGGAGCCGTCGTAGTACTCGGCCTCGGGGATGGCCGGGCCGGCACCGAGGGAGGCGACGTAGGCGCCGATCTGGTGGATCTGCTCCTCGGAGAACTTGATCTGCTCGACCCGCGGGGCCTGAGCGCCCGGCTTGGCCATGGGCATCCGGCCGGTCTCCATCTGGAAGTCGACGGAGGCGGCGCCGACACCCGCGAGGCTGGGGCCGGCACCGTCGACGCCGAGCCCGTTGGCGCCGTGGCACGTCGCGCAGTTGGCGGTGAAGAGCTTCTTGCCCTCGGCGATGTCGTCGACCGACGCGACGGTCGTGGCGGTGGCGTCGGCCTGCTTGGGCGAGACCGCGGCGAACGCGGTGCCGGCGAAGAAGAGGCCGAAGAGGATCAGCAGCGCCAGCGCGGCCGGGTGGCGGCGGTTGATCGAGGGCATTCGTCGTCCTGTCCGTGAGGGGGTCGCGTCGGGCGGGGTCATGCGGGCGGTCACTTCAGCAGGTAGATCGCGGCGAACAGCGCGATCCACACCACGTCGACGAAGTGCCAGTAGTACGAGGTCACGACGGCGCCCGAGGCCTGGGCGTGCGTGTAGCGCCGGGTCGTGAAGGTCCGCCCGATGATGAGCAGGAAGGCGATGAGGCCACCGGTGACGTGGATGCCGTGCAGGCCCGTCGTCAGGTAGAAGACCGAGCTGTAGGCGTCGGTGGACATCGTGACGCCCTCGCTGATGAGCTTCGCGTACTCCGTCACCTGGCCGGCGACGAAGACCGCGCCGAAGATGTAGGTGAGGGTGTACCACTCGCGCATGCCCCACTGGCCGATCTGGAGCAGGCCGCCGGTGCGGGCGACCTGGCCGTCCTCGGCCTTCATGACGCCCAGCTGGCACCACACCGAGGAGACCACGAGGATCAGGGTGTTGATCGCCGCGAACTTCACGTCGAGGATCGGCACCCTCTCGGCCCAGAGGTCGGGACGCTGAGCCCGGAGCGTGAAGAAGATCGCGAAGAGCCCCGCGAAGAACATCAGCTCGCTCGACAGCCAGACGATGGTGCCGACGGACACCATGTTCGGCCGGCTCACGGGACCCAGGAGGGGATCCGAGGGCAGGGGCGCGGACGCGTTGGAGGTAAGTGAATGTGCTGTGGCCACGCGGTCATTATGTCGGAGACCGCGACGCTTTTGTGCGCACCCCCCAGAACGCGTCGCCGGAGCCGCCCGCAGGTAGCATCTGAGCCCATGAGCGCATCCCCTGCGAGCCCCGCCGGCGCCGCCGTGAGCAGCCCCGTGTCCTCGGTCCCCCAGCAGGCCACCGTCCTGCTCTACAGCGACAACATCACCGTGCGTGACTCCGTCCGTGCGGCGGTGGGTCGACGCCCTGCCCGCGACGTCGAGGTCGGCGAGTGGCTCGAGTGCGCGACCGGCCCGGCCGTCGTCGAGGCGATCGATGCCGGGGGCTTCGACCTCGCGATCCTCGACGGGGAGGCCGCCAAGACCGGCGGGATGGCGCTCTGCCGCCAGCTGAAGTCCGAGGTCCTCGACTGCCCGCCGGTCCTCGTGCTCACCGGTCGGCCCCAGGACGGCTGGCTCGCGACGTGGTCGCTCGCGGACGGCGTCGTGCCGCACCCGCTCGACCCGATCGTCCTCGCCGACACCGTCGCCGAGCTCGTCCGCAGCAGTGACGTGGTGCGCCACGGCGGGGCGAGCGACGAGGGCCGCCCCGGTCCTCACGCCAGCTGACCCGGTGAGCGCGTCCGCGACCTCTCCCGGCGTGTCGTCGGGCGGCGAGAGCTGGCCCGAGATCCTCACCACCCTCCTCGACGGGGACGACCTCAGCCCCGACCGGGCCCGCTGGGCCATGGAGCAGGTGATGTCCGGCGAGGCCGACCCGGTGGCCGTCGCGGGCTTCCTCGTCGCGCTCCGGGCGAAGGGGGAGAGCGTCCCGGAGGTCGAGGGGCTGGTCGACGTCATGCTCGGCCGGGCCGTGCGGATCGACGTGCCCGGTGAGACGGTCGACATCGTCGGGACCGGCGGCGACCGGCTCAACACGGTGAACATCTCGACGATGTCGGCGGTCGCCCTCGCGGCGACCGGCCTGACGGTCGTCAAGCACGGCAACCGCGCTGCGTCGAGCATGACGGGCACCGCCGACGTCCTGGAGCACCTGGGCATCCCGCTCACGCTCGCGCCGGAGGTCGTGCGGCAGGTGGCGCTCGACGCCGGGATCACCTTCTGCTTCGCCAACGCCTTCCACCCCTCGATGCGGCACGCCGCCCCCGCCCGGGTGGGGCTCCGCGTGCCGACCGTCTTCAACATCCTCGGGCCGATGACGAACCCGGCCCAGCCGCGCTACTCCGCCGTCGGCGTGGCGAACCCTCGGCAGGCACCCCTCATCGCCGGGGTCTTCGCCGCTCGGGGGCGCGACGCCCTCGTCTTCCGTGGCGACGAGGGCCTCGACGAGCTGAGCCCGGCCGGGCCCTCGCGGTACTGGTGGGTCGCCGGCGGCGAGGTCCGTGAGGGAACCATCACCCCTGAGGACGTCGGGCTGGAGCGCTGCACCCTCGACGACATCCGGGGCGGCGAGCCCGCGGCCAACGCCGAGGTGGCTCGCGCGGTCTTCCGCGGCGAGCGGGTCCCGGCGCGGACCGCTGTCCTGCTCAACGGCGCAGCCGCGCACGCGCTGGCGACGGCTCAGGGGCAGATGGTCGAGGACCCGGCCGCGGCGATCGCCGCGTCGGTCGAGCACATCGCTGCGGCCCTCGACGACGGTCGCGCCGAGCAGACGCTGGCGCGGTGGTCCGAGGCGAGCCACCGTCTCGCGGGCTAGGCGTGCTGCGCCGGCACCGAGGTCGGGCCCGGTACCGAAGAGCTACTCGACGCCGAGGCTGAACGCGGCGTCGAGGTCGTGCCGGCTGTAGGTGCGGAAGGCGATGTGGGTCGCCGTGCCCGTGACGCCCTGGACCTTGTTGAGCCGGTCGGCGATGACGTCGTTGAGCTGATCGTGCTGGGAGACGCGCACCATGGCGATGAGGTCGGCGTCGCCGGCCACCGAGTAGACCTCGGAGACCCCCTCGATCTCGGCGATGGTCTGGGCGACCTCGGGGATGCGGTCGACCTCGGCGTTGATGAGAACGATGGCGGTGATCACGAGGCCCACCCTAGGGCAGGGGCGAGCTCGGACTGGGCCGACGCGGCCCCTCCGACCGGGCAGGTCCAGGTGCCGTCGATGTCGACGATCCGGGTGCCGGGCTCCTCGAGCCAGCGCAGGAGCATCTCGGTCTCGTCGGGTAGCGCCGACTCGCCGGGGACGGACGGGGCGGCGACGACCTCGGCGCTGGCCCGCAGCGCGTCGACGTAGGGCATGGGATCGGCCCCTCGCGGTGCGCTCGTGCTGCCGGCGAGGCGGCCGTGGCGGATGCACACGAGGTCCCAGCCGCCGAGGGTGGTGCGGTGGGCGGCGACGATCTCCGGGGTGCGCAGCAGCGGCTGGGCGCGCTGGCTCCGCGCGACTCCCCGCACGAGGGCGGCGAGCCGGTCACGCACGGCTCGGGCGTCCTCGTAGCGCTCCTGCTCAGAGAGCTCGGACATCCGGGCCCGCAGCCCGCTGACCGCGGGCCGGGTGTCGGCCGCGAGCACGGCGCGGGCCGTCGCGACGGTCGCGCCGTAGGTCTCCACGTCGACCCCGCCGACGCACGGCGCCGCGCAGCGGCCCATCTCGGCGAGGACGCACGCGGACCCCTGCCGGGTGCGAGGGCTGAGCCGGGTGAGGCACTGGCGCAGCGGGACGACGTCGTGCAGCGCCCGGACAGCCTCGTCGGCGGAGCCGCGGCTGCCGAAGGGGCCCATCCACGTCTCGTCGCCCGCGTGCACCTGCTTGACCACGGAGAGCCGGGGGAAGGGCTCGTCGGTCAGCCGAACCCACCACACCTTCTCCGGGTTGCGGGAGCGCCGGTTGTACCGGGGCCTCGTGGCCGCGATGAGACGCAGCTCGCGCACCCGTGCCTCGAGGGTCGTCGCGCAGGGGATCGGGGTGACCGACTCGGCGATGCGCACCATCTCGGCCATGCGCGAGCGCTGCTCGGAGGCGGTGAAGTAGGAGCTGACCCGGCTGCGGATGTCGACGGAGACACCGACGTAGAGCGCGCGACCCTGGCCGTCCTTGAAGACGTAGACGCCGGGCGTGCTCGGCAGGTCACGGGCGAGATGACGCTTGCGCCGCACCTCCGGGGCGACCCGGCTCGTGTAGGACGCGAGCTCCTCGTAGGTCGTCACCCCGAGCGAGCCGAGCCGGCCGATGAGCCCGTGGAGCACGTCGACCGTGGCGCGGGCGTCGTGCAGTGCCCGGTGGTCGGGCGTCGTGCCCGCACCGAAGACCTGGGCCAGGGTCGAGAGCTTGTGGTTGCGGACCTCGTCGCGCCGCATCACCTGGCGGGCCAGGTGGACGGTGTCGAGCACCTCGTGCCGGGGCCACGGGATGTCGGCGGCGGCGCACGCGGCCTTGAGGAAGGAGATGTCGAAGCGAGCGTTGTGCGCGACGAGCACGGCCCCGGCCGCGAACTCGAGGAAGGCGGCGACAGCCGACGCAGGTCTCGGGGCGTCCCGGACCATCGCGTCGGTGATGCCGGTGAGGCTCTGGATGAAGGGCGGGATCGGCTCGCCGGGGTTGACGAAGGTCTGCAGCTCGCCGAGGACCTCGCCGCCGCGGACCTTGACCGCGCCGATCTCGGTGATGCCGCACTCGCGGGGCGAGCCACCGGTCGTCTCGAGGTCGACGACGACGAAGGTCACCTCGTGCAGGTCGGTGCCCAGGCCCAGGGTGTCCTGGATGGGGGCCGTCGTCGTCATGGTCACGACCGTAGGGAGCAGGTCTGACAACGCTGCCGAGGCGCGCCGACGGGCCCGGCGGACGCCGTCGGGGCGTCGTCGTCGCAGCGTTGTCGGTGCTCCCTCCTAGCGTCGTCCGTGCCTGGCCGACCTGGCGAGGTGCACCTCGGGACCGACCCAGGAGGAGATGACATGACGCACGATCCGAGGAGAGACGCGATGCTCGTCGAGTGCCGGACCTGCCCGGTGCAGGGCGTGGCCTGCGGCGGCTGCATGATCACCGCGCTGCTCGACCCGCAGTCGGCGGGCGTGGAGATCGAGGGGACCTCCGAGCTGCCGCTCGACCGCGCCGAGCGGCAGGCCGTGGGTCGGCTCGTCGCCGCGGGTCTCGTGCCCGTGGAGACGGCGAACGCCACGCGAGCGCGCCGGGAGCCCTGGTCGCAGTGGGAGGCGGTGCAGGAGACCGGCTGAGACGCACCAGGCCCGCGCCGTCCGGGGGACGGGCACGGGCCTGGTGAGGTGCGCCCGGTCGGGCGCGAGGTGCGTCAGCCGTAGAGGGCCTCGATCTGCTCCTCGTAGTCGCGCATGACGATGTTGCGCTTGAGCTTCATCGACGGCGTGAGCGTGCCGTTCTCCTCGGTGAAGTCCTCGTCGAGGACCGAGAACTTGCGGATCGACTCGGCCTTCGAGACCGCCTTGTTGGCGTCGTCGACGGCGTGCTGGATCTCGTCGAGGACGGTCTGGTTGGTACGCGCCTCCTCGATGGTGATCGCCCCGAGACCGTTGTTCGCGGCCCAGCCGGGGAGCATCTCCTCGTCGATCGTCACGAGCGCGGCGATGAAGGGCTTGCCGTCGCCGACGACCATGCACTGGCTGATGAGCGGGTGGGCGCGCAGGCGGTCCTCGAGGATGGCCGGGGCGACGTTCTTGCCGCCGGCGGTCACGAGGATCTCCTTCTTGCGGCCGGTGATCTTGAGGTAGCCGTCCTCGTCGAGCTCACCGATGTCGCCGGTGTGGAACCAGCCGTCGACGATCGACTCGTTGGTCGCCTCCTCGTTGCCGCGGTAGCCGCGCAGGACGTTGAGGCCCTTGACGAGGATCTCGCCGTCCTCGCCGATCCGCAGGGAGACGCCCGGCAGGGGAGCGCCGACGGTCCCGATCTTCACCTTGTCGGGGATGTTGACGGTCGCCGGCGCGCTCGTCTCGGTGAGGCCGTAGCCCTCGAGGATCGTCACGCCGATCCCGCGGAAGAAGTGGCCGAGGCGGGTACCGAGCGGGGCGCCGCCGGAGACGGCGTACTGGACCTTGCCGCCCATCTTCGTGCGGAGCTTGGAGTAGACGAGCTTGTCGAAGATCGCGTGCTTGATCTTCAGACCCAGGGGGATCGACCCCTTGTCGAGCGCCTCGGAGTACGCGATCGCCGTGTCGGCCGCCGTGGCGAAGATCTTGCCCTTGCCGTCGGCCGTGGCCGTCTCGTTGGCCTTGTTGTAGATCTTCTCGAAGACCCGCGGCACCGCGAGGATGAAGGTCGGCTGGAAGGCCTGGAAGTCCTCGAGGATGTTCGCGATGTCGGCGCTGTGACCCATCTTGGCCTCGGCGGAGACGCACAGGACCTCGATGAAGCGCGCGAAGACGTGCGCGAGCGGGAGGAAGAGCAGCGTCGACGCGCCCTCGCGCTTGACGACGTCCGCCATCTTCGCGGTCGCGTTCTCCGCGAGGCCGAGGAAGTTCTCGTGCGTCAGCTCGCAGCCCTTGGGCCGGCCGGTCGTGCCGGAGGTGTAGATGATCGTCGCGAGGCTGTCGCGGCTCGTCGCGGCGATGCGGTCGTCGAGGTCGGAGTCCTCGACCGAGGCGCCGGCCTCGCTCACGGAGGCGAGGTCGCCGTTGTCCATGACCCAGGTGTGCTTGAGGGTCGGCATGCCGTCGGCGACGGAGGCGGCCGTCTGGGCGTGCGCGGCGGTCTCGACGACGAGGGCCTTGGCGCCCGAGTCGGCGACGATCCACTCGACCTGGTCCGCGGAGCTGGTCTCGTAGATCGGCACCGGGACGGCCGCGGCCATCCACGAGGCGAAGTCGACGAGCGTCCACTCGTAGCGGGTGCGCGCCATGATCGCGATGCGGTCACCCTCCTCGATGCCGCTGGCGATGAAGCCCTTGGCGAGGGCGCGCGCCTCGATGAGGAACTGCGAGGTGGTGACGTCGCGCCAGCTCCCGTGCTCCTTGATCGAGAACGCGACCCGCTGGGGCGCGTTGTCCGCGTTGCGCTGGGGGAGCTTGGCGAGCGAGTCGCTCTGCTGGCCCTCAACCAGTCGGGGCATGACGCTGTCTTGCACGGGATCTCCTTCGATAACCGCGAGCTGCTGGATGGTTCCAACCTAAACCAGCAGGTAGTTTCCCGACAGACCCACCCCGGGTGACGGTGGACATATGCATGAGGAGCGGTCGGGAGCGATGCGAGCAGGCCTGGTCGACATCGTCGACGACACCTTCGTCCGCGCGACCCCGCCCGCCGTGCGGGCGGCGCTCGACGCTGCCGGCGTCCCGAGCAGCGCACCGGGCCGGTGGCCCCTCGAGGTCCGCGTCGCGGCGTCCGAGGACCGGGGGGCGAAGGGGGTCCGCTGGGCGGCCGCGGGCCGCATCACCGGGCGCATGGAGATCTGGCTCGAGGAGGTCCCGGCCGGGACCGTCGTGCACCACTACGTCCGGGGGGAGGCGACCCACCGGTGGCGCTCCCCGGCGTGGGTCGCACGGGACCACACGCTCACGTGGAAGCAGGTCGTCCACGAGGTCAAGGACACCCTCGAGGGGCGCCGCGCCGCCCCTGACGGCAGGTAGTCTCGCGGCCATGGCAGACAGCACCCGCTCGACGATCCTCATCAACGCCCCGGCGGGCGAGATTATCGACGTCATCGCCGATCTCGAGTCCTACCCCGAGTGGGTCAAGGACATGAAGGACGTCGAGATTCTCTCCGAGGACGGCGACGGGTGGCCGGACCGAGCACGCCTGACCCTCGACGCCGGGCCGATCAAGGACACCTACTCCCTCGACTACACCTGGGACGTCGACGAGGACGGGCTCGGCTCCGTCTCGTGGACGCTCGTCGAGGCGACGATCCTCAAGGCGATGGACGGCACGTACACCCTCGAGGACGTCGGGGACGGCCAGACCAAGGTCATCTACGACCTTGCCGTCGACATCAACATCCCGATGCTCGGGATGATCAAGCGCAAGGCTGCCAAGGTCATCACCGACACGGCGCTCAAGGAGCTCAAGAAGCGCTGCGAGGGCTGATCGCCCCACCCAGGAGTGAGCTGTCGTGACCATGGTGCACCTCGTCACCGGCGGTGACGAGGCCCGACGGCAGCGGCTCGTCAGCGACCTCCGCACCGCCGGGGTGACCCGTGTCCTCACGTGGGGGAGCGGGCTTGTCACGCCGGGTGCGCACGCGCTCGACCTCCAGGACGCCGACGCGCTGGCGCCCACGTCGCTGGCCGACCTCGATGCGGCGGGGCGTGCCCTGCTCGCCGACCTCGACCTGCCTGGTGACGTCGCGACGGACCTCCTCGCCGGCCTGGGCGACCCCGACCTGCGAGCTCTCCTGGGGATCGCCGCCGCGCTGACGAGCACGGGCTCCCACGCCGCTCGCACGCGCGCAGGCGCCCAGCTCGTCGTCCTCGTCCCGGTGGAGTCCGACCCCGCGCGGCTCGTCGCCCTG
This sequence comes from Janibacter endophyticus, assembly GCF_016888335.1. NCBI lineage: Bacteria > Bacillati > Actinomycetota > Actinomycetes > Micrococcales > Intrasporangiaceae > Janibacter > Janibacter endophyticus. The sequence continues at coordinate 1,793,456 of NZ_JAFEJG010000004.1, forward strand.
CCCGCCCGCGCCGCCCGGATCGCCCGCGCTCTCGTCCCGCTCCTGGCCCGCTGGGACGCTCTCGTCGCACCACCCGGCATCGGCGCGCTGCGCCGGCCGCAACCGGCCACCCTCGCCGCGGCACGCGAGGTCGCCGACCTCCTCGAGCCGCTGGACGCGCTGCTCGCCGGCGATGCCGTCGTCCACCACCTGCCCGGCCCGGGGCTCGTCGAGGCAGCCCGGGCCGTCGACCTCACGATCGCCCTGGCCCTCATGGGTCGCGTCCTCGGGGAGGACCCGGCCGGCGGCGGGGGCGACGCCGAGGCGCCGGAGGGTCCCCCCTTCGCGCTGCGGCTGCCGCTGCCCGGCCTGACCGCCGACGAGATCGTCCTCGAGCGCGAGGGCGACGACGTCGTCGTCACCGTCGGCCGGCACTCGCGCAGCACCCAGCTCAGCGCGCTGCACCGGCGCTGCGTCATCACCGACGCCCGGATGCGGCAGGGCGTGCTCACGCTCGAGCTCGAGCCGGACAGCGGGGAGTGGCCCCGATGACCGGCCCGGAGGAGCAGCTCGCCGAGGTCGTCGAGACCCTGCTCGAGCGGCTCCGCGAGATCGACGCCGACGAGCTCGCCGACCGGCTCGTCGAGCGGGACCCGGCGATCGCCGACCGGCTGCTCACCGGCCTCGTCGTCATCGGCGAGGCGCTGGGCCAGGCGTTCTCCGACGCCGTACCTGCCGAGCCGCGACCGGCCCGGGCACGCATCCGGATCGCGGTCCGTGACGACGACGCGCTCGACGCCGGCGAGACGGCAGGATGAGCGGGTGAGCCAGGACACGACCCTTGACCATCGGCCCGCGATCGGCATCGACGTCGGGGGCACGAAGATCGCGGGGGCGCTCGTCGCCCGCGACGGCACGATCCTCGAGCGGGCCCGGGTCGCGACGCCGGCGCAGAGCACCGAGGAGATCATCGGCGCCATCGGCGAGGTCGTCCGCGAGCTCGTGGCGGCCGCGGGCGAGGACGGGGTGCGCGGTGTCGGGCTCGCGTGCGCCGCCTTCGTCGACGGGGAGCGCGGGCACGTCTGGTTCGCCCCCAACCTCGCCTGGCGCGACCTGGACCTCGGGGCCCGCGTCGAGGAGCTCGTCGGCCTGCCCGTCGTCGTCGAGAACGACGCCAACGCCGCCGCCTGGGGCGAGTACGTCCACGGTGCCGGTCGCGACGTCGACGACATGGTCCTGCTCACCCTCGGCACCGGCGTGGGCGGTGGCTGCATCTCCCGCGGCCGGCTGCTCACCGGCGCCTTCGGCATCGGCGGGGAGCTCGGCCACATCGTCCTCGACCCCACCGGCCCCCGGTGCGGCTGCGGCAACCACGGCTGCCTCGAGGTGCTCGCCTCGGGGACCGCGCTCATGCGTGCGGCAGCCGACCTCGTCACCTCCGGCTCGGCAGAGGCCGGCCCGCTCCGGGAGCGGTGCGGGGGAGACCCCGACGCCCTCTCCGGCCGGGACATCGACGAGCTGGCCGCCGCTGGGGACCCCGGCGCGGTCGGCCTGCTCGCGGACCTCGGCACGCACCTGGGCCACGGGATCGCCTCGGTGTGCGCCGTCCTCGACCCGCGTCTCGTCGTCATCGGCGGAGGCGTCTCCCGCGCCGGCGAGCTCGTCGTCGGCCCTGCCCGGAAGGCCTTCGAGCAGCGCCAGATCGGGCGCGGCCACCGGCCCACCCCGAGTGTCGTGGCGGCCGACCTCGGCAACGACGCGGGGGTCGTCGGGGCGGCGGACCGGGCCCAGGTGGTCCTCGACGAGCGGGCGGCCCGGTGACCGCGACCCACGGCACGCTGACGATCGGTGTCGACATCGGCGGCACCAAGGTCTCCGCCGGGGTCGTCGACCGGCACGGCCGCATCGCCTCGCGGACCCGGCGTGACACCCCGCACCGCTCGACCGCCCCGTCCGTCGTCGAGGACGCCATCGTCTCGGTCATCGACGAGCTCCTCGCCGGGCCGGAGGGTGGGGGCGTCGGTGCCGTCGGGATCGGGGCGGCCGGGTTCGTCTCCGCGGACGGCAGCCACGTCGTCTTCGCCCCGCACCTGTCGTGGCGCGACGAGCCGCTGCGCGCCTCGCTCGCCCGGCGCGTCGACCTGCCGATCACCGTCGACAACGACGCCAACGGCGCGCTGTGGGCCGAGCACCGGTTCGGCGCCGCCCGCTCGACGAGCCACGCCGTGATGATCACCCTCGGCACGGGCATCGGTGGCGCCGTGCTCGTCGACGGCCGCCTCATGCGCGGACGGTGGGGGATCGCGGGAGAGTTCGGGCACATGCAGGTCGTCCCCGCGGGGCTGCGCTGCGAGTGCGGCAACCGCGGCTGCTGGGAGCAGTACTCCTCGGGCAACGCCCTCGTCCGCGAGGCCCGCTCGCTCGTCGCTGCGCGCTCGCCCCTGGCCACCGACCTGCTCGCGCGCGCCGGTGGCGACCCGGCCAACCTCAGCGGGCCGATGATCACCGAGGCCGCTCGGGCGGGGGACCGGACCTCGACCGAGCTGCTCGCCGAGGTCGGCACCTGGCTGGGCGTCGGCATGGCCAACCTCGCGGCCGCCCTCGACCCGCAGGTCTTCGTCGTCGGGGGCGGCGTGAGCGCGGCCGGGGACCTGCTCCTCGACCCGGCGCGGGAGGCCTTCGCGCGACAGCTCACCGGCCGCGGATATCGACCTCAGGCTGAGATCGTCGTCGCGACGCTCGGGCCGGAGGCCGGTCTCATCGGCGCGGCGGCGCTCGCGGAGTCGGCGCTGGCAGGCAGCGGCCCCGAGGGGCACCCGGCATGAGCCTGCGCATCGCGTCGTACAACATCCGTGCGCTCCAGGACGACGTCGCGGCGCTGGCCCGGACGATCCGGGCGATCGACCCCGACGTCCTCTGCCTCCAGGAGGTGCCGTGGCTGCCGCCCGTCGCGGGCCGGGTCACCGACCTCGCCCGACGCAGCGGCCTCGTCTGGTCGGGAGCCTCGCAGCGCGGCGGGCAGACCTCGGTGCTCACCAACCTGCGGACCAACGTCGTCTCGGTCCAGCACCACCGCCTCCCGGCCCACCGCGGGGACCGGCGCGGCTTCGCGGTGACCCGGGTCGCCCCCTTCGGCCGTGCCCCGGTCAACGTCGTGAGCGTCCACCTCTCCCTCGACGCCCCGGAGCGGCTCCGGCACGCCCAGCAGATCCTCGCCGCGCTCGACCGGCTGCCGGGACCCGCGCTGCTCGCCGGCGACCTCAACGAGCAGGAGGACGGCGAGGCGTGGCAGCTCTTCGGCCAGCGGATGCGCGTCGTCAGCCCGCTGACCCCCACCTACCCGGCGAACCTCCCCGAGCGGCTGCTCGACGTCGTCTTCGCCACCCCGGACGTCACCGTGCTGCCGCACCAGGAGGCGCCCTGGCACTACGAGGACCTCGTCGCGGGCAGCGACCACCGGCCGGTGTGGGTCGACGTCGACCTGCCCGAGGTCGCGCCCGGTGAGGCCAGATCGGGGGAGTAGCGGATCAGACGCGGGCGCCGTTGTCGCCCGGGTCCACCCGGTCACGGGGCAGCCGCGCGACGAGCGCCCCGAAGCCGGCGACGAGCAGGGCCAGGCCGCACCACCCCCACCACGACGAGAGGCTGTCCCGGCCGAGGAGCGCGACGAGCAGCAGGACGGGGCCGAGGACCAGTCCGACGAGCGCGACCCAGAAGGTGCGGTCGCTCGCAGGCGGCAGCGCGGCCGGTGCCGCAGGCTCGAATCCCTCCTCGGCACCGAAGAGCTCCTCGTCGTCCGAGAGCAGCGCCTTCGCCACGGAGCCGGTCGGGTCGACCCGCCACGGTACCGGCCTCGGGGCCGCCGGCGGGGCGTCGCCACCCTCGTCGTCGACGGGCGAAGGGGGTGGTCCCGGGGCGTCGTCGAGGCGGGCGACGATGTCGGCGAAGGCCTTGTCGACCTCCTCCGGACCCAGGGACGAAGAGCTCACGCCCGACATCGTCGCACGGGTGCGCGGTCCAGGCCTCCGAGCGCGGTCGCGCCAGGTAGAGTGCGACGCGCCGACCGGAGGAGAGCAAGGGTGCTGTACTGGATTCTCAAGAGGATCATCCTCGGACCCCTCCTCAGGGTGCTCTTCCGACCTCAGGTCGAGGGCCTCGAGAACATCCCCGAGGACGGTCCCGCGATCCTCGCGAGCAACCACCTGTCCTTCTCGGACTCGATCTTCCTCCCGCTCGTCCTCGACCGGCGGGTCACCTTCCTCGCCAAGGCCGACTACTTCACCGGCACCGGCATCAAGGGACGGCTCACCGCCTTCTTCATGCGGGGCGTCGGTCAGATCCCGATCAACCGTTCCGGCGGCAAGGCGAGCGAGGCCGCGCTCAACTCCGGTCTGGCCGTCCTCGAGCGCGGTGAGCTGCTCGGGCTCTACCCCGAGGGCACCCGCTCGCCCGACAGCCGCCTCTACCGGGGCCGCACCGGCGTGGCCCGGATGGCGCTGAGCGCCGGCGTCCCGGTCATCCCGGTCGCGATGATCGACACCGACAAGGCGCAGCCGACCGGGCAGGTCGTCCCGAACATCATGCGCATCGGCATCCGCATCGGTGAGCCGCTCGACTTCTCGCGCTACGAGGGCATGGAGGGCGACCGCTTCGTCCTGCGCTCGGTGACCGACGAGATCATGTACGAGCTCATGCGGCTCTCCGAGCAGGAGTACGTCGACATGTACGCGACCGCGATGAAGGAGAAGCTCCTCACCCGCGCCCGCAACCGGGCCCGCCAGCTCCAGGAGGCGGCCAAGCCCGGCAAGGCGGCGCCCGAGCTCGAGGAGGCCCTCGACGCCGGCGACCGGCGGGCCCCTTCGCCCTGGGCCGAGGACTCCTGAGGCGCGACGTGGGCGACGCCCGGGGCAGCCGCTACGCCCCGTCCCCCCTCATCGACTCCGCCGCCGGGCGCGGGCTCGCGATCTACCGGCTGCTCGCCCTCGTCTACGCGAGCGTCGTCGTGTGGACCAACCGCTCCGACCTCGTGCGCCCCGGGGTCGCCGTGGGCGTGCTCGTCGGGCTCCTCGTGTGGTCGGTCATCGCCCCGCTCTGGCCGCGCCCGACCCGCCTGGCCATCGTCCTCGAGACCCTCGTCGCGGTCACGGCGATCATGCTCACCAACCTCGCCTACTCCGCCGAGGCCGTGGCCGGCGGCGTCCCGACCCTGCCGACGAACTGGGCGGCGAGCGCCGTCATGGCCGGCGCCCTCTACTCGGGCATCCGTGGCGGTCTGCTCGTCGCCGTCGTCATCGCCCTGACGAACATCGTCCAGGCCGAGCCGGAGAGCGCGCTGACCTACCACAACATCGTGCTGCTGCTCCTGCTCGGAGCGCTCGTCGGCCTCGCCGTCAACCTCGCCCGCGAGTCGCAGGTCCGCCTCGAGGCGGCGCTCACCGCCTCGGAGCGGCTCGCCGAGCGCGAGCGGATCGGCCGGCAGGTCCACGACGGTGTGCTTCAGGCCCTGGCCCTCATCCACCGCAGGGGCGAGGAGATCGGGGGCGAGGCCACGGCCCTCGCCGGCCTCGCCGCCGACCAGGAGCGGGCGCTGCGCACCCTCATTACCCGCGTCGAGCCGTCCCTGCTCTCCGCCGCCCACCCCGACCTCGGCCGCGGCTACGTCCCCTTCGCCACGTCGCCGAAGGCCTCGACCCCCGGCGGCCAGGCCGAGGACCTGGCGGCCCTCCTCGCCAGGCACCGCAGCGGCGACGTCGAGGTCGTCCTGCCGGCCCGCCCCGTCGTCGTCCCGGCAGGGCACGCCCACGAGATCGACGCCGCGGTCGCCGCCGCCCTCGACAACGTCCGGCAGCACGCCGGCGAGGGTGCTCGCGCCTGGGTCCTCCTCGACACCGCCGGCGACGAACTCGTCGTGACCGTCCGCGACAACGGTGCCGGGATGGCACCGGGTCGCCTCGAGGAGGCCGAGCGTGAGGGACGCCTCGGGGCGTGCGCCTCCATCGCCGGTCGCGTGCGCGACCTCGAGGGCACCGCGAGCTGGACCTCACGACCCGGGGGCGGATGCACCGTGACCCTGCACGTCCCGCTGCCCGAGGTGGCAGGCTCTCGGCCATGAGCGAGCAGCCCGGCCCCGAGACCCACGAGCGGGAGGCGCTCACGGTGCTCGTCGCCGACGACCACCCGCTGTGGCGCGACGCCCTCGTCGCCGACCTCGAGCAGTCCGGCATCACCGTCGTCGGCACGGCCGCGGACGGCCCCTCGGCGGTCGCCCGCACACGGGCCACCATCCCTTCGGTCCTCGTCCTCGACCTCAACATGCCCGGTCTGCGGGGCGACGAGGTGTGCGCCGCCATCGCCGACCTGCCGACGCGCATCCTCATCCTCTCCGCCTCCGGCGAGGAGCCGGACGTCCTCGCGACGATCAAGGCGGGCGCCTCCGGCTACCTCGTGAAGTCGGCCTCCGGCGACGAGATCCGGCAGGCCGTGCTCGACACCGCAGCCGGCGAGGCGGTCTTCACCCCCGGCCTGGCCGGGATGGTCCTCGGCGAGTTCCGCGACATGCAGGCCGGCTCCAGCGCCGAGCCCGAGCCGGCGGCGGGGGAGGACCCGCGGCCCGTCCCCGAGCTCACCGAGCGGGAGACCGAGATCCTGCGCTACGTCGCGATGGGCATGACCGCCAAGGAGATCGCGGCCGACCTCGTGATCTCCCACCGCACGGTGCAGAACCACGTGCAGAACATCCTCGGCAAGCTCCACCTGCACAACCGCGTCGAGCTGACCCGCTTCGCGATCAGCCGGGGACTGGACACCCCCGACTGACTCTCACGCGACATACCTAGACTGTGGCGGTGACCACCGCAGCACCCTCCGCAGACCTCCGGGCAGTCCTGGCCGCCGACCTCCCTGCCGCGCAGCAGCCGACCTGGCCCGACCAGGCCGTGCTCGCGGACGTCGTCGCGACCCTCGAGAGCTACCCGCCCCTCGTCTTCGCCGGCGAGTGCGACATCCTGCGCGACCGCATGGCCTCCGCCGCGATCGGTGAGTCCTTCGTCCTCCAGGGCGGCGACTGCGCCGAGACCTTCGCCAACGCCACGGCCGACAACATCCGCGACCGGGTCAAGACCATCCTCCAGATGGCGGCCGTGCTCACCTACGGCGCCGGCATGCCGGTCGTGAAGATCGGCCGGATGGCCGGTCAGTACGCCAAGCCCCGCAGCAAGGACACCGAGACCCGTGAGGGCGTCGAGCTGCCCGCCTACCGCGGCGACATGGTCAACGACTTCGACTTCACCACCGAGGCGCGCACGCCGGACCCGCAGCGGCTGCTCCGCGGCTACCACTCGAGCGCCGCGACCCTCAACCTCGTGCGGGCCTTCACCCGCGGTGGCTTCGCCGACCTGCGCCACGTCCACGACTGGAACCGCGGCTTCGTCGCCAACGCCGCCAACGCCCGCTACGAGGGTCTGGCCCGCGACATCGACAAGGCGATGAAGTTCATGGCCGCGTGCGGCGTGGACTTCGAGGCGATGAAGTCCACCGAGTTCTGGTCCGCGCACGAGGCGCTGCTCCTCGACTACGAGCGCCCGATGACCCGGATCGACTCGCGCACCGGGGACCTCTACAACACCTCCGGACACTTCGTCTGGATCGGCGAGCGCACCCGCCAGGCCGACCACGCCCACCTCGACTTCGTGAGCAAGATCCGCAACCCCATCGGGATGAAGGTCTCGGACAAGCTGGCCACCGACGAGCTGCTCCGGATCATCGACCAGCTCGACCCGCACCGCGAGCCCGGTCGCCTCACCCTCATCACCCGCATGGGTGCAGGGACGATCCGCGAGGCGCTGCCGCCGCTGCTCGAGGCCGTCCAGGCGAGCGGCGCGCTCGTCACCTGGATCTGCGACCCGATGCACGGCAACACCTTCGAGTCCGCGTCCGGCTACAAGACCCGCGACTTCGACCACGTCGTCGACGAGGTCCGTGGCTTCTTCGAGGCGCACAACCAGGTCGGGACCGTGCCGGGCGGCATCCACGTCGAGCTCACCGGCAACGACGTCACCGAGTGCCTCGGCGGCGCCGAGCGGATCCTCGACGAGGACCTCAACAAGCGCTACGAGTCGGTGTGCGACCCGCGCCTGAACCACCAGCAGAGCCTGGAGCTGTCCTTCCTCGTCGCGGAGATGCTCAGCGAGCGCCACTGACCGACGAGGTCAGACGACGTCAGACGACGTAGATCGTCACCGTCGCGCCCTTGCGCACGCTCGTCCCCACGCCGGGGTCGACGGCGCGGACGTTGTCGAGCATCCCGCCGAAGACCCGCTCGACCTCGACCTTGAGGCCGGCGGCCTCGAGAGCCTGCCGGGCCTCCCCGCTCGTCATGCCCCCGACGTCGGGGACCTGCACCATGACCGGCCCCTTGGACACGACGAGGGTGACGGTGTCACCCCGGTGGCCGGTGCCGGCGCTCGGGTCCTGGGAGATCACCGACCCCTTCGCCACGTCGTCGTGGTTGACGTCCTCGCCCCGCTCGACGGCGAAGCCCGCGTCCTTCAGGCGCTTCGTGGCGCTCTCGACGGGCTGCCCCGTCACGGAGGGGATGTCGATGGGCTCGGGGCCCTTGCTCACGACGATCGCGACCTTCGCGTCCCGCTTGAGCGGGCTGCCGGCGGCCGGTGAGCTGCTGACGACCTGGCCCTTCTCGACCTCCTCGTCGTACGCCTCCACGGTCTTGCCGAGGGCGAGGCGGGACTTCGTCAGGGCCGCCTTGGCCTCGGCCGAGGTCATCCCGGCCAGGCGCGGCACGTCGTAGCGCTCGGGCCCCTTCGAGACGGTGACGACCACCTCGCTGCCCTTGCGGACCTCCTGGCCGGCGTCGGGGGTGGAGCGGATCGCGACCCCCGCCGCCACCTCCTCGTCGAAGGCCTCCTTGGTGCTCATCGTCAGCTCGGCCTGCGTCAGCCGGGTCTCGGCGGCCGCGACGGGCTGACCGGCGACCTCGGGGACGATCGTGCGCTGGGCGGCGGAGTAGGCCCAGGCGGCCCCGGCTCCGGCGGCGCCGAGGACGAGCAGGAGGGGGATGAGCCACAGCAGGGGGGAGCGGCGTCGGCGGGCGGGCTCCGCCTCGTCGTGCCCGACGGGGGTGCTCGTCGTCGGGCTCGTCCGTGTCGCCTGGGTCGAGGTGGCCGCGCCGGCCGGCATGGCGGTGGTGCGCTGCGAGCGGGACTCGCTCGCCCGCCGGCTACCCGCGGCCGGGCGGGCGTCGAGCTCGGCGGGGGAGAGCGCGCGCCTCGTCTCGTGGAGGAGGTCGAGGTACTCGGCGGCGTCGCGGGGGCGCTCGTCGGGGTCCCGGGCGATCGCGGTGGCGACGAGGGCGTCGAGGGGGGCCGGCGCGTCGGGTGTGGCGTCGAGCAGGCTCGGCACGTCACCGTGCACGTGCTGGAAGGCGACGTGGATGGGGGTCTCGCCGTCGATCGCCTTGCGACCGGTGAGCATCTCGAAGAGGACGAGGCCGGCCGCGTAGACGTCGCTGCGGGCGTCGGCGATGCCCCGCTCGACCTGCTCGGGCGAGAGGTAGCTGACGGTGCCGAGCAGCACGCCCGTCGCCCCGGTCGCGGTCTGCGAGGACACCGCGCGGGCCAGCCCGAAGTCGGCGACCTTGACCGTGCCGTCCTCGCGGATGATGACGTTCTCCGGCTTGACGTCGCGGTGGATCAGCCCGGCGTCGTGGGCGGCGGCGAGCCCCGCGAGCACGGGCTCGAGGAGGTCGAGGGCCGCCCGGGGGGTCAGCGCCCCCTCGGTGTCGAGGACCTGCCGCAGCGTCTGGCCGAGGACGAGCTCCATGACGAGGAAGACACGCCCGTCGGCCTCGCCCTGGTCGTGGACGGCGACGACGTTGGGGTGGGAGAGCCGGGCCGCGCTGCGCGCCTCCCGGCGGAAGCGGGAGACGAAGGTCTCGTCGGCGGCGAGGTCGGCGCGCATGACCTTGATCGCGACGTCCCGGTCGAGGCGGGTGTCGAGCCCGAGGTAGACCGAGGCCATGCCACCGTCGGCGAGGTGCTCGAGCACGCGGTAGCGCCCGTCGAGGGTCACCCCGACGAGATCGTCAGCGCTGCCGCGTGCCGCCACACATCACATCCTGGCGCGATGGTGCTTGACGTTGGCGACGTACTGCCGCGTGTCGCTGTACATGCCGTTGGCGCGCACCGAGCCCAGGCCCTGGTAGTAGCCGGCGATCGCCTGCGAGTCGCTCGAGGCCATCCGCGTCAGCTGCCTCAGCAGGACGACGCCCGCCGTGATGTTGTCGTCGGCGTCGAGGAGGTTGAGCTTGCGCCCCACGAGGGTCGAGGCCCACTCGCCGGAGGACGGGATGACCTGCATCGCGCCGATGGCGTTGGCCACGGAGACCTGCCGGTGGTCCCAGCCGGACTCCTGGTAGGAGATCGCGAGGGCGAGCTTGGGGTCGACGCCGTGCCGCTTGGCCGTGGCGACGATCTTGCGGCGGACCTGGTCGCGGGAGGGCACGGAGCGCTTCGCGAGCGTCGCCCGGTTGCGCGAGGCCGCGTTGACGATCGAGCTGGGGTAGGTCCGGCCGGCGAAGGTGTTGTGGCTGAAGGCGGGCTTCTTCTTGGCCGTGGACCTCTTCTTCGCGACCGCCTTCTTCGCCGTCCCGGAGACCTTGAGCTTCTGCCCCGGGTGGATGAAGGAGCTCGAGGAGACCCCGTTGATCTTGGCCAGCCGGGCGAGCGACATCCGGTACCGGTCGGCGATGCCGGAGAGGGTCTCGCCGGCGCGGACGGTGTGCCGGGCGCCGCTCGTCCGGGAGACGGGGCGCTTCGCGGGCTTGGCCGCGGAGCCGTTGACCCGGAGCTTCTGCCCCGGGTGGATGAAGGAGCCGGTGGAGATCCCGTTGAGCGAGGCCAGCCGGGCCGGGCTCATCCGGTGACGGGTGGCGATGCCCGAGAGCGTGTCGCCGGAGCGGACCGTGTAGCTGCGGGTCTTCGTGGTGCGAGCCGGCTTCTTCTTGGCGCCGGCGGAGCGCGCGGCACCGGGGATCTTCAGCTTCTGCCCGGGGTGGATGAAGCCGTTCACGTGGTTGCGGCTGCGCAGCGCTGCGACCGTGGTGCCGTAGCGCTCGGCGATGCCGGAGAGCGTCTCGCCGGCGCGCACGGTGTGCGTCCGGCCGGCCTTCTCCTCGCTGTGGGCGGCGGCGGGTGCCTGCGGCAGGTCGAGGGTCGGCGGTGTCGTGGCAGGGGGGACGACGATCGGCAGGACCATGGGTTGTTCTCCTCTGGCCGGGGTGCCCTCGGGGAGCGCCGGGAGGCGAAGGGGTAACCACCGGCGGGGCGACCCGGGCGGGTCGGGGACGTGACGGGTGTGACGGGTGATGCTGGTGCAACGTGTGTGGTCGCGTCGAGACGTTACCGGACAGTCCGCCTCCGCGCCGGGACATCCGCTCCGTGCCGTGCCGTGCCCGCGGCGTGGCGCTGGTGGGTGAGACTGGGACCGTGAGCACCGAGCAGACGCCCCGCACCCCTTCGGACCCGTCGGTCGGGTCGACCGACCTCGAGACCCTCGTCGGCGAGTGGCTGACCGTCCCCGACCTCGCCGAGCGCCTCGGCATCCGGCTGACCGACGTCCGCCGGCTCCTCGAGGACCGCGACCTCCTCGCTGCGCGGGTGGGGGAGCGCAGGGTGATCAGCGTGCCGGCCGCCTTCCTCGACGAGGAGGGTCCGCTGCCCGCGCTGCGCGGGACCTTCACCGTCCTCGCCGACGCGCGCATGAGCGACGATGAGATCATCGAGTGGCTCTTCACCCGGGACGAGACCCTGCCCGGCGGACCGACGCCGGTCGAGGCGATCCGGGCGGGCTTCAAGACCGAGGTGCGCCGGCGGGCCATGGAAGAGGCGCTCTGACGGCACCGACCGGGGCACGTCCAGTCAGAGGTGGACCACCCCGTTGTTGACGCTCTCCCCGTCTCCTCAGGCGGTGCGGGCGGTCGCGAGGTCGACGAGCGAGCCGAGGGTCTCGACCGCCTCGGCCGGGACGTCGGCCCGGCCCTCGAGCTCGGCCAGCGCAGCCCGGGACGACTCGACGAGGCGAGCGATCTCCCCTTCGACCTCGTCCACCGCACCGCTCGAGGTGAGGATCTCGCGGAAGCCGGCGACACCCCCTTCGTCGAGGCCCGGGTCGCCGAGCCAGCCCTCGATCCGGCCACGGTCCGCCGCGTCGGCACCGAGCCAGGCGAGCGCGACGAGCACGGTGCGCTTGCCCTCGCGGAGGTCGTCGCCGGCCGGCTTGCCCGTCTCGTCCGGGTCGCCGAAGACCCCGAGGAGGTCGTCGCGCAGCTGGAAGGCCTCGCCGAGCGCGAGCCCGTAGCCCGACAGCGCGTCCCGCGTCGTCGGGTCGGCGCCGGCGGCGGCCGCGCCGATGAGCAGCGGGTGCTCGATGGAGTACTTCGCGCTCTTGTAGCGCAGGACGCGGCGGGCCCGCTCGACCCGCTCCTCGCCCGTGGCCGCCGACCACGGCTGCATCGACTCGACGACGTCGATGAACTGGCCGGCCATGAGCTGGGTGCGCATCCGCTCGAGCACCTCCCACGCGGCCGCGAGCCGGTCGGCGGGCAGGCCGGCCCGGACGACGAGGTCGTCGCACCAGTCGAGGCAGAGGTTGCCGGAGAGGATCGCGCCGGCGAGGCCGAAACGGTCGGGGTCGCCCCGCCAGCCCCGCTCGGCGTGCGCGGACGCGAGGGCGCGGTGAGCGGCGGGCGCGCCGCGGCGGGTGTCGGAGTCGTCCATGACGTCGTCGTGGAGCAGGGCGGCGGCCTGGAAGAGCTCCATCGCCGCGGCCAGGGCGACCGGGACCTGCCCGTCCGCGCCGCCGCCGGCGCGGTAGCCCCAGTAGGCGAAGGCGGCCCGCAGCCGCTTGCCGCCCCGGACGAGCGCGGTGATCGCCTCGGTGAGGTCGGTGACGTCGGGGCCCATCTCGTCGAGGTGGCGCTGCTGGCGGGCGAGCTCGGAGTCGAGCTGTGCCTGGATCCGGCCCCGCAGGTCGTGGGCGAAGGGGTCGGGCACGGCGATCGGTCTCCTCGGGCTCACGTCACGGCGGGTGACGCACATCTCTGGTCTCACCAGCGGATACGGCAAGCCTACGGTCCGGCCTGCGGGCTATCGTCCCCGCCATGACCACGCAGGCTCTCACCGGGATCGCGGGCGGCACGTCCCGCGGCACGATCCCCCAACGGCTGGCCGCCCCGCGACCCTCCGTGAGCTTCGAGTTCATGCCGCCGAAGGACGACGCCGGCGAGGCGGTGCTCTGGGAGGCCATCGAGCGCCTCGAGCCCTTCGCCCCGGACTTCGTCTCGGTGACCTACGGCGCGGGCGGCTCGAGCCAGGACCGCACGCTGCGGATCACCGAGGAGATCGGGCGCCGGACCTCGCTCACCGCGATGGCCCACCTCACCTGCGTCTCGCAGACCACCGACGACCTGCGCACCGTGCTCGCGGGCTACCGGGACGCGGGCATCGACCATGTCCTCGCCCTGCGCGGCGACCCGCCCGGCGACCCGGGAGGGGAGTGGGTCGCGCACCCCGGCGGACTCGACCACGCCGACGAGCTCGTCGCGCTCATCCGTGACGTCGGAGGCTTCGAGGTCGGGGTCGCCGCCTTCCCCGACGTGCACCCGAGCTCGGCCTCGCTCGAGGAGGACATCGAGACTCTCGTCCGCAAGGCGGACGCGGGCGCGACCTTCGCCGTGACCCAGATGGTCTTCGACGCCGACTCCTACCTGCGGCTGCGCGACGCCGTCGCGGCCCGCCGCGACCTGCCGATCACGCCGGGCGTCATGCCGGTGACGAGCGTCAAGATGATCCAGCGGATGGCGCTGCTCATGGGCACCCCGCTGCCGGAGCGGGTCGTCTCGCGGCTCGAGGCCGTCGGCGACGACTCCGCCGCGGTGCGCGCGGTGGGTGTCGAGATCGCCACGGAGCTCTCCGAGCGGATGCTCGCCGAGGGCGCGCCGGGGCTGCACATCATCACGATGAACCGCTCCACCGCAAGCCTCGAGGTGCTCGAGAACCTCTCCCACGTCTGGGCCTGACCGCCCGTCCCGACCGCCGTTGTCGGCTGTCGCCGATCTGGGTTACCGTCTCTCTCGTCGAACAGGTGTTCGATCAGGTGAGCGTCGGTGGGGGTCGAGCCCGGCGACCTGTCCGTCAGTGAGAGGACGAGGTCATGACGCGTCGAGTCGGCGAGACGATCGAGGTGCAGGCGGCAGCCGCGCCGGACGGTGAGGGCGAAGGGGGGCAGCCCCGGGTCTTCCTGTGGCGGGGCCGGGTCTACCGGGTGACCTCCGTCGTCGACCACTGGCAGGAGCGCTCCGCCTGGTGGCGGGCGACCGCCGAGGGAGTGCCGCTCGACGTCGCGGGTGCGCCGCGCCAGGTGTGGCGGGTCGCCGCCCAGGCCGGCCGCTCGGGTGCCGAGGGCATCTACGACCTGCTCCTCGACCCGTGCGCGGCCTCGACGGCCTCCACGGCCTCGACGGCGCCGGCGGCACCCGTCTGGTCGCTCGTGCGCACCCAGGACTGAGGGTGATGACGATGAGGCAGATCGACGAGGTGACCCGTCTGTTCGCCGCGGCCGCAGACACCCTCACCGAGGCGCACTGGGTCCGCTCGGCGCCGGAGCGGCTCGCGGCGACCCGCGCGGGGACGCTGCAGGTCGCGGCCGCGGTCCTCGCGGCCCGGGGCCGACCGGGGGCGCTCGGTGCTGCTGGTGAGCGGCCGGGCTGCCCGTGGGAGGCCCTGGCCCGGATCGCGCCCGAGCTCGCCGAGCGGGCCGACCATCTCGCCCGGGCCTATGCACAGCCCCCGCAGGACGTCCGGGGGCTCGACGACCTGCTGCGCGCCGGCGAGGACTTCCTCCTCGTCGCGGCGGCGACGCTCGGGCTGCCCGCGCCGAGCCTGCCGGCGACGCTCGTCCCGGTGAGCCTGACCAGCCTGCGTCCCGCGGGAGGGGCGCGGGCGTCGTGACCGGGGCCGCGCGCACCGTCGGCGACCCGACGACAGCCGCCGGCGGGTCCCCCTTCGCCCACCTGCGGGTCGCCTCCGGCTACTCCCTGCGGCACGGCACGGCGACGCCCGAGGCGCTCGTCGCCCGGGCCGCCGAGCACGGGCAGCGGTGGCTGGCGCTCACCGACCGCGACGGGCTCTACGGCGCGGTCCGGCACGTCCGGGCTGCGGCGGCCGCGGGCATCGAGCCGCTCCTCGGTGTCGACCTCGCCGTCCGGCCGGGCAGCGGCCCGACCCCGCCGACGACCTCGCGCACCCCGGTGCGGGGCGGGGCGAGCGTCGACCCGCGCCACCCCCGGGTCACCGTGCTGGCCCGGGGCGCCGGCGCCGGGGTGCCGCACGCCCTCGGCTGGGCCCGCCTGTGCCGTCTCGTGAGCGAGGCGCACCTCGTCGGCGAGCGCGGGCAGGCCGACGTCGAGGCGGCGACGATCGCCCGGCACGCCCGCGGGCCCGAGGGGGAGCGCTCACCGCTCGTCGTCCTCCTCGGCCCCGACTCCGACGTCGGGCGGGCCCTGCTCGCCCGACGGCCCGACGAGGCGATGAGCCGGCTGCGCCGCTGGGTCGGGCTGCTCGGCCGCGACGGGGTGGTCGTCGAGGTCGTCGACCACGGCGGACCCGCCGGCACGCCCGCCTCGACCGGCCACGCCGCGCTCCTGCTCGCACTCGCCGACGCCGCCCGGGTGCGGGCCGTGCTCACCGGAGCGGTCCGACACCTCGACCCGGCCGACAGCGTCGTCGCCGACGTGCTCGACGCCACCCGCCGGCTCGTCGTCCTCGACACGCGTCACCTCGACCGGGTGAGCGACGCCGGGCACCTCGCGAGCACCCCGACGATGACACGGGTGGCGCACCGGGCCGCCGCCGCCGGGATCGGCCGGGGAGCGGGTCGCCCCGGCGAGAGCGCCCGGCAGCGCGGCGAGCGGCTCCTCGCCGACACCCTCGCGACCGCGGCCGAGTGCGCCCAGGACCCCCGGCACGACCTCGGCATCGGCCGGGTCCACCTGCCCGAGGCGTCCGTGCTCGGCATCGCGGCCGACGAGGACCCGATGGCGGTGCTCACGCAGCGCTGCCGGGCCGCCGTCGGCCGGCGCTACCCTGGCGCCGACGACGCACTCCTCGCCCGGGTGCACGCCCGGCTCGACGAGGAGCTGCGGGTCATCGACACCCTCGGCTACCCCACGTACTTCCTCACCGTCGCCACCGTCGTCGACCTCATCACCGAGGCGGGGGTACGGGTCGCCGCTCGCGGCTCGGGCGCCGGCAGCCTCGTCAACCACCTCCTCGGCATCAGCGCCATCGACCCGATCCGCTACGGCCTGCTCATGGAGCGCTTCTGCTCGCCGCTGCGCGCCGAGCTGCCCGACATCGACATCGACGTCGAGTCCGCCCGGCGCACCGAGATCTACGAGCTGATCCTCGAACGCTTCGGGCGCGAGCGGGTCACCTGCGTCTCGATGATGGACACCTACAAGGCGCGGCACGCGATCCGCGACGTCGGCGCCGCGCTCGGCATGACCCCCGGCGAGGTCGACGAGATCGCGAAGTCCTTCCCGCACATCCGTGCCCGTGACGTCCGCTCCGCCCTCGAGGAGCTCCCCGAGCTGCGCAGCCGGGGCCTGGGCACCCCCCGCCTGCGGACCCTCTTCGAGCTCGTCGAGCGGCTCGACGGGCTGCCCCGCCACATCGCGCTGCACCCGTGCGGGGTCGTCCTCTCCGACGCCGGGCTGCTCGACCGGACCCCCGTCGAGTCGAGCTGGCTCGGCTTCCCCATGAGCCAGTTCGACAAGGACGACGTCGAGGTGCTCGGCCTGCTCAAGCTCGACGTGCTCGGCATCCGCATGCAGTCGGCGATGGCCTACGCCGTCCGCGAGGTCGAGCGGGTCGACGGGCAGCAGATCGACCTCGACGACCGGGGCGACGTGCCGCTCGACGACGAGGCGACCTTCCGGATGATCCGCACGACGCGCACCCTCGGCTGCTTCCAGATCGAGAGCCCCGGTCAGCGCGAGCTCATCGGCAAGCTCGGCCCGGTCGCCTTCGAGGACCTCGTCGTCGACATCTCCCTCTTCCGCCCCGGCCCGGTGAAGTCCGACATGATCCGACCCTTCCTCGAGGCCCGGCACGGATGGTCGACGCCCGACCTGCTCCACCCCAGCCTCGTCGACGCGCTCGCCGAGACCGAGGGGGTCGTCGTCTTCCACGAGCAGATGCTCCAGATCATCGCCGAGACGACCGGCGTGAGCCTGGCGCAGGCCGACGAGGTGCGGCGGACCATGGGGGGCCGTGACGGGCAGGACCGCATCGAGGCGTGGTGGCGTCCCGCCGCGCTCGCCCGCGGCTACGCCCCCGACGACGTCGACCGGATCTGGTCGGTGCTCGCCGCCTTCGCCTCCTTCGGCTTCTGCAAGGCGCACGCGGCCGCCTTCGCCATGCCGACCTACCAGTCGGCCTGGCTCAAGACCCACCACCCGGCGGCCTTCCTCGCCGGGGTGCTCACCCACGACCCCGGCATGTACCCCAAGCGGCTCATCCTCGACGACGCCCGCTCGCTCGGCATCACCGTGCTGCCCGTCGACGTCAACGCGAGCACGGGGGAGTACCGCGTCGAGCGGGTCGGCGCCGACCTCGCCGGGCACGACCGCGGGCCGGTCGACCCGGCGCTGCCCGACGGCTCCGGCTACGGCATCCGGGTCGCGCTCTCGGACGTGCGCGGCATGAGCGAGGCCGAGGTCGCCCGGGTCGTCGCCGGGGCCCCCTACGAGTCGCTCGCCGACTTCTGGACCCGCGCGCAGGTCAGCCGCCCTGTCGTCGAGAGCCTCGTGCTCGTCGGCGCCTTCGACGCCGTCCACGGCATCGCCGCCACGGGGGCGGCACGCTCGCTCGACGGAGCCGGGGCCGGGTCCTCCGCCGCCGGCCCCGGTCGCCGCGGCCGGCTCACCCGGCGCGACCTCCTCCTCCACGTCGCCGAGCTCGACCGGTGGTCCCGGTCCACCGGCCGCCCCGCGGGCCGACGACGGGGGCGGACCACCCCCTTCGCCACCGGCCGGCGAGGCCAGGCGCCGGTCTGGGCGGAGGACGGGATGCCCGGGGCGCAGCAGGTGCGCACCCCGTCGGTCACCGCCGCGGCCCGGCAGCCGGTCGCCAGCCAGCTCACCCTCGACCTCGGCGACGAGCCCGACCTCGTGCCCGGCGTCGGTCTGCCCGAGATGAGCGCCGCCGAGCAGGTGCGCGCCGAGCTCGACGTCCTCGGGCTCGACGCGAGCCGGCACGTCATGGACCTCTACACGCCGATGCTCGACGCGCTCGGGGTGACCCGCAGCCGCGACGTCCTCTCCGTGCGCAGCCGATCGCAGATCCTCGTCGCCGGGGTCAAGGTCGCCACCCAGACCCCGCCGATCCGCTCCGGCCGCCGGGTCGTCTTCCTCACCGTCGACGACTCGACCGGACCGGTCGACGCGACCTTCTTCGAGGACGTCCAGGGGCCCTACGCCGCGACGATCTTCCACTCCTGGCTCGTCCTCGTCCGGGGCACCGTGCGGCGCACCGGCGAGCGGGGCGTCTCCCTCCTCGCCGACGGGGCGTGGGAGCTCCCCGGCCTGTGGGACGCGTGGTCGACCGGGGGGCTGCCCGCCGTGCACGCGGCACTCGAGGAGGCCGACGCGATGGCCCGCGCCCGGGCCGAGGCGGTCGAGGGAGATGGTGCGCCCGGCCGTCGGGTCCTCGTCCATGCCTCCGGCTTCCGGCAGTCGCCCTACGCCGACGTCCGGCCGGCGGGCGAGGCGGTCACGGCGGTGCCCGGTCGTGGCCGGGGCGGTGCTCCCGGCGGGCTCTCCGGTGCGGCCACCCGCAAGCTGTGGCACGCCTCCCCGGGGAGCTCGGGATGGTGAGCGTCACCGTCCGCGGCGTGCTGCTCGCAGCCGGTGCCGTGGGCGGCCTAGGGTTGGTGCGTCGCCCGACCGGGCGCACGAAGGGAGCACCGTGACCGAGGACCGCCGACCCGCACGTCGTCGCGGGGTCGAGAGCAACCTGCGCACCGCCGCCGTGTGGGCCGAGGTCGCCGAGCTGACCACCGACCGGCGCACCGAGCTCGGCCGACCCCTGCGTGTCCTCGACCTGGGAGGGGGCACCGGCGGTCTCGCCGTCCCGCTCGCCGAGCAGGGCCACACCGTCACCGTCGTCGATCCCAGCGCCGACGCGCTCGCCTCCCTGCGCCGACGCAGCGCCGAGTCCAGCGCCTCCGCCCGGATCAGCGCCGTCCAGGGCGACGCCGACAGCCTCACCGACGTCCTCGCCCCGGGCAGCGTCGACCTCGTCTGCTGCCACGGCACCCTCGAGGTCGTCGACGACCCTGACAGCACCCTCGCCCGCATCGCCGACGTCCTCGCGCCCGGCGGCTACCTCAGCCTCGTCACGGCGCAGCGGCTCGCGGCGGTGCTCGCCCGTGCCCTCGCTGGTCGCTTCGACCAGGCCCAGCACGTCCTCGCGAGCGAGGACGGCCGCTGGGGCGACGGCGACCCCATGCCCCGGCGCTTCGACCAGGGTGACGTCGTCGCCCGGCTCGGGCGGGCCGGCTTCACCGTCGAGAGCATCCACGGCGTCCGGGTCTTCAGTGACCTCGTCCCCGGTGCGCTCCTCGACTCCGAGTCCGACCGGGCCGAGATCCTCGCCCTCGAGCAGGCCAGCGTCGGCGACGCCGAGCGCTCGGTCCTCAGCCACCTCGGGACGCAGCTGCACGCCCTCGCCCGTCGCGACTGATCGCATGACGGCCTCGAGGCCGGCGTGAGCCGCCGGCAGTTCCGCGTCCCGGAGCGCGCCGACGACCGGCCGCTCGACGAGACCGGCTGTACCGTGCTCCACGTCGACATGGACGCCTTCTACGCGTCGGTGTCGCTGCGCACCCGGCCCGAGCTCGTCGGCACCCCGGTGATCATCGGCGGCGGCGGGCGCAGCGTCGTCCTCTCCGCCACCTACGAGGCCCGGGCCTTCGGCGTCACCTCCGCGATGCCGATGGGCCGGGCCCGGCGGCTCTGCCCCCAGGCGAGGATCATCGCCCCGGACCACGCGCTCTACTCCGAGGTCTCGCAGGGGGTCATGCGGATCTTCGAGAGCATCACCCCCTTCGTCGAGCCGCTGAGCCTCGACGAGGCCTTCCTCGACGTCGCGGGCGCCGTGCGGCTCATGGGGCCGCCGACGGTCATCGCCCAGATGATCCGCGACCGGGTCGTCGACGAGCAGGGCATCACCTGCTCCGTCGGGGTGGCGAGCACGAAGTTCGTCGCCAAGCTCGCCTCGGGCCTGGCCAAGCCCGACGGCCTGCTCCTCGTGCCGGCCGGCGAGATGGTGACCTTCGTCCAGCAGCTGCCCGTCGGCGCGCTCTGGGGGGTCGGTGACCGCACCGAGGAGGCCCTGGCCCGGCTCGGCCTCAAGACCGTCGCCGACATCGCCCACACCCCCCGGACCACCCTGACCCGGGCGCTCGGAGAGGCGACGGGTGCACACCTCCACGACCTCGCCTGGGGTCGCGACCCGCGTCGGGTCGAGCCGGTCCAGCGGGAGCGCAGCATCGGTCACGAGCGCACCTTCTCCGCCGACGTCGACGACCCCGAGGTGGTCCGCCGCGTCCTGCTCGGGCTCTCGGACAAGGCCGCGGCCCGGCTGCGCTCGCACGAGCTCGTCGGGCGCACGGTGAGCATCAAGATCCGCTTCGCCGACTTCACGACGATCACCCGCTCCCGCTCGCTGCGCGACGCCACCGACGTCAGTCG
Source organism: Janibacter endophyticus (assembly GCF_016888335.1). Classification (NCBI taxonomy): domain Bacteria; kingdom Bacillati; phylum Actinomycetota; class Actinomycetes; order Micrococcales; family Intrasporangiaceae; genus Janibacter; species Janibacter endophyticus. The sequence continues at coordinate 1,814,262 of NZ_JAFEJG010000004.1, forward strand.
CGACATCTACGCCGTCGCTCGCGAGCTCTACGAGGCGCTCGGGCTGCAGCGCGCCCGGATCCGGCTCGTCGGGGTTCGCGTCGAGGGGCTCTCCGAGGCGGCGTCGACGCCCGTCCAGGTCGCCCTCGACGAGCCCGAGCACGGGTGGCGCGATGCCGACCGCGCGATCGACCGGGCCTCGGCGCGCTTCGGCGCCGGCAGCGTCCGGCCGGCGAGCCTGCTGACGGGGGAGTCCCGGCCTACCGCACGGCCCGATCCCGACCTAGACTGAAGGTCTATCGGTATCCCTGGGCCGAGGTCCCGACGACGTGGAGGAGGCATCGTGGCGCTGTCAGAGCGCGAGCAGCAGATGCTCGACGAGATGGAGCAGGCGCTCTACGCCGAGGACCCGCGTTTCGCGAGCAGCATGAAGGGCGGCTCGGTCACCACGGAGCAGAAGCGGCGCCGGATCATCGGCGGCGTGGGTGCCGCGGCCGGTCTCGCCATCGTCATCCTCGGGGTCTCCACCTCGATCTGGGTCGGCGTCGCCGGATTCGCCGTCATCGTCGCCTCGCTGGCCGTCGCCCTCGCGCCGGCCCGGGAGACCACCTCGCTCCACGTCGTCGCCGACGACGGGACGCTCGCGTCGCCGAAGAAGGCTGAGCGCGGCCCCCGGATCCCCGGAAAGGGCACGACGAAGGGTCGCCCGCGTCAGCGGGCCGGACGCTCGCCCTCCTCGGGAAGCTTCATGCAGCGGCTCGAGGAGCGCTGGGAGCGCCGCCGGCAGCAGGGCCACTGAGCGGCTCCACCCAGGCGGCCACCACTTCGCCCGGTTCTCGACCAGCGAGCGGATCACCCCTTCGCCCATGCTCGGACGGCTCGAACCCGACAACGTGACTCGAACCCGGAAACCGTTCCCGGGTTCGAGTGCCTTTATCGGATAACCCGATAAAGGTGGGGGGGAGATAAAAAGGGGGGGGTCAGACCGAGTGGCTGAGGATGCCCACGGTCCAGGTGGTCGCGATCGCCATCGCGGCGGCGAGCTCGACCCCGATGCTGCGCAGGACGCCGCGGATCGCGGCCTGGGTCGCCGCCCACGCGCGGTCACGCTCGCGGTAGCGGGAGTACTCGACGAGGAAGACCCCGAGGACGAAGAAGAGGGGCGCCCCGACGATCGGGACGACGAAGAAGCCGACGACCGCGGCGAGCAGGCCGAGCACGATCGTCCAGCCGCCGACCCCTTCGGCCTTCATCTTGCGGCCCGGGATGGTCAGCTGGAGCACGAGGCCCACGGCGTAGATCAGCGCGGCGAGCCCGAAGGTCACCCACGCGCGCGTGCCGCCGACGTCGAGCGCCCAGACGAGCACGGTCCCCAGGCAGATGAGCAGGCCGGGGAGGACGGGGAAGACGATCCCCAGGACGCCCACAGCGAAGATCAGGACGAGGACCCACAGGCTCGCCGGGGTCGCGTCCGGCACCGCAGCGGTCAGCCCGGGGAGGTGGCCGAGCAGGCCGGTCATCGTCAGATCTCGTCGGCCGTCGAGGCGGCCGGGGTCTCCTGAAGACGCTCGGTCTGGTCGTCGATGTCGGCAAGGTCACGCAGGCGGGGCAGGTGCTCGCGTCCGTGGTGGGCGCAGAAGAAGAGCTCACCACCCGCGTGGAGCCGGGCGCGGACGTATGCCTGGGCCCCGCAACGGTCGCAGCGGTCGGCCGCGGTCAGGGGAGTGGCCAGGGTCGCGTTCACGTCATTCCTTCTTTCGGGATCACAACATCAAGTCTGTCGGGACTCGACGTGGCTAACAGTGAATCACGCCGAACCCTTCCCGACCCCACAAGAAGCCCGGCCGGTCGCCCCCCCCTTCGCCCCCTGGCACGCGCGCCTCCCGGCGTTGTCGGTACCCCCGGCATACCCTGCGGGGGCGGGGCAGAACTCCCGCAGCACCGAGACGTAAGGACGACCCACCCCCGTGCCAGCAGCGACGAAGACCGCGGCGAAGAAGGCGACGAGCAAGACCGCCCAGGACTACACCGCGCACCACCTCCAGGTGCTCGAGGGCCTCGAGGCGGTCCGCAAGCGGCCGGGCATGTACATCGGCAGCACCGACAGCCGCGGGCTCATGCACTGCCTCTGGGAGATCATCGACAACGCCGTCGACGAGGCCCTCGGCGGCCACGGCGACCGGATCGAGGTGATCCTGCACCAGGACGGCTCCGTCGAGGTCCGGGACCGGGCACGCGGCATCCCCGTCGACATCGAGCCGCGCACCGGGCTGACCGGCGTCGAGGTCGTCTTCACCAAGCTCCACGCGGGCGGCAAGTTCGGCGGCGGCAGCTACACCGCCTCCGGCGGTCTCCACGGCGTCGGCGCCTCGGTCGTCAACGCCCTCTCCTCGCGTCTCGACGTCGAGGTCGACCGGGCGGGCAAGACCTACGCGATGTCCTTCCGAAGGGGTGAGCCCGGGGTCTTCTCCGACGTCGCCGGCTCGGCGGGGGAGAAGAACCCCGAGCACGACTTCACCCCGTACGAGAAGGGCTCCGAGCTCGCCGTCATCGCCAAGGCGAAGCGGGGCGTCACCGGCACCCGCGTGCGCTACTGGGCCGACCCGCACATCTTCCCGACGGAGTCGGGCTTCGACTACGAGGCCCTCGTCGGCCGTGCCCGCCAGACCTCCTTCCTCGTGCCGGGACTGACCCTCGTCGTCCGCGACGAGCGCCGGCTGGCGGGGACGAAGGGGGAGGACGGCCCGGTCGAAGAGGTCTTCCACCACGACGGCGGGATCACCGAGTACGTCGACTTCCTCGCCCCCGACCAGAGCGTCACCGACGTGTGGCGGCTCCAGGGCAGCGGGACCTTCACCGAGACCGTGCCGGTGCTCGACGCCTCCGGCCACATGACCCCGACCGAGGTCGAGCGCGAGTGCGGCGTCGACATCGCGCTGCGCTGGGGGACCGGCTACGACACCAAGGTCAGCTCTTTCGTCAACATCATCGCCACGCCCAAGGGCGGCACGCACATGGCCGGCTTCGAGCAGTCGCTGCTCAAGGTCTTCCGCAAGCAGCTCGAGGCCAACGCCCGCAAGCTCAAGGTCGGCAACGACAAGGTCGAGAAGGATGACGTCCTCGCCGGCCTCACCGCGGTCGTCACGGTGCGCCTCGCCGAGCCGCAGTTCGAGGGGCAGACCAAGGAGGTCCTCGGGACCTCCGCGGTGCGCTCGATCGTCGGCAAGGTCGTCGAGACCGAGCTGACGAGCCAGCTCAAGAGCACCAAGCGCGGCGAGAAGCAGCAGGCGGCACAGCTGCTCGAGAAGGTCGTCGCCGAGATGAAGTCGCGGATCAGCGCGCGCGTGCACAAGGAGACCCAGCGCCGCAAGAACGCGCTCGAGAGCTCCACGCTGCCGCCGAAGCTGCGCGACTGCCGGAGCAACGACCTCGAGAAGACCGAGCTCTTCATCGTCGAGGGTGACTCCGCCATGGGCACGGCCAAGGAGGCCCGCAACAGCGAGTTCCAGGCGCTGCTGCCGATCCGCGGCAAGATCCTCAACGTCCAGAAGGCCGCGGTCGGCGACATGCTGAAGAACGCCGAGTGCGCCTCGATCATCCAGGTCGTCGGGGCCGGCTCGGGGCGCTCCTTCGACCTCGGCTCCGCCCGCTACGGCAAGGTCGTCATCATGACCGACGCCGACGTCGACGGCGCCCACATCCGCACCCTGCTGCTCACCCTCTTCTTCAACCACATGCGGCCGCTCGTCGAGGCCGGCCGGGTCTACGCGGCCGTCCCGCCGCTGCACCGCATCGAGGTGGTCAACCCGGGCGCGAAGAAGAACGAGCTGATCTACACCTACTCCGAGGCCGAGATGCGCTCGACGCTCGCGAGCCTGACCAAGCGGGGCAAGACGATCAAGCAGCCGCTCCAGCGCTACAAGGGCCTGGGTGAGATGGACGCCGACCAGCTCGCCGAGACGACGATGGACCCCGCGCACCGCACGCTGCGCCGGGTGACCCTCGACGACGTCGACGCGGTGGCCGAGGTCTTCGAGCTGCTCATGGGCAAGGACGTCGATCCGCGGCGCGAGTTCATCGTCGGGTCCGCGGCCCAGCTCGACCGCGACCGCATCGACGCCTGACCTTTCGGCTCAGGCCGGGGTCACGGATCCGACACGCCGGGGCCACAGCAGTTGCGACAGCGGGTGATCTGAGTCACGGTATGACGATCCTGCGTGACGACGCGCCGGACTGTCGAGCTGGGAGGGCCCATGTCCGAGACCGCCACGTCGGACCGCGTCACCGGTGAGGAGCACGGGGAGCTCAAGAGGGTCATGGGACCCAAGCTCCTGCTGCTCTTCATCGTCGGAGACATCCTCGGGACGGGTGTCTACGCCCTGACCGGCAGGGTCGCCGCCGAGGTCGGTGGCGCCGCCTGGGCCCCCTTCCTCGCGGCCTTTGTCGTCGCGACGATCACCGCCTTCTCCTACCTGGAGCTCGTGACGAAGTACCCGCAGGCCGGTGGTGCCGCCACCTTCATCCACAAGGCCTTCGGCATCCACTTCGTCACCTTCATCGTCGCCTTCGCGGTGATGTGCTCCGGCATCACCTCGGCCTCGACGGCGGCCAACGCCTTCGCCGGCTTCCTCAGCGACGGCCTGGGCCTGGGCTGGGAGGCCGGCTCGACGCCGCTGCTCCTCGGCGCGCTGGCCTTCATGACGGTCGTCGCGGCGATCAACTTCCGCGGCGTCGGCGAGAGCGTCAAGGCCAACGTCGTGCTCACCCTCGTCGAGCTTTCCGGCCTGCTGCTCATCATCTTCATCGGCCTCTACGCCGTGACCCAGGGCAAGGCCGACTTCTCGCGCGCGATGGTCTTCGAGTCCTCCGAGGACAAGGGCACCTTCTTCGCCATCACCATGGCGACCTCGCTCGCGTTCTTCGCGATGGTCGGCTTCGAGGACTCGGTGAACATGGCCGAGGAGACCAAGGACCCGGTGAAGATCTTCCCGAAGGTCATGCTCACCGGCCTGGGCATCACCGGGCTGATCTACGTCCTCGTCTCGATCACCGCGGTGGCCCTCGTGCCCGTCGGCAAGCTCGTCGACCCCAACGAGGCCTCGGCGCTGACCCAGGTGGTCGCGGCCGGTGCGCCGAACTTCCCCTTCGACAAGATCTTCCCCTTCATCGCGATGTTCGCCGTGGCCAACTCGGCGCTCATCAACATGCTCATGGCGAGCCGGCTGCTCTACGGGATGGCCCGCCAGGAGGTCCTGCCACGGCCGCTCGGTGCGGTCCACAAGACCCGCCGCACCCCGTGGCTGGCCATCATCGTCACGACGGCCATCGCGTTCGGGCTCATCACCTACGTGACGCTCGACTCGGGCAGCGACATCGTCGCCCTCCTCGGCGGCACGACCTCGCTGCTGCTGCTCTGCGTCTTCACCGTCGTCAACATCGCCGTGCTCGTCCTGCGCAAGGACGACGTCGGCCGCGAGCACTTCAAGGCACCGACGCTGCTGCCGGTCCTCGGCATGATCACCTGTGCCTTCCTCGTCGGTCCGTGGGCCCGCAGCGAGGAGCAGCAGGGCCAGTACCCGATCGCCGGCGGCCTGCTCGCCCTCGGCATCGTCTTGTGGGTGCTCACCTGGATCGTCAACCGTGCGGTCTTCGGCAAGCGCACCTTCCTGCGCGACCCCGAGGAGATCGAGGACCCGGACCACGTCCGCCACTGACCCGGGGGATGAGCGAAGGGGGAGCCGGCCGGCTCCCCCTTCGTCGTCCCGCGGTCGCACGAGCCAAGGCTCGTGCGACCAGGGAGGGTACGAGCCTTGGCTCGTGCGAGCTACCAGGCGCCGATGCCGCCGATCGCCCGCTGCGCGGGGGTGCCGGAGCCGTCGCGGCGGCCCTCGGCGGGCGGCAGGTCGATGGCGACGCCGTTGGCGGCGCTCGCTCGCGCATCCGCCGGGCCGACCCACGCGAGGAGCAGGGTGTCCTCGCCCTTGAGGAAGCGGTGGGCGCGCACGCCCGCCGTGCCACGACCCTTGCTCGGGTACTCGGCGAAGGGGGTGACCTTGAGCGCTCCCGGGTCGGTGCCGGGGAGGGCGTCGGCCGAACCGCTCACGGTGACGACGATGCCGTCGGCCGAGCCGTCGAGCGCGCCGAAGAACCGGACCCGCTCGCCCGCGGCGACCCGGATGCCGGCCATGCCGCCGGCACCCCGGCCCTGCGGGCGGACGACGGTGGCGTTGAAGTGGAGCAGCTGGGCGTCGCTCGTGACGAAGACGAGCTCCTCCTCGCCGGTGCGCAGCTCGACCGCACCGACGACCTCGTCGCCGTCCTTGAGGCCGATGACCTCCCAGGTCGCACCCTTCGGCACGTCGGGGGTGACGCGCTTGACGATGCCCTGCGCCGTGCCGAGGGCCAGGCCGGGGGAGTCGGGCGCGAGCGAGGTGAGCGTGAGCACCCGCTCGTCGACGCCGAGGTCGAGGTAGGCGCCGACCGGCGCCCCACCGGAGAGAGAGGGCGCGTCGTTCGTCGGCGGCAGCGTGGGCAGCTCGAGCGCACCGACGCGCGCGACCCGGCCGGCGCTCGTGACGATGCCGACCTCGCCCCGGGCCGTCGTGCGGATCGCGGCGACGACTCCGTCGTGCCGGGAGCGCCCGCCGGTGCGCGAGGGCTCGTCCTCGCTCGTCGTGCGGGCGAGCAGGCCGGTCGTCGACAGCAGCACCCAGCAGGGGTCGTCGGCGATCTCCAGCGGCGTGCTCGTCGCGGCCGGGACCCCGGCGGACTCGAGGAGGACGGTGCGGCGGGGGGTGCCGTGCTTCTTGGCGACGTCCGCGAGCTCGGTGGAGACGAGCCTGATGAGCACCCGCTCGTCGCCGAGGATCTCCTCGAGCTCGGCGATCTGCCGGCGCAGCTCCTCCTGCTCCTGCTCGAGCTCGAGCTTGGAGAACTTCGTGAGCCGGCGCAGCTGGAGGTCGAGGATGTACGTCGCCTGGGCCTCGGAGAGGTCGAAGACGTCCTGGAGTCGCTGCCGGGCGGTCGCCGCGTCGTCGCTCGTGCGGATGACCTGGATGACCTCGTCGATGTCGAGGATCGCGATGAGCAGGCCGTCGACGAGGTGGAGACGGTCCTGCCGCTTGCGCAGCCGGTGCTCGGTGCGGCGCCGGACGACGTCGACCCGGAAGTCGACGTAGACCTGGAGCAGCTCCTTGAGACCCATGGTGCGCGGGGTGCCGTCGACGAGCGCGACGTTGTTGATCGAGAAGGACTCCTCCATCGGGGTGAGCCGGTAGAGCTTCTCGAGGACGGCCTCGGGGTTGAAGCCGTTCTTGATCTCGATGACGAGCTGCAGGCCGTGGCTGCGGTCGGAGAGGTCCTTGACGTCAGCGATCCCCTCGAGCCGCTTGCCTTGGACGGCGTCCTTGATCTTCTCGATGACCTTCTCGGGGCCGACGAGATAGGGCAGCTCGGTGACGACGATGCCCTGGCGCCGGGGGGAGACCTTCTCGACGCGCGTGGTCGCCCGGGTGCGGAAGGTCCCCTTGCCGGTGAGGTACGCGTCACGGATGCCGTCGAGACCGACGATCCGGCCGCCGCCGGGCAGGTCCGGGCCCGGGACGAAGCGCATGAGGTCGTCGAGCGAGCACTGCGGGTGGGTCAGCAGGTGCCGGGCCGCGCCGATGACCTCGACGAGGTTGTGCGGCGGCATCTGCGTCGCCATGCCGACGGCGATGCCGGTCGTGCCGTTGACGAGGAGGTTGGGGTAGGCAGCCGGGAGGACCTCGGGCTGGAGGAGCTGGTCGTCGTAGTTCGGGACGAAGGGGACGGTGTCCTCGTCGAGGCTGCCCACCATGAGCAGGGCGGCCGGGGCCATCCGGGCCTCGGTGTACCGGGACGCGGCCGGGCCGTCGTCGAGGGAGCCGAAGTTGCCGTGCCCGTCGACGAGCGGCAGGCGCATGGCGAAGGGCTGCGCCATCCGCACGAGGGCGTCGTAGATCGCCGTGTCGCCGTGGGGGTGGTACTTGCCCATGACCTCGCCGACGACCCGGCTCGACTTCACGTGGCCACGGTCCGGGCGCAGGCCCATCTCGGACATCGAGTAGAGGATCCGGCGGTGCACCGGCTTGAGCCCGTCGCGGGCGTCGGGCAGGGCTCGGGCGTGGATGACGGAGACGGCGTACTCGAGGAAGGCCCCGCGCATCTCGTCCGCGACGTCGATGTCGACGATCCGCTCGGGCGGGGTCGGCGCAGCGCTCTTGGCGGACGTGGTGGTGCGGCGGGCCATACGGGTCGAGCTCCGATCTGGTCGTTGGGCTCCGCCATCCTCCCCGATGCGCCGGCCGAGCGCGGGATGACACCCCGAGCGCGGCCGCGGGGAGTCTGCCAGGATCACCCGCGAACCGCTCGGGAGCGAGCGGCGTCTCAAAAGGCATGACAGCCGTGACGGTTGCGCTCCCCAGCCGAGGAGCGAGGTTGACGCGAGCACGGTGACCGCGAACCTCGTCCGCGACCACTGGCGCAAGCGTGGCCGCGCGCCCTCGCCGGCTCGACGATCCGGCGGACCACCGACGGAGGGGCGACGTGGGCCGACATGCCCTATCCGGGCGGCACGGTCATCGCCGTCGAGATCGGTGACGGCATCGTCCGCTTCGTCAGCGCGGAGGAGTGCACCGACGACGGTTGCTCCGGCCCGCTCAAGGTCTACCAGGCGGGTACCGGCGACGCGTCGCCGACGTCGTCGCGCTCGAGGCGGACCTCGACGGCATCACCGGCGCCCACGTCGTCGCACGCGGCGGCCTGCTCGCCGTCCACACCGAGGACGGCAGCCACGCCTGCCGGCTCGGAGCGACGAGCGAGCGCATCGAGCCCTGCGAGGACGAGCAGGTGTGGCTCACCCGCCTCGCCAACGGCGAGGTGAGCGGCTTCACCTCGCCCGGGCCGGGGGCCTTCGTCCTGACCACCCGCGGCGGCGAGCGCGCCGGCACGATCCTCCGCTCCACCGACGAGGGGCTCTGGCAGCACGCGGCCGCCGACCTCGTCCGCTGGACCTGGGTCGCGGCGGGCGGCGGTGACCGCGTGTACGGGCTCGCCGAGGACTCCGTCGGCTTCCTCGAGAGCACCGACGGGGGAGTGACCTGGCGCACCCAGGTGCTCGCCCCGTGAGCCCCCTGCACGCCCGCGCGCGTTGGTGGCAGGATCGGACCCATGAGCGAGGCGCTCCCTGAGGGCTACCCCCTGCTGGCCGAGGCCGACGTCGTCCTGCGCGACGGCACGGTCGCCCGACTGCGACCGATCCGGCCCGGTGACGCGGAGGCGATCCACCGCTTCCACGCCGGGCAGTCGGAGGAGTCGATCTACCTCCGGTTCTTCGCGCCGATCCGCGAGCTGAGCCAGCGTGACGTGGAGCGCTTCACGACCGTCGACTATGTCGACCGGATGGCGCTCGTCGCGACGATCCGCGACGAGATCATCGGCATCGGGCGCTACGACCGGGTGACACCCGAGAGCGCCGAGGTCGCCTTCAACATCAGCGACCACTACCAGGGCAAGGGGATCGGGTCGGTCCTCCTCGAGCACCTCGCCGCCATCGCCCAGGAGCACGGGATCAGCCGCTTCGAGGCCGAGGTGCTGCCGCAGAACCGCAAGATGCTCTCCGTCTTCGCCGACGCCGGCTACGAGGTGAGCAAGCGCTACGAGGACGGGGTCGTCGTCCTGCACTTCGACATCGAGCCGACCGCCCAGTCGCTCTCGGTGCGCTTCGCCCGTGAGCACCGGGCCGAGGCGGTGAGCGTCTCCTCCCTGCTGAACCCCCGGAGCATCGCGGTCGTCGGTGTGAGCCGGCGCGAACGGGCCATCGGTCACCAGGTGATGCGGCACATCCTCGACGCAGGTTTCGCCGGAGAGGTCTACCCCGTCAACCCGGAGGGCGGCACGCTCCTCGGCACCCAGGCGTACCCGAGCGTCAGCGACCTGCCCGGTCCCGTCGACCTCGCGGTCGTCGCCGTCCCGGCGGCTGCCGTGCCGGGCGTCGTCGAGGAGTGCGCGGCGCAGGGGGTGCACGGTGTCCTCGTCATCTCGTCGGGTTTCGCGGAGGTGGGTGACGATGGTGCCCGGCTCCAGCAGCAGGTGCTGCGGATCGCGCGGGACAACGGCATGCGGGTCATCGGACCCAACTCCTTCGGCGTCATCAACAACGACGACTCGGTGCGGCTCAACGCCAGCCTCAGCCCGTCGATCCCTCCTGCCGGCCACCTCGGCCTCTACTCGCAGTCGGGGGCCCTGGCCGTGGCCAACCTCGACTCCGCGACGCGGCGCAACCTCGGCGTCTCGGAGTTCGTCTCCGCCGGCAACCGGGTCGATGTGTCCGGCAACGACGTCATGCAGTACTGGATCGACGACGACCGCACCAAGGCGGTCGGGCTCTATCTCGAGACGATGGGCAACCCGCGCAAGTTCTCGCGCATCGCGCGGGCGCTCGCGGCCAACAAGCCGGTCATCGTCGTGAAGTCCTTCGTGGGTGCCGTGCCCGGGCACCGCGTGCGCTCGGCCACCGTGCGTCCGCACGCGTTCGGCTCGATGCTCGCCCAGGCCGGCGTCATCCACGTCGAGAACGTCCACCAGATGTTCGACGCCGCCCAGCTGCTGCTCCACCAGCCGCTGCCCAGGGGCAACCGGGTCGCGATCGTGACCAACTCCCACCAGCTCGGCACGATCAGCGCCGGCAACGCCGCGGCGTGGGGGCTGGAGGTGACGCACGGGCCGGTGTCGGTGCGCACCGAGGCGCCGGCCAAGGAGTTCCGCGTCGCCGTCGACGCGGCCTTCGCCGACGAGCACGTCGACAGCGTCGTCGTCTGCTTCATCCCGCCCGTCGGGGCGCTCGACCACGACGTCGTCGAGGCGGTGCGCCACGCCGCGCTGCGCTCCGAGAAGCCCTGCGTCGCGACCCTGCTCGGCATGCGCGGGGTCGACAACGCCGAGGGCAACCTCGTCCCCGAGGACCCGGGCGGCGACGCGACGGACGGTCCCCGGCAGGCGGTCCCGCTCTACGGGATGCCCGAGGACGCGATCCGCGCCCTGGGCCTGGCCACGCGCTACGGCACGTGGCGGGAGAAGGACAAGGGCGAGCCCGTCGTGCGCGACGGCATCCGCCGTAGCGCCGCGCGCGAGATCATCGACCGGGTCCTCGCGGACTACCCCGAGGGGCGGGCGCTCACCGACGACGAGTCCCACGAGCTGCTCGCGGCCTACGGCATCGACCTCTGGCGTCGGGTCGAGGTCGACAGCGCCGCCGAGGCCGTGGCGGCGGCCGACTCCCTCGGCTATCCCGTCGTGCTCAAGTCGCTCTCTCCGCTCGTCCGCGGCCAGTCGCTGCTCGACGGGGTGCGGGTGGACCTGCGCGACGCCGATACCGTGGCGGTCGCCTTCGAGACGATGGACCAGAACCTCGCCCCGCTCGACGCGAACTACTTCGTCGTGCAGAAGATGGCCAACCGGGGTGTCTCGTGCGTCCTCGGCAGCGTCGAGGACCCCCTCTTCGGGCCGGTCATCTCCTTCAGCCTCGCGGGCTCCCCGACCGAGCTCATCGGCGACATCGCCTACCGGATCCCGCCGCTCACCGACGTTGACGCCCGCGAGATCGTCGACGACATCAAGCTCGCGCCGCTGCTCAACGGGCACCGCGGGGCGACCCCGGTCGACCGGGCCGCGATCGAGGACGTCCTCGGGCGGCTCTCGCTGATGTCGGACGACTTCCTCGAGCTCGCGTCGGTCGTGCTCAACCCCGTGATGGCGCACGCGCAGGGCGCCACCGTCCTCGGCGCCGAGATCCAGGTCGCCCCGCCGCAGCAGCGCAAGGATCCCGGTCGACGGGCGATGTCCTGACCTGCGGCACAATGGGCGCCATGTCCCAGGTGCCCACCGGTCTGACGCAGATCCCGCTCCCGCAGCCGCTCGTCGACGCGGTGGCCCGCGCCGGCTACTACCCCGAGCTCGTCGCGGACATCATTCGGGCCGCGGTCGGTGTCGAGGAGATCGTCAGCCACCTCGTGCACCAGGAGACGACCTTCGACCAGGAGGCCGTGCGTCGGCACATCACCGTGCTCGTCACGACGCCCACGCGGCTCGTCATCGCGCACGCCGACGACTTCCCCGACCACAGCGACCGGCAGGACGTAGCGACCGCGACGACCGAGTGCATCCCCCTTCGCTCCGTCCGCGGCGTCATGCTCACGCACGTCGTCCCCGACCCCTCGAGCTACGTCCCCGGCTCCCTCGGCCGCGAGCTGACCCTCACCGTCGGGTGGGGCACGGTGAGCCGGGTCGACCTGCTGCCCGCCGTGTGCGCCGACCCGACGTGCGACGCCGACCACGGCTACGAGGGCACGGTCACCGCCGACGACATCTCGCTGCGGATCAGCGCCGAGGCCGAGGGGAGCGGCGCGCTCGAGGCCGCGACGGCCTTCGCCCGGGACCTCTCCGCACGCGTCGGCGGGTGAGCGCCCACCCGACCCCCGGGCTGCCCGGCGCCGGGGAGGGGCTGCTCGACCGGCTCCTGCCGACCGTCGCGACGAGCCTGGGCGTGAGCGGCCTGGCCCGACCCGGCGACCGCGTCCTCGCGCCGGCGCGACGGGCCGTCGTCGTCCTCGTCGACGGCCTCGGTGCCGAGCTGCTACGACGACGCGGCGGCCACGCCCCCTTCGTCCGAAGCCTCGTGGGCCGACCCGAGTCGGTGACCCTCGGCTGCGGGTTCCCCTCGACGACCGCGACGTCCATGGCGACCTTCGGCACCGGCCGGCTCGCCGGCGAGCACGGGCTCGTGGGCTACGAGGCCTATGACCCCGCGACCGGGCGGGCCTTCAACGAGCTGTCCTGGGAGGACGGGCCGGATCCGCGGCAGTGGCAGCCGCACCCGACCGTCTTCGAGGCGGCGAGCGCCCAGGGGGTCGAGACCGTCCGCGTCGGACCGGGTTTCTTCGACGGCTCGGGCCTGACGGAGGCGGCGCTGCGGGGCGGGCGCTTCGTCGCCGCCTCGTCCCTGGACCGGCGGGTCGACGTGACCCTCGAGGTGCTGCGGGCGCATCGCCGCGCGCTCGTCTACCTCTACTGGGGCGACCTCGACAAGGTCGGCCACGTCCACGGCTGCGAGTCCTGGCAGTGGGGCGAGGAGCTCGAGAGCATCGATGCCGCGCTGCGCCGGCTCGCGGCCTCGCTGCCCCCGGACTGTGCCCTGCACATCACGGCCGACCACGGCATGGTCGACGTCCCGCACGAGCGGCGGCTCGACCTCGCGTACGAGCCGGACCTCGCCGCGGGGGTCGCCGAGGTCGCCGGTGAGCCACGGTCGGTGCAGCTGCACTGCATGCCGGGTGCGGTGCCGGACGTGCTGGCGGCATGGCGGGAGCGGCTGGGCTCGGGGGCGATCGTCGTCACGCGCGACGAGGCGGTCGCCGCCGGATGGTTCGGGCCGGTCGAGTCGCGGGTCGCGCCGCGCATCGGTGACGTCGTCGCGACGATGACCGGCCCGGTAGCGGTGGCCGACTCGCGCCGCCACCGCCCCGAGCTCATGGCCCTCGTCGGGCTGCACGGGTCGCTGACCCTCGACGAGGTCGCCATCCCGTGGCTCTGCGCTCCCGCCGAGCGCGCATAGGGTGTCTGCCCGTGGCTGAGCTCGTCTTCTTCTCCGGGACCATGGACTGCGGCAAGTCGACGCTGGCGCTGCAGATGGACCACAACCACCGCGCGCGGGGCCGGCAGGGGCTGATCTTCACCCGGCTGGACCGGGCGGGGGAGTCGGTCCTGTCCTCCCGGCTCGGCCTGGCGACGAGCGCTGTCGAGGTGAGCGAGGACCTCGACTTCTGGGAGGTCGTCGTCGCCCAGCTGACCGCGGGCGGCAAGGTCGACTACCTCATCTGCGACGAGGCGCAGTTCTACACCCCGGAGCAGGTCGAGCAGCTCGCCCGGCTCGTCGACGAGCTCGACATCGAGGTCTACGCGTTCGGGATCATGGCCGACTTCCGCACCCGGCTCTTCCCGGGGTCGCAGCGGCTCGTCGAGCTCGCCGACCGGACCCAGGTCCTCCAGGTGGCGGCGCTGTGCTGGTGCGGGGCGCGGGCGACGCACAACGCCCGCGTCGTCGACGGGGTCATGGTCAACGAGGGGGAGCAGGTCGTCGTCGGGGACACCGCGGCGGGGCAGTCCGAGGTCGACTACGAGGTGCTCTGCCGACGTCACCACACGCGGCGGATGAGCTCGCGCGCCGCCCAGGCGGCCGCCGTCTCGGCGGACGTCCTCCCCTTCGACCTCGACGCCTGCCCCATCCCGCCCCGCAGATCCGAATTTCCCTAGGTTGCTCTCATCCGCCCAGGACTCTTCCGGGGCGGATTGTCAGGTCCCCAGGCGGATCTCGCGGCGACGGGTCGAAGGACCCGGGGCCCCCCCTTCGTCCCGGGGCTGAGGACCCGGGCTGCGCGGCCGAAGGGCGACGACCGGCACCCTGGTGGGACGGCCGCTGGCCCGTCCCAGGATCCGCTGAGGCTTCGGATGATCCGCTCGCGAACATCCCCAAGCCTGTGACAGAAGCCTCGGGAAACTTGGATCTCAGCGGCCGCGGAGGGGGGAGTCGCGGGGGGTCTCGGAGTCGGGGGAGTCGACCCCGACGATGTCGGCGATGAGCGAGTGCACCCGCGGGTGGTTCTGCAGGTCGAGGTGGTTGAGCCCGCCGAGGTGGACCGTGCGCGAGCTGCCCACCGCGCCGTCCTCGGCGTGCGCCCAGCCCCGCGCCGAGTCTCGCGGCACGACGAGGTCACCGAAGTAGTCCGCCCACCGTGAGTGCGGGTCCCGCGAGACCGTCGCGACGACGGCGAGGTGGCGCACCTGCTCGTGCGGGCGCGCGTGGGTCCGGCGGTCCTCGGGGTCCTCGGGGTCGTGCCCGCGCCAGTCGTCGTCGACGAGGTTGCCGTGGCGCATGTCGCGGATGCCGTCGCTGCGGGTGCGGATGATCTCCGAGACCCACCGGGTCGCGTGGTGCCCGGCGCTCACGGTCGCGATGGTGTTGGCCGTGCGCTCCAGCGGCGTCCCGTGGTGCGGAGTGCCGAGCGTGACCGTGTCGGTCGTCACCTCGGTCCACGGCTCGTCGAGGTCGGACTGCGCCAGGGCGGAGTGGGCGACGAGCCCACCCATCGAGTGCCCGACGAAGATGATGCGCTCCACCGGGACGGGCCAGCGCGCCTTGACCTTGCGCATGAGGTCGCGCAGCTGGCGACCGTTCGTCGAGACCCGCAGGCCGCTGTTGTACCGGACCCACAGCGCGGAGACGTCGCCGTCGGCCTCGAGCCGGCGCCCGTAGCTCAACGCGCGTCCGTGGTCGTCGCGGTCCGAGCGACGCTTCCAGATCTGCTCGTTGCCGACAAAGCCGTGGACGAAGACGACGACCGTGCTCTTGGCGTCGGGGTAGGCGGCCGTCAGGCCCGCCTTGGTCACCGGGACGTCGCGCCCGGAGCGACGCAGCGTCATCGGGTACGAGACCGCGGACCCTGCGGCAGCGAGCTTGTCACCGTGGAAGCCGTGGAGGATCGCGAGGATCGCGCGGGCCCGCCGGTGGTCGGCGATGTGCTCCGGGGCGGGTCGCGAGGGAGCCCCGGGGATCGCTGGCTCCTGGAGGACCTGCTCGGGCAGCTTGCTCACGACGAGTCCGGCGGCCGTCGCGCCGGCCTCGAGCGCGCGTCCGGTGAGCCCGTAGACGCCTCGGGTCATCGTGTCGTGCGCGATCTCGATGGGCGTCACGACCGGGAGCGCCAGCGGCCCCGCGACGCGCCGCACCTTGGTGAAGGCGGACGAGGCGATCGCGCCGTGGATGTCACGGACCACCCCCGTGGCCCCGCGCAGGCCGAAACCCACGAGACGTCCCGTCTCCACCACGTCATCGACCCGCATCGCCCCTCCATCCCTCAGGACAGCGTCGGCGCCGGTCCCTCCCTCGACGGTAGCCCCGACCGGACGTCCACGGGCCCACCAGCGGCCTCACCGGGGTGTGGCGTCCGCGACATGCGGGTCGGGTCAGCCCTGGTCCCCGCGGCTCTTGCCGAACATCACGTCGTCCCAGCTGGGGACGCTGGCCCGGCCCTTGCGCTTCGGGGGCTTGGGCGAAGGGGCGGGCTCGGGCGAAGGGGTGTCCGCACCGGGCTCGTCGGCCGGCCCGGGCTCGTCCGGGACCGCGGAGTCGTCCGGGGCCGCTGCCTCGACCGGCTCGGGTGCCTCCTCGACCGGCTCGGGTGCCTCCTCGACCGGTGGCGCCTCGACCGGCTCGGTCGGTGCGTCGACGGCCGCCTCGACGGCCTCGGTGGCCTCGGTGGCCTCCGCAGACGCCTCGCGGGGCTCGTCCGTCGCGGGTCCTGCTGCGACGTCGCTCACCTCGGCATCGGAGGGCTCGGAGGCCGCCTCAGGGGCCGACCCCGGATCCTCGTCGCGCGGGTGGACGCCCTTGGCCCCCGGGGGGAGCTCGTCGTGGGCGTCGGGCACGGGGGCGACCGTCGGGATCGCGGTCGGCGTGGTCGGCGCCGCCGGGCTCTCCGGCTCGTCGATCGGGAGCGGGGGCTCGTGGACGACCTTGCGCCGCCCGCGTCGGCGTCCCCGGGCGTGCTCGCGCATCGAGGCCATGAGCTCGTCGGAGTCACGCTGCGTGCTGCGCGCCTCCTCCGCCTCGACGTCGAAGACGGTCGTCGGGCGGTGCGGGGTCGGGACGACCCCCTCCTGGGCGTCGGCCTCGGAGAGCCAGCGGGCCTCGTCGTTCTTCGCGACGACGCTCATGCCGGCGGGGTCGAACCACCACGTGGCCCTGCGCTCCTTGCCGCCGGCCGTGAAGGACGCGGTGACCGTCCACTGGCCGTCGCCGTCCCGGGCGGAGTCCCAGATGACGTCCTCCTCCGCGACGCTGCGGGCGGCCAGCCGGGCGGCCGCGCGACCGCCGAGGGTCTCGTTCGCCCCGGCGCCCTGCCCGCGCATCCGGACCCGCCGGGCGGACCAGGCGACGTGCTCGCGCTCGGCGAGGACCGGTCCCTCGAAGCGGGCGATCTTCTCCAGGCTCCAGCCGGTGCGGGCGGCGACCTCGTCGGCCGTCGCGCCGGCCCGGATCATCGCCTGGACCTCGCGCGGCCGCACGGTGCTGTCGATCTCGATCTCGAGCTGGCCGAGCCGCGGCTTGTCACGGCGGGCCGCGGCGCGGAGGCGGTCGTCGATCTCGATGCGGTACTCCTCGCCGTCGCTGTCGGCGACGACGAGGTGCTCTCCGTCGTCGTGCACACCGATCAGTCGAAGGTCACGCATGACAGTCCTCTCTGCGGGTCCGGTTCAGGGCCGACTCTGCCACCCAGGACGGGGCGATCGCGGCAACCACGCCGCGCGACTACGGTGGTGGCCATGCCCGACGACCAGGTTGCCCCCTTCGATGCCGTCCTTGTCCACTCCTTCGGCGGGCCCGAGGGACCCGACGAGGTCCTGCCCTTCCTGCGGCGGGTGACCGGCGGCAAGGGGATCCCCGACGAGCGGCTCCGTGAGGTGGGGCAGCACTACGAGCTCTTCGGCGGGCGGTCGCCGATCAACGACCTGGGTCGCGCTCTCGTCGGGGCGCTCACCGCCGAGCTGCGCTCGCGGGGCAGCGAGGTACCGGTCGTCCTCGGCAACCGGCACAGCGACCCCTTCGTCGCCGACGTCCTCGAGGAGCTCGCCGAGGGCGGGGCCCGGCGGGTCCTCGTCGTGCGCACGAGCGCCTGGCGTTCCTACAGCTCCTGCCGTGCCTACCGCGAGGACCTCGCGGCGGCGCTCGCCGACCGCGACCTGGCCGACCGGCTCGAGGTGGCGCTCGTGCGCCCCTACGCGGAGCACCCCGGCTTCGCCGCGACGAACGCCGAGCTCGTCGTCGCTGCCCTGCGCGAGGCCCACGAGAGCGACCCGGACCCGGCGCTGCTCTTCGTCACCCACTCGATCCCGGAGGCGATGGACCTCACCTCCGGCCCGGGCGACGGCGAGGAGCGGGCCTACTCGCGCGGTCACGTGGCGCTGGCCGCCGCGATCTGCGAGGAGGCCGGCCGGCGGCTGGGCCGCGAGGTCGACGGCGAGCTCGTCTTCTGCAGCCGGTCGGGGCCGCCCTCGGTGCCGTGGCTCGAGCCGGACGTCGACGACCGGATCCGTGAGCTCGCGGGCGAAGGGGTCCGGAGCGTGGTCGTCGCGCCGATCGGCTTCGTCAGCGACCACATGGAGGTCATCTACGACCTCGACACCCAGGCGGCCGAGACGGCCCGGGAGTGCGGGATACGGATGATCCGCGTGCCCACTGCCGGCAGCGCTCCCGCCTTCGTCACCGGTCTGGCCGACCTCCTCGCGGAGCGGGCGGCCGAGCACCGGGGTGACCCGGTGACCCCCGAGACGTGGGGCGGTCTGACGGCCAGCCCGAGCATCTGTCCTTCCGGGTGCTGCCCGAACCTGCGCGACCCGCGGCCGGCGGTCGGCGAGCGGAGGTGACCCGCGCGCTGCCGCTGCCGGAGGGGGTCGCCCCTCTCGAGCTGCTCGCCATCGCGCGGACCGTCGCCCTCGAGGCGGCGGCGCTCATCGTCGACGAGCGGCCCGGCGACCTCGGGGTCGCCGAGACGAAGTCGAGCCGCACCGACGTCGTCACCGTCATGGACCAGGCCAGCCAGGACCTCCTGAGCCGCCGCATCGCCGAGCTGCGCCCCGACGACGGCTTCGCGGGGGAGGAGCGGGGTGGCCGTCCCGGCAGCACCGGCATCACCTGGGTCGTCGACCCCATCGACGGCACGGTCAACTACCTCTACGGGCTCGCGGCGTACGCCGTCTCGGTCGCGGCCGTCGTCGGTGACCCTGGCCGGCCCGGCGCGTGGCGCCCGGTCGCCGGGGTCGTCGTCAACCCGGTGAGCGGCGAAATCTTCGCGGCGGCGGCCGGTCACGGGGCCACCCGGGGCGAAGGGGGGATCGCGCGGCCTCTGCGCGTCGCCGGTGCCGGGTCGCTGGACCTCGCGCTGTGCGCCACCGGCTTCGGCTACGGCGCCCGTCGCCGGGCCTGGCAGGGCGCGGTCCTCGCCGAGGTCCTGCCGCAGGTGCGCGACATCCGCCGGCTGGGCAGCGCCGCCCTCGACCTCTGCCGGGTCGCCGACGGCACGGTCGACGCGTACTACGAGCGGGGGCTCAACCCGTGGGACCTCGCGGCCGGGTGGCTCGTCGCGACCGAGGCCGGTGCTCTCGTCACCGACCTCGCCGGCGACGACCCCGACGAGAGCATGCTCGTCGCGGGCGGCCCGAGGGTGCACGGCGAGCTCCGGGCCGCCCTGACGCGGGCCGTGGACGGCGTCGGTCCGGAGGACTGAGGGGACCCCCGATCGCCGACGGGCGAGCGGATGTGGCAATCTCACCCCTGCTGAGGCACAATCCGCCCCGCCGGGCACAAAACCATCGGTCTGGGCGTTGCACGCCACGACCACACAGACGACGCGCGCAGAGGGGACGGACCACACCACCATGGCGACCGATTACGACGCTCCACGGAAGACCGACGACGACATCTCCGAGGACTCCATCGAGGAGCTGAAGTCGCGACGGGCCGACCAGCAGTCGAGCAACGTCGATGTCGACGAGACCGAGGCGGCCGAGGGCTTCGAGCTCCCCGGTGCCGACCTCTCCGGCGAGGAGATGTCGGTGCGGGTCCTGCCGCGCCAGGCCGACGAGTTCACGTGCACGAGCTGCTTCCTCGTCCACCACCGCAGCCAGCTCGCGAGCGAGGGCTCCGCCGGCCCCGTCTGCCGGGAGTGCGCTGCCTGAGCATGGCACCTGAGCCGGCTCGTCCCGAGGTCCTCGTCCGCCGGCTGCGGCCCGAGGCCGTGCTGCCGGCCTACGCCAAGGACGGTGACGCCGGGGCTGACCTCACGGCCGTCGAGGGCGCGACCCTTGGGCCGGGGGAGCGCGCCCTCGTCCCCACCGGCCTGGCGATCGCCCTGCCGGCGGGCTGGGTCGGCCTCGTCCACCCCCGCTCCGGGCTGGCGGCCCGGCACGGCATCTCGGTCGTCAACGCGCCGGGGACCGTCGACTCCGGCTATCGCGGCGAGATCCTCGTCAACCTCGTCAACCTCGACCCGGCGGCGAGCTTCACGGTCGCGCCCGGCGACCGGATCGCCCAGCTCGTCCTCCAGGAGGTCGGCCTCGGGCAGTTCGTCGAGGCCGATTCGCTTCCGACCTCGCAGCGGGGTGAGACTGGTCATGGTTCCAGCGGAGGATTCACCAGCGAGGAAGGTCGGACCACGGATGTTCGGTCGTAAGAAGAAGGACGCATCTCAGGCCGAGTCGCCGGCGCCGGACGAGACCACCCCGGTCGCCGCGGACGACCCCGCGCCCGACGGTGCGGCCGCCGAGCCGGCCACCGGCCCCTTCGACGAGTCCCAGGTCGACGGCCTCGGCGGACGGATCGACCTCGGTGGCATCTGGCTGCGCCCCGTCCAGGGCATGGAGGTCCGGCTCGAGGTCGAGCAGGCCACGGAGAAGGTCTCGGCCGTCCAGGTGAGCATCGACGACGCGACCGCCCAGCTCCAGGCCTTCGCCGCCCCTCGCACGAGCGGGATCTGGGACGAGATCCGCGGTGAGATCGCCGAGATGATCGAGACCAACCGCGGCACGGTCGAGGAGGCCACCGGCCCCTTCGGGACCGAGCTGCGGACCCGTCTGCCCCAGCCCGGCGCCGACGGCCGGACGGTCTTCGCGCCGGCGATCTTCGTCGGTGTCGACGGCCCCCGCTGGTTCCTCCGTGCCGTCTACAGCGGCCGCGCGGCGGTCGACGAGGGCGCCCGCCGGGCCCTGGACGCGGCGGTGGCCGACTCCGTCGTCGTCCGGGGCGCGGACCCGATGGCGCCTCGCGAGATGCTGCCGCTGCGGATGCCCGAGGCCGCGTCGTGAGCAAGGTCCTCGACCGGCTGCGTGACCTGCTCCGCGCCGAGGACGACATCGTCGCAGACGAGCTGCGCAGCGAGGCCACCGCGCGCGGCTGCACGGCCGTCGCGGAGGCGGTGGACCGCCAGGTCGTCACCGTCGCCGGCACGATCCGCAGCGTGACCCTGCGCCCGGAGCAGAGCGTCCCGGCCCTGGTCGCGGAGCTCTACGACGGCACGACCCCGGTCAACCTCGTCTGGCTCGGCCGTCGCGAGATCCGCGGGATCCGACCGGGGGTCTACCTGCGTGCCTCGGGCCGGCTGTGCCGCAGCACCAGGTCCGCGACGATCTACAACCCCTCCTACGACATCGTCCCCACCGCATGAGCGCATCGCCCGTCGAGGGGGACGACGCTCTCGTCCGTCCCGCGGCACCGACCGTCGAGGCGCTGATCCGCCGCCGGCTCTCCGACGCCCTCGGTGGCGTCCGGGGATCGCTGGAGACGACGATCCCCATGCTCGGCTTCGTCATCACCTGGACCCTGACGCAGGACCGCACCCTTGCCCTCGGCGCGGCATGCGCCCTCGTCGCGGTGCTCCTCGTCGCCCGGCTGATCGCCGGGCAGAGCCTCCAGTACGTCATCTCCGGCATCTTCGCGGCCGCGATCGCCGCGTTCTTCGCGCTGCGCTCCGGCCGGGCCGAGGACGCCTTCCTGCCCGGCATCCTCATGAGCCTGGCCTACGGGATCGGCTCGCTCGTCTCGATCCTCGTGCGCTGGCCGCTCGTCGGCTTCCTCATCGGCGCGGCCGACCCGGCAGCGCGCGAGGGCGACCCCTTCCGCTGGCGTCGCAACGCCGCCGCCGTGCGGGTCTGCAGCCGGCTCACCCTCGTGCTCGTCGCGATCTACGTCATCCGCGTCGGGATCATGGGTCCGCTCTACCTCACCGACAACATCGCCGGCCTCACGGTGAGCAAGGTCGTCCTCGGGTGGCCGTTGTGGGCGGCCGCCGTCGCCGTGATGGGCACGATGCTCGTCCGTGGGCACACCCCGATCGACCCGGACGACGAGCTGCTGCTCGACCACGTCGAGCCGGCCCGCCAGGACTGACCGGGTCACCGGCCCTCCGGCCGGGTCAGCCGCGCCGGCGCAGGCTCATCATCTCGGCGAGCTCGAGCTCCCGCTCCGCGATGGTGAGGAAGAGCAGCTCGTCGAGCGCCTCGAGCGCATCGTCGGCCGTGGGGCTGAGCGGTCGCGCGTCACGGATGATGCCGGTGAGCACCGTGTCCTGCGGGAAGGTGATGTCGCCGACCCGGCGCCCGACATAGGGGTTGTCCGCCGGGAGAGTGATCTCGACCATCGTCGCGCTGCCCTGCTGGAACTCGAAGATCCGCACGAGGTCACCGACGCTCACGGCCTCCTCGACGAGCGCGGTCATGAGCCGCGGCGTCGACACGGCGACGTCGACACCCCACGACTCGTCGAACATCCACTCGTTCTTCGGGTTGTTGACCCGGGCGACGGTCCGGGGGACGCCGAACTCGGTCTTGGCGAGCAGCGAGAGGACGAGGTTGACCTTGTCGTCACCGGTCGAGGCGACGACGACGTCGCAGTCCGCCATGCCAGCCTCCTGCAGCGAGGAGATCTCGCAGGCGTCCCCGGCCAGCCAGCTCGCCTCGGGCAGCTTGGCCACGCGGGCCTCGTCGGCGTCCTTGTCGATGAGCAGGACGTGATGGCCGTTGCCGAGGAGCTCGCGGGCGATGGAGCGACCGACGCTCCCGGCTCCGGCGATGACGACGCGCATTGTCAGTCCTATCGGTCGTGGGGCGGTGCCGCGCGGCCGAGCAGCCGCTCGACCTCACCGACCCGGGTCCGGGCGATCGTCAGATGGAGGAGGTCCCCGTCCTGGTAGACGGTGTCGACGCCGGGGACGGTGCCCTCGCCGAGCCGGGTGAGGTAGGCGACACGGCTGCTCGTGACCGACTCGATCTCGCTGAGCCGACGGCCGATCCACGACGGGTCCGCCTGGACCTCGGCGATGACGATCGACCCGGACGCGTCGGTGAGCTCCGGGGCGTGGCCCTGGGGGAGCAGGCGGCGGATGACCTGGTCGGCGGTCCACCGGACGGTGGCGACGGTCGGGATGCCGAGGCGCTGGTAGATCTCGGCCCGCTCGGGGTCGTAGATCCGGGCGACGACGTGCTCGACGCCGAAGGTCTCGCGAGCCACCCGGGCGGCGAGGATGTTGGAGTTGTCGCCGCTCGAGACCGCGGCGAAGGCATAGGCGTCCTCGATGCCCGCCGCGACGAGGGTGTCGCGGTCGAAGCCGACGCCCGCGACCTGCCGGCCGGCGAACTCGGGACCGAGCCGATGGAAGGCCGTGGGGTCCTGGTCGACGATGGCCACGTCGTGCCCACCGCGCTCGAGCGAGCGGGCCAGCGAGGCGCCCACGCGACCGCATCCCATGATGACGAAATGCACGGCTCGACGGTACACCGCGCCGGGGGTGCCGCAGGCACTCTCGCGGCAGGCACCCGCAGCCCCCTGAGCAGGCATAGACTCACCGATCGTGTCATCTGGACGACTGCTCAAGCGGGTCCTTGTCGGGCGCGCGATGCGCAGCGACAAGCTCGGTGAGACGTTGCTCCCCAAGAAGATCGCGCTGCCGGTCTTCGCGAGCGACGCGCTCTCGTCCGTGGCCTACGCACCGGACGAGATCCTGCTGACGCTCGGCATGGCCGGCGCGGCCCTCGCGATGACCCACTCGTGGAAGGTCGCGCTCGCCGTCGCCGTGGTGATGCTCGTCATCGTCCTCAGCTACCGGCAGAACGTCCACGCCTACCCCTCCGGCGGAGGTGACTACGAGGTCGCCAACACCAACCTCGGGCCGAGGGCGGGGCTGACCGTCGCGAGCGCGCTGCTCGTCGACTACGTCCTCACGGTCGCCGTCTCGGTCTCCTCGGCGGTGCAGAACGCGGGCGCCGCCTTCACCTTCGTCCGCGGGCACGAGGCAGTCGTCGCCGTCGTCCTCGTCCTGCTCCTGACCACCATGAACCTGCGAGGGGTGCGGGAGTCGGGCACGGCCTTCGCCCTGCCCACCTACCTCTTCATGGCCACGGTCCTCGGCATGGCGCTCATCGGCTTCGTCCGCAAGAGCACCGGCGACCTGCCGCTCGCGGAGAGCGCCGCGCTCGAGCTGCGCCCGGAGCCGGGGTACGAGGTGCTCGGGACCCTCGCGATGGTCTTCCTCCTGCTGCGGGCCTTCTCCTCGGGTGCCTCCGCCCTCACCGGTGTCGAGGCGATCAGCAACGGCGTCCCGGCCTTCCAGAAGCCCAAGAGCCGCAACGCCGCGACGACCCTGCTCATGATGGGTCTGCTCTCGGTGACGATGCTCCTCTCGATGGTCACCCTCGCGACGTGGACGAAGGTGAAGTTCGCCGACGACCCGCACCTCCAGCTCTACCGGGACGGCGAGCCGGTCGGGGAGTCCTACGTCCAGGACACCGTCATGGGCCAGGTCGCGAAGTCCGTCTTCGACGGCTTCCACCCCGGCGTCGTGCTCGTCTCCGTCGTCACCGGCCTCATCCTCGTGCTCGCCGCGAACACGGCCTTCAACGGCTTCCCCGTCCTCGGGTCGATCCTCGCCAAGGACGGCTACCTCCCGCGGCAGCTGCACACGCGGGGCGACCGGCTGGCCTTCTCCAACGGCATCCTCATCCTCGCCGGTGCGGCGGCGCTGCTCATCCTCATCTACGACGCCGAGGTCACCAAGCTCATCCAGCTCTACGTCGTCGGTGTCTTCGTGAGCTTCACGATCAGCCAGATCGGCATGACCCGGCACTGGAACAGGCACCTCGCGATCGAGGAGGACCCGGCCGCCCGTCGCTCGATGCAGCGCAAGCGCGTCATCACGGTCGTCGGTGCGGTGATGTCGGGGACCGTCCTCGCGGTCGTCCTCGCGACGAAGTTCCTCCACGGCGCCGGCTTCGCGGTCGCGGCCATGGTCGTCCTCTTCGCGCTCATGGTCGGCATCCACCGGCACTACCAGCGCGTGCGTGAGGAGCTCTCCGTGCGCGAGGGAGACACGAAGCAGCAGCTGCTGCCCTCACGCGTGCACGCCATCGTCCTCGTCAGCACCATCCACAAGCCGACCCTGCGGGCGCTCGCGTACGCGCAGGCGACGCGCCCCTCGGTGCTCGAGGCCGTGACGGTCGACGTCGAGCCCGAGGACACCTCGCGCCTCCAGGCCGAGTGGGTCCGGCGCGGGATCCCGGTGCCGCTCAAGGCGCTCGACTCGCCCTACCGCGAGATCACCCGCCCGGTCGTCGACTACGTGAAGTCGATCCGCTCGGGCAACCCTCGCGACCTCGTCGTCGTCTACATCCCGCAGTACGTCCTGGGACACTGGTGGGAGCAGATCTTGCACAACCAGAGCGCCCTGCGGCTGCGGGCGCGGCTCATCCTCACCCCAGGAGTCATGATCAGCTCGGTGCCGTGGCAGCTCGCCAGCTCGGAGGGCCTCGAGGAGCGGATGGACGGCCCGGCCGCGGGCGACGTCCGCCGGGGCGAGCTGTGACGCCCCCGGGTGCGGACCTCACCGTCGGTGACGAGGTCGTCGTCGACGTTGGTCCCGTCGCGCACGGCGGCCACTGCGTGGCCCGCCACGAGGGCCGCGTGATCTTCGTGCGGCACACCATCCCCGGCGAGCGGGTCCGTGCCCGGATCACCGAAGGGGGAGAGGGTGACCGATTCCTGCGGGCCGACGCCGTCGAGATCCTCACCGCCTCCGAGCATCGCGTCCCGGTGCGCTGCCCCGTGGCCGGCCCGGGCCTCTGCGGCGGCTGCGACCTCCAGCACGTGAGCACCGCCCACCAACGCGTCCTCAAGGCCGAGGTCGTCGCGGAGCAGCTGAGCCGGCTCGGCCGGGTCGATCGTGAGGTCGTCGTCGAGCCGCTGGCCGACGAGGACGGGCTGCGGTACCGGACCCGGGTCGAGGTGGCTGTGGGCGAAGGGGGAGGATCCCCCTTCGTCGGTCTGCGGCGGCACCGCAGCCACGACCTCGTCCCGATCGAGGACTGCCCGATCGCCCACCCGAGGGTGGGTGAGGGGATCGCCGCCGCCGCCGAGGACGCCCGGGGGCGTGAGCTGACCGGGATCGCGGCCGTGGACGTCGTCGCGGCGAGCGCCGAGGAGGACGTCGTCCTCGTCGAGGTCCCGGCCGACGGGCGGACCGAGCGGATCACGGTGCGAGAGCGGGTCGCCACCCGGGCGGGGGAGCGCGAGCTGACCGTCGACGCCCGCGGCTTCTGGCAGGTCCACGTCGACGCCCCGCGGGCGTTCGTCGAGGCCGTCCTCGAGGCGGCGGCGATCGAGCCCGGCGACCGGGTGCTCGACCTCTACGCCGGGGTCGGGCTGCTCTCGCTGCCGCTCGCCGAGGCGACCGGGCCCGACGGCCAGCTCATCGCGGTCGAGTCCGACGACCTCGCCCTCGCGCACCTCGAGGCCAACCTCGCCGCGCAGCCGCAGGCGCTCGCCGTCGCCGGGCGGGTCGACGACCTCCTCGGGGTGCCGAGAAAGAGCCGTCGGCGCGACAAGCGGTCCCGGCCACCGGCCCGCTCGCACCTGCTGCCGCCGACCGCCGACGTCATCGTGCTCGACCCCCCACGGACGGGAGCGGGCCGTGGCGTCGTCGAGGCACTCGTCGCGATGCGACCCCGATGTCTCGTCTACGTCGCGTGCGACCCGGCGGCGCTCGGCCGCGACACCGGCACGCTCGGCGAGCTCGGCTACGAGCTCAGGGGGCTGCGCGCCCTCGACGCCTTCCCGATGACGCACCACGTGGAGTGCGTGGCAACCTTCGAGCCGCCGTCCGGCCGACCCTGACCAACCACCCCCGCTTCCCATCACCCACCACCCCTTCGCACGAGCCAAGGCTCGTACCCCGGAGGACCCCCTTCGTCCCTCTGCCCGCCGAAACGAAGGTGGGTCTCACCTGTCCCGACCGCCCTCGGTGCGAGAGAGTGGGGGAGAGGCACGCCCCACCTCGGGGCGTTGTGCTAGATTTATCTCGACGTCAAGATAAATACAACGACAGAGGAGTCGATCGTGGCGAGTGCAGACACCTTCGGTGCGAAGGGCGAGCTCAACGTCGGTGGCAGGTCCTACGAGATCTACCGGCTCTCGGAGGTGGAGGGCTCGGAGTCGCTGCCGTACAGCCTCAAGGTCCTCCTCGAGAACCTGCTGCGGACCGAGGACGGTGCCAACGTCACCGCCGACCACATCAACGCGCTCGGCCAGTGGGACGAGACCGCCGAGCCGGACACCGAGATCCAGTTCACCCCCTCCCGTGTCCTCATGCAGGACTTCACCGGCGTGCCGTGCATCGTCGACCTCGCCACCATGCGTGAGGCCGTCGCCGACCTCGGTGGCAACCCGGCGAAGATCAACCCGCTCGCCCCCGCCGAGCTCGTCATCGACCACTCGGTGCAGATCGACATCTTCGGTCGCCGCGACGCCTTCGAGCGCAACGTCGACTTCGAGTACGGCCGTAACGAGGAGCGCTACCAGTTCCT
The DNA here is from genome assembly GCF_016888335.1 of Janibacter endophyticus. Taxonomy (NCBI): domain Bacteria; kingdom Bacillati; phylum Actinomycetota; class Actinomycetes; order Micrococcales; family Intrasporangiaceae; genus Janibacter; species Janibacter endophyticus. The sequence goes on from NZ_JAFEJG010000004.1 coordinate 1,841,718, forward strand.
GCGCTGGGGCCAGACCGCCTTCGACGACTTCAAGGTCGTCCCCCCGGGCACCGGCATCGTCCACCAGGTCAACATCGAGCACCTCGCGCGCGTCGTCTTCGACCGTGACGGCGTCGCCTACCCCGACACCTGCGTCGGCACCGACAGCCACACGACGATGGAGAACGGCCTCGGCGTCCTCGGTTGGGGCGTCGGCGGCATCGAGGCCGAGGCCGCGATGCTCGGACAGCCGATCTCGATGCTCATCCCGCGCGTCGTCGGCTTCAAGCTCACTGGCGAGATCCCGCCGGCCGCCACCGCGACCGACGTCGTCCTGACGATCACCCAGATGCTGCGCGAGCACGGTGTCGTCGGCAAGTTCGTCGAGTTCTACGGCGAGGGCGTCTCCGCGGTGCCGCTCGCCAACCGCGCGACGATCGGCAACATGAGCCCCGAGTTCGGCTCGACCTGCGCGATCTTCCCGATCGACGACGTCACCATCGACTACCTGCGCCTCACCGGCCGCTCCGAGGAGCAGCTCGCCCTCGTCGAGGCCTACGCCAAGGAGCAGGGCATGTGGCTCGACGGCTCCGCCGAGCCGCGCTTCTCCGAGAAGCTCGAGCTCGACCTCTCCACCGTCGTCCCCTCCATCGCCGGCCCGAAGCGTCCGCAGGACCGCATCGTCCTCACCGACGCCAAGCAGCAGTTCGCGCTCGACGTCAAGAACTACGGCGTCGAGGGTGACCTGCGCTCCGCGCCCGTCGCCGCCAGCGGTGGGGAGCACGAGCACGGCCAGCTCGAGCTCAAGGACGGCGCCGTCGTCATCTCCTCGATCACCTCGTGCACCAACACCTCGAACCCCTCGGTGATGATGGCCGCCGCCATGCTCGCCAAGAACGCCGTCGAGAAGGGCCTGCAGGTCAAGCCCTGGGTCAAGACCTCGATGGCCCCGGGCTCGCAGGTCGTCACCGACTACTACGAGAAGGCCGGCATGTGGCCCTACCTCGAGAAGCTCGGCTACCACCTCGTCGGCTACGGCTGCACGACGTGCATCGGCAACTCCGGCCCGCTGCCGGAGGAGATCTCCAAGACGATCAACGACAACGACCTCGCGGTCACCTCGGTCCTCTCCGGCAACCGGAACTTCGAGGGCCGGATCAACCCCGACGTCAAGATGAACTACCTCGCCTCGCCGCCGCTCGTGATCGCGTACGCGCTCGCCGGGACGATGGACTTCGACTTCGACACCGAGCCGCTCGGCCAGGACGGCGAGGGCAACGACGTCTTCCTCAAGGACATCTGGCCCGCCCCGGTCGACGTCGAGCGGACGATCCAGGAGTCGATCACCCAGGAGATGTTCACCAAGGGCTACGCCGACGTCTTCGCCGGCGACGAGCGCTGGAAGGGCCTCGACACCCCCGAGGGCGACACCTTCGAGTGGGCGCAGGACTCGACCTACGTCCGCAAGGCGCCGTACTTCGACGGCATGGAGCAGGAGCCGGCCCCGGTCGAGGACATCTCCGGCGCCCGCGTCCTCGCGCTGCTCGGCGACTCGGTGACCACCGACCACATCAGCCCCGCTGGTGCGATCAAGGCCGACAGCCCGGCGGGCAAGTACCTCGCGGAGCACGGCGTCGACAAGAAGGACTTCAACTCGTACGGCTCGCGCCGTGGCAACCACGAGGTGATGATCCGCGGCACCTTCGCCAACATCCGGCTGAAGAACCTCCTCCTCGACGGCGTCGAGGGCGGCTTCACGCGCAACTTCCTCGCCGACGGTGAGCAGACGACGATCTTCGAGGCGTCGCAGGCCTACCAGGAGGCGGGCGTCCCGCTCGTCATCCTCGCCGGCAAGGAGTACGGCTCGGGCTCCTCCCGTGACTGGGCGGCCAAGGGCACGACCCTCCTCGGGGTCAAGGCGGTCATCGCCGAGTCCTACGAGCGGATCCACCGCTCCAACCTCATCGGCATGGGCGTCGTCCCGCTCCAGTTCCCCAACGGGGACACCGCGGACAGCCTCGGCCTCGACGGCACCGAGACCTTCGACATCGCCGGCATCGCCGAGCTCAACGAGGGCCGGACGCCTAAGACGGTCAAGGTCACGGCGACCAAGGAGTCGGGCGAGACCGTCACCTTCGACGCGGTCGTGCGGATCGACACCCCCGGGGAGGCGGACTACTACCGCAACGGCGGCATCCTCCAGTACGTCCTCCGCTCGCTCGTCAAGGCCTGATCGCGAGGTCCGTGCTCCGAAGGGGGTGGCTCACCACGGTGAGCCGCCCCCTTCGTCGTCCCTACGCTGAGTCCATGACGACATGGCTCGACGATGTCCGCAGCGGCCACCGGGTGCCGGTGGTCCAGGCGCCGATGGCCGGAGCCAGCGACGCCCGGCTGGCCGCCGCGGTCTCGGCGGCGGGGGCGCTGGGCACGGTCGCCTTCGCGTACGGCGCGACGCCAGAGGACGTCGCGACGCTCTCCCGTGCGGCCGGGGAGGGGGGCCCCTTCGGGATCGGTCTCATGGCCTGGCAGCTCGGCGAGAGTCCCGAGGTCCTCGACGCGGCGGTCGCGCAGGGGCCGGCGCTGCTGTCGATCAGCTTCGGCGACCCGACGCCCTGGGTGGGTCGTGCCCGTGCGCTCGACCCTGACATCCAGCTGACCTGCCAGGTCGGCACGCGGGACGAGGCGCTCCGGGCGCTCGACGCGGGGGTCGACCTCCTTGTGGCCCGGGGGAGCGAAGGGGGCGGCCACGGCCGGGGCGGGGTCTCGACCCTCGTCCTCCTCCAGGAGGTCCTCGACCTCGCGGGCAAGGTCCCGGTGCTCGCCGCCGGCGGGATCGCGACGGCCCGCGGGATGGCGGCGGTCCTCGCCGCGGGCGCGCTGGGTGCCTGGGTCGGCACGCCCTTCGCCGCGTGCGCCGAGAGCCCCTTCGCCGAGGCGTACCGAGCGGCGATGATCGCCGCGGGCTCGGACGGTACGACGTACACACGGGTCTTCGACGTCGCCCAGCGGCTCGACTGGCCCGAGGTCTACGGGGGGCGGGCGCTGCGCAACGCCACGACCGAGCGCTGGGACGGACGCGTCGGCGAGCTCGTGGAGACGATCGCGGCCGGTGACCCCGACGGCGTCACGGAGGGCGTGCGCGCCGCACGAGCCGCCGCGGACCCCCAGGTCGCGCCGGTCTATGCCGGCCAGTCGGTCGGCCTCCTCGTCGGGCACCGGACGGCTGCCGAGGTCGTCGCCGAGCTCGGCCGAGGGCGGGTGCTCCTCCGGGAGGCGGCGGCCCGCCTCCCGGGGGCTGGGACGGCCTAGCCTGGCGGGTATGAGCGAGCGCACCTCTGCCGGACGTCCCGTCGCCCTCGTCACCGGCGGCAGCCGGGGGATCGGCCGGGCCGTCTGCGACGCCCTCGCACCGACCCATGCGCTCCTCGTCGGGGGGCGTGACGAGGCGGCCGTGGACCGGGTCGTCGAGGAGCTGCGGGCGAAGGGGGCCCAGGCTCACCCCTTCGTCGTCGAGCTCACCGACGACGACTCGACGGCCGCCGCGGTGGAGGCCCTCGCACCCTCTCTCGAGGACGGTCTCGACGTCCTCGTCCACAGCGCTGGGGTCGCCCGGACCGGGGCGCTCGCCGAGCTGACCCGCGAGGACTGGGCGCACCAGTACGACGTCAACGTCGTCGCGGTCGCCGACCTCACCCGCCGGCTGCTGCCCGCGCTGCGTGCCGCCGGCGGCACCGTCGTCGCGATCAACTCCGGATCGGGGCACCGATCCGGCCCCGGCGGCGGGTCCTACTCCGCCTCGAAGTTCGCCCTGCGTGCCCTCACCGACGCGCTGCGCGAGGAGGAGCGCGGGCGGGTACGGGTCGTCTCGATCCACCCCGGTCGGGTCGACACCGACATGCAGGTCGAGCTCCAGTCCGCCCACGGTCGCGGCTACGTCGCCGAGGACCACCTCTCCGCGGCATCGGTGGCCGAGGCGGTCCGCTACGCGGTGCTCGCACCGGCAGAGGCGATGGTCGAGGAGCTCACGATCCGGCCGGTGCGCACCGAGGTCTCGGGCGAGCGGGCGACGACCAAGGGGTGAGGGTGTCGCCGTGAAGGTTTATGATCGAACACGTGTTCGATCAGTCCTCGCCTCCCGTGCGCTCGGCCCTGCCCGGCTCGCCCGGTGCGGCGGCCGCCGCGGGCACCGGTCCGCCGGGCTGGCCCCCGCGGGTCCGGCCGCCGGGCGCCACGGGCTGGCAGGGCGACGTCGCCGGGTGGTTGCTCGACCAGTGCCCGCCGGAGTACCGCGGCCACCCGGTGCTGCGGCGCCACCCGGTCGCGCTGGCCTGGATCACGCAGATGCACGTGCGCGCCGAGCTCGCGGCGATGCGCCAGGCCTACCGCCACGCCCGGGTCGAGATGAGCGACGTGCTGCCCGACGGCTCGCTCGACGCGCTGCTCGTCTGCCTCGAGCGTGAGGGGATGCGGCTGCGCGGGGTGGAGCGATCCGTCGGCCTGGTCCGGGAGGCGCTCGACGGTCAGGTCTTCGTCCCCCGGCTGTGACCCCTTCGCCGGTTGTCCCCAGGAGATCTGCAGGCCGGACGACCTAGACTGGAGCGCCTTGTGTCCACGACCCCTGGAAGGACCCCCGTGACGGACCTGGAGCGCATCCGCGGACCCCGCGACCTCGACGGCATGACGCCGGAGGAGCTCGCGACCCTCGCGCACGACATCCGCGGCTTCCTCGTCCGTGAGGTCTCGCGCACCGGGGGTCACCTCGGCCCGAACCTCGGCGTCGTCGAGCTGACGATGGCGCTGCACCGGGTCTTCGACAGCCCGCGCGACACGCTCGTCTTCGATACCGGTCACCAGTCGTACGTCCACAAGATCCTCACCGGTCGCACCGACTTCTCCGGGCTGCGGACCCGTGGCGGGCTCTCCGGCTACCCGAGCCGCGCCGAGTCCGCGCACGACGTCGTCGAGAACAGCCACGCGTCGACCTCCCTCTCGTGGGCCGAGGGGATCGCGAAGGGGTACCGCCTCAAGGGCGAGGACCGGCACGCCGTCGCCGTCATCGGTGACGGTGCGCTCACCGGCGGCATGGCCTGGGAGGCGCTGAACAACATCGCCTCCGACAAGGACCTCCCGCTCGTCATCGTCGTCAACGACAACGAGCGCTCCTACGCCCCGACGATCGGCGGCCTCGCCGACCACCTCGCGATGCTGCGGACCAACCGGCAGTACGAGCAGGTCCTCGACTGGGGCAAGGAGAAGCTGTCGAAGACCCCCGTCGTCGGGCGCACCGCGTACCAGGCGTTCCACTCGATGAAGAAGGGCGCCAAGGACTTCTGGGCGCCGCAGGGGATGTTCGAGGACCTCGGCATCAAGTACCTCGGCCCGGTCGACGGGCACGACATGGCCTCGCTCGAGCAGGCGCTGCGGCGGGCCAAGGCCTTCGGTGGTCCGGTGCTCGTCCACGTGATCACCCAGAAGGGTCGCGGCTACGAGCACGCCGTCAACGACGTCGCCGACCAGTTCCACGGCATCGGCAAGATCAACCCCGAGACGGGCCTGCCGCTCGAGATCGCCGGTCGCAGCTGGACCGACGAGTTCTCCGACGAGATGGTCGCGCTCGGCGCCGAGCGCGACGACATCGTCGCGATCACCGCGGCGATGATGATGCCGGTCGGGCTGCAGCCCTTCGCCGACGCCTACCCGGACCGGATCTTCGACGTCGGCATCGCCGAGCAGCACGCGACGACGATGGCGGCCGGGCTCGCCTTCGCCGGGATGCACCCGGTCGTCGCGATCTACGCGACCTTCCTCAACCGCGCCTTCGACCAGCTGCTCATGGACTGCGCGATGCACAAGGCCGGGGTCACCTTCGTCCTCGACCGCTCCGGTGTCACCGGGCCGGACGGCGCGAGCCACCACGGCATGTGGGACATGTCGCTCGCCTCGATCGTGCCCGGGCTGCGGCTCGCCGCGCCGCGGGACGGCGCGCAGATCCGGGCCTGCCTGCGTGAGGCAGTCGCGGTGGACGACGCCCCGACGATCGTGCGCTTCCCGAAGGGGACGGTGGCCGAGCCGATCGCGGCGCTCACGACCGTCGACGGCGTCGACGTGCTCCACGGCGACGCCGACGTCGACCCGGACGTCCTGCTCGTGTCGGTCGGTGCGATGGCGCCCACGGTCATCTCCGCGGCGGAGAAGCTCGCCGCCGACGGCCGCACCGTGCTCGCGGTCGACCCCCGCTGGGTGCTCCCCGTGCCGGATGCGCTGCTGGACATGGCTGCCCGCGCCGGGACGGTCGCGGTCGTCGAGGACGGCAACGTCGCCGGCGGCGTCGGCTCCGAGGTGGCCCGGGCGGCCGCCGAGCGCGGCCTCACGGTGCCGGTGGTGCGGATGGGCCTGCCCAAGGAGTTCATCGACCACGCCTCCCGCGGCCAGGTCCTCGAGGACGCCCGCCTCACCCCCGACGGCGTCGTCGAGCGCCTCACGACGACCCCGTGAGATCCACATCTCCCGAGGCTTCTGACAATCCGCCCGCGAAGGTTCGCAGGCGGATGTCAGAGACCTGGGGAAATTCGGATCTCTAGATGTCGCGGAAGGGCTGGACGTCGGCGCCGAGGGCGTTGAGGCGCTCGGCGAGGTCCTCGTAGCCGCGGTTGATGACGTAGACGTTGCGCAGGTACGAGACACCCGGGGCCGCGAGCATCGCGAGCAGGATGACGACGCCCGGGCGCAGCGCCGGCGGGCAGGTGACCTCGTTGGCGCGCCAGCGGGTCGGGCCGGTGATGTGCACGCGGTGCGGGTCGAGGAGGGTGACGTTGCCGCCGATCTTCGTCAGCTCGGTGAGGTAGATCGCGCGGTTCTCGTACACCCAGTCGTGGATCGTCGTCGTGCCCTCGGCGCACGCCGCGATGAGCGCGAAGAAGGGCAGGTTGTCGATGTTCAGTCCCGGGAAGGGCAACGGGTGGATCTTGTCGATCGGTGCCCTGAGCGGCCCGGGGTGGGTGGTGATGTCGACGAGCCGGGTGCGCCCGTTGGCCGCCGTGTACTCCTCGGACAGCGTGTAGCGCATCCCCATCTGCTCGAGGGTCGCGAGCTCGATCTCGAGGAACTCGATGGGGGAGCGGCGGATGGTGATCTCGCTGCCCGTGACGACCGCGGCGGCGATGAGGCTCATCGCCTCGATCGGGTCCTCGCTCGGGGAGTACTCGACGTCCTTGTCGATCTCCTGGACGCCCTTGACCCGAAGGGTCGTCGTCCCGATGCCCTCGATCGTCACGCCGAGCAGCTCGAGGAAGAAGCACAGGTCCTGGACCATGTAGTTCGAGCTCGCGTTGCGGATGGTCGTCCACCCGGTGTCGCGAGCCGCGGCCATCAGCGCGTTCTCGGTCACCGTGTCGCCGCGCTCGGTGAGCACGATCTTCTTGTCCGTGCCGGTCGCGTCGGTGACCTTGGCCTCGTAGAAGCCGTGGGTGGCCTCGACGTCGAGCCCGAAGTGCTTGAGCGAGGCGAGGTGCGGCTCGACCGTGCGCGTGCCGAGGTCGCAGCCGCCCGCGTAGGGGAGGCGGAACTGCGGCAGGTCGTGGAGCAGCGGGCCGAGGAACATGATGACCGTGCGGGTGCGACGCGCCGCGGCCTCGTCCATCGTGCTGAGGTCGATCTGGGCCGGCGGCGTGATCCGGAGGTCGTTCGTGCCCTCGAGCCACTCGGTCTGGACGCCGATCGAGTCGAGCACCTCGAGGATGCGGTTGACCTCCTCGATCCGGGCCAGGCTGCGCAGCGTCGTCGTGCCCTTGTTGAGCAGCGAGGCGCACAGCAGGGCGACAGCGGCGTTCTTGCTCGTCTTGACGTCGATGGCGCCGGAGAGCGGCCGGCCGCCCTCGATCCGGAGGTGGACGGCGCCCTCGACGCCGGACTTCGCGAAGGAGACGAACTCGGTGTCGAGCGCCTCGCTGATCTTCGCGAGCGAGTCGAGGGTGAGGTTCTGCTTCCCCGACTCGATCCGGGTCACGGCGCCCTGGCTGGTCTCGAGCACGGCGGCCAGCTCTGACTGGGACATGCCGCGCTTGACGCGGGCGTCGCGGATCAGGGAGCCGATGCGGTTCAGGTAGTCGTCACTCACACCTTCAACGGTAACTCACATATGAGTTATGGCAACCCGGGCGCCGGGTGGGCGTGTCGCCCCTGGAGACGAAGGGGGATCCGCTCGGGTGAGCGGATCCCCCTTCGGGTCAGCGGTGGGTCAGGCGGGGACGGAGGCGACACCGGCAGGCAGGAAGCGCTTGCCGTTGACCTTCTCCGAGACGCCCTCACGGTCGAGGAGCGGGGTGAGACCGCCGTTCCAGAACTGGAAGCCGGCACCGGTGATCATCGCGAGGTCGATGTCCATCGGGGCCTGGGCGACGCCGTCGGCCAGCATGAGGTGGACCTCCTCGGCGAGGACGCCGAGGACCCGCTCACGAACCTGCTCGGCGGTCAGCTCGACCGGGGACTCCGGCTGCACCTGCGCGGCGAGCAGCTCGGGGTCGGCGACGGGCTTGCCGCTGTCCCAGAGGTAGTAGCCGGGCTTCTTCATCTCGACCATCTTCTGCAGGTTCGGCGAGACGTAGAAGCGGTCGCCGAAGGCGCGGTGGAGGGTCTCGCTGTTGTGCAGGGCGATGGCCGGGCCGACGAGCCCCAGGAGGACGAAGGGCGGCATCGGCGCGAGGCCGGCGATGCCCTGGTCCGCGACCTCGACGGGGGTGCCCTCGTCGACGATCTTGCTGTACTCGCCCATGAAGCGACCGAGCAGGCGGTTGGTGATGAAGGAGGCGCTGTCCTTGACGAGGATGCACGTCTTCTTCAGGCCCTTGCCGACGGCGAACGCCGTGGCCAGCGCGGCGTCGTCGGTCTTCTCGCCGGGGATGATCTCGAGCAGCGGCATGACCGCGACCGGGTTGAAGAAGTGGAAACCCACGACCCGCTCCGGGTGCTGGAGGTCCTCGGCCATCTCGGTGATCGAGAGGGACGAGGTGTTCGACGCGAGGACGCACTCGGGCCCCACGATCGCCTCGACCTCGGCCCAGACGGTCTTCTTGACCGACATCTCCTCGAAGACCGCCTCGATGACGAAGTCGGCGTCGGCGAAGCCCTCCTTGCTCGTGGAGCCGGTGATGAGGCCCTTGAGCTGGTTGGCCTTGTCCTGGGTGATCTTGCCCTTCTCGAGGGACTTGTCGATCTCGCTGTGGACATAACCGACTCCCCGCGCGACTCTCTCTTCGTCGAGGTCGGTCATGACGACCGGCACCTTGAGCGAGCGGATGAAGAGCATCGCGAGCTGGCTGGCCATGAGACCGGCGCCGACGATGCCGACCTTGCCGACCGGGCGAGCCAGCGACTTGTCCGGAGCGCCGGCGGGACGCTTGGCGCGCTTCTGGACGAGGTCGAAGGAGTACAGCCCGGCGCGGAGCTCGTCACCCATGAGGAGGTCGCCGAGCGCCTCGTCCTCGGCGGCGAAGGCGGTGTCGCGGTCCGAGGTGCGCGCCGCCTCGACAAGGTCGATCGCGCGGTACGGGGCGGGCGACTTGCCCGAGGTCTTGGCGTCGGCGAGCGCGCGGGCGGCGTCCGCCGCAGCCTTCCATACCCCTTCGTCCTCGGTGACCGGAGTGCGCTCGACCGTCGTCTCGCCGGTGACCACGGAGGCGGCCCAGGCGATGGACTTCTCGAGGAAGTCGACCGGGGCGAACATCGTGTCGGCGATGCCGAGCTTGAAGGCCGACGGCCCGTTGAGCATCCGGTTCATGTTGAGCGGGTTCTCGACGATGACCTTGAGCGCCGCCTCCGGGCCGATGAGGCGCGGCAGCAGGTAGCAGCCGCCCCAGCCGGGGACGAGGCCGAGGAAGACCTCGGGCAGGGCCAGCGCCGGGACCCCGGCGGAGATGGTGCGGTAGTCGCACGCGAGGGCGATCTCGACGCCGCCGCCCATCGCCGCGCCGTTGACGAAGGCGAAGGTCGGGACGGGCAGGTCGGAGATCGAGGCGAAGGCGGCGTGGCCGGCCTGGGCGATCTGGGTCGCCTGCTCGCGCTTCGTCACCGTGGGCACGCCCGAGAGGTCAGCGCCGACGGCGAAGATGAACGGCTTGCCGGTGATGGCGACCGCCTGGATCTCGCCCGCCTCGGCCCGCTGGCGCAGGCCGGCGACGGTCTCGGTGAGCTCGGCGATGCCCGCCTCGCCGAAGGTGTTCGGCTTGGTGTGGTCGAAGCCGTTGTCGAGGGTGATGAGGGCGAGCGTGCCGGCACCGCCCGGGAGGGCGACGTCCTGCACCGGGGTGTGCGTGACGACCTCGGCGCGCTCGGTCTGGGTCTGCTCGGTCATGCTCAGGCCTCCTTGCCGTAGTCGGCGTGGTGGGGGTTCTCCCAGATGACGGCGCCGCCCATGCCGATGCCGATGCACATGGCGGTCATGCCGTAGCGGACGCTGGGGTCCTCCTCGAACTGGCGGGCGAGCTGGTTCATGAGGCGCACCGCGGAGCTGGCGAGGGGGTGACCGGTCGCGATGGCGCCGCCGTAGCGGTTGACCTTCTCGCTGTCGTCCGGGATGCCGAAGTGCTCGAGGAAGGCGAGCACCTGCACGGCGAAGGCCTCGTTGAGCTCGAAGAGACCGATGTCGTCGATGGTCAGGCCCGCCTTGGCGAGGGCCTTCTCGGCGGCCGGGACCGGGCCGTAGCCCATGACCTCGGGCTCGACGCCGACGAAGGCGAACTCGACGAGCCGCATCTTCACCGGGAGGCCGAGCTCCTGGGCCGCGTCCTCGGAGGCGAGGATGCACGCGGTCGCGCCGTCGTTGAGGCCGGCGGCGTTGCCCGCGGTGACCGCGCCGTGGGGGCGGAAGGGGGTCTTGAGGCCCTGGAGGTCCTCCATCGTCGTCTGCGGGCGGGGCGGCTCGTCGGTCGTCGCGAGGCCCCAGCCCTTCTCGGCGTGGCGCGTGGCCATCGGCGCGAGGTCGGGCTGGATCTTGCCGTCCTCGTAGGCCTTCGCGAGCTTGGCCTGGCTGCCGAGGGCGTAGTGGTCGCTGCGCTCCTTGGTCAGGCTCGGGTAGCGGTCGTGGAGGTTCTCGGCCGTCTTGCCCATGACGAGCGCGCTGGGGTCGACGAGCTTCTCGGCGACGATGCGCGGGTTGGGGTCGACGCCCTCACCCATGGGGTGGCGGCCCATGTGCTCGACACCGCCGGCGATGGCGACGTCGATCGCGCCGAAGGAGATTGCGCCGGCGACGTTGGTCACCGCGGTCATCGCGCCGGCGCACATGCGGTCGACGGAGTAGCCGGGGGTCGTGTTGGGCAGGCCGGAGAGGAGGGCGGCCATGCGGCCGAGGGTCAGGCCCTGGTCGCCGATCTGGGTGGTCGCGGCGATGGCGACCTCCTCGACCTTCTCCGGGGGCAGGTCGGGGTTGCGCTCGAGGAGCTCACGGATGCAGCGGATGACCAGGTCGTCGGCGCGGGTCTGGGCGTACATGCCCTTCTCACCGGCCTTGCCGAACGGCGTACGGACGCCATCGACGAATACGACCTCTCGCATGGTGCGGGGCACGGTTCGCCTTCACTTTCGTCGGGGGAACGGACGGGCGGCCCGCGACACGGGCTCCCGCTCTGCAGGCTACTAAGCGAGCGCTCACCTCGACAGTGGTTGGGAGGTGATCACCCCCACACGACCCGCAACGTCCGCCACGGTGGGTGTCAGCGCCCCACGGCGGCGGACACAAGCGGTTGCCGCGGCACAACGTCCGCCACGGTGGGTGTCAGTGCCCCACGGTGGCGGACGCAAGGGCGAAGGGGGTCAGCCCGGGTGCTCGGTGAAGGCCGCCTCGAGCATGGGGGCGACGATCGCGCGCTGCCACCCGCGGACGCCGTGCCCGGCCAGGGCGGCGTCGAAGCCGGCGGCGCTGTGCTCGGCCGGGGGCGTCCAGACGACGCGGCGAAGGGGGTCGGGCGCGCAGACGTTCTCGACCGGGATCGAGCGCTCCTCGGCGAAGACGGTGAGCCGCTCGCGGGTGGCGGTGAGCCGTGCCGCGGCCAGGGGGTTGCGGTCGGCCCAGCTGCGCTGCGGGGGTGGGCCGTCGCCCTTGACCGAGGCGGCGGGGAGGTCCTCGTCGGCGAGGGCGCGGGCCCGCTCGACGGCGGCGAGCCACTGGCGACCGTAGCGCGGGATGCTGCGCGGCGAGCGGGGCAGGTCGGCGATGCTCCTGGGCGGCTCCATCGCGATGGCGACGAGCGCGGCGTCGGGCGCCACCCGGCCGGGGGAGACGTCGCGCTCCTGGGCGATCTGGTCGCGGGCGTACCAGAGCTCACGCACCGTCGCGAGCACGCGCGGCTTGCGGATCTTGTGCATCCCGGAGGTGCGCCGCCAGGGCTCCTCCTTGACGTTGGGCTGCCAGGTGAGCAGCGCGTCGAACTCCTCGCGCGCCCAGTCGCTCTTGCCCTGGACGGCGAGGTCGACTCCCATGAGGTTGCGGACCTCGGCGAGCACCTCGACGTCGAGTGCCGCGTAGCGCAGCCACGGCTCGGGCAGGGGACGGGTGGACCAGTCGACCGCCGAGTGCTCCTTGGCCAGGCTCAGCCCGAGGTAGTGCTCGACGACGGCGGCCAGCCCGACGCGGGGCAGCCCGAGCAGCCGCGCGGCGAGCTCGGTGTCGAAGAGCTGGCGCGGCCGCAGCCCGACCTCGGCGAGGCACGCGAGGTCCTGCGTCGCGGCGTGGAGCAGCCACTCGGCGCTGCCGATCGCCCGGTCGAGCGGGCTGAGGTCGGGCAGGGCGATGGGGTCGATGAGCCAGGTGCCGGCGTCCTCACGGCGCACCTGGACGAGGTACGCGCGCTGACCGTAGCGGTAGCCGGAGGCACGCTCGGCGTCGAGGGCGACCGGTCCGCTGCCGGAGGCGATCGCCGTGGCGCACTCGATGAGCTGGCGCTCGGAGGTGATGACGTCGGGGACCCCGTGCTCGGGGTCGGAGAGGACGGTCGGGGGTGCCGGCTCCTCCGCCGACGCGTTCTCGCTCACCGGCGGCGCCCGGGCAGCGCGACGACGCCCTCGGGCAGCGGGGGGAGCCCCCCGATCGTGCACAGCAGGTCGATCCACGCCTCGAGGTGCGCACCGACCGAGGCGTCGGCGGGGCTCCACGACGCGCGGATCTCCATCTCGACGGTCGCGGGGCGGTCGTCGAGGTCGCCGAAGGACTCCGAGACCACCCGGGTCACGGTGCCCGCCTCGGCGATGACGTCGATGCCACGGTCCCGCAGGGCGTCGAGCAGCCAGGACCAACCGACCTCGCCGAGCACCGGGTCGCCCGCGACCTCGGCCTCGAGCTCGGCCCGGGCGTAGGTGACGACCCGCCAGGGGCCCTCCCAGGGCTCGGGGGCCGCGATGTCGTGCAGGAGGACGAAGCGACCGGTCGCGAGCTCGGTCTCGCCGTCGTCGGCGAGGACGTCGCCGGTCATCGCGACGGCGTCGGGCGCGATACGGGTCGGGGCGGGCACCTCGGTGAGCCGGACCTCGGGGCGCACCCGGGCGGCGTGGAGCTCGGCGAGCGCGAAGGAGAACTCGCCGTCGCCGTGGACGGAGGTCGGTCGGGAGGCCACATCCTCGAGGTTAGGTCGGCGCCCGGCCCAGCCGGGGTTGCCACGCCGACGGACGAAGGGGTGGGCTCACCCCTTCGCCCCGGTTTAGGCCCAGGTGGGCCGGGTGGGGGAGGATCGAGGGGTGACGACGTACGACCCGACCCTGCCGCCCGCGACCACCCCTGACGACAGCGACCTCGTGCGCGCAGCCCGAGGGCTGCCCGTGCGACGGACCCCGGTGTGGTTCATGCGCCAGGCCGGCCGGTCACTGCCGGAGTACCGGGCGCTCCGTGAGGGCAACGAGATGCTCGCCGCGTGCCGCACCCCTGACCTCGTCACCGAGATCACGATGCAGCCGGTGCGCCGGCACGGTGTCGACGGAGCGATCTTCTTCTCCGACATCGTCGTGCCGGTCCACGCCGTCGGGGTCGACCTCGACATCGTGCCCGGCCGGGGGCCGGTGATGGCCGAGCCCTTCCGTACCCGCGCCGACCTCGACCGGCTGCCCGAGCTGACCCCCGAGCACGTCCCCGACATCACCGAGTCGGTGCGGCGCCTCGTCGACGAGCTCGGCCCGACGCCGCTCATCGGCTTCGCCGGGGCACCCTTCACGCTCGCGTCGTACCTCGTCGAGGGCGGCCCGAGCAAGAACCACGAGCGCACCAAGGCGCTCATGCACGGCGACCCGCAGCTGTGGCACGACCTGTGCGCGCGGCTCGCGACGATCGCCGGTGCCTTCCTGCGGGTCCAGATCGAGGCCGGGGCGAGCATCGTCCAGCTCTTCGACAGCTGGGCCGGCTTCCTCTCCCGCGCCGACTACGTGACGCACGTCCAGCCGCACTCGGCGGCAGCCCTGGCGATGGTCGCCGACCTCGGTGTCCCGACGATCCACTTCGGTGTCGGGACCGGTGAGCTGCTCGTCGACATGGGCGCGGCCGGGGCCGACGTCGTCGGCGTCGACTACCGGGTCGCGCTGCCCGATGCCATCGAGCGGCTCGGCGGCCGGTACGCCGTCCAGGGCAACCTCGACCCCGCGCTGCTCTTCGCCCCGTGGGAGCCGCTCGCGGCCGCCGTCGACCGCATCGTCGCGGAGGGCCATGCCGCCCCGGGCCACATCTTCAACCTCGGCCACGGGGTCCTGCCGACGACCGACCCCGGCGTCATCACCGCCGTCACGGAGCGGGTGCACCAGCAGTCGGCCGGGCCGCAGGGCTGACCCGCCGGCGGCGCCGCCACCACAGCACCGGCGGGCCGAGGACCAGCCCACCGGCCAGGGCGAAGGGGGTCAGCGCGCCGAGCGCGGTGAGGGTCGTCCGGGCCGACCCGGTGAAGGCGTCCCACCCGGCGGCCAGCCCCGCGAGGAAGCCGTCCTCGGGGTCCGCCGGCGCCCCCTCCTCGGTGAGGCTCACGGTGATCGGCGACATCGTCGTGCGTGCCTTGATGGCATCGAGCTGGGCGAGGAGCGCCTCGAGGTCGGCCACCCGGGTCGAGAGCTCACCCTCGAGCGTGACGAGCTGCTCGATGTCGTCGGTGCGCTCGATGAGCCGACGGATCCGGGTGATGGACGCGCGCATCGTCTCGATGCGGGACTCGGTGTCGGTGTAGGCCATGGTCTCGTCGGTGGTGCTCGTCGTCCTGCTCTCGACCGTGCCGACCTTCGCCAGCTGATCGAGGGTGGCGTCGAGCCTCGCGCTCGGGACGGTGACGATCAGCTGCCCCCAGCCGTGCTCGCTGTGCGATGAGATCTCCTCGGAGGTCACCGCTCCCTGGGACCTGACGGCGGCCGTCCGGACGGCCGCGGCGGCCTTCGTGACGTCGGCGACGCGCAGGTCGAGGGTGGCGCTGCGTGCGAGGTGCTGCTCCCGGACCGTGAGGGTCTGGGAGCGGCGGCCGGAGACGGTGCCCGCCTCGCCGACCGCGCGGGACTCCTCGTCGGCGACCTTCGCGGCGTCCGGGGCTGCCGCACCGGCGGGCGCCGAGGAGTCGTTGCCCGAGCCGGCCGAGCAGCCGGTGACCAGGGCCGCTCCGAGGCAGAGCGCGGTGGCCACCCGGGTGGCTCGCCGCCGGCGGTGGGTGAGGGTGTGCGTGCTCATCGGTGACTCCTTGGTCGGTCCCTGCGCCGCGTCCCCGCGGCGTCGAGGGTCTGACGGGTCGGGCGCTCCGCCGGTTCCACCCAGGCCGGTCACGATGCGGTCACGCAGGGTGAGAGAGTTGGGGCATGGCTCGTGTCGTCGTCATCGGTGCTGGGATCGCCGGTCTGACCGCTGCCGAGCAGCTCACCGCGCACGGGCACGACGTGGTCGTCGTCGAGGGCCGTGACCGCGTCGGCGGTGTCGTCGCCCCGGCCGAGGTCGCCGGCATCCGGCTCGACGTCGGCGCCGAGTCGATCCGCGTCGCGGAGGCCGCCGAGACGATCCTCGAGGTCGCCGGGCTGAGCGCCCGTCGGGTCTCCCCGGAGCCCGTCCCGGCCCAGCTGTGGAGCCGTGGTCGCCTCGCCGCGCTGCCCGCCCGCACCTTCATGGGTGTCCCGTCCGACCCGTCGACGACCGGCGAGGTCCTCGACGCCCCCGAGCGTGAGCGCGCCGGGGCCGGTGGGCTGCCGAGCCTCGGCGAAGGGGAGGACGCCGACGTCTCCGTGGCGTCCGGGATCTCCGCCGAGTACGGGCGTGCGGTCGTCGACCGGCTCGTCGAGCCGCTGCTCGGTGGCGTCTACGCGGGCCGGGTCGAGGACCTCTCGCTCGCCTCGACGATGCCGCCTCTGTGGGCGGCCGCCCGACGCGAGGGCTCCCTCACGGACGCGGTGCGCTCCCTCGTCCCGCCGGTCACCCCTTCGCCCTCCGCCGGCGCCGGAGCGGCGACCGGTCGACGCGGCCCGATGCTGCTCGGTCTCGAGGGCGGCGTCCACCAGCTGCCGCTCGCGCTCGCCGACATCGTCCGCGCACGCGGTGGCGAGATCCGCCTCTCGACCCTGAGCCGCGGCCTCGAGCGAACTGCCACCGGCTGGCGTGTCCTCACCGGGCCGACGACCGACCCGACCTCCCTCGACGCCGACGCCGTCGTCGTCGCCACCCCGGCGCCCGCCGCCGCCCGCCTGCTCGCCGAGGTCACCCCCTTCGCCGCCGAGGAGCTGCGCGAGGTCGAGACCGCCTCGATGGCCGTCGTCACCCTCGCCGTCCCGGCGGGCCGCGACGGCTGGGACGCCCTGCCCGGCTCGGGCTTCCTCGTGCCGGCCGTCGACGGGCGGCTCATCAAGGCGAGCACCTTCGTCAGCACGAAGTGGGGGTGGGCGCGTGACGCCGCGAGCCGCGAGGGCCTGCTGCTCCTGCGCGCCTCCGTCGGGCGGGCCGGGGAGGTCGCCGCCCTGCAGCGCGACGACGCGGACCTCACGGCCGCCGCCCTCGCCGACGTCGCCGCGGCGCTCGGCCGGCCCGTGCCGCACGTCGTCGACTCCCACGTCCAGCGGTGGGGCGGCGGGCTGCCGCAATACACCGTCGGCCACCGCGCCCGCATCGCGCGCATCGCCGCCGAGGTCGCCGCCGTCCCCGGCCTCGCCGTCACCGGCGCGAGCTACGAGGGCGTCGGCATCGCCGCCGTCGTCGCGCACGCCCGCGCCGCCGCCACCACGATCCACGACCAGCTCGCCCGACCCAAGGAGAACGCATGAGCACCCGTCCTGTCCCCGCCAAGCCGTCGCGTGAGGAGCTCGAGGCGATCAACTCCTCGGTGCACTACGCGATGTTCTCCGTCTTCGCCGCGACCTCGCCGCTCGGGGAGGACCGCGAGGCGATGGGCGCCGAGGTCGAGGCGCTCTTCGAGGAGCTGCGCGCGAGCGGGGTCCGGATCCGCGGCACCTACGACGTCGCCGGCCTGCGGGCGGACGCCGACCTCATGATCTGGTGGCACGCCGACACCATCGAGCAGCTCCAGGAGGCCTACCACCGCTTCCTGCGGACCGGCTTCGGCGGCCACCTCGAGCCGGTCTGGTCGGTTGCGGCGCTGCACCGCCAGGCCGAGTTCAACCGCAGCCACATCCCGGCCTTCATGGCAGGGGAGGAGCCGCGCGACTACCTGTGCGTCTACCCCTTCGTCCGGTCCTACGACTGGTACGTCATCGACGACAAGGAGCGCCGCGCCATGCTCTCCGAGCACGGCCAGATGGCGCGCGACTACCCCGACGTGCGGGCCAACACGATCAGCGCCTTCGCCCTCGGTGACTACGAGTGGGTCCTCGCCTTCGAGGCCGACGAGCTGCACCGCATCGTCGACCTCATGCGTGATCTGAGGGCCTCCAAGGCACGGCTGCACGTCCGTGAGGAGATCCCCTTCTACACCGGCCCGCGAGTCGAGGTCGGCGAGATCATCACCCGCCTGCGCTGACCCGAGGACCATCCGGGGAGGCCCACTCGCCCGGTGGCGTGCACAGGTCGCGGTCAGGAGGTCGCCGGCACGGATATCCGGTGCCGGCGACCCCCAGGCAGCGGCTTGTGCACGGCCGGGTCCGAGGCGCCTCAGCCCTCGCTCTTGGGCCGCAGAGTCATCGCGATGGAGTTGATGCAGTAGCGCTGGTCGGTGGGGGTGTTGTAGCCCTCGCCCTCGAAGACGTGCCCGAGGTGGCTGCCGCACGAGCCGCAGCGGACCTCGACGCGCGGGCGACCCGGGAGGGAGTTGTCCTCGAGGTACTCGACCCGGTCCTCGGCCAGCGGGGAGAAGAAGGACGGCCACCCGCAGTGGCTGTCGAACTTCGTCTCCGAGGTGAAGAGCTCGGCGCCGCACGCGCGGCACGCGTAGACCCCTTCGGTCGTGGTGTCGGTGTACTCGCCGACGAAGGGGCGCTCGGTGCCGGCCTGGCGCAGCACGGAGTACTCGTCGGGGGTCAGCTCGGCCCGCCACTGCTCGTCGGTCTTGGTGACGTCGTACTCGCGGCCGGTGGGCTCCATGGAAGTGCTCCTTCGAAGGGGGGATCGTCCCAGTGTGCAACGACGGCCGCCCCGGAGATCATCCGGGGCGGCCGTCGTCTCAGCTCACTTCTTGAGGTCGAGGTGCACGACCTGGGGGTCGTGGTCGCTGTCCTGGTCGGCGAAGGGGGAGTTGGTGTGGACGATGTCGTACCGGAAGACGGGGTTGCCGCCGGAGCCGGGACGCCACGGGCCGTTGACCTTCTCGCGGGTCACGAGCGAGGGGCTCACGAGGATGTGGTCGAGCACCTGGCTGTTGCCCTCGTAGACGTAGGTCCACCGCATGTGCTCGGGGAGCGTGCGCGGCAGGTCGGTCAGCGCGTTGGCGCCGCTACCCTCGAGCGTGTTGATGAGCAGCTCGGCGGTGTCGGAGAACTCGAAGTCGTTGACGTCGCCGGCGACGACGACCTTGGCCTGCGGGTCGACGGCGAGGAGGTCGTCGACGAAGCCGCGGACGGCCTTCGCCTGCTCGTGGCGGTCCGCCTCGCTCGAGCGCACCGGCTGCTGTCAGCGCCCGAAGAGCGGGTCGTCGCCGCCCTTGGAGGAGAAGTGCACCGCGGCGACGAAGACCCGCTCGCCGCGGTAGCGCAGCTCGGTGACGAGCGGCTTGCGCGAGTCCTCGAAGGCCGGGTTCGTCGGGTCGATCCGCCCGGGTGAGGTGGTGAGCGTGGGCAGCGACCGGTTGCCCTGGCGCTCGGCGACGACCTCGGCCTCGTGGTGGGCGTCGCCGGAGTCGCGCTGGACGACCTCGATGTCACGGTCGCTGCGCACGAGCAGGACGTTGCGGATGTTGCCGCCGGGCTGGCCGCCGTCGGCCTTGTCCTGCGGGTTCACCCAGTAGGCGGTGTACGCGGGCCCCCCGGCAGCCGTGATGGCGGCGATGAGCGTGTCGGTGGTGGTCGTCGAGTCGACGGTGCCGTCGTCCTGCGAGCCGTTGTTGTCCTGGACCTCCTCGACGGCGATGACGTCGGGGGAGCGCAGGTTGGTCACGACCTGGCCCGCGAGCCGGTCGAACTTCTCCTGCGGGTTGCTCGGCGCGAGGTTCTCCACGTTGAAGGCCGCGACGCTCAGCTCGCGGTCGTGCTGGACCGGGGCGACCTCACGCTCGAGCCCGCCGTCGGCGACGGTCGGGACCTCGGTCGCGAGGAGCTTGTAGTTGCTGAAGGAGTAGTCCAGCGGGCCGGCGACCAGGCCGGTCAGGGTGTCGCGGACGTCGGCCGGCGGCATGGAGTCCCGGGGGAGCAGCACGTCGTCGACCTGGACCCTCATCGCGTTGGGCCGGTCGTAGCCGGAGTAGAGCACCCCGTCCGCCTCGGTACGGATCGCGTCGACGCCTGTGCCGGGCACGACAGAGATCTCGCCGAAGGACTTCGTCGGGCCGACGACCTCGGCGTCGCGGACGCCGACGTACATTCCCTCAAGGGACTCGTAGAAGTCGATGGCCTCGGTGCCGGGGAGGAAGTCGACGCCGGCGTACTCGACGCTCTTGGGGTCGCCGGCCTCGACGACCTGCTGCGGGGCGACCCGGTCCTCACCGAGCACGACCGGGGCGGGGACGTCGGCGGTGCCCGTGACCGTCACGGTCGCACCGACGACCTGCGTCGTCGTGAGGTTGTCCCAGCCGCCCGAGCCGCCGGGGCGGAACTCGTCGACGGCCCCGTCGACGCTCACGGTCTGCCCGGCCGCCACGGTGGGCGCGGAGCGCGTGTAGACGAAGAGGCCCTCGCTCGTCGCCGGGTCGTCGTCGGGGGTCGTCGACTGCATCCAGAAGCCGTTGCGGCTCACGGCCGTGACGACGCCCTCGACGCCGTTGACCCGCTGGCCGTCGAGCGGCGAGAGGTGCGCGGCGCCCTGGACCTGGGCGATCGTCTCGGGCTCGTCGACGGGCGGCTCGCCCGTCCCCGGCTCGCACACAGCCAGCTAGGTCGTCGAGTTCTGCGGGGTCGGTGCCCCGACGACGAAGTCGGCGGCGTTGTTGTCCGTGTCGACGCAGATGTCGCGCCGGGCGACGGAGGTCGCGTTGCTCGTGGCTCCCGCCGGTGCCCCCTCGAAGGTCGAGGCCGAGCCCCAGCCGAGCAGGTCGACGCTCTGGCCCGACGGGCCGACGAGCACGACGCGGGCGCCCGTGCTCGACATCGCGACGCGTCCGGTCGCATCGGGCTCCGGCAGCGCGGGGGCCGCGGCGTTCGCACCGTCGGCCTGCTTGACGAGGTAGCGGCCGCCGGCGGCGATCGTCCCGGAGAGCGGGGTGGTCTGCGCGCTCGTGCCGTTGGCCGAGTAGTAGGCCAGGCTCCAGCCGGTGAGGTCGACCTGCTCCTGAGACCGGTTGGCGAGCTCGACGAAGTCGCTGCGCAGCGGCGCACCGGAGTTGCCTCCGCCGCCGTAGGCCTCGGCGATGACGACGGTGTCGCTCGCCGCGGTCGCGGCGGGCGCGCAGATTAGGGCGGTGGCGAGGCCAAGTGGGGCAACCGTCAGGGCTGCGAGGACACGCTTGCGGTGGTGCACGGGGTCTCCCGGGGGTGTGGCGAAGGGGGTGGCCCCCGCACCGTAGGTCGGCCGGGCCGGCGTGTCGGGGGACGCGGGGTAAACAGCGGTCATGGGTTGGGTCAAGAGTTCGTCAGGACCGCTGGTGGTGACCCTGCGGCAGTAGCCTTCGCCGCATGAGCGCTGCGACGACCCTCGAGGTCCCCGGCCCCGACGGCGAGACCCGGCAGGTCCGGCTCTCCAGCCCGGACAAGGTCATGTGGCCCGAGGGCGAGCACGGCCCGGCGATCACCAAGCGCGAGCTCGCCGACTACGTCATCGCCGTCGGTGACCGGCTCGTCGGCGACGCGCTGGAGGACCGCCCGGTCACCCTCCAGCGCTTCCGGGACGGGATCGAGGGGCAGGAGTTCTACAGCAAGAACCCGCCCAAGGGCCTGCCCGACTGGGTGCGCACGACGATGTGCACCTACCCGAGCGGCCGCTCCCACCCGCAGCTCGTCGTCGACGAGGTGGCCACCGCGCTGTGGTGCGTCCAGATGTCGACGATCACCTGGCACCCGTGGCCGGTCCGCACGGGCGACAACGACCGCCCGGACGAGCTGCGGATCGACCTCGACCCCCAGCCCGGGCGGGCCTTCGCCGACGTCGTCGAGGCGGCCCGAGGGCTGCGCGAGGTGATGACGCAGATCGGGCTCACCCCCTTCGTCAAGACCTCGGGCAACCGAGGGGTCCACGTCTACGCGCGGATCGAGCCGACCCACGAGTTCCTCGACGTCCGGCACGGTGTCATCGGCATCGCCCGCGCGCTCGAGCGGCGCATGCCCGACCTCGTGACGACGGCGTGGTGGAAGGAGGAGCGCGGCGAGCGGATCTTCGTCGACTACAACCAGGCCAACCGGGACCGCACCATCGCCTCCGCCTGGAGCCCCCGACCGATCGCCGGCGCGCCGGTCTCCACACCGATCACGTGGGACGAGCTCGACTCCGTCGACCCGCGGAGCCTGACCATCCGAACGGTCGTGGAGCGCGTCCAGGACGACCCGTGGGCGGGTATCGACGAGGCGAAGGGGGACGTCGCCGCCGCGATCGCGTTGTGGGACAAGGACGTCGAGGAGCGCGGGCTCGGCGAGCTGAGCTTTCCGCCCGACCACCCGAAGATGCCCGGAGAGCCGCCGCGCGTGCAGCCCTCGAAGAAGGTCGCCTCCCACTGGGACGCCGAGGGCAACCGCGTCGAGGAGTGATCAGCCGGCGGGCACGTCCCGCTTGGAGACCGTGAGCAGGACGACCGCGTCCTCGAGGGCGAGGAGAGAGTGCCGCGTGTCGGGGATCGTGGCGTGGTCGCCGGTCCCGAGGTCGACACCGTCCTCGCCGGCGGCGAGGCGCACCCGTCCGAGGACCACCTGGAGGGTGGCCTCGCCGGGGCTCTCGTGCTCGGCGAGCTCGCTGTCCGCGACGAGCGCGATGAGGGTCTGGCGCAGGGAGTGCTCGTGCCCGCCGAAGATCGTGCGGGCGGCGAGTCCGCTGCTCGCCGCACGGGCTGCGTCGAGCTGCTCGGTCGCGGTGGTCGTCAGGCTCGTGATGTGCATCGGTTCTCCTCGTCGGGTGGTCACCCCAGCAGATCAGATCGGCCCGCCAGACGCCAGGCCCGCGCGCTCAGCCGTCGAGCACGTCGCCGAGGTCGTAGTCGGGGGCGCGCTCGATCTGGTCGAGCGTGCACGACTCGGGGTCGCGGTCCGGGCGCCAGCGCAGCAGCTGCACGGTGTGCCGGAAGCGCCAGCCCTCGAGCTGGTCGAAGGCCACCTCGACGACCCGCTCGGGCCGCAGCGGCACATAGCTGACGTCCTTGCTCGAGGAGAAGCGGGAGCGGTCGGTCTCGGCGTGCTCGACCTCGCCCTCCTCGTCGCGGACGACGAGCGGCTCGAGCTCGTCGACGAGCTCGAGGCGCCTCGCAGCGGTGAAGGCCGCGATGCCGCCGACGTTGAAGAGACGACCGTCGTGGTAGAGCCCGAGGAGCAGCGAGCCGACGCCCTGACCGGACTTGTGCACGCGATAGCCGGTGACGACGGCCTCGGCGGTGCGCTTGTGCTTGATCTTGAGCATCGCCCGCTTGCCGGGGGAGTAGACGCCGTCGAGCGGCTTGGCGATGACCCCGTCGAGCCCGGCGCCCTCGAACCGCGCGAACCAGTCCTCCGCCTCGTCCGCGTCCCGGGTCACCCGGGTGAGGTGCAGCGGAGCCCCCTTCGTCACCTCGTCGAAGACCTCCTCGAGGCGGCTGCGCCGCTGGGCGAAGGGGGATGAGGTCAGGTCCTCGTCGCCGAGGGCCAGGAGGTCGAAGAAGATGACCTCGGCCGGGGTCTCGGCGGCGAGCCGGGTGATCCGGGACTCGGCCGGGTGGATGCGCTGACCGAGCGCCTCGAAGCTCAGCCGCTCCGCGCCGGGCTCGCCGGAGCGCACGACGATCTCGCCGTCGAGCACGATGCGCTCGGGCAGGTGCTCGCGGCAGGCCTGCACGACCTCGGGGAAGTAGCGGGTGAGCGGCTTCTTGCCGCGGCTGGCGATCTCGACGTCGTCACCGTCCTTGAGGACGATGCAGCGGAAGCCGTCCCACTTCGGCTCGTAGGCGTAGCCGCCCGCGACGGCGTCGGCGGCGGGGACGGCGGCGACCGCCTTGGCGAGCATGGGGTCGACGGGCAGCGGGATGGGTTGCCTCACCCAGACATCATGACCTGACACGATGGGGTCGTGAGCCCGAGCACGACGACGAGACGCGCCGCGACCTACGGCGGTGCCGCCGTCGGCGGCGCTCTCGTCGGTGCGGGGTCGGTCTGGCTGGGCGCCGCGAGCTACTTCGCCCGGCGCGTGCTCACCCCCGAGCCCTACCGTCCCGACGACGTGATGATCCGGGTCCTGCACACCGACTCGGTGACCCTGGACGCGACGCCGGACACGATCCTGCCGGGCCGCTACGGGCTGTGGATCGACGGGGACCGCGGGCACGTCCGCATCGGCGACGTCCTCGAGCACGACCACCGGCTGCACCGGGTGCGGCGGCGGCTCGTCAACGTCGACTGGGGGACGGCCCGGCCCGGCCCGGCGCGTCTCAACGGCTACTACTACGCCCGCGACCCGTACCAGGACCTGGGGCTGCACCACGAGGACGTCCTGGTGCACAGCGAGGTGGGGGCGATGCCGGCGTGGGTCGTCCCGAGCGAAGGGGGGGACCGGTCGCGTTGGGCGGTCCTGGTCCACGGGCGTGGTGCCCGGCGGTACGAGACGCTGCGGGGCATCCCGGCGTTGCACGCCGCGGGTCTGAACGTCCTCGTCCCGAGCTACCGCAACGACGGGGAGGCGCCGGCTGGTCCGGACGGCCGGTACAACCTTGGGCTCTCGGAGTGGCGTGACGTGGAGGCGGCGATGCGTCTGGCGATCGCCCGGGGCGCCGAGGAGATCGTCCTGGTCGGCTGGTCGATGGGGGGCGCGATCGTCCTGCAGGTCCTCGACCGCTCGGTGCTCGCACCGGTCGTCAGCCGGGCGGTGCTCGACGGCCCGGTCGTCGACTGGGCGTCGGTGATCGCTCATCACGCCCGGCTGCACTCGATCCCGGCACCGGTCGGTCACCTCGGTCGGGTGCTCATGGGCAAGCGGTGGGCGCGGCGGCTCGTCGGGGTGCACGAGGCGGTCGACGTCGCCCGCACCGACTGGGTGCGCCGTGCCGACGAGCTGCACCACCCGCTGCTCATCATCCACTCGCGCGACGACGGGTTCGTGCCCGTCGGACCCAGCGAACGACTGGCGCAGGCGCGCCCCGACCTCGTCACCTTCGAGCCCTGGTCGCTGGCCGGTCACTGCAAGGAGTGGAACGTCGACCCGCTGCGCTGGGACCGGGTGGTCGTCGACTTCGTGCGGTAGTCGATCCCCCACATCGGCCCCTCGCGACGGCATGATGAGGCGATGGGCAAGAAGTCGAGGTCGAAGAAGAAGAAGCACGACGACGTCGTCGAGGAGGCCGCCAAGCAGGCCAAGAAGCTGAAGAAGGCGGCGAAGGCGGCCGAGGACGCCTCGGCCACCGCGTCCTTCACCGACGCGCTCCGGGCGGGTGAGGGCACGCAGATCGCCGGCATCGACCCGCGCAGCACGCCGGGCTTCGACGGGGACAAGGCCGCCGGCGAGGGTCTGCTGGCGGGTCTCGCGGAGGAGGTCAGCGACCTGCAGGAGCGGCTCTACGCCGAGTCCAAGGCAGGGGGGCGGCGCTCGGTCCTGCTCGTCATCCAGGGCATGGACACCTCGGGCAAGGGCGGCATCATGCGCCACGTCGTGGGGGCGGTCGACCCGCAGGGCGTGGAGATCACGGCGTTCAAGGCGCCGACGGCGGAGGAGAAGGAGCATCCCTTCCTGTGGCGGATCCGCCGGGCTCTCCCGGGACCGGGGCAGATCGGGGTCTTCGACCGCAGCCACTACGAGGACGTCCTCGTCGTCCGGGTGCACGACCTCGTGCCGAGGGCGCAGTGGTCACGGCGCTACGGCCAGATCAACCGTTTCGAGGCCGGGGTCATCGACAAGGGCACGACGATCATCAAGGTCATGCTCCACATCTCCAAGGACGAGCAGAAGGCGCGCCTGTCCGAGCGGCTCGACCGCCCGGACAAGCACTGGAAGTTCAACCCTGGCGACCTCGACGAGCGCGAGCACTGGGAGGACTACCAGGAGGCCTACCAGGCGGTCATCGACCAGACCTCGACCGACGAGGCACCGTGGTTCGTCGTCCCCGCCGACCGCAAGTGGTACGCGCGGCTCGCCGTGATGAACCTGCTCAAGGAGCACCTCGAGGCGATGGACCCCCAGTGGCCCGAGGCGGACTTCGACGTCGCGGAGCAGCAGGCGCGCCTCGAGGAGACCTGACTAGCAGCGCTCCAACGCGGCCGGGGCGGCCAGCACGGTCAGCCCCGGCTCGAGCGCGCCCAGCCCGAGCCGCATCCCGTCGCCGAGCCGTGACTCGACGAAGGCCTCGGCCATCTCCGGCGGCGCGTAGCGGGCCATGAGAGAGCCCTGCAGCGTCAGCGCGAGCCCCTCGACGAGCCGCCGGGCGCCCGCCTCGGCGCCCTGCGGGTCGACGGCGAGGGCCTGCCCCTCCGCGAGGACCCGGTCGAGCGCGCGGTCGAGCGTGCTCAGCTGACCGCGACCGGCCTCGGCCTCCTCGAGCAGGGCCTTGAGGCTGGCCGGCTCGCGTGCGACCGCGCGCAGGACGTCGAGGGCGTTGACGTTGCCGGAGCCCTCCCAGATCGAGTTCAGCGGGGCCTGGCGGTAGAGCCGGGCCAGGCCGTTCTCCTCGACGTAGCCAAGCCCTCCGAGGCACTCCATCGCCTCGGCGACCAGGGTCGGGGTGCGCTTGCACACCCAGTACTTGCCGACGGCGACGCCGAGCCGCGCGAGCTCGACCTCACCGGCGTCGACGGCCTGGGCCAGGCGCATCCCGAGCAGGGTGGCGGCCTCGGACTCGATCGCGAGGTCCGTGAGGACGGCGCGCATGAGCGGCTGGTCGACGAGCGTCTTGCCGAAGGCACTGCGGTGCCGGGCGTGGTGGGCGGCGCGGGTCAGCGCGGCGCGGGTGATCGCGGCGGAGCCGAGGATGCAGTCGAGCCGGGTCGCGGCGACCATGTCGATGATCGCGCGGACCCCGCGGCCCTCCTCGCCGACGAGCGAGCCCCACGTCCCGTCGAGCTCGATCTCGGAGGAGGCGTTGGAGCGGTCCCCGAGCTTGTCCTTGAGCCGCTGGATGGCGAAGGGGTTGCGTGTCCCGTCGTCGAGGACCCGGGGGACGAGGAAGCAGCTCGGGGCCGCCTCGGGGGAGGTCTTGGCGAGGACGAGGAAGAGGTCGCTCATCGGGGCGGAGCAGAACCACTTGTGGCCGGTCAGCCGGTAGGTCTCGCCGGGCAGAGGGCCGCCGGGGGTGGCGAGCGCGCGCGTGGTGTTGGAGCGGACGTCGGAGCCGCCCTGCTTCTCGGTCATGCCCATGCCGGCGATCGCCCCGGCCTTCTCGCTCACGGGGCGCAGGCCGAAGTCGTACTCGCGGGAGGCCAGCGGGCCCTCGTAGCGCTCGGCGAGCACGGGGGAGTGGCGCAGCGCGGGCAGGGCCGCGTGGGTCATGGTGATCGGGCAGATGTGCCCGGCGTCGACCTGCGACCAGGTGACGAACCCGGCGGCGCGACGGACGTGGGCGCCCACGTCCCGCCCCTTCGTCCAGGTCTCGGCCGTCAGGCCGGCTCCTGCCGCGACCGTCATGAGGTCGTGCCACGCGGGGTCGAAGTCCACCTCGTCGACCCGGTGGCCCCACCGGTCGTGGGTCCGCAGCCGGGGGGCGTTGCGCTCCGCCCGCTCGGCGAGCTCGGCCGCCTCGGCGCTCCCGGCCCGCACCCCGAGGGCGCTCAGCTCGTCGTGGGTGGCGCTGCGGTGGTCCTCGGGCACCCAGCGGTCGACGGCCTCGGTGAGCACCGCGTCCATCCGGTAGACGTCGTGACCGACGAAGGGGGGTGCCTGGTTGAAGACCTCGTGCGTCGCCATGGCGTGAGGATAGGTGGCGGCCCGCGTGGGTCCGCCGGTCGGGCCCGCTCTGGCCCTACCGTGCTGGGGTGAGCACGCGGGCGAGGGTGCGGGACGGGATCGAGACCGTCCCCTTCGGCATCCCCTTCGCCCGGCTCTTCCGCGAGACGGTGCGGATCTGCCTGCGCTACCGCGTGACCGGTCTGGCGGCCGAGGCGGGGTTCTTCGCCCTCCTGTCGCTGCCGCCGCTCGTCCTGGGCCTCTTCGGCGGTGTCGGGTACGTCGGCAGCGCGGTCGGCCAGCGGGGCGTGGACGACTTCACCGAGCGGATCGCCGGCTACGCCGGGACCTTCCTCACCCCGGAGATCATCGACGACCTCCTCCTGCCGACGGTCGACGACGTCTTCCGCAACGGGCGGGGCGAGCTGATCTCCATCGGCTTCCTGCTTTCCCTGTGGTCGGGCTCGCGGGTGCTCAACGTCTTCCTCGACACGATCTCGATCATGTACGGGCAGAGCGGGATGCGCGGGATCGTGCGCACCCGGGCGATGAGCCTGTCGCTCTACACCGGCGGGCTGCTCCTCGGTGCGGTGGTCGTCCCGCTGGTCGTCATGGGGCCCACGCTCATCGGACGGCTGCTGCCGGACCCGGTGGACTGGCTCGTGACCCTGTACTGGCCGGTGGTCTCGGTGCTCGTCCTCGCGAGCGTGGCCACCCTCTTCCACCTCTCGACGCCGCAGCGCGACCCGTGGCGGCGCGACCTGCCGGGTGCGGCGCTGACGCTCGTCCTGTGGGTGCTCTCGGCCTGGCTCATGCGCACGCTCGTCGCCGACTCCCTCGGCGGCAGCTCGATCTTCGGGCCGCTGAGCACCCCGATCATCCTCCTCGTCGGTCTCTACGCCTTTGCCATCTCGGTGCTCATCGGGGCTGCTCTCAACGCCGCGGTCCGGTCGCTCTGGCCCCACTCGGCGGCCGACCGATCCATCTCGCAGGCGTGATCTGCGGGTCGTTCACGTTCAGTTTGGATTTGGGCGAAGGTCTGGGCTAATGTCACTCCGCACGCAAGGGGCAGCGAAGCCCGGAGCGTATGTGCGGATGTAGCTCAGTTGGTAGAGCGCAACCTTGCCAAGGTTGAGGTCGCCGGTTCGAGGCCGGTCATCCGCTCGGAAGGTTCAACCGCCTTCATTGGTGGAGTGGCCGAGAGGCGAGGCAACGGCCTGCAAAGCCGTCTACACGGGTTCAAATCCCGTCTCCACCTCGACCATGCAGAACCTTGCATGTCTCGGGCGATTGGCGCAGCGGTAGCGCGCTTCCTTGACACGGAAGAGGTCACTGGTTCAAACCCAGTATCGCCCACCAGGACGGAAGGCCCCTGATCAGCGGAAACGCCGGTCAGGGGCCTTCTTCGTGCCAGATTCATGCCAGATAGGGGAGAGGTTCGGGCATAGATCGGCCACTCCTGTGCACAAGCCGCCGTCTGGAGGTCGCCGGCACCGCATATGCGCGGCGATGACTTCAGAAGCACGGTCTGTGCACGTCCATGCCGCGAAGTGGCCCACCTGGACGTCCTCGTCGTCGAGACCGACAACGGTTGGGTGCTCGGGCAGCGTGTCGGCGCGGCCGCCGGTGACAACCTCCGCGTCCAACCTGGCGTCAGCGACCCCGCCGACAGGCATCGCCCCTTCTACTCCTGACGCCGTCTAGCATCGCCGGGATGACCCGCAGCTGCCCGCCACCGCCGAGCCCGGACGAGCTCCTCAGCGCCGAGACGGCGGTCTGGGAGGCGCTGCGGGCCGGTGACCAGGCCGCGGACCACGCGCTCCTCGCGGAGGACTTCCTCGGTGTGTACCCGACCGGCTTCGTCACTCGCGAGGACCACGTCGCCGAGCTCGACGACGGTCCGACGGTCGCGGCCTTCGCCATCCTCGAGACCCGCACGATGGTCACGGGCGAGGACTCGGCGCTCATCGCCTACCGCGTCCGCTTCCGGGCACCCGAGGGTGCCGAGCCGATCACGTGGATGGTCAGCTCGCTCTGGCGCCGGACGGCCGACGGCTCCCTCGTCAACGTCTTCAGCCAGGACACCCCCGGGTAGGCGGGCGGGTACCTAGCCCGACGTCGTGCCGCTGCCGCGGGTGGGTGCCTGGGCGATCTTGCTGGCCATCTCCACGGCCTTCTGGGCGATGCGCACGGCGTCGTCCGCGGTCTTGCCCACCGCCTCGGCCACCTGACGAGCCTGCTCGCTGATCTACGAGCCCTCGGCGTCCTGCGGATCGCGGCCGGCCATGCTGGCCACCTTGCTGGCCAGGGCACCGGCCAGGGAGGCGGCCTCCTGCCCGACGCGGGCCAGGTCACGGGCGGTCAGCTCGATCTGACTGGCCATCTCGCTGGCCTTCTCACCGATCTCGCCGCTGGCTGCCTCTTCTGGACTCATGGGTCCCATCCCTCCGTCGCCGACCAGCAACGGGCCGGCGCGCATCCCGGCCACGTTCCCCAGAGAGGGGCTCCCCGTTGCCGGACGCGAGCCAGTACCCCGAGCATGGCACAGGCGCCCGGAGGGTGAGGGCGGACTCGCACGTCTCACCCCCCGGCCGCCGGTGTCAGGAGATGATCGCGTCGATGGTCTTCTTCAGCGCGCCGGGCTGGCTGGGCTCCCGGGGGGCCGTCTTCTTGGCCTCGAGCATCTCCTCGCCGATCTCCTGGAGCTGCTTGCGTCCCAGGCCCTCGCGGACCTTGGGGAACCACTCGTCCTCCTCCTCCTCGATGTGGTGGCGGACGTTCTCGATGAGCACCGTGGTCTTGGCGTCGAACCGCTCGTGCTCGGGCTCCATCCCGTAGAGCTCCATCACCAGGACGTCGGCGACGTGGTGCTCCTCGTAGGACTCGAGGATGTCCTCCTCCAGGGCGGGGAGCAGCTCCCGCACCCGGGGGTACATGATCTCGTTCTCGAGGTAGGTGTGCACCGTGAGCAGCTCGATGATGCGGTGCACGATCTTGCCCTTGGTCTTGTGCGCGTTCTCACCCGCGTTCTCGAAGTCCGCGAAGAGCTTGCGGATCTCCTTGTGGTCTTCCTTGAGCAGGACGATGGCGTCGTTCGACATGCTTTCTCCTTCGGCTGGTGCCTGACCTGGTCAGGCTGCGGGCGCCCCTGCACCTCACGGCAGCAACGTAGTCCAGCACAGCGGGTGATCGGCAGTTATCACGACCTATGCTCGCCCGCGTGGAGCACGCGCGATTCGGGGACCTCGTCCTCACCGAGCCCACCGCGGTGACCCACGACCCAGCCGACCTCGACCGTGGCGGCGTGTGGGGCGTCGTCGTCACCTTCGAGGGTGAGCTCACCGCGGTCCGCTTCGACCGGGTGGCGAAGGGGGCCCCACCGCCGACCGGCGCATGGTTCCCACCCACGGGCACGTGGTCCTCCTCGATGACGAAGGGGGAGTACGTCGCGGGGGTCGAGCGGATCCGTGAGCACATCGCCGCGGGCGACGTCTACCAGGTCAACCTCTGCCGGGTGATGTCCGCACCCCTCCCGCCGGAGGCGCACCTGCCGTCCCTGGCACCTCTCCTCGAGGCGGGCAACCCGGCCCCGTACGCAGGGGTCGTGCACATCCCTTCGGCCGGGCTCGACGTCGTCACCGCCTCGCCCGAGGCGTACCTGCTGCGCGACGGCGACCGGATCATCTCCCGCCCGATCAAGGGGACCGGCCGCGTCCCCGTGGACCTCGGTGCCAAGGACCACGCCGAGAACGTCATGATCACCGACCTCGTCCGCAACGACCTCTCCCACGTCGCGGTCCCCGGCACGGTCGACGTCGAAGCACTCTGCGCGCTCGAGGAGCACCCCGGTCTGCTCCACCTCACGAGCGACGTCGCGGCGCGCCTGCGGCCCGGCACGACGTGGACCGAGATCCTTGAGGCGTCCTTCCCGCCCGGGTCGGTCAGCGGCGCCCCGAAGTCTTCCGCGCTGCGGATCATCGGCGAGCTCGAGCCGACCCCGCGCGGCCCGTACTGCGGCGCCATCGGCTGGGTCGACGCCGACACCGGGACGGCCCGCCTGGCGGTGGGGATCCGGACCTTCTGGGCCGAGGGCCAGGGCGAAGGGAGGACCCTCCGCTTCGGGACCGGCGCCGGCATCACCTGGGGGTCCGACCCCTCCTGCGAGTGGGACGAGACCGAGCTCAAGGCGGGCCGGCTCGTCGCCATCGCCTCGCGGTCAGTCGAGGGCCAGGGCCAGTCGTAGGCCGGACGAACGTGGGCCGCGCCGAGGTCGAGGTGGGGGCGACGAGACCTATCAGTGGATCCGGTTGTCGCCCTCCGGGCACAGCCGCAGCCACCGGAAGCCGTAGCCCTCGAGGGTCAGGGTCACCTGACCCCCCTTCGCCGCGGTCGTGCGGATCGGCTCGCCGGACGACACGAGGTCGACGAGCGGCGTCCCCTCCTCGAGGTCCGGCACGGTGAGGGTTAGCTCGACCGGCTCGTCGGCGAGGTTGTGGACCATGACCGTGGCCCAGTCATCGACCCGGCAGACGTGCGCGAGGACCTGCCTCGGGGTGCCCTTGAGGATCTCGACCGTCGACCACCCGATCTCGGGTGACTGGCGGTAGCGCTGGATGAGGGTCTTGAAGAAGTGCAGCAGCGACTCTGGGTCGTTGCGCTGGTCGGCGACGTTGATCTGCTCCGGGCCCCACACCCCCGTCGGCATCGGGCGGCGGTGCTTGCGTACGGGTGCGCGCGAGAAGCCGCCGCCGGGCTCGGGCGCCCACTGCATCGGTGAGCGCACGGCGAGCCGACCGGGGATGTCGAGGTTCTCGCCCATGCCGATCTCCTCGCCGTAGAAGAGCACCGGAGTGCCCGGCAGGGAGAACATCAGCGAGTACGCCATCCGGATCCGCCGCTGGTCACCGCCGAGCATCGTCGGCAGCCGGCGCCGCAGGCCACGGTCGAAGAGCTGCATGTCGGGGTCGGGTCCGAAGGCGTCGAAGACCTCCTGGCGCTCGTCCTTGCTCAGCTTGTCGAGGGTCAGCTCGTCGTGGTTGCGCAGGAAGTTCGCCCACTGGCTGACGCGGTCGAGCTTCGGGCGCTTGCGCAGCGTCGCGGCCAGGGGGTGGGCGTCGCCGCGGGCGAGGGAGAGGTAGATCGACTGCATCCCCATGAAGTCGAACTGCATCGTCAGCTCGTCGCCGTCGGTGCCGCCGAAGAACTTCTTCTGCTCCGCGAAGGGGACGTTGACCTCGCCGAGGAGCATGACGTCGCCCCCGCGGTGCCCGACGAAGTTCGCGAGGTGCCGCAGGAAGTCGTGCGGGTCGTACGGCGGGAAGTGCTGCTCGGCCTTGGGCAGCGCGTCCTCGGCGAAGAGGAAGGGCACCGCGTCGACCCGGAAGCCGGAGACGCCGAGCTCGAGCCAGTAGCCCATCGTCCGCTTGATCTCCTCGCGCACCGCGGGGTTGGCGATGTTGAGGTCGGGCTGCGTCCGGTAGAAGTGGTGGAGGTAGTACTCCCCGGTCTTGTCGTCCTTGGTCCAGATGGAGTCCTCGGCGTCTGGGAAGACGACCTCCTTCGAGGTGTCCGGCGGGGTCGATCGGCGCCAGACGTACCAGTCGCGCTTCGGGTTGTCGAGGCTCTTGCGCGACTCCTTGAACCACGGGTGCCGGTTCGAGGTGTGGTTCATGACGAAGTCGATGATCACGCGGATGCCGCGGGAGCGGGCGAGCTGGATCACCTCGACGACGTTGCCGGGCGTGCCGAGCCGCGGGTCGACGCCGTAGAAGTCAGTGATGTCGTAGCCGTCGTCGCGGTCGGCGGTCGGGTAGAAGGGCATGAGCCACAGGCAGGTCACGCCGAGGTCGGCGAGGTAGTCGATGCGCTGGGCGAGCCCCGCGAGGTCGCCATGGCCGTCCCCGTCGAGGTCGAGGAAGGTCTGCACGTCGCAGCAGTAGACGACGGCGTTCTTCCACCAGAGGTCGGCGGTCTCCGTGAGGTTCATCGGGTCTCCTCGGTCGACGGTCCGGGCGAAGGGGTATCTGCCGGGGGTGTGGGGGAGAGGGCGGGCAGGACGTGCTCGCCGAACGTCTCGAGGTAGTCGTGCTGGTCCTGCCCGACGAAGTGGAGGTAGAGCTCGTCGTAGCCGAGCTCGAGGTACTCCTGGAGCCACTCGACGTGCTGCGCCGGCTCGTGGCTCACGAGGACCGAGCCGCGCACCTGCTCGGGGGTGATGTGCTCGCTGATGGCGTCGAACCCGGCGACGGTGTCGACGTCCCAAGAGATCGGCGGACCGACGACGTTGGACCGCCACTGGTCGTGAGCGATGGCGAGGGCCGCGTCCTCGGTTGGCGCCCAGGAGAGGTGGACCTGCAGCCGGGCCGGGCCGCGGCCGCCGGCGTCGCGGTAGGCGGTCAGCACGTCGCGCAGCCGCTGGACCGGCTGGTTGACGGTGATGAGCCCGTCGGCCCAGTCGGCGTGCCGGGCGGCCGTCCCCGGGGTGACGGCCGGACCGACGAGGTGGGGGACCGGGTCGGCGAGGGTCCACAGCTGGGCGCGGTCGGCGGTGACGTGCCCGTCGTGGCTGACCTCCTCGCCGGCGAGGAGCCGCCGGATGACGCCGACGCACTCGCGCAGGCGTTCGTCGCGGATGCTCTTGCGCGGCCAGCCGTCGCCGGTGACCCGCTCGTTGCTCGCCTCGCCGGAGCCGAGAGCCGCCCAGAAGCGGCCGGGGAACATCTGCCCGAGCGTCGCCATCGCCTGGGCGATGATCGCCGGGTGGTAGCGCTGGCCGGGGGCGTTGACGACACCGAAGGGGAGGTCGGTCGTCGCGAGCGCGGCGCCGAGCCAGCTCCAGGCGAAGCCCGACTCGCCCTGACGCTCGCTCCACGGGACGAGGTGGTCGCTCGACATGCCGGCGGTGAAGCCGACCCGCTCCGCGTGCTGCACGTCGGCGAGGAGCTGCCGGGGGCTGATCTGCTCGTGGCTGCAGTGGTGACCGATGACAGGCATATACCCAAGACACCACATCTCATCCCGTAGGTGGATTCGTGACGTCGGAGCGATCTGGAAGAGTGAGGGCATGAGCGAGGGAGTGCGGGTGTGGGTGGACGGCACCCTCATCGAGTCGGGGGGCCTGGCGCTGTCTCCGATCGACCACGGGGTGACCGTCGGGGACGGGGTCTTCGAGACCATGAAGATCGTCGACGGACAGGCCTTCGCCCTGACCCGTCACCTGCGCCGGTTGGACCGCAGCCTCACCGGGCTCGGGCTCGAGCCGGCCGATCACGACCACATCCGCGAAGGGGTGGAGGCCGTCCTGGCTGGCGACGCCATCCCCTTCGGCCGGCTGCGGGTCACCGTGACCGCGGGGGCCGGTCCGCTGGGCTCCGACCGGGGAGACGCAGCGATGACCTACGTCGTCGCCGCCGGCGCGGCGCCCCGACCGACACCGACCGTGCGCATCGCCACCGTGCCGTGGACGCGCAACGAGACCTCCGCCGTGGCGGGACTGAAGACCACGTCCTACGCGGAGAACGTCGTGGCCCTCGCGCGGGTCAAGTCGCTCGGCGCCGCTGAGGCGCTCTTCGGGAACACCAAGGGTGAGCTGTGCGAGTGCACGGGCAGCAACGTCTTCGTCGTCCTCGACGGGGTCGTGCGCACCCCGCCGCTGGAGTCGGGCTGCCTCGCCGGGATCACGCGGGCGCTAACGATCGAGTGGGCGCGCGAGGCGGGCATCGAGGTCCGCGAGGAGGCGATGCCGCTCGACGTCGTCCACCGCGCCGAGGAGGTCTTCCTCACCGGGACGACTCGCGACGTGCATCCGGTGGCGGCAGTCGACGACCGTGAGCTCGATGCACCTGGACCCGTGACGGCTCGTCTTGCCGAGATCTTCGCGCAGCGCGCGTCTGAGCGGCTGGACCCGTGAGCGTGGCCGACGCGACCCACGCCGCGGCGGAGGGGGCTGAGGACACCCGGGGGAGGGGTCTGGATGAGGCCGGCAATCGTCGCCCCTACCTCGAGATCCGCCGCGACCAGCACGACCTCGTCAAGGAGGAACTCCGCGAGCGCTTCGGGGACAACCAGCGCATCGACCCGTCGGAGGACCCGATCGCCTGGCGGCGGGCTATCCGGACGAACCCCGTCGTCGGGCCGCTCTACCGGGTGCTCGTCGCCATCCTGGGGCTCGCGCTGATCATCGCCGGCATCCCGATGGTCCCGCTCGTCGGCCCAGGCTGGGCGGTGATCTTCCTCGGGCTCTTCCTGTGGAGCACCGAGTTCATGTGGGCCCGGCGGGTGACGCAGTTCGTCAAGGCGGAGGTCAAGACCTTCGACCAGTGGGCCCGGCACCTGCCGTGGAAGATGAAGATCCCCCTCGTCCTCGCCTCCATCGCCTTCGGCTGGTTCTGCGCCTACCTCGCGCTGACCTTCACCGGCGTCCCGGGATGGACCCCGGACGTGGTCGAGGAGTACCTGCTCATGGTCCCGGGGCTCGAGCCCACCTAGCCCACGGTCCCTGAGGTGCGACGAGCTCTGCGAGGAGCCTCGAAGGGCGGGGCGATGTGACGAAGGGGGAGCCCGCCAGGTACTCTGCAGCGGCACCGAGGACGTATAGCTCAGCTGGTTAGAGCGCTCGCTTCACACGCGAGAGGTCAGGGGTTCGAGTCCCTTTACGTCCACCAGCCAAGAAGCCCGAGATTGGGTCGAGGGCGGACCCCTCGAGCATCTGTTCCCACAAGGCCACAGCCCGGCCCAGAACTGCATGAATGCCTGCGTCCACGAGTTCTCGCCGCTGCTCAGCCAGGGCGACGCTGCGTGCCAGACGGGTGTCGGTGTGAGGGGCGCTGGCGGTGTTCATCGAGCGGGTCCCTCGACGGAGACCGCGGCTTGGGCGGGGGACTCTTGATGGGGCTGCGAGCGGCCCAGCCGCGCCTGCGCGTCAGCGGTGACGCACTCGGCTTCGGTGGTGACCTGGGCGATCCTGACCTCGGCCCGGTCCACCGTCCTGCCGAGGTGTCGCTCATCGGCCTGGGCCCGCCCGAGGTCGTTGCTGACCATGCTCAGCGACCCGAACGTCACTGCGGGGATCTGTTCGATGCCTGCCGCATGAGTGCTCGGAGAGCGGCCGTTCCCAACACCGTAGGCAGCCGAGTAGAGGTGCTCCGAGGCGGCTGTCGCCATGGGCAGAGCGAGGTCGACGACCTCGCCGACAGCGGCAGTGCGGGCCTCCAGCGCGGCCAGGCTGACGGCGGTCGGCCCTTCCAGCCCCCCGCGCTCCACCCGCTCCAATGTTCGCCTGGCGTCCTCGATCGACTCACTGGCCATCTTCAGGTGCGATGCGATCTCCACGCCGACGGATGCCGCCGAGTCACACAGGCGCCCGACGTGGCTGAGGTCCTCGGGTGCAACTGACTGCATCCAGGCATCGGGGCTTACACCCCGCGCAACCAGCTCAGCCTCCGAGAGAGCCGTCGCGGCCGCCGACACCCCCCTGTGGAGATCATCCAGAGCCAGGCGGGCCAAGGTCACCTCCCGATGGGCGTCACGCAGAGCCCAATCGGCCTGCATCAACTCCCGCTCACTCATCGCCGGTCCCGGCCTCAACTGGGTCAACCAGAGGCCCTATTGACTGCTCCATCTCATCGATGAGCCTCAGCGTTTCGAGCAGGTGCCTTCGCACATGCGAGACCAGGTCGAAAGTGGATTCGGTGACATCGGCCATCGCAACCTCCTAACAGCAGTGGCTGACCCCGGATGGGCCTGCCCTACTGACGAAAGCCCGCGGTGGCGGTCCCGGCGTTCACGTTCACATCCGGCACCGCTGTCTGACCACATCGGAGCTGGACGAGTGAGGGCGAACCTCTACCGTGAACAGCCATCTGGAGGCCCTGGCTCGGACCTCACGGGTGTCGCACGCGGCCTTTGACAGGCCATCCAGGGACGCGGACAGTTCGCGCTCTTGCCGAAGAGCGTGTGTCCTGTGTCCGGGTCCGAACCGACAGGTTCATCGGGCTGGCAGGGTGACCGTGAAGGCGGATCCTTGGTCGGGTCCTGGGCTTTGGGCCGTGAGGCTGCCTCCGTGTGCGTCTGCGATGGCTTTGCTGATGGTCAGTCCGATGCCGGATCCGGTGCGGTCCCTGGTGCGGGCTGAGTCGCCTCGGTAGAAGCGTTCGAAGGCGTGGGTGAGTTGTTCGGTGGTCATGCCGTCACCGTTGTCCGTCACGGTGATGGTCACCTCGTGGTGATCGCGGCCACCGCTGATGGTGACGGTGCCCCCGGGTGGGGTGTGGCGCAGGGAGTTGGCCAGGAGGTTGGTGAGGATCTGACCGATGCGGCGGCGGTCGACGGTGACGATGAGGGCGGCAGTGGAGTCGGTGTCGATCTGGAGGTTGACGCCCTTGGTGCTGTAGTGGTCGCGCATTCCGTCGTAGGCGGACCAGAGCAGGTCGGTCAGTGGTACGTCATGTAGGTCGAGGGCGAGGCGTCCTTCTTCGGCGGTGGAGACCTCGGTGATGTCCTCGGCCAGCCGAGTGAGCCGGTCTGTCTGCTCGGTCAGGGCGGCGAGGGACTCGGGGCCGAGTTGGACGATCCTGTCGTGCAGGCCTTCGTGGTAGGCGCTGAGGGTCGCGATGGGTGTCCTGAGCTCGTGGGCGAGGTCGGAGAGCATGCGTCGCCGGGTGTCCTCGACGCCTTCGAGACGTGCGGCCATGTCGTTGAAGGCGTGGGCAAGGGTCTCTAGCTCGGTGCCTGACCCGACCTGTGGCACCCGGGCCTGGTAGTGCCCTCGGGAGAGTTCGCGGGCGGCGGCGCTGATCTGGTCCAGGGGCCGGCGGAGGCGGCGGGTGAGGTACCAGCTGACGGCGGTCGCGGCGAGCAGGGAGATGAGGAGTGCGCCGCCGACGGAGATGAGCGAGGCGTCGCGGTAGGCCATCTCGATGTGGACCAGCTCGGGTGAGTTCTCGGCGTGGCCGGCCTGGAGCAGGTGGTCGTGGAAGAGCGGGGGGCCCACGACGGTGGCGACCAGCGCCGCTGTCAGGGCTCCGGCGAGCAGGACGAGGGTCTGTCCGGCCAGGAGCCGTCCGGCCAGTCCGCGGGGTCGTCGCAGGCGCATGGGGCGCGTGGTGGTCATCCTGGTCCCATCCGGTAGCCGACGCCTCGGACGGTGGTGACGTACCGGCCGGTGTCGGGGTTGTCGCCGAGCTTCTTGCGCAGGTGGGCGATGTGGACGTCGACGAGGTGCTCGTCGCCGACCCAGCCGCCGCCCCAGACGTCGTCGATGAGCTGGCGGCGTGAGAAGGCCATGCTCGGGCGGGAGGCCAGGGTCATGAGCAGATCGCGTTCGGTGGGGGTCAGTGCTACCGGCTCGCCCCGAAGGTGGACCTGCAGTGACGAGGGGTCCACCGAGAGCTCGCCGAACACGCGGGGGGGCTGGGCGTGATCCTGTGCGGAGGAGGCGGTCCGGGGCCGGCGCAGGACGGTCTGGACGCGCGCGACGAGCTCGCGGACGCTGAAAGGCTTGGTGACGTAGTCGTCGGCTCCGACGGAGAGTCCGATGAGGGTGTCGATCTCGTCGCTCCGGGCGGTGGCGACGATGACGTAGCAGTCGCTGAAGGTCCGGATCTGGCGGCAGACCTCGATGCCGTCCAGGCCGGGCAGGCCGAGGTCGAGGATCACTACCTCGGGTCGGGACTCGCGGGCCGCCTGGACCCCGGCAGGCCCGGTGTGGGCGATCAGGGTCTGGTAGCCGGCGCGGGCCAGATAGGCGACGACCATGTCGGCCAGAGGCTTCTCGTCCTCGATGACCAGGACGGTGGCCGGCGTGGTGGTGGGGCTTGTGCTCACCCTTGTGAGTCTTCCCCACGACCCCGCTGGCGACAGCCTCTAGGGGCTGTCCTCGGGTCATCTTCGTCAAACCTCAATCACACGACCATCCGACCTTGAGGCGGGGCTTCGAGGCTGGACCCGTGCCGGGCAGCTCAGCTCGGCCGGACCGGGAAGGAGCCTGCTGATGATGTGGGGACACGGTGACGGGATGACGTGGTGGATGTGGCTCTCGATGGGGGTCGGCACGCTTGCGTTCTGGGTCGTGGTCGTCCTGGCGGTCCGGGACCTGCTCCCGGGCCAGAAGAAGGTGGCGTATCCGCCGCCGCGGCCGGAACCGCTGACTCTGCTTCAGGAGCGACTGGCCAGCGGGGAGCTCAGCCCGGAGGAGTACGAGCAGCGACGTCGTCTCCTCGTCGACGGTCACTGACCAGCTTCAGACACGTTGAGAGAGGCATCACGACAATGCACGCACTGACCCGACGACACGTTCTCCTGGGTGGGCTGGGGGTGGCGACGACAGCGGCCCTGACCGCCTGCGCGAGCGGTGAAGGCGCGTCCAGCACCTCGACGCGCGCCTTCGGCTCCCCCAGTCCCGTCTCGCCGGCAGCGGGCCAGAAGGTCGTCGAGAAGTCGCTGACGGCCCGGCCCGTCACCCTGGACCTGGGAGGACGAACGGTCAGCACGTGGGCCTACGGTGACGCAGCACCCGGTCCCTTGGTTCGGGCCACCGCAGGGGACCTCCTGCGGGTCACCCTGGACAACCAGCTGCCCACCGACACCTCGATCCACTGGCACGGCATCCGGCTGCGCAACGCCGCCGACGGGGTGCCGGGTCAGACCCAGGACCCCATCGCTGCTGGATCGAGGTACGTGTACGAGTTCACCGCCCCCGACCCCGGCACCTACTTCTTCCACCCTCATGTCGGTGTCCAGCTCGACCGGGGCCTCTACGCGCCGATGGTCATCGACGACCCGGACGAGCCCGGCCGCTACGACGCCGAGTGGATCCTGGTGCTCGACGACTGGATCGACGGCACCGGCACCAGCCCGGACGAGGTCCTGAAGAAGCTCGTGGCCGACGGCGGCCCCGCCAACGGCCCCATGGGCGGCATGGACCACGGCTCCATGGGTCACATGGGCGCCGACCCCTGGGGAGATGCCGGTGATGTGACCTACCCGCTGTTCCTGATCAACGGGCGGCCACCGACCGACCCGGAGGTCCTTCGGGCCAAGCCCGGGCAGCGGGTGCGTCTGCGGATCATCAGCGCCGCCTCCGACACGATCTTCACCGTCGCTCTCGGCGGGCACCGGATGAGCGTCACCCACACCGACGGGTGGCCGGTCGAGGCGACCGACGTGGACGCTCTCTACATCGGGATGGGCGAACGCTACGACGCGATCGTCACCCTCAAGGACGGGGTCTTTCCCCTGGTGGCCAGGCCGTTCGGCAAGACCAGCGGCGGCCAGGCCATGGCCCTGGTCCGCACCGGGAGCGGGGCCGCTCCCGGTGCGGGCACCAGCCCGGACGAGCTGACCGGGCAGGTCCTCATCGGCTCCGAGCTGCAACCTGCGGCCTTAGCAAAGCTGCCGCCCCGGGAACCGGACGCCGAAGCACAGCTGACCCTCAACGGCTCGATGAAGCCCTACCGGTGGGGCATCAACGGCGCACCGTTTGGAGAGAACGAGCCCTTGACGGTCAAGGCCGGTCAGCGACTCCGGATCAACGCGACAAACATGACGATGATGACCCACCCGCTGCACCTGCACGGGCACACCTTCGCCCTGCCCTCCGGGCTGCGGAAAGACACCGTGCTCATGGCCCCGATGCAGTCCTTCGCCATCGACCTGGACGCCGACAACGCCGGGGACTGGATGATCCACTGCCACAACATCTACCACGCAGAGGTCGGGATGATGATCGCCCTGAACTACGTCTCATGAGACGCCCAGTCCTGATCGGGGCAGCAACGCTCGCAGCCGTGGCGACCCTGTCGGCGTGCTCGTTCGGGGACGGCCCCGAGCGGCAACGATCCGCGCCCACGACGCAGCCCACGTCCGTGTCGGGGTCTCCCACGGCGGCACCAGCCCAGCCGCTCGCCATCACACACATCCACGCGATCACCCGGGACCCCAAGAGCGGCGAGCTGCTGCTGGCCACCCACCAGGGCCTCTTCCGCCAGGTCGACGGACAGCTGCGCAAGGCCGGCCCTGTCATCGACCTGATGGGCTTCGCCGTCGGATCCGACGGGACCTACTACGCCTCCGGGCACCCCGGTGTCGGAGTCGACCTGCCGCAGCCGGTCGGACTGATCACCTCCACCGACGGCGGCGCCTCCTGGGAGGTCGCTTCCCGAGGTGGAGAGTCCGACTTCCACGCCCTGACCGCCGGCCCGGGCACGGTGACAGGCTTCGACGGCGCCCTGCGCACCACCACGGACAACAAGACCTGGACCACGCATCCGATCCCGGCACCGCCACGAGACGTGGCGGCCGCCCCCAAGAAGGGGACCCTGCTGGCCACGACGAGCTCCGGACTGCTCACCAGCACCGACGGCGGGCAGTCCTGGACCACGCTGGCACCGCCCGAGCCCGCGGTCCTGGCGGCATGGGCCGACGACACAACCGCCGTCATCGCCACCACCAGCGGCAGGCTGGCCACCAGCAGCGACGCCGGATCGACCTGGACCCTGCACCCGGACAGCATCGGCACCACCGAGGCACTCTCGGCCCACCGGACCTCGGATGGGCAGCTGGAGATCCTCGCCGTCGTCGACAACAAGGTCATCCGCACCACCAACGCCGGCGCGAGCACGGAGACCCTCGTCCAGTAGCCCCGAGAACCTTGACCCGTCCTCCATCAGGTCTCAACGCAGCCATGAGGTTCATGAACGACGCTGAGCTGATCCGAGCCAGCACCAAGGAGCCGGCACCTTCGAAGGAGAGCAACGTGAAGATCGAACGCAAGAACCCCGCCGCTCACGGCCACGCGCCGCTTCCCTCGAGCTCGCCGGTTACGGCCCGCGACCAGGACGCCGTCAACCCGCCCCCGGCGCGCCACTCCCACGGATGGCTGATGTGGCTGATGTGCCTGCCCATGCTCATCCTCGTCGGCGCTCTCATCATCACCGGTGGCCTGGGCGCCAGCGGGCTGCTCTTCGCCCTCGCCTGCCTGGCCATGATGGCCGTGATGATGCGGTGGATGAACCACGGAGGCGACGGCGGGGGTCAGTAGTCCCGGCCGCAGCATGGACCTTGACCGAATCTCAACATGACCACGGCAGGACCATCACGTTCGCGGTGAAGGCTCGAGCACACCAACGACTACAGGAGATCCCATGTCCAGCCTCACCAAGCGCGCCTCGCTGCTGGCAGCAGCAGGAGCCCTGACCGTCGGCACGCTCGCCGCCTGCTCGAACACCAGTGACGACTCCATGCGCGGCATGGACCACAACGCCACCCCCATGAGCAGCAGCACCAGCGGCGCCACCACCGGCAGCAGCTCGGACGCTGCCAGGCAGGGAGATGTCATGTTCGCCCAGATGATGATCCCCCACCACGAGCAGGCCATCGAGATGGCGGACATCGCCCTGTCCAAGTCCAGCGCCTCCAGCGAGGTCGACGCGCTGGCCACCGAGATCAAGAAGGCCCAGGACCCGGAGATCACCACCATGCGTGAATGGCTGACCTCGTGGGGTGCCCCGACCTCGGCACCGACCGGCATGGACCACGGCAGCGGCATGATGAGCGAGACCGACATGGAGGAGCTCAAGAGCGCCGAGGGCAAGAGCTTCGACCAGATGTGGATCACGATGATGATCAGTCACCACAAGGGCGCAGTGTCCATGGCCGAGCAGGTCCTGACCACCACCGAGAACCCGGAGGTGGAGCAGATGGCCAAGGCGATCATCAAGGCCCAGAAGTCCGAGATCGCCACCATGGAAGACCTGCTCTGACGACATCCACCTGCCACGGGGAGAGACCATGACCGAGCACCAGCACCAGCACCAGCACCAGCAGGGCGATCACGCCCCCGCCGAGGTCCTCGTCCAGGACCCGGTGTGCGGGATGAGCATCGACCCAGCGACCTCGCTGAGCACCGAGCACGACAACCGCCTGTACCACTTCTGCTCGGAGCGCTGCCAGGCGACCTTCACCGCGGACCCGGACACGTACACGGATGCAGCGCCTGGCAACGCCGCCCAACCCTCGCCGCCGCAAGCCGCCGACGACGAGGCCGTCGAGTGGACCTGCCCGATGCACCCCGAGATCCGCCGGGACGCCCCAGGAGCGTGCCCGATCTGCGGGATGGCCCTCGAGCCAGTCACGATCAGGGCCGACAGCGGTCCCAGCCCAGAGCTGGCCGACATGACCCGCAGATTCTGGGTCGCCACCGCCCTCACCATCCCCGTCGTCTTCCTCGAGATGGGACGCCACTTCATCCCATGGCTGCACGAGAGGATCCCCGGCCCGACAGCCATCTGGCTGCAGCTCCTTCTTGGCACACCCGTGGTCCTGTGGGCAGGCTGGCCGTTCTTCACCCGCGGCTG
This sequence comes from Janibacter endophyticus, assembly GCF_016888335.1. Taxonomy (NCBI): domain Bacteria; kingdom Bacillati; phylum Actinomycetota; class Actinomycetes; order Micrococcales; family Intrasporangiaceae; genus Janibacter; species Janibacter endophyticus. The sequence goes on from NZ_JAFEJG010000004.1 coordinate 1,885,608, forward strand.
GGCATCGGTGCGTAGCCGCAACCTGAACATGTTCACGCTGATCGCGATGGGAACCGGCATCGCATGGCTGTTCAGCATCGTCGCCACCCTCTTGCCTGGCATCTTCCCGGACTCGTTCCGGAGCGAGGACGGGACGGTCGACGTCTACTTCGAGGCCGCGGCCGTCATCACCACCCTCGTCCTGCTCGGGCAGGTTCTCGAGCTGCGCGCCAGGGAACAGACCTCGGGAGCCATCAAGGCCCTGCTGGACCTGAGCCCGAAGACCGCTCGCCGCATCACCAGCGACGGCCGTGATGAAGAGGTGCCCCTGGACCAGGTCCAGCTCGGGGACCGACTTCGAGTCCGCCCCGGTGAAGCAGTCCCCGTCGACGGAACCGTCGAAGAAGGCCGCTCAGCGGTCGACGAATCCCTGGTCACCGGCGAGTCGATGCCAGTGACCAAGGAAGACGGAGACACCGTCATCGGAGGCACCATCAACGGCAGCGGCGGGCTGGTCATGGTCGCTGAGAAGGTCGGACGCGACACCATGCTCGCCCGCATCGTGGCCATGGTCGCCGACGCACAGCGATCCCGCGCCCCCATCCAGCGCATGGCCGACAAGGTCTCGGGCATCTTCGTGCCCATCGTCATCGCCGTCGCCGTTGTCGCCTTTATCGCCTGGGCAGTGCTCGGACCCGACCCCAAGCTCGCCCATGCGCTCATCGTCGCCGTGGCCGTGCTCATCATCGCCTGCCCCTGCGCCCTGGGACTGGCCACACCCATGTCGATCATGGTCGGCGTCGGCCGCGGCGCCAGCCTCGGGGTCCTGATCAAGAACGCCGAAGCCCTCGAACGCATGGAGAAGGTCGACACCCTCGTCGTCGACAAGACCGGCACCCTGACCGAAGGCAGACCGACCGTCACCGCCGTGGTCACCACCGACGGGCGCAGCCAAGAGGACCTGCTTCGCATCGCGGCCGGAGTCGAACGCGCCTCCGAGCACCCCCTGGCACAAGCCATCGTCGCGGCCGCGAACGAGAAGAACCTGACTATCCCAGACGTCACCGACTTCGACTCCCCGGTCGGGCGAGGCGTCCTTGGCACAGTCGAGGGCCAGCGAATCACCATCGGCAGCGCCACCTTCCTCACCTCCGAGGGCATCGACGCCAAGGGCCTGAGCGAACGCGCCGACGACCTCCGCGGCGACGGGGCGACCGTCATCCACATCGGAGTCGACGGACAGCCTGCGGGCCTTTTCGCCATCGCCGACCCGGTCAAGAAGACCACGCCAGAAGCACTGAGCGCGCTCCGGAAGGAAGGCATCGACGTAGTCATGCTCACCGGCGACAACCGCGTCACCGCGCAGGCCGTCGCCAAGACCCTCGGCATCGAGCACGTCGAGGCCGAAGTCCTGCCCGACCACAAGAGCGACATCGTCAGCAAGCTTCGCGGCCAAGGTCACGTCGTCGCCATGGCCGGTGACGGCATCAACGACGCCCCCGCCCTCGCGGCAGCCGACGTCGGCATCGCCATGGGGTCAGGCACCGACGTTGCCATGGAGAGCGCCAGCGTCACCCTCCTCAAGGGTGACCTCAACGGCATCGTCCGTGCGCGACGCCTCTCCGAGAAGACGATGTCCAACATCCGCCAGAACCTGTTCCTGGCCTTCATCTACAACGTCCTCGGAATCCCCGTGGCCGCCGGAGTCCTGTACCCCATCTTCGGGCTCCTGCTCTCGCCGATCATCGCCGCAGCAGCCATGGCCCTCTCCAGCGTCAGCGTCATCACCAACGCGCTGCGCCTACGCAGCCAGAACATCACCTGACCACTAGAAGCGCACCGTGCTGCACCTGAGCACCGCCGCGAAAGACCACGCCGAAGGAGTGGTACCCAATGGAGAAGCCTCTGTGACGACTAAGGAGCCTGCCGCGAGTCTCGACCCCGCTTCAGCACGTGCACACCACGACTCGGGCTCCCGCACGGTGAGCCCACGCGGAGAAGCCCCGGACTCTGCACAGCCAGAACCAGACCAGTCAATCCATGCTCAACCAACAACGCACGTGTGGATCCTGGACGTACAAGGGATGCACTGCCAGAAATGCAACATGCGCGTATCCCAAACCCTCCAAGAGGTTAAGGGTGTAGCCAAGGTGGTCATTGACAACCCTCAGCGGCCCTCCACCCCCGTCCTCGTCACCGCCGCCCAACCGCTCACTCGTTCAGAGGTAGAAGCCGCGATCGAGTCCGCCGGCTTCAGATGCTCACACATCCCCGACGTGCAGCAGTGACACACCCCCCACAACCACTTGGCTGACACGCCCAAAGCGACGCGACAACTGCTCCCGCCACCCTCATCTGCCGCTGGCAGAGGTGGGCATACTCGCAGGGGTGCGGAAGCTGATCTCGACTGTCGACGAGTATCGCGCGCTTGCATCGATCGAGGATCGGCAGCGCCGCCGAGAGGCATGGGTCGATGAGTACGAAGCAGCCCACCCTGATGTGTTCACCACCTACTACTCGGCGTGGGGCGATCGGGATCGACGGGAAGCGGCCGCAGACGGCGCGCCCCGGCTGGTCGAGACCATCGTCGCTCGCGAGGCGAGGATGCGTTCGGTGCTCGCCGTGCTTGAGGACCGGATGGCACGGGCGGGAGTCGGTGTCGAGGGCCTCCAAACCGTGCTCCTGGTGGGCGTGAGCACCTCGAACGGTTGGGCAGCGATCAGTAGCGGAGTGCCCTCGCTGTTCTTGGCGTTGGAGCTTCTGACTGACGGTCCCGGTGACGAGGTCCTTGCGGTGCACGAGGCAATACACGCCGTCCATCAAGGCCGGGTCCGCGACGTGGAGGCCGTCCCTGAGACGGTGGCCTTCGCTCTGTACTGCGAGGGCCTTGCCGTGGCTGCGTCACGGCTTGCCGTACCGGGCTTGGCTGACAGCCAGTACCTCTGGTTCGACGCCGCTCACGCCGATTGGGTCCACGAATGCGAGTCACATTCGCACGGGATCCGATCATTCGTCGCCGACCACTTGGACTCGCCCGAGGATGATCCGGCGGTGGCTGGGGTGTTCCTCAATCGTCCCGTCGACGGTCTGCCAACGCGGTGCGGGTATTGGCTGGGAGACCAAATGATCAGCGACTGGCTGGCTGCAGGAATGGGGGTCGACGAACTTCTGGCCTTGCCACCGCGCACGGCCATCCTGCGCGTCCGGGAATGGTGCGACAGCAACGGCCCGTAACGCGCACTCTCATGCCGCAACCAGGCTGTCCGGCGGCTGGCAAGGTCTCCCGCGCTGACGCAGCGATAAGCATTCAGGCAAGCGCCCTTGGTGAACGGTCGCTGAACAACCGTCGGTTCAGCGACGGCGCAGAGCCGCCGCCGCTACCCTTCACACACTTCGGGGAAGGAGCGGGGACATGAGCTCACTCGCAGCAGTGGTGGCCACAGGCGTCCTTGTCCTGCTCGCCGTGATCGTCATCGGCGGGCTCGTCGCCCTGCTGTTCATCAGCAACTGGCCCGGCACCATCAAGACGCCGTCGGACCTTCGTCGCGCAGGAGACGAGCCTGATCCCGTGACCGCCCGCAACCACGGCGGGACCACCGGCCTCTACTTCTGACCGCCACGGGCCCGTCTGAACCGCACAACGTACTGATCTGCCGCACCTCGGCAGCCCGGGGTCATGCCGATGTCGCGGTCCCAGGGGGACGTGTGAGCGCCTCCACCGGCTCGACCGGCACCAGAGCCTGCACTCTGCTCGACAGGTCGCTGTCGACGGAGACCAAGGCGTCGGCCTGCAGGCGGGTGACGGCGACGTACTCCGCCTCGACCAGGTCAGCCCAACCCTGTTCCCGGGCGATCCGCCACGCGGTACGGCGTGAGACTCGGTCGCCGAGCAGCCGCACCTTGACCTCCGTCATCCGTTCTTCGAGAACGAGGGCCTCCTTCTCCGCCAGCTGACCGCGGCGCACCGCCTCCAACAGCCTCGTCAGCGCCTGGGATCGGATCGCGTTCGACGCCACCAACTGATGAGCGGAGTGGACCTCGAGATGCTCCGAGACGAGGTGGATCAGCGTGGGGGCATCGATGACGAATCTGGTCACCCGCCTACCGTATGAGTACAGGTCCGCTGCCGGTGCCCCCCGCTCGGCACCTCACTGCCCTTGCCCGCTGGCACCAGCATCCGCTCATGCCGCGCTTGGGGCTTGCACAGAGTCGCTGCCGCGGCGGGATGCTGGGTGTCGAAGGCGAATGCCTTGGTGGATGCGAGGGCGAAGGGTGTTGGCCTGCGTGCGAGGATCGGCACGTGCCGACGCTGGAGTGTCCCCGTCTCGAGGTCGACGAGGTGACTGTGTCGGTAGGGCGGCAGCAGATCCTTCTGCCGGTGAGCGTGGTCGTCGAGTCCGGTACTGCGCTGGCTGTCCGTGGAGAGAACGGGTCGGGCAAGACCACCTTGCTGCGCTGCGTGGCGGGGATGCAGCGGCCGAGTGCAGGGCGGGTCCTGCTCGACGGCCAGGTCGTGGACGAGCGAGCACGCGCCACGCGCCGGCGGATCTCAGCGCTGCTGGGCGCGTCGGCCACCTACTCCGACCTGACAGTCTACGAGCATCTCCTGCTGATCGACGCTTCGTGGGGCGGGCAGAAGGAGACCCTCGAGGAGCGCATCGACAACGTCTTGGACGGGCTGAGGATCGGTGGCTACGCCGACCGGTTCCCGCACGAGCTCTCCTCCGGTCAGCGGCACCTCGTCGACATCGGGCTCGTTCTCTTCCGTCCCGCGGACCTGCTGGTGCTCGATGAGCCGGAGCAGCGGCTCGACGCTGATCGGCGGGCGCTCGTGGCGCGGCTTCTCAGGGAGCGGGTCGACGCCGGGACCACCATGGTCATCGCCACGCACGACCCCGGTGTGGCCGCCGCGGCATGCGATGACGAGATCACCCTCCTGGCGTCCGACTCGGGGGCGGATCGGGGCGCATCCTGATGCCGGACTCGCACGAGCGGACCGCAGCGGCGCTCGGCGTCCTGCGCCGCGGCTCGCGGGCGGGGTCAGCCGGGAACGTCGCCTACGTCGTGTACGTCGTCGCCGTCTTCGCGATCGTCTACGGCTTTCCCTACGGCCGCACGATCCTCGCCACGCTGGGCGCTGAACGGGTCTCACAGCTGGCGGCCGACCCGGTGACGATCGTCCTTCTCGTGCTCGGGTACGCGGGGCTTCTCGGGCTGGCGCACCGCGGAGGGCGGATCTCCGGGCCGGTGTCCCCGCCACCGATCTGGTGCTCGCACGTGCTCACCGCCCCGATCGACCGTGCCGTGGCGCTGCGACGCTGGTGGCGGCTCACCCTCGGGGGCCTGCTCGGAGGCGGAGCGGTCCTGGGAGTCGTCCTCGGTCTCTCGCTGTGGTCAGCCGGCACCACCGGATGGCTCGCCGTCCCCGCTGCGGCCGCGCTGCTCGCCTGCGGAGCATGGCTCCTGGCTCTCGTCTGGCTGCACGCTCAGGGATCAGCAGACCAGCCCCTCGACGGCGCCAGCACCTGGCGGCCGGACACGGCGCTTCGGCGCATGGGGGTAGAGAGCCTGCTCGCGCAAGCAGGTCGCCGCGAGATGCTCATGGCCGGCGCCCTCTCGGGCAGCTCAGAGACCATCCGGGCACAGACAGGTCGCGCATCGGTCCAGGCGAAGGGGTCCCTTCGCCCCGGTCCCTGGATCGTCCTGCGACGTGACCTGCTCTCCCTAAGACGTGCTGGCCCAGGGTGGCCAGCCCCCTTCGTCGTCGTCCTCACCGGCGGGTGGATCCTCGCGCAGGCCATCAACGCGGACCTGCCCGGACTCGCCGGGGTCAGCGCGGCGATCGTCTACCTCGGAGCGACCCCTTGGGGCCGCCCGCTCCGCCTCCAGGCGGCCCGCCTCGGCAGCCCGTCCCTCCTCGGGTGGAGCCACCCGGCTCAGGCAGCCCGGCACCTACTGCTCCCGACAATCCTCCTGACCGCGTGCCTCACAGCAGGCGTCGCGGTGGCCGGCGAGCTCGCAGCGCTGCTCCCAACACTCGCGCTCGTGCCGATACTCCTCGCGGTGCTGTGCTGGTCCGCATTCCGCCCACCACCCCGGCTCACCACGGTCATCCCGCAATCAGTGATCCCACGCCTGGTCATGTGGTGGCTCGCCCCCGTCCTGCTCATCGCCCCCGCGGCTGGCCTGGCGGCATGGCGGCTGGGCTGACGCCTGCTCCCACGCGCCTGGTGAGTCGGCGGACTAACCGAGCACCATCCGAAACTGCCGCTGACGGAGCGCTAGCGTCCGACCATGCCGCGCCTCGGTCAGCCATAGGGAGGAGATGACCCGCGTTCCATCCTCATGTCTGGCTGCGCTGCCTCGGAAGTGACGGTTGGTCGGTGGTAGGCGCCGATGGCGCGCCGCGTATACAGTCCCGACATGCCGAAGATGCGGGTCGTCCTCCTCGTAGGCCTGGGATTCCTGGCCGGTGTCTTCGGTTGGGCAGTGGGAGCGCTTCCCCTCAGCGGCGCCGAGCCGGATGGGCTGTTCGTGAACTGTGGACCTGCCCTGTTTGGCCGCCCGTCCCCGCTCCCAGACCCGTCTTGCGGGGCTGCCTACGCGCTGCTGCCGTGGGTGAGCATCGGACTCATCGTGCTCGCCGTCACGCTGTTCGCGGTGGCAGTGCGCCAGTGGAGAAGGAGTGCGCGCCCGTCAGGAGTGCGTTGATGGCGACACCCACCTGATCCAGCGCCTTATAGGTCGCGCCGTTGGAACGAGACGAACTCGCAGCCCTTCCGCGTTGGAATCCGCTTGCACTTACCTGAATCGATCAACGTCCGCCTTTGCCGCATGACGCGACCCCGGCGATGTGGCTGGGCCAGGGATCCTTCCGGGGTCTACGTCCGAGGGCCTAGCGGCTCTGTTTCTCGCTGCCTTTCCGTAGGGGAGTGGGCGCCTCGTCGTCGGCGCCTGCATCGAGTGCGTCCGCGACAGCGCGGTCCCGGTCTGCCGTCGCTCGTTGGTAGTAGAGCGCCATGTCACCAGTCGCATGTCCGAGCCGGTGCTGCATCTCGCGGACGGTGGCACCAGCTTGTGCACCGAGGGTGGCAGCGGTCCGTCTCAGGTCGTGCCAGTTGAGGTCTGGGCGGCCGATGGCTTCCCGGGCGGCGAAGAATCCGTAGGCCTTCTTGACGTACTTCTTCCGGCCTCGGCGCTCGATGCGGGCTTCTCTGCCGTACAGGGCGGTTGGTGCCAGGAGTTCACCGTTTGCCCCAGGGAAGATCAGCGCATCTCGACCCGAGACGGGTTGGTTCGCCAGGTGTACTCGTAATGCCTCAGTGACACTCGGTGGCATGGCCACTGTTCGTCGGCCGGCAGCCGTCTTGGGAGGGCCTGTGGACTTCTTGCCGTCGGCGCGGGTTGCGGTGCGGGCGACCGTCATGTCCATGGCCGTGGCAATGTCCCCACTGGTGGCCAGGTGAGGTCCCCGCTGGTGGCCAGGTAAAAGTCCCCACCCTCTGCTCGTGTCGTCCATGAAGTGAGCCCCTGGACGGTGGACGGTGGCGGTGTCTAGCCCAGTCACCGCACCGCCCAGGGAGCTCCATTGAAGAACATGAGGGAAGAGTTGGACATCATCACCGCCTACGAGAGGGTGGGCACCTACCGTGGCGCTGCGGACATCTGCGGCACCACCCACAAGACCGTCAAGCGGGTCGTCGAACGGCACGCCGCCGGGCAGGCCCGCCCGGTGCGGGCGCCGCGGCCGGCGAACTACGAGGCCGTGCGCACGCTGGTGGCCCAGGACGTCAAAGACACACGTGGCCGGATCAGCGCCAAACGGCTGCTGCCGAAGGCGCGGGCGGCTGGGTACACCGGCTCGGCCCGTAACTTCCGCCGCCTGGTCGCCGAGGAGAAGAAGGCCTGGCGAGCCGAGCGCGGCCGCCGGCACCGGCCGGCGTCCTGGTCCCCGGGTGAGCACCTGGTCATCGACTGGGGCGTCATCCAGGGCGTGCACGTCTTCTGTGCGGTGCTGGCCTGGTCGAGGTTCCGGTTCGTCCGCTTCGCCGCCGACGAGAAGGCCTCGACGACGATGGCCATGCTGGCCGAGTGCTTCGAGGTCCTCGGCGGCACGCCGAAGGTGGTGCTGGCCGACCGGATGGGCTGCCTCAAAGGTGGCGTGGTCGCCAACCGGGTCGTGCCCACGCCGGACTATGTCCGCTTCGCCACCCACTACCGGTTCCGGCCCGACTTCTGTGAGGCGGCCGACCCGGAGTCCAAGGGCATGGTCGAGGCGCTGGTGCGCTACGGCAAGGACGACCTGGCCCTGCCACTGCTGCTGGAGCACGCCCGCGCCGTCGGTGCCGACGACCTGGCCGTCGGTGCCGCGGCCGTCCTGGCCGACCTGGACGGCGCCAACCGAGCCGCGGCCGCCTGGTGCGCGCAGGTCAACGCGCAGGTCCACTCCGAGACCTGCGCGGTCCCGGACCAGCGGCTGGCCACCGAGGTCGAGCTGCTCACCGAGCTGCCCTCGCTGCGCCCGGTCATCGGGCCGGCGCCGGTCACCCGCAAGGTCGACAAGCTGTCCACCATCCGGCTGGGTTCAGCGCGGTACTCCGTGCCGACCGGCCTGATCGGCACGTCTGTGGGTGTGCTCGTCGAGGGCACCCGGGTGCTGGTCCTGGACCCCGCTACCGGGGAGGTGCATGCCGAGCACCCCCTGGTCGCGCCGGGTGAGGCCTCGGTGCTGGACGAGCACTACGGCGGTGCTCGTCCCACCACGCCGGTGCGGGCGATCCGTCCCCGGAGCGCGGCGGAGAAGGAGTTCTGCGCGCTCGGCCCGGCGGCGGAGGCGTTCATCGCCGGCGCCGCGGCGGCTGGGCACACCCGCCTCGGACCAGAGCTGGCCGAGCTGAACACGCTGACCGCTGCCCACGGCCATGCGGCGATGGTCGCCGCGCTGGAAAGAGCGACCGCGTTCGGGCGGTGGCGTGCGGCCGATGTCCGCTCGATCCTGGCCGCCGGCACCGGGGTACCCACACCCCGCCCGGCCGGGGACGCGCTGGTCATCGACCTGCCCACAGCCGCGGGACGGTCGCTGGCCGAGTACGCCCCGACCAGCAGCAAGGCGGTGTCCTCGTGAGCACCACCGCGCCACCGCTGGATGCGGACCTGACCGCCGGGCTGCGCCGGCTCAAGCTGGCCGCGATGCGTCAGCTCGCGCCCGAGCTACTGGTGACGGCCAAGACCCAACGCTGGGCGCCCGAGGAGGTGCTGCGGGCCCTCGTCGAGGCCGAGATCGCCGCCCGCGACGCCTCGAACGAGCGAGCACGGCTCAAAGCCGCGGCCTTCCCGGTGCTCAAGACACTCGAGGAGTTCGACCTGGCCGCCTCCTCCATCCCGGCACCGACCTGGGCCTACCTGACGTCCCTGGAGTGGGTCCGGGCCAAGGAGAACCTCGCGCTCATCGGCCCGGCCGGGACCGGCAAGTCGCACACCCTGATCGCGCTGGGGCACGCCGCGGTCACCGCCGGGCACCGGGTGCGATACCTCACGGCGGCCGACCTGGTCGAGACGCTCTACCGCGGCCTGGCCGACAACACCGTCGGCAAGGTCATCGAGGCCCTGCTGCGCAACGACGTCGTCCTGGTCGACGAGATCGGCTTCGCCCCGCTGGACGACACCGGCGCCCAGCTGCTCTTCCGGTTCGTCGCCGCCGCCTACGAACGCCGATCCCTCGGCATCGCCTCCCACCACTCCTTCGAGGACTGGGGCCGGTTCCTGCCCGAGCACACCACCGCCGTGTCCATGCTCGACCGGCTGCTGCACCACGCCACCACCGTGGTTACCAACGGCCAGTCCTACCGCATGCGACAAGCCCGTCAGCGCCGAGGAGGTGAGCACCTGAGCCAGTGATCAACCCCCGCAGAGGGTGGGGACTTCTACTTGGCCAAAACTGGGGACTTTCACTTGGCCCTTGACACCGTCAGGGTGCGCTGCTCGAGGTTGACGTCGCGTCGACGAAGTGCGACGGCTTCGCCGAACCGCAGACCGCACATTCCACAGATCAGCGTCAGCGCGCGGTGCTTTTCTGGCATCGCGTCAGCGAGGGCAAAGAGTTCGGCTCGGGTCAGGACCTCGGGCTCCCGCCTGACCCGAGAACGCCCTCCCGCTTTGACTCGCACGGGAGAGCGGGCGATGAGCTCGTCATCCTCGGCCTGCGCCATGATCGCGCCGAGGACCTGGTAAGCGTGCGCTCGAGCGGTAGGGGTCCGGTCCTCGTACGACGCGAACCACGCGCGGACGGCCGAGACCGTGACGTCAGCGAGGGGGGTGTCTCCGAAGGCGGGGATCAGGTGTCGTTCGATCGCCGTGGTGTAGCTCGCCCTGGTTGAGGCTCGCAGCTCGTGACGTCCTGCCAGCCAGGCCCGGGCATAGCGCGAGAAGGTGTTGCGTTCCTCTTCGCCTTCTGCCGCAAGAGCAGCCTTGTGCCGAGAAGCCGGCGGAGACCATCGTCCCGAGCTGATCAGGCGACGTTCATCAGTGAGCCATGCCTCTGCGTCTTCCCGGGTGTCGAAGGTATGCGGGGCTCGATGAAGGAGAGGGGCAGTGTTTCCGTGCTTGGTGATGCGGGTCCGGCCCTCGGGGTCGGCATACCGAGCCCTGTAGCGGCCGGAGCGCTCGGGGACGATCGTGCCGAAGCCTCTGCGTCGCCTAGCCATCGCTACTCCCTCTGCGTACACAACGCGTACATAAGATGTGCTCGCGTGTCCGGTTACGTCCAGACCGGATTCGTGCTAGCGTCCCCAGTATCGCAGGAAATCAGGACAATTGCTGGTGTACGTGGGACTGGTCGGAGCATGCAAGAAAATGTTTCGAGTCCCTTTACGTCCACCAGTCGGGCGTTCAGCAGGGCAGCTTGGCTATGTCAACTCCATCCGGCCCCGGGATGACGGCCCGACTTGGCCCAGCTAATGCGAGATCACTAGCAGCACAGGCATTCGGGAAGGCCCTCTGCGAGGCTGGCGCCCACTCAGGCGGCTACGTGAAGCGGACTGGCCACTGTTCATGGAGCCGGAAGAGAAGTGGTACCGCATCAGGCCGAGCGAAGAGGTGGGCGTCCGCCAGCCCTTCGTGCAGGACCCAGACGGACTTGGTGCGCCTCCAGATGTCCTTGGGGCACCGAACAATGGAGCTGTCACCCAACGCGGTATGAGCGCGCGTTGCTCAGGATGGTTGGATGGCCGCTTCCGCTGCGGCCAGGGCGGCTTCCGCGTTGGACGTGTCGACCAGGGTGCGAGAGCCGTCGCGCAGTACGTCCCATTGCACCCAGCCGTCGTCTTGGACCTCTTCCCAAGTGGGCACCCTGTGCCCAGGAATGTCGGCGTCCCGGGTCTCGACGCGACGCCGGTGCTCGGCCTCGTTGCTCAAGGACGTCTCGAGGACGACGAGTCGCGCACCAGCGCGGGCAGCGGTGTCCTGCCATCCTTGCCGCGCTTCCGAGACCGGGTTCACGGCGTCGACCACCACTGAGTTACCGACCAGGAGGTTGGAGGCCGCCAGCTCGTGGACGATGAAGTACCCCTCGGGCCCAACGTCGTTGCCTGCGCGCCGCAGGGCGGCCTCGACTGCATCGACGCGCAGGTAGCACGCCCCCGTAGCCCCAGCCAGTCCCTTTGCCAAGGTGGTCTTCCCCGTGCCGGGTCTGCCGGCCACCACGCACAGCCATGGACGACTGGGGTGGGGGATAGGCACTGCTTCGGCGGAGCTGGTCACGTCACCATCGAACCAGCTGCACAACCCACCTGCGAAGCCGGAGGTTCGTCCGCGCCCTGCACTGCCACGGCACGGTCGGTTCCCTTCGATTGGCTCCCCTTCGTGCTGGAGCAGTCGCGCCGGCACTGCACCTTCCACGGTCTCTACCTGCTGTCCCAGCTCGCGTACGCTTCGTCGCTCGGGGCACGAAGGCACGACGGAGGCCCCCCACCCGCGCGGCTGAGGGGCCTCCGTGGCGTTCTGTCCTAGGCTCAGCCGCGGCCGGCCCGGGGGTTGCTGCTGCGGTTCTCGTTGACGCCATTGCCGCGGCCCTTGTCGGTGCTCTTGCGGCGGTCGTCGCGCCGCATCGACTTCTGGGCGCGCTGGTGGTGGCCCTTGCCGCGGTTGCCCGTGGTCGAGAAGACCTGAACGACAGTGGGTCGGGGGACCGCGACGTCGTCCCCGACCTGCAGCGGGCCGCTGGCCGGGAGGAAGTCGGGGAAGTACGACGTGTGGGCGCCCCAGTCGCCGTTCTCACCGGGGTGCTGGACGGCGACGAAGACCGAGTTGTCCCGGTCGTGGATCACCGGGCCGCAGGTCTCGGCGTCGGTCGGCACGGCGAGGAACTGCTCGACACGGCCGCGGTTGCGGCCCTCGAGCGTCACCTTGTGCAGGGCGTCGCCGTAGCCGATCTTGCCGGGCTGGCCGTCCGTCGAGATCCACAGGTTGCCCTGGGAGTCGAAGGCGAGGTTGTCCGGGCAGGAGATCGGGGAGACCTTCTCCTTCGGGTAGCCGGAGAAGTACGCCGACGAGGACTTCGCCGGGTCGCCGCAGAGCATGAGGATGTTCCACGAGAACGACTCGGCGGTGTGGTCACCACCGGCCTCGACCATCTCGATGACGTGCCCGTCGCGGTTGGGGGCGACCGGGTTGGCCTCGTCGACCTTGTCGAGCCGACGGGAGCTGTTGTTCGTCAGCGCGAGGTAGATCTTGCCGGTGACGGGGTTGGGCTCCATGTCCTCGGGCCGGTCCATCATCGTCGCGCCCATCTTGTCGGCGGCGAGACGCGTGTAGACGAGCACCTCCTCGACCGACATGCCCGGGACGAGCGAGCGGTTGCCGCGCACGAGCGGGATCCACGTGCCGGTGCCGTCGAAGGCCCCGTCGCTGGGGAGGGTCCCGGTGCCGGTGATCTCGGACTGCGGGGAGTCGCCCGTGTACTTCGCGACGTAGAGGGTGCCGTCGGACAGCAGCGTCATGTTGTGGCGCTTGTCGCCCTCACGGTAGGTCTTCGACGAGACGAACTTGTAGACGTAGTCGTTGACCTGGTCGTCGCCCATGTAGACGACGGCGTGCCCGGAGGCCGCGATGACCGTCGTGCCGGCCTCGTGCTTGAAGCGGCCGAGCGCCGTGTGCTTGACCGGGGTGGACGTCGGGTCCTCGGGGTCGACCTCGACGATCCAGCCGAAGCGGTTGGCCTCGTTGGCATACCCGTCGTTGTTGAGGTCGAAGCGCTCGTACACCTTCTCCCAGCCGCGCTCCGTCGGGCGGTTGCGCAGGCCGTAGCGGGCCTCCTCGGGCGAGCCCGTGCCGACGAAGTACTGGTCGAAGTTCTCCTCGCCGGAGAGCACCGTGCCCCACGGCGTCGTGCCACCGGCGCAGTTGTTGAGGGTGCCGAGCACGCGGCGACCCACGGGGTCCGCCGCGGTCTTCATGAGGCCCGACCCTGCGGCCGGCCCGTCGACGGCGAAGGGGGTGAAGCCGGTGATCCGTCGGTTGCGGCGGCCCCCGCGGACGTAGGTCCACGGCTCGCCCTGCTTCGAGCGCTTGAGGTCGACGACGGAGAGGCCGTGCGCGGCGATCCCGGCGTTGACGACGTCCTCGAAGTTCGAGGCGATGTACTCGGGCGAGAACATGATGTACTCGTTCGTGTACTCGTGGGAGTTGACGAGGTACCCCGTCCGGTCGTTCCCGCCGTCGGAGATGACGTTGAGGTAGTCGCAGTTGTAGCCGAACTGCTTCGACTGCGACTCACCGGTCTGAGCGGTGATGTCGAACTCGGGGGAGTCCGCGAAGAGGGGGTCACCCCACCGGATGATCGGCGCCCAGTCGTAGCCCTTCGGGACAGTCATGGTGTCGACGGTCCGCGGGACGGCCTCGATCGCGGTGAAGGGGAGCTTGCCGCCACCCTTCGGGAAGATGCCGTTGTCGGCCGCGGCCTCCGGGGCGTTGGCGAGGACGACGGCGGCAGCGACGCCACCGCCGAGGCCGAGGGCCGAGCGTCGGCTGATGGCGGCCTCGGCGATCTCCCGGAAGTGCGGGTTGCCCGAGGTGTTGGGCGCCGGATGGGCGCAGGCGTTGCCGCACTTGAGGGCGCAGGTCACCGGTGACCGCGAGCCGCGGGTGTGGCCTGCCATGGGGAGGAGACGCTTCATCGAGGTGGTCCCTTCGGGGGTGGTCTGGAGGACGAACCCACCTCATCGTCGTTCGGGTCCCTCCGGACGACTCCTGCGTGGCGGCGCGGTGAACTCTCCGTAAGGAGTTCGCCACGCCTTCGTAGACTCGGCGCATGTCAGGCAAGCGCGTCGTCGGTGGGCCCACGACCATCTCGTCCGTAGCGGTCGTCGGGGCCGGCGCGCTCGGCGCCATGTACGCCGCGCACCTCGCCGATGCCGGCATCGACGTCGCCTTCGTCGCGACCGGCGACCGCGCGGACCGACTCCGTCGAGCCGAGCTCGCCGTCAACGGCACCCCCTACGACATCCCCGTCGTCGACCCGACGACCGGCGGGCACGCCCCCTTCGACCTCGTCCTCGTCGCCGTCAAGGCGCAGCAGATCGACGACTCGCTCGACCTCGTCGCGCCGGTCGTCGACGAGCGGACGACCTTCCTCAGCGTCCTCAACGGCCTCGACAGCGAGAGGGCCATCGGTGAGCGGTTCGCCCCGGAGCAGGTGCTGCTCTGCATCGCCCTGGCGATGGACTCCGACCGGGAGGGCACCGCAGTGAGGTACACCAGCCCAGGGCGGCTCGAGATCGGTGACGGGCCCGCGACCCGTACCGGCGACGGCTCGCCGAGCGAGCGGCTCGTGGCGGTCCAGGAGCTGCTCGACCGAGCGGGCCTCGCCTGGGAGGCCCCCGCAGACATCGAGCACCAGATGTGGTGGAAGTTCCTCGTCAACGTCGGTGGCAACCAGGCCTCCGCGGTCACCGGCGCGACCTACGGGCAGCTGCGCGAGCCCGGCCCGGCGCGAGAGCTCATGGACGCCCTCCAGCAAGAGGTCGTCACCGTGGCCAACGCCGAAGGGGTCGACCTCGGCCCGGAGGACGTCCGTCGGTGGTACGCCGTGCTCGACGGTCAGCCCTACGACGGCCGCACGTCGATGCTCCAGGACGTCATGGCCGGCCGCCCGACCGAGGTCGACGTCTTCGCCGGACGGGTGGTCGAGCTCGGGGCGAAGCACGGCCTCCCCACCCCCTACAACCAGTGCATGCTCTGGCTGCTCGCGGCGTCGTCCCAGGTCAGCGGGGTGCAGGACGGAGGATTGACCCCCGTGCTCTGACCCCGTGGAGGGTGGAACGTTCCTACGGTGGGTGGTGCGGGCCCGGACCACGGCCCGAGCCGACACCCAGGAGCCAGCCATGACGCACATCACCTCGATGCTTGACACCTACCCCGGCGACATCGGAGGTGTGGACCAGCAGGCCCTGGCCGAGTGCATCGCCGCCTGCTTCGAGTGCGCCCAGACCTGCACCGCCTGCGCGGACGCGTGCCTGGCCGAGGAGATGGTCGCCGAGCTGCGCCGGTGCATCACGACCAACCTGGACTGCGCCGACGTCTGCGCCGCCACCGGACGGGTCCTCACCCGCCGCGCCGAGACCGACCCGGCCTTCGTGCGCAGCCTCGTCGAGGCCTGCCGCGCCGCCTGCGCCGCCTGCGCGGACGAGTGCGAGAAGCATGCCGGGATGCACGAGCACTGCCGGGTCTGCGCCGAGGCCTGCCGCCGCTGCGAGGCGGCCTGCGCCGCGCTGCTCACCGACCTGGCGTGAGAGGCGTGCGCCGCTGTGGCTCGGCGAGGAGAGCTCGGTCTGCCGCCGGGTCATCGAGCGCCTCTACGCGATGTCCGGCGAGCGCTTCGGCCACCACGACCCGGTCCGGTCCATCCCGCCCGGGGACAGCTAGGCGCAGTGGGGACGGAAGCCTGACGTGCTGACGGCCTCGGTGAGGCGGGGCGAACGCTCGGCCAGGGAGCGTGCGACGGACGCCGGGACTGCGTAGGCGACGTCCTCCACCGACGTGGCCCGGGCGAAGATCACGCCGATCACCTCGCCGTGACCCGAGACCACAGGCCCGCCGGAGTTCCCGCTCGCGATCGACGCTGCGAGGGTGACGACCGAGCGATGCGTGCTGCGTCCGTCCTTCGTCACGACTGTCGGTCGCTCCGCCAGCAGACGGGCGGGGTCGAGACGAAGGGGGCCGCCACCGGGGTATCCGACGACGACCCCTTCGCTCCCAGGCTTCGTCGCGTCCGCGAAGCGCAGCGCAGGAGTGGCCAGGCCGTCGGTGGCCACGATCGCCAGGTCGTTCTTGATGTCGAGGTGGACGATGCGACCGCGCCTCGGCAGCTCACCAGGAGCGCGGATGACGGGCGAGTCCGCACCGGCGACGACGTGCGCGTTCGTCATGACACGATTCGAGGCCACGACGAAGCCGCTCCCTGTCATCACACCCGGGCAGCCGGCTACCTCTCCGCTGACACGGACGACCGAACGGCTCGCTGAGCGCACGGCTGCCGTGTCGACGTCGACGTCAGGGATCTCTGGCGACACCGACGGACTGCCCGCGACCTCGGCCAGCCATGGCTGGTTCCGGTCGAGCAGGCCGGTGGCGATGCTGCCGTCGTGCACCGACGCGGGAGCGAACCTCGTCAGCTCCTGGATGGTGCGGGCGCTCGTCATGCTGTCCGTGAGCGGCGCCGAGCCCGTTGCCGGGACGAGCGCTGCGGCGAGGACCCAGGCGAGGGCGGTCATGACGCCACCAGCGACCGCCCCACCTGCAGCGTCGGCCAGACCGAGCCGGGCACGGTCGAGAGCCTTGCCCACGACCCCGCCGACGGCCGAGCCGAGGGCGGTACCGGTCGCTACCAGCGCCATGACGACTGCCACGACAGCGAGCAACCGGGCTTGCTGCTCGTCGAAGCGGTCGACGACCCAGGGCACGACAAGCACCAGCGCGATGCCCGTGCCGAGGACGGCTCCCGCGAGGCCTCCGACGGTGCGGCCGAGACCCTGCATCCATCCGGCCAGCACCGCGACCACGAGCGAGAGCACGACGACGACGTCGACGATCGGTGCGGCGTCCAATGCGGCTCCTTCGGATTGGGTCGCTCACGCTAGGGGCTCAGCCTGACAGTTCGCCGGTCATGCATGCAGCCCGTTCCCAGACCGCGCACCTACCCTGGAGGCATGGACATCGTCACCGACAAGAAGACCCGGGTCGTCAGCGCGCCGGTGGCCATCATCGTCGCCATCCTCAGTGCTGGCTACATGCTGCCGTGGGCTATCGCGGCCGTGCGAGGCAACGCCAACGCATGGGCTGTCTTCTGGGTCAACCTGCTCCTCGGCTGGACCGTCGTCGGCTGGATCGTCGCCCTAGTCATGTCGATCAAGGAGCACCGCGTCATCAGCGTCCGCTGAGCCTCAACCGGGGTCACCGCGACGTGGGATCCCTTGCAGGGGAAGGGTTTTCAGCCATGGGGATGAGGCCACGCCCCGGTCGAATCGTCGCCTCGACCTCTGCCGTGACGAAGGGGGACTGCTGCGGTCCCCCTTCGTTCATGCGTCGGGGCCGGCCTCGCCGAGGAACTCCATGAGGTTCGTCTCCCGCCAGGCCAGCGGGATCGCGAAGGCGTCGACGAGGGTCTGGGCGTGCGGCCGCAGCCCGGCGCACAGCGTGTCGACCGCGACGATGACCGACTTCGACTGCTGGGCGCTGAGCCGCCCGTGCTCGACGAACCAGGCCCGCTCGGCCTCGATCGTGCTCATGACGTAGAGGTCGCAGACCCGCTCCATGATCTCGCGGGACTCGCCGTCGGGCATCCCGTCGATCGCGGCGACGAAGGCCTCGAGGACGACCCGCTCGATGTGCGCCCGGGCCGTGAGCAGCAGGTGGGGCTGCGCATCGTTGAAGATCGCGAACCCGTCGGCGCCCTCCTCACCTGCCCGGCGCAGCCGCATCGCGAGCGTCTCGAGCAGGTGCTTCTCGCGGTCCTCGAAGAGGTCGAGCTGACCGCCCCGATCGGTGAGCGCGTCGTCGCCGTCACGACCGGGCGATCCGGAGACGAGGCGCTGGATGAGCGAGCCGCCGATCGTGCGCTCGATGACCGCCTCGGTGACCTGGCGCGCCCCGAAGAAGAACGCCCCACGGGTGTCGAGCTCGTGGAAGGCGTCCTTGTACTCGGTGAGCATGCCCTTGGCGACGAGCTGGAGCAGGACGGTGTTGTCACCCTCGAAGGTCGAGAAGACGTCGGTGTCCGCCTTGAGGTCGGCGAAGCGGTTGACCGACATGTACCCGGCCCCGCCGCACGCCTCGCGGCAGACCTGGATGGTGTCGGTCGCGTGCTCGGTCGTCAGCGCCTTGATGCCGGCAGCACGCGCCTCGAGCTCGCGCTGCGCGTCCTCGCTGCTCTCCTCTCCGGCGGCGATGCGGTGCATCTGCTCGACGAGGGCGTTCTGGGCCAGCATGAGCGCGAACGACCGGGCGAGCCGGGGCAGGAGCTTGCGCTGGTGGCCGCGGTAGTCGAGGATCCGCACCTCGCTCTCGCCGTCGGGGGTGTGGAACTGCGTCCGGTGCAGGCCGTAGATCACGGCCAGGGTGAGCGCGGTCCGGGTCGCGGCGCCGGCGCCGCCCGCGACGGAGATGCGGCCACGGACGAGGGTGCCGAGCATCGTGAAGAAGCGGCGGCTCGGGTTCTCGATCGGCGAGTGGTAGCGACCGTCGTCGTCGATCGTGCCGTAGCGGTTGAGCAGGTTGAGCCGCGGCACGCGGACGTGGTCGAAGGTCAGCTCGCCGTTGTCGACGCCGCGCAGGCCCATCTTCGCGCCGCAGTCACCGATGGTCACGCCGTCGAGCGGGTTGCCGTGCTCGTCGCGGATCGGGACGAGGACGCAGTGGACGCCGTGGTTCTCGCCGTCGACGACGAGCTGGGCGAAGACCGCGGCCATACGGGCGTCGCGGGCAGCGTTGCCGATGTAGTCCTTGCGCGCCGCGATGCCGGGGGAGTGGATCTCGATCTCGTCGGTCTCGGGCACGTACGTCGCGGTCGTGAGGAGCGACTGCACGTCGGAGCCGTGGCCGAGCTCGGTCATGGCGAAGGACCCGAGCAGCGAGCCGTCGAGCATGCCGGGCAGGTAGGCATCCCAGTGCCGCTTGGTCCCGAGGTTGGCGATCGCCCCGCCGAAGAGCCCGAACTGCACACCGGCCTTGACGAAGACGGAGAGGTCGGCGTGCCCGAGCATCTCGAAGGCGGTGACGGACGCCCCGTGCTCGTTCGTCCCGCCCTGCTCCTCGGTCAGGCCGTTGCGCGCGAAGTCGGTCTGGGTCAGCTCGAGGACGGCCTGGAGGGTCCGCTGCCGGTGCTCGTCGAGGGGGAGCGTCGAGAGCGGTGGTGCGAAGGTCTCGGGGTCGAGCCGGGAGCGCACCTCCTGGCGCACCTCCTCCCAGCGCCCGTCGAGCACGGTCCGGATCTCTTCGGCGGTACCCATGGCGGCACTCTCCCAGAGCGAAGGGGGCAGTGGTCGCCTACGACGTCGTGGCCTGGGCCTCAGCGTGCGGCTCGGGCCGCGGCAGGCGGGCGAGGCAGAGCGCGGCGACGAGCGCGGACACCGCGCAGATCGCCCACACCGTGAGGTAGCCCTCGAGCGGTGCGTGGCCGGCCCCCGGCTCGGAGATCGAGCCGGTGGAGGTGAGCGCCACGGCGAAGATCGCCGAGGCGATGCACCCGCCGACTGTCTTCGTGGCGTTGGTCAGGCCGGCGGCCTCCGCGGTGGCCCCGTGCGTCGCCGCGGCCGCTGCAGCCGCGGGCAGCGAGGCGACGAGCGCACCGGAGCCGAGCCCAGCGATGCCCATGGCGAGCATCGCGTGCCACAGCACGCCGTGCAGCGGCAGGAAGGTCGCGTACCCCGCCGCGACGAGCACCGCGGCGAGCACAAGCATCCACCGGACCCCGAGCCTTCGGGCGACGACCGGGCTGAGCAGCGCCCCGATCGCCATGCACGCGACGTAGAGGCCGATGACGTTGGCGATGGCAGCCGCCGAGACCCCGAAGCCGTAACCCACCTCGGCGGGGTCGGTCCGGGCGAAGGTCGACAGCGGGATCTGCGCGCCGAGGACGCTCATGCCGAAGAGGGCGGCCGCGACCTGGACGGGCCACATCCGTGGGCCGGCGAGCATCCGCACGTCGATGAGGGGCGAGTCGGTGCGACGCTCGACGCGCACGAAGACAGCGAGCACGGCAGCGCCGGCCAGCATGAGCAGCCATGCGAGCGGGGACAGCGGACCCTGGACCCGCACGACGACGAGCCCGGCCAGCAGCCCGAGGAGCCCGAGGGTGAGCAGCCCGGTCCCCGGCAGGTCGAGCCGGCCCCCCTTCGCCTGGGTCGGGGCGTCGCGCACGCCGAACCAGATCGCGACGAGGGCGATGGTCGTCGCGGCCGCGGGCATCGCGAGCAGCCCGGTCATGCCGAGCACCGGCTGGAGCGCTCCCGCCGAGAGGGCACCGGCGATGACGCCGACCTCGAGCGCGAGGACGAGGAAGCCGGCGCCCTTGCGCACGAGGGCGTCCTGGTCGGGTCGGTCCCGGGAGCGCTCGTGGAGGATCGCGATCTCCATCGGCAACCACACGGCGTAGACACCCTGGACGCCCCAGGCCACGAGGAAGGTCCAGAAGTCCGGGGCCACGGCGACGCCCCACCCTGCCAGAGCGGTGACCAGGGTCGCGCCGAGGAGCACTCGTCGATGACCGTGAAGGTCACCGAGCCGCGAGAGGACGGGCACGGCGAGCGCGGAGACGATGAGCTGGGCTGCCTCGAACCAGTTGACGTCGCCGTCGGTGATCCGCAGGTGGTCGGCGATGTCCGAGTAGAGCGGCGTGTAGTAGCCCTGGATGACGCCGGAGGCGATCTCGACGGCGGCGAGGAAGCCGACGAGGCGCCAGATCGCCGGGCTCACCGCGCGCCTCCCTCGGTGCCCACGGTCGGCAGCCCGTCGAGCAGGGCGCGGTACCACCGCACCCCGTCGAGCAGGTCCTCGACCCCGATGTGCTCGTCGTAGGAGTGGATGGACTCGCGCTGGGCCTTGCTCATCCGGAAGGGCGCGAAGCGGTAGACCCGCTCGCAGATCGCCGTGAAGTGCCGTGAGTCGGTCGCCGCGTAGAGCACGTAGGGGATCGGCACGGCGTCGGTGAAGACGGCGCTGATGGTGCGCTCGAGGAGCGCGAAGGCGGGGTCGTCGACGGGGGAGAGGGGGCTGGGGTCGTGCTGCTCGACCACCCGGACCTCGATGTCGGCGCCGACGATCGACCGCACACGCTCGATCGCCGCCGCGGCGCTCTCGCCGACCGCGATACGCAGGTTGAGTCCGGCCTCGACGGAGGTGGGGATGACGTTGATCGCCGGTGAGCCCTGGAGCGTCGTCACGGCCAGCGTCGTGCGGACAAGGGCGGCGGCCTCGGGGCCGGCTGCGACCATCGCGCGGGCCAGGACGGGCGCGAGCGTCTCGATCCGTGCGGCGAGCGGCCGAAGGGGGGCCGGCAGGTGGGGCGCGAGTCGCCGGAGCATCTCGGCGGTCGGCGGGCTGATCGAGGCGGCGAAGGGACGCTGCTCGAGCCGGGTGATCGCGGTGGCGATCCGGGCGGCGGGGCCGCCCTTCGCCGGCGTGGAGGCGTGTCCTCCCCGGCCGGACGCGGTGAGACGCAGGGAGACCGCGCCCTTCTCGGAGACGCCGACCACGCCGAGCGGGGCGCTGACGCCGGGGAACGCGCCGGAGGCGACGGCACCCCCTTCGTCGAGGACGAACCAGGGCTGCACGCCACGCTCTCGCAGGATGTCCACGGCGTTCCTGGCCCCGTGACCGAGGACCTCCTCGTCGCCGCCGAAGGAGAGCCAGACGTCCCGGGCGGGGCGGCGACCGTCGGCCAGGAGCGACTCGACGGCGCTGATGGCAGCGACGAGCTGGCCCTTGTCGTCGAGGGTGCCGCGGCCCCAGAGCAGACCGTCGACGACCTCGCCGGCCAACGGCGGATGGGTCCAGCGCGACTCGTCACCGATCGGCACGATGTCGAGGTGGGCCATGAGGACGACCGGCGCCTCGCCGTCGGCCTCGCCGGCAGGGTCGGCGGCGACCCGGACGAGCAGCCCGTGCGGGTCGACGTCGACGACCTCCTCGGCCATGACGAGGGGGAAGCGTCGCCGCAGCACCTCGTGGGCGGCGACGAAGGGGGCCGGGTCGGTCTCTCCGCCGGACGGTGCGGCAACCGTCGGCAGGCGGAGGAGCTCCTGGAGTGCGGCGAGGGGGTCCGCGGTGACCGTCATGCGCCCCGACCGTACCGGTCGGTAGGGCCTGGTCGGGTCAGCCGCGGGGGTGCCAGGCGATGCGCGCGCCGCCCCACGCGAGCGCGGTGAGCTGCTCGGTGAGGCCGTCGCGGTCGAGCTCGCCGAGCTGGCCGTCGAGCCAGGCGTCGGCCCCGGCCCGAACCATGCCGACGAGCGAGAGGCCCCACACGCGGGCCGGGGCGGGGTCGTTGCCCCGGTCGACGAGGGCGTGCGCGATGAGCTCGCCCATCTGCAGGGCCATCCGGCCGGTCACGTCAGCGGCTGCCTCCGCCGCGTTGCCGGAGCGTTCCGCCCCGACGAGTGGGGCCGAGACGATGAAACGGTAGACCTCCGGGTCCCGCTCGACGAGGTGGAGGTAGGCGCCGACGGCGGCTGCGATGAGCGAGCGCGGGTCCTCGTCGAGGGTGGAGAGGGCGGTGGTGCCCCGCAGCTGCTGGCCGAGCGCCGTGCCCACGTCCCGCAGGATCAGCTCGTCGACCCGCTCGGCAATCGCGCGGTACAGGCCCGAGCGGTCGGTGAAGTGCCGGTAGAAGACGGTCTTGCTCGTCCCCGCCGACGCGGCGATCTCGTCCATGCCGACGGAGGCGCCGTGCTCACGGATGGCGAGCAGCGTCGACTCGACGAGCTCCTTGCGTCGCTGCTGACGGTGCGCCTCCCATCGGGCGCTGCGTCCATCGGTGGGCGTGCTCACATCGCGGGACGGTAGCAGGTACCAGGTGTACCTGCTACCGTCCGTTTCGGATAAATCACGGTCGGTGCCGACGTCGGGCCGCCCGTCCCAGACCCCGATCTCAGGAGATCTCCGTGGCGTCCACCCAGCCGAACGCTCCGCGTCGCGCCGCCATCCTCGGCGGCAACCGCATCCCCTTCGCCCGTCAGTTCGCCGCCTACGCCGAGGCGAGCAACCAGGACATGCTCACCTCCGCGCTCGAGGGCCTCGTCGCCCGGTACAACCTCGGGGGCGAGAAGATCGACGAGGTCGTCGCCGGCGCGGTCGTCAAGCACAGCCGCGACTTCAACCTCACCCGCGAGTCCGTGCTCGGCTCCAGCCTCGACCCGCACACCTCCGCCTACGACATCCAGCAGGCCTGCGGCACCGGCCTCGAGGCCGCGATCCTCGTGAGCAACAAGATCAAGCTCGGCCAGATCGAGTCCGGCATCGCGGGCGGCGTCGACACCGCCTCCGACGCGCCCATCACCGTGAGCGAGAAGCTCCGCAAGAAGCTCCTGCGCGTCAACCGCGCCAAGGGCGGCAAGGCCCAGGCCCTCGCCCTGCTGAAGATCCGCCCGACCGACCTCGGCATCGCGACCCCGGCGAACTCCGAGCCGCGCACCGGCCTGTCCATGGGTGACCACATGGCCCAGACCGCCAAGAAGTGGGGCATCACCCGCGAGGCCCAGGACGAGCTGGCGATGAAGAGCCACCACAACCTCGCGCGGGCCTACGACGAGGGCTTCATGGACGACCTCATGACGTCCTTCAACGGCCTCTCGAAGGACCAGAACCTGCGCGCCGACTCCTCGATGGAGAAGCTCGCGAAGCTCAAGCCGGTTTTCGGCAAGGGCGACGACGCGACGATGACGGCCGGCAACTCCACCCCGCTGACCGACGGCGCCTCCGTCGTCCTCATGGGCAGCGAGGAGTGGGCCGCCGAGCACCACCTCAAGGTGCTCGCCTACTTCGTCGACGGCGAGGCCGCCGCGGTCGACTACGTCCACGGCGCCGAGGGCCTGCTCATGGCCCCCGCGTACGCCATCCCGCGGATGCTCGAGCGCCAGGGCCTCACCCTCCAGGACTTCGACTTCTACGAGATCCACGAGGCCTTCGCCGCGACCGTCCTCTCCACCCTCAAGGCGTGGGAGGACCCGACCTTCTGCCAGGAGAAGCTCGGCCGCGACACCCCGCTCGGCTCGATCGACCGCGACAAGCTCAACGTCAACGGCTCCTCGCTCGCCGCGGGTCACCCCTTCGCCGCCACCGGTGGCCGCATCGTCGCCGCGCTGGCCAAGATGCTGCACGAGAAGGGCCCGGGCAGCCGCGGCCTCATCTCGATCTGCGCCGCCGGCGGCCAGGGCGTCGTCGCCATCCTCGAGGGCGCCTGAGCCTCGCGCCCGGCCCTCCCGCCCACCTGAACCAGGAGAACTCCCATGGGATTTGAGTACGGCAAGTTCGTCAGCAGCGGTCTCGGCAAGCAGCTCGCCACGACCTTCGGCCTGCCTCGGCCGACCACCCTGCGTCGCCACAAGGCGGGCGGCGCCCTCATCAACGGTGCGGTCCTGCTCACCGGCCACGGCGACGCGCCGTTGGTCCCGCAGCTCACCGCGCTCCTCGAGGGCGAAGGGGTCCAGGTCGCGACCCAGCCGTCGACCTCGGTCGCCGGTGTCGTCGTCGACATGACGACCATCGAGACCCCGGCCGACCTCGAGTCGCTCCGCGCGATCGTCGCGCCGGCGCTGAAGACGCTCGCCCCGACCGGCCGGGTCATCGTCATCGGCCGCCCGGTCGACGAGGCCACCTCGGTCGCGCAGTCGGCCGCGCGCCGCGCGCTCGAGGGCATCGTCCGATCCATCGGCAAGGAGATGCGTGGCGGCGGTACCGCCAACACCATCTACGTCGCCGAGGGCGCCGACGCCGGCGTCGACGCGAGCGTGCGCTTCTTCCTCTCCGGCCGGTCGGCCTACGTCGACGCGCAGGTCGTCCACGTCGACTCCCCGGTCGGCGAGGTCGTCCAGCCGCAGGACTGGGCCAAGCCGCTCGCCGGCAAGGTCGCCGTCGTCACCGGTGCCGCGCGCGGCATCGGCGCCTCGATCGCCGACGTCCTCGCCCGTGACGGCGCGACCGTCGTGTGCGTCGACATCCCGGCCGCCGGCGGCCCGCTCGCCGAGGTCGCCAACCGTCTCGGCGGCAGCGCCCTCCAGCTCGACGTCACCTCGCCCGACGCGGGCACGAAGATCGTCGAGCACGCGCAGTCGCTGCACGGCGGCTTCGACATCGTCGTGCACAACGCCGGCATCACCCGCGACAAGCTGCTCGCGAACACCGACGCCGAGCGCTGGGCCTCCGTCGTCGACGTCAACCTCAGGTCCATCCTCGCGATGAACGAGGCGCTCGTCCCGGCGATGAACGAGGGCGGTCACATCGTCAACGTCGCCTCGATCGCCGGCATCGCGGGCAACCGTGGCCAGACGAACTACGCGGCCTCCAAGGCCGGCGTCATCGGCATGACCTCGGCGCTCGCCCAGGACGACGAGATCCTCGCCAAGGGGATCACCGTCAACGCGGTTGCCCCGGGCTTCATCGAGACCGAGATGACGGCGAAGGTCCCCTTCGCCACCCGTGAGGTCGGGCGCCTCATGAACTCGCTCTCGCAGGGCGGCAAGCCGGTCGACGTCGCCGAGACCATCGGCTGGTTCGCGTGGGACGCCAACCGTGGCGTCACCGGCAACACGGTCCGCGTCTGCGGCCAGATGATGCTGGGCGCCTGATGGCCGTCGAGACCCTCAAGAGCGCCCCGGCCCTCGGTCCGATCTTCGCCCGCTCCGCCCTCGGGGCGGTCGGGATCGGCGGGAAGAAGAAGGGCACGAAGCTGCCCGAGCGCAGCCTGCGCCTCGCCGCCCAGGAGATCGACCGGGCACACCTGCACGAGTACCAGCGGCTGTGCGGCTTCAACGCCGACGACGTGCTGCCGCACACGTACCCGCACATCATGGGCATGCCGCTGCAGATGACGCTCATGAGTAAGCCGGACTTCCCGCTCCCGCTCGTGGGCCTGGTCCACGTCGAGAACCAGATCACCGTCCACCGTCGGCTCACCGCGGACGACGTCCTCGACGTCACCGTCACCGCCGACCGGCTCGCGCCGCACCCGAAGGGGCGCACCGTCGACCTCGTGACGGTGGCCGAGGTCGACGGCGAGCTCGTCTGGGAGGGTCGCTCGACGTACCTCGCACGCGGCCGTGGCGACGCGGACGCACCGCGCGGCGAGGCCCCTCCGACCACGCCGACGGGTCATCCCGCCGCGGTGTGGTCGCTGCCCGGTGACCTCGGTCGGCAGTACGCGCGGGTCTCCGGCGACGTCAACCCGATCCACATGAGCGCGCTCACCGCGCGGGCGATGGGCTTCCCGTCGGCGATCGCGCACGGCATGTGGACCTACGCCCGCTGCCTCGGCTCGCTCGGGCCCCAGGCCAGCGGACCGTCGAGCAGCCACGTGTGGTTCAAGAAGCCGGTGCTCCTCCCGGGCAAGATCGAGCTCGTCGTCGCCCCGGGCCAGCCGACGGTGCTCGGTCTGCGCAAGGCCCGCAAGGCCGAGACGGAGCACCTCGTCATGACCTTCGAGACCGCGGGGGACCTACGCTCGCAGGCGTGAGCCGTTACGAAGACCTCGACGAGCAGCGCCAGGTCGCCGTCGTCACCCAGGCGGCGCGCCTGGCCCTGCCGCTGCTCGGGATCGAGGCCCAGCACGTCGGCCTCGTCACTCACGCCTACAACACGACCTTCGCCGTCGATCTCGTCGCCGGGGGACGCGTCGCCGTCCGCGTCCTCGTCAACAGCATCGCCGACGACGCCCACGTCCGTGGCCAGCTCGCCTGGGCGCAGGCCCTGGCCGTCGCTGGGGTGCCGGTGCCGCCGCCGTGGTTCGGGCCCGGCGGCGAGGACGTGGTCGTCGTGCGGCCCGAGGGCGCCGGCCGCGACTTCCGGGTCTGCGCGTCGTGGTGGGTGACCGGCACGGTCCACCCGGAGATCACCACCGACCAGACGCACGCCCTCGGCGGCGTGATGGCCCGCATGCACGGGCAGGCGAGCCGGTGGTCCTTCCCCGACGGGACGGGGTTCCCGACGATGGCCGACCCCTTCTGCGGCTACCCCGACCTCGTGACGCCGGCCCTGACGGACCAGGCAGACCGGGCCGTCGTCGCCGAGGCGGTGCGACGGTCGCAGACGGCCGTCGACGCCGCCAACGCCATCGGCGTCCTGCCGGTCCACGGAGACCTGCACGCCGGCAACCTGCTGTGGGAGGACGGCCGGGTGGAGCCGTACGTCCTCGACCTCGACGACGCCGTCGTCGCCTCTCCCGCCCACGACATCGCGGTGACCGCCTTCTACACCCGCCGGTCGGGGGACCCGGAAGCGATGACGAGACTCTTTGCCGGGTACGCCGAGCACGCAGCCCTCCCGCCCGTCAGCTCGAGCATCTTCGAGGGCCTCGTCGCGGCCCGGCAGCTCACCCTGACCGCCTCCTTGCTCGCGACGGTCACGCCGTCGTTCCGGGCCGAGGCCGAGGCCTACCTCACGACGACGACGGTTCGCCTGCGCCACTACCTCGACGAAGGAGTGCTGGACAGCCGCCTCACCGCTGCCGGGTGATCTACGGTCCCTCTCATGGACCCCGCAGCACCCGAGGCGCACCACGAGGCCTGGCACCGGCGCCTGCGCAACGACGTCGTCAGCCCGCTCACGGCGGGTGTGCGAGGTCTGCGGTCCGGGGACCCCGAGGCCCGCTCAGGGCTGCTCCTCATCGTCAAGGCAGCGGTCGCCGGAACCCTCGCCTGGGTCTTTGCCGACCGCATCGTCGGCTCGCCGACCCCCAGCTACGCCCCCATGGCCGCGATGCTCGTCGTCGAGCGGACGATCGCCCGGTCGGTCAGCGGGAGCGTGCGCCGTCTCGTCGCCGTGCTCCTCGGGATGGGGCTGGCGGCGGCCATCGGCCTGACCCTGGGCCTGTCGTGGTGGACGATGCTGCTCGCCCTGCTCATCGGGATGACGATCTCGCGAGCGCCGATCCTCGGGGACCACGCGACGATGGTCCCGATCATGGCGCTGCTCTCCCTGCTCACGGCAGGCGGGACCGACGAGGACTTCACGATCATCACCCTGCTCGAGACTCTCGGCGGGGGGATCATCGGCATCACCGTCAATGCGGCTCTCATGCCGCCGGCCCTCGTCCAGACCTCGCAGGACGAGGTCCGCCGGGTCGCCACGGACGCGTACACGCTGCTCGCCGACATGGGCCGCGGACTGACGACCGAGTGGGACGCAAGCGACGCCCAGGGCTGGGTCGAGCGCAGCCAGCGGCTGGCTGACGAGGCCCCCGTCGTGCTCGCCGCGGTCGACCTCGGCCAGGAGAGCACCCTCATGCACCCGCAGCGCGCCGTGCGCGAGGTCGAGGCCGACTGGGCGGGCTACCGCGCCTCGGTGCGCACGCTGAGAGCCGTGCAGCACAACATCGCCGGGATCGCGGCCACTCTCGCCGAGGTGCGCGACCGCGACAACCCGCTCGATCCGCCGAGCGCGGGCTACCTGGGGTCCTTCGGCGAGCTGCTGCTGGACCTGGCCCGCAGCCTGGCGATCCTCGAGCGCACCGACGACGACGCGAGCGATGAGCTCAGTGGGGTCATCAGCGACCTCCACCACCGCCTGGCGTCCCTCGCCGAGGACGTCCGGGAGGACGGCGTCGGCGTCTTCGCATACGGCGCGATGCTCGTCGACGCCGTGCGGATGGTCCGGCTCGTCGACGAGAGCCGTCCGGAGCTCGCGCTGCCCGCGGGCAGCCTGCCGGACGAGGACCTCGAGGTGGGGCCGGGGCCGGACGGCGGATAGAGTCGGGCTGCTGCCCGTCCGGGCCGCGAACCCGTCTCTCCCAGGAGTACCCCGTGCCTGCCCAGCTCACCGTGAACGTCGCCGGAAGCGAGCGAACGGTCGACGCGGGCACCACGGCCGCCGACCTCTTCGGCGACGACCGGGCGGTCCTCGTCGCGCGTGTCAACGGCGAGCTGCGCGACCTCGCGCACGTCCTTGCCGACGCCGACGTCGTCGAGCCGGTGACGGCCCAGGAGCAGGACGGCCTGGACGTCCTGCGGCACAGCGCCGCCCACGTCCTCGCCCAGGCAGTCCAGCAGGCCCACCCCGACGCCAGGCTCGGCATCGGCCCGCCGATCCGGGACGGCTTCTACTACGACTTCGACGTGGCCGAGCCCTTCACCCCCGAGGACCTCAAGGCGCTCGAGAAGGCGATGCAGCGGATCATCAACGAGGGCCAGACCTTCGTGCGACGCGAGATCGAGGACGAGGCGGCGCTCGCGGAGCTCAAGGACGAGCCGTACAAGTGCGAGCTCATCGGCCTCAAGGGCGGCTCCGCAGAGGATGCCGCAGAAGGGGCGGGCGTCGAGGTCGGCGGCGCCCAGCTGACGATCTACGACAACGTCCGTCGCGACGGCTCGGTCGCCTGGGGCGACCTGTGCCGCGGCCCGCACGTCCCGAGCACGAAGGTCCTCGGCAACGCGTACAAGATCATGCGCAGCGCCGCCGCCTACTGGCGCGGGTCGGAGAAGAACCCGCAGCTGCAGCGGATCTACGGCACGGCCTGGCCGTCCAAGGACGAGCTCAAGGCCTACCTCGACCGGCTCGCCGAGGCCGAGCGCCGCGACCACCGCAAGCTCGGCCGCGAGCTCGATCTCTTCTCCTTCCCCGACGAGATCGGCTCCGGGCTGCCCGTCTTCCACCCCAGGGGCGGCGTCATCAAGCGCGTCATGGAGGACTACGTCCGGCAGCGGCACATCGAGGAGGGCTTCCAGTACGTCGGGACCCCGCACATCGCCAAGGAGGGCCTCTTCCACACCTCGGGCCACCTCCCGTACTACGGCGAGGGGATGTTCGACCCCTTCGACGTCGACGGCATGGACTACCGCCTCAAGGCGATGAACTGCCCGATGCACAACCTCATCTACCGCAGCCGGCAGCGGTCCTACCGTGACCTGCCGCTGCGCTACTTCGAGTTCGGCCACGTCTACCGGCACGAGAAGTCCGGTGTGATCCACGGGCTGACCCGGGTGCGTGGCTTCGCCCAGGACGACAGCCACTCCTACGTCACCAAGGAGCAGGCACCGGCGGAGATCAAGCACCTCCTCGACTTCGTCCTCGGGCTGCTCCGCGACTTCGGGCTCGACGACTTCTACCTCGAGCTCTCCACGCGGGACGAGAGCGGCGACAAGAAGGACAAGTTCATCGGCTCCGACGAGGACTGGGCCGAGGCGACGAAGGTCCTCGAGGACGTCTGCGTCGCCTCCGGTCTCGAGCTCGTCGCCGACCCCGGCGGTGCCGCCTACTACGGGCCGAAGGTCTCCGTCCAGGCGCGTGACGCCATCGGCCGGACCTGGCAGATGAGCACGATCCAGTACGACTTCAACCAGCCCTCCGCAGACCGCTTCAACCTCGAGTACCAGGCGGCCGACGGCTCGCGGCAGCAGCCGGTGATGATCCACTCGGCGAAGTTCGGCTCGATCGAGCGCTTCATCGGCGTCCTCGTCGAGCACTACGCCGGCGCCTTCCCGGTATGGCTCTCGCCCGTCCAGGCGCTCGGTGTGCCGGTGGCCGAGGACTTCGAGCCCTACCTCCAGGGCGTCCTCGACCAGTTCGCCGCGGCGGGCGTGCGGGTCGAGATGGACAGCACCGACGACCGGTTCCCGAAGAAGATCCGCAACGCGAGCAGGTCCAAGGTTCCCTTCACCCTCATCGCCGGTGCCGAGGACATGGAGGCCGGCGCGGTCTCCTTCCGCTACCGCGACGGCTCGCAGGAGAACGGCGTGCCGGTCGCGGAGGCGATCGCGAAGATCGTCGAGGCGATCGAGACCCGCGCCCAGGTCTGACCCCCCGAGGATAGGTTGAGCGGCATGGACGCCCGTATCCGGCCCGTCGAGCGCCGCGACGCCTTCTCCCTGGCGGCGCTGCGGATCCAGCACGACCGAGAGCTCGGGCGCCCGCCGCGGCCGGGGTTCATCACCGAGTACGCCGACGCCTTCCTCGCCGAGATCGACGACCACCGAGGGTGGATCGCGGAGGAGGCCGACGGCAACCCGGTCGGCTGCCTGCTGGCGCTGCGGGTCCGCAAGCTCCCGACCCTCATGGCGCCGGGTCGGCCGGAGTGGTGGTACGTCCAGTCCGTCTTCGTCTGCACCGACCGGAGGCGTCAAGGCATCGGCGCGGCCCTGCTCACCGAGGTCAGGCGGGCCGCCCGGGACGAAGGGGTGCGATGGCTGGAGCTGCGCAGCAGCGACGCCGGACGGCCGCTCTTCGAGCACGGTGGCTTCACCACCCCTTCGCCCCGTCTCATGCAGTGGACCCCGTGAGGGCCGACGACCCGGTGGGCCCCGCGAGCTCATACCTCGCGGGGCCCACCGTGGTCCTTGCTCCAGTCAAGACGACCTGAAGAGGTCGCCCACGCAGGCGCGCCGTCCGCCCGGCGCCGGGCTCTTGTGCCCGTCGGCGAACCGGCGTACAACTCTTCCTTACCGATCCACCCCGGTGGGTCGGGACCGGGATCTGAAACGAAACCCGCACGAGACGGCCTACCGTCTCGACCGCACGGTGATGCGTCGGGGGATTCCATGAGCGACCCCGCGAGGCACGATCATCACGTCGGCCGCACCGAGGGCCCGGGCACTCATACTGCCCGGGCCCTCACCGCGCCCGGCGCCTGCGCGCGCCGGGTGCCTAGGATCAGGCGCATGAGCGAGCCCACCGCAGACCAGCTGCCGACCGAGGACGGTCGGGCGCTCGCCGGGGTGCCCGACGGCTTCGACCGGCTGTGGACCCCCCACCGCATGGCGTACGTGACGGGGGAGAGGCCGAGCAAGGACGCGGGGGACGGGTGCCCCTTCTGTGTCGCGCCGGGTCGGCCCGACGAGGAGAGCCTCGTCGTGGCGCGCGGCGAGCACTGCTTCGTCGTGATGAACCTCTTCCCGTACAACGCCGGTCACGTGCTCG
Source organism: Janibacter endophyticus (assembly GCF_016888335.1). Classification (NCBI taxonomy): domain Bacteria; kingdom Bacillati; phylum Actinomycetota; class Actinomycetes; order Micrococcales; family Intrasporangiaceae; genus Janibacter; species Janibacter endophyticus. Next base: position 1,917,696 of record NZ_JAFEJG010000004.1, read on the forward strand.
TCTGCCCGTACCGTCACGTCTCGCTCTACGTCGACCTCACCGACGAGGAGACCCTCGAGTTCACCGCGATGACGAAGACGGCGATCCGGGTGCTCCAGGAGACCTCCGGCCCGCACGGCTTCAACCTCGGGATGAACCAGGGCGAGGTCGCCGGCGCCGGGGTTGCCGCGCACCTGCACCAGCACGTCATCCCGCGCTGGGGCGGGGACATGAACTTCCTGCCGATCGTCGCGCAGACCAAGGCGATCCCCGTCCTCCTCGAGGACGCCCGCCGGAGCCTCGCGCAGGCCTGGCCCACCGCCTGACGGTGCCAGGACGGTCCGTCCCCGGTCACGGGCCGTCCCGTCCTGGCGAGGCGGCTCAGCCGCTGCCGGCGTGCTCCGCCGCCAGACGCTCGGGCATCGGCTCGTAGCCGTGCGGGCTGCGTCGCAGCTCAGCGGTGCCGTGGGCGACGCTGCGCAGCGCGATCGGGTAGTCGACGAGCTCGAGCTGGGGCACGAGCGCGTCGACCCGGGTCCGCAGGCCCTCGTCGTCCTCCGCGTCGGTGCCCAGGATCTGCGCCCGGCGTCCGCCGAGGTCGGTGAGGACCGCGCCGACGTGCTCGCTGTCCACGACGATCTGCACCTCGTCGACCGGCTCGAGCAGCGTCATCACCTCGGCCGACGCCAGCTCGCGCAGGGCCAGGCCGGCTGCGGTCTGGAAGGCCTGGTCGCTGCTGTCGACGCTGTGCGCCTTGCCGTCGGTGAGGGTGACGACGACGTCGACGACCGGCCAGCCGGCGAGCAGCCCGGAGGCGAGCTGGGCGCGGGCACCCTTCTCGACGCTCGGGATGTACCCCCTCGGCACGGCACCGCCGACGACGCGCTCGGTGAAGACGATGCCGCTGCCGGGCTCGCCCGGGGCGACCTCGAGATGGCAGACCGCGAACTGACCGTGGCCGCCGGACTGCTTGACGTGCCGGCCCTGCGCGGCGGCGGGCGCGACGAAGGTCTCGCGCAGGCCCACCTTGACCGGAGCGGTGCGGACGTCGACGCCGAAACGGTCCTTGAGACGGGCCAGCACGAGGTCCTGGTGGGCCACGCCCGTGGTCCACAGGACGTCCTGCTCGGTGCGTGGGTCCCGCTCGACCCGCAACGCCGAGTCCTCGGCGGCGATCTCGCGCAGGGCAGTGCCCAGCTTGTCCTCGTCGGCCCGGGTCACCGGCTCGAGCGCGACGGGCAGCAGCGCGTCGGGCAGCGCCCACGGCTCGATGAGCAGCGGGTCCTCCGGGGACGAGATCGTGTCGGTCGTCGCGGCCGTGGCCAGCCGCGTCACGACGACGACCTGGCCGGCCACGGCGCGCTCGACCTCGACGACCTCGTCGCCGCGCGGCAGACCGACCGTGCCCACCCGCACGTCGTCGTCGTGCCCCGCCCGAGTCATGGCCTGGCCCGGGTCGAGCCGGTCGAGGTGACCGGAGACGTGCACCGCGGAGGACGGCAGCAGCGTCCCGGAGAAGACCCGCACGAGGGAGACGTGCCCGACGTAGGGGTCGCTGCGGGTGTGGACGACCTCGACGGCGAGCGGCCCGTCGGGGGAGCACGTCAGCTCGCGGGGCGAACCGCCCGAGGTGCCCGTCGCGACCGGCAGCGGCCGGCTCTCGGGCGACGGGAGACCCGCGGCGACGAGGTGCCGCACGACGTGCAGGCCGGACCCGGTCTCGGCCGAGGCGGGGACGACGGGGAAGAAGCTGCCTCTGCCCACCGCGGTGAGCAGCGCGTGCTCGATCGTCTCGAAGTCGACCTCCTCGCCGCCGAGGTAGCGCTCCATGAGGGTCTCGTCCTCGGACTCCTCGATGATCCCCTCGATGAGCGCCGAGCGGTACGTCTCGAAGAGGACGGCGTGCTCCTCCCGGGCTGGACGGACCTCCCGCTCGGGCCGCGAGTAGTCGTGCACCTCGCCGAGGACGAGGTCGACCACCTGGGTGAGCGCACCCCCTTCGCCCGCCACGGGGATACCGAGCGGCTGGACGCCCTGGCCGAAGACGGCCTGGCACTCGGCGAGGGTCGCCGCGTAGTCGGCGCTCTCGGCGTCGAGCTGGACGACGACGACTGCGCGCGGCGTCCGGGTGAGCGCGCACTCGTGCCAGAGCGCGCGGGTGCTCGCGTCGACACCGTCGGCGGCGGAGACGACGAAGAGCGCGGAGTCCGCGGCACGCAGGGCGGCCCGCACCTCGCCGACGAAGTCGGGGTGCCCGGGGGTGTCGAGCAGGGTCAGGGCGAGATCGGTGCCCGGCAGCGCCGCGGTCGCGGCGACGAGCGCGCTCGACCGGTCGACCTGGTCGGCCCGGGTGCGCACGCCGGTGAGCACCTCGAAGAGACGGGACTTGCCGGAACCAGAAGGACCCACCAGTGCGACGTTGCGCAGCTGGTGGGCCCCTTCGACGACCGGCACCTGGTGTGACTTGCGTTGTTGTACGGCCATGCCTCCACCCAACCCCTGGGGGCCGGCGCATGCAAGGAAGCCGGGCCACAGTGACGAACCAGACACGGCCGGAGCGGCGGCGCGGCGGGTCGCCCACCGCCGACTACCCTGGGGCTCGCCATGCTCAACAAGTACGCACGTGCCTTTTTCACCAAGGTCTTCACCCCGATCGCCCGGCTGCTCCTGCGCCTCGGGATCTCACCCGACGCCGTGACCGTCGTCGGGACCCTCGGCGTGTGCTTCGGTGCCCTCTTCTTCTTCCCCCGCGGCGAGCTGCTCGTCGGTGTCCTCGTCATCACCGGCTTCGTCTTCTCCGACACGCTCGACGGGATCATGGCGCGGCTGCAGGGGCGCCAGGGCGTGTGGGGCGCCTACCTCGACTCGACCCTCGACCGCTTCGGCGACGCCGCGGTCTTCGGCGGGCTGGCGATCTGGTTCTTCACCGGGGGAGAGGACCTGCTGACCGCCAACCTCGCGCTCGCCTGCCTCATCCTCGGCAGCCTCGTCTCCTACGCGCGCGCCCGCGCCGAGGGCGTGGGGCTGCGCGCCGACGTCGGCATCGCCGAGCGGGCCGACCGGCTCGTGAGCACGCTCGTGACGACCGGCTTCGTCGGGCTCGGTCTGCCCGTAGTCGTGCTCACCGTCGTCCTCGCACTGCTCGCGGTGGCCAGCGCCGTGACCGTGCTGCAGCGCGTGCTCACGGTGCGCCGCCAGGCCCTCGCCCTCGCACCCCAGGACTGACGTGCGGGGTCTCCACCGCTTCCAGCAGCGGCTCACGGTGCTGGCCTTCCGGGCCGCCTGGGCGCTCCTGCGCATGGTGCCCGCACCCGTGGCGTACGCGCTCTTCGACGCGGTGGCCGGGCTCGTCCACCGGCGGGGTGGCCCCTCCGTGGCGCGGCTGCGCAGCAACTACGCGCGGCTGCGGCCGGACCTCGACGACGCAGCCCTCGACCGGCTGACGGGCGAAGGGGTCCGCCGCGCCTTCCGCTACTACGTCGAGGCCTTCCGTCTGCCGGCCCTGTCGACGGACGAGGTCGACGACCTCGTCGAGGTCGTGGGGGCCGAGCACTTCGACGCCGAGCTCGATGCGGGGCGACCCGTGCTCGCCTTCCTCGGACACACGGGCAACTGGGACCTCGCGGGCGCGTGGTGCGCGCGCCGCTTCGGCCACGTCGTGACGGTCGCCGAGCGGCTCGAGCCGGAGGAGATGTTCCGCGCCTTCCTCGACTTCCGCGAGGGTCTCGGCATGACGATCCACCCCGTCGAGCGGGGGACCTACCAGCGGCTCGTCGACCACCTGCGGGAGGGCCGCCCCTACGTCATGCCGCTGCTCGCCGACCGTGACCTCTCGGCCTCGGGTGTCGAGGTCGACCTCGCCGGCCGCCCCGCCCGCGTGGCCGCGGGACCGGCAGCCCTGGCCGTCGAGACCGGCGTCGCCCTCTTCCCCGTGTCGATGCGCCACCTGCGTCGTGGACGCCACCGCTGGGGGATGCAGATCACGATCCACCCGGCGGTGCCCGTGGCGACCGCGGGGACCCGGGCTCAGCGGGTGGCCGCCACGACCCAGGCCTGCGTCGACGTCCTGGGCGCCGCGATCGTCGAGCACCCCGAGGACTGGCACATGATGCAGCGGGTCTTCGTCGCCGACCTCGACCCGGAGCGGCTCGCCCGGCCCGAGGAGGCGGCATGAGGATCGGTCTGGTCAGCCCGTACTCCTTCGACGTGCCGGGCGGCGTCCAGTTCCACATCCGTGACCTCGCCAGGCACCTCATCGCCCACGGCCACCAGGCCTCGGTCCTGGCACCCGCCGAGGAGGGCACGCCCCTGCCCGACTACGTGACCTCCGCCGGGCGCGCCGTCCCGATCCGCTACAACGGCTCCGTCGCGCGGCTCAACTTCGGCCCGCTCGTCGCCAACCGGGTCTCCCGCTGGATCTCCGACGGCGACTTCGACCTGCTCCACATCCACGAGCCGGTGACCCCGAGCGTCGGCATCCTCGCGCTCTGGGCCTCGACCCAGCCCGTCGTCGCGACCTTCCACACCTCCAACCTGCGCTCCCGGGCGATGCAGGCCGCCTACCCGCTGCTGCGCCCCTCGCTGGAGAAGATCAGCGGCCGGATCGCGGTCTCCGAGGACGCCCGGCGCACGGTGACGACGCACCTCGGCGGCGACGCCGTCGTCATCCCCAACGGCGTCGACACGGCGTTCTTCGCGCAGGCCCGCCCGCGAGCCGCTTGGCAGGGCACCGCGGAGCGGCCGACGATCGGCTTCCTCGGCCGGATCGACGAGCCGCGCAAGGGGCTGCCGGTCCTCGCCGAGGCGATGCGCGCTGTCCTGCGTGAGATCCCGGGCGCCCGTCTCCTCGTCGTCGGCCCCGGGTCCGTCCAGGCCGCCGAGGCGCGGCTCCCGGAGGACGTCGCGGCGGCGACGGAGATCCTCGGCCCGCTGAGCGACGAGGACAAGGCCACCTTCCTCGCCTCGGTCGACGTCTACGTCGCGCCGCACACCGGCGGCGAGAGCTTCGGGATCGTCCTCGTCGAGGCGATGGCGGCCGGCGCGCCGGTGCTCGCGAGCGACCTGCCGGCCTTCGTCCGGGTCCTCGACGGCGGGCAGGCCGGTGCCAGCTTCCGCACCGAGCAGACCGACGACCTCGCCGACCAGCTCGTCACGCTGCTGCGCGACGACGACCGGCGCGCAGAGCTCACCGCCCGGGGCCGGCGTCGCGCCGCGACCTTCGACTGGGACGTCGTCGCGCGGGAGATCATCGCGGTCTACGAGACGGTCCTCGACGCGCGCACGCTGCGCGACGTGTCGGCCCCGCGCCGGAGGGAGAGCCGATGAGCACGCTCGAGTGGGTGGCCATCACGCTGGCCGTCCTCTTCCTGCTCGCCTGGTACCTCAGCTACTCGGCCGCTCGTCTCGACCGGCTCCACGCGAAGGTCGAGGGAGCGCTGTCCGCCCTCGACGCAGCCCTCGTCCGCCGGGCCGAGGCGGCCCTCGAGCTCGCGAACTCGGGCGCGCTCGACCCCGCGACCGGTTTCCTCCTCGCCTCCGCGGCGAGCGAGTCCCTCGAGCGGACTACCGAGCGGACCTTCGAGCAGGACCTCCTCGAGGGTCAGCACTTCGCCGGCCGCGAAGGGGTGGAGTCCGAGCTGACCGAGGTCCTCGTCGCCGCCCTCTCCGGCGAGGTCGGGCGGCACGTCGAGTCCGGCGGCGGTCCCGGTGGGGCGGCGCTGGAGCGCCTCGACGCCACGGGTCTGCGGGTGCAGCTGGCCCGCCGCTTCCACAACGACGCCGTCAAGGAGGTCCAGCGGGTGCGGTCCAAGCGCGCGGTGCGCTGGTTCCGCCTCGCCGGTCACGCCGAGCTCCCTCAGACCGTGGAGTTCGACGACTCGCTGCCCCGGCGCTGAGCGTCAGCCGGTCGCGACCCGGCTGCCGTGCGTGCAGACCGTGAGCCGGTCTCCGCGCGCGAAGGCCACGAGCGTGACACCCAGCTGCTCCGCGGCCTCGACGGCCAGGCTCGACGGGGCCGAGACGCAGGCCAGCACCGGCACCCGCGACACCGCGGCCTTCGCGACGATCTCGAAGCTGGCCCGTGAGCTGACGACGAGCAGCGGGGGAGGCGGCGCGTCCTCGAGCAGGACCGCCCCGAGCACCTTGTCGACGGCGTTGTGCCGGCCGACGTCCTCACGGGCGTAGAGGACCTCCCCGTCCACGGTCGCGGCGGCAGCGCCGTGCGTGCCGCCGGTGCGGGCGAAGATCTTCTGCGAGGCCTTGAGCCCGTCGAGGGCCGTCGCGATCGCCGAGGGGGCGACGCTCACCCCTTCGCCGCTCACCGGCTGCCCGCCGAGCCGCTGGGTCACCGCGTCGACGGTCGTCGACCCGCAGAGCCCGCAGCCGCCGAAGGCGGCGAGGCTGCGCTGGCTGCTCAGCGGCACCCCGCCCGGGACGGTGAGCGCCAGCTCGAGCACGTTGAGCGTCCCGGTGTCGGTGCAGAAGCGGGCGGTCCGGACGTCCTCGCGGGTCGTGATGACCCCCTCGGCCCGGAGCAGCCCGTGGGCCAGCTCGACGTCGTCGCCCGGGGTGCGCATCGTCAGGGTGAAGGGCTCGCCGTCCACCCGGATCTCCAGCGGCTCCTCGACGGCGAGCGTGTCGACCCGGCGGTCGACCTCGTCACCGCGGTAGCGGGTGACGAGCCGTCTGTCGGTGCGTCGTCCCATCGCGCCAGTATGACGAAGGGGAGCTCCCCCCCAGTGATCGGGACCCCCGGATGGTGCACGCTGGGGCCATGCAGATGCTCGTCGACCTCGTCCCGCACCTCGTCGCCGTCCCGGCCGCCCTGCCCGACCTCAGCCAGGTCGACCTCGGCGCGGTCGCCGACCTCGTCGAGGCGCGGCGTCGCCGGCGCTGGGGGGGCTTCACGCTCCTGCCCATCCTGTGCTGCCTCCTCCCGCTCGCCCTGGCCGCGGTCGCGATCTGGTTCGCGCTGCGGCGGCGGGGCACACCGGGGAGCTACCAGCAGGGTGGGCACACCCCGCAGGGGCCGTACCGCCAGGCACCCGGCCCGTACGGCGAGCAGCCCCGTGACCCCGACGAGCGCCCCGGCAGCCAGCCGCCACCCCCGCCGGGCGCCTGACCCGCCGTCCGGTTCGTGGCGACTACAGTTGGCCGCCGGACCGAGACGCAGGACCAGAGGGAGACACCAGTGGCTGGCCACTCCAAGTGGGCGACGACCAAGCACAAGAAGGCGGCGATCGACGCCAAGCGCGGCAAGCTCTTCGCCAAGCTCATCAAGAACATCGAGGTCGCGGCGCGCACCGGCGGGGGTGACCCGTCCGGCAACCCGACGCTCTACGACGCCATCCAGAAGGCGAAGAAGTCCTCGGTCCCGAACACGAACATCGACAACGCCGTCAAGCGCGGCTCCGGCGCCACCGCCGGGGGCGCCGACTGGGAGACGATCGTCTACGAGGGCTACGCCCCGGGCGGGGTGGCCCTCTTCATCGAGTGCCTCACCGACAACCGCAACCGCGCCGCCACGGAGGTCCGCACCGCCCTGACCCGCAACGGTGGGCAGCTCGCCGACCCCGGCTCGGTCGCCTACGTCTTCGACCGCAAGGGCGTCGTCATCGTGCCCAAGGAGCAGGAGACCGGCGCCGGCAGCGCGCTCGACGAGGACTCCCTCCTCGAGGTCGTCCTCGAGGCGGGCGCCGAGGAGGTCAACGACCACGGCGAGGCCTGGCAGATCGTCTCGGAGGCCACCGACTTCGTCGCGGTCCGCACGGCGCTGCAGGAGGCCGGGATCGACTACGACTCCGCCGAGGCCTCGTGGGTGCCGAACCTCCAGGTGCCGCTCGACGCCGACGGTGCCCGCAAGATGATCCGGGTCGTCGAGGCGCTCGAGGACAGCGACGACGTCCAGGACGTCTACGCCAACGGTGACATCTCCGACGAGGTCCTCGCCGAGCTCGAGGCCGAGGACTGACCGGTCCGGGGCAGACCTCGGCACCGCCCCCGCGCGTGTCGCTCACCGGCACGACGGGGGCGGCTGCGTAGTTTGGGGTCCGAACAGGTGTTCGGACGCTCCCGTGGGCTCCCGCCACGGGCGAAGGGAGACGACGTGCGAGTCCTCGGGGTGGACCCGGGTCTGACCCGGTGCGGCCTCTCGGTCATCGACCGGGGTCCCCGAGGCGACCTCTCGCCGTCCGCGGCGAAGCCGCGCATGGTCGCCGTGGGCGTGGTGCGGACGACGAGCGACCGGGTGACCGGTGACCGGCTCGCCTATCTCGCGGGCGAGCTCGACTCCTGGCTCGAGCGCTTCGAGCCCGACGTCATCGCGATCGAGCGGGTCTACATGGCCGAGCACGTCCCGACCGTCATGACGACGGTCATGGCCAGCGGTCTCGTCCACCTCGCCGGTGCCCGGCGAGGTCTCGTCGTCCACGAGCACACCCCGACCGAGGTCAAGGCCGCGGTCACCGGCTCCGGCCGGGCGGACAAGGCCCAGGTCACGAGCATGATCACCCGCGTCCTGGGGCTGAGCGAGGCACCGCGCCCCGCGGACGCCGCCGACGCACTCGCCGTCGCCCTCTGCCACGTCTGGCGGGGCAGCGGCACCACCCGCCTCGCCGAGGCCGCGGCCTCCGAGCGTGCCCGACTCGCTGCCCTGGGAGGCCGAGCATGATCGCGTCCGTCACCGGTACCGCCCGCCACGTCGGCCTCGACCGGGTCGTCGTCGAGGTCGGGGGAGTGGGCATGCTCGTCCACACCCCGCCGGCCGTCGCCGCGGCCGCCCGGACGGGCAGCGCCCTCTCTCTCGCGACGACGCTCGTCGTGCGTGAGGACTCGATGACCCTCTACGGCTTCGCCGAGGAGGGGCACCGCGACACCTTCGAGCTGCTCCAGACCGTCTCCGGCGTCGGCCCGCGCGTCGCGCTGGCCATCGTCTCCGTCCTGACCCCCGAGCAGCTCGCGGCGGCCATCGCCGACGAGGACGTGCGCACCCTCACCAAGGTGCCGGGCATCGGCAAGAAGGGCGCGGAGCGGCTCGTGCTCGAGCTGCGCGACAAGATCGGCGTCGTCCCCGGGGCCGGCGGCGCCGCGCCGGCCGCCGCACCGACCGGGCTGCCCTGGCGGGCCCAGGTCGTCGAGGCGCTCGTCGGGCTCGGCTACTCGGGCTCGCAGGCGGAGTCCGCGGTCGACCGTGCGGCACAGGGGCTCGGTGACCAGCCCGACGTCTCCGAGGCACTGCGCGCCGCACTGCGGGAGCTCGCCGGATGAGCGGCGAGGGCTTCAGCTCCGAGATCCGCGAGCCGGACGAGCCGTACGGCGACGGCTCGTACGAGGCGACCGCCCGGATCGTCGACGCGGCGGCGGAGGACGACACGGCCGTCGAGGCGGCGCTGCGCCCCAAGCGGCTCGCCGACTTCCCCGGCCAGACCAAGGTGCGCGACCAGCTCGGCCTCGTCCTCGAGGCAGCCCGTCGGCGTGCGGCCCCGCCAGACCACGTCCTGCTCTCCGGCCCGCCCGGGCTCGGCAAGACGACCCTGGCCCTCATCGTCGGTGCGGAGCTCGGCCAGCCGGTCCGGGTGACCTCCGGCCCGGCCATCCAGCACGCCGGCGACCTCGCGGCGATCCTCTCCTCGCTCGTGGAGGGGGAGGTGCTCTTCCTCGACGAGATCCACCGGATGTCGCGCTCGGCGGAGGAGATGCTCTACCTCGCGATGGAGGACTACCGGGTCGACGTCGTCGTCGGCAAGGGCCCCGGGGCCACGGCGATCCCGCTCGAGCTGCCGCCCTTCACGGTCGTCGGGGCCACGACCCGCGCCGGGCTGCTCCCCGCGCCGCTGCGCGACCGCTTCGGCTTCACCGGTCACCTCGACTACTACGAGACCGCCGATCTCGAGACGATCCTGCACCGCTCCGCCGGCCTCCTCCAGGTGCCGGCCGACGCGGCCGGCATCGGCGAGATCGCCCGACGCTCCCGCGGCACGCCGCGCATCGCCAACCGGCTGCTGCGCCGCGTCCGGGACTGGGCGCAGGTGCACGGCGACGGTGCTGTCGACGAGCGAGCGGCCCGGGCAGCCCTGACCCTCTTCGACGTCGACGAGGCCGGCCTGGACCGGCTCGACCGCGGCGTCCTCGAGGTGCTCTGCCACCGCTTCGGCGGCGGCCCGACCGGGCTGTCGACCCTCGCGGTGGCCCTCGGGGAGGAGACCGACACCGTCGAGACGGTCGCCGAGCCCTACCTCGTCCGTACCGGCTACCTCGCCCGGACCCCGCGCGGGCGGGTCGCGACCGCCCTGGCCTGGCGGCACCTCGGTCTCGACGCCCCCGCCGGCGACCAGGACGCGCTCCCGATCGAGGAGACCGGACGTTTCGGCGGCTGAGCAGCGACCCGGTGCAGGCGCCGAGGCGCGCGGACAGATGCGCGGTCGGGCGATGTCCAGGATGCTGTCCTAGACTGCGACCTGGCCCGGGCGACCGGGCCTCGCTGCCGTCTCGTGACAGGCGCCGCAGCCCGCACTGCCCAACGACGAAGGCTCGCTGACCCACGATGAACGACGGCTCCTCCCTCGGGACCCTGCTGATCCTGCTCCTCCCGCTCCTCTTCATCGTCTACATGGCGATGTCGGCCCGGCGCCGGCAGCGGGCGATGGACGACTTCCAGAGCTCGCTCGTCGTCGGCGAGGAGGTCGTGACCACCTCCGGGATCTACGGTCGCCTCACCTCGGTCGGTGACACCACGGCCGAGCTCGAGATCGCCCGGGGCACGACCATCCGGGTCGACAAGCGCGCCATCGGCGTGCGCACCGCGGACCTCCCCGGGCACGGACAGGCCGGCACCGGCCCGACGGACCAGGCCTGATGGCGAGCAGGACGGGCGCGGAGAGCCGCGCCAAGGACGTCGCCAAGCGCTCCCTCGTCTGGCTTTTCGTCGCGATCGGCGTGCTCACCGCGGCGCTCGGCTTCGGCGTCGCCCGCTCTGACGCCTCCTGGGCTCCAGAGCTCGGGCTCGATCTCCAGGGCGGCACCCAGTTCATCCTCGAGCCGGTGCTCGAGGGCGGCCAGGACGTCAGCAGCCAGCAGCTCGAGCAGGCCCGCGACATCATCGTCCAGCGCATCGACGCCCAAGGCACGAGCGGTGCCGAGGTGACCACCCTCGGCGGCCAGAACATCGTCGTCGCCATGGCCGGCCGGCCGACCGAGGCCCAGCGCAACGCCATCACGAGCGCCTCGCAGATGCAGTTCCGCCCCGTCCTCGCGACGATGCCCGGCACGAGCGAGCCCGCGCCGGAGCAGACCGGGCCCGAGGCTCCGGCACCCTCCGGCCCGGCCACCTCGGGCGAGACGCGCGGGCCGTCCGCGGACGAGGCGTCCCCGACCTCCGCGTCCCGCGACGAGGCCCGCACCGCCCCGGCCACGACCACCCCTTCGCCCTCCTCGACCACCCCCTCCCCGTCGAGCACCCCGGCCGAGACCGGGCCCGCGACCTCCACCGAGCCGGCCCCCGCCGGCGACTCGTGGACCCCGACCGGCGAGCCGAAGGGCCCCACCGACCCGAACAACATCTCGACCGAGCTCTACGAGGAGTTCCTCGCCCTCGACTGCGAGCAGCGCACCGACACCCGTCCCAACACCACGCCGGACCAGGCGATCGTCGCCTGCGACGACGACGGTGCGACGAAGTACATCCTCGGCCCGCAGATGGTCCCCGGCTCCGAGATCAAGGACGCCGCCGCTGGCTACCGGTCGACCCAGCAGGGCCAGATCACCAACGAGGTCGAGATCAACCTGACCTTCGGCGGCGACGGGGTCAAGCGCTACGCCGACGTCTCGCGCGAGCTCGTCGCCCTGCCGAGCCTGAGCAACGTCAGCCCGGTCAACCCGCCCGGCTCGTACAACGCCCTCGCGACGGTCTATGACGGCACGGTCCTCGTCGCCCCGTACTTCAACGAGGCCATCCCCAACGGCACGTCCTCGATCAGCGGCAGCTTCACCATCGAGGAGGCGCGGGCCCTCGCCCAGTCGCTGAAGTTCGGTGCCCTGCCGATGACCTTCGAGACCAACCAGGCCGTGACGATCAGCCCGACGCTCGGCTCCGAGCAGCTGCGCTACGGCATCATCGCCGGCATCCTCGGCCTGCTCGCAGTCATCGTCTACTCGGTCTTCCAGTACCGCGTGCTGGCCCTCGTGACCATCGGCTCGATGGTCATCGCCTTCGGGATCACCTATCTCGCGATCGCGCTGCTGTCGTGGGGCTACGGCTACCGCCTCGACATGGCGGGCGTGACCGGTCTGATCATCGCCATCGGTGTCACCGCGGACTCCTTCATCGTCTACTTCGAGCGGGTCCGTGACGAGCTGCGCGAAGGGAGGAACGTGCGGGCCGCCGTCGAGGCCGGCTGGGCGCGGGCCAAGCGGACGATCCTCGTGGCCGACGGCGTGAACTTCATCGCCGCCGTCGTCCTCTACGTCCTCGCCAGCTCGGGCGTGCGCGGCTTCGCCTTCACGCTCGGTCTCACGACGCTCATCGACCTCGCGGTCTTCTGGCTCTTCACCCACCCGCTGCTCACGCTGCTCGCCCGCCGGAAGTTCTTCTCCTCGGGCCACCGGTGGTCGGGTCTCGAGGTCGAGAGCCTGCAGCAGGCCGGCGTCCGCTACCGCGGACGCGGACAGTTCGACGTCCCCGAGGAGCGCCAGAGCGTGCGCCCCGGCGTCACCAGCGACGGAGGTGCGGTCGTATGAGCCGTATGGCGGACTTCGGCAACGACCTCTACACCGGTCGCCGATCGATCGACTTCGTCGGCAAGGCGAAGACCTGGTACGCGATCACCGCGGTGATCATGCTCGTCGCCCTGGCCGGCTTCGCCGTGCGCGGGCTCAACCTCGGCCTCGAGTTCGAGGGTGGCTCGGAGTTCCGCGTCGCGGCCGAGCAGGTCTCCGACGGCTACCAGACCCAGGCCACGGACGCGGTCCGCGAGGTCGTCGGGGCGGACACCTCGGCGAACGTCACCCTCATCGGCGGCAACCAGGTCCGGGTCCAGACGGAGAAGCTCGAAGAGGCCGAGATGCTCGACGTCAGCGAGTCGCTGGCGCAGACCTTCGACGTGGATGCCCAGCAGGTCACCGAGAACACCATCGGCGCCTCGTGGGGCGCCTCGGTGAGCCAGCAGGCGCTGCGGGCGCTCGTCGTCTTCCTCGTCATCACGACGCTGCTCATGGCGCTCTACTACCGCAACTGGAAGATGGCAGCGGCGGCGATGGTCGCCCTCGCGAGCGACATGATCATCACCGTCGGTATCTACACGTGGTCCGGCTTCGAGGTCTCGCCGGCGACGGTCATCGGCTTCCTCACCGTCCTCGGATACTCGCTCTACGACACCGTGGTCGTCTTCGACAAGGTGCGCGAGAACATCGCCGACGCCTTCCAGACCCGGCGGCAGACCCTCGCCGAGGCCGCGAACCTCGCCGTCAACCAGACCCTCGTGCGCTCGATCAACACGACGGTCATCGCCGTCCTGCCGATCATCGCGGTGCTCATCATCGGCTTCGCCAAGGTCGGCCCCGGCACCCTGCTCGACCTCTCGCTGGCCCTCTTCATCGGCATGGTCATCGGTGCCTTCTCCTCGGTCTTCATCGCGACGCCGCTGCTCGTCCAGCTGCGCGCGAAGGACGACGTCGTCGTCGAGCTCGACCGGATGGCGGCGAAGCACCACGAGCGCGCCGGGGACCGCGAGCGGACCCCGGTCGGCACCGCGGCCGCCGCACCCTCGGGCGGGTCGACCACGGCCGGTCAGGAGGGGCCCTCCGGTGCCGGCAGCCCGGCAGCCACCCCTTCGCCGGCAGCCGACGGCGGTGAGCAGACGGTCACCGGACGCAAGCTCCACAAGTACGCGCAGTCCGGTCCGCGCAACCAGCCGCGGAAGCAGCCGCGGTCCAGGCGATGACGATCGACGCGTCGCGCGCGGAGACCGCGCAGCTCGTCGGCTCGCTGCTGCGGGACGTCCCGGACTTCCCCGAGCCGGGGGTCCTCTTCAAGGACATCACCCCGCTCATCGGTGACGGCGCCGCCCTCGCGGCGGTGGCGCGGGTCATGGCCGAGCCCTACCGCGATGCGGGCCTGACCTCGGTGGTCGGGCTCGAGGCGCGCGGCTTCATCTTCGGGACCGCGGTGGCGCTCGAGCTCGGGGTCGGCTTCGTCCCGGTGCGCAAGGCGGGCAAGCTGCCGGCGCAGACGGTCTCGCTCGACTACTCGCTCGAGTACGGGACCGCGACGATCGAGATCCACGAGGACGCGGTGCTGGCGGGGGGGCGGGTCGTCGTCGTCGACGACGTGCTGGCCACCGGGGGCACCGCCGCCGCGGCCGTCGAGCTGCTCGAGCAGGTCGGCGCCGAGGTCGTCGCCGTGGACGTCGTCGTCGAGCTGGCCGCGCTGAGGGGCCGGGAGCGGCTGGAGGGTCGCGAGGTCACCGCGCTGCTCACCGTCTAGGCTTCGTCCATGACAGACCCGCGGCCGAGCACAGGACCCGCCACCGGCGGATTCTCGGCGCGCCAGCTGGCCCGGGCCTCGCTCGCCCGCATCGGGTCGCGGGCGACGACGACCGCGCTGCCCGAGCTCGAGCCGCTGCTCCAGGTCGTCCGCAAGACCCACCCCAAGGCCGACCTCAGCGTCATCGAGCAGGCCTACCGGGTCGCCGAGCGCGCGCACGAGGGGCAGCGCCGCAAGAGCGGCGACCCCTACATCACCCACCCCGTCGCCGTCGCGACGATCCTCGCCGAGCTCGGCATGACCCCCGTGACGCTCGCTGCCGCGCTGCTGCACGACACCGTCGAGGACACCGACTACTCCCTCGACCAGCTCGAGGAGGACTTCGGGGCCGAGATCGCCAAGCTCGTCGACGGCGTCACCAAGCTCGACAAGGTGACCTACGGCGACGCCGCGCAGGCCGAGACGGTCCGCAAGATGGTCGTCGCGATGGCCCGCGACATCCGCGTGCTCGTCATCAAGCTCGCCGACCGGCTGCACAACGCCCGCACCTGGAAGTACGTCTCGCAGGGATCGGCCCAGCGCAAGGCCCAGGAGACCCTCGAGATCTACGCGCCGCTGGCCCACCGGCTCGGCATGAACACCATCAAGTGGGAGCTCGAGGACCTCTCCTTCGCGACGCTCTACCCCAAGGTCTACGACGAGATCGTCCGCCTCGTGGCCGAGCGGGCGCCGGCGCGCGAGGAGTACCTCGCCACGGTGCGCGCCCAGGTCGTCCTCGACCTGCGCGAGGCCCGGATCAACGCCACCGTCACCGGCCGGCCGAAGCACTACTACTCCGTGTACCAGAAGATGATCGTCGGCGGTCGCGAGTTCGGCGAGATCTACGACCTCGTCGCCGTCCGCGTCCTCGTCGACAGCGTGCGCGACTGCTACGCCGCCCTCGGGGCCCTGCACGCCCGGTGGAACCCGCTGCCCGGCCGCTTCAAGGACTACATCTCGCTGCCGAAGTTCAACATGTATCAGTCGCTGCACACGACGGTCATCGGCCCGCAGGGCAAGCCGGTCGAGATCCAGATCCGCACCCACGCGATGCACCGTCGCGCCGAGTACGGCGTCGCCGCGCACTGGAAGTACAAGGACGACCCCACTGCCCGCGTCGCGAAGGGCAACGACACGGGCAACGTCTCGGAGATGGCCTGGCTGCGGCAGCTGCTCGACTGGCAGCGCGAGACCGCCGACCCGGGGGAGTTCCTCGACTCGCTGCGCTACGAGATCAACGCTCGCGAGGTCTACGTCTTCACCCCCAAGGGGCAGGTGATCGCCCTGCCCGCCGGAGCGACCCCGGTCGACTTCGCCTACGCCGTGCACACCGAGGTCGGGCACAAGACCATCGGTGGCCGGGTCAACGGGCGACTCGTGCCGCTCGACTCCACCCTCGAGACCGGCGACGTCGTCGAGGTGCTCACGAGCAAGGCCGAGGGCGCGGGCCCCTCCCGCGACTGGCTCGGCTTCGTGCGCTCACCGCGGGCGCGCAACAAGATCAAGCACTGGTTCTCGCGCGAGCGCAAGGAGGAGATGGCCGAGGCCGGCAAGGAGGCCATCGCCCGTGCCGTCCGCAAGCAGAACCTCCCGCTGCAGCGCCTCCTGACCCACGAGATCCTCGCCAGCGTCGCCGACGAGCAACGGCTCAACGACGTCGACGCCCTCTACGCGGCGGTCGGCGGGGGGCACGTCTCGGCCCAGCACGTCGTCTCGAGGCTCCTCGCGATCTCCGGCGGCGAGGAGGGCGCGACCGAGGACCTCGCCGAGGCGACGATGCCCGGTCCGGTGCGCAGGCGCCGGCAGAAGGGCGACCCCGGCGTCACCGTCAAGGGGATGGACGACGTCTGGGTCAAGCTCGCGCGCTGCTGCACCCCCGTGCCCGGCGACGAGATCATGGGGTTCATCACCCGCGGCAACGGCGTCTCCGTGCACCGCAAGGACTGCACCAACGCCACCTCGCTCCAGCGCGAGCCGGAGCGGCTCATCGACGTCTCGTGGGCGCCGAGCAGCAACAACCTCTTCCTCGTGCAGATCCAGGTCGAGGCGCTCGACCGCAACCGGCTCCTCTCGGACGTCACCCGGGTGCTGTCGGACTCGTCGGTGAACATCCTCTCGGCGACGGTGCACACGAGCCGCGACCGGCTGGCGAAGCTGCGCTTCACCTTCGAGATGGGCGACCCGACGCACCTGGCGCACGTCCTGGGCCAGGTCAAGCGGATCGACGGCGTCTTCGACGCCTACCGGATCACCGGGGCCACCGAGCACCCGCAGGACTGAGTCGCGCGGGCGGCTCGGCCGGGGCAGTAGACGAAGGGATCAGTCGCCGAACTCGTCGGCGCCCGCCCTGGCCATCGTCAGCAGCGAGCGGCTCGACTCGAGCTCGCTCTCGAGGCGCCGCCTGCGAGAGGCGTCGTCGGTGCCGGCGATCTGGGCCTCGAGGTCGGCGACCTTGGCCTCGAGCTGGGTGACGAGGCTGTTGGCCCGGGCGGAGAGCTCGGGGTTGCTCTTCTTCCACCGGTTGTCCTCGGCGTCGCGCACGGCCTGCTCGACCTTGCGCAGGCCCTTCTCCATGCGGTCGATGTCGCCGCGGGGGACCTTGCCGGCGGCCTCCCAGCGCTCCTGGATCGAGCGCAGCGAGGACTTGGCGGACTCGAGGTCCTTGATCGGGAGCAGCGCCTGGGCCTCGGTGAGCAGCCTCTCCTTGACCTCGAGGTTGCCGCGGAAGCTCTCGTCCTCGCGGGCGGCCTCGGCGTCCTTGGCCTCGAAGAAGGCGTCCTGGGCGCGGCGGAAGCGCTCCCACAGGGCGTCGTCGTCGCGCTTGCCGGCGCGGCCGGCGCGGCGCCAGTCGTCCATGAGGCGCTTGAAGGCGCCCGCCGTGGCTGCCCAGTCGGTGCTCGTCGAGAGGCGCTCGGCCTCGGTGACGAGGGCCTGCTTGGTCGCCTTGGCCTCGCCGCGGGTCGACTCGAGCTCGGCGAAGTGGTGGCGACGCCCCTTGTCGAAGGAGTTGCGGGCCTTCGAGAAGCGCTGCCACAGGGCGGACTCGACGTCCTTGTCGAGGCGCACCCCGGACTTCTGGTGCGACTTCCACGTGTCGAGGAGCTCGCGCATGCGGGCCGTGGAGGACTTCCACTGGATGCGCTCGACGGGCTGGGCGGCGATCTGCTCGGCCTCGGCGACGATCACCTCGCGCTCGGCGGCGGCGGCCTGCTTGGCCTGGGCTCGCTCGGCCTGCTCGCGGCTGCGCTTCTCGGCGAGGCCGGTCTCGATCTCGGTGACGAGGGCGCGCAGCGCGGGGAGGTCGCCGACGACGTTGGCCTCGTCGGTGTGGGACTTGAAGGAGGACAGACCCTCGGAGAGCTCCTTGGCGGTCACCTCGGGCGCGTCGAGACGCTGGCGCAGGAGGGTGGCCGAGGCGTGCAGCTCGTCGTACTTGCGGGCGAAGTACTGGAGGGCCTCCTCGGGCGTGGCCCCGGGGTAGGAGCCGACCTCGCGCTCCTCCTCGCCGTCGCGGACGAAGACCCGGCCCTCCTCGTCGACGCGCCCGAAGACGGCCGAGGCCGAGTGGTCCGTCGTCACCGCGGGGACCGGCGCGGCCGCGGGGCGCTTGGGTGCCATGCGGGCGAACGCGGCGGGGGAGGGCGCAGCAGGGCCAGGGGTCGGCGTAGGTGTCTCGTCGCTCACGAGACGCGAGCCTAGCCGCAGTGACCGGCTGGGTAGGCTGACTCCCCGTGCTGACCGTCACCTTCCCCGCCGCCGCCTTCGCGACGAACTGCTACGTCATCGCCCCTGGCCCGGGCGAGGAGTGCATCGTCGTCGACCCCGGGATCGGGGTCGAGGAGACCCTGCGGGAGGTCCTCACCGAGCACCGGCTCAAGCCGGCCGCGGTGCTCCTGACCCACGGTCACGTCGACCACGTCTACTCGGTGACGCCGGTGTGCGGCGGGGAGATCGCCGCGTACATCCACAGCGACGACCGCTACCGGCTCGTCGACCCGCTCGGCGGGAGCTCGCTCGGCCCGCAGCTCGTCGGGATGCTCGAGCAGCAGTTCGGCAAGAAGGCGACGTGGCGTGAGCCCGAGCGGGTCGTCGAGGTGCGCGACGCGGAGCGGGTCACCGTCGCCGGGATCGACCTCGACGTCGTCCACGCCCCGGGCCACACGGAGGGATCGGTGATGTTCGCCGTCGACCAGGTGCCCGAGGGGGTCCCCGCCGAGGCCGAGGTGGACCGCACCCTGATCACCGGTGACGTCCTCTTCGCCGGCTCGATCGGCCGCACCGACCTGCCCGGCGGGAGCCACGAGGCGATGATGCGCAGCCTGCGCGACGCCGTCCTGCCGCGCCCTGGCAGCAGCCTGGTCCTGCCCGGCCACGGCCCGGCGACGACGCTCGCCCGGGAGAAGGCCACCAACCCCTACCTGCAGGACCTCGCATGAGCCAGCCCAAGCCCCGCGCCACCAAGGTGACCCCGCTCTCCGGCTTCCCGGAGTACCTGCCCGAGCAGCGGATCGTCGAGCAGCACTTCCTCGACGTCATCCGGCGGACCTTCGAGCTGCACGGCTTCCCGTCGATCGAGACCCGCGCGGTCGAGCCGGTCGAGCGGCTGCTCGGCAAGGGCGGCGACGCCGACAAGGAGATCTACGGCGTGAGCCGCCTGGCGGCCGACCCGGGGGAGCGCAGCGACGCCGAGCTCGGTCTACACTTCGACCTCACCGTCCCCTTCGCCCGGTACGTCGTCGAGCACGCGGGCCGGCTCTCCTTCCCCTTCCGACGTCACCAGATCCAGAAGGTGTGGCGGGGCGAGCGGCCGCAGGAGGGGCGCTTCCGCGAGTTCACCCAGTGCGACATCGACGTCGTCGACGTCGGTGAGCTGGCCCCGCACTTCGAGGCGGAGATGCCGCTCGTCATGGCGGAGATCTTCAGCAAGCTGCCGATCGGCCAGATGGTTATCCAGGTCAACAACCGCAAGATCCCCGAGGGCTTCTACCGGGGTCTGGGCATCGAGGACGTCGCGGGGACCCTGCGCGTCGTCGACAAGCTCGACAAGATCGGTCCCGCGAAGGTGTCGGCGCTCCTCGTCGAGGCCGGCCTGGCCCCTGAGCAGGCGAACCAGGTGCTGGCCCTGGCGATGATCCGCACGGAGGACACCTCCTTCGTCGATCGTGTGCGCGCCCTCGGCGTCGAGCACCCGACCCTCGACGAGGGCCTCGAGGCGCTGCGGGCGGTCATCGAGACGGGCATGGCCAACGCTCCCGGCGCGATGGTCGCCGACCTCAAGATCGCCCGCGGGCTCGACTACTACACGGGCACGGTCTACGAGACCCAGCTCGTGGGTTTCGAGCAGTGGGGGTCCTTCTGCTCCGGGGGCCGTTACGACGCGCTCGCGAGCGACGGCCGGACGACCTACCCGGGCGTCGGCATCTCGATCGGTCTCTCGCGCCTGCTCGCGCTGCTCTTCTCGGAGGGCCTCGTCGAGGCCACCCGCAAGACGCCGGCCGCCGTCCTCGTCGCGGTCAACGACGAGGAGAGCCGCGCCCGCTCGGTCGCGGTGGCGACCGCCCTGCGGGCCCGTGGCATCGCCTGCGAGGTGGCGCCAGCCGCGGCGAGGTTCGGCAAGCAGATCCGCTACGCCGAGCGCCGCGGCATCCCCTTCGTCTGGTTCCCCGGCGCAGACGAGGGCAGCGACCAGGTCAAGGACATCCGCTCGGGCGACCAGCTCGACGCCGACGCCACGACGTGGGTCTGCCCGCCCGAGGACCTCCACCCGCGGGTCGTCGCCACCGCCTGAGCCGGTCGGCGAGCGAGGGGAGGGTCGGTGCTCCCTGCGGCGCGGAGGGTTACGCGAGCGGTGGGCGCGACCCCGGTGGTCGCAGACCCGCGTCCCTGAGCTCCAGGAGGGCGAGCGCCCGGACGATCTCGATCTCGCCGCGCCGCCAGGCCCCCGCGGGGTCGGGCGAGACCGCCGCGAGACGGGTCATCGGCTGGTTGGCCATCGCCCGCAGCGCGAAGAGGTCGAGGTCCGCGTCGGCGTCGATGAGCCGCTGCGCCGCGGTCGCGGTCCGGACGAAGCGGTAGCGCGTGAGTCCCCACCACAGCAGCGCGAGCAGGATCGGCACGAGCGCGGTGACGAGCGCGAGGGCCAGCGAGAGCCGCTCCACCGCGGTGACGAGGTCGGTGCCCGCCCGCTCGATGTCGGTCCCGGCGCCCGCGGCCTCGCGGAAGGGCGCTGCCACCCGGTCCTCGACGAGCGGCAGGTCGTCGACCCGGTCGCCGGCGGAGGTCATCTTGTCGCGGAAGCCGGACCCCGCCCCGGCCAGCCGCCGGCCCGGCTCGGTGAGCTCCATCGTCACGGCGTGCACCTTCGTCGCGGCCCAGACCCACAGCCAGACCCAGCCGAGCATCGCGAGGTCGGCGATCACCTGGGCGGTCCGGCGCGCGGGCAGGTCGGCGTAGAGCTTCATGGCGCCTACACTCCCACCCTGCGACCGTGTGTCGCGCCGGAGGACAACGGCGTCCTCCGGCTTCTCGCGGGGCGAAGGGGGAGAGGCATGGCTGGGTCCGACGCACCCTCGCGCCCCACCGAGATGGAGCGGGCGGTCCGCACCTGGCTCACCCATCTCGACGTCGAGCGGGGCGTCAGCCGGCACACCCTCGCCGCCTACCGTCGGGACACCGGCCGCTACCTCCAGCACCTCCAGGACGAAGGGGTGAGCGCACCCCAGGACGTCCGGCCCACCCATGTCAGCGGCTTCCTCACCCGGATCCGGGAGGGCGACGGCGACCATCCGCCGCTCGCCGCGACATCGGCCGCCCGCACCCTCGTCGCCGTCCGCGGGCTGCACAAGTTCCTCGCCCTCGAAGGGGTGACCGTCGACGACCCCGCCACGGACGTCGCCCCGCCCAAGCCCCCTTCGCGCCTGCCCAAGGCGATCACCGTCGACGAGGTGACCCGCCTCATCGAGGCCGCCGGGGGAGGGGAGAGTGAGGACAGCCCCGCTCGCCTGCGCGACCGTGCCCTCCTCGAGGTCCTCTACGCGACCGGGGCCCGGATCTCCGAGGCCGTCGGTCTCGACGTCGACGACATCGACCTCGAGGGCGGCGCCGTCCGGCTCTTCGGCAAGGGGAGCAAGGAGCGGGTCGTCCCGGTCGGCGGCTACGCGCGGGCAGCCGTCGAGGCGTGGCTCGTGCGTGGGCGCCCGGTCCTCGCGGCGAAGGGGAAGGCCGGCCCCGCTCTCTTCCTCAACCTCCGCGGCTCGCGCTTCTCCCGCCAGAGCGCCTGGACGATCATCACCACCGCCGCCGAGCGGGCGAAGATCCGCGGGGAGGTCTCGCCGCACACGCTGCGGCACTCCTTCGCCACCCACCTCCTCGAGGGCGGCGCCGACGTCCGCGTCGTCCAGGAGCTGCTCGGCCACGCCTCGGTGACGACGACGCAGATCTACACGATGGTGACCATCCAGCAGCTGCGCGAGGTCTACGCCCAGAGCCACCCGCGCGCCCGTTGACCCCCGGGCGGGCCGCGACCCGCTGGTAGTGTCGCCCTCGATCAGCGAGAGGCTGACCGACATTGCGCGATGGAGTGATCAGTACGTGGCACCCGAGGTGACGCCGCCGCTCGAGCTCGAGCACGGCCAGGCGACGGTCGGACCGACCGGACGCCCCCTTCCCGACTTCCCCGAGCCCGCCCCGCTCAGCTCGCACGGGCCGGCGCGGATCATCGCGATGTGCAACCAGAAGGGCGGCGTCGGAAAGACGACGACGACCATCAACCTCGGGGCGGCCCTCGTCGAGCTCGGCCGCAAGGTCCTCCTCGTCGACTTCGACCCCCAGGGCGCCCTGTCCGTCGGGCTCGGTGTCCCCACCCACCAGCTCGACGTGACGATCTACAACCTCCTCGTCGAGCGCGGTCACGACATCCGCGAGGTCATCCAGCACACGGGCGTCGAGGGCCTCGACGTCGTCCCGGCCAACATCGACCTCTCCGCCGCAGAGGTCCAGCTCGTCGGCGAGGTCGCCCGCGAGCAGATCCTCGCCCGCGTCCTGCGTCCCGTCCTCGACGAGTACGACGCGATCCTCATCGACTGCCAGCCGAGCCTGGGCCTGCTCACGGTCAACGCGCTGACCGCCGCGCACGGCGTGATCATCCCGCTCGAGACCGAGTACTTCGCGATGCGCGGCGTGGCCCTGCTCGTCGAGACGATCGAGAAGATCCAGGACCGGCTCAACCCGCGCCTCGAGATCGACGGCATCCTCGCGACGATGTACGACGGCCGGACCCTGCACAGCCGCGAGGTCGTCGGCAGCGTCGTGGACCACTTCGGGGACCGGGTCTTCCACACCGTCATCTCGCGGACGGTGAAGTTCCCCGACGCCACGCTCGCCGCCGAGCCGATCACCACCTACGCCACCGGGCACAACGCCGCCAACGCCTACCGGCAGCTCGCCCGTGAGCTCATCGCCCGCGGCGGGGCAGCCTGAGCCGATGAGCGACCCAGCCGTCGTCCCCGGCGGCGTCCTCACCCGTCGTCCGGCCCAGCAGGCCTTCACCGTCCACCTCGACAACTTCGAGGGCCCCTTCGACCTGCTCCTCGGGCTGATCAGCAAGCACAAGCTCGACATCACCGAGATCGCGCTGGCCAAGGTCACCGACGAGTTCATCGCCCACCTCCGGGCGATCCGGGCATCCGACACCGAGCTCGATCTCGGGCAGACCTCGGAGTTCCTCCTCGTCGCCGCGACGCTGCTCGACATCAAGGCCGCTCGCCTGCTGCCCGTGACCCGCGAGGACGACGAGGACGACCTCGCACTCATCGAGGCCCGCGACATCCTCTTCGCCCGCCTCCTGCAGTACCGCGCCTTCAAGGAGGTCGCCGCCCGCTTCGCCGACGAGCTGACCCGCAGCTCGCGCATGACGCCGCGGCAGGCGGGGCTCGAGCCTCAGTTCGCCAGCCTGCTGCCCGAGCTCGTCATGACGGTGACGCCCGAGCAGCTCGCGATGATCGCCGCGCGGGCGCTGACGCCCAAGGAGGAGCCGACGGTCGGCCTGACGCACCTCCACGCGCCCGCGGTGAGCGTCGTCGAGCAGGCGGGCATCATCGCGGACCGGCTGCGCGAGGACGGCGTCGCCTCCTTCCGCAGCCTCGTCCGTGACGCCGACAGCACCCTTGTCATCGTCGCCCGCTTCCTCGCCCTGCTCGAGCTCTTCCGCGAGAAGGCGGTCGCCTTCGAGCAGGCGGTCGCGCTCGGCGAGCTCACGGTGCGCTGGGTGGGCTCGGAGGACGGCGACATCCAGGTGAGCGACGAGTTCGACGAGGGCGACGACGCAGCCGCCGCCGAGCCCCAGACCGACGGAGACGACGATGAGTGAGACGGACGAGACCACCCCCGTGGAGGAGCCCCAGGTCGAGGACCCCTCGGCCGAGGTGCCCGAGGACGAAGGGGGTCAGCTGGCCCTCGACGTCGACGAGCTGCCCGGCGGGGTGCGGGGTGCCGTCGAGGCGGTCCTCATGGTCGTCGAGGAGCCGGTGAGCGAGGTCGCCCTCGCCACGGCGCTCGAGGTGACCGTCGAGGCGGTCCGCGAGGCGCTCGGCGAGATCGAGGCCGACCTCGCCGACGGCAAGCACGGCTACACGATCCGCTCCGTGGCCGGCGGCTGGCGCTTCTACTCCCACTCGGCGTACGCCGCGGTCGTCGAGCGCTTCATCCTTGACGGGCAGCAGGCTCGCCTGACCCAGGCGTCCCTGGAGACCCTCGCGGTCATCGCCTACCGCCAGCCGATCTCCCGCGCCCGCGTCGGGGCGGTCCGCGGCGTCAACGTCGACGGGGTGGTCCGCACCCTGCTCACGCGCGGTCTCATCACCGAGGTGAGCCACGACGGCGAGTCCGGCGCGATCCTCTACGGCACGACCGACACCTTCCTCGAGCGGATGGGGCTGGAGTCGCTCGACGACCTCCCGCCCATCGCTCCCTACCTGCCGGAGGCAGACATGATCGACGAGCTCGCAGCGCAGGGCCAGGCATGAGTGCGGCACGCGGAGGCGGCCAGGGCCGGTCCGGGGGAGCCGGGGGTGGCCGGGACGGCGGCGGTGGTGGTGGTCGTGCCGGTGGTGGCGCACGTCGGGGCCAGGGCCGACCGGCCCGCCCGAGCCAGTCCGGCTCGCGCAAGCGCCCGGTCGAGGGCGAGCGCCGCTCGAAGCCGCAGGGGCCCAAGCGCGGGACGACCGGCCGGTCCCGCCAGGACCAGCCGACGATCGCCCCCATGCCTCGATCTGCACCTGAGGTCGACGTCCACTCGCCCGACGGCGTGCGGCTGCAGAAGCTGCTGGCCGGCGCCGGCATCGGCTCGCGCCGCGCGTGCGAGCAGCTCATCGCCGAGGGGCGCGTCCAGGTCGACGGCCAGGTCGTCACCGAGCTCGGCGTGCGCGTCAACCCCGACGCGCAGACCGTCCATGTCGACGGGGAGCGGGTCCAGCTCGACGAGAGCCGGGTCTACCTCGCCTTCAACAAGCCGCTCGGGGTCGTGACGACGATGTCCGACGAGCTCGGCCGCCCGAGCATCGGCGACTACGTCCGGGACCGGCCGGAGCGCCTCTTCCACGTCGGCCGGCTCGACGTCGACACCGAGGGCCTGCTGCTGCTGACCAACGACGGCGAGATCTCCCACCGCCTCCAGCACCCGGCCTACGGGGTGCTCAAGACCTACATCGCCCAGGTCCCCGGCCCGCTGCCGCGCGACCTCGGCAAGACGCTGCGCTCCGGCGTGACCCTCGAGGACGGGCCGGTCACGGTCGACTCCTTCTCCGTCGTCGCCTCCTCCCCGGGCAAGGCGGTCGTCGAGATCGTCCTGCACGAGGGGCGCAACCACATCGTGCGTCGCCTCATGGAGGAGGTCGGTCACCCCGTCATCACCCTGACCCGCACCCAGATCGGCCCGATCGAGCTCGGCCAGACGAAGGTCGGCCGCTGGCGCAACCTCAGCCGCCGCGAGATCGGACAGCTCTACAAGGCGGTCGGCCTGTGACGACGCCGTCCGGCATCGACGGCACCTCCCGCGAGGTCCGGATCATCGGCACCGGGCTCATCGGCACCTCGATCGGCCTCGCCCTGCGCCGTACCGGCCTCGACCCGGTGCTCCAGGACCAGTCGGTCACCGCGATGACCCTGGCCCGCGACCTCGGCGCCGGCCGGCTCGGCCCGCGCCTGGGTCACGACGAGGGCTCCGACGGCGGAGCCCACCCGACCCCCGACGTCGTCGTCGTCGCGACACCGCCGGACATCACCCCTTCGGTCGTGGCCGACGCGCTCGCGCGGTGGCCCGAGGCCACGGTCACCGACGTCGCCTCGGTCAAGGGCGTCATCCTCGACGACCTGCGCCGGATGGGCGCGCCGCTGGCCCGCTACGTCGGCTCGCACCCCATGGCCGGGCGGGAGCGCAGCGGCGCCATCGCCGCCCGGCCCGACCTCTTCGAGGGGCGGGCCTGGGTCGTCTGCCCCGACGACGACGCCGACGCCGGCAGGGTCGACGTCGTCGAGCGGATCGCGCGGGCCTGCGGCTCTGTGGTCACCCGCCTGACCCCGGGCGAGCACGACGCCGCCGTCGCCGCCGTCTCGCACGTGCCCCAGGTCGCCGCCAGCCTCGTCGCCGCCCGGCTCGAGGCTCTGAGCGAGCAGGCCGTCGGCCTGTCCGGCCAGGGTGTGCGCGACGTCACCCGGGTCGCCGCGAGCGACCCTGGCCTGTGGACCCAGATCCTCTCCGGCAACGCCGCCTCCGTCCGCGCGGTCCTCACCGTCCTGCGCGACGAGCTCGACGGCGTCATCGGCGCGCTGCACGCGCTCGAGCAGGGGATCGACGAGGACGCCCCGGGCGCCCGCGCCGTCATCGCCCGAGCCATCGCCGGGGGCAACGCCGGCCACGCCCGGATCCCCGGCAAGCACGGCGCGGCGCCCACCTCCTACGGCGTCGTGAGCGTCGTCGTCGGCGACCGCCCCGGCGAGCTCGCCCGGCTCCTCGCCGACATCGGCGAGGCCGAGGTCAACCTCGAGGACCTGCGCCTCGACCACGGCCTCGGGCTGCCCTTCGGCGTCGCCGAGGTCTCCGTCCTGCCCGCCTCCGTCAGCCCGCTCGAGGAGGCGCTCCTCGCCCGGGGCTGGCAGCTGCACGGCTGACCCAGCGCCTAGGATCGGTGCCCATGACCACCCCCTTCGTCGTCGGAGTCGACGGGCCCTCCGGGTCCGGCAAGTCGAGCGTCTCGCGCGCGATCGCCGTCCACCTCGGTGGCGGGTACCTCGACACCGGGGCGATGTACCGGGCGCTCACCTGGTGGTGCCTCGAGACCGGCGTCGACCTCGGTGACGCGGACGCCGTCATCCGGGCGGCGACGGACCTGCCGCTCGCCATGAGCGCCGACCCGTCCGAGCCCGGCGTCGTCGTCGGCGAGACCGACGTGACCGAGGCGATCCGTACCTCCGAGATCAGCGCGCAGGTCTCCCGGGTCGCGACGATCCCCGAGGTCAGGGTCGAGATGCAGCAGCAGCAGCGCGACCTCATCACCGTCATCGCCGACGACCACGGCTCGGTGGTCGCCGAGGGTCGAGACATCACGACGGTCGTCGCCCCCGACGCCGACGTGCGACTCCTGCTCACGGCGAGCGAGGAGGCCCGGCTGCGCCGGCGCAGCGCCGAGCTCCACGGGCAGACCGACGACGAGGCGATCGAGCGCACCCGCGACGAGGTCGTCCGCCGCGATCAGGACGACTCGACGGTCTCGCAGTTCCTCACCGCCGCCGACGGTGTCGTCACCCTCGACACCTCCGACCTGACCTTCGAGGAGAGCGTGGCCGCGGCCCTCGAGGTCGTCGACGCGGCGCGTGGCTGAGGAGCGCTCACCAGGCGGCCTGCCGCCTGCCCTCGAGCGCCACGTCCCTGTCCGGACCACCCTGCGCGGCCGGGCCCGGGTCGGCCGGCTCATGGCCCGCGCCCTCCTCCCGCCCGTGCGTCCGGTGCAGTCCCACGGCGCCGAGCACGTCCCCTGCCGGGGGCCGGTGATCCTCGCGGCCAACCACATCGGCTTCCTCGACGGCATCGCGATCCACGGCACGGCCGGGCGGGCGGTCTCCTTCCTCGTCTACGACAAGGTCGTCGAGGGCTTCACCGGGCACCTGCTGCGGGCCGGCGGCGCCATCGCGCTGCCCCAGGACGCGACCGCGGCGAGGGCGCTCGGCCGCTCGGTCGGGGTCCTGCGCGCCGGGGGAGCGGTCGGGATCTTCCCCGAGGGCGCCCGCGGGAGAGGCCGCTTCGAGCTGACCTTCCCGGGTGTCGCCTGGCTGGCTCAGGTGACCGGCGCACCCGTCGTGCCCGTCGCCCTGCTCGGCACCCGCCTCACCGGACAGCTCGCCGGGGACCTCCCGGAGCGAGGGGCGAAGGTCGTCGTCGAGTACGGCCGCCCCCTCCGTCTCGCCCGCCCGGGCGGCCCCGTCCGACCGGTCCGCGAGGAGATCATGAGCGAGCTCGTGCCCGCCCTCGTCGACCACGTCGTCGCCGCCTCGGAGCGCCACGGGATCCCCCTGCCCGAGGACATCCCGCCGGACCTCCTCCCGGCCTGAGACAATGGAGGAGCACGGCACGCGCCCCGGCCCCCTGAGGCCGCGCGTGCCACCCCTTCGCCCCCGACATCCTCAAGGAGTCCCGCCGTGGACAGCCAGACGCCCGAGCCCGACGACCTCGTCCTCCCCGCGGAGGACGAAGGGGTCGAGCGTGTCCTGCGCGCCGGCCTGGAGGACTTCGAGCTGACGCCCGAGGACCAGGCCCTCATCGACGGCTTCCAGGAGGCCGAGGACGAGGGCTACGAGGGCGCGCTGCCCGTCGTGGCCATCATCGGACGGCCCAACGTCGGCAAGTCCACCCTCGTCAACCGGATCCTGCGCCGCCGTGAGGCGGTCGTCGAGGACGTCCCGGGCGTCACGCGTGACCGGGTGGCCTACGAAGGGGAGTGGGCCGGTCGTCGCTTCACGATCATCGACACCGGTGGCTGGGAGGCTGGCGCCGAGGGGATCCACCTCAAGGTGGCCGAGCAGGCCGAGGTCGCCATCGACATGGCTGACGTCGTGATGTTCGTCGTCGACGCCGTCGTCGGGGCGACCGACGACGACGAGGCCGTCGTCAAGCTGCTCCGGAAGTCGGGCAAGCCGGTCGTGCTCGTCGCGAACAAGGTGGACGACCAGCGCTTCGAGCCCGACGCCGCCGCGCTGTGGAACCTCGGGCTCGGCCAGCCGTGGCCCGTCTCGGCCCTCCACGGTCGCGGCAGCGGTGACGCGCTCGACGCCGTCCTCGACGTGCTGCCCGAGCGGTCGATGGTCGCGGACGCCCCGGCCGACGACGGACCCCGGCGCGTGGCCCTCATCGGTCGCCCGAACGTCGGCAAGTCCTCGCTGCTCAACAAGCTCGCGGGCGAGGAGCGGGTCGTCGTCGACAACGTCGCCGGCACGACACGCGACCCCGTCGACGAGCTCGTCGAGCTCGGTGGCCGCTGGTGGCGCTTCGTCGACACCGCGGGCATCCGGCGCCGCGTGCACCAGACCCGGGGGGCGGACTTCTACGCCTCGCTGCGCACGCAGACCGCGCTGGAGAAGGCCGAGGTCGCCGTGGTCCTCATCGACGCCGAGGAGTCCATCGCCGAGCAGGACCTGCGCGTCATCAGCCAGGTCGTCGAGGCCGGCCGCGCGCTCGTCATCGCCTACAACAAGTGGGACCTCCTCGACGAGGAGCGGCGCTACTACCTCGAGCGCGAGATCGAGCGCGAGCTCGTCCAGGTGCAGTGGGCGCCCCGGATCAACCTCTCGGCGCACACCGGCCGCCACGTCGACAAGCTCGTCCCGGCCCTGGACACCGCGCTCGACTCGTGGGACATGCGCGTGCCGACCTCGCGGCTCAACGCGATCATCGGGCAGATCGTCTCCGGTCACCCGCACCCGGTCCGGGGCGGCAAGCAGCCACGGATCCTCTTCGCGACCCAGGCCTCGACCCGTCCGCCGCGCTTCGTGCTCTTCGCCTCCGGCTTCATCGAGGCCGGCTACCGGCGCTTCCTCGAGCGTCGGCTGCGCGAGGAGTTCGGCTTCGAGGGCACCCCGATCGAGATCTCGGTGCGGGTGCGCGAGAAGCGCCGTCGCTGATCGCCGGACCGATTACGGGGCACGCCCACCGCTGAGTTAGAGTGTCCTGGCTCCGGCGACGGGGCGAGCACCGCACAACGGGATGTGGCGCAGCTTGGTAGCGCACTTGACTGGGGGTCAAGGGGTCGCAGGTTCAAATCCTGTCATCCCGACGTTGTGACGAAGGGCCTCTCCGGGCGACCGGGGGGGCCCTTCGCGTCGTCTCAGAGGGAGACGGCCATCCGCTCGACCGTCTCGGTGAGGATCTCCGGCGACGTGGCGATGTTGAGACGTACGTGGTCGCCCATGCCCGAGGCGAAGGGGGTGCCGGCCATGAGCGCGACCCTCGCCTCGTCGAGGAAGTGCCTGGCGGCCTCACGGCCGAGACCGAGGTCCGAGCAGTCCAGCCACGCGAGGTAGGTCGCCTCCATCGGGCGCCAGCGCACCGCGGGGAGGTGCTCGGCGAGCAGGTCGCCGAGCAGGGTCCGGTTGGCGTCGAGGTCGCGCACGAGAGCCCGCAGCCAGTCCTGCCCGCCCTCGAGCGCCGCGACGTGCGCCTGGACCGCGACATGGCTCGCGCCGTAGGGCGCCGACGGCGGGAAGCCGGCGAGGACGTCCTTCGCCTCGGGTCCCCCGACGACGACCGCGGCCTTGAAGCCCGCGAGGTTCCACCCCTTCGCCGCCGAGGTGACGACGACGGCCCGGCTGCTGCCCTCGACCCCGAGGACCGACGTGAAGGAGGCCCCGGCGAGGACGAGGGGCGCGTGGATCTCGTCGCTGACCACCCGTACCCCGTGCTCCTCGGCGAGCAGCAGGACGTCCCTCAGCTCCGCGGCCGTGTGCGCGACCCCGGTCGGGTTGTGCGGGTTGGCGAGGAGCAGCGCCGACCCGGGCCCGGCGTCGACGAAGGCCACCCGGAGCGAGTCCAGGTCGAGCCGCCCGGCGGGGGAGAGCGGCGCCTCCACGAGGCGCCGGCCGGTCTCCCCGACGACCGAGTGGAAGGGCGGGTAGACCGGCGTGGTGATGACCACGGCACCCTCGGGGCCCGTCCCGGCGCGAAGGGAGTGGGCCACCCCGGTCATGACGTCGGCGACGAGCGCCGTGGGGCAGTCCTCGAGCGACGTGCCCAGGTCGGCGTACCAGCGGGCCACGGCCTCTTCGTAGGGGCGACCCGAGGGGTAGCCGTAGTCGCCGGTCGCCGCCGCCCGCTCGAGCGCCGCGGCGACGGAGGGCGCGGGCAGGACGTCCATCTCCGCCACCCACAGCGGCAGGACGTCGGGGTCGTACTGGCGCCACTTGGCGGAGGTGCGCTCGCGCAGGACGCTCAGCGGGAGGGTGAGGAGGTCTCGGTCGGCCATGCCTCCACTGTCTCAGCCCGGCGAGCGCCTAGGCTGGCCCGGTGACGCAGGACCTCTCGACCGACCCCGCCGAGGGTGGCACCGGTGTGTGGACCCTGCCGAACGTCCTCTCGATGCTGCGTCTGCTCGGCGTCCCCGTCTTCCTCTGGGCCATCCTCACCGGGAACGACGGGATCGCCCTGGTCACCCTCATGGTCTCGGGGATCACCGACTACCTCGACGGCAAGATCGCCCGCACCTTCAACCTCACCTCGAAGCTCGGTGCGACCCTCGATCCCGTCGCCGACCGGCTCTACATCTTCACGACGGTGCTCGGGCTCGCCTATCGCGGGATCATCCCGTGGTGGCTCGTCGTCATCCTCATCGGCCGTGACGCGATCCTGTCGGTCGCGCTGCTCGTCGTGCGCAGCGAGGCGGCCCGCGGCCTGCCCGTCCACTTCGTCGGCAAGGCCGCGACCTTCAACCTGCTCTACGCCTTCCCGCTGCTGCTCCTCGCCGACGGCGACGGCCGTCTCGCCGAGATCGCGCGCCCGATCGGGTGGGGCTTCGCCTGGTGGGGGATCGGGCTCTACGTCGTCTCCGCGGTGATCTACCTCCTCGAGGTGTGGACCCTGGCGTCGAGGAGACCTCGTGCCGCCTGACTCGAAGGGGGAGCGCGCGCGCCGCCAGCTCATGGACGAGGGCGAGGGAGGCCGCCGGCCGGACGCGTCGATGACCCTCATCACCTCGATGCTCGAGCGACCACTCGACCCGGGGTACCAGGCCGCCGCCGACGAGCGGGTCCGCGCCGGGCTCCCCGCGAGCACCGGGCGCCGGACCCCGCTGCTCGTCCTCGCCCTGCTGCTCGTCGGTCTGCTCATCGGGGTTGCCGCCGTCGAGCTGCGCGGACGCGACTCGACCCGCGCGGAGACCCGCCGCGAGCTCATCGCCCGCATCGAGGACCGGCAGGCCACGGTCGACGAGCAGACCAACCGGGTCCGCACCCTCCAGGCCGAGGTCGACGCCGCCGCGGCCGCGCTCGAGCCAGAGCTCCCGGGGGACCGGACGAGGACCGTCGACGCGCTGCGCCTCAGCGACGGTGGCGTCGCCGTCACCGGTCCCGGGCTGCGGTTCGTCCTCGACGACGCGCCGGGCACCGACCCCACCGACGGGAGCGACCCGCGGGCGAAGGCCAACGACGACGGCCGGGTCCAGAGCCGCGACATCCAGATCGTCGTCAACGCGCTCTGGGCCTCGGGCGCCGAGGCGATCTCGGTCAACGGCCAACGCCTCACCTCGCGGACCGCGATCCGCTTCGCCGGGGACGCGATCCTGGTGAACTTCCGCCCGCTGACCCGGCCGTACACGGTCGAGGTGATCGGCGACCCCGAGGCGATGCGGGCCCGTTTCGCCGCGGGACCCGGAGGGGCCTACCTCAGCGGGCTGCAGCAGAACTTCGGCATCCAGGCCGGCATCGAGACCTCGGACGAGCTGACCCTCCCCAGCGTCGTCTCCACCACCCTGCGCAACGCACGGCCGCTGACCGACGGCACCGACCCCAAGGAGACCTCGTGATCCCCGCCCTCGGACTCGTCGCCGGGCTCGTCATCGGGCTGGTGCTCCAGCCCGACGTGCCGCTCTGGCTCCAGCCCTACCTGCCGATCGCCGTCATCGCCGCCCTCGACGCCGTCTTCGGTGCCGTCCGGGCCGCGCTCGACGGGATCTTCAACGACAAGGTCTTCGTCGTCTCCTTCCTCGCCAACGTCGTCGTGGCCGCCTTCATCGTCTTCCTCGGCGACCAGCTCGGCGTCGGCTCGCAGCTCTCCACCGGCGTCGTCGTCGTCCTCGGCGTGCGGATCTTCTCCAACGTCGCCTCCATCCGTCGGCACCTCTTCAACGCATGAGCGAGCCGGCCGCCCCCCCGCCCGAGGGCAGCACCCCTTCGCCGGAACCCGCGCACTCCTCGTCCGGCACCGACGCCGCACCCCTCCGGCGGTCGTGGCGCAGGATCTACCTCATGGCGCGGCCGCGCCCGACCCGGGCCAACTTCTTCGCCCTCGTCCTCGCGGCCCTGCTCGGCTTCGCCATCGCCACCCAGGTCAGCGAGACCCAGCAGCAGGGCCTGGAGGACCTGCGCCAGGACGAGCTCGTCCGGATCCTCGACGACGTCACGCAGAACGGCGAGCGCCTCGACGACCAGCTCGCCGAGCTCGAGCGCAGCCGCGACCAGCTCCGCGAGGCCGGCGGGTCCGAGGAGGCCGTCCGGGCCGCGCAGGAGCGCTTCGACACCCTGGGCATCCTCGCCGGCACCGTCCCTGCACGGGGCCCGGGCATCACGATGACGCTCGACGGTGACGAGAGCGCGGTGTCCGCGACGACCCTCATCGACGCGATGCAGGAGCTGCGGGACGCCGGCGCCGAGGCGATGCAGGTCGACGACGTGCGGCTCGTCGCAGGGAGCTACTTCACCGACGAGGGCGCCACGATCCAGGCCGACGGCGAGGCGCTGACCCGCCCGTACACCTTCACCGTCATCGGTGACCCGCAGACCCTCAGCTCGGCGATGGAGATCCCCGGCGGCATCACCGAGTCGGTCCGTGGACGAGGGGGGCGGGTGTCCGTGACGCAGCTAGACGACGTCTCTGTCGACGCCCTCCACAGCGTGCCGGAGCCCCGCTTCGCCCAGCCCGTGCCAGAGCCCTCCCCGTCCGGGTAGGGTCGCCGACGACACGCCGTCCAGATCCATCTCCGAGGAGCACACATGAGCGAGTACCCCGACGACCTGCGCTACACCTCCGACCACGAGTGGGTCCGCGAGACCGCGGACGGCGTGCGTGTGGGGATCACGAGCTACGCCCAGGAGGCGCTCGGCGACGTCGTCTTCGTGAGCCTGCCCAAGGTCGGCGACGAGGTCGTCCGGGGCGACGCCATCGGCGAGGTCGAGTCGACGAAGTCGGTGTCCGACCTCTACTCGCCGCTCACCGGCACGGTCACGGCGGTCAACGAGGCGCTCGACGCCACCCCGGAGCTCGTGAACTCCGACCCCTACGGCGACGGCTGGATGTTCGAGATGAGCCTCGGCGAGGAGCCTGGCACCTCCGACCTCCTCGACGCCGAGGCCTACGAGCAGCAGCTCGGGTGAGCCGGCCGCGGCGCACCGGCGCCCCTGTGTCCGGGCGCCGAGGTCGTCTAGTCTGTCCCTACCCCCGAAGAGCCAAGGAGGACTCTCGATGACCGGCCCGGACGAGCAGGCGCCCCAGCACCGCGTCGACCCTGCGACGCAGCAACTCTCGCGGGTGGAGTCCGCTCCCGGGCAGCGCGACCACATCGGTCGCCTGCTCACCCGCGAGGAGCAGGCCACGGTCGACGCGCTCCGTGCGGGGACGGCGCTGCTCATCGTCCTCCGCGGGCCCAACACCGGGGCACGATTCCTCCTCGACGACGCCGAGGTCACCTCGGGCCGCGGCCCGAGCAGCGACATCTTCCTCGACGACGTCACCGTCTCGCGCAAGCACGCGGTCTTCAGCCGTGGCGAGGACGGCTTCACCGTCCGCGACGTGGGCTCGCTCAACGGCACCTACGTCAATAGCGAGCGGATCGACTCGGCCCTGCTGCGGACGGGTGACGAGGTCCAGATCGGCAAGTTCCGACTGGTCTTCTACGTCGGCACCACGTAGGTGCCCGGCGCAGGGCCCAGCGTCGGGATCGGCGCGGTCCTCGACGCGCTCGTCGAGGACCACCCCGACGTCACGATCTCGAAGATCCGCTACCTCGAGGCCCAGGGCCTCATCACGCCGGAGCGCACCCCGAAGGGGTCGCGGCGGTACCGTCCCGAGGACATCGAGCGGCTCCGTTTCGTCCTGACCGCGCAACGCGACCGCTTCTGGCCGCTCAAGGTCATCCATGCCCACCTCGACGCGCTGGACCGCGGCCTCGTCCCCGCCGAGGTCCCCTCGGGGGAGACCGCCGTCGTCCCGCCGACGGGGGGGCGCACGGATGCCGACGCGCTCCTGCCGCGACCACCCCTTCGCCTCACCGCCGAGGAGCTCCGGGCGGCTGCCGGGATCGACGCGGCGACGCTGCGAGACCTCGTGAGCTACGGGCTCGTCCGGGCCCACGCCGGTCACTACGGGGCGGAGGACCTCGACGTCGCGGTCGCCGCCGGCGCCCTGGTCGAGGCCGGTATCGAGGTCCGGCACCTGCGGCCCTTCCGCACCGCGGCCGAGCGCGAGGTCGGGCTCGTCGAGCACGTCCGTGCGCGCACCCCCGGTCGGGGCGCCGCGCGTGAGGCCGAGATGCAGCGGAGGGCGGCCGAGGTCGCCGCCGCGTGCCTCGACCTGCACACCGCTCTCGTCCGGGCCCAGGTCGGCGCACTACGGTAGGGACCGTGATCGTCCTCGATGTCCTCGGTGTCCGGGTGGAGATGCCCACCTCGCAGCCCATCGTCCTGCTCCGCGAGCGGGACGGCTCGCGGTACGTCCCGATCTGGATCGGTGCGGCCGAGGCGACCTCGATCGCCTACGCGCAGGAGGGGGTCGAGCCGCCGCGGCCGCTGACCCACGACCTGCTCGTCGACGTCGTGGAGGCCGTGGGCCGCAAGGTCGCCTCCGTCGAGATCGTCCGTCTCGACGAGGGCGTCTTCTACGCCAACCTCGTCCTCGACGACGGTACCCGCGTGGACGCCCGCTCCTCCGACGCCATCGCGGTGGCGCTGCGCTGCGGCGCGGACATCCTCGCCACGGAGGCGCTCGTCGACGCGGCCGGGGTCGAGTCCTCCGCCGAGGAGGACGAGGTCGAGAAGTTCAAGGAGTTCCTCGAGGAGATCTCCCCTGAGGACTTCGAGGTCGGCGACGACCCCGGCACCGCAACCGATTCGTGACCGACACGCCCGGGCGCCGAGGCGGCCCGGTCGTTGACCACCTCCGACCCTGGTCGTACGGTGAAAGCACACCGCACGACAGCGGTGTGATTACCTCGGGCGCTCCCGCGCCCGCCGCTCCAGGAGGCCCGGTGGACCGCACGTCGCAGGACGACACCCCTCCGGTCTCGGCGCGCGCGCAGGGAGTGCTCTTCGACGACGACCTGCCTGAGCTGCGCGAGGACCTCGGCTACCGGGGTCCGGCAGCCTGCAAGGCGGCCGGCATCACCTACCGTCAGCTCGACTACTGGGCCCGCACCGGGCTCGTCGAGCCGTCCGTGCGGGGGGCCCACGGCTCCGGCAGCCAGCGCCTCTACGGCTTCCGGGACATCCTCGTCCTCAAGGTCGTCAAGCGCCTGCTCGACACCGGCGTCTCGCTCCAGCAGATCCGGGTCGCCATCTCGCACCTGCGCGAGCGCGGCGTCGAGGACCTCGCCCAGATCACCCTCATGAGCGACGGCGCGAGCGTCTACGAGTGCACCTCCGCGGACGAGGTCATCGACCTCGTCCAGGGCGGTCAGGGCGTCTTCGGGATCGCCGTCGGGCGCGTCTGGCGCGAGGTCGAGGGCTCGCTCATGGAGCTGCCCTCGGAGCGCTACGACGACGAGGACCCGGCCGACATGCCCGAGGTCCCGGGCGACGAGATCGGCGCCCGTCGCCGCGCCAAGCTCGCCTGAGCCTCCCTTCCGCGCACCCCCGACGGGTGTCCCGACCTGCCGCCGACCCGGCTGCGGAACGTCGGCGCGCTGATATTGTCGGCCTCGCTGCACACCCCGTGGGGGAGAGTCCCCGTGTCGCACGACGACGGGGCGCCGAAGGGGCAAACTCCCCGGAACCTCTCAGGCGCCCGGACCCCGCGGATCAGGCATCTCTGGAGCGCCCCGGCGCGACAGATGGGGAGGCGTACCTGCTGTGCCTCGATCACCTAGGGAGCCTTCATGACTGCACCGTCTCTGCCCGACTTCGTCGGCCGTCACATCGGCCCGCGCGACCACGACGTCGACGCGATGCTCGAGACGGTGGGACAGCCGAGCCTCGAGGCGCTGTGCGACGTCGCGGTGCCCGGAGCGATCCGGATGAGCGGGTCGCTCGACGTCGAGGCCGCGACGAGCGAGCTGGCGGTCCTCGAGGAGCTGCGCGGCCTCGCGGAGAAGAACTCCGTGCTCACCTCCATGATCGGCCTCGGCTACTACGGCACGATCACGCCGCCGGTCATCCAGCGCAACGTCCTCGAGAACCCGGCCTGGTACACCGCCTACACGCCGTACCAGCCGGAGATCTCCCAGGGCCGGCTCGAGGCCCTGCTGAACTTCCAGACGGTCGTCAGCGACCTCACCGCGCTGAGCATCTCCGGGGCGTCCCTGCTCGACGAGTCCACCGCCGCCGCCGAGGCGATGACCCTCATGCGCCGCGCCTCGAAGGTCAAGGACGGTGCGGTCCTGCTCGTCGACGAGGGGCTCTTCCCGCAGACGCGTGCGGTCATCGAGACCCGGGCGACCCCCCTCGGGATCTCCGTCGTCGCGGCCGACCTGCGTGAGGTCACCTCGACCGAGGACCTCGAGCGCCTCACCGACGGTCGCGGTGTCTTCGGCGTCATGGTCCAGTACCCGGCGGCCGACGGCCTGATCCATGACTGGCGTGCGCTGGCCGAGGCCGCCCACGAGAGCGGTGCGCTCGTCGCTGCGGCCGCCGACCTGCTCGCCCTCACCCTGCTCACGGCGCCGGGGGAGTGGGGCGCGGACATCGCGGTCGGCACGACCCAGCGCTTCGGGGTGCCGATGGGCTTCGGTGGCCCGCACGCCGGATACATGTCGGTCCGCGAAGGGCTTGAGCGCTCGCTCCCGGGCCGCCTCGTCGGCGTGTCCGTGGACTCGGCCGGCAACCAGGCCTACCGGCTCGCGCTGCAGACCCGCGAGCAGCACATCCGGCGCGACCGCGCGACGAGCAACATCTGCACCGCTCAGGTCCTGCTCGCCGTCATGGCCTCGATGTACGCCGTCTACCACGGCCCCGACGGGCTGCGCCGGATCGCGCAGCGGGTGCACTCCACGGCCCGCAGCCTGAGCGACGCGCTGCAGGAGCGCGGTGCCGAGGTCGCCGAGGGGCACTGGTTCGACACCCTGCGGGTCGTCGTGCCCGGTCGCGCGGACGAGGTCGTCGCGGCCGCGGCGGAGGCCGGCGTCAACATCTGGCGCCAGGACGCTGACACCGTGCTCCTCAGCGTCGACGAGACGACCGACCCGACCGAGGTCGCGGCCGTGGCCTCGGCCTTCGGCGATGGGTCGACGGACGAGTCCGAGGGCCCGGCCGTCGTCGACAGCTCGAGCGCCGAGCTCGTCGAGCCGAGCTGGCCCGAGCACCTCGTCCGCACGAGCGGCTACCTCACCCACCCGGTCTTCCACGAGCACCGCAGCGAGACCCAGATGCTGCGCTACCTGCGTCGGCTCTCGGACCGCGACTTCGCGCTCGACCGCGGGATGATCCCGCTCGGCTCGTGCACGATGAAGCTCAACGCGACGACCGAGATGGCGGCCATCACCTGGCCGGAGTTCGCCGGGCTGCACCCCTTCGCCCCGGCCGACCAGACCGTCGGCATCCGTGAGCTCATCGCCCAGCTCTCCGACTGGCTGTGCGAGATCACCGGCTACGACGCGGTCTCGCTCCAGCCCAACGCCGGCTCGCAGGGCGAGCTCGCGGGCCTGCTGGCCATCCGTGCATACCACGCGTCGCGCGGTGACAGCGAGCGGACGATCTGCCTCATCCCGTCGAGCGCCCACGGCACCAACGCGGCCTCCGCGGTCATGGCGGGCATGAAGGTCGTCGTCGTCAAGACCGACACCATCACCGGCAACGTCGACATGGACGACCTCAAGCACAAGATCGTCGAGCACGAGGACCGCATCGCGGCGATCATGGTGACCTACCCGTCGACGCACGGCGTCTACGAGGACACCATCAGTGACCTGTGCGCGATGGTCCACGACGCGGGCGGTCAGGTCTACGTCGACGGTGCCAACCTCAACGCGCTCGTCGGGCTCGCCCAGCCGGGCAGGTTCGGCGCGGACGTCAGCCACCTCAACCTGCACAAGACCTTCTGCATCCCGCACGGCGGCGGCGGCCCCGGGGTCGGCCCGGTCGCGGTGCGCGAGCACCTCGCGCCGTACCTGCCCAACCACCCGCTGGCACCCGAGGCGGGCCCCGAGACGGGGGTCGGTCCGGTCTCCGCGGCCCCGTACGGCTCGGCGGACATCCTCCCGATCTCGTGGGCGTACGTGCGTCTCATGGGTGGGGCCGGGCTGGCCCGCGCGACCGAGGTGGCGGTGCTCAACGCCAACTACATCGCTGCCCGCCTCCGGGACAGCTACCCGGTGCTCTACAGCGGCCAGGACGGCATCGTCGCGCACGAGTGCATCCTCGACCTGCGTCCGCT
This sequence comes from Janibacter endophyticus, assembly GCF_016888335.1. NCBI lineage: Bacteria > Bacillati > Actinomycetota > Actinomycetes > Micrococcales > Intrasporangiaceae > Janibacter > Janibacter endophyticus. Next base: position 1,957,022 of record NZ_JAFEJG010000004.1, read on the forward strand.
CACCAAGGACACGGGAGTGACCGTCGACGACGTCGCGAAGCGGCTCATCGACTACGGCTTCCACGCCCCGACGATGTCCTTCCCCGTCGCGGGGACGCTCATGGTCGAGCCGACCGAGAGCGAGGACAAGGGCGAGATCGACCGCTTCTGCGACGCGATGATCGAGATCCGTCGGGAGATCGACGAGGCGGCCGCGGGCGAAGGGGTGGAGTCCAGCGTCCTGCGCGGTGCCCCGCACACGGCGGAGACCCTCGTCGGGGAGTGGGACCGGGCGTACGACCGGGCCACCGCGGTCTTCCCGGGCGGCGTCGGCGCGGCCGACAAGTACTGGCCGCCGGTCGGCCGGATCGACGGCGCCTACGGCGACCGCAACCTCGTGTGCTCGTGCCCGTCGCCCGAGGAGCTCGCCGAGATGTCCTGAGCGGGTGGTCGGCCGGGTCGGCGAGGGCGGCAGATCCGTCCCGGTCGTGAGGCACGAGCCACTCGGCATCATCGTCGCCACCCTCGGTCGCAGGCTCGTCACCGGGCCGGTAGGCCAGTCCGAGGAGCCGTGTCCGGATGGGCTCAGGCGGCGTCCTCGACGTCGAGGGTGACGTCGACGCTCGACCCGCTCGCGGTCTTGGTGACCCTCAGCTGCGCCGGGATGCGCTGGCGCATGTCGGCGACGTGGGAGATGACCCCGACCGATCGTCCGCCGCTGCGCAGGTCGTCGAGGACGGTGAGCACCTGCTCGAGCGCCGCGTCGTCCAGGCTGCCGAAGCCCTCGTCGATGAAGAGGGTCTGCAGGTCGATCCCGCCCGACTCCTCACGGACGGCGTCGGCGGTACCGAGCGCCAGGGCGAGGGACACCATGAAGGTCTCTCCGCCGGAGAGCGTGGTCGCGGGGCGGTGGCTGCCGGTCCACTGGTCGAGGACCTGGAGCCCAAGGCCGCCCCGGGAGCGCTTGTCGCTGCGGCCGTGGTCGACCTCGAGCTCGTAGCGGCCGTCGGCCATGGTCGAGAGTCGCTCGTTGGCCAGGGCGACGATGCGCTCGAGCCGCACGGCGAGGACGTAGGTGGTCAGCGAGATGCCGTCGGCGTTGTCGTCGCCGCGGCCGGAGGCAAGGCCGGCGAGCTCGGTGACGAGCTCGAGCCGCGCGGTCAGCGGGCCGCTCTCGGCGACGAGCTCGGCCAGCTGTTTGCGGTGCTCGGCGACCTCACGCGCGGCGTGCTGGACCTGACCGAGGAGCGTCGCCGCGCCCTGCCACCGGGTCCGCGCGTGCTCGAGGGCCAGGGTGAGTCCGTCGACGTCGGGCCGCGGCTGCTCGAGTGCGGCAGCGACGTCGGGGTCCGCGAGGACGTCGGTGACGACGGCGCGCCGCTCGGCGTAGCCGCCCGCCTGCTGGGCGATCTGCTCCCGCGTCGCCGCGTCGAGGACCGCGGCCGCCGCCGCGGCGACGGTGTCGATGCGCTCGGCTGCCAGCGCACGGTCACGGGCGTCCGTCGCCTCGGTGACGAGCGCATCGGCGGCGGCGAGGGCCCGCCGCGACTCCTGGAGCGCGCGTGCGCGTGCCCCCGCGGCGTCGTGGGTGCTCCGAGCCGCCACGGCGCGAGCGAGCGCCGCTGCCTCCGACGCGGCCCCCTCGGATCGTGCGTGCGCCGCGGCAGGTCCCGCCTCAGGATCGGCGCCTCCGTCCGACTCGGGGGCGTCGAGGTCGTGCAGGCAGGGGCAGCCGGCGTGCTCGGCGAGCAGCCGTGCGACCGCATCCGCGCTCGCCGCGGCCCGGGCCTGCTCCGTCTCGAGCAGCCCGCTGCTGCGGTGGAGCCGGGCGGTCAGGGCCTCCTCCCGGGCCTCGAGGCCGGCGCGCTCCGCCGCGAGCTCGGCGAGCAGGGACTCGGTCTCGGGGATCGTCGCCGCGACGGACCGCACCTGCTCCACCTCGCGCGCCAGGATCTCGGCGTCGCGGAGGAGGGCAGCGCGCTCGCGAGGCTCCGCGGCCAGGGCCTGCGTCAGCTGGGAGGCCCGGGCCTGGCACGCTGCGAGGGAGGCCTGCGCGGCGTCGACCGCCGCGAGCTCGTCGCGCCAGGCCCCCTCGGCGGACTCGAGGACGGCGTCGTCGATCCGGCTGCGGCGCTGAGCCGGCTCGGGGTGCTCCGGCGAGCCGCAGACGAGGCACGGGTCACCGGGGGAGAGACCCTCGGCCAGCTCGCCCGCCATGTCGTCGAGGCGCTGCCGGATGAGGTCCTGATGACGCTCGCGCGCCGCCTGGGCCCGGTCTCGGGCGTCGCGGACGAGGTCCGCGGCCGCGGGCAGGGTCACGGTGGTGAGGTCGTCGAGCTCGGTGCGGGTCGCGACGAGGGTGGCCAGGGTGCGGGCCTCGCCGGTGAGCCGGTCGAGGTCGGCGGCGGCCGCACGAGCCTCCTCGCGGGTCACGGTCGCCGCATCGAGACGCTCCGCGATGCGCGTGCGCTCGTCCGTGAGCGCGGCGAGTCCTGCCGTGACGCCATCGACGTCGGTCGCCAGCTGTGGCAGCCGCTGCAGGCTCTCCTGCCACCGGCGTCCCTCGTGGGGGAGCTCGTCGACCGTCGGGTCGTGCTCCGCGAGCCGTCTGAGCCATGCGGCCAGCCCGTCGTTGTCTAGCCCGGCGAGCCCGGTGCCGGCCGAGGTGGCGGCGCGGTCGGTCTCGGCCTGGATCCGGCCGAGGTGGGTCTCGGCGCGCTCGAGCGCCGCCTGGTGGGCGAGCGCCCGGCCGGCCCGCTCGGCGAGGTCGAGCCGCTCGAGACGTGCCTGCTGCTCGTCGGCGGTGCTCTCCAGCTCGACCAGCGCGGACTGCGCGGCAAGGCCCCGATCGTGACGCTCCGCCCGGGTCCGGGCCTCGGCGAGCACCCGCTCCGCCGTGCGGTGGGCGACATCGGTGCTGTCAGCGTCGGCCAGCGCGGTGGTCGCCTGCTGCTGGACCCGCTCGTCGACCTGCGCGACGGCTGCCAGGAGCTCGTCCCCGACGAGGGAGGACCATCCGTCACCCCCGGCCTGCGCTGCCTCGTCGTCCTCGGCGGGGAGAGTGCTCAGCACCCGGACGAGCGAGTGCCGGACGCGCTCCACGTCGTGGCCGGCGTCGCGGGCGGCCGAGGCGAGCCGCTTGCGCTCCTCGACGAGCCACGCCTCGACGTCGGCGAAGGTGTCGACGTCGAAGAGCTTGCGCAGCAGCTCGCCACGGTCGTCGTTGCTCGCGTGGAGGAAGGCCGCGAAGTCGCCCTGCGGGAGCACGACGACCCGGTGGAACTGCGCCGCGGTCATGCCGAGCACGTCCTCGAGGATGCGCCCGGCCTCGTCGAGCCGCGCGGTCAGGTGTGCCCAGGACCCGTCGACGAGCTCGTCGAGCGTCACCGACGCCTGGACGGCCGTCTTGCGGCCCGGGCGGGTGAAGGAGGGAGAGCGCCGGATGCGGAACCGGCGCCCGCTCAGCGTCACCTCGAGCAGCACCTGGGGTGCGACGTCGGGGTCCGCGTGGTGGCTGCGCAGGGTCTTCGGGACCCGGGTGCCCGGGACGCTCCCGAAGAGGGCGAAGGAGATCGCGTCGAGCAGGCTCGTCTTGCCCGAGCCGGTCGGGCCCGAGATGAGGAAGAGCCCGGCCTCGCCGAGCCCGTCGAGATCGATGCTCTGCGTCTGGGCGAAGGGACCGAAGGCGGTGACCTCGAGGTGGTGGACCCTCACGCCGCACCCCGCGTGGCGTCTGCCCCGCCCGCCTGACCCTCGTCGTCGGCGCGGCTGCGGCGGGCCCGCGACCCCTCCAGCGCCTCGACGAGCAGCGCTCGCTCGGCCTCGCCCGCCGGGCGCCCGGGCCGCATCGCCGCGACGAAGTCGGTGCACACCTCGATGCTCGGGCGTCCGCTGACCGTCGTCGCGCGGGCTCGCACAGGCGTCGGGGCAGCGACCGGGTCGAGCTGGAGCGAGAGGGCGAAGGGGAAGCGGCGGCGGAGCTGGTCCATGGCCCGTCGAGGGCGCACGGCGTCGGTGAGCGTCGCCTGGACGTAGGACTGCTCGGCGTGGACGTGCCGGGCATCGGTGAGGAGCTCGTCGAGGGTGCCCCGGAGGACGGCGACCGGCCGCTCGACGGGAGCGTCGACCTGCTCGACCCGCACGGCGCCGTCCACAGCGAGGTCCACGAGGAGCGAGCCCTTCGTGTGCCCTGCCTCGGAGAAGGACATCGCCACGGGGGAGCCGGAGTAGCGCACCCCGGGGGCGATCTCCTGCGGCCGGTGCAGGTGCCCGAGCGCGGTGTAGGCCACACCCGAGAAGATGCCGGCCGGCACCATCGACACCCCGCCGACGGTGATGTCGCGCTCCGAGTCGGACACCGTGCCCCCGGAGGCGAAGCAGTGGGCCGCGACGACGGTCTGCGGACCGCGTCCGGCAGCGTCGGCGCGCACCCGTCCCATCGCCGCCCCGAGCACGGCCGCGTGGCTGCGGACCGAGACGCCGAGCCCGTCGGTGACGGTGCACGACGCGGGGTCGAGGTAGGGGAGCGGGTAGATCGCCGCACCGCCGACGAGGACGGGCCGGCCGATGTCCTCGATGCCGGTGCGGATGTGCACGCCGGCCCGCTCGAGGATGACCGAGCCGAAACCGAGCCGGCGAGCCGAGTCGTGGTTGCCCGGGGCGATGACCACCTCGGCACCGGCCTCACGCAGCCGGACGATGCTCTCGGAGAGCAGCTCCACGGCATCGGGTGCCGGGATCGCCCGGTCGTACACGTCACCGGCGACGACGACCGCGTCGACCGCTTCGTCCCGGACAACGTCGACAAGGTGATCGAGGTAGGCCGACTGGGCACCGAGCAGACCCACCCCGTGGAAGGAGCGGCCCAGGTGCCAGTCGGACGTGTGGATCAACCTCATGGCCCTCACGCTACGAGCGAGCACCGACAACGCTGCGGACGCGCGCCGTCCGGGGCCAGATCTGTGCTTGGCTAGGGTCCCGACCGAGGAGGACCCGTGGGCAAGGAAGTCGCCGCGCAGAGCTACACGCGCGAGGAGCGCCAGCGCTACCGCGAGAAGGTCCACCAGAACCTCGACGTCTTCGAGCGGATGCTCGCCGAGGCCCACTTCGAGGCCGAGCGTCCCCTCACCGGGCTGGAGATCGAGCTCAACCTCATCGACGAGGACCACGACCCGGCCTTCGCCAACGCCGAGGTGCTCGAGGCGATCGACGACCCCGACTTCCAGACCGAGCTCGCACGGTTCAACATCGAGCTCAACGTCGCGCCGCGGCCGCTGCCCGGCGACTCGGCGCTCGGCCTCGAGACCGAGCTGCGCAGCTCGCTCGACGAGGCCGACCAGCGGGCCCGCAGCCGGGGCAGCCGGATCGTCGCCATCGGCATCCTCCCGACGATCCGGCCGGAGCACTTCCAGGGCGAGTGGATCAGCCGCAACAACCGCTACACGGCGCTCAACGACTCGATCTTCGTCGCGCGCGGCGAGGACATCGCCATCGACATCGAGGGGCCGACGGGGGAGCGCGTGCACACCTTCGCCGACTCCATCGCCCCCGAGTCCGCCTGCACCTCGGTCCAGCTCCACCTCCAGGTCAGCCCGGGCGACTTCGCCGACCACTGGAACGCCGCGCAGGCCGTCAGCGCGCCGCAGGTCGCGCTCGCCGCGAACTCACCCTTCTTCTTCGGCCGGCGGCTGCACGCCGAGACCCGGATCGAGCTCTTCAAGCAGGCCACCGACACCCGGCCGATCGAGCTGAAGAACCAGGGCGTCCGCCCGCGCGTCTTCTTCGGCGAGCGGTGGATCACCTCGATCTTCGACCTCTTCGAGGAGAACGTCCGCTACTTCCCGGCCTTGCTCGCCGAGTCCACCGACGAGGACCCCGTCGCGGTCCTCGAGGAGGGCGGCACGCCGAGGCTCGCCGAGCTCAACCTGCACAACGGCACCGTCTACCGCTGGAACCGGCCGATCTACGACATCGCGGACGGAGGCCCGCACGTCCGCGTCGAGAACCGTGTGCTGCCGGCCGGCCCGACGATCGTCGACGTGCTGGCCAACGCCGCCTTCTACTACGGCCTCGTCCGCACCCTCGCGACCGAGGAGCGTCCGGTGTGGACGAGGCTCTCCTTCGTCGCGGCCCGGGCGAACTTCGACGCGGCCGCCAGGGACGGGCTGGACGCCCGCCTCTACTGGCCGGGTCAGGGAGAGGTCGGGGCGGACGAGCTCACGCTGCGTCACCTGCTGCCGCTGGCGGCGAAAGGGTTGGAGGACTGGGGCGTCTCGCAGTCGGTCTGCGACCGCTACCTCAGCGTCATCGAGGGGCGCTGCACGACGGGCCAGAACGGCGCCGCCTGGCAGACGTCGTGCGTCCAGCGGCTCGAGGAGCGCGGGGCCGACCGGAGGGAGGCGCTGGCCCAGATGCTCGAGCGGTACGTCGAGCACATGCACACCAACGAGCCCGTCCACACCTGGCCGCTGCCCGGCTGACGGGCGTCAGACGAGCGCGGCGAGCCCACCGACGGGGACGTTCCACGCGATGACGCACGGGTCCTCGCGGTAGAACCCGAGGATCGAGACGGCGCCCGCGTCGAGCACGAGCTGCGCTGCGAGCCGGGGTGCGTGGCCGAGCCACACCGCCGTCAGGATCCGCAGCGCGTGGCCGTGACCCACGAGAGCCACGTCCCGTCCCTCCTCGACGTTCGGTCGGACCCGGGCCAGCACCCGCGAGGCGCGCGCCGCGACCTCCTCGACGGTCTCCCCAGGGGACGCGCCGGGGGACACCCCGTCGAAGACCGTCCACGACGGTCCCTCTTCCTCGCGGATCTCGGCCGTCGTCCTCCCTTCGGCCGCTCCGTAGTCCCACTCCCGCAGGTCCACGTCGACCTCGCCCTCGAGGCCGGCCAGCTCGGCCGTCCGGCGCGCCCGACCGAGGTCGGAGGTGAGCACGCGGGCGAAGGGGAAGCGCGCCAGGTGCTCGGCGAGCGACCTCGCGTCCTCCTCGCCCTCGGGCAGGAGGGGCAGATCGGTCAGCCCGGTATGGCGCCCGTCCCGGCTCCACTCGGTCTGGCCGTGACGGACGAGCACCAGCCGGCCGGCGGAAGAGGTCATGATGGGCATCATAGGAAGCAGCACCCAGCGACGGAGGGGACGAGGATGGCTCAGCAGGACGGCGCAGAGGCCACCGGAGGGACGGGCACCGGCTATCGAGAGGTCACCCTGACCCGCACCTCCCTCGGGCACTACACCGCCCGCAACGCGCGCGGCGGGGAGATCCGCCTCGCTGCGGGGGACGACGACAGCTTCACCCCGGTCGAGCTGCTCCTCGCGGCGATCGCCGGCTGCAGCGCGGTCGACGTCGACCACATCACGAGCCGCCGCGCCGAGCCCGAGGCCTTCGACGTGCAGGTGAGCGGCGTCAAGGCGTCGACCCCGGAGTCGGGCAACCACATGAGCGACCTCGAGGTGACCTTCACCCTGCGCTTCCCCGAGGGGGAGGACGGCGACCGAGCCCGGGCGGCGCTCCCGCGAGCCGTCGAGCAGTCGCGCGACCGGCTCTGCACGGTCTCGCGGACCGTCCAGCTCGGCACCCCGATCACGATGCGTGCGGCGGACCTCCCGGGGACGGATGGCTGAGCGCACCGACATCGTCGTCATCGGCGGGGGGCAGGCCGGGCTCGCCTGCAGCTACTGGCTCTCCCGCGCCGGCATCGACCACCTCGTCCTCGACGAGCAGGACCGGCCGGGCGGGGCCTGGCACCGGACGTGGCCCTCGCTGCGCCTCTTCTCGCCGTCGGCGTACTCGTCGCTGCCGGGTCGGACGATGCCGCCGCACCCGGACGTCTTCCCACCGGTCAGCCACGTCCTCGAGTACCTCGCGGACTACGAGGAGCGCTACCAGGTCCCGGTCCGACGCCCGGTGCGCGTCACCGACGTGAGCGCCGACGTCGACGGGCTGAGCGTGCACACCGACGGGGGAGAGGTGCGCGCCCGCCACGTCATCAACGCCACCGGGACGTGGCGGGCCCCCTTCGTCCCGATGGTCGAGGGGGCGGGCCGCTTCCGCGGCCGGCAGATCCACTCGGCCCACTACGAGGGCCCGGCGGCCTTCGCCGGGCAGCGGGTGGCGGTCGTCGGCGGCGGCAACTCCGGGGTCCAGATCACCGCCGACCTCGTCGGCACGGCGGAGCAGGTGCACCTGTGCTCGACCACCCGCCTGCGCTTCCTGCCGGACGAGGTCGACGGTCGCTACCTCTTCCAGCGCGCGACCGCCCGGGTCCAGAGCAGCGCGGAGCAGGAGCCCGAGCTCTCCGGCACCATCGTCGCGATGCCGGCGGTCCGGGAGGCCAGGGCGAAGGGGGCGCTGCGGCTGCGCGCGATGCCTGACCGTCTCGATGAGACGGGTGCCGTCATCGGGCGGGCGCACGTCGACCTGGACGCCGTGATCTGGGCGACGGGGTTCCGGCCCGCGCTGCGGCACCTTCGATCCCTCCGCCTCCGAGCGCGGGACGGGATCCCCGAGGTCAAGGGCAACCGGTCGACGAAGGACCCTCGGGTCTCCTTCGTCGGCTACGGGGACTGGACCGGGCCGGCGTCGGCGACGCTCATCGGCGTGGGCCGGACGGCCAGGGCCCTCGTGGACGCCCTGGAGGAAGAGCTTCGGCCCTAGGCTGACCCGCATGGCCACCTTCGTCGAGGTCCACCCGGACAACCCCCAGGCACGCACCATCGCCCAGGTCGCGCAGCGCATCCGTGAGGGCGCCCTCGTCGCCTTCCCGACCGACTCCGGCTACGCCCTCGGCGGGCGGCTCGACGACCAGGCCATCAAGGACCGGATCCGCGACATCCGGCGGCTCGACGACAAGCACCACTACACGCTGCTGTGCCGAGACTTCGCCCAGCTGGGGCAGCTCGTGCACGTCGACAACCACATGTTCCGTGCGATCCGCGCGGCCACCCCGGGGCCGTACACGTTCATCCTCCCGGCGACGAAGGAGGTGCCCCGGCGGCTGCTGCACGCCAAGAAGAAGACCGTCGGTGTGCGCATCCCGGACCACCCCGTCGTCCAGGCCCTCCTCGAGGAGCTCGGCGAGCCGCTGCTCTCGAGCACCCTGCTGCTGCCCGGCCATGAGGAGACCCCGGTCTTCGGCTGGGACGTCAAGGAGGAGCTCGACCACGCCGTCGACATCGTCATCGACGCCGGCGAGGTGAGCACCGCTCCGACGACGGTCATCGACTACAGCTCCGGGACGGCCGAGGTGGCCCGCCACGGAGCCGGTGACGCCGACCCCTTCGAGGGTTAGCCCGAGCCGTTCCTGCGCCCGGTGGCCCTGCGGGTGCTCCGCCGCGCCCGCAGCCGCACCTCGGTGAGCGGACCGGCCGTCCGCGTCTCGAGGTAGGACTGCTCCGCGACGAGCGAGCTGAGCTTCTGGTGACCGAAGTCGCGCGGGTCGAAGTCCGCGTGCGCGCGGCCGAGGTGCTGACCGACCTGGCCCAGGGAGGCCCAGCCCTCGTCGTTGGAGGTCGCGTTGATCGCCTTGGTCAGAGCGCTCTGGAGGTTGATGCTCGAGCTCTGGCCGTCGTCGGGCGCGTCCGCGCCGGACGTCGCGCTCGGCGTGGGCTCCTCGTCCGCGGCGGACTCCTCGCCCAGGACCTCGAGGAAGATGAACTGGTCGACCGCCCGACGCAGCGACTCCGGGGTCTTGCGCAGCCCGAGCCCGTAGACCCGGCGCCCGGACTCCCTCAGCCGGGTGGCCAGCCGGGTGAAGTCCGAGTCGGAGGAGACGAGCGCGAAGGCCTCGACGTTGCCCTGCCACAGCAGGTCCATCGCGTCGATGATCAGGGCGGAGTCCGAGGAGTTCTTGCCCTTGGTGTAGGCGAACTGCTGGACGGGCTGGATCGCGTTGCGGTGCAGCTCGGACTTCCAGCCGGAGAGCTGCGAGGTGGTCCAGTCGCCGTAGGCACGCTTGACCGTCGGGGTGCCGTACTTCGCGAGCTCCTCGAGGATGTCGCCGGCATGCTTGGCCGAGACGTTGTCGCAGTCGATGAGCACGGCGATACGGGCGGAGCCGCGGGTGTCGGTCTCGGCGGTCATCGGGGCGCCACCTCCTCGCGGGCCTGGACGAAGGCGTCGACGCAGGCCCGGACGTCCTCCTCGGAGTGTGCCGCGGAGAGCTGGACCCGGATGCGGGCCTGCCCCTTCGGGACGACGGGGTAGGAGAAGGCGATGACGTAGATCCCGAGCTCGAGCATGCGGTCGGCCACCTGGGTCGCCTGCCGGGCGCCCTCCTCGCCGGGGAACATCACCGGGACGATCGCGTGCTCGCCGGGGAGCAGCTCGAAGCCGGCGTCGGTCATGAGCCCGCGGAAGAGGGCGGCGTTGCGGCGCAGCACCTGCCGCAGCTTGTCGGACCCGCGCGCGATGTGGACGGCCTTGAGCGAGCCGGCGACGACGGACGGCGCGACGGCGTTGGAGAAGAGGTAGGGGCGCGCCCGCTGCTTGAGCAGGTCGACGACCTCCCGGGGCCCGGCGACGAAGCCGCCGCTGCCGCCCCCGAGAGCCTTGCCGAGGGTGCCGGTGACGATGTCGACGCGGTCCATCACCCCGCACGCCTCGTGCGAGCCACGACCGTGCTCGCCGACGAAGCCGGTCGCGTGCGAGTCGTCGACCATGACGAGGGCGCCGTGCTCCTCGGCGAGGTCGCAGATCTCCGCCAGGGGAGCGAGGTAGCCGTCCATGGAGAAGGCGCCGTCGGTGACGACGAGGATGCGCCGCGCACCCCCGGCGCGGGCCTCCTCGAGCTGGGTGCGCAGGTCGTCCATGTCGCGGTTCGCGTAGCGACGGCGCTGCGCCTTGCTCAGCCGCACGCCGTCGATGATCGAGGCGTGGTTGAGGGCGTCGGAGATGATGACGTCCTCGGGTCCGAGCAGGACCTCGAAGATGCCACCGTTGGCGTCGAAGCACGATGGGAAGAGGATCGAGTCCTCCGTCCCCACGAGGTCGGCGATGGCCTCCTCGAGCTCTCGGTGCTGGGTCTGCGTGCCGCAGATGAAGCGCACGCTCGCCATGCCGAAGCCCCACTCGTCGAGCGCGTCGCGGGCGGCCGCGACGACGTCGGGATGGTTGGCCAGCCCGAGGTAGTTGTTGGCGCAGAAGTTCAGCGCCTCCCCGGCGGCGGTCGCGATGTGCGCGGACTGCGGCGTGGTGATGAGGCGCTCGGTCTTCGTCAGCCCGGCGGCCTCGATCTCGTCGAGCTCGCTGCGCAGGTCGTCCTTGATCGCGTACATGTCAGCTCCAGTCCATGACGACCTTGCCGCACTGCCCGGAGCGGGCGGTGTCGAAGGCGGTCTGCCACTCGGTTGCGGGGAAGCGGTGCGTGATGACCGAGGTGACGGCATCACGCAGCGCGCGGGAGGTCGAGAGCATCGAGCTCATGGCGTACCAGGTGTCGTACATCTCGCGGCCGTAGATGCCCTTGATGGTGATCATGTGGGTGATCACCTTGCCCCAGTCGACCGGGTAGGGCTCCTTGGGCAGGCCGAGCATCGCGATCCGGCCGCCGTGGTTCATGTGGTCGATCATCGACGCGACGGCCGGGGGAGCACCGCTCATCTCGAGGCCGATGTCGAAGCCCTCGCGCATCCCGAGGGCACGCATCGCCTGACGCAGGTCGCCCTCGGCCGGGTTGACGCAGATGTCGGCGCCCGCTGCCCGGGCGAGCGCGAGGCGCTCCCCGGAGAGGTCGGTGACGGCGACGTAGCGCGCCCCGACGTGCCGGGCGATCGCCACGGCCATGACACCGATCGGCCCGGCGCCAGTGACGACCACGTCCTCACCGGCGAGGGGGAAGGAGAGGGTCGTGTGGGTCGCGTTGCCGAGCGGGTCGAAGACCGCGGCGAGGTCGGGGTCGAAGTCCTCGGGCTGGACCCAGACGTTGCTCGCGGGGATGACGACGTGCTCGGCGAAGGCCCCGTCCCGGTTGACCCCGATGCCCTGGGTGTTGATGCACAGGTGGCGACGGCCGGCGCGGCAGTTGCGGCACCGGCCGCAGACGATGTGTCCCTCCCCGGAGACGAGCTGGCCGACCTCGACGTCGGTGACGTCGGGGCCGACCTCGGCGACGATGCCGCTGAACTCGTGCCCGAGGATCATCGGGGTCCGCACCGTCTCGGCGGCCCACGGGTCCCAGTCGTGGAGGTGCAGGTCGGTGCCGCACAGACCGGCACGCAGGACCCGGATCTTCACCTCCCGCGGTCCGGGCGTGGGCTCGGGGACGTCGATCATCTCCAGGCCCGGTCCGGGGCGGGTCTTGACGAGGGCACGCATCGGTGGAGCTCCCTCCTGGGTCGCGGGACGGTCTCGGTCGAGACCTGGGTCACGGTAGCGCGAAGGGGGGTCCGCCCCCTGGCCGGTCGGCAGCGGGGACCGTAGGGTCGGGGCATGACCGAGCCCACCACGCCGATCGCTGGGCCGCCTGCCTCCGGCCCCCCGCCGGCCTACCCCTTCGCCCCGCTGCCACCCGACCACCCGCAGGCCCTCACGGTCCTCGTCCTCGGGATCCTCGGGGTCTCGATGGTTCCCTTCACCGCGCCGGTCGCGTGGTACCTCGGGGCCCAGGCGCTCCGGGAGATCGACGCGCAGCCGGGGCGCTACGGCCGCCGCGACTGGGTGAACGTCGGGCGCATCCTCGGGATCGTCGGCACGCTGCTGCTGGCCTTCGTCGTCGTGATGTTCGTCGGTCTCTTCCTCGTCTGGCTCGCCTCGTTCGCGGCCTTCGCCTCCGGGACGTAGCCGCGCCGGTAGCGTCAGCCATGCACCGTCGAGCCCAACCCCTGGCTCGCTGCCGGCAGTAGCGTGCCCGCATGGAGCAGCGCGCGAACTTCGTCACCCTCGCCGTCGAGGACGTCGACCGATCGAGGGCCTTCTACGTCGACGGGCTGGGCTGGCAGCCGGTGTTCGAGGCGCCCGGGGAGGTGCTCTTCCTCCCCGTCGGCCACGGGCTCGTGCTGTCGCTCTGGTCGCGGGCAGGATTCACCGCGGAGGTGGGGGAGCCCAGCACCGGCCTGGCGCCGATCACCTTGGCGCACAACGTCCTCAGCCCGGCGGAGGTCGACGAGGTGCTGGCCGGGGCAGCCGCCGCGGGCGCCCCGGTCACCCCGGGGGAGCAGCGTGAGTGGGGCGGCTACTCGGGCTACTTCGCCGACCCCGACGGCTACCGCTGGGAGGTCGCGCACGATCCCTCGCCCCTGGGTGATGATCTCGTGACCCAGAGCCGACGATGGCTGGCCGCCCGCACCCCTTCGCCCGTGGCCGGGGTGGCACCCGCGGTCCAGGACCACTACCCGGAGGACGCCGCGCACTGCTACGGGTGCGGTGCGCGCAACCCGCAGGGTCACCAGCTGAAGACCCGGTGGGCGGGGGAGTCCCGGACCGAGACGGTCACCCGCTTCGTCCCCGGCGCCGAGCAGACTGCCATGCCGGGCTACGTCTACGGCGGGCTCGTCGCCTCGGTCGTCGACTGCTCCGGCACCGGATCGGCCGCGCTCGCGGCGACCCACGCCGCGGGGCGTGACCTCGAGGCCGAGGGTGCCCTGCGGTTCGTCACCGGGACCCTCGAGGTCCGCTACGTGCGGCCGACCCCGATGGGGGAGGAGCTCGTGGTCACCGGGCGGATCGAGGAGCTCAAGGGGCGCAAGGTCACCGTCTTGCTCACCGTGGAGGCCGCCGGCTCGGTCGTCGCCGAGGGGCGCGTCGTCGCGCTGCAGCTGCCCGACGAGATGCGCGCATGAGGGACCGGGACGACGCTGGACGGGCCCGCCAGGCGCGTCCTCGAGACGCCCTCGGGCGTCCGTTGCCCTACGGGGCGAAGGGGGTCGAACCGGTGAGCGAGGACCCGTTGCCCCCGCTCGAGACGATCGCCGAGGCCCGCCGCCTGCTCGACGAGGGGCGCCCGTTCTCGGCCCACGAGGTGCTCGAGGCCCGGTGGAAGGCGGCACCCGGGGCTGAGCGCGACCTGTGGCAGGGGCTCGCGCAGATCTGTGTCGGTCTGACGCATCTCGCACGGGGCAACGAGGTCGGAGGCCGCCGGCTGCTGCAGCGGGGCAGCGACCGGGTCGAGGAGTACGGCCGGGGGAGCGGGGAGACCTACGGCCTCGACCTCACCGAGGTCCTGCGCTGCGCACGCGCGTCGTGAGCGCGACCCGTCAGTCCTCGGCGCGGGGCCGCCCGCGCCGGGCCTTGGTCGCCGAGCGCTGACGTTTCGCCTCGAGCCGGCGCCGCTGGGAGCCCTTCGTCGGCCGGGTCGGGCGGCGGGCCGGGGGAGGCGGGGCGAGCGCCTCCCGCAGCAGTGCCGCGAGCCGCTCGCGGGCGGCGACCCGGTTGCGCCGCTGCGATCGGTGCTCCGACGCGTCGACGGTGAGGGTGGTCCCGACGAGCCGGATCTCGAGCCGGCGCAGCGCTCGCTGACGGTGCGCGTCGGTGAGTGCGGTGCTCGCGGCCAGGTCGAGCGAGAGCTGCACCCGCGAGTCGGTGGTGTTGACGCCCTGCCCTCCGGGGCCGGAGGCGCGGGAGAAGCGTTCGACGAGGTCCGCCGCGGGGATGACGAGGCCGCCGGGGATGCCCGGTCCTGGCGGGACCTGGAGGTCTCCGAGGTCAGCCATGACGATCTGTCGAGCGGTCGTCGAGGAGCGCCACGAGCTCTCGCGGGTGCTGCTGAGGGAGTCCGTGCGCGCCGTCGGGCACCGTGACGAGTCGCCCGCCGCCGGCCTCGGCGAGGTCGCCGCACCAGCGCTCGCTGGACACTCGGTCCTCGGAGCCGCGGACGACGAGCACCGTGGCCCGGACGCCCTCCATCACCTCGTCGGCGGTGGTGCCGATCTCGCGACGGAATCCGGCGACCACCCGGGGGCTCGAGCGCACGTAGTCGTAGGCCGCTTGCACCAGGACGCGGGGGGCCTCCTGCGGGACTCCGGCGGCGAGGGCGCCGACATGCTCGCGCAGCCGCGGCATGCGGGGGTCCGGCGAGGGCGACACGAGCGTGACGGCGCGCACCAGCTCCGGGCGGGCAGCAGCGAGCCGGGCGGCTGTGAGCGCACCGAGCGAGTGGCCGACGAGGTCGAGCCCCGGCAGCTGGAGATGGTCCAGCCAGGCAGCGAGGTGGCGGGCCTGGGCACCGGCGCTCATGCCGCCCCGGAGGCGGGCGCTGCGACCGGCGCCCGGAGGATCGACGACCATGACGTCCCGATCCGTCGGGAGGGCGTCGAGCACCCAGCGGTATGCCTGCCAGGACATCGACAGCCCGGGCACGAGCACGAGCGGGACGCGCGAGGTGGCGACATCGGCGTGACGCTCCACCCAGGCGGTCCGCAGCCCACCGACGCGCTCGCGTCGGTGCTCGATCGTGGCCGATGGCTGTCGCACGCTCGGGAGTGTGGCACGACGGCGGAGGGGGGAGCGGCCGTGACCTGTCCACCCGGGATCCCGATCTCGGACTGGGATCGTCACGCTTCGAGCTCGCCGTGACGTCTCGTGGGCTCTGACCGCGGCATGGGCGTGCTTGGGCCGGGAAACCCCGACGTGGCCGACAAAGCTGGGGTGGACCGCGAAGTATCCAGGCCGCGAAGCGGTTTCCTGGTCAAGTGCGGTTTTCCCGGCCGGGCGCTGCATGAGCCCGTGTTGTCAAGGTCGGCCGGGCTTCCTGGACACGACACTGTCATCGGCAGAGGCATATCGCGGTCGGTGCTCGACGCCCGGTTCGATCCACTGAACCACAGGGGGGGAAGTGGGACGAAACGCCACCGTCGCTGCCCAGGTGGGGGGAGCGAGCGGTCGATCAAGCACCGGTCCACCACCCCTTCACCTGACATAATGTCGATTATCGGCACAACGTGGATCGGTCAGGCGGGGCGCGAGAGCGGCCTACGCCTTGCGCAGCCGCCGGGCCTCGACCTCGTAGCGGCTCACCGCCCCACCGGGCGTCCGGAAGAACCGCCGGCGCAGCGCCCCCTGGACCTCGGCGCGGTCGCCGTCGCCCAGACGCTGCGCCGAGCGACGAGCGCCGGCGGACCAGCACGCGACGTCGATCGTGTCGACCGGCTCGCCCCGGCGACGAGACGTGACGAGCCGGAAGGTGACGAGGGCGTCGCCGCTGGGCAGCTCCTTCTCCTCGGGGTCTCCGCTGACCCGGCCCACGAGGTGCACCTCGTTGACGTCCTCCCCCTCGTCGGCCGCAGACCGTGGTTTGGTTGACATAACATCTCCCTCTCGTGTCGTTCTGCCAGACGATCCCCGGGCGGTCGTGCTCTCGGTACCCGACGAGGCGCACCTGTGGGCGACGCGTGACGAGGGCGCCCACCTGTGGATCCCGGGTGGCACGATGGCCCGGTGCAGTGCGACTACTTCGATGCCGGCGCGTGCCGCTCCTGCACCCTCATGGGCGTCCCGTACGCCGACCAGCTCGCCGCGAAGCAGGCCCATGTCGCCCAGCGCCTCGCCGAGGTCGCCCCGGAGCTCACCTGGGAGACTCCCTTCGCCTCCTCCGAGGACGGCTTCCGCAACAAGGCCAAGCTCGTCGTCGGCGGACGCCCGGGTGACATCACCCTGGGCATCCTTGACGACGACGGGCGAGGGGTCGACCTCCGGTCGTGCGGCCTCTACTCCCCCGAGCTGGCGCGCTCTTTCGCCCCGGTCAAGGCCTGGCTGGACCGTCTCCAGGTCCCGCCGTACGACGTCCCACGCCGCCGCGGCGAGATCAAGCACGTCCTCGTCACGGTCAACCCGCGCGGCGAGCTCATGGTCCGCCTCGTCCTGCGCACGGACCGTCACCTCGAGCGGCTCCGGTCCGACCTGCCCCGCCTGCAGGCGGCCCTGCCGAGCCTGAGGGTGCTCAGCGTCAACCTCCAGCCGGAGCACAAGGCGGTCATCGAGGGAGCCGTCGAGGAGGTGGTCACCGAGCACGACCACCTCGTCATGGACGTCGCCGGCCTGCCGCTCCGGCTCCGCCCCCACAGCTTCTTCCAGACGAGCACACGTGCCGCCGAGGCCCTCTACGAGAGCGCCGGGCGCTGGATCCGTGACGTGGCACCCGCCTCGGTCCTCGACCTCTACTGCGGGGTCGGGGGCTTCGCCCTGACCGCCGCCGGGTCGACGAGGGGGATGCCGGTCCACGGCATCGAGATCGCGCAGGAGGCCGTCGTGGCCGCCCGCCAGGCGGCGGCAGACCTTGACCTCGACGTGAGGTTCACCGTCGGCGACGCGTCCGGAGCGGTCCCCACGGCCGATCTCGTGATCGTCAACCCGCCACGTCGCGGGATCGGCCCCCTCGCCGAGACCCTCGAGGCCGGTGACGCCCGGTGGATCATCTACTCGAGCTGCAACGTCGAGTCCCTCGCCCGCGACCTCGAGCAGATGTCGTCGTGGCGACCGGTGCGCGCGCGCCTCGTCGACATGTTCCCGCAGACCGACCACCACGAGGTTATCGTGCTGCTCGAGCGCGGAGCAGAGCCGCCAAGCCCTTCAAGAATGGACGTGAACGGCGTATCGTGACCGATGGCCGGACCGGCTGCTCGTCGATTGTCAAGAGGACACACCAGGTGGGGACCATGTTGTTGCGCAGGGCGCAGGGCGCCCTGGCCCTGGCCGCCGCCGGAGCACTCTTCCTGCCCACCGCGGCTGCGGAGCCGCTCCCCTCCCCCAGCGACCCCGGCGCCAGCGCCACGGCCCAGCCCACCTCCCCGGGCGACCCCACCCCGACCGGGGGCACCGACCCCTTCGTCTACACGGGTCCGGCCGCCCAGCCCTACGCGTCCCTCTCCCCCGAGGAGGTCGCGGCCCAGGTCGACGAGGCGAACGCCCTCGCCGAGCGGATCCTGGCCAACAACCAGGAGATCTCGGCGCTCGTCAAGGAGCTCCAGAAGCACTCCGAGCGGGCCAACACCCTCCTCCAGCGGTACTCGACGGCCAGGCAGAAGCACGACGAGGCCGAGGAGGAGGCGAAGGAGGCCCGCCGCGCCGCCGAGGCCCTGAAGAACCGCCTCGCGGCGGGGCGCAAGGACCTCAGGGACTGGGCCTTCGGCACCTTCACCGAGGCCGGCGGCTACTCCGACACGCTCGCCTTCCTCAACATCATGACGAAGCAGCCGGCCCAGGCCGGCGACTCCGCCGGTGACCTCACCTATCTCACCGACGAGCGCATCCACACCGTCGACCTCGTCCGTGAGGAGACCGAGGAGCAGGCGGCGCTCGCCCGCAGGGCCGAGCAGGCCGAGGAGCGCGCCGCGGCGGAGAAGGCGAAGGCCGACACGGCGCGCAAGGAGCTCGATGCGGTCATCAAGGACCGCAAGGCCAAGCTGGAGACGCTGCGCAAGGACTACACCGACGAGCTCCAGGCCGCCGGGCCGCTCGTCCAGGCGCTCTTCGGCGTCACCGGCTCGGATGCCGAGCAGGCGCAGTCCGCGCTCATGGAGGCGATGGAGAAGGCCGGCCAGGACGTCAGCTCCTTCGAGGGCGGGCGGCCGTGCTCGGACAACGAGGCGTCCTACCCCAACGGCCAGCTGCCCCCCGGCGCGCTGTGCCCGCTCATCGGTGGTGCCGGCGAGGCCCTCCGGCCGCGGGCCGCCGCCGCCTTCAACACGATGTCCACGGCCTACGCGCGCGACACCGGACAGACCATCTGCATCACCGACAGCTACCGCTCGTACGCCGAGCAGGTCATCGTCAAGCAGCAGCGCGGTGGCTGGGCCGCGGCTCCCGGAACCTCCAACCACGGCCTCGGCCTGGCGCTCGACCTCTGCGGCGGCATCAACAGCTTCGGCACCGCGGCGCACGCCTGGATGCAGCAGAACGCCCCGCTCTACGGCTGGTTCCACCCGACCTGGGCCCAGGCCGGTGGCTCGCTGCCCGAGCCGTGGCACTGGGAGTTCGCCGGCTGACGCCGGCCCTCCCAGCCCGGGTCAGCCGATCCGCTGCTCCTCGTGGCCCTTCACGGGGATGAGCACGAGCAGGCCGGCGAGCAGGATGAGCGCGATGCCGAGGATGCCCCAGTACTGCGTGTTCTCCTCACCGGTGATCACCGCGCCGAGGGCGATGAAGGCGGCGAAGGCCAGCGGGCTGAGGAAGGAGATCGCGCGACCGGTCGTCGCGTAGAGACCGAAGATCTCGCCCGCCTTGCCCTCCGGGATGAGCCGCGCGAGGAAGCTGCGGGACGCGGCCTGCGCCGGGCCGACGAAGGCCGTCATCACGAGGCCGAGGCTCCAGAAGACCGGCTTGCCGCCGTCGTGGAAGACGAAGATCAGCATGCCGACGACCATGAGGAAGACGAGGCTGATGATGATGACGCGCTTCGGCCCGATCCGGTCGTCGAGCATCCCCATCGCCATGGTGCTCAGCCCCGCGACGATGTTCGCGACGGCCCCGAAGATGATCACCTCGCCGGCGCTCAGGCCGAAGGTCCCCGCGGCGAGCACGGCACCGAAGGCGAAGACACCCGCGAGCCCGTCCCGGAAGAGCGCCGAGGCCATGAGGAAGTACACGGTGTGCCGGGAGGTGCCCCACAGCGCCTTGATCGAGGCGAAGAGCAGCCGGTAGGAGTCGACCACCCCGACACGCGGAGCCTTCTCGCGCGGGGCGTCCTTGAGCGCGAGGAAGGCCGGGATGGTGAAGAGCGCGATCCACAGGCCGCACACGAGCATCGAGACGCGGATGTGCATCCCGCCGTCGTCGGTCACGCCGAAGAGCCCCGCGGCACCGGGCCCGTCGGCGCTGGCCGGCGCGATGAAGGCGAAGTTGAGCAGCAGCAGCACGACGATGCCGCCGAGGTAGCCCATCCCCCAGCCGAAGCCCGAGACGCGGCCGACGTTGGCCGGCGTCGCCACCTGCTCGATCGTCGCGTTGTACGTCACGCCGGCGATCTCGGAGATGATCGAGCCGACCCCGAGCAGGACGAGCCCGAGGACGAGGTACTCCGGCTCGGGCTTGACGAAGAAGAGGGCCGCAGCGAGCAGGGCCATGAGCCAGGTCTGCCAGCGCAGGTTGCGCACCGTCCGGCCGGTGCGGTCGGAGTTCTGGCCGAGGACCGGTGCGAGCACCGCGACGAGGAGCCCGGAGAGACCGGTCGCGATCGCCAGGGCCGTCGAGGTGGCGTTGGTGTCGCCGAAGGACGAGCTCGTGATGTACACCGCGAAGACGAAGGTGATGATCACCGTGTTGTACGGCTGGCTCCCCCAGTCCCACATCGCCCACGAGAGGACCTTCTTGCGGCTGGTGTCGGCCGGTCCGTGCTCCAGCGCCGAGCCGACGGGCGCGAGCGGGAGGTCGACGGGGGCGGCGTTGCTCTCGTGCGTCACACCGGGACCGTATCGTCGGCGACGCCGCCGATGTGCGCGACACGGTGCATTGCCGCTAACCTGATGGTTTGCCGACGCCGCGGGCCCCGCGGAGCGCACCGAGCATCACTGTCGATGTGACCTGCATCGCGGACGCAGCAGATCGCACCCGCCAGAGCGTCGGAACAAGAGAGCGCCTACCAGCGTTGTCATCACTGGTGCCCATGTCCACGGCAGGACAGGCACCGACCCAGACGATCGAGGAGTATCGACATGGCAGAGCGCACGCTTCGCGGCACCCGGATGGTGTCCTTCAGCATGGAGACGACCGCCAACGTCGTCCCCAGCGAGCGCCAGATCACGACCTACGTCTGCGACGAGGGTCACCGCACCGAGCTCCCCTTCTCCGTCGAGGCCGAGATCCCGAGCACCTGGGAGTGCCGCTGCGGTCTCCTCGGCAAGCTGATCGACGGCCCGGAGCCGGAGCTCAAGCCGACCAAGCCGGCCCGTACCCACTGGGACATGCTCCTCGAGCGTCGTTCCATCCCCGAGCTCGAGGAGCTCCTCGAGGAGCGGCTGCAGCTGCTCCGCGAGACCCGCGGCGAGAAGACGCGCAAGCGCACCGCCTGAGCCTCCCGCACGCGAAGAGCCGCCCGGTCCTCCGGGCGGCTTTCGTCGTCTGGGGCGAAGGGGGGAGCTCGCCTACTCGATGATCTCGCCCTCGACGACGTCCGGGGGCCGCTGGGTGCGCCGCGGGCCCGGCGTCCGCGGGGGCGGTCCGGTCCGGGTCACGTGGACGACGCCGAGGTCGTGGAAGACCCGCCGACCGATCGCGGCCTCGAGCACGGGACGGGCCAGCGGCCGGGTGACGGGCAGGACGAGGAGGATGCCGACCGCGTCCGTGACGAAGCCGGGCAGCATGAGCAGCACCCCGCCGACGAGGACGAGGATGCCGTCGGCGATCTGCCGCGAGGGCATCTCGCCGGAGCGGGCCGTCTCACGCAGCGCCCGCCAGGCCCGCGCGCCCTCGCGGCGCAGCAGCCACAGACCGAGGACTGACATGAGCACGAGCGCGAGCAGGGTCCACAGCACGCCGACCTGCCGGCCGACCGCGATGATCACCGCGAGCTCGAGGACCACGAGGGCGACGAGCGCGAGCAGGACCCACGGGAGGCGCCGCCGGCGGCGACGTCCAGGGGCGCCCTGCACCTGCCTCACAGCGCGTGCCACCGCCGCTCGCGGCCAAGGAGCCGCTCGGCCTGCCGCCGGCGGTGAGCGACGCCCCACCCGGTGATCCGGCGCATCGACTCCTTGACGACGTCGCCGTTCATCTTCGACTCACCGATCTCGCGCTCGACGAAGGTGATCGGGACCTCGACGACGCGCAGGCCGGCGCGGACGGTGCGCACGGTGAGGTCGGTCTGGAAGACGTAGCCGGCGCTCTCGACCTCGTCGAGGCCGATCTGGCGCAGGGTGTCGGTGCGGTAGACGCGGTAGCCGGCCGTGGCGTCGTTGACCGGCATGCCGAGGATCGCGCGGATGTAGAGGTTGCCGCCCATCGAGATCGCCTTGCGCGAGAGCGGCCAGTTGACGATCTCGCCGCCCCGGACGTAGCGGGAGCCGATGACGAGGTCGGCGTCCTGCGCTGCCGCGAGCATCGCGGGCAGGTCCTCGGGCCGGTGCGAGCCGTCGGCGTCCATCTCGACGACGGCCTCATAGCCCGCGTCGAGGGCCCAGCGGAAGCCGGCGAGGTACGCGGCGCCGAGACCCTCCTTGCCCTGACGGTGGATCACGCTGACCTGCGGGTCGGCGGCGGCCAGCTCGTCGGCGACCTCCCCGGTGCCGTCCGGGCTGTTGTCGTCGAGCACGACGACGTCCGCCTCGGGGACGCTCTCGCGGACCCGCGCCACGATGCGCGGGAGGTTCTCCCGCTCGTTGTACGTCGGGATGAGGACGGCGACCCGCTCGATCGGCGGGCGTGCGGCGGTCTCAGGCACGGGCAGAGGTCTCCAGCTCGGTGGTCGGTGAGGGAACGACCCTAGCCCGGCGGGACCCCCTTCGCCCCACCGCCACGAGGGCGAGGAGCGCGATCCCGCTCACCCACTCCACCCACGGGCCGAGCCGGTCTGAGGGAGTCAGGCCCGCCCGGGCGTCGAGGGTCTCGACGATCTGGGCGGCGGTGAAGAGCTCGGTCGGCTGCGACACGCTGCCGTCCGGCGCGATGACGGCCGAGACCCCGACCGTCGAGACGTGGGCGACGGGGCGCCCGTGCTCGATGGCGCGGATCCGGGAGATCGCGAGCTGCTGGGTCGACTCGTCGGTGTATCCGAAGGTCGCGTTGTTGGTCTGGACGAGCAGGATGCTCGGGCTGCCGCTGTCCTCGGCGTGGTGGACGGCCTCGCGCATCAGCCCGTCGTAGGCCACCTCGAAGCAGATCGTCGGCACGACGGCGAAGGGGCCGGCGGCCCCGGTGACGTCGAAGGAGGCGGGGGCGGGCCCCTTCGCGAAGCCCACCCGGACGAGGTCGACCTTGTCGGAGAAGATCCGGAAGAAGTCGCGGTACGGGACGTACTCGGCGAAGGGGACGGGGTGCTGCTTGACGTAGCGCGCCGTGGGCTCGTCCTGCCCCGGCTCGTAGAGCAGGCTGGCGTTGCTCACCTCGGGGCTCGGCTCGTCGAGGATCGCGCCGACGACGACCGGGACACCGACGGCGTCGACGGCCCGGCGGACCTGGGCGCCCGCGTCGAGGTTGCGGAGAGGGTCGATGTCGCTGGAGTTCTCCGGCCAGACGACGAGGTCGAGGTCCTCTCCCGCGACCGCCTCGGTGCCGACGACGTGGTTGTCGAGCACCTTGCGCCGCTCGGCGTTGAAGTCGAGACCGGCGCGCGGGACGTTGCCCTGGATGAGCGCGAGCCGGGCGGGGACGGAGTCCTCCGGCGCCTCCGTGGGCACGGGGACGACCAGGGTTGCGCCGACGAGGAGCGCGGCCATCCCGGCCGAGGCGAGGGCCGCGCGCGGGCTGCGCACGACGACGAGGATGATCGGGACCGCGAGCAGCGTGACGGCGAGGCTCACGAGCGGGGCGCCCCCGAGGTAGGCCAGCCGGGCGAGCGGCGAGTCGGCCTGGCCGAAGGCGAGCCGCGCCCAGGGGAAGCCGCCGAAGGGTGTCGTGCCCCGCAGCAGCTCCTGGACGACCCATCCCACGGGCAGCGCGAGGACCGCCAGGACGGGGGCGCCGCGTCGCACCAGGGGCCGCTGCACCCACCCCATGACGGCACCGAAGGCGGCGACGTAGAGGGCCTCGAGCGTCGAGAGCGCGATCCACGGCAGGTCGCCGACGAAGACCCCGGACCAGTGCAGCGTGGGCAGGAACATCGCCCAGCCGGCGAGCAGGCCGAGCAGGGCACCGGTCCGGGCCCGCACGTCCCAGAGCGCGAGCCCGACGAGGGCCATCCCGGGGATCGCGGCGAGGTGGAGGTCGTGGTCGGGGAAGGAGAGCCACACGAGCAGCCCGCCGGCGACGGCCAGCGCAGCGCGCACCCAGGCGGGCGGGGCGAAGGGGGCGGGCTGGGGCACGCCTGACCCTAACCCGCGCCGCTGGGTGCCTCTCACGCCTCCCAGGGCGTGGAGAGGACGACGGTCGTGCGGGTGGAGACCCCGGCGCGGGAGCGGACCGTGGCGATGAGGTCCTCGAGGTCCTGGGGCGTGCCGACCCGGACCGTGAGCAGGTAGTTCGCGTCCCCGGCGACGGAGTAGCAGGAGACGACCTCCTCGACGTCGCGCAGCCGCTCCGGGATGTCGTCGGGGGCGCGGTGGTCGAGCGGCTCGACGGCGATGAAGGCGGTGAGGGGGCGGCCGAGCGCCGCGTGGTCGACCCGGGTGGTGAAGCCCTGGATGACGCCGCGCTCCTCGAGTCGTCGCACGCGCTGATGCACGGCCGAG
The DNA here is from genome assembly GCF_016888335.1 of Janibacter endophyticus. Lineage (NCBI taxonomy): Bacteria > Bacillati > Actinomycetota > Actinomycetes > Micrococcales > Intrasporangiaceae > Janibacter > Janibacter endophyticus. The sequence continues at coordinate 1,981,252 of NZ_JAFEJG010000004.1, forward strand.
GTGGACATGCCGATCGCCTTGCCGAGGTCGGTGTAGCTCATCCGTCCGTTGGCGACGAGCAGCTCGACGATGCGGCGGTCCGGCTCTTCCATGGGCCGACCATAGGTGACGGCGCCGCGTCGCACCGGCCCAATAGGCTGCGCGTCATGTCCTCCCGCGCGCCCCGCCTGCTCCTCCTGGACTCCGCCAGCCTGTACTTCCGGGCGTTCTACGGCGTGCCTGAGCGTGACCCGGCGCCGTCCGGGATCCCGACGAACGCGGTCGCGGGCTTCATCGACATGGTCGCCACGCTGGTCGGCCGCTGCTCCCCCACCCACATCGCCGCCTGCTGGGACGACGACTGGCGGCCCCAGTGGCGGGTCGACGCCATCCCGACGTACAAGGCGCACCGGATGGCGGAGGACCCCGCCGAGGGCGAGGAGGTGCCCGAGGCCCTGAGCCCCCAGGTGCCGGTCATCGCGCAGTGCCTCGAGGTCCTCGGCGTCCCGCGTGCGGGCGCGGCCACCTACGAGGCCGACGACGTCATCGGGACCTTGGCCTACCACTACCGCGGGCGGATGCCGGTCGACATCGTCACCGGTGACCGTGACCTCTTCCAGCTCGTCGACGACGCCTCGCAGACCCGGGTGCTCTACACGGCCCGGGGTGGCGTGCGGGACCCCGACGTCGTCGACCAGGCCTTCCTCATGGGGAAGTACGGCGTGGGGACCGGCGACGCGTACGCTGACATGGCGGTCCTGCGCGGGGACACGAGCGACGGCCTGCCCGGGGTTGCCGGGGTCGGCGAGAAGACGGCGGCCAAGCTCATCGCCACCTATGGCTCCCTCGAGGGGATCCGCGCTGCCGTCGACTCGGGCGACCCGGCGATCAAGGGGGCCCAGCGCACCCGGCTCGAGGCCGGCTCGGCCTACCTCGACGCGGCGCCGCTCGTCGTCCGGGTCGCGCGCGACGTGCCGGTGACCCACGTCGACCTGACGATCGGCGACGAGCTGCCGGACCCGGCCGGCATGAGCCGGCTCGCGCTCGACCACGCCATCGCCGGCCCGCTCGGCCGGGCCGCGGCTGCGCTCTACCCGCAGGACTGAGGCACGGCTCAGTCGATCCGGTCGGCCGCTACGACGCCGCGCATGACGCCCTCGATGGCCTTGCGTGCTGTCGTGCGCATGCGCTCCTCGCCGGAGGCCTTGGCCACCTGGTCGAGCAGGTCGACGATCTGCTTGCACCGCCGGACGAAGTCGCCCGCCGTCATCTCGGTCCCGTCGAGGACCTCGTCGAGCCGGCGGCCGCTGGCCCATCGGTGGACCGCCCAGGCGATCCCGGCGTCGGGGTAGCCCGTCGGGTCGAGCCCGGCGCGCTCCTCGCGTGCCTCGATCTCGCGCCACCGCTCCTGCATGCCCTCCCATGCCAGCGCGACCTCGTCGGTCGGGATGCGGGGCATGACGTCGGCCTCGTCACGGCGAGGCTCGTAGACGAGCATCGAGACGACGGCGGCGAGCTCGGCGGGGGTGAGCCGCTTCCACGTGCCCGCGCGCAGGCACTCGGCGGCGAGCAGGTCCTTGTCGGAGTAGAGCCGGCGCAGCCGGGAGCCCTCGTCGGTGATGGTGTCGCCGTCGTCGGCGAGGTAGCCGAGGTCGAGCAGGACGGCGACGATCCGGTCGAAGCGGGCGGCGACCGACCCGGTGCGCGAGTCCACGGTGCGCTGGAGCTGGGTCTGCTCGCGCTTGAGGCGCCACCACCGCTCGGACCAGCGCGCGTGCTCCTCGCGGTCCGGGCAGGTGTGGCAGGGGTGCGCCTTGAGCTGGTCGCGCAGCTGTGCGATACGGCCGTCGTCGCCGGCCGCGGCCTCCTTCGCCTCCTCGCGGATCGACGGGGCACCCTCGTGGGGCGCCTTGATGCGCAGGGTGGTCGCGAGGTCGGTCCGGTGCTTGGCCGAGCGCGGGTTGAAGGAGCGCGGGACCTCGAGCCGGCCGAAGGGGGTGAGCGGCCCGTCGAGGTCGCCGGGGCTGAGCCGGCGCACCTGCTTGTGCTCGGTGAGGACCACCGGCTCGCTCGTCTGCCCCTTGTAGTTCTTCGCGGGCTGGACGACGACGGCGAGCCCGCTGCGGCGCCCGCCGATCCGCACGATGTCTCCGAGCTCGAGCTCGTCGAGCGAGACCGCGGTCTGGGCGCGACGCGCGGCCGAGCGCTGCTTGCGCCCCTTCTTCTCCAGCTCGCTGATCTTGTGCCGGATCTCGGCGTACTCGCGGAAGTCCCCCTGCTCGCAGTGCATCGCCTCGGCGTAGCCGTCGAGGGACTCCTGCATCGAGCGCACCTTCTGCGCCAGGCCCACCACGGCGCGGTCCGCCTGGAACTGGGCGAAGGAGCTCTCGAGGATCTCCCGTGCCGTGGTGCGCCCGACGGTCGCGACGAGGTTGACCGCCATGTTGTAGGTCGGCGCGAAGGAGCTGCGCAGCGGGTAGGTCCGGGTCGAGGCCAGCCCCGCGACGGAGAGGGGGTCCATCCCCCGGGACCACACGACGACGGCGTGACCCTCGATGTCGATGCCGCGACGGCCGGCCCGCCCGGTGAGCTGCGTGTACTCCGCCGGGGTCACCTCGACGTGGGCCTCACCGTTGAACTTCACGAGCTTCTCGAGGACCACCGTGCGCGCCGGCATGTTGATGCCCAGCGCGAGCGTCTCGGTCGCGAAGACCGCCTTGAGCCGGCCCGCGGTGAAGAGCTCCTCGACGACCTCGCGGAAGATCGGGAGCATCCCCGCGTGGTGCGGCGCGTAGCCGCGCTCGAGCCCGGCGAGGAGCTGGTGGTAGCCGAGGACCGTGAGGTCCTCGCCCTCGAGGATCATCGAGCGCTCCTCGAGGGTGCGGCGGTTGCGCTCCCCCTCCGCCGCGCTGATGAGCCGCACGTCGTTGCCGAGCAGCTGGCCGACGGCCCCCTCGCAGCCGACCCGGCTGAAGATGAAGGTGATCGCGGGCAGCAGACCCTCACGGTCGAGCTGGGTGATGACCTGGGTGCGCGAGGCTCCCCCGCCGAAACGCTCGGTGCCACCCCTTCGCCCGCCGCCCCGACGGTCGCGCGGTCCCCCACGACCCCGACCCTGGCCGGCTACCTCCGCGGTCGAGCGCACCTGGCGCCGGACCGCGTCCATGAGGTGCGGGTTGACGCGCACCCGGTCCTGGAGCGCGTCGGGGGTCGCCCCGTCGACGAAGAGGTCGTAGATCTCCTGACCGACCTGCATGTGCTGCCACAGCGGCACCGGCCGCGTCTCGGAGACGACGATCTCGTTGCCGCCCCGGACCTCGGCGAGCCAGGCGCCGAACTCCTCGGCGTTGCTCACGGTCGCCGAGAGCGAGACGAGCTGCACGGACGGGGGCAGGTGGATGATCACCTCTTCCCACACCGCCCCGCGGAAGCGGTCGGCGAGGTAGTGCACCTCGTCCATGACGACGAAGCCGAGCTGCTCGAGGGTGCTGCTGCCCGCATAGATCATGTTGCGCAGGACCTCGGTCGTCATGACGACGACGGGCGCCTCGCCGTTGATCGAGCTGTCACCGGTGAGCAGCCCGACCTTGTCGTGCCCGTAGCGGGCGGCGAGCTCGTGGTACTTCTGGTTCGACAGCGCCTTGATCGGGGTGGTGTAGAAGGCCTTCTGCCCCCGCTGGAGCGCGAGGTGGACGGCGAACTCCCCGACCACTGTCTTGCCGGCGCCGGTCGGTGCCGCGACGAGGACGCCGTGGCCGGCGGCGATGGCCTCGCAGCCCTGCTCCTGGAAGTCGTCGAGCGGGAAGACGAGACCGGCGGCGAAGTCCTCCACGGCTGCTGACATGAGCGCCAGGCTAACCGCGGGGGCGCCTCACAGGAGGATCTGGACGGCCCTGGGGACGACCTCGACGTCGAGCGGGAGCGGGAAGAGGCGTTCGCCGTCGGCGTAGGCGACGATGCCGGCCGCGTCGAGCCGCACGGTGCGGGCGCGGCGCACGCTCACCCTCGGGTGGCTCGTGTGGGCGCCCTTGAAGACCTTGGGGAAGACGCGGAGGAACTCGGGGACCCCGATCTCGTCGACGACGAGGACGTCGAGCAGCCCGTCGGTCATGTCGGCGTCGGGGGTGACCTTCATGCCCCCGCCGTAGGCCCGCCCGTTGCCGACGCACGTCAGCATGGCGCGGGCCTCGACCTCCTCGCCGTCGAGGGTCAGCGTGTACGGGATCGGGGCGAAGACGGGCAGCTCGCGGGCGATCGCGATGTTGTAGCGCGCCGGTCCACGGGGCCAGCGCATCTGGTTGGCTCGCTCGTTGACGACGGCGTCGAAGCCGCCGCACAGGACACCGAGGAACCACCGCTCCTGCGTCCCGTCGACCGACCGGACCCTGCCGAGGTCGAAGGGGCGCGGCTGCCCGTGGAGAATCCGCTCGGCGGCGGTCTCGACGTCCTTGACGGGCAGGCCGACCTCTCGGGCGTTGTCGTTGCCGGTCCCGACCGCGACGATCCCGAGCGGCACGTCGGTCTGGGCGCAGATGTTCACCCCGAGGTGGACGGCGCCGTCCCCGCCCGCGACGACGAGAGCATCGATGGCACCCTCGGCGACCGCACGACGGGCCTTCGCCTCGGCCCGGGTCGCGTCGAGCCCGGTGAGGTCGACGACCTCCGCTCCCCCGGCCTCGAGGAGGTCGGCCACGACCGTCCCCACGCGGGCCCCGGCGTTCTTGCCGGCGGTGGGGTTGACGAGCAGGCCGATGCGACGGTGCACCCGGGCTCCTTGGGTCAGTCGAGGACGGAGGCCTGGTCCTCGGGCGTGTCGAGCCAGTCGGGTCGCGCCTCCTGACGCTTGCGGCCGATGAGCATCGCGATGCCGACGGCCCCGAAGTAGAGGAGCACGAGCGGCCCGGCGAGGAGGAACATCGTCACCGGGTCGGGGGTCGGGGTGATCATCGCCGAGGCGATGAAGATCAGCAGGACCGCCGGGCGCCAGCCCCTGAGCAGCTGGCGGCCGGTGACGACACCCAGCGCGCTCAGCGCGACAAGGACCACGGGGAGCAGCCAGGCGGCTCCGAAGGCGAAGATGAAGCGCATGACGAAGGTGAAGTAGTCCGTCGTCTGCTGGATGTTGCTGCTCGTGTCCTCGTCCGGCGTGAAGCTGTAGAGGATGGCCAGTGCCTTCGGCAGGGTGATGTACCCGAACCAGCTGCCGGCGGCGAAGAGGGGGATGGTGGCGGCGAAGAAGGCCATCGAGATCTTCTTCTCGCGCCTGGTCAGGCCCGGCATGATGAAGGCCCAGATCTGGTAGAGCCAGATCGGGCTGGAGAGCAGCAGCCCGGCGAAGATCGAGATCGAGATCTGCTGGCTGAAGGCGGCCGTCGGGTTGCCGAAGTTCAGCGCGACGATGCTCTCAGGGTTCTGCATCTTGTAGTCGCGGAAGGGTTGCGACAGATGACGGTAGACGTCGTCGTAGTAGATCCAGCCGACGACGGTGCCGACGAGGACGGCCAGGGCCGAGACGGTGATCCGCCGCTTGAGCTCCCGAAGGTGCTCCATGAGGGGCATGCGCCCCTCGGGATCCTTGGGCGTGCGTCGGCGGATGGCCACGTGGGTCGTCGGTGGGGCGAAGGGGTCGGCGTCAGGCGACCGGGCCGGACTGGTTGTCCGTGCGCGGCTTGGCCTCGTCGATCACGGCGTCGCCGTCCCGGGCAGAGAGGTCGTCCCGCACGTCGTCGCGGACGGGGGACGTGCCGGTACCACGGGCGCGCTTGGCCTCCTCGCGGGCACGGTCCTCCTCCTTCATCTCGTTGACCTCGGACTTGAAGACGCGCGCGGACTTGCCGAGGCTGCGGGCGGCGTCGGGCAGCTTCTTGAACCCGAAGAGCAGGAAGACGATGAGGAGCACGACGAGGAGCTCGCCAGGGCCAAGCCACTGAGGCATGGGGTGCCTTTCGGTACGCGGGTGTATCGGATGACCTTCGTCGTCAGTGTACGCATCAGCCCTGGTAGCCGCTGAGCGCTTGCTGGGCCCGGGACCGGACGGCGTCGACGGCACTCTGGGGGCCCTCGACGACCGCGTCGCCGCCGCAGCGCAGCACGAGCCGGGCGAGCCAGGCGTCGTCCCGGGCGGTGAGCCGCACCCGGAGGTCCGCCCCGGCCTCCTCGCGCCCGAGGACGGGGAAGTACTCGGCGACCCAGCGGGCCCCGGGGCGCAGCCGGAGCGTGACGACCGGGTCGCTCTCGCGGCCCGCGTAGGCACCCTGGCTGAGGTCGCGCTGCTCGGCCTCGGGCGGCGGGGTGCCGTCGTCGTCGAGCACCTCGACCCGCTCGATGCGGTCGAGCCGGAAGAGGCGGGTGTCGCGTGCGACGTGGCACCAGCCCTCGAGGTACCACTGGCCGTCCTGCGAGACGACCCGCATGGGGTCGACCTCGCGCTCCGTGCGCTCGTCCCTCGACGGCACGAGGTAGGCCAGGCGCAGGCGTCGCCGGCGGCGCAGCGCATCGGTGACGACGCGCCGCGTCTCGAGACCGGCACCGTCCTCCTCGGCGACCGCCACGGCCTCGAGACCGGGCAGCGAGGCCGCGGCGCCCTCGACCTTGTCCAGGGCGCGACCGACGGCGTCCGAGGGCGCGACGCCGGCGGCCTGGAGGGCCCGCAGGCCGGTGATCAGGGTGACCGCCTCGGCGACGGTGAGGCGCAGAGGGCGACGGATCGCGTCGGCGTTGGAGATGTAGACCCGGTCCTCCTCGTAGCTCACCTCGATGAGCTCGTCGGTCATCGGCCCGTAGCCGACGAGGAAGAGGAGGTCGAGGTCGTCCCGCAGCTGCCTCTCGCTGACGCCGAGCCCCGCGGCGGCCTCGGCGATCGAGATGCCCTGCCGGGAGACGAGCCACGGGACCATGGTGAGCAGGCGCGACACCCGGCTCGTCGCCGGCTCGGCCGGCGTCCGGGGGCTCATCCGGCCACCTCCAGGCTGGCGAGGACACCCTCGAGTCGCCCGCGGACCTCGGCGACCAGCTCCGGCGGGTCGGCGACGACGACGTCGGGGCCGTAGGAGGCCAGCTCGTCGGCCAGCGCGCGGACCGAGCCGAAGGGCAGCCTCAGCTCGTCCCACCCGTCGTCCGTCGCAGCCGGCCCGACTGTCGTGGCCCGCGAGCGGAGCGAGTGACCGGCGCCCGTCCGGACCCGGAGCGTGGCGGTCCCCGACTCCTGGTCGGTCCGCGCGAGGTCGGCGACGGCCTTCCTGGCGTCGTAGTCGTCGGGGCGGGGCACCTCGACCGCCCCGGCGTCGCGGACGTCGGAGACGACACGCGAGAGGCGGAAGACCCGGGGCGCGTCCCGGTCGTGGTCGTGCCCGGCGAGGTACCACCGCCCGCGCCACGACGTGAGGGCCCAGGGGTCGACGTGCCGCTCGGCGGCCTCGCCGGAGCCCGCCCCGAGGTAGCCGAAGCGGACCGAGCGGCCCCTCGTCGCGGCCTCCTGCAGGGGTGCGAAGGCGGGCTCGCTGCCTCCGAGGCTCGGCTCGATCCCGACGAAGGGGTCGGTGCCCCCGTCGTCCTCGGTGCTCTCCGCCGCGATCTTGCGCCACGCGGTCGCCGCGCTCGGTGCCATCGCGGCGTGCGACCACATCCGGGTCGCGAGGCCGACGACGGCCAGCTCGTCGCCCGTCAGCTCGATCTGGGGCAGGGCGTAGTCACGCTGGTCGATCCGGTAGCCGGGCTCGTCCTCGAAGGCTCCGCCGATGTTCTCCGTCACGAGCGGGATGCCGAGCCCGCGGAGCTCGTCCTTGTCCCGCTCGAACATCCGGTCGAAGGCCTCGTCGGACTCGACACCCTGGTAGGCCTCGACCATGCGACGGATCCTCGCCTTGGGCAACGCTCGCCGGGTCGAGAGCAGGCACATCGTGAGGTTCATCAGGCGCTCGGTCTTGGCCCTCGGCGTGTTCGGTGCGGCCATGCCCGCGAACCTACCCGACCGTTAGCCTCCAGCCATGATCCATTGGCGACGTGGCGAGGTCTCGGCGCTCACCGGCGGTTGGGGCGAGGTGATCACCTGCGAGGTGGCCCTCGAGGACGGGTCGAGCGTCCCCGCGCTGGCCTACAGCCCCGAGGTCGGGTCCCCCGAGGTCGGGGACACCGTCGTGCTCAACGTCTCGGCGCTGCTCAAGAGCCTGGGCACGGGCGGCCATGCCCTCGTCGTCGCGCTCCCCGACCGGCTGCCGCCGGACCCGGCCGACGAGACGGGCGCCCAGCCCGCGGGGCACATCGTCAAGGCGAGGTACACGCCGCTGCAGACGATGGTCCTCGCCCTCGAGGAGCAGGAGTCGGCGGCGCACGACGCCCTCCGGACCCGGGCCGAGGTGGTCGCCGGCGACCTCGACGGGATGCCGGTCGTCGTCGCCGAGCTGCACTCGGCGTTGCCCGCCGTCGTCGCCGGGCTCCACCTCGAGCGTCCCGGCGCGCGCGTCGTCTACGTCATGACGGACACGGGTGCGCTCCCGCTCGCCTTCTCCCGACGAGTGGCGCAGATGCGTGCACGGGGCATGCTCGCGAGCACGGTGACCGTCGGCCAGGCCTACGGCGGCGAGCACGAGGCGATCACCCTGCACTCCGGCCTGCTGGCGGCCCGTTACGTCCTCGGCGCGGACGTCATCGTCGTCGCCCAGGGCCCGGGCAACGCCGGGTCGGCGACGACGTGGGGTTACTCCGGGATCAGCCAGGGCGAGTCGCTCAACGCCGTCCACACCCTCGGCGGTCGCGGGATCGCCGCGCTGCGCGTCTCCGGCGCAGACCCGCGAGAGCGCCACCGCGGCCTCTCCCACCACGCCGGGACCGCGCTCGGTCGGGTCGTCCTCGGGGCGGCCGACCTCCCCTTCGCCGACGACGAGGCCCTCTCCCCCGGGCTCCGGGCGGCCGTCGAGGACCTGTGCGCCCGGGCTGCCGGGGACCTGCGACCCGTCTCGGTCCTCGCGACGGGGCTGGAGGAGGCCCTGCGGGCCTGCCCGGTCCCCCTGCGCACCATGGGCCGGGGCCTCGACGACGACCCGGCCGCCTTCCTCACGACAGCAGCAGCCGGGCGGTACGCCGCCCGGCTGCTGCAGTGATCGCTGAGGTCGGTCAGCCGACCTTGACGAGGTCGACGACGAAGATCAGGGTCTCGCCACCCTTGATCGCCGCGCCGGCGCCCCGGTCGCCGTAGCCGAGGTGCGGCGGGATGGTGATCTTGCGACGACCACCCTCCTTCATGCCGAGCAGACCCTGGTCCCAGCCCTGGATGACCTGGCCGACGCCGACGGTGAAGGCGAGCGGGGCGCCACGGTTCCACGAGGCGTCGAACTCCTCGCCCGTGCTGTGCGCGACACCGACGTAGTGCGCCTGGATCGGGTCGCCGGGCGTGGCCTCGGCGCCGTCACCGACGGTGATGTCCTCGACGACGAGCTCGGTGGGCGGGGTGTCGCCGGGGAACTCGATCTCGGGCTTGGTGGTGCTGGGGTCGAACGGCATCGGTGCTCCTTGGGGTTCGGGTGGGGTGGGTGTGCTGTCGTGCGGGTCAGACGGCGCCGAGGACGTCGACGACGAAGACGATGGTGTCGTCGCCCTTGATCGAGCCGTCCTGGCTGCCGGCCTTGCCGTAGCCGTCCTTCGGCGGGACGGTGATGAGGACGCGGTCGCCGACCTTGGTGCCGACGAGGCCCTCGTCCCAGCCCTTGATGACCTGGCCGCCCCCGAGGGTCACGGGGAAGGGGCGGCGCCCCTCCTGCTTGCTCGAGTCGAAGACCTTGCCGTCCTTCCAGAGCGCCCCGGTGTACGTGACGTAGACGGTGTCGCCCTTCTTGACCTCCGGGCCCTCGCCGGCGACGAGGGTCTCGACCTCGGTCTCCTTGGGCGCCGTGCCCTTGGGCATGGTGAAGGTCGCCGGCTTGTCGGTGGCGTACTGGACGACCGGGACGCCCTTCTTGGGCTTGGCCTCCTTGCCCTTCGCCTCCTTGAGCATCGTGCTCTTGAGGTCGTAGACCATGACGATCGAGTCGGTGCCGGAGACGCCGAGCTGCTCGTTGCCGGCCTCGCCGAACATCTCGGCGGGCGGGGCGATCGCGGTGGCGGTGCTGCCGACCTTCTGCCCGAGGATGGCGTTGCGCAGGCCTGGGATCATCTGCGCGTTGCCGAGGTCGAAGGCGAGGGGCTCCTGCGTGTAGGTCTCGGTGCCCTCGAGCGCCGAGCCGTCCTTGCCGTTGAAGAGGGCGATGTCGAGGACGACGATGTCGTCCTCGGCCACGGGTGCGCCCTTGCCCTCCTTGACGGTCTTGACCTCGGTCTTCTCGACCGAGACGGTCTTGTCCTCGAGGGTGATCTTCGGGGCGTCCTTGTCGGTCCCGGGGGTCACCTCGACCTGGTCGACGACGCCGGTGGCCGTGCGATCGGCCTGAGACGGCTCGTCGCTGCCGCAGGCAGCGAGGGTGAGGGCGGCAGCCGCGGTGAGGGCGGCAGCCGCACGGGCACGCGAAGAGAGCACAGATATGTCCTTGGTTCGGGGGTAGATCGTTTCCACCATAACCAGAAGCGGCTGGGAGGGGCCTGATCGCGGGCGACGGCGGATCGGTCAGGGGGTCGTGGGTGTGGCGGCGGTCATCGAGTCGATGAGTCCGGCGACGCGCGGGTCCTCGGCGGCGAAGGGGTCCTTGACCAGGACGGTGCGCGCGGTCGTGTCGTTGAGCTTGAGGTGGACCCAGTCGACGGTGAAGTCTCGTCCGTGCTCCCGCGCGGCCCGGACGAAGTCCCCGCGGAGCTTGGCCCGGGTCGTCTGCGGCGGGGTGTCGACGGCGGCGGCGACGCGGGCGTCGTCGACGACCCGGGCGACCCGTCCCGCCCTCTGCAGCAGGTGGTGGACCCCGCGTCGGGGGTCGATGTCGTGGTAGGCGAGGTCGAGCTGGGCGAGCCGGGGGTGGTCGAGGTCGAGCCCGTCACGGGTGGCGTAGGCGTCGAGCAGCCGGTGCTTGATGACCCAGTCGATCTCGGTGCCGACGAGGTCGAGCCGGTCGGTCTCGATCGCGGTGAGGGTGCGCTCCCAGAGGTCGAGGACCTGGGCCGAGACCGGGTCGTCGATGCCGGCCGCGGCGACGAAGTCCTGCACGGCCGCGAGGTAGCGCTGCTGCATCGCGAGGCCGGTGATCGTCTCGCCGGTGGCCAGTCTCACCGGGGCCCGGCCGGTGATGTCGAGGCTGATGTCACGGATCGCCCGGATGGGGTTGTCGAGCCGGGTGTCGGCAAGCTCGCCGACACCCCTCTCCTCGAGCATCCGGAGCACGAGCGCCGCGGAGCCGACCTTGAGCAGGGTCGTCGTCTCGGTCATCGTCGAGTCCCCGACGATGACGTGCATGCGCCGGTAGCGCTCGGCGTCCGCGTGCGGCTCGTCGCGGGTGTTGATGATCGGGCGGGAGCGCGTCGTCGCCGACGAGACGCCCTCCCAGATGTGGTCGGCGCGCTGGCTGACCGAGAAGACGGCGCCCTTGCTCGTCTGCATGACCTTGCCGGTGCCGGCGATGAGCTGGCGGGAGATGAGGAAGGGCAGCAGCGCCTCGGTGACGGCGGCGAAGTCGTCGGTGCGGGCGACGAGGAAGTTCTCGTGGCAGCCGTAGGAGTTACCGGCGGAGTCGACGTTGTTCTTGAAGACGAAGATCTCGCCGTCGACCTCGTCCTCGCGCAGCTTGGCCTGCGCATCGTCGACGAGCTGCTGGACGATCACCTCGCCGGCGCGGTCGTGGGCGATGAGGTCGAGCAGGTCGTCGCACTCGGCGGTCGCGTACTCGGGGTGGCTGCCGACGTCGAGGTAGAGGCGTGCGCCGTTGCCGAGGAAGACGTTGCTCGAGCGGCCCCAGCGCACGACGGAGCGGAACATGTACCGCGCCACCTCGTCAGGGGTGAGCCGTCGGCGTCCCTCGCTCGTGCAGGTGACGCCGAACTCGGTCTCTATCCCGTAGATCCGCCGATGCACGCCGGCTACTCGCCGCCCTTCTGCACGAAGCTCTTGACGAACTCCTCGGCGTTGGTCTCGAGGACCCCGTCGATGTCGGCGAGCACGGAGTCGAGCCCCTCGTCGCGGGCCGCGTTGCTCGCGCTGACCTGGCCGAAGGCGTCGTCCTCGGGGAGCTCGTCCCCTCCCCCGCCGCCGCTGCGTCGTACCTGCTCCTGGCCTGCCATCAGCCGCTCCTCTGCTCGTCCGGTCGGCTCAACCCTAGGCCAGCCTCTCGAGATCGGCGACGACGTCCAGGATGTCCTCGTGGGCCAGCGCGCCGGCCGTCTGCTCCCGGCCGAAGGCGGTCGGCTCCGGCATGGAGACCCGCGCGATCCCGCGGGGGACCCGCAGCACGACCGAGTCCCACGAGGCCGAGATGACCGAGCCCGGGTGGTGGGCGACGAGCCCGCCACGCAGCCAGGCACGGGTGTCTGCGGGTGGAGTGCCCACGGCCGTCTCCACCTCCTCCGGCGTGGTCAGCCGGGTGACGCGGCCGGCCGCCTCGAGCCGGGCGAAGATCCCCTTGTCCGGGCGGACGTCGGAGTACTGGATGTCGATGGCCCGCAGCCGCGGGTCGCCCCACGAGAGGCCGTCGCGGTCGCGGTAGCCCTGGAGCAGGGCGAGCTTGGCCACCCAGTCGAGGTCTCGGGCGGCGGACATCGGGTCGCGCTCGAGCAGGCTGAGCACCCGGTCGAGGTGTCCGAGGACCTCGTCGGTCGCGGGGTCGCTCCCCCGCTGCTCGAGGTGCTCCCCGATGAGCTCGCGGTAGGCCCACAGCAGCTGGACCGCCGTCATCCGGCGACCGTCGCTCAGCTCGACGAGGGCCGTGCACGTCGGGTCGTGCGACACCTCCCGCAGCGCGCGGAGCGGCTCGCGCAGCGTCAGCGCGCCCCGGACCGCGTCCGCCTCGATGAGGGTGAGGACGAGCGAGGTCACGCCGATCTTGAGCAGCCCCGCGACCTCGGCGAGGTTGGCGTCGCCGACGATGACGTGCAGCCGCCGGTAGCGGTCGGGGTCGGCGTGCGGCTCGTCACGGGTGTTGATGATCGGCCGGCGGAAGGTCGTCTCCAGCCCCACCTCCGCCTCGAAGAAGTCCGCCCGCGAGCAGACCTGGTAGCCCTCCCCCTCGCTCTCGCGGCCCAGGCCGACCCGGCCGGCACCGATGATCACCTGGCGGGCGACGAAGAAGGGGGTGAGGTCGCGCACGACCCGGTCGAAGGGGCTCTCCCGGGCGATGAGGTAGTTCTCGTGGGTGCCGTAGGACTGGCCCTTGCCGTCGGTGTTGTTCTTGTAGAGGTTGATCTCCGGGTACGGGGTCCCGCCGGCAGCGACGAGCGCCACGGCCTCGCGCATCACGAGCTCGCCGGCCCGGTCGTGGACGAGAGCGTCGCGTGGCGTCGTCACCTCGGGGGTGGAGTACTCGGGGTGCGCGTGGTCGACGTAGAGCCGGGCGCCGTTGGGCAGGACGACGTTGGCCAGGCTCGGGTCGTCCTCGTCAGTGAGCTGGCTCGGGTGCGCGTCGGCGCGGGGCATCGAGAAGCCGCGGGCGTCGACGAGCGGCTGCTCGTCGGAGTAGTCCCACGCACCGTGGGTGGCCCGCAGCCCGTGCGCCCGGGCGTAGCGCGAGACGACGATCCCGGAGGTCTCGATCGGGTTCGCCCACGGCTGGCCCGGGACGGCGATGCCGTACTCGGTCTCGATCCCCATGATCCGACGGACAGTCATGGGCCCCACCCTAGAGAGCCCCGTCGGCGGCGATGTTCAATGGAGGCATGCCCGTCTGGATGCCTCTCCGTACCCGGGCGCTCGCCGCCCTCCTGCGCGCGACGAGCGGCCCGGTCGACGCGATGAACCCGCGCCAGCTGAGGATGACCCGTCGGGCGGTGCCGGTCCACCGCCCGGTCACCTGGGTCATCGGGCGTCCGGCGAAGGGGGTGACCACGACCGCGCGTCGGGTCACCGTCCGCGACGGGTGGTCGGTCGGCATCCGGGTGCACCGCCCGAGCTATGTCGAAGGGGTCCTGCCTCTCGTCCTGCACTTCCACGGCGGCGGCTTCGTCATGGGGCACCCGACGATCTTCGACCCTGTGTGCTCCCGGATCGCGCAGGAGGCCCAGGCCGTCGTCATCAGCGTCGGCTACCGGATGGCACCGGAGCACAAGGCGCCGGCGGCGATCAACGACTGCCTCGACATCACGGAGTGGGCGCTCGCCAGCGCCGCGTCGCTGCGGGTCGACCCCGAGCGGGTGGCCCTCACCGGGGACAGCGCGGGCGGCAACCTCGCCGCCGCGGTCGCCCAGACGCTCGTGGCGAAGGGGTTCGCCGGGCTGCGCCACCTCGCGCTGGTCTACCCCGCCCCCGACCTCACCGAGCGTGAGGCCGAGGTGCTCCTCGGTCAGGACGTCGAGGAGCCGCCGCGCGGCTTCCCGGTGATCACCCCCGACATGCTCCGTGCCTTCCGCAGCCTCTACCTCGGGGACTCCGACGGCTCCGACCCGCTCGTCTCCCCCGCACTGGGCAACCTCGTCGGCCTGCCGCCGACGCTCATCCAGACCGCCGAGCTCGACCCCCTTCGCTCGGACGGGGAGGCCTTCGCCGCGGCCCTCGAGGCGGCGGGCGTGGAGGTCCGCCAGACCCGCTACCGCGGCTCACCCCACGGCTACCTCAACCTCCCCGGCCTGACCGCCGCCGGCGGGCCGGCCCTCGAGGAGCTGGCCGGCGAGATCGCCCGACATCTCACCCCTTCGCCTGGGTAGGCTTTGGACATGCGCGAGATCGTGGTCTTCTCCGGGAGCGCCCACCGCGACCTCGCCGGGCGCATCTGCGCGCACCTCGGGGTCCCGCTCTCACCGAGCACCACGACCCGCTTCAGCAACGACTGCCTCCAGACCCAGCTCCTCGCGAACTGCCGCCTGCGCGACGTCTACATCGTCCAGCCGCTCGCGCCGCCGACGCAGGACCACCTCATGGAGCTGCTCATGATGATCGACGCGGCCCGGGGCGCCTCGGCCGCGCAGGTCACCGCGGTCATCCCGCACTACGCGTACGCGCGCTCGGACAAGAAGGACGCCTCCCGGATCTCCATCGGGGGGCGCCTCGTCGCCGACATGATCACCGCCGCCGGGGCCAACCGGGTCATCACGATGACCCTGCACGCCCCCCAGGTGCACGGCTTCTTCTCCGTGCCCGTCGACCACCTCACGGCCCTCGGGGTGCTCGCCGAGCACTTCCGCGGCACCGACCTCGGCGACTCGGTCGTCGTCTCCCCCGACCTCGGCAACGCCAAGGAGGCCACGCAGTTCTCCCGGCTGCTCGGCCTGCCGGTCGCCGCCGGGAGCAAGCAGCGCAAGTCCGACGACAAGGTCGTCATCGACTCGATCGTCGGCGATGTCGCGGGCAGGCGGGCGATCATCCTCGACGACGAGATCGCGACGGGCGGCTCGATCATCGAGCTGCTCGACAAGCTCGAGGAGCTCGGCTGCCCCAGCGCCTCCGTCGCGTGCACCCACGGCCTCTTCGCGGGCCGGGCGGTCGAGCGGCTCCGTGACCACCCGATGATCGACCAGGTCATCACCACCGACACCCTCCCCGCGCCGCAGGGCTGGGACGCGCTCCAGGTGCGCTCGGTGAGCAAGCTCTTCGCGGAGGCGATCTCACGCATCCACGCCGGCGAGTCGGTCTCCAGCCTCTTCGACGGTGTCGACCCGACGCACGCGCCCCCGCAGCTCTCCCTCTTCGACCGTGGCTGAGGCGAGCCGCGAGGCCCGGCGTCGGCACGACGAGGCCGCGTCTGCACGGCTGGTCGCCGCCGCGCTCGCCCTCGACGTCCTCGTCGTCGCGGCCTTCGCGCTGGCCGGACGGCGCAGTCACGACGAGGCGATGACTCTCGCCGGCTGGTGGCACACCACCTGGCCCTTCCTCGTCGGGCTCGGGATCGGGTGGCTGACGGTCGTCCTCATGACGCGACGCGCGCCGGTGACGATCCTCACCGGCCTCCCCGTGTGGCTGGCCACGGTCGGTGGCGGCATGGCGCTGCGTGACATGACCGACCAGGGGACGGCGCTGCCCTTCGTCCTCGTCGCGACCGGGACGCTCGGGCTGGGGCTGCTCGCCTGGCGAGCGGTGCGGACGTTCGCGACCGGGAGAGCGGGGCGGCTGACCGCCCGCTGACCGCTACCTGTCGAGGTCGAGGCTCTTGCCAGAGGTCCGGCCGGACCCGGTCCCCACGAGCGTGCGGATGTAGGTGATCCGCTCCCCCTTCTTGCCGGAGATGCGGGCCCAGTCGTCGGGGTTCGTCGTGTTGGGCAGGTCCTCGTTCTCGCGGAGCTCGGCGAGGCAGGCGGCGAGCAGGTGCTCCTCGCGCAGACCCTCCACGCCGGTGACGAGCAGCTCCTTGATCGCGAGCTTCTTGGCCCGGTCGACGACGTTCTGGATCATCGCGCCGCTGGAGAAGTCCTTGAAGTAGAGGATCTCCTTGTCCCCGCCGGCGTAGGTCACCTCGAGGAACTGGTTCTCCGGGATGAGCGCGTACATCCGCTCGACGACGGCCTCGATCATGCCGGCGACGGTCGCCTCGCGGTCGCCGCCGTGCGCCTCGAGGTCGTGCGGGTGGAGCGGGAGGTCCGCGGTGAGGTACTTGCCGAAGATGTCGCGGGCGCCGGCCTCGTCGGGGCGCTCGATCTTGATCTTCACGTCGAGCCGTCCCGGGCGCAGGATCGCCGGGTCGATCATGTCCTCACGGTTCGTCGCACCGATGACGATGACGTTCTCCAGCCCCTCGACACCGTCGATCTCGGCGAGCAGCTGCGGCACGATCGTCGTCTCGACGTCGGAGGAGACACCCGAGCCACGCGTGCGGAAGAGGCTGTCCATCTCGTCGAAGAAGACGACGACGGGGGTGCCGTCGCTGCTCTTCTCGCGGGCACGGTGGAAGATCAGCCGGATGTGCCGCTCGGTCTCGCCGACGTACTTGTTGAGCAGCTCCGGGCCCTTGATGTTGAGGAAGTAGGCGGTGCGCTCACGCCCCGAGGCGGCCCCCTCGCGCTCGGCGACCTTGCGGGCCAGCGAGGCCGCGACCGCCTTGGCGATCATCGTCTTGCCGCACCCGGGCGGGCCGTAGAGCAGCACGCCCTTCGGCGGCTTGAGCTGGTGACGCAGGTAGAGGTCGGCGTGCAGGTAGGGCAGCTCGACCGAGTCACGGATCGCCTCGATCTGGCCGGAGAGACCGCCGATGTCCTCGTAGGAGAGGTCCGGCACCTCCTCGAGGACGAGGTCGGCGACCTCGGCCTTGGGGATGCGCTCGTGGGCGATGTTGCTCCGGGCGTCGAGCAGCACGGCGTCGCCGACCCGGACGGTGTCGCGGGCGAGCCCGGCGGACTGGCGGACGACGCGCTCCTCGTCCTGGCGGGCGAGGACGAGCAGACGGTCGTCGTCGAGGACCTCCTTGACGAGGACGACGTCGCCGGCGTCCTCGTGGCCGTGGACGGACACGACGTTCATCGCCTCGTTGAGGAGGACCTCGCGGCCCACCTCGAGGTCGGACGCCTCGACGGTCGGCGAGACGGCGACATGCATCTTGCGGGCGTTGCTCAGGACGTCGACGGTGCCGTCGTCGTGGACGCCGACGATCTGGGCGTAGGCAGAGGGTGGCTGGGCGAGCCGGTCGATCTCGGCGCGGAGCGTGACGATCTGCTCGCGCGCCTCCTTGAGGGTGCGGACGAGTCGCTCGTTCTGCGACGACAGGGTCGAGACCTGCGAGGTCACGCGGGCGGTCTCCGCCGCGGCGTCACGTCGGTCGGGCGTCGAGCCGGCAGCGCCGCTCGTGGGTCCAGTGCTCATCGACTACCTCCTCGTCCCATCATCACTCACGCAGGTCAGCGCGGCTCGGGCGGCACCACGCCCCGGACGAGCTTGCGCATCTTCTTCTCCGAGGCGACCCGCTCACCGAGGGCCTCGCTGCTCCAGTCCTGGTGCTCCGGGCCGAGGACGCTCGCCGCGTCGCTGGCCGGCGCCTCCACCCCTTCGCCCGCCTGCTCCTCGGCAGCGGCGTAGCCGCGACCCGGCCGACGCTTGCGAAGGGGTGGCGTCGTACCGGGGGCGAGCCGCCGGGTGGTGATGAGGAACCCGGTGTGGCCGTGCATGCGGTGCTGCGGGCGGACCGCGAGCCCCTCGAGGTGCCAGCCGCGCACGAGCGACTCCCACGCCTCGGGCTCGGTGAAGGTGCCGTGGTCGCGCATCGCCTCGGCGACCTTGCTCAGCTGGGTGGCCGTCGCGACGTAGCAGATGAGCACGCCGCCCGGCGCGAGCGCGTCGGCGACGACCTCGAGGCACTCCCAGGGGGCGAGCATGTCGAGGACCACCCGGTCGACCGTGCCCGGCTCGACGGTGCCGGGGAGGGACTCGACGAGGTCACCGACCGTCACGGTCCAGGCAGGGTGGTCCTCGCCGAAGAAGGCACGAGCGTTGGCCCGGGCGATCTCGGCGAAGTCGGCGCGCCGCTCGAAGGAGTGGACAAGGCCGTGCTCCCCTACCGCCCGCAGCAGCGACATCGACAGGGCGCCCGAGCCCACGCCCGCCTCGACGACGGTCGCGCCGGGGAAGATGTCGGCCATCGTGACGATCTGCCCGGCGTCCTTGGGGTAGACGACGGCAGCACCTCGCGGCATCGACATGACGTAGTCGGACAGCAGCGGACGCAGCGCGAGGTACTCGGTCCCGGCGGTGTTGGTGATCGTCGAGCCGTCGGGGGCCCCGATGAGGTCGTCGTGCCTCACGTGACCGCGGTGGGTGTGGAACTGCTTGCCCGGCGTCAGCGTGATCGTGTGCAGCCGTCCCTTGGGGTCGGTCAGCTGGACACGGTCGCCCTCACGGAAGGGTCCGCGGCGGTACTGGGATCCGGTGGCACTCATGAGTCACGAGTCTACGGACGCCGCCGGCGCCTACCGACCATCGACGGCCTCGAGGGCGGCCCCGAGCTCGTGCGCTGACACGACGCCGTCAAGCCGACCCTGGCGGGTCACCGCGAGGAGCGGGACCCTCGTCGTCTGGAAGGCGCGGACGAGGGCGACGAGGTCGTCCTCGGGCGCTCCGTCGAGGGGGACGACCCACTCCGGGGGCTGGCGTGCCATGACGGCCGAGACCGGCGTGCGGTCCCGCACCTCGGCGGGCACGCCGTCGAGGGCCGGGCCGGAGAGCATCGCGATGGGCAGGCCCCGCCCGTCGACGACGACCGGGACCGACCGGCGGGTGTCGAGGCCGTCGATCTCGGCGACGGTCGCGCGCGCGGGCACCGGCCGGGCCGGGCGGATGACCTGGCGCGGGTCGACCCGGGCGAGCACCCCGAGCGAGGTCCCGGCGTTGATCGCGGCGGAGGCTCCCTGCCAGAGGAAGCCGGCGATGAGCACGGTCCAGACGACCCGGAAGAGGTCCGGCCGTCCCCCCGAGAGGAGCGGGAGCCCGATCGCCCAGAGGACCACGAGGATGGCGACCGCCCGGCCGAACCACCCGGCGACGACCCGACCCCGGGGACGGCTCCCGGTGAGCTTCCACACCCCGGCCTCGACGAGCTGACCGCCGTCGAGCGGCAGGCCGGGCAGGAGGTTGAAGATGGCCAGGAGTCCGTTGACGAAGGCGAACGCCCCGACAAGGCCGCTCGGCACCCCTTCGGGCACGACCGGCAGGAGGGCGAAGGCGAGGAGGCCGAGCAGAGCGTTGCTCAGCGGCCCGACGACCGCGATCGCGGCGGCGCTGCCCGGCGCCCCACGCGAGGGGTCGTACGTCGTGTGGCCGCCCCAGAGGTCCGCGACGACCCGGTGCACCTCGTGGCCGAAGACCCGGGCGGTGACGGCGTGCGCCCCCTCGTGGACGAGGACGGCGACGAGCAGGCCGAGGGCGTAGAGGAAGCCCACCCCGTAGGCGAGGGCGCCGAGGTCTGGCCGCTGGGCGGCGATGTTCGGCCCGACGAGGGCGACGACGACGACCGCGAGGATGACCCAGGACCGGCCGATGAAGATCGGGATGCCGGCGACGGTCGCGATGCGCCAGCCGTCTCGCGGATCGTCGGGCGGCGAGGGCATGAGGGAACCCTAGGCGATAATGCGATGTCCCCTGCCCGAGCCATGAACAGGACCCACTCGACGTGACCGCCCCGCTCCACCGCCCCGACGCCACCCATGCGCTGACCGCGATGCTCCGGGAGCGCGTCGTCATGCTCGACGGGTCGATGGGGGTCTACATCCAGCGGCGGGGCCTGTCCGAGGAGGACTTCCGGGGCGAGCGCTTCGCCGACTGGCCGAGCGACCTCAAGGGCAACAACGACCTGCTCTCGATCACCCAGCCGCAGGTCATCCGCGAGATCCACGACGACTACCTCGCGGCCGGCGCCGACATCATCGAGACCAACACCTTCAGCGCGCAGCGGATCTCGATGGCCGACTACGGCATGGAGGACCTGTCCTACGAGATCAACTACGAGGCGGCGCGGCTGGCCCGCGAGGCGTGCGACACGATCGAGACACCCGACCGCCCCCGCTACGTCGCCGGCGCCCTCGGCCCGACGAACCGGACCGCGTCGATCTCCCCCGACGTCAACGACCCCGGCGCGCGCAACATCACCTTCCCCGAGCTCGTCACGGCCTACCTCGAGCAGGCCCGGGGGCTCGTCGACGGCGGCTCGGACATCCTGCTCGTCGAGACGATCTTCGACACGCTCAACGCGAAGGCGGCGATCTTCGCGATCGAGACGCTCTTCGAGGAGACCGGTCGACGCTGGCCGGTCATCATCTCGGGCACGATCACCGACGCCTCCGGGCGCACCCTCACCGGTCAGACGACCGAGGCGTTCTGGAACTCGGTGCGCCACGCCCAGCCGCTGGCCGTCGGGCTCAACTGCGCGCTCGGCGCCGAGGAGATGCGGCCCTACGTCGCCGAGCTCTCGCGGGTGGCCGACTGCTTCGTGTCGGTCTACCCCAACGCGGGCCTGCCGAACGCCTTCGGCGAGTACGACGAGACGGCCGAGCACATGGCGGGGATCGTCGAGGAGTTCGCTCGCGCCGGGCTCGTCAACATCCTCGGCGGGTGCTGCGGCACCACCCCCGACCACATCCGGCTCATCGGTGAGACCGTCGCCGGGATCCCTCCGCGGCAGGTCCCCGAGGTCGAGCCGGCGCTGCGCCTCTCGGGGCTCGAGCCCTTCACCGTCACGGCGGACTCGCTCTTCGTCAACGTCGGCGAGCGGACCAACGTCACCGGGTCGGCGCGCTTCCGCAAGCTCATCCAGGCCGAGGACTACCCGGCTGCCCTGACCGTCGCGCGGCAGCAGGTCGAGGCCGGCGCCCAGGTCATCGACATCAACATGGACGAGGGGATGCTCGACGGCGTCGCCGCGATGGCCCGCTTCGTCAACCTCGTCGGGTCCGAGCCGGACATCTGCCGGGTGCCGCTGATGATCGACTCGAGCAAGTGGGAGGTCATCGAGGCGGGCCTGCAGCGCGCGCAGGGCAAGTGCATCGTCAACTCGATCTCGATGAAGGAGGGCGTCGAGCCCTTCGTCGAGCAGGCGCGGCTGTGCCGCAAGTACGGCGCCTCGGTCGTCGTCATGGGCTTTGACGAGGACGGCCAGGCCGACACATACGAGCGGCGGGTCGAGATCGCGGAGAAGGCGTACCGGATCCTCGTCGACGAGGTCGGCTTCCCCGCCGAGGACATCATCTTCGACCCGAACATCTTCGCGGTCGCGACGGGCATCGAGGAGCACGCCGCCTACGGCACGGACTTCATCGAGGCCACGCGATGGATCACCGAGAACCTCCCCCACGCCCTTGTCTCCGGCGGCGTCTCCAACGTCTCGTTCTCCTTCCGCGGCAACAACCCCGTGCGGGAGGCGATCCACGCGGTCTTCCTCTACCACGCGATCGCCGCGGGCATGGACATGGGCATCGTCAACGCGGGCGCCCTCGTCCCCTACGACACCGTGGACCCCGAGCTGCGCGAGCGGATCGAGGACGTCGTGCTCAACCGGCGCGCGGACGCGACCGAGCGGCTGCTCGAGATCGCCGAGGAGCACCGCGGCACGGGTGAGGTCGCTGAGAAGGCCCTGGACGAGTGGCGCTCGCTGCCCGTCGCCGAGCGGATCACGCACGCCCTCGTCAAGGGCATCGACGACTACGCCGAGAGCGACACCGAGGAGCTGCGGCAGGAGATCGCCGCACGCGGCGGCAAGCCGATCGAGGTCATCGAGGGGCCGCTCATGGACGGCATGAACGTCGTCGGCGACCTCTTCGGCAGCGGCAAGATGTTTCTCCCCCAGGTCGTGAAGTCGGCGCGGGTCATGAAGAAGTCGGTTGCCTACCTCATCCCCTTCATCGAGGCGGAGAAGGACCCGGACGCGCCGCCGACCGCCAAGGGCAAGGTCGTCATGGCGACCGTGCGTGGCGACGTCCACGACATCGGCAAGAACATCGTCGGCGTCGTCCTCCAGTGCAACAACTACGACGTCGTCGACCTCGGCGTCATGGTCCCGGCGCAGAAGATCCTCGACACGGCCAAGGCGGAGAAGGCCGACATCATCGGGCTCTCCGGCCTCATCACGCCGAGCCTCGACGAGATGGTCGGGGTCGCCGAGGAGATGAAGCGGCAGGGCTTCGACATCCCGCTGCTCCTCGGGGGTGCGACGACCTCGCGCGCGCACACCGCGGTCAAGGTCGACCAGAAGTACGACGGTCCGGTCGTCTGGGTCAAGGACGCCTCCCGCTCCGTGCCGGTCGTCGCCGCGTTGCTCTCCGAGGAGGGCCGCACCCAGCTCATGGCCGAGGTGACCGCGGACTTCGACTCGATCCGCACCCGCCACGCCGCGAAGCAGAACGAGCGGCCGCTCCTCTCCGTCGAGGCGGCCCGGGCCAACCGCACCCCCATCGACTGGGACGAAGGGGGGATCCCCCCTTCGCCGGCGACGCCGGGTCGGACCGTGCTCACGGACTACCCGCTGGCCGAGATCGTGCCGTACTTCGACTGGCAGCCGTTCTTCAACGCGTGGGAGATGAGGGGCTCCTTCCCCGACATCCTCAACAACCCGGCGACCGGGGAGGCCGCGCGCCGGCTGTACGACGACGCGCAGGAGATGCTCGGCCGGATCATCGAGGAGAAGTGGCTGCAGGCCAACGGCGTCATCGGTCTCTTCCCCGCGAACACCGTCGGCGACTCGATCGAGATCTACACGGACGACTCGCGGACCGAGGTGCTCGAGCGGCTGCACATGCTGCGGCAGCAGGGCCAGCACCGCGCGGGCGTGCCGAACCGGAGCCTGGCGGACTTCGTCGCGCCGAAGGAGAGCGGGCTGCCCGACCACGTGGGTGCGTTCGCGGTCACCGGTGGGCTCGGTGTGCAGGACCGGATCGCGGAGTTCAAGGCCGAGCACGACGACTACTCGGCGATCCTCCTCGAGTCGCTCGCCGACCGCTTCGCCGAGGGCTTCGCGGAGCTGCTCCACGAGCGCGTCCGCAAGGAGTACTGGGGCTACTCCCCCGACGAGTCGCTGGACAACAAGGAGCTCATCAAGGAGCAGTACCAGGGCATCCGGCCCGCCCCCGGCTACCCGGCGAACCCCGAGCACACCGAGAAGGAGACGCTCTGGCGGCTCCTCGATGTCGACGAGATCGGGATGAAGCTCACCGACCGGATGGCGATGTGGCCGGGTGCGGCGGTGTCGGGCTGGTACTTCGGGCACCCGGAGAGCCAGTACTTCGTCGTCGGGCGGATCGGCCGCGACCAGGTCGAGGACTACGCGGAGCGGAAGGGCTGGTCGCTCAAGGAGGCCGAGGGCTGGCTGTCGCCGAACCTCGGCTACCACCCGGAGGACTGACCCGCGGTCACCTGCTCACGTCGCGGGGTCGTGGACGGCCCGCGGTCGGGTGACGTGCGTGCGCCCGGTCGGGGCGGTCCAGGTGCAGGTGCCGTCGGCGGTCATGCTCAGCCGCCAGCCGGCATGGTGCTTGAAGCCGTGGTGGCTCACGCACAGGGCGACGAGGTTGCCGTCGGTGGTCTCTCCCTCGGGCCACGGCTCGACGTGGTCCAGCTGGCAGCGCCCGGCCGGCGTCCCGCACCCGGGGAAGCGGCAGGCGCCGTCGCGTCGTCGGACGCGGTTCGCGAGGGTCTGGCCGGGGCGGTAGGCGGTCGTGGCGTCGGTGACGACCTGCCCCACCTCGGCGCCGCCGGACCCGAGGAGCCGGATCCGCGTGTCGGGGTCGGCGAGGATCGCGCTGATGTCCTGCGGCAGGAGCTCTCCGACCCGGCCGGCCTCGACGAGACCGGGGACGAACCATGACGTGCGCGGCCATCGATCACCATCTGATGGTCGAGCGGCATCGTGGGGTCGAGCAGGATCTGGAGGTGGATCAGCATCTGGAGGTCGGTCCGGATCCGGTGGCAGACCCGTCCCTGGTGGGCTGGGCGTGAGGTGCGGGTTGCCGGTGACCTCGAGGTGCCCCATGAGCATCAGCGCGACCTCGGCCTCGACGACCGATGCGAGGTGGAGGTCGCGGCCCTCGACCCAGCTGAGGATGAGCGGGTCTGTGGTGCCCTGTCCCTGCAGGATCTCGGACGGGCTCGAGCGCTCTGCCTGGTGGTAGATCCCGGGCGCGGCCCCCATGCCCTCCTCCCCCGTCGCCAGCGCGGCGACGGGAACGACGAGCTCGAGGGTCGTCGTGATGTCTGCGCGCGACAGAACGAGGTCGACGAGGGCGTCGGCTCGTGCCTGGTCGAGCGTCACCGGGTCTCCGGCCTCGCGTCGGGCTGCGTGGTGCTCCCGCCCGAGGGCGTCGACAGCGCTCCAGACCCGTGCGGACACGTCGGTAGGCAGTCGGAGCGTCCACGTGGTCAGGCCGGGCAGGTCGGGGTCCGGCCCGCACCCGACACCGCGCCGGGCCCGCGCGCGCTGCGCCACCTCCTCGAACCCCTTCGGGTCCGTGGCCGCGGCCGCCCGGCGGGCACGCCTCCTCAGCTCTGCGGTGGAGATGTCGCGGACATCGGTCGCGAGGACCCGGGCCTCGAGCTCCTCGAGGTCCGCCACCTCGAGGACCTCGCCGGCCCGGACGACGGCCTCGGTCCGCCAGGGCTCGAGCTCACCCCTTCGTGCCATCGCCCGGATGCCCGGGAGATGGCAGACAAGCCGCCGCGCGCGGGTGACCCGGGTGGCCATGGACCGCGGTGAGACGTGCAGCAGAGGTGCCAGCTCCGCCGCGGCGAAACCCTGCCCGCCAGGGATCGGGTGCCACCGCTCGGTGAAGCGCTCCCCGCGCCGCTCGGCCGCGTCCCGTCGCTCCTCGTAGTCACGGCGACGCTCGCGCTCCAGCTCGTCCAGGCGCCGCTCGGTCTCGTCGGCGAAGGTCGTGATCGCCTCGGCCTGGATGGCCGCCATGACGTTGGCGACCCTCTGGGTGGCCGCGACGACGACCTCTGCCTCTGCCCGCGACAGGGTCTGGAGGACGTCATCGCCGAGCGCGGTGAGGACCCTGGCCAGATCGCCGATCCCCATCTGCCGCACGGCATCCACGTCACCACCGAGCAGGTCGGCAGCCGCCTGCTCCGGGTGGTCGATCGTGGACGTCGTCGTCATGGGAACAACGCTAGAGGTGACCACCGACAACGATGCTGACCTGCACAGCACAGGAGTGCTGGCACGCTCCGCGTGCGCGCGTGAGCAGCAGCTGAGACCGCTCATGGACCTCTGAGGAGCGCGTCTCGAGCAGTGCGAAGGGGGTTGTCGGCCCCCCTTCGTAGGGTGGGGTCATGCCTCCCGCCCTCTCCCCCAGCCGAGCGGCGGACTTCAAGCAGTGCCCGCTGAAGTACCGCTTCCGCACGATCGACCGCCTCTACGAGGCGCCGTCGCCGGCGGCTGCTCGGGGCACCCTCGTGCACGCGGCGCTGGAGACCCTCTTCGACCTGCCGGCGACCGAGCGCACGCCGGAGGCCGCCGTCGCGATGCTGCCGCAGCGCTGGGCCGAGCTCGTCGAGGAGCGGCCCGAGCTCGCCCCGATGCTCACCGACCGCGAGCTCGACGAGAGCACCTGGTTCGCCGACGCGGAGGACCTCGTCCGACGCTGGTTCACCCTCGAGGACCCGACCCGCCTCGAGCCGTCCGACCGCGAGCTGCTCGTCGAGGTCGACGTCGACGGGCTCACCCTGCGCGGCATCATCGACCGCCTCGACATCGCCCCGACCGGCGAGGTCCGGGTCGTCGACTACAAGACCGGCCGCTCCCCCTCCGAGCGCTTCGAGTCGAGCGCGCTCTTCCAGATGAAGTTCTACGGCCTCGTCCTGTGGCGCCTCACGGGCCGCGTCCCGGACCTCCTCCAGCTCGTCTACCTCAAGGACTCCCAGGTCGTCCGTTACGTCCCCGACGAGGACGACCTGCGCGCGCTCGAGCGCAACGTCCACGCCGTCTGGGCCGCCATCGAGCGAGCCACCGAGACCGGCGACTGGCGGCCGAGGACCTCGCGGCTGTGCGACTGGTGCGACTTCAAGCCGCTGTGCCCCGCGTGGGGTGGTACCCCACCGCCGCTCCCCGACCGCGGGGAGCAGGCCAGGGCTGCCGACCCGGCGGTCTCCGGCTCAGCCCTGCCCGGCGACGACTGAGCGCACACCCTCGCGGGCGGTCCGGGTCAGCCCGGCGAGGTCGAGCCCGTCGAGGCTGTCGACCCGCACCGCCCCGGCGATGTCGGGGATCTGGACGACGTGCGGGATCGCGACCGTCGGCACACCCGCGGCCGTCGCCGAACGCACCCCGGTCGGGCTGTCCTCGAGGGCCACGCAGTCGCGCGGCGCCACCCCGAGCAGCTCCGCCGCCCGGAGGTACGGCTCGGGGTGGGGCTTCCCGTGCGTCACCTCGTCGCCCGTGACGAGGACGGCGAAGGGGGACCCCGGCAGCGCGTCGGCCACGGCCCGGGCCAGCGGCTGCCAGGACATCGTCACCAGCGCGTTGGGCACGCCCACAGCCACCGCCTCGTCGAGCAGCGCGCGCGCCCCCGGCCGCCACGGCACGTGCTCGCGCACCCGCCCGATGACGGCCGTCATGAGCTCGTCGACGACCTCGTGGGGCGTGAGCGTCACCGGCGAGCTCGCGATGATGACGTCGGCGCTCACGAGGAGCGGGTTGCCGACGAGCTGGTGGGCCAGCTCGTCGCTCCACCGGCCGCCGAAGCGCTCGACGAGGGCGTACTCGGCCTCGATCCAGTAGGGCTCGGTGTCGACGAGGGTCCCGTCCATGTCCCACAGGAGCGCGGCGGGCCGGGCGGTGGCGGGTGACGTCACGCGGCCACGCTACCCAGGCTCGAGACGTAGGCTGGCGGGAAGGCCCCTCGGTGGACGCCGGGGCCCGTCGACAGAGGTCAGGAGCGCGCACGTGATCGAGCTGCAGGACATCCCTGAGCTGCACGACCCGGTGATGATCCTCGCCTTCGAGGGGTGGAACGACGCCGGCGAGGCGGCGACCGCCACGATCCTCCATCTCGCCCAGGAGTGGGAGGCGGACACCGTCGCGGCGGTCGACCCGGAGGACTACTACGACTTCCAGGTCACCCGCCCCTTCGTCCTCGGCCGTCCTGGCGAGCGGCGGATCGACTGGCGCACGACGCGCATCCTCATCGCCTCCCCCGAGGAGCTCGACCGTGACGTCGTGCTCGTCCACGGCATCGAGCCGTCCTTCCGGTGGCGGACCTTCGCCGACGAGATCGTCGGCATGGCGCAGGCGCTCGGGGTCCGCACGGTCATCGCGGTCGGGGCGCTGCTCGCCGACGTGCCGCACAGCCGCCCGATCCCGGTCACCGCGACGAGCGACGACGAGCGCACGGTCCACCGCCACGACCTCGAGGCGGCCACCTACGAGGGGCCCACGGGCATCGTCGGCGTGCTCGCCGAGGCTGCCCGGCTCGAGGGCATGTCCTCCATCTCGCTGTGGGCGGGGATCCCCCACTACGCGGGTCACGTCCCCTCGCCGAAGGCGACCTTCGCCATCGTCCGGGCG
The DNA here is from genome assembly GCF_016888335.1 of Janibacter endophyticus. Classification (NCBI taxonomy): domain Bacteria; kingdom Bacillati; phylum Actinomycetota; class Actinomycetes; order Micrococcales; family Intrasporangiaceae; genus Janibacter; species Janibacter endophyticus. The sequence continues at coordinate 2,009,253 of NZ_JAFEJG010000004.1, forward strand.
CTCGAGTCGCTCCTCGACGTCGAGCTGCCCCATGCCGACCTCGAGGTCGACGGTCAGGCCTGGGAGCTCGGGGTCAACGAGGCCGCGGAGACCGACGACGACATCCGTGAGTATGTCGCCCAGCTCGAGCACGCCACCGACACGGCCGAGCTCCCCGAGGCGAGCGGCGAGGCGATCGCCAAGGAGTTCGAGCGCTACCTGCGGCGCAGACCCGAGGGGCCCGGGCGCAGCTGACTAGAGCGCGACGCCGAGCAGCGCGTCGACGGTGTCGCGGACGAGCCCGGGCGCCACGGCGTCCGAGCCCTCTCCCGCCTCAGCGGCCGCGCACCAGGCGTCGACCGCGGCGAGGGCAGCCGGCGTGCCGAGGTCCGCGGCCAGCGCCGCCCGCACCGCCGCCAGTGTCTCGGCCGCGTCCGGTCCCGCCGGCAGGGCCGTCGCGGCTCGCCAGCGGGCCAGCCGCTCGCGGCCCTCGGTGAGCGCGTCGTCGGTCCACGACCACTCGGTGCGGTAGTGGTGCGCGAGCAGCACGAGCCGGATCGCGGCCGGGTCGACGCCCTCGCGCCGCAGGTCGCTGACCCGCACGAGGTTGCCCTTGGACTTGCTCATCTTCTCGCCGTCGAGCCCGACCATGGCCTGGTGCGTCGTGTGCGCGGCGAAGGGGGAGCGTCCCGTCGCCGCGACCGCCTGGACGGCAGTCATCGGGTGGTGCGGGAAGACGAGGTCGGAGCCGCCGCCCTGGACCGAGATCGTGTCGCCGAGGTGCTCCATCGCGATCGCGGTGCACTCGATGTGCCAGCCTGGCCGGCCGGGGCCGAGCCGCTCGCTCTCCCAGGACGGCTCGCCGTCGCGGTGCCCGCGCCAGAGCATGGGGTCGAGGCGCCCGCGCTTGCCGGGCCGGTCCGGGTCGCCACCCCGCTCGGCGGAGTACTCGAGCATGGTCGCCTCGTCGAGCACGCTCACGCCCTCGGTCCCGCCGACGGCCTCGAGGTCGAGGTAGCTGTCGGTGGCACCGCTGTCGTCGGTGAGCCCGTACGTCACGCCCGCATCCACGAGACGCTCGACGACCGCGACGATCGTGGGCATCGCCTCGACGACGCCGACGTAGGCCTTCGGCGGGATGACCCGCAGCGCCGTCATGTCCTCGTGGAAGAGCGCCGTCTGGTCGACGGCGAGGTCGCGCCAGTCGATGCCGTCCCGTGCGGCGCGCTCGAGCAGCGGGTCGTCGACGTCGGTGACGTTCTGCACGTAGTCCACGGGCAGGCCGGCGTCGAGCGCGGCCCGGTGCAGCAGGTCGAAGGTCACGTAGGTCGCGGCGTGCCCCATGTGGGTCGTGTCGTAGGGCGTCACCCCGCACACGTAGAGGCTGACCCGGCCGTCGACGGGCGTCACGGGCCGGACGGTGTCGTCGAGCACGTCGTGGACCTCGGGGGCGCGTCCGGTGCCGGGGAGCGTGGGGACGAAGGGGGGCGACCAGGACTTCACCGGGTCAGCCTACGGTCCGTCACATCGGGGGCCACGGGAGGTTCGGCCACCCGGTACCGGGGAGCGGGTGGTGGCCGTCGTCGAGCAGGTCGGCGCACCGGGCGCGCAGGGCGTCGAGCTCCGCCGGGGTGAGCAGATCGGCGAGCTCGGCGGCGAGAGCACCGCCGTCGAGCGATCGCCCGACCCGCTCGACGGCGGCGTGGTCGCCTGCCGTGAGCGGCTGGCCGGCCCAGCCCCAGAGGACGGTGCGCAGCTTGGGCTCGACGTGCAGGCTCACGCCGTTGTCGACGCCGTGGACGCCGCGCTCGTCCGTGAGGACGTGGCCGCCCTTGCGGTCGCTGCTGTTGAGGATCACGTCGAGGACCGCAAGCGAGCGCAGGGCGGGGTCGTCGGGGTGGCTGAGCACCACCTCGTGGCCCTCCTCGTCCTCGCCGTGGAGCACGACGAGGTGACCAGCCGGCACCGCCGGGGGGGCCGAGACCGCGACGGGGGTGGGCGCCGGCTCGTCGAGGCCGCCGATCCACTCCTGCACCGACCCGCGGCCCAGCGGTCCCTCACGGAGCACCGTGACCGGCACGCACGTCCATCCCCCCGCCCGCGCCACGAGATAGGCAGCCCGCTCCCGATGGGCGAGATGACCGTCGGGGAAGTCCCACAGCGGTCGCTCCCCCTGCACCGGCTTGTGGATGACGAGCCGGCGTCGACCCTCACGCTCGACCGTGCCGACGAGTGCGAGGTTGCTCGCGGCGGGGTGGGCGCCGAGCACGCTCAGCTCACCGAGGGCGAGGTCGTCCTCGGTGAGCGAGGCCGCGGTCCCGGTCAGCGCTTGTACCCGTTGGCCCGCGGGCAGATATGCCCCTCGGGGTCGAGCGGCCCGCCGCAGAAGGGGCAGGAGGGGCGCCCGGCGGCGACGACGGTCTCGCAGCGACGGGCGAAGGCCCGGGCCTGGCTCGGGCTGAGGATCACCTTGAGGGTGCTGACGTCGGGGCTCGTGGCGGCCAGCGCCTCGTCGACCTCGTCGGGGTCGTGGTCGTGCGCCTCGATGACGACGACGCGGCGCTCCACGTCCCACGCCAGCGAGAGCGCCTGCACCCGGAAGTCCTCGGAGATCGGGGTGTCGAGGGGGGCGTTGTCGGCCGCCTCGACGGCCGCGCTCACTCCCCCTTCGTGCCCGCCGACCTCGTCGAGGAGGGTCTCGATCCGCTCCGCGAGGACCCCGACGTGCATCTTCTCGACCGACACCTGCGTGCGGCGGCTGCCGTCGCTAGCCTGGATGAAGAAGGTGCGCTGCCCGGGCGGGCCGACGGTGCCGACGACGAAGCGCTCCGGCGGGTCGAACTCGATGACGCTCATGCTGCCGACCCTAGCCCGCTCCCCCGCCGACGACGGCGTCGCCGTCGGGGGTCTGCGGGTCCGGTGCCGGGACGGCACGCAGGGTCCCGGTGTCGTTGAGCCGCATGACGAAGGGGCGGTCCTGGGTGTACCGCACGAGGCTGACCGACGCGGGGTCGATGACGATGCGCTGGAAGTCGTCGAGCGGGGTCGCCGCGGCGTCGGCGACGACCGACTTGATGATGTCGCCGTGGCTGACCGCGAGCCACATCGCGTGGGCACCGTGCTCGGCCTCGACCTCGGCGTCGATGCGTCGCACCGCGGCGACGGCCCGCTGGGCCATCTCGGCGATCGACTCGTGCTCGTGCTCGTCCGAGGCGGGGAAGACGGCCCGGCTCGGCGTGCGCTGCACGGTCTCCCAGAGGGGTTCCTTGGCCAGCTCGGCGAGCGGGCGTCCGGTCCAGGCGCCGTAGCGGGCCTCGCCGAGGTCGTCGCTCTGCTCGACGTCGACCCCGAGCCGGTCGGCGAGCGGGGCGACCGTCTCGAGGCACCGGGGCAGCGGGCTGCTCACGATCCGGACGAAGGGGAGGTCGGCCAGCCGGTCGGCGACGGCGGCCGACTGCTCCCGCCCCGAGTCGTCGAGGCTGACCCCTTCGGCCCAGCCGGCGAGCACGCCGGCGGAGTTCGCGCTCGAGCGGGCATGTCGGAGCAGGACGCAGTAGGCCACGTGCCCAGGCTACGTGCGTCATGATGGCGCGGTGATCGTCGACCAGGCCCGCTACCGCGACGGGCAGCGCCTCCCGTGCCATGACATCAGCGAGACGGTGAACGCGATCCGGTCCGAGACGGCCCCCGAGGGCGGCACCCCGGTGTCCGACTTCGTGTGGATCGGCCTCAAGGACCCGAGCCCGGAGACCTTCCAGCACATCGTCGGTGACGAGCTGCGCCTCCACCCCCTCCCGATCGAGGACGCCGTCACGGGTGACCAGCGGGCCAAGATCGAGCGCTACGACGAGACGTGGTTCGCCGTGCTCAAGCCGCTGCGCTACGACGACGCGACGTCCGACATCGAGACCGGCGAGCTCATGGTCTTCGTCGGCCCGACCTACGTGCTCACCGTCCGGCGGGGGGAGGCGAGCCCGCTGGCCAACCTCCGGCAGCGGCTCGAGGGTGACCCGGGCACCCTTCGCCACGGGCCGTGGGGCGTCCTGCACGGCATCCTCGACACCGTCGTCGACGAGTACCTGCGGATCGAGGACGAGCTCCAGATCGACCTCGAGGAGATCGAGTCCGCGGTCTTCGCCGAGCACTCGTCCGTGAGCTCAGGGGACATCTACCGGCTCAAGCGCGAGGTCCTCGAGTTCAAGCGCGCGGCGGTCCCGCTCACCCGGCCGCTCTCGCTGCTCACCTCGCTGTCGTCACCCGTCGGCGACGACGAGGTGCGGCTGCTCTTCCGCGACGTCGCCGACCACCTCTCGCAGGCGATCGACAACCTCGAGTCGATGGACCGGCTGCTCACCGACGTGCTCAGCGCGCACCTCGCGCAGGTCGGGGTCGAGCAGAACAGGGTGGCGGTGCAGCAGAACGAGGACATGCGCAAGATCTCGGCATGGGTCGCCATCGCCGCCCTGCCGACGATGATCGCCGGCATCTACGGGATGAACTTCACCCACATGCCCGAGCTCGACGCGAGCGTCGAGCTGGCGGGGCGAGAGATCTACTACGGGTACTACGTCGTCATCGGCCTCATGCTGCTGGCCTGCCTGACGCTCTACCGGCTCTTCAAGCGCTCCGGCTGGCTCTGAGGCAGCCCCTCAGCGACGGTCGTCGTCGCTGTCGTCGTCCTCGTCGTACTCCTCGTCGTCGAGCCCGACGTAGGTGTCGTCGTCCTCGTCGTCGTCGTACTCCTCGTCGCCGCTGTCGATCCCCTCGAGGTCGGAGTCGTCGACGACGATGAGCGGGGTCATCTCGCCGTAGGCGTCGTTGAGGGCGTCGTCGTAGGCCTCGAAGGCGTCCGCGAGGTCCTCGTACGCGGCGACGACGCGGGGGTCGTCCTCCCCGTTGCGACCCGCCGATGCCTCGAGGTGCCGCTCGAAGGTCGCGATGAGCTTGTTGAGTGCGGCGCGCGGGTCGGCGGTCATGGCATCAACGTACCGTCCCGGGCCACAATGGCGCACAATGGTTGAGTACGAGTTCCAGGTCCTGCGCTTCCCCCGTGACGCCACGCGGTCGCAGATCCGCGCGGCCCTCGCCGATCACGCCGAGTACGGCCGCTGGGAGCTGCATCGCACGGTGCGCTACATGGGCGGTCAGCAGCGCTCGTGGCTGCGCCGCAAGATCATCCGGGTCCCGCGCGACGACTCCCGCAGGTCGCTCAGCACGTCTCGATGAGCCGCAGGAGGACCTTCGCCCCGAACTCGAGGGACTCGGTCGGCACCCGCTCGTCGATCCCGTGGAACATCGGGGCGAAGTCGAGGTCGGCCGGCAGCCGCAGCGGCGCGAAGCCGTAGCCGACGATCCCCAGCATCGACAGCGCCTTGTTGTCGGTGCCGCCGGAGAGGCAGTACGGGAGGATCTCTGCGCCGGGGTCCTCCGAGCGCAGCGCCTCCTTCATCCGCTCGACGAGCTCCCCGCCGAAGGGAGAGTCCAGGGCGATGTCGCGGTGCTCCACCTCGACCCGTACCTTGTCGCCGGCGAGCTCACGGATCGTCTCCATGAGCTGCTCCTCGTGGCCGGGCAGGAATCGGGCGTCGAGCGCCGCGGACGCGGTCTGCGGGATGACGTTGTGCTTGTAGCCGCCCTCGAGCATCGTGACGTTGGCCGTGTCCTGGAGGGTGCCGCGCACGAAGCCCTGCGCGCCGCCGAGGTGGTCGAGCAGCTCGTCGAGGTCCTCGTCGCTGTAGCCGACACCGGTGATCTCGCTCAGCCCGTCGAGCAGCTCGCGCACCGACGCGATGTACTCCCGCGGCCACTTGTGCGCGTTGATCCGGCCGATCGCCTCGGCGAGGTGGACGATCGCGTTGTCGTCCGTCGGGACGGACCCGTGCCCGGCGCGACCCTCGGCGTGGAGGCGCAGCCAGGCGATGCCCTTCTCGGCGGTCTGGAGCAGGTAGGCCCGCTTCTCGCCGCCCTCCTTCGTCGGGACGGTCACGCTGTAGCCGCCGACCTCGCTGATCGCCTCGGTCACCCCGTCGAAGACCTCGGGGTGCTCCTTGACCATGAAGTGGCTGCCGAAGTCACCACCGGCCTCCTCGTCGGCGAAGAAGACGACGACGAGGTCGCGGGGTGGCACCGTGCCCGTCCGTGCGAGATGGCGCACGCAGGCGAGGATCATCGCGTCCATGTCCTTCATGTCGACGGCGCCGCGGCCCCACACGCAGCCGTCCTTGATCTCACCGGCGAAGGGGTCGACGCTCCAGTCCGCCGCGTCGGCGGGGACGACGTCGAGGTGCCCGTGGATGCAGAGGGCCCCGCGCTCGCGGTCGGCACCGGGGATCCGGACGGTCACGCTCACCCGTCCCGGGGCGGACTCGTAGGTCTGCGGCTCGAGCCCCACCTCGCGCAGCCGCTCGGCGACGTAGGCCGCCGCCTCACGCTCGCCCGGACCCTCGCGGTCGGGCCCGTAGTTCGTCGTGTCGATCCGGATGAGCTCCTGGCAGAGCCGGACGACCTCGTCCTGCGGCGCGGTGATCTCCATGACGGCCACTGTAGACACGCGACGGATCCACCCCTTCGTTCCTACCGACGGGTAGCCCTGCGCCTACCCTCCCGCCCATGGACTCGTCACTGTGCTCGCCGTCGGCTTCATGCTCCTGGCGGCCTCCCCCGGCGGGACCACGGCCAACCTCTACAGCCACCACTTCCGCGGCGACGTGGCGCGCAACAGGCCATCGGCATGGCCGTTCGGCACCGCTCGGCCGCGTTCGCGGAGCGGATGGACAAGCCGGTGCGCATCGCCTCGGCGATCTTCCTCGTCCTCGTCATCGCCGGCGCGATGCTCGGTGAGAAGGACAGCATCGGCGGCTACATCAAGGACGTCGGCCTCATCAGCGTGCTCTTCTGCGCCATCTCGCTGACCGTCGGCTACATCGTGCCCAAGGTGCTCGGCATGACCCACCCTGAGGCGCTCGTGTCCGGCTTCGAGATCGGGCTGCACAACAGCACGCTCGCCATCACCGTCGCGCTCACGGTCCTCGACTCCGCGCAGATGGCGGTACCCCCGGCCGTCTACGGCATCGCGATGTTCTTCCTCGCCGCGGCCTTCGGCGCGATCATGAGCCGCCGCGGCGACCGCACCGTCAGTTCGGGCTGACCTCACCCCGGGGTCCGGCGACGGCCCCGAACGTCGCGATGATGGCGTTCTCCCGCTGCACGAGCGCGAGGGCCGCCCGGATCCGGGCCGTCGTCCCGCCCGCCTCCAGGACCCGCTGCCGGTCGCGCAGGCCCATCGGCATCGCGTCGACGACCTGGGCCGCCACCCGCTCCTCGGGTCCGGGGATGTCGGTCTCGGGAGCGCCGACCGCCCGTCGGTAGGTGACGAAGGCGGAGACGAGCCGCTCCGCAGCGCGGCGGGTCTCGACCGGCTTCTCCCCGTCCGTCTCGTCGAGCACGGTGACCTCGGCCGTCGGGTAGGGCCGGCCGACGTCGACGAGCGCGTCGAGGTGGAAGCGCTCGGTGCCCACGACGACGAGCCGGTACACCGGCCGACCCTGGGGCCGGACGACCTCGGCGGCGTGGATCCGGGCGAGGCACCCGACCGGGTAGAGATCGCTCGCCTGGCCCGGACCGACCTCGTGACCACGCCGGATCGCGACGATCCCGAAGACCCGGGCGAGCGGCTCGAGCTCACGCAGGTCCATGAGCAGCTGGACGTAGCGCGGCTCGAAGATCTGCATCTGCAGCGGCGCCCCCGGGAGCAGGACGGCTCCCAGCGGGAAGACCGGCAGGACGGGCATGTCGGCCATCCTGGCGGATTTCACCGTCCCGCGGGGCGCGTGCTAAGTTTTCTCCTCGGTGCACGGCCCTCCCTGGGTCGGACATCGGTACCTCGTCCGGGTGGCGGAATTGGCAGACGCGCTAGCTTGAGGTGCTAGTGCCCGTATTAGGGCATGGGGGTTCAAGTCCCCCCTCGGACACAGATCGGCGAAGGCCCCGAACCGCATGGTTCGGGGCCTTCGCCGTGCTCGGGAGCCGGGGGCTCAGCCGCGGATGGTGTCCCGGCTGTTGCTCGGGTCACGCCGCTCCATGACCTTGCGGAGCTGGCGGACGGCCAGGTCGCTGACCTCGTTGAGGGCGTCGCGCAGCTCGACCTCCGAGGAGGCGGCGACGACCTTCGGCAGCCCGTGGACGGTGACCTCCAGGGTGGTGCGCGGGTCGGCGGAGTCGCGGTCCTTGACGCTCAGCTCGGCGTCGGCCTGCTCGCGCAGCTGCCCGAGGCGACCGATGATCTCCTGCATCGTCTCCGCGACGAGCGCCCGGTCGGACTCACCCACTCCCCCGGCGAGACGGATGTCCTCAGCGGTGAAGGTGCTGGTTGCGTCGCTCATGGTGGCGCTCCTCGTCGTCGAGTGGGTCGAGCGACCGAGGTGCTTCCCAGCAGCTCACCTCCACCCTATGCCGCCCCATCTCCCAGGAGGCGCCGGGGTCCGACGTAGGCTGCCGCCGTGCTCCCCCACGTCACCGCGACCCGCTACGCGGTCCCCCTGCGCGAAGGGGGATCCATGCCCGGTCTCGTCGAGGCCGACGACCTCGGGATGTACGTCGTCAAGATGCGTGGGGCCGGCCAGGGCCTCAAGGTCCTCGTCGCCGAGGTCATCGTCGGCGAGATCGGCCGAGCCCTGGGCATCGCGGTCCCCGACCTCGTGACCGTCGGCCTCTCCCGCGAGATCGCCCGCTTCGAGGCCGACGAGGAGGTTCAGGACCTGCTCACCGCCTCCGTCGGGCTCAACCTCGGCATGGACTACCTGCCGGGGGCGTTCGGCTACGACGGCTCGCGGCCCGCACCCGCCGACGTCGCGGACGCCATCGTCTGGCTCGACGCCTTCACCGCGAACGTCGACCGCACCTGGTCCAACCCCAACCTGCTGCTCTGGCACGACCGGGTCTGGGCCATCGACCACGGTGCGGCGCTGTGGTTCCACCACGGCTGGGTACGCAAGGCACCCAGTGCCGAGCGCTTCGCGGCGCAGCCCTTCGACGCCTCGACCCACGTCCTGCGCGACCTCACGTCGGACGTCGGGGCCTTTCACGGCCGGGCCGTCGACGTCCTCGACGAAGGGGTGGTCCGCGGGGTCGTCGACATCGTCCCGGACGAGTGGCTGGAGAGTGACGAGGACGGGGTGCACCTGCCGTCGCCGGACGCCGTCCGCGAGGCATACGTCGAGCACCTCCTCGCCCGGCTCGCCAGCCCGGCTGCCTGGCTGCCCGGGGGTCGACGATGACCGCGCAGACCTACCAGTACGTCGTCCTGCGGTGCGTGCCGCGGGCCGAGCGTGAGGAGTTCGTCAACGTCGGCGTCGTGCTGCGCTGCCAGGCCGCCGACTACCTCGGCGCCGGCTTCGACGTCGACGCGTCACGGCTGCGGGCGCTCGCCCCCGACCTCGACGTCGAGGCGGTCCGCGCGTCGCTGCGCACCTTCTGCGAGATCACCCAGGGCCGCAGCGGCGGAGGGCTGCCCGACCTGCCCGACGACGGCCGCCGCTTCGGGTGGCTCAGTGCACCCAGGTCCACCGTCGTGCGCCCCGGTCCTGTCCACACCGGCCTGACGACCGACCCCGCCGCAGAGCTCGAGCGCCTTCTCGACCGACTCGTGCGCTGAGGTCGTAGGGTCGGGACATGGACATCGACAGCCGTCCCACCGCCCCCGACCCGTACTCCCTCCTGCCGGAGGTGCCCTCCTTCGAGGTGACGAGCGAGAGTTTCACCGACGGAGCGGCGCTGTCCGAGACCCACGTCTTCGACGACTGGGGATTCAGCGGCGAGAACCGCAGCCCGCAGCTCTCGTGGAGCGGCGCCCCGGAGGGGACGAAGAGCTTTGCCGTCTCCTGCTTCGACCCGGACGCCCCCACGCCGGCCGGCTTCTGGCACTGGACCGTCGTCGGCATCCCCGCCGACGTCACCGAGCTCGCCGAGGATGCGGGCCACGAGGGGGGCGAGGGGCTCCCCGCCGGTGCCTTCATGACCGCCACCGACTACGGCACCAAGGCCTTCGGTGGCGCCGCTCCCCCGGAGGGCGACCGGCCGCACCGCTACGTCTTCGCCGTGCACGCCCTCGACGTCGAGCCCGACGGCCTGCCGATCGACGACTCGGTCTCGTGCACGGTCGCGGCCTTCAACTACCTCGGCCAGACGATCGCCCGCGGTGTCATCACCGGGACGTACGAGAACAAGGGCTGACGGTCAGCCACCGCGCACCCGCAGGGCCCAGGCCGCCACCGCGCTCGCCGCCGCCGCGTTGAGCGAGTCCACGCCGCCCTCCATGGGGATGGTGACGGTGACATCGGCCTGGGCCAGGGTGCGCCGCGAGAGCCCGTCCCCCTCGGTGCCGACGACGAGCGCGAGCCGCTCCGGCGGGTCCCCGGCGAGGTCGTCGAGCGAGACCGCGTCGTCGGCCAGCGCGAGGGCGGCCACCGTCATGCCGAGCGCCTGGAGGGTGGCCACGTCCGCCGGCCACCGCTCGAGCCGGGTCCACGGGACCTGGAAGACCGTCCCCATGGAGACCCGCACCGACCGGCGGTAGAGCGGGTCGGCGCAGCGGGGCGTCACGAGCACGGCGTCGACCCCGAGCGCCGCCGCGGAGCGGAAGACCGCCCCCACGTTGGTGTGGTCGACGAGGTCCTCGAGGACGAGCACCCGCCGCGCGTCAGCGCATACCTCCGCGACGCTCGGCAGCTCGGGCCGGTGCATCGAGGCCAGCGCCCCACGGTGGAGGTTGAAGCCGGTGATCCCCGCGACGACCACCGGGTCACCGACGTACACCGGCGCCCCCTTCGCCTCCACCATCTCGATGACGTCCGCGAGGTCCTCCAACCACCGCGGCGACATGAGGAGCGAGCGTGGCTCGTGACCGGCCGCCAGCGCCCGGCGGATGACCTTCTCGGACTCGGCGAGGTAGAGACCGCCCTCGGGCTCGAGCACGCGCCGCAGCGCGACGTCGGTGAGGCCGACGTAGTCGCGCAGCCGCGGGTCTGACGGATCGGAGATCTCGAGAGGCACCGCGGCAGCCTAGTGCGCGCTCAGCGCCATCGTCCGGCGACGAGGAAGACCGCGAGCGTCGCCCGCACCCGCGCCCAGCAGGACCGCGACCCCGAGCACGAGGAGCGCCGGGCGCGTCACGGGAAGAAGACCATCTTGACGATGCCCACGACACCGATGACGACGATGACGGCCCGTAGGACGTCCGGCGGCAGGCGCCGGCCCACGCGCGCGCCGATGACCCCGCCGAGGAGGGCGCCCGTCCCGACCATCAGGGCGACCGGCCACGAGACGAGCTCGGGCGAGACGATGATGAAGACGAGCGAGCCCACGGCGTTGACGACCATCCCGAGGACATTCTTGATCCCGTTGAGCCGCTGGATCGGCTCGGTGCTCAGCGTGCTCAGCAGCCCCATGAGGATGACTCCCTGGGCAGCCCCGAAGTAGCCGCCGTAGACCCCCGCGACGAGCACACCGGCCATGAGCGCGACGACGTGCCAGGCGGGGTCGGGAGAGCCCTCGACGTGGTGCCGGCGCGCCCACGCCTGGATGCGGGGCCCGAGGATCACGAGGAGGACGCCGAGCCCGATGAGCACCGGCACGACCGCCTCGAAGGCCTCCGGCGGCAGCCACAGCAGCAGGAGGGCGCCGGTCACGGCACCGAGCAGCGACATCGGGACGAGCCGGGCGACGAAGCGCCCCGCACCCTTGAGCTCAGGCAGGTAGCCCCACGTGCCCGTGATCCCGCCGGCGACGAGCCCGACCGAGTTCGACACGTTCGCCGTCACGGGCGGCACGCCGAGTGCGAGGAGGGTGGGGAAGGTGACGAGGGTGCCGGAGCCCACGACGGTGTTGATCCCGCCCGCCCACACGCCTGCTACGACGACGAGCAGCACCTCCCACCACGACACCCGGTCAGCCTAGGTGGCTGACCGGGTGTCGCCGGAGGGGGTTCCTCAGAGCGAGGTGCGCGGCGGCTCCGGCGGGGTCTGCGGACCGTCGGCGACCGGCGGGAGGACGGGCGGCGTGGGGGGCACGACGTCCTCGACCTGCGGCGCGGCGACCGGGTCGGCCTCCGGCATGCGGGGCCGCTCCTGGGAGGGCTGGACCCGGCTCGTCGGGGTCGCGTGCTCGCTCGCCTCACGGCTGGCCTGGCCGGCCTGGCCGCGGGCCTCCTTGAGGGCCTCGGCGGGGTCCTCCAGCGAGGTCTCGGCGAAGGCGTTGTCGATCGGGCCCTCGGGCACGACCCAGGCGTCGTCGTCACCGCCGCCGTCGGGTCCCCCGTCGCCCTTCCCGAGCATGCCGCCCATCGCCTTGAGGGCGTCGGTGAGCTCCGAGGGGATGATCCACATCTTGTTGCTGTCACCGCGGGCGATCTGCGGCAGGACCTGCAGGTACTGGTAGGCGAGCAGCTTCTGCGTCGGCCTGCCACGGTGGATCGCGTCGAAGACCTGCTGGATGGCCCGGGCCTGGCCCTGGGCCTCGAGGATGCGGGCCTGGGCCGAACCCTCGGCACGCAGGATCTGGCTCTGCTTCTCACCCTCGGCCGTGAGGATCGCGGACTGCTTGGTGCCCTCGGCGTTGAGGATCGCCGCACGGCGGTCCCGCTCGGCCTTCATCTGCTTCTCCATCGACTCCTGGATGGAGAAGGGCGGGTCGATCGCCTTGAGCTCGACCCGGTTGACGCGGATGCCCCACCGGCCGGTCGCCTCGTCGAGCGCCCCGCGGAGCTGGGCGTTGATCTGGTCACGGCTCGTCAGGGTCTGCTCGAGGTCGAGCGAGCCGATGACGTTACGCAGCGTCGTCACGGTGAGCTGCTCGATGCCCTGGATGAAGTTGGCGATCTCGTACACCGCGCTCTTGGCGTCGATCACCGTGTAGTAGATGACGGTGTCGATGTTGACGACGAGGTTGTCGCTCGTGATCACCGGCTGCGGCGGGAAGCTCACGACCTGCTCACGGAGGTCGATGTTGGCCCGCACCTTGTCGACGAACGGGATGAGGATGTGGATGCCGCCCTCGAGCGTGCGGGAGTAACGACCGAGGCGCTCGATGATCAGCGCGGTCTGCTGCGGCACGATGCGTACCGTCTTGAAGAGGATGACCAGCGCGAACAACACCAGCGCGGCCAGGAAGATGAGGATGCCGAGGCCCTCCATCAGGCTGTCCTTCCGTCGTACGTCATGGCCCGGCGGTCGCCGGCGCCCCCTGCATGAGCCTGCTAGGCAGGCTGGTTGGTCACGATCACGGTCGCACCGTCGATGCGGACGACCCGTACCTCCTCACCGGGCTCGCAGGCCGGGGAGCCGGGCGCCACACGGGCGCTCCAGACCTCGCCGGCGAGCTTGATCCGGCCGTCGGTCGGCGTCACGGTCTCGAGCACCCGCCCTAGCCGCCCCTCGAGCGCCGCCGACCCGATGGTCCCCGACGCCTCGCTCGACATGAACTGTCGCTTGACCATCGGGCGGATCACGCCGATGAGGAGGATCGCGACGAGCACCGCCACGATGACCTGGAGGATCGGGCCCCCACCGGCGACGGCGGTCAGCGCGCCGGCGAGCGCTCCCCCGGCGAGCATGACGAAGACGAAGTCGACCGTGCTCGCCTCGATCGCGATGAAGATGAAGGCCAGCGCGAGCCACGCCAGCCACAGGTTGTCCGCGAGCCACTCCATGTCAGCACCCCTTGCTCTCTGTTGGTGTCATGCCCTCAACGCCTTGCCCGGGCCGACCAGCGGTCGCCGTGCTGCTCGAGGACGAGGTCCAGGCCGAAGGTCCGCGAGAGGTTCTCCGCGGTCAGCGTGATCTCGATCGGGCCCTGCGCGACGACGCGCCCCTCACGGAGCAGCAGGATGTCGGTGAAGTGCGGCGGGATCTCCTCGACGTGGTGCGTCACCATGACGAGCGCCGGGGCGGCGAGGTCCGCGGCGATCGACCCGAGGCGCGCCACGAGGTCCTCGCGCGCGCCGAGGTCGAGACCCGCGGCGGGCTCGTCGAGGAGCATGAGCTCGGGGTCGGTCATGAGCGCCCGGGCGATCTGCACGCGCTTGCGCTCCCCCTCGGAGAGGGTGCCGAAGGTGCGCTCTGCGAGGTGCGACGCGCCGAGGGCCTGCAGCAGCTCGTCGGCGCGCTCGTGGTCAAGCTCGTGGTACTCCTCGCGCCAGCGGCCGGTGACGCCCCACGACGCGGTGACGACGACGTCGCGGACGCTCTCCTGCGGCGGGATCGTCGCGGCGAGCGCGGAGGACGAGAGGCCGATACGGGGCCGCAGCTCGAAGACGTCGACCGTCCCGAGGACCTCGCCGAGGATGCCGGCGACGCCCGAGGTCGGGTGCATGCGCCCCGCGGCGAGCTGGAGGAGGGTCGTCTTGCCGGCGCCGTTGGGCCCGAGGACGACCCAGCGCTGCCCCTCCTCGACCTCCCAGTCGACGTCGTCGAGGAGCGCGGTCGGTCCACGTCGGACGCCGACTCCGGCGAAGGCGAGGACATCACTCATGGCACGACCCTATCTGCCTACGATGCACTGGTGCTCGAGCTCCCCGGCAGCCTGCGCGTCGCCCTCTGGGCGACGTCGGTGCTCGCTGCCGGCGGGGACCTCAGCCAGGTCGCGCCCCGCGCGCTGCCGGACGTCGACCATGTCTCCGGGCTCGCCGACCGGCTCGCGCTCTGGCGCGACCTCGGCGAGGCGGCGGTCCTCGTCGCCCTGCCCGGTCCGGGCGACGTCGCGGGCCTGCCGCAGACCGACGCGCAGACGCGCGATGTGGCGGTCGAGGCCGGCGAGGCGGTCTTCGTCCCCGGCATCGGCGGGCTCCTCATCCCCGAGCACTCCACCTTCGGCTCCTCCGGGCGCCGCGTCGACTGGCACCACCATGACGCCAGCCCGGTCCCCGTCCACCGGGTCGAGGCGCTCTCCCACCGGCAGCTCGAGCGCCGCCTCCTCGAGGTGGTGACCACCGCGCAGCGCGACCTCGAGGACGTGGGCGGGCACCCCTTCGCCGACTCCCTGGCCCGCGAGCTCGCCGACAGCCGGCTCGGGGGCGCGTGGGGTCTGCCGGACGGCATCGACGACCGGGCCTACCGCGTCATCACCCTCGCCGGGACGGCTGCCACCGCGGCCCGACTCGGCCTCGAGCACGTGGGTGCGACGGGCGCCCGCACCGCGGCGGAGCGCGAAGGGGTGCTGCGTGGCCTCGTCCGCTCGGCCGACGGGGTCCTCGCCGACGCCGCCAACGCCGCCTGCGCCCAGCTCGCCGGCTGGGTCCCGGCGCGCTGACTCGCAGAAGCGGGCTCAGCGGACCGAGCGGTACACCTCGAGCGTGCGCTCGGCGATGCTCGTCCAGGAGAACTCGGCGACCGCCCGCTCACGCCCCGCGGCGCCACGGGCCCGTGTCCGATCCGGGTCGCTGACCGCCTCGACGAGCGCGGCGGCGAGGTCGGCGACGTAGCGGTCCGGGTCGACCGGGGTGCCGGTGCCGTCCTGGACCTGCTCGATCGGGACGAGCCAGCCGGTCTCGCCGTTCGCGACGACCTCGGGGATGCCGCCCGTCGCCGTCCCGACGACCGGGAGGCCGCAGGCCATGGCCTCGAGGTTGACGATGCCGAGCGGCTCGTAGACCGAGGGGCAGACGAAGACGGTGCCCCCCGTGAGGATCGCGATGACCTCGGCCCGGGGCAGCATCTCGGCGATCCACACCACGCCGTCGCGGGTCGCGCGCAGACCGGCGATGAGCGACTCGACCTCCGCCTGGATCTCCAGGGTGTCGGGGGCGCCGGCGCACAGGACGACCTGCACCTCCGGGGGCAGCTGCTCCACGGCTCGCAGGAGGTAGGGCAGTCCCTTCTGCCGCGTGATCCGGCCGACGAAGACGACGCTGGGCCGCTCGGGGTCGATGCCGTGCCGGCGGAGGACCTCGTCGTCCCGGCGCGGCTGCCACAGCTCGGAGTCGATGCCGTTGTGCACGACCTTGACCCGCTCGGGGTCGACCTGCGGGTAGGAGCGCAGGATGTCGGCCCGCATGCCGTGGCTCACCGCGATGATCGCCGCCGCGGACTCGTAGGCGGTGCGCTCAACCCACGACGACAGGGCGTAGCCGCCGCCGAGCTGCTCGGCCTTCCAGGGACGCAGCGGCTCGAGGCTGTGCGCGCTGATGACGTGCGGGACACCGTGCAGCAGCGAGGCGAGGTGCCCGCCGTGGTTGGCGTACCAGGTGTGCGAGTGGACGAGGTCCGCGCCGGCGCAGTCCTGCGCCATCGCGAGGTCGACCCCCATCGTCTGCAGCGCGGGGTTGGCCCCGGCGAGCTCGGCGAGGTCGGGGTAGCCGGTCGTGCCCTCCTCGTCCCGCTCGGCGCCGAAGCACCGGACCCGGACGTCGAGATCGCCCCGGTCCCGCAGCGCCCGCGTCAGCTCGGCGACGTGGACACCCGCGCCTCCGTAGATCGCCGGGGGGTACTCCTTGGTCAGGATGTCGAGACGCACGTCCCCACCGTAGGCCCGAGGCGATAGGTTCGTCACGAGAGGTCACATCTCGTCCAGGAGTTGGAATGCCACGCAGCGGAGCGCCGAAGGTCCTCGTCATCGTCCTGGCCGGAGGTGAGGGCAAGCGCCTCATGCCGCTGACCGCCGACCGGGCCAAGCCGGCCGTCCCCTTCGGCGGCAACTACCGGCTCATCGACTTCGCCCTCTCCAACGTCATCAACTCGGGCTACCGCAAGGTCGTCGTCCTCACCCAGTACAAGTCGCACAGCCTCGACCGGCACGTCTCGCAGGCCTGGCGCATGTCGACGATGCTCGGCGACTACGTGGCCGCCATCCCTGCGCAGCAGCGCGTCGGCAAGTCCTGGTACTCCGGCAGCGCCAACGCGATCTTCCAGTCGCTCAACACGATCCGCGACGAGCGGCCGGACATCGTCGTCGTCGTCGGCGCCGACCACGTCTACCGCATGGACTTCTCGCAGATGGTCCAGCAGCACATGGAGACCGGAGCCGCCTGCACGGTCGCCGCGATCCGCCAGCCGATCTCCATGGCCGACCAGTTCGGCGTCCTCGAGGTCGCCGGCGACGACCCGACCCGGATGACGGCCTTCCGCGAGAAGCCCTCGGACCCGCAGGGCCTGCCGGACGCCCCGGACGAGATCTACGCCTCGATGGGCAACTACGTCTTCTCCGCCGACGCGCTCATCGACGCGGTGAGCCGCGACGACACCCGGGCCGGGAGCAAGCACGACATGGGCGGCGACATCGTCCCCGACCTCGTGAGCCGCGGCGAGGCGGCGGCCTACGACTTCAACGCCAACGAGGTCCCCGGCGCCACGCCGCGCGACCGGGCGTACTGGCGCGACGTCGGGACGCTCGACAGCTACTACGACGCGCACATGGACCTCACCTCGATCCACCCGATCTTCAACCTCTACAACTACGCCTGGCCGATCTACACCCACCAGCGCCCCTTCCCGCCGGCGAAGTTCGTCCACGGCGACCAGGGGCGTTTCGGCGAGGCGCTCAACAGCTGCATCTCCTCGGGCACGGTGATCTCCGGGGCACGGGTCAACAACTCGATCCTCTCCCCCGGCTGCCACGTCCACAGCTACACGACGATCGACGACAGCGTGCTGCTCGACAACGTCGACGTCGGCCGCCACGTGGAGCTGCGCCGGGTCATCGTCGACAAGGACGTGACGATCCCCGAGGGCACGAAGATCGGGATCGACCCCGAGCACGACCGGGCGCGCGGCTTCGTGGTCACCGAGACCGGCCTCACCGTCGTCGGCAAGGGTCAGTCGGTGGTCCCGTGACGGCTCCGATGCTGCTCGTCATGGATGTCGACTCCACGCTCATCCAGGCCGAGGTCATCGAGCTCATCGCCGAGCACGCCGGCACCCGCGACGAGGTCGCGGCGGTCACCGAGGCCGCGATGCGCGGCGAGCTCGACTTCGCGCAGAGCCTGCACGCCCGCGTGGCGACCCTCGCGGGTCTCGACGTCGAGGTGCTGGAGACCGTGCGGCAGAGCGTGCCCCTCACACCGGGCGCGCGCACGCTCGTCGGCGCCTTCGCCGAGCGGGGCTGGCCGGTCGGGCTCGTCTCGGGTGGCTTCGCCGAGGTCGTCGAGCCGCTCGCGGCGGTGCTCGGCATCGAGCACGTCCGGGCCAACACGCTGGAGAGCGAAGGGGGCCGGCTCACCGGCCGCGTCCGCGGCGCGGTGGTCGACCGGCGGTCCAAGGAGGACTTCCTCCGCGACCTGGCGCAGGCCCAGGGCGTCCCGCTCGGGCGCTGCGTCGCGATCGGCGACGGCGCCAACGACCTCGACATGGTCACCGCCGCGGGCACCGGCGTCGCGTTCTGCGCCAAACCCGCCCTGCGCGAGGCCGCCGACGTCACCGTCGACGAGCCCGACCTGGCCCTCGTCCTCGACGCCCTGGACCTCACGACGGACCGGCGGGACGACGACGAGGGCGGCTACCCCCTTCGTCCCTGAGGGTCTGCCTCAGATCCCCATCGCGTGGACGCCGCCGTCGACGTGGACGATCTCGCCCGTCGTCGCGGGGAACCAGTCGGAGAGCAGGGCGACGCACGCCTTGGCCGTCGGCACCGGGTCGCCGACGTCCCACCCGAGCGGCGAGCGGCTGTCCCAGGACTCCTCGAACTGCTCGAAGCCCGGGATCGACTTGGCCGCGGTCGTACGGATCGGCCCGGCCGCGACGAGGTTGCAGCGGACCCCCTTCGGCCCGAGGTCACGGGCGAGGTAACGGTTGGTGGACTCGAAGGCGGCCTTGGCCACGCCCATCCAGTCGTAGACCGGCCAGGCGAAGGACGCGTCGAAGGTCAGGCCGACGACCGAGCCCCCCTCGGTCATCCGCGGCAGCGCCGCGACCGCGAGGGCCTTGAGGGAGTAGGCCGAGACGTGCACCGCGGTGCTCACGTCCTCCCAGCTCGCCTCGAGGAAGGTGAAGGCGCCCTCGGGCGCGAAGCCGATCGAGTGGAGCACCCCCTCGAGGCGCTCGCAGTGCTCGCCGAGGCGGTCGGCGAGCGTCGCGAGGTGCTCCTCGTCGGTGACGTCGAGCTCGATGACCGGCGCGGGCTGCGGCAGGCGCCGGGCGATCGTCTGGGTGATCTTCATCGTCCGGCCGAAGCTCGTGAGGATCACCTGCGCGCCCTGCTCCTGCGCGATCTTCGCGACGTGAAAGGCGATGGAGGACTCCATGAGGACGCCGGTGATGAGGAAGGTCTTGCCGGTGAGCATTCGGGTGCGCCTTTCGCGGGGGCGGTGGTGGACGAAGGGGGTGGGTCAGTGGCCCATGCCGAGGCCGCCGTCGACGGGGATGACCGCGCCGGAGATGTAGCCGGCGTCGTCCGAGGCGAGGAAGGCCACCGCGCCGGCGATCTCCTCGGGGCGGGCGAAGCGGCGGGCGGGGATGGCGGCCTGGTACTCGGCCTGGGTCTTCTCGGGCAGCTCGGCGGTCATGTCCGTCTCGACGAAGCCGGGGGCCACGACGTTGGCCGTGATGCCGCGGGCACCGAGCTCGCGGGTGATCGAGCGGGCCATGCCGACGAGGCCGCTCTTGCTCGCCGCGTAGTTGACCTGGCCGGGCGAGCCGTAGAGGCCGACGACGCTCGAGACGAGGACGACCCGGCCGAAGCGGCCCTTGACCATCCCGGTCGTCGCGCGGCGCACGCAGCGGAAGGCGCCGGTGAGGTTCGTGTCGAGCACGGAGGCGAAGTCGTCCTCGCTCATCCGCATGAGCAGCGTGTCCTTGGTGATGCCGGCGTTGGCGACGAGGACCTCGACGGAGCCGCCGAGGATCTCCTCGGCCTGGGTGAACGCGGCGTCGACCGACTCGCTGCTCCCCACCTCGCAGGCCACGACGTCGAGTCCGTCGACCGGGTCGCCCGAGCGAGAGGTGACGACGACGCGGTGCCCCTCGGCGACGAGGCGCTGGGCGACCGACCGTCCGATCCCCCGGTTGCCGCCGGTCACGAGGACCCTTCTGCTCTTCGTCATCGGTGGTCCTCCACGGGCGCTCGGTCTGTGCTGCAGGTCACGTCCAGACGCTAGAGCACTACCGACGGGTAGGCCGACGCGTGTCTCCCAGGTGAGAACGCCCCGCGCGTACCCTGGGTGGGTGCCTACCCAGCCCGCCGTCGCCTCGGTGACGAGCGTGCCCCCGCCGGCCTCGGAGGACCGCCGGCACCGCACCCGCAACTACCTGCTGACGATGGGGCTGCGCACCCTGTGCTTCGTCCTCGCCTTCTTCACCGAGGGCTGGGTGAGGTGGACGTGCGTCGCCCTCGCCGTGCTGCTCCCCTACTTCGCCGTCGTCCTCGCCAACGCGGTCGGCCCGCGCACCGGCACGCCGGGCCGCGCCGTGGACCGGGATCAGATCGCCCGATGAGCGTCACCGATCGCGACGCGCTCGTCTGCAGCGCGAAGGGGTGCCGGCTGGCCGCCGAGGCGGCCGTCGTCTGGCGCAACCCGCGGCTGCACGACGAGACGAGGCGCAAGGTCTGGTTGGCCTGCGCGGAGCACCGCCCGACACTGCGTGACTACCTCTCGCTGCGCGGGTTCCCGGTCGAGGTGGTCGGGCTCGACGCGATCCCCGAGGACGGTCGGTGAGCGCACGCCGCGCGCCGTGGTGCGTCGCGACGTGATCATCAGATCCTCAGCCGGGGATCCTCCGGGGTCTGCCGGCCCGACCAGGCCTCAGCCGGCAAGTGTGCCGGCGAAGATCTGCCAGGCCAGGGCGGACTTTGCCGTGAGGCTCAGAACGATGTAGGCCGTCTCGCCCGTGAGGTAGCTGCGGAACCGGCCGACCGGCCTGTACTGCAGCCACTGGACCAGGGCGAAGACGTTGAAGAAGAGGAACAGCGAGACGATGATCGCGTAGACGAAGCCGGGCGGCTCGGCGCCGCTCGACGACCCCGGCGCGATCGTGTAGAGGACGACTCCGACCCACGGGACGGTCCCGGCGAAGCAGCCGAAGATGAAGGGCAGCCACCCGCCATCGCCGGGCTGGTGGTACCTCTCCTGCAGCCAGCCGAAGAGGATCATCGAGGCGTTGACGCCGAAGAGCGCGACCAGCGCCACCACGTCGGAGATGCCGACCAGCTGGGCGATGATGACGATCATCAGCGAGCTGGACAGGGAGTACTCCACCCACCGGAAGTAGTTGTGCCCCTGGGCCAGCCCTGCGCGGTAGCGGCCGAATACCCCGGGCGAGGCGACGAGGAGATGGAAGATCGCCGAGAGCGCCAGGAAGGCCGCGATGGCCAGAGGCGTCGAGAGGTCCCAGAGCGTCACCTGCTCACCGGGAGGGGTGCCGGGCGGGCCGGACAGGTAGGTCGCGGTGACGGGCAGGGTGAAGTCGGTCGCCAGGGCGACGACAGCCACCGCCTGCGCGGCGTGCACCCCCGCGGCGATCCAGTTGAGGCTGCGCAGTCGCGCGACCCGTTGCCCGTCGGTCTGGGGGTCGCGCACGGTCGCTCCGTCTCGTTGATGCGGATGGGACTCGAGCCTAGCGCGCACGGTCACTCACGGGGGGTGCCGCCCAGGACCGGTGCGTATGCTGCGGTGCGGTCAGGAGACGGCCGCCCTCGACCCCCTGCGCGGGACGGCTGCAGCAGCGGTCCCGCTGCCATGTCGCTGGTCGACCACGCGAAGGAGTCTCATGAAGCTCGCGGTCAGTGCCGCCGTGCTCGTCGTCGTTCTTGCCTCCGTGTGGCTGGGAAGCTGGCAGTGGGACCGGTACGAGGCCAAGGCCGAGCGCAAGGACCGGGTCGAGCAGCACTACTCCGCAGATCCGGTGCCGGTCACCGAGGTGCTGACCTCCGAGCCCGTCCCCCTCGCCCGCGAGTGGACCCGCGTCGAGGCGCGGGGCGAGTACCTGCCCGACGACCTCCTCGTGCGCAACCGTCCCCGCGACGGGGTCTACGGCTACGAGGTGCTCCGTCGACTCGCCCTCGAGGACGGGTCGGTGCTCGTCGTCGACCGTGGCTGGGTGCCGAACTCCCCGCAGGGGGCCACCGTGCGCCCCGACGTTCCCACGCCACCGAGCGGCTCGGTGACCGTCACCGGCTGGGTCAAGCTCGGTGAGCCCTCGCTCGACCGTGACCCCATCGAGGGGCAGCTGTCGAGCATCAACCTCCAGGAGGCCGCCGCGGAGTGGGGCGGCACGAGCCTGCTCGGCGGTTACGTCGTGCGCCAGTCCGAGACGCCCGTCGCGGCGCAGACCCCTGCCGACCTCGACCGGCCCGACGTCGGCATCGGCCCGCACCTGGCGTACGCGATCCAGTGGTGGCTCGTGCCGCCGGCTGTCGTCGGCTTCGTCTGGGCCGCCGCTCGTCGCGAGAAGCGCGAGCGTCTCGCGAGCGCGCCGGCCCACGACCGCAGCGGCGCCGAGCCCTTCACGCCGCGGCCCAAGAAGGTCCGGGTCTGGGACGAGGAGGACGGCTAAGCAGTCCCTCAGGTCGACGCCGGCTCGGCGAACTGGGTCCGGTAGAGGTCGGCGTAGACGCCGCCCTCGGCGAGCAGCTCGTGGTGCGTGCCCCGCTGGACGATGCGCCCGGCGTCGACGACGAGGATCTGGTCGGCCTGCCGGATCGTGCTCAGCCGGTGCGCGATGACGATCGACGTACGACCGGTCAGGGCGACCTCGAGGGCCCGCTGGACCGCCGCCTCGGACTCGCTGTCGAGGTGCGCCGTGGCCTCGTCGAGGACGACGACGGCGGGGGCCTTGAGGAGGAGACGGGCGATCGCCAGGCGCTGCTTCTCGCCACCGGAGAGCCGGTGGCCGCGGTCGCCGACGACGGTGTCGAGTCCCGAGGGCAGCGACGCGACGAGGTGCCAGATCTGGGCGGCGCGCAGCGCCTCGACCATCTGCTCCTCCGTCGCGTCCGGGCAGGCGAAGAGCAGGTTGCCGCGGATCGTGTCGTGGAAGAGGTGGGCGTCCTGGGTGACCACGCCGACGGTGTCGCGCAGGGAGTCCAGCCGGGCCTCGCGCAGGTCGACGCCACCGATGCGCACGGCGCCACCGGTCGGGTCGTAGAGCCGCGCCACGAGCGAGGTGAGCGTCGTCTTGCCGGCGCCGCTCGGGCCGACGAGCGCGGTGAGCGTGCCCGAGGGTGCCGTGAAGGAGACCCGCTCGAGGATCGGCCCGGAGGCGAGCCGGTCCCCCGTGGCCCGGGCCTCGAGCGAGGCGAGCGAGATCTCGTCGGCCGAGGGGTAGGCGAAGGTCACGTCGTCGAGCTCGACGTCCAGCGCCGAGCCGGTCGGCAGCGCCCGCGCCTCCGGAGCCTCGACGACCGTGCTGCGCAGGTCGAGCACCTCGAAGAGCCGGGCGAAGGAGACCAGGGCCGTCATGATGTCGATCCGGACGTTGCTGATCGCCGTGAGCGGGCCGTAGAGCCGGGCGAGCAGCGCGGCCAGCGCGAGCAGGGTGCCGACGGTCAGCCCGCCCTCGACGGCCATGAGCCCACCGACGCCGTAGACCATCGCGGTCGCGAGCGAGGCGACGAGCGTGAGCAGCACCATGAAGACGCTGCGGTTGAGCGCGATCCGCACCCCGATGTCGCGCACCCGGGCGGCGCGGGTGTCGTACTCGGCGTGCTCGCGGGTGGGGTGGCCGAAGAGCTTGACGAGCAACGCGCCACCGACGTTGAAGCGCTCCGTCATCTGCGTGCCGAGGTCGGCGTTGAGCGACATCTGCTCCCCGGTCAGCCCGGCGAGCCGGCGCCCCATGAACCGGCCAGGGACGAGGAAGACGGGCACGAGGGCGAGCGAGGCGAGGGTGAGCTGCCACGACAGCGAGGCCATCGCACCGACGATGAGGACGAGCGAGATCGCGTTGCTCACGACGCTCGAGAGCACCGTCGTGAAGGCCTGCTGCGCCCCGATGACGTCGTTGTTGAGCCGGGAGACGAGCGCGCCGGTCTGGGCGCGGCTGAAGAAGGCGATCGGCTGACCGAGCACGTGCGCGAAGACCTGCGTGCGCAGCCGGTAGATCAGCCCCTCGCCGATCCGGCTGGAGAGCCAGCGCTGCATCAGGGTCGTCACGGCCTCGACGACGGCTACCGCGGCGACGAGCAGCGCGAGGGTCGTGACGACCTGCCGGTCCCCCGGGGTCACGCCGTCGTCGACGAGCCGCTGGAGGAGCAGCGGCGGCGCGACGACCGTCATCGACGAGATGGCGACGAGGACGAGGAAGCCGGTGATGAGGCCGCGCATCCCGCGGGCGTAGCCGAGGACCCGGCGTCCGGTGCCCTGCGGCAGCGTGACGTCCTTGATCCCCTCGCCCTTGGTCATCGAGCGCATGAGCGCCCAGCCGTTCGTCTGGCTCACGTGCCTGCCTCCCGGTGGTCCCCGGGCGACAACCGCGGGTCGTCGGCAGGCATTCCCGCACGGCGGGCCACGAGGGCGTCGAGGGCGTCGGTGCCGAGCAGCCCTCCCGGGGCGGCACGGCACCCGAGCCGGTCGGCGAGGACGGCCACCTTGTCGTGGAGCACCCCTTCGGCGAGGACGAAGGGGATGACGACGGGTGGGCCGGAGACGTGGAGGCCCGCGGTGGCGGGGGCCACCTCCGCGAGGGTGGTCGAGGACCAGCCGGCCGGACCGTGGTCGGCGAGCAGGCCGGCGAGGGTGGCGGCAGCCTGTCCGTCGGAGCTGCCTCCGGCGACGAGGAGGACGCGGTCCGCGGGGAGCCCGTGCTCGGTGAGCCGCTCGCGGCAGGCGTCGAGCAGGAGCGGGTCCGGGCCGAGCGAGTCGGTGACGGTGACTGCCGCTCCCCCGGCCGCGAGGTCGCGCGTGGCGGCCGGGACGTCGACGCGTGCGTGGTACGCGGGTGTGACGAGCATGGGGACGGCGACGACCTCACCGCTCAGTCCCGCCCCGAGGGTCGCCGGGGAGGGGTCGTCGGTCTCGAGGTAGGCGCAGCGCACGTCGGCGCCTCGCTGGGCGCGCAGCCGCTCCGCCTGGGCCTCGATCGCGTCCCGGTGTCGGGGGTCGGGCGACCCGTGGGCGAGGAGGACGACGGCGGGTCTCACCCGGTGGAGTCTGCCAGGAGCCGCGCGACCTGCTCCGGCACGGTGACGACCTCGCCGACGACGATGACGGCGGGTGCCTGCACCCCGGCGGCCTGCGCGTCGGCGGCGGCCGCCGCGAGCGTCGTGTGGGTGACCCGCTGCCCCTCCATCCAGCCGCGCTCGACGATGGCGACCGGCGTCTGCGGGCTGCGCCCGGCGGCGACGATCCGCTCGGCCGCGCTCGCGAGGGCGCTCACCCCCATGAGGAGGACCAGGGTCGCGTCCTGCGGCGCGTCACGCAGCCCGTCGAGGGCGGGGCCGGCGCCGTCGTGGCCGCTCGCGACGACGAAGGAGGTGGTCACGCCGCGGTGCGTCACGGGGATGCCCGCGGCGGCGGGGACCGCGACCGCGCTCGTGATGCCCGGCACCACCTCGACGGGGATCCCGTGCGCGGCGCAGTGCAGCGCCTCCTCTCCCCCCCGCCCGAGGACGAAGGGGTCGCCCCCCTTGAGCCGGACGACGAAGAGTCCTCGCTGGGCCCGGTCGACGAGGATCGCGTTGATCTGGTCCTGGGGCACGGGGTGCCGGTCCCGGTGCTTGCCGACGTCGACGACCTCTACGTGGCTGCCGAGGGTGTCGAGCAGCTGGACGGGTCCGAGCCGGTCAGTGACGACGACGTCGGCCTGGGCGAGCAGGTGCCGCCCGCGCACGGTGATGAGGTCGGGGGCGCCCGGTCCACCGCCGACGAGGGCGACGCGGCCGATGGTGGGGGTCTCCCCCTTCGTCCCTGCGGGACGGCGGGTGCGGGCCACGGGCAGGTCGCCGGCGGCCAGGCGGGCCCTGATGGCGTCGCGCAGCCGGGTCGAGCGGCGGGGGTCGGCTCCTCCGGTGACGGCGACGGTGACGCCCTCGGCCGGGCCGTCGCCACGGACGACGGCGGGGTTCCACGCGCGGGAGCGGGCGGCATCGTCGGCCCGGACGCACCAGACGCCTGCCTCGTCCGCCCAGGCGGCGACCGCGTCGTCGACCGCGGGGTCGCCGGTGGCCGTATGAGCGAGCCAGACCCGCTCGGTCAGGTCGTCAAGGGACGCCGCGTCCCAGCCCCGGCAGACCCAGCTCACGGCGCTCTCGCCACCCAGGCTCTCGTCGGCGAGGTCGAGGGCCACGACGAGGACCCGGGCGCCCGCCTCGAGGCAGGCGCGGGCCTTGCGGACCGCGACCGAGCCGCCGCCCACGACGAGGACGAGTCGGTCAGTGAGGTCCAGGCTCAGGGGGTAGGCGTCGCCGCTCACGTGTGCAGGCCGCACTCGACCTTGTCGCTGCCCGACCAGCGGCCGGCGCGAGGGTCCTCGCCCTCGGCGACCGGCCGGGTGCACGGCGCGCAGCCGATGGAGGCGTAACCGCTCTGCCGCAGCGGGTTGAGGAAGACCCCGTGCTCCTCGACATAGCGATCGACGTCGTCCTGCGTCCAGCCGGCGATCGGGTTGAGCTTGAGCATGGAGCGCTTGTCGTCCCAGCCGACGAGCTCGATGTCGGTGCGGGTCGGCGCGTCCTCGCGGCGCATGCCGGTGACCCAGGCGTCCTTGTCCTCGAGCGCGCGGTTGAGCGGCTCGACCTTGCGGATCGCGCAGCACAGGTTCGGGTCGCGGTCGTGCAGCCGCGGCCCGTGCTCGGCGTCCTGCTCGGGCACGGTGAGCAGCGGCAGGATCGTGCGGATCCGCACCGGCAGCATCGCCTCGTAGGCGTCCCGCGTGCCGAGCGTCTCGGCGAAGTGGTAGCCGGTGTCGAGGAAGAAGACGTCGGCGTCCGTGAGCGTGGTCCCGAGCAGGTGGACGAGCACCTCGTCGCCCATCGAGCTCGCGGTCGTCAGCTGGTCGCCGAAGGTCTCGTGCGCCCAGCGCAAGGCCTCGCGGGCCAGCTCGACCCGCCCCTCGTAGGTCTGGCCACGCTCGGCCTCGAGCGCCGCGAAGCGCTCGGTCACCTCGCGGGTCGTCGTCTCGTCGAGCACGCTCATCGCTGCTCCTCCCGCGTCACCGGGCCCGCCTCGGCGAGGTCGGTGCGGTGCAGCGTCACCGAGAAGACGCGCACGCACGACCCGCAGGCCCACGCGCCGCGCGGCTCCTCGACCGGCCGCAGGTCCTCCTCGGCGCAGAAGGGGCAGTGGTAGATCGGCTTGGCGCTCATCGCACGTCCTCCTCGTCGGCCCGGTGCGCCCAGGAGGCGAAGGACTCGCCCTGCTCGCGCTGGGCGAGGTAGGTGCGAGCGACCCGCTCGATGTAGTCTGGCAGCTCCTCGGCGGGGACCTTGAGTGCGCGCGTCTTGCGGGCGAGCGTCGTCTCCGCCCCGAGCGAGCCGCCCAGGTGGACCTGGAAGAGCTCGACGACCTGGCCGTCCTCCCCCTTCGCCACCATGCCCTTGAGGCCGATGTCGGCGGTCTGGGTCCGGGCGCACGAGTTCGGGCAACCGTTGACGTGGATCGAGAAGGGGACGTCCATCTCGGGCAGGCGACGCTCGAGCTCCTCGACGGTCCAGCGGGCCCGTGCCTTGGTCTCGGTGAGCGCCAGCTTGCAGAACTCGATCCCCGTGCATGCCATGACCCCGCGGCGCCACTCGCTCGGGCGGGCCGGGAGGCCGAGCCCGTCGAGGGTGCTCACGAGGGTCTCGGCGGCGTGGGGCTCGACGTCGAGGACGAGCAGCTTCTGGTGCGGCGTGAGCCGGATGCGCTGCGAGCCGGCGGCCTGCGCCGCGTCGGCCACGGCGTGCAGGATCTCGCCGGTCACCCGCCCCCCGATCGCGGCGACGCCGACCCAGACCTTGCCGTCCTGCTGCGGGTGGACCCCAACGTGGTCACGGCGCAGGGCGCCAGGTGCCTGCGGCGCGGGTCCGTCGGGCAGCGACCGGCCGAGGTAGTCCTGCTCGAGCACCTCGCGGAACCGCTCGGGCCCCCAGTCGGCGACGAGGAACTTCAGCCGGGCCCGGTTGCGCAGGCGGCGGTAGCCGTGGTCGCGGAAGATCCCGCAGACGCCGGCCCAGACCTCGGCGACCTCCTCGAGTCTCACGAAGGCGCCGAGCCGCTGGGCGAACATCGGGTTCGTCGAGAGCCCGCCGCCGACCCAGAGGTCGAATCCCGGGCCGAGCTCAGGGTGCTCGACACCGACGAAGGAGACGTCGTTGATCTCGTGGGCGACGTCGAGGCTCGGGCTGCCGGAGACCGCGGTCTTGAACTTGCGCGGCAGGTTGGAGAACTCCGGGCTGCCGAGGTACTTCGTGAGGATCTCCTCGATGGCCGGGGAGCCGTCGATGACCTCGTCGGCGGCGATGCCGGCGACCGGCGAGCCGAGGACGACCCGGGGCACGTCGCCGCACGCCTGGGTCGAACCGAGACCGACCGCCTCGAGGCGCGCCCAGATCTCCGGGACGTCCTCGACGCGGATCCAGTGGAGCTGGATGTTCTGCCGGTCGGAGATGTCCGCGGTCCCGCGGGCGAAATCGACGCTGATGCCGGCGACGGTGCGCAGCTGCTCGGTCGAGAGGGCGCCGCCGTCGGAGCGGATGCGCATCATGAAGTACTCGTCGTCGAGCCCGTCCTCGCCGGTGTGGCTGCCGTCGAGCCCTTGCCGGCGCTGGGTGTAGAGCCCCCACCACCGCATCCGACCGCTGAGGTCGTCCGGCGAGATCGAGGAGAAGCCCTCGCGGGAGTAGGTCTGGAGGATGCGCTGCCGGACGTTGAGCCCATCGTCCTCCTGCTTGAAGGCCTCGTTGTGGTTCAGCGGCGTCCGGTCACCGTCGGCCCACGCACCGGTGGCCTTGGTGCGGGTCGGTCGCTCGGGTCGGGTCGAGACAGTCACGGACGCATCGTAGATGTCTCGTTATGGATTCCATAACGCTGTCTTATATTTCGGAGATCGGTCAGGCGAGCGAGACGAGGTCGCGGTAGTCCGCGCCCCAGAGGTCCTCGACGCCGTCGGGCAGCAGGAGGATCCGCTCCGGCTGGAGGGCGTCGACCGCCCCCTCGTCGTGCGTCACGAGGACGACCGCCCCCTTGTACGTCGAGAGCGCACCGAGGATCTCCTCACGGCTCGCGGGGTCGAGGTTGTTCGTCGGCTCGTCGAGGAGCAGCACGTTGGCGCTGCTCACGACGAGCAGAGCCAGGGACAGCCTGGTCTTCTCACCGCCGGAGAGCACCCCCGCCGGCTTCTCCACGTCCTCGCCGGAGAAGAGGAAGGAGCCGAGCACCTTGCGCACGTCGGTCTCGCCGAGCTCGGGGGCCGCCGACTTCATGTTGTCGAGGACGGATCGCTCGACGTCGAGGTTCTCGTGCTCCTGGGCGTAGTAGCCGAGCTTGAGCCCGTGGCCGGGCTCGACCTGCCCGGTGTCGGGGGCGTCGACCCCGGCGAGCATGCGCAGCAGCGTCGTCTTGCCCGCGCCGTTGAGACCGAGCACGACGACCCTGCTCCCGCGGTCGATCGCGAGGTCGACGTCGGTGAAGATCTCCTGGCTGCCGTAGCTCCGGGAGAGCCCGGTCGCGCGCAGCGGGGTCTTGCCGCAGGGTGCGGGATCAGGGAAGCGCAGCTTGGCGACCTTGTCCTGGGTCCGCTCCCCCTCGACCCCCGCGAGCATCCGCTCGGCCCGCCGGATCATCTGCTGAGCAGCGACCGCCTTGGTCGCCTTGGCGCGCATCTTCTCCGCCTGCTCCATGAGGGCGCCGGCCTTCTTCTGCGCGTTGGCGAGCTCTCGCTTGCGGCGCCGCTCGTCGGTCTCGCGGGCCTGCAGGTAGGCCCGCCAGCCCATGTTGTACTGGTCGAGCTCGCACCGGTTCGCGTCGAGGTGGAAGACCCGGTTGACGACGACCTCGAGCAGGTCGACGTCGTGGCTGATGATGATCAGCCCGCCCTTGTAGCCCTTGAGGTGGTCGCGCAGCCAGACGATCGAGTCCGCATCGAGGTGGTTCGTCGGCTCGTCGAGCAGAAGCGTCTCGGCCCCGCTGAAGAGGATCCGGGCGAGCTCGACCCGGCGGCGCTGACCGCCGGAGAGGGTCTCGAGCGGCTGGTCCATCCGATGGGTCTCGATCCCCAGGGCCTGGGCGATCGAGCCGGCCTCGGACTCGGCCGCGTACCCGCCGGCGGCGTCGAACTCTGCGTCGAGCCGCGAGTAGGCCCGCATCGCCTTCTCCATCGTCTCCGGGTCGGCGCTGGCCATCCGCTTCTCGGCGAGCGAGCGCTCGGTGACGATCGTGTCCAGCCCGCGGGCCGAGAGGATCCGCTGCCGGGCGGTGATCGTCAGGTCACCGGTGCGCGGGTCCTGCGGCAGGTAGCCCACCTCGCCGCCGGAGTGGACGGTGCCCGAGGCCGCCTGGGCCTGGCCCGCGATGACCTTGGTGAGCGTCGTCTTGCCGGCGCCGTTGCGCCCGACGAGACCGACCCGGTCGCCGGCCGCGACCCGGAAGCTCGCGTCCTCGAGGAGGATGCGAGAGCCGGCTCGCAGCTCGACGGACGTGGCGGTGATCATGGCTCTCCTGGCGAGGGGACGAAGGGGTGTGGCCTGGGGTGCTCGTTCATCTCGCCCGGGCGGTGCAGGCAGTTAGTCTAATGCGGACAATCGGCGGGCGGTCGCCGGCACAGCGGCGCCGCCCCGGCACTCGGAGGCACCTCCAGCATGAGCTTCAACGACAACGCCTCGCTCGACACCTCACGGATGGGTGGCGGGGGTGGTGGCGGAGGACGCGGTCCGGTCGTGGCTGGGGGTGGACTCCTGGGCCTCATCGTCCTCGTCCTCAGCCTCTTCTTCGGCGGAGGTCTGCCCGGCGGTGACGACCCCTCCGCGCCGGGCCAGGGGGGCCAGGCGCAGGGGGGCAACGACTTCGAGCACTGCAGGACCGGCGCGGACGCGAACAAGTACGACGACTGCCGCATGGTCGGGGGCGAGAACAGCCTCAACGGGTACTGGAAGAGCCAACCGGACCTCGCGCGGGACCTCGAGCAGGCCGGCGCCCAGTTCCGCGGGCCCGCGAAGACAGTCATCTACTCCGGGGTGACCCAGTCCCGGTGCGGCACGGCGAGCAACCAGATCGGCCCCTTCTACTGCCCGCTCGACGAGTCGATCTTCATCGACCCGGACTTCTTCCAGACGATGGAGCAGCAGCTCGGCGCGGAGAACAAGCCGCTCGCCCAGCTCTACGTCCTCGCCCACGAGTACGGCCACCACATCCAGAACCTCTACGGCATCCTCGAGGAGTCGCAGAAGGACCCGAAGGGCCCCGACTCGGGTGCGGTCCGGGTCGAGCTCATGGCCGACTGCATGGCGGGCATGTGGGTCCGTCACGCGAGCCAGACCACGGACAAGGACGGCAACGCGCTGCTCAAGGAGCCGTCCGAGCAGGAGATCCGGGATGCGCTCTCGGCGGCCAAGTCGGTCGGTGACGACACGATCCAGCGGCGCTCCGGCGGCGGGGTCAACCCCGACCAGTGGACGCACGGATCGTCCCGGGCCCGCCAGACGTGGTTCCTCAAGGGCTACCAGGGGCAGAGCCTCAACGAGTGCGACACCTTCGAGGTGCGGGACCCTGAGAACGTCTGAGCGCTAGCCCGGATCCAGGATGCTGACCCGCACCGCCACGGTGCGGGTCAGCGCCGTCTCGAGGACCTGCCGGGTCGGGTCGGGCAGGTCGTAGAGCTCGCGCCGCGGCAGCTCCCGAAGGGGTGCCAGCCGCGGGTCCTCGAGGAGCTCGGCGACGAGCCGGCGGTCCCCGCCGACGCCGAGCCCCGCTGGGAGCGTGGGGAGCAGGATCTGCACGACCATCTCCCGCGCGCGCTCGACGACCTCGTCGGTCTGGTGGCCGCGCCGTCGTGCGTACCGCTGCTGGCTCCAGCCGCCCTTCTTCGTCCGCCCCTGGACGTGGGCGGTCCCGACCTTGGACTCGACCAGCTCGCCACCGACCGCACGGCCGACGGCGTACCCACCGCGCCGGAGCAGCACGATCCCCAGCGGGTCGTGGTCGAAGGTCCCGACCGCGACGACCCGCTGGGGATCCTGGACGTCCGCGTTGCGCTGCTCGAAACGGGCGCGCCAGGCCGGGTAGCGCGAGGGGGCGACCTCGACGACGCGCGCCGCGCTCACCCCTGCGTCCCCGGCCGGGTCAGATGTTGAAGCCGAGGGCGCGCAGCTGCTCGCGGCCGTCGTCGGTGATCTTGTCCGGGCCCCACGGCGGCATCCAGACCCAGTTGATCCGGTGGCCGGCGACGAGGTCCTCGACCGCCTGGGCGACCTGGTCCTCGATGACGTCGGTGAGCGGGCAGGCCGCCGAGGTGAGGGTCATGTCGACGACCGCGTGGTTCTGCGGGTCGACGGTGATGCCGTAGACGAGGCCGAGGTCGACGACGTTGATCCCGAGCTCGGGGTCGACGACGTCGCGCAGGGCCTCCTCGACGTCCGCGACGTTGGCGGGGGTCTGGGTATCGGTCACTTCTGCTCTCCTTCGCTCGCAGCGAGGTCGACGCCGGCCTGGGCCAGCGCGTCGGTCAGGGCCATCCAGCCGAGGAGCGCGCACTTGACGCGCGCCGGGTACTTCGCGACGCCGGCCAGGGCGACGCCGTCGCCGATGACCTCCTCGTCGCCGGGGTCCTCCCCCTTGCTCGTGAGCATCTCCCGCATCGCCGCGTGGGTGCGCAGCGCGTGCGCGACGTCCTCGCCGGTGACCTCGGTCGCGAGGATCGAGGTCGAGGCCGTCGAGATCGAGCAGCCGGTGGCGTCGTAGGAGATGTCGGAGATCGTCGCGTCGGGCCCGGTGCCGTCGAGGTGGACCCGCAGGGTCACCTCGTCGCCGCACGTCGGGTTGACGTGGTGCACCTGCGCATCGTGCCCCTCGCGCAGCCCGGCGCCGTGGGGGCGCTTGCTGTGCTCGAGGATGAGCTCCTGGTAGAGGTCCATCAGGCGTCGTCCTTCTCTGACGTCGGGTGGGGGGTGTCGACGTCGAGCCCGAAGATCGTCGGGATCCGGTCGAGCGCGGCGAAGAAGGTCTCGATCTCGGCCGGGGTGTTGTAGACGGCGAGCGAGACCCGGGCCGAGGCGGTGACGCCGAGGCGGCGGTGCAGCGGCCACGCGCAGTGGTGGCCGACGCGGACCGCGACACCGGAGTCGTCGAGGATCTGGCCGACGTCGTGGGCGTGCACGCCCTCGACATCGAAGGCGATGGCGGCGCCGCGGTGGACGAGGTCGGTCGGGCCGAGCACCCGCACCCACGGCCGGGCGGCGAGCCCGTCGAGGACGAGCCGGGTCAGGGCCTGCTCGTGCGAGGCGATCCGGTCGAGACCGATGTCGTCCACCCAGCGCAGCGCGGCGGCGAGGCCGACGGCCTGGCTCGTCATCGGCACGCCCGCCTCGAATCGGGTCGGTGGCGGGGCGTACGTCGAGCGCTCCATGTGGACCGTCTCGATCATCGAGCCGCCGGTGATGAAGGGCGGCATGCCCGCGAGCAGCTCACGCCGCCCCCAGAGCACCCCGATGCCGGACGGGCCGTAGACCTTGTGCCCGGAGAACGCGAGGAAGTCCGCGCCGAGCGTGCCGACGTCGAGCCGCAGGTGCGGCGCCGACTGGCAGGCGTCGACGACGACGAGCGCGCCGACGGCGTGCGCGGCGTCGGCGACCTCTCGGACCGGGTTCACCGTGCCGAGGACGTTGCTCACGTGGGTCAGCGCGACGACCTTGGTCCGCTCGGTGAGCAGCTCGTCGAGGTCAGAGAGGTCGAGCCGGCCCTCGTCGGTGACGCCGAGCCAGCGCAGCGTCGCGCCGGTGCGGCGGCACAGCTCCTGCCACGGCACGAGGTTGGCGTGGTGCTCCATCTCGGTGACGAGCACCTCGTCGCCGGGGCCGAGGAGGAATCGCTCGTGACCCGGCAGGTCGCTCCACGCGCTGTTGCTGAAGGCGTAGGCGACGAGGTTGAGCGCCTCGGTCGCGTTCTTCGTGAAGACGATCTCGTCGTCGTCGGCGCCGATGAAGCGGGCCACGGTCGCCCGCGCGTCCTCGTAGGCCTCGGTGGCCTCCTCGGAGAGCGCGTGGGCCCCGCGGTGCGGGGCCGAGTTGGCCGTCGTGAGGAACTCGCGCTCGGCGTCGAGGACGAGCAGCGGCTTGTGCGAGGTCGCGCCCGAGTCGAGGTAGTCCAGCGCCCGGGCGTCGCGGACCGTGCGCGCGAGGATGGGGAACTGGCCGCGGATCGCGGCCAGCTCCTCCTCGGCGAGCAGGTCTGCGCTCATCAGGCCCCCGCGGTGACGAAGCGGTCGTAGCCGTTGGCCTCGAGGTCGTCGGCGAGCTCGGGGCCGCCCTGCTCGGCGATCTTGCCGTCGACGAAGACGTGGACGTGCTGCGGCTGGATGTAGCGCAGGATCCGCGTGTAGTGGGTGATGAGGAGGACACCGGCGCCGGTGGACTCCTTGGCGCGGTTGACGCCCTCGGAGACGACCCGTAGCGCGTCGACGTCGAGGCCGGAGTCGGTCTCGTCGAGGACGGCGAACTTCGGCTCGAGGAGCTCCATCTGGAGGATCTCGTGGCGCTTCTTCTCACCGCCGGAGAAGCCCTCGTTGACGTTGCGCTCGGCGAAGGCCGCGTCCATCTTCAGGCCCTCCATGGCGCCCTTGACGTCCTTGACCCACGTGCGCAGCTTGGGGGCCTCGCCGGAGATCGCGGTCTTGGCAGTGCGGAGGAAGTTGCTCACCGTCACGCCGGGGACCTCGACGGGGTACTGCATCGCGAGGAAGAGCCCGGCGCGGGCCCGCTCGTCGACGGACATCGCGAGGACGTCCTCGCCGTCGAGGGTGACGGTGCCGGAGGTCACGGTGTACTTGGGGTGACCGGCGATCGAGTAGGCGAGGGTGGACTTGCCGGACCCGTTGGGGCCCATGATCGCGTGGGTCTCGCCGCTGTTGATGGTCAGCGTGACGCCCTTGAGGATCTCCTTGGGGCCGTCCTCGGTGTCGACGCTGACGTGCAGGTCGCGGATCTCGAGCGTGCTCATCTGGTGTCTCTCACTTCTCTTCTGCGAAGGGGGGATGTCTGGCGGGTCAGCGGCCGGCGGCGAGGGCGACGTAGACCTCGCCCGCGTCGTCGACGGTGACCTGGTGGACGGCCACGGGGACCGTCGCGGGGAGGTTGGCGGGGTCGCCGGTGCGGACGTCGAAGACCGAGCCGTGGAGCCAGCACTCGAGCATGCAGCCGGTGAGCTCACCCTCGGCGAGCGAGACGTTGGCGTGCGTGCAGGTGTCGTCGATGGCGTGGATCTCGCCGTCTTCGGTGCGCACGATCGCGACGAGGCGGCCCTCGATCTGGGCCTGGGCCGCGCCGACCGCGGGCAGGTCGCCCTCGTGGCAGACGTGGACCGGCTCGCCGTAGGCGCTCTGGGGCTGCGCCGTCATCGGGCGAGCTCCACGCCCGCCAGCTCGCCGTCGATGGCCGCCATGATCCGCTCGGTGACCTCGGGCAGGCCGACGCGCTGGACGATGCTCGCGAAGAAGCCGCGGACGACGAGACGACGGGCCTCGTCCTCGGGGATGCCCCGGGACATGAGGTAGAAGAGGTGCAGGTCGTCGAAGCGCCCGGTCGTGGACGCGTGCCCTGCCCCCTCGATCTCGCCGGTCTCGATCTCGAGGTTCGGCACCGAGTCGGCGCGGGCGCCGTCGGTGAGCACGAGGTTGCGGTTGAGCTCGTAGGTGTCGGTGCCCTCGGCGGCCGCGCGGATGAGGACGTCGCCGACCCAGACCGAGCGGGCGGTCTCGCCCTGGAGGGCGCCCTTGTACTCGACGTTGCTCTTGCAGTGCGGCGCCTCGTGGTCGACGAAGAGCCGGTGCTCGAGGTGCTGGCCGGCGTCGGCGAAGTACACGCCGAGACCCTCGAAGGACCCGCCGGGCCCCGCGTAGGTCGCGTTGGTGCTCAGCCGGACGACCCCGCCGCCGAGGGTGATGGCGATGTGCCGCACGCGGGCGTCGCGGCCGACGACGACGTCGTGCTGGCCGAGGTGCTGGGCGGTGTCGTCCCACTCCTGGGTCGTGACGAGGGTGACGTCGGCGCCGTCGCCGGTGACGACGGTGAGCTGCTCGGTGTAGCGGGCAGAGCCGGCGTGCTCGACGATGACCGTCGCGCGGGCGAAGCGGCCGACGCGCACGAGGACGTGCCCGTGGACGACCTTGTCGTCCGCGCCGGTGAGGCGGACGCGCACCGGCTCGGTGAGCTCGGCCTCGGCCGGCACGTCGATGACGGCCACGCCACCGCTGTGCGCGGCGGCGAGGACCGCGGCGCGGTCGGACGGCTTGGGCAGGTCGAGCGCGCGCCAGTCCTCGACGCTCATCGTCGAGAGGGTCACGCCCTGCGGCAGCGACTCCTCCCACTCGAGGCACTCGCCCGTGGCCTCGTCCGCGAGGATCGCGGACAGGTCACCGACGGGGGTGAAGCGCCAGTCCTCCTCGCGGCCCGAGGGCAGCGGGAAGTCGGCGACGTCGTAGGACTGCGTCCGCTCGGCGCGCGACTGGTCCGGCACGAAGGCCTCGGCACTGTGGGTGTGGGCCTGCTGGCCCGGGTTCTGCGTCAGCAGGCTCATCAGCCGACGGCTCCTTCCATCTGCAGCTCGATGAGGCGGTTCAGCTCGAGGGCGTACTCCATCGGCAGCTCCTTGGCGATCGGCTCGACGAAGCCGCGCACGATCATCGCCATCGCCTCCTCCTCGCTCATCCCGCGGGACATGAGGTAGAAGAGCTGGTCGTCGGAGACCTTCGAGACGGTCGCCTCGTGGCCCATCTGCACGTCGTCCTCACGGACGTCGACGTAGGGGTAGGTGTCGGAGCGGCTGATCGTGTCGACGAGCAGCGCGTCGCAGACGACCGAGCTCTTCGAGCCGGTCGCGCCCTCGAGGACCTGGATGAGGCCCCGGTACGAGGTCCGGCCGCCACCGCGGGCGACGGACTTGCTGACGATCGAGCTCGACGTGTTCGGCGCGGCGTGGACCATCTTGGCCCCGGCGTCCTGGTGCTGGCCCTCGCCGGCGAAGGCGATCGAGAGGGTCTCCCCCTTCGCGTGCTCCCCCATGAGGAAGCAGGCCGGGTACTTCATCGTCACCTTGGAGCCGATGTTGCCGTCGACCCACTCCATCGTGCCGCCCTCGGCGACCGTGGTGCGCTTGGTCACGAGGTTGTACACGTTGTTCGACCAGTTCTGGATCGTCGTGTACCGCACGCGGGCGTTCTTCTTCACGACGATCTCGACGACCGCGGAGTGCAGCGAGTCGGTCTTGTAGATCGGGGCGGTGCAGCCCTCGACGTAGTGGACGTAGGAGCCCTCGTCGGCGATGATCAGCGTCCGCTCGAACTGGCCCATGTTCTCCGTGTTGATGCGGAAGTAGGCCTGGAGCGGGATGTCGACGTGCACGCCCGGCGGGACGTAGATGAAGGAGCCGCCGGACCACACGGCCGTGTTGAGCGCGGAGAACTTATTGTCGCCGGCCGGGATCACGGTGCCGAAGTACTCGCGGAAGAGGTCCTCGTGCTCGCGCAGGCCGGTGTCGGTGTCGACGAAGATGACGCCCTTCTCCTCCAGGTCCTCACGGATCTGGTGGTAGACGACCTCCGACTCGTACTGCGCGGCGACGCCGGCGACGAGGCGCTGCTTCTCCGCCTCGGGGATGCCGAGCCGGTCGTAGGTGTTCTTGATGTCCTCGGGCAGGTCCTCCCAGCTGGTGGCCTGCTTCTCCGTGGACTTCACGAAGTACTTGATGTTCTGGAAGTCGATGCCGGTGAGGTCGCTGCCCCAGCTCGGCATGGGCTTCTTGTCGAAGAGGCCGAGGGCCTTGCGGCGCAGCGCGAGCATCCACTCGGGCTCGTTCTTGCGCGCCGAGATGTCGTCGACGACGGCCTGGCTCAGACCACGCTGCGCGGAGGCGCCGGCGGTGTCGGAGTCGGCCCAGCCGTACTCGTAGCGGCCGATGTCCTTCAGGCCTGGGTTGAGGTCTTCGATGTTCGTGGTCATCGCGAGCGCCTCTCTCTGGTGGTCGGTGGACGGTGGGTGGACGAAGGGGGTGGTGCGGGCGAGGGGGTGGGGACGAAGGTCGTGCAGACGTGGTCACCCTGCGCGAGGGTGGCCAGCCGTTGGACGTGGACGCCGAGGAGGCGGGAGAACGCCTCGGTCTCGGCATCGCACAGCTCGGGGAACTCCGAGGCCACGTGCTGCACCGGGCAGTGACCCTGGCACAGCTGGACGCCGGTGAGGCCACCGGCCCCGACGGGGCGGGCGGTGGCGGCGTAGCCGTCGCGCCGCAGCGCGGCAACGAGCGCCTCTGTCCGGGCCGCGGGGTCCTCGCCCGCGGCGTCGATCTCGTCGGCGTAGCGCTCCTCGAGACGCGCGACGCGGCTGCGGGCGAAGTCGGTGACGGCGTCGTCGCCGGCGGCCTCGCGCAGGAAGCGGACTGCGTCCGCGGCGAGCACGTCGTAGCCCGCGGGGAGCACGTCGTGACCGGCCTCGGTGACGACCCACTCGCGGGCGGGGCGGCCGCGGCCGCGCTTGCCGGCGGCGGGCTCGCGGTCCTCGACGACGCCGTCGGCGGCGAGCTGGTCGAGGTGACGGCGCACGCCGGGCGGGGTGAGGCCGAGGTCCGCGGCGATCCTGGCCGCGGAGATCGGGCCGTGCTGGCTGACCGCCGCGAGCACCCGGTCTCGGGTGCGCGGATCCGTCTCGGCGGTGCCGAGGTCGGGCGCCTGGCCGGCGCGGCGAACATTAACCACACGGCAACGTTACGTAAATGCGCGCGGGATGACAAAGGAAGGGCACCCTTACCAAGAGACCGCGGCGCCCCCACCTAGACTCGCCGCTCGTGAGCGAGGCTGTCGAGGTACGCGACCTGCGCCGGGTCTTCGGCAGCACGCTCGCGGTCGACGGTGCCACCTGGAGCGCCCGGGCCGGCGAGATCACCTGCGTCCTCGGCCCCAACGGCGCCGGCAAGACGACGACGATCGAGTGCCTCGAGGGCCTCCAGCGCCCCGACGGCGGCACCGTCCGCGTCCTCGGCGTCGACCCCCACCGCGCGGATGCCGACCACCGCGCCCGGGTCGGGGTCATGCTCCAGGACGGCGGCCTCCCGCAGAGCGTCTCGCCCCTGCGCCTCCTGCGGCACCTCGCGTCCTTGACCGAGGGTCCCGGCCTCGGCGAGCGGCTGGTGCGCGAGCTCGACATCGAGACCTTCGGCCGGACCCCGGT
Organism: Janibacter endophyticus; assembly: GCF_016888335.1. Lineage (NCBI taxonomy): Bacteria > Bacillati > Actinomycetota > Actinomycetes > Micrococcales > Intrasporangiaceae > Janibacter > Janibacter endophyticus. The sequence continues at coordinate 2,048,493 of NZ_JAFEJG010000004.1, forward strand.
CCGCCGTCTCTCGGGGGGCCAGCGCCAGCGGGTCGCCCTGGCCGCCGCCCTGCTCCACTCCCCCGACGTCGCCTTCCTCGACGAGCCGAGCGCCGGCCTCGACCCGCACGCGCGGCTCGACGTGTGGCGGATCGTGCAGGAGCAGGCCGAGCGTGGTGCCGCGGTCGTCGTGACGACCCACTCCTTCGAGGAGGCCGAGCGGCTGGCCCGGCGGATCGTCATCATGCACCGCGGCCGCGTCGTCGCCGATGCCCCGACCGACGAGCTCGTCGACGGCGGCAGCCTCGAGCGGACCTACTTCGCCCTCACCGGAGGCGACCGATGACCACCGCCACGACGACGACGGCTGCCCCCTTCGCCGGGAGGGTCCTGGCCCAGGCCCGCTTCGAGGCCGGCATCCTCCTGCGCAACGGCGAGCAGATGCTCGTCTCGATCATCCTGCCGCTCATGACCCTCGTCGGGCTGACGCTCGCGCCCTTCCCCGACCTCGGCGAGCACGAGCGCATCGACGTCGTCGCGCCGGGCGTCCTCGGCCTCGTCGTCATGAGCACGGCCTTCACCGGGCAGGCGATCCAGACCGGCTTCGACCGGCGCTACGGGGTGCTGCGCTACCTCGGGACGACCCCGCTGGGTCGCGGCGGCCTGCTCGCGGCGAAGGGGGTGGCGGTCGCCGCCGTCCTCGTCCTCCAGCTCGCGGTCCTCGCCGCCGTCGCGGTCGCCATGGGCTGGCGCCCGCAGCTCGCCTGGCTGCCCGTGGCGATCCTCACCCTGGCCCTCGGCACGTGGTGCTTCGTCGCCCTCGCGCTGGCGCTGGCCGGGGTCCTGCGCGCCGAGGCCGTGCTCGCGCTGGCCAACCTCGTCTGGGTGCTGCTGCTGGCCGTCGGCGGTGTCGTCATCCCGGCGACCGCGCTGCACGCGTCGGCCGACGCCGTCGTGCGCTGGCTGCCGTCCGCGGCACTCGGCGACGGCCTGCGCGAGCCCCTGCTCCACGGCGGCCTGCCGCTGCTCCCCTGGCTCGTGCTCGTCGTGTGGGCGGCGGCGGCGACGGTGCTCGCGGCCCGCACCTTCCGCTGGAGCGACTGAACCCTCGGCGCAGACGGCGCGACGGGTCGCGGACCGCGCGGATCTCCCTTCGCCCATGGCACTCAGGTCCCCCTGCGGCCCGGACCACCTCGTGGGGTGGTGTCGGGCACGCCGTACCGTTGAGGGGTGTCGACCACCCCCTCCGCCGAACGCACTGCAGCCCCCGCCAGCCGCCCGGGCGACACGCACCCGTGGCTGCGCCGCCTGCTCATCATCAACCTCGTCTGCCAGGTCGGGATCATCGTCACCGGCGGGCTCGTCCGGCTCACCGGCAGCGGGCTCGGCTGCCCGACGTGGCCGCAGTGCGTCCCCGGCTCCTACGTGCCGACGGTGGAGCAGGAGGAGGGCATCCACAAGCTCATCGAGTTCGGCAACCGGACCCTCACCGGTGTGCTCGGCCTCGTGGCGCTCGCCCTCATCTGGGCGCTCTACCGCTGGGCCCGCGACCGCCGTGACCTCCAGCTGGGTGCCTGGGGCGTCCTCGCGGGGATCGCCGCGCAGGCGATCGTCGGCGGGATCACCGTGCTCACCGGGCTCAACCCGTGGATCGTCGCCTTCCACTTCCTCTGCTCGGCCGCGCTCGTGGCCGTCGCCACCTGGCTGATCTTCCGCGAGCGGGAGCCGGCCGGGCGCCGCGAGGTGATCGTGCACCCGCTCGTGCACCAGGCCAGCCTCGCGGTCTGCGTGCTCGCCGGCGTCGTCCTCGTCCTCGGCACGATCGTCACCGGGTCCGGCCCGCACTCGGGCGACGCCGACACGCCGGCCCGCACCGGGCTGGACCCGCGCGCGATGTCCTGGCTGCACGCCGACACGGTCATGCTCTTCGCCGGCCTGGTGATCGCCGTGTGGATCGGTGCCCGGATCTCCGGCCGCACCGAGGTCCCCGGCCAGGCCTGGGGCTGGGTCGCCGCCGTCACCGCCGCGCAGGGGCTCGTTGGCTACACGCAGTACTTCCTCGACCTGCCCGAGGTGCTCGTCCTCGCGCACATGCTGCTCGCCTCGCTGCTCGTCGTGACGATCACGCGGGCGATGGTGCTCAGCCGCAGGAGCGTCAGCTGAGGCCGGGCAGCGGCAGGTGAAGGAGCGGGTCGATCGCCACTCCGAGGAAGAGCAGCGAGACGTAGGTGATCGAGAAGTGGAAGAGGCGCATCGGCTTGAGCACCGACTGCGCGGCACCGGCCTTGGCGGCCCCCATGAGGCGGTGCGCCTCGGCGAGGAAGAGCGCACCTGACGCCAGCGCGGCGACGAGGTAGATCCACCCCATGCCGGCGACCGGCACGAGCACGAGCGAGGTCGCGACCATCACCCACGAGTACGCGACGATCTGCTTCGCGACCGTCGTCTGCTCCTGGACCACGGGGGCCATCGGGACACCCGCGCGCGCGTAGTCCTCGGTGAAGCGCATGGACAGCGGCCAGTAGTGCGGCGGCGTCCAGAAGAAGATCACGAGGAAGAGGATGACCGCGGGCCAGCCGACCTCGTTGCGGACCGCCGACCAGCCGATGAGCGTCGGCATGCAGCCGGCGATGCCGCCCCACACGATGTTCTGCGCCGTGCGGCGCTTGAGGATCATCGTGTAGCCGACGGCGTAGAGCAGGATCGCGCCGAGCGAGAGCAGCGCCGACAGCGGGTTGACGAGCAGCCACAGCCACACCGTCGAGACGGCCGTGAGGACGAGGCCGAAGGTCGTCGCCGCCCGTGGGCTGATCTCGCCGGTGACGAGCGGACGGTTCTCGGTCCGGTGCATCTTCGCGTCGATGTCCCGGTCGTAGACCATGTTGAAGGTGTTGGCCGCGCCGGCGCTCAGCGAGCCGCCGACGAGGGTCGCGAGGACGAGCCACAGGCTCGGCAGGCCCCGCTGGGCCAGGAACATCACGGGCACCGTCGTCACGAGCAGCAGCTCGATGATGCGGGGCTTGGTGAGCACGACGTAGGCCGCCACCGTGCGACGCCAGGTGTGCTCCGTCGCCGACGCGGGCACGGTCGGCCGGTCGATCGTCGTCACGAGTTCCTCGGGGCAGGGGGCGGGCAGTCCCCACATCGTATCGCCAGGCGTCGGCGCACCTCCCACCGCTCGCGCCAGCCGGTCTAGGCTGGCGACGACGTGCCCCCTCAACCCTGAGAGAGAAGCCAACTCGTGACCCCCTCGCAGCCCGCGAAGAAGACCACCGCCGGCAAGGCCGGGACCCGCACCCGGAGCGTCAAGAAGCCCGTCGCCCGCAAGGCCGGCTGGAGCGACCTCGACATCGCTGCGGTCGACACCGCCCGGCTGCTCGCCGCGGACGCGGTGCAGAAGAAGGGCGACGGTCACCCCGGCACGGCGATGAGCCTGGCCCCCGCGGCCTACCTCCTCTACCAGCAGGTCATGACGCACGACCCGAGCGACCCGGGGTGGCTCGGCCGCGACCGCTTCGTCCTCTCCTGCGGCCACTCGAGCCTGACCCAGTACGTCCAGCTCTACCTCAACGGCTACGGCCTCGAGCTCGACGACCTCAAGGCGCTGCGCACCTGGGGCAGCCAGACCCCCGGTCACCCCGAGGTCCACCACACCAAGGGCGTCGAGGTGACGACCGGCCCGCTCGGCTCCGGCCTGGCCACGGCCGTCGGCATGGCGATGGCGCAGCGCCGCCAGCGCGGCCTCCTCGACCCCGACGCCACGGCGGGCGAGTCCCCCTTCGACCACCACGTCTGGGTGCTCGCCTCCGACGGCGACATCATGGAGGGCGTCGCCTCCGAGGCGAGCTCGCTCGCCGGCCACCAGGAGCTCGGCAACCTCACGGTGATCTACGACGCCAACCAGATCTCCATCGAGGACGACACCGACATCTCCTTCAGCGAGGACGTCGCCAAGCGCTACGAGGCCTACGGCTGGGCGACCGCCGTCGTCGACTGGCGCAAGAACGGCGACGGCGCCGACTACGTCGAGAACGTCGACGCGCTCCTCGCCGCGTGCGAGAAGGCGAAGCGCTCGAAGAAGCCCACCCTCATCGAGCTCCGCACGATCATCGCCTGGCCCGCGCCGGACAAGCAGGACACCGGCGCCTCGCACGGCTCCGCGCTCGGCGACGACGAGGTCGCGGCGACCAAGGAGGTCCTCGGCTTCGACCCGAAGAAGACCTTCGCCGTCGACCGCAAGGTCCTCGCCCACGCGCGCAAGGTGGTGGGGCGCGGCCAGGCCGCGCACAAGGCGTGGGACAAGCGCTACGCCGCGTGGCGCAAGGCCAACCCGGAGGGCGCCGAGCTGCTCGACCGGCTCGAGGCCCGTGAGCTGCCCCAGGGCCTGACCAAGGCGCTGCCCAGCTTCCCCGCCGACATGGACAAGGGCGTCGCCACCCGTGCCGCCTCCGGCAAGGTGCTCACCGCCCTGGCTGACCTCATGCCCGAGCTGTGGGGCGGCTCGGCCGACCTCGCCGGCTCGAACAACACGACGATGGACGGCCAGCCGTCCTTCGTGCCGAAGAGCAAGCAGACCGAGATGTTCTCCGGCGGCCCCTACGGCCGGACGCTGCACTTCGGCATCCGCGAGAACGCCATGGGCATGGCCCTCAACGGCATCGCGCTCGAGGGACTGACCCGCCCCTACGGCGGCACCTTCCTCGTCTTCAGCGACTACATGCGCCCCGCCGTCCGGCTCGCCGCGCTGCAGCAGCTGCCGGTGACCTTCGTCTGGACGCACGACTCGATCGGCCTCGGCGAGGACGGCCCGACCCACCAGCCGATCGAGCACCTCGCCTCGCTGCGGGCGATGCCCGGCCTCGACGTCATCCGCCCCGCGGACGCCAACGAGACCGCCGTCGTCTGGGGCCAGCTGCTGAAGAACGACCGCACCGCGGCCCTCGCGCTCAGCCGGCAGAACCTCCCGGTCCTCGACCGCTCCACCTACGCCAAGGCGTCCGGTGCGGCGAAGGGGGCCTACGTCCTGTCCGAGGCGAAGGGGGGCAGCCCCGAGCTGATCCTCATCGCCACCGGCTCCGAGGTCGCCATCGCCCTCGAGGCCCAGAAGACCCTCGAGCGGGGCGGCACCCCGACCCGCGTCGTCTCGATGCCCTGCCGAGAGTGGTTCGAGCGGCAGAGCCGCCGCTACCAGGACGAGGTCCTGCCGAAGTCGGTCAAGGCCCGCGTCTCGGTCGAGGCCGGCGTCGCGATGGGCTGGCACGACCTCGTCGGCGACTCGGGTCGCTGCGTGAGCATCGAGCACTTCGGTGCCAGCGCCGACCACAAGACCCTCTACGAGAAGTTCGGCTTCACCCCGGCGGCGGTCGTCAAGGCGGCCAAGGACTCGCTCAAGGCTGCGACGACGAGCCACGGCGTGCCCTCGGTCCTCGAGACGGCGCCGCGCAAGGACGACGAGACCGGGACCGACGTCGGCACGCCGAAGGACGCGGCCGACAAGGTCGAGGCAGAGAGCGGAGATCGAGCATGAGCATCCCCAGCAAGCCCGCAGCCGTCGAGGCGCTCGACGAGGTCGGCGTCAGCGTCTGGCTCGACGACCTGTCCCGTGAGCGCCTGCGCTCCGGCAACCTCCAGGAGCTCATCGACACCAAGGGGATCGTCGGCGTGACGACGAACCCGTCGATCTTCCAGGCGGCGCTCGCCGAGGGCGAGGCCTACACCGAGCAGCTCGCCGAGCTCGCCGGTCAGGGCAAGGACGTCGACGAGACGGTCTTCGCGCTGACGACCGACGACGTCCGCGAGGCCTGCGACCTCTTCCGCCCGATCTTCGAGGCCACCGACGGCGTCGACGGCCGGGTCTCCATCGAGGTCGACCCGCGCCTGGCCCGCGACAGCGACGCGACGGTCACGGTGGCCCAGCAGCTCTCCGACACGGTCGACCGCCCGCAGGTCTACATCAAGATCCCCGCCACGCAGGAGGGTCTCCCGGCGATCACGAAGACCCTCGCCGCCGGCATCAGCGTCAACGTCACCCTGATCTTCAGCCTCGAGCGCTACCGCGCGGTGATGAACGCCTACCTCGACGGGCTCGAGGACGCGCTCGACGCCGGCAAGGACCTCTCGAGCATCCACTCCGTCGCGTCCTTCTTCGTCTCCCGCGTCGACAGCGAGATCGACAAGCGGCTCGACGAGATCGGCACCGACGAGGCGCTCGCCCTGCGCGGCAAGGCCGGCGTCGCCAACGCGCGCCTGGCCTACCAGGCCTACGAAGAGGTCTTCTCGACCCCGCGCTGGGAGCGGCTCGAGGCCGAGGGGGCCCGCAGGCAGCGGCCGCTGTGGGCCTCGACCGGGGTCAAGAACCCCGACTACCCCGACACCCTCTACGTCGTCGACCTCGCGGCGCCGAACACGGTCAACACCATGCCGGAGAAGACCCTCGACGCGGTCATCGACCATGGCGAGGTCAGGGGTGACCAGGTGAGCGGACGGCACGAGGAGGCGGCGAAGGTCCTCGACGACCTCGACGCGTTCGGCATCTCCTACACCGAGGTCACCGACCTCCTGGAGCGCGAGGGCGTCGAGAAGTTCGAGGCCTCGTGGTCCGAGCTGCTCGAGGGCGTCCAGGTCGAGCTCGACAAGGCGGCCGCGAAGTGAGCGCCCTGTCCGTCACCGCGTCCGGTGCCGCCGCCGACGCCGTCGCCGCCCACGTCCCGACGCTCGTGGCCGACGAGGTCGCGAGCCGGCTCTTCGCGCAGGACCACACCCTGTGGGGACCGGCCGCCGAGGAGGAGTCCGCCAAGCGGCTCGCCTGGGTCGGGCTCGCCCGCTCCTCGCGCCCGCTCGTCGGCGAGATCTCGGCACTGCGTGACGACCTCCGCGAGCGGGGCGTCGACCGGGTGATCCTCTGCGGCATGGGCGGCAGCTCGCTGGCGCCGGAGGTCATCTGCGCCACCGCCGGCGTCCCCCTCGTCGTGCTCGACTCGAGCCACCCCGACGTCGTGCGCGCGGCTGCGAGGGACCTCGAGCGCACCGTCGTCGTCGTCTCGAGCAAGTCCGGCTCCACCGTCGAGACCGACAGCCAGCGGCGGGTCCTCGAGCAGGCCTTCCGCGACGCCGGGATCGACCCCGCCGAGCGCGTCGTCGTCGTCACCGACCCGGGCAGCCCGCTCGACGAGGACGCCCGCGGCAAGGGTTACCGCGTCATCAACGCCGACCCCTCCGTGGGCGGGCGCTACTCCGCGCTCACCGCCTTCGGCCTCGTCCCCTCCGGGCTGGCCGGCGCCGACGTCGAGGAGCTCCTCGACGACGCGGAGTCGGTGACCGACCTGCTCTCCGCCGACGACGAGGCCAACCCCGCACTCCGTCTCGGGGCCGCGATGGCCGGCACGGACCCCCTTCGCGACAAGCTCTACCTCGTCGACCACGGCACCCCGGTCGTCGGCTTCGGCGACTGGGCCGAGCAGCTCATCGCGGAGTCGACCGGCAAGGAGGGCAAGGGCATCCTCCCCGTCGTCCTCGACGCGCCGGGCGACCGTGCGCTGCCCGCCGACGCGACCCTCGTGCGGCTCGTCGGTCCCGACGACGAGACCCCGGACGAGACCGCCGCCCCGTCGGTCATCGACGTCGGCGGCACCCTCGGCGCGCAGCTGCTGCTGTGGGAGGCCGCGACCGCCGTCGCCGGCCGCCTGCTCGGCATCAACCCCTTCGACCAGCCGGACGTCGAGTCCGCCAAGGCGGCCGCCCGCAGCCTCCTCGACGCGAAGGGGGACGCCGTCCTCTCCCCCGACGTCACCGACGGAGCCGTGGAGATCCGCGGCCTCGGCGGCGACTGGCTCGGTCAGGCCGGCACCGTGGCCGAGGCGCTCGACGCCCTGCTCGGGCAGCTCGACGACTCGGGCTACGTCGCCGTCATGGCCTACCTCGACCGGGAGGAGCACGCCGACCTCGCGGAGGTCGCCACGGCGATCGCCGACCGCACGGGCCGGCCGACGACCTTCGGCTGGGGACCGCGCTTCCTCCATTCGACCGGGCAGTACCACAAGGGTGGTCCGGCCGACGGTGTCTTCGTCCAGGTGACCGACGCCCCCCGCGAGGACCTCGCCGTCCCCGGCCGCGACTTCACCCTCGGTGAGTTCATCGCCGCCCAGGCCGGCGGCGACGCCCAGGTGCTCGTCGACCACGGCCGCCCGGTCCTCGCCCTCCACCTCACCGAGCCCTCCGGGGTCCGGTCCGTCCTCGGTGCGGCGCAGGACGGCGCATGAGCCCGGCGCGGGTCACCGCGACGTCCAACCCCCTTCGGGACCCCCGCGACAAGCGGCTCCCGAAGATCGCCGGGCCGTGCAGCCTCGTGCTCTTCGGCGTCACCGGTGACCTCGCCCGCAAGAAGCTGCTGCCGGCGATCTACGACCTCGCCAACCGGGGGCTGCTGCCGCCCGGCTTCAGCCTCGTCGGCTTCGCCCGGCGTGACTGGGAGGACCAGGACTTCGGCAAGATCGTCTACGAGGCGGTCCGCGCACACGCCCGCACGCCCTTCCGCGAGGAGGTGTGGCGCTCGCTGTCCGAGGGCTTCCGCTTCGTGCCAGGGGTCTTCGACGACGACGCCGCCTTCGACCTGCTCACAGCGACGGTGCGCGAGCTCGACGAGCAGCGCGGCACCGGGGGCAACCACGCGTTCTACCTCTCGATCCCGCCTGGATTCTTCGCGACCGTCTGCCAGCAGCTCCAGCGCAGCGGACTGACCTCCGGCGAGAGCGACTCGTGGCGCCGCGTCGTCATCGAGAAGCCCTTCGGCCACGACCTCGAGAGCGCGCGTGAGCTCAACGCGATCGTCGAGGAGGTCTTCCCCGCGGACTCGATCTTCCGGATCGACCACTACCTCGGCAAGGAGACGGTGCAGAACCTCCTCGCGCTGCGCTTCGCCAACCAGATGTTCGAGCCGGTCTGGAACAGCCACTACGTCGACCACGTGCAGATCACGATGGCCGAGGACATCGGCATCGGCGGTCGCGCCGGGTACTACGACGGCATCGGCGCCGCCCGCGACGTCATCCAGAACCACCTCCTCCAGCTGCTCGCGCTCACCGCGATGGAGGAGCCGACCTCCTTCACCGCCGACGCGCTGCGGGCCGAGAAGGAGAAGGTGCTGGGAGCCGTGCGGCTCCCCCGGGACCTCGCCCGGCACACCGCCCGCGGTCAGTACGCCGCGGGCTGGCAGGGCGGCGAGGAGGTCATCGGCTACCGCGAGGAGGAGGGCGTCGACGAGAGCTCGACGACCGAGACCTACGCGGCGATGCGCCTCGACATCGACAACCGCCGCTGGGCGGGCGTCCCCTTCTACCTGCGCACCGGCAAGCGGCTCGGCAAGCGGGTCACCGAGATCGCGGTCGTCTTCCGCCGGGCGCCGCACCTGCCCTTCAACGACACCGAGACCGAGGAGCTGGGGCAGAACGCCGTCGTCATCCGGGTCCAGCCCGACGAGGGCATCACGATGCGCTTCGGCGCGAAGGTCCCCGGCAACCAGATGGAGGTGCGCGACGTGACGATGGACTTCGGCTACGGGCGCGCCTTCACCGAGAAGAGCCCCGAGGCCTACGAGCGCCTCATCCTCGACGTGCTCCTCGGCGACCCGCCGCTCTTCCCCCGGCACGAGGAGGTCGAGCTCTCCTGGGAGATCCTCGACCCGATCGAGCGCTTCTGGGCCAAGCAGCGCGGCATCGACCAGTACCCCGCGGGCACCTGGGGCCCGGACAGCGCCGACGAGATGATGCGGCGCGACGGCCGCGAGTGGAGGATGCCGTGATCGTCGACCTCCCGAGCACCACGACGCAGGCCGTCTCGAAACGGCTCGTCCAGCTCCGCCAGGACGTGGGGGCGATGGCCCTCTCGCGGGTCCTCACGCTCGTCGTCGTCGCCGACGAGGACGACATCGACGAGGCGGTCGAGGTCGCCAACGACGCAAGCCACCAGCACCCGTGCCGGATCGTCGCGGTCGCCCGGGGCAACCGCCGGGGCAAGGCCCGGCTCGACGCGCAGATCCGCCTCGGCGGTGACGCCGGCGCCAGCGAGGTCGTCGTGCTGCGGCTCTACGGCCCGCTCGTCGCCCACGCCCGCAGCGTCGTCATCCCGCTGCTCCTGCCCGACTCCCCCGTCGTGACGTGGTGGCCCAAGGACCCCCCGAAGCACCCGGCGGGGGACCCCGTCGGCGAGATCGCCCAGCGCCGGATCACCGACGTCGCGACCCTGCCGAGCTACGGCTCGACCCTGCGGCGGCTCGCCGAGGCCTACACCGACGGCGACACCGACCTCGCATGGTCCCGGATCACCCTCTGGCGCGGGCTGCTCGCCGCGGCCCTCGACCGGGCTCCCTTCGAGCCGATCACGGGGGCCGTCGTCACCGGGGCGAGCGACTCGCCCTCGGTCGACCTGCTCGCCGGCTGGCTGCAGCACCGGCTGCGCTGCCCCGTCTCCGTCGTGCGCTCACGCAGCCGCACCGGCGTCATCTCGGTCCGGCTCGAGCGGCGCTCGGGCACGATCGACCTCGTGCGCCCGCAGGACGGAGACACCGCCACGCTCGAGCAGACCGGCGAGCCGCCGCGCGCGATCGCACTGGCCCACCGCAGCGACGCCGAGTGCCTCGCCGACGAGCTGAGCCGGCTCGACCCGGACGAGGTGTACGGCGACGCCCTGACCAAGGGGATGTCCAAGATCACCCGGCGTCGCGGCAGGATGTCGGACGCCGTGGCCAAGGGATCGGTCCCCTCCCCCTCGGACAGCCGCAAGGCCGCCGCGAGGCTCGAGGAGGAGGCCGCCGCGACCCTCGCGTCAGCGATGATCGAGGCCGCTCCCGAGCCGAGGAAGAGCTCCAGCGAGCCCAGAGCCGTCAAGAAGGCCGCCCGGCGCAAGCTCTCGCAGAAGGGGACCCGCTGATGCCCGCGCCCGTCGAGATCGTCGTCGAGCGGGACCAGGACGCCCTCGCGACGACCGTCGCCCGCTGTCTCCAGGCCCACCTCGAGCAGGCTCGGGCCGCCGGCCGCCCCGCCGAGATCGGGCTCACCGGCGGGTCGATGGGCAGCGCGACGATGGCCGCCTGGGTGCAGGCCCAGGCCGCGTGCGCCGCCGACCTCTCCGACGTCGCCCTGTGGTGGGGCGACGAGCGCTACCTCCCGGCCGGGGACCCCGACCGCAACGACACCCAGGCCGACGAGGCGGGCCTGGCGCGCCTCGGGCTGCCGGAGAGCGCCGTCCACCGGGTACCGGGCCCTGACTCCAGCGACGACCTCGCGGACGCCGCCGCCCGCTACGCCGCGACGATCCGCTCCGCCGGGCGGGGTGGCTTCGAGGTGCTCATGCTCGGGGTCGGCCCGGACGGGCACGTCGCCTCGCTCTTCCCCGGTCACCCTGCCCAGCAGACGAGCGACGCGATCACCGTCGCCGTGCACGGATCGCCGAAGCCGCCGCCCGAGCGGGTGTCGCTGACCTTCGAGGCGATGGAGCGCAGCCACGAGGTGTGGTTCCTCGTCAGGGGTGGCGACAAGGCCGAGGCCGTGCGGGACGGGGTCGAGGGTGCTCCCCCGGAGGTCTCCAGCGCCGCGCAGGTACGAGGCACGGCGCGCACGGTGTGGTTCCTCGACGAGGAGGCGGCGAGCCTGCTCCGTCGGTGACCGGTCCGCTCAGTCGGTGTCGGTGCCGCGCAGCCGGCGCAGCTCGCCGAGCCGCTCCTCGAGCAGCGCCGCGCCCTCGCTGTCGCTGCGGCGCTCCTTCACGTAGGCCAGGTGGGTCTTGTAGACCTCGGCCTTCGGCGCCGCCGGCGGGTGGTCCTTGTCCTGACCGGCGGGCAGGCCGCACCGGGTGCACTCCCACTGCTCCGGGATCTCCACGCCGGGGTCGACGGAGAAGCTCGGGCGCACCTCGTGGCCGTTGCCGCACCAGTACGAGACGAAGGTCCGGGGTGCGGTGTCGCCGCGCTCCGCCTCGCCCATGGGCCCGGCGCCGACCCGGCTACCCCGGATCGCGTTGCCACCAGCCATGTGGGACTCCTAGGTGTGTGTTCGGAGGCTCTTAGACGTCGAAGCGGTCGATGAGACCCATGCCCACGATGGCGACGAACCACAGCAGGGCGACGACGACGGTGAACCTCGTGAGGTTGCGCTCGGCGACCGAGGACGATCCGAGCGAGGCCGTCATGCCACCACCGAACATGTCGGAGATGCCGCCACCCTTGCCCTTGTGCATGAGGATGAGGAGGGTGAGGATCAGCCCGGTGATCACGACGATCACCTGGAGTGCGATACGAACTGCGTCCACGCGGATGCTTCCTTGGATGCTCGTGAGGTGAAGATGGCCTGCCGGGCAGGATACCTGCCCGGCACGCCTCAGGCCGTCAGGTGCTGCTGGTAGCGGCAGATCGCGGAGAACTCCTCGGCCTCGAGCGAGGCACCGCCGACGAGCGCGCCGTCGACGTCCTCACCGGCCATGATCGCCGCGACGTTGCCGGACTTCACCGAGCCGCCGTAGAGCACCCGGATCCCCGCGGCGATCTCGGGCGAGGCGATCTCCGCGAGGGTCTCGCGCACCGCGGCGCAGACCTCCTGGGCGTCCTCGGGGGTGGCGACCTCGCCGGTGCCGATGGCCCACACGGGCTCGTAGGCGACGACGACGCTCTTGAGCTGCTCCTCGGTCAGACCCGCGAGCGAGCCCTTGACCTGGGCGACGACGTGCTCGACGTGGGTGCCTGCCTGACGGATCTCGAGGCCCTCGCCGACGCAGACGATCGGGACGAGCCCGTGGCGGTAGGCGGCGGCCGCCTTGGCGGCCACGACCTCGTCGCTCTCCGCGTGGTACTCGCGGCGCTCGCTGTGGCCGACGACGACGTAGGTGCAGCCGAGCTTGGCGAGGAAGGCTCCGGAGATCTCACCGGTGTAGGCGCCGGAGTCGTGCTGGGAAAGGTCCTGCGCCCCGTAGCGGAGCGCGAGCTTGTCTCCGTCGACGAGCGTCTGGACCGAGCGCAGGTCGGTGAAGGGCGGGACCACGACCACCTCGACGGCACCGAAGTCGTGCCGACCGTCACGCAGGGTCCAGTCGAGCTTCTGCACGAGGTGCGCGGCCTGCATGTGGTCGAGATTCATCTTCCAGTTGCCCGCCATGAGCGGGGTGCGCGTCGCCATCAGTTCTTCTCCTCGTGGATGGACAGGCCGGGCAGCTCCTTGCCCTCGAGGTACTCGAGGGAGGCGCCACCCCCGGTGCTGATGTGGCCAAAGTCCGAGTCGGCGAAGCCGAGCTGGCGGACCGCGGCGGCGGAGTCGCCACCGCCGACGACGGTGAGGGCTCCCCCCTTCGTCGCCTCGACGAGCGCCGCGGCGACGGCCTTCGTGCCGGCCGCGTAGGGGGCCATCTCGAACGCGCCCATCGGGCCGTTCCAGAAGACGGTCCTGCAGTCACGGAGCTTCTCGGCGAAGGCCGTCCCGGACTCGGGGCCGATGTCCAGGCCCATCCGGTCGGCGGGGATGGCGTCCGCGGCGACGACCTCGTGGTCGGCGTCGGCGGAGAACTCGGTAGCGGCGACGACGTCGGTCGGCAGGACGATCTCGACCCCGTCCCGCTTGGCCCGCTCGAGGTACTCGCGGACGGTGTCGAGCTGGTCCTCCTCGAGGAGGCTCTTGCCGACCTCGTGGCCCTGGGCCTTGAGGAAGGTGAAGACCATGCCGCCGCCGATGATCAGGCGGTCGGCCGTGCCGAGCAGGTTGTCGATGACCCCGAGCTTGTCGGAGACCTTGGCGCCGCCGAGGACGACCGCGTAGGGACGCGCGGGGTCCTCGGTGAGGCGACGCAGCACGTCGACCTCGGCCTGGACGAGACCGCCGAGGGCCGCGGGGACGCGGGTGGCGATGTCGTAGACGGAGGCCTGCTTGCGGTGGACGACGCCGAAGCCGTCCGAGACGTAGGCGTCGGCCAGCGTGGCGAGGGCGTCCGCGAACTCGCCGCGCTCCCCCTCGTCCTTGCTCGTCTCGCCCGCGTTGAAGCGGAGGTTCTCGAGGAGGGCGACGTCACCGTCACCGAGCCCGGCGACGGCGCTCGCCGCGACCTGGCCGACGGTCTCCTCGACGAAGGTCACGTCCTGCCCGAGCAGCTCGCCGAGGCGGGCCGCGACGGGACGCAGGGAGTACCGGGGGTCCGGGGACCCCTTCGGCCGGCCGAGGTGGGCGCACACGACGACGCGTGCGCCCGCCTCGGACAGGCTCTTGATGGTCGGCACCGAGGCCCGGATGCGGCCGTCGTCGGTGATCGTCTCGCCGTCGAGCGGTACGTTGAGGTCGGATCGGACGAGGACGCGCTTGCCGCGCAGGTCGCCGAGGTCAGCGATGGTCTTCACGGTTCCGGGTGCCTTTCGGTGCGTCAGTGGTCGGTCAGAGGCTCTTGCCGACGAGGGCGACGAGGTCGATGAGGCGGTTGGAGTAGCCCCACTCGTTGTCGTACCAGCCGACGACCTTGACCTGGTTGCCGATGACCTTCGTCAGGCCCGCGTCGAAGATGCACGAGTGCGGGTCGGTGACGATGTCGGCGGAGACGATCGGGTCCTCGGTGTACTTGAGGAAGCCCTTGAGCGGCCCCTCGGCGGCCTGCTTGACGATCGCGTTGACCTCCTCGACGGTGGTCTCGCGGCCGGCCTCGAAGGTGAGGTCGGTGGCGGAGCCGGTCGGGGTCGGGACGCGAAGGGCGTAGCCGTCGAGCTTGCCCTTGAGGTCGGGCATGACGAGGGCGATGGCCTTGGCGGCGCCGGTCGAGGTCGGGATGATCGACAGGGCGGCGGCGCGGGCGCGACGCAGGTCCTTGTGCGGGCCGTCCAGGAGGTTCTGGTCCTGGGTGTAGGCGTGGACCGTGGTCATGAGGCCCTTGACGATGTCGAGCTCGTCGTGGAGCGCCTTGGCCATCGGGGCGAGGCAGTTGGTCGTGCACGACGCGTTGGAGATGACGTGGTGGTTCTCCGGGTCGTAGTCCTCGTGGTTGACGCCCATGACGAAGGTGGCGTCCTCGTTCTTCGCCGGGGCGGAGATAATGACCTTCTTCGCGCCGCCGTCGATGTGGGCCTTGGCCTTCGTGGCGTCGGTGAAGATGCCGGTGGACTCGACGATGATGTCGGCGCCGGCCTCACCCCACTGGATGGCGGCCGGGTCCTTCTCCGCGAAGATGCGGATCTTCTTGCCGTCGACGGTGATCGACTCGTCGTCGGAGGTGACCTCGGCGTCGAGGACACCGAGGACCGAGTCGTACTTCAGCAGGTGCGCGATGGAGGCGTTGTCCATCAGGTCGTTGGCGGCGACGATCTCGATGTCGGCGCCGGACGCGCGCACGGCGCGGAAGAAGTTGCGGCCGATGCGGCCAAAGCCGTTGATACCAACACGTACGGTCACGGTTGCTGCCTTCCGATGATGGAGGTGGCCGCGACACCGCGGCCGTGGGTGCACCTCCCACCCTATGGGGTCGGGGGCGTGCCCACGTCACCGGGAGCAGATTGCGGAACGGCTCCCTCAGCCGTCGAGCATGTCGGGGGTGAGCGAGGCCTCGGTGTCCGGGATCCCGAGGTCCGCCGCCCGCTTGTCCGCCATGGCGAGCAGACGGCGGATCCGGCCCGCGACGGCGTCCTTGGTCATCGGCGGCTCGGCCAGGCGGCCCAGCTCCTCGAGGCTCGCCTGCTTGTGCTGGACCCGCAGCTGGCCGGCCTCCCGGAGATGGTCGGGGATGTCGTCAGCGAGGATCTCCAGCGCTCGCTGGACGCGGGCACCGGCCGCGACGGCGGCCCGTGCCGAGCGGCGCAGGTTCGCGTCGTCGAAGTTCGCGAGACGGTTGGCGGTCGCGCGTACCTCGCGGCGCATCCGCCGCTCCTCCCAGGCGAGGACGGCGTCGTGGGCGCCGAGCTGGACGAGCAGGGCACTGATCGCGTCGCCGTCGCGGATGACGACCCGGTCGACCCCACGGACCTCGCGGGCCTTGGCCGAGACACCGAGCCGGCGCGCGGCGCCGACGAGCGCCAGGGCGGCCTCCGGCCCCGGGCAGGTCACCTCGAGCGAGGAGGAGCGACCGGGTTCGGTGAGGCTGCCGTGCGCGAGGAAGGCACCACGCCACGCTGCGGAGGCGTCGCACCGCGAGCCGCCGACGACCTTCGGGGGAAGACCTCGGACCGGTCGTCCCCGGCCGTCCACGAGACCGGTCTGGCGGGCCAGCGCCTCGCCCTCCTCGGTCACCCGGACGACATAGCGCGAGCCCCGGCGCAGGCCACCGGCCGCGAGCACGATCATCTCGCAGCGGTGCCCGTAGACGTCGGCGATGTCCCGGCGCAGGCGCCGGGCCGCGTTGGCGGTGTCGAGCTCGGCCTCGATGACGATCCGGCCCCCCACGATGTGCAGGCCCCCGGCGAAGCGGAGCACCGCGGCGATCTCGGCCTTGCGGCAGCAGGTCTTGGTCACCTCGTGCCGGCTCAGCTCGTCCTTGACCTTCGCGGTCATCGCCATGCGTGCGTCCTGACTGTCGTGCTCGTCGGTGCTGCCGGGTTCATCGGCCCGGGGTGTCCAGCTCGAGGATGTCACGGTACGCGGCGCCGAGACGCAGCGCATCGTGCTGACCGGGTCGCCCCGGCTGGGCGACCTGCGTGACGACCAGCTGAGCCCCGACGCGCGCGCACGCGATCTCCAGGCCGGGCCGGTCGTCGACGACCGAGGGGTCCGCGAGGACGCAGTCGATCTGCAGCTCGGGTGCCGTGCTCGCGAGCACCTCGAGATGGCGCACCGCGGAGAAGCCCTGGGTCTCACCCGAGCTCTCGAGGTTGAGAGTGAGGATGCGGTTGGCGTTCGTCTCGACGAGCGCCTGGCGCAGCTCGGGGACGAGCAGGTGGGTGAGCACCGAGGTGAACCACGACCCGGGACCGAGGATCACCGCGTCGGCGTCACGGACCGCCTCGATCGCCTCGCGCCGCGCCGGGGGGTCCGACGGCAGCACCGCGATCGACTCGACGACCCCGGGCGTGCTGGCGATCTCGACCTGCCCGACGACCGTCGACAGCTCGTCGGGCCCGGCGGGGTGGACACCCCGGACCTGCGCCGTGAGCTCGAGCGGCACCGCGGACATGGGGAGCACACGGCCCCGCGCCTGGAGCAGCCTCCCCACGAGATCGAGCCCGGCGACCGGGTCGTCGTGCAGCTGCCACAGGGCGACGATGAGCAGGTTGCCCAGCGCGTGCCCGCCGAGATCGCCCGACCCGGAGAACCGGTGCTGCAGCACCTCGCTCCACGTGTGGCCCCACTCGCTGTCGTCGCAGAGCGCTGTGAGCGCCATCCGCAGGTCTCCCGGCGGGAGGACGCTGTAGTCCTCGCGCAGCCGCCCGCTCGAGCCGCCGTCGTCGGCGACCGTGACGACGGCCGTCACGGTCTCGGTGATGTAGCGCAGGGCCGTGAGCGAGACGGCGAGGCCGTGGCCGCCGCCGAGCGCCACCACGGCCGGCTGCGGCAGGCCCACCCTGGGGCCCACGGGGATGGCGAGCGAACCGGTCATGTCACTCCTGCCCGAGGTCGCGGTGCACGACGAAGGTCTCCACCGTCTCGCTCGAGAGGCGGCGCGACAACGCCTCCGCCACCGCGACGCTGCGGTGCTTGCCACCGGTGCAGCCGACAGCGACGGTGACGTACTTGCGGTTCTCCCGCAGGTATCCCGCGAGCACGGGCTCGAAGAGCCGCACCACGGCGTCGAGGAACTCCTCCGCGCCCTCCTGCCCGAGGACGTAGCCCGACACCGCCTCCTCCCGGCCGGTGAAGGGCCGCAGCTCCGGCACCCAGAAGGGGTTGGGCAGCCACCGCATGTCGAAGACGAAGTCGGCGTCGAGCGGCACGCCGTACTTGAACCCGAAGGACATCACCGCGAGCCGCACGCTGTGCTCGACGTCCGCCGAGATGATCGGGTGGATCTTGCGGGAGAGCTGGTGGACGTTCAAGCCCGAGGTGTCGATGACGAGGTCGGAGACCGACCGGAGGTCCGAGAGCCGCTCCCGCTCGGCCTGGATGCCGTCGAGCAGACGTCCTCCCTGCTGGAGCGGGTGCGGCCGGCGGACCGACTCGAAGCGGCGGACGAGGGCCTCGTCCGTCGCGTCGAGGAAGAGGAGGCGGATCGACCACCCCTTCGCCCGGAGCCGCTCGATGGCCTCGTCGAGGTCGTCAAAGCCCTGGGCCCGGATGTCGAGCACGATCCCGACCTTGCGCTCCGGCACGCCCCGGCCGCTCTCCGCCGCCGCGTCGGCCATCTCGACGAGCTGCGGGAGCAGGGCCGTCGGCAGGTTGTCGATGACGTACCAGCCGAGGTCCTCCATGACCTTGGCGACGGTCGAGCGGCCGGCGCCGCTCATCCCCGTGACGACATAGACCTCCGGCACGTCCTCCGACGTCATGACCTCTCCCCCTCGTCGTCGAGCACCTCACCGGTGCGCGGGTCCACCGCCGGCGCGGCGCTGTCCTGGCCCAACTCTGCCGCAAGTCTCGCCGCCAGCGCGGGCCCGATGCCCGGGACCGCCACGAGCTCCTCGACAGACGCGGCCCGCAGCCGCTTCACCGACCCGAATCGGGTCAGCAGCGCCTTGCGCCGTGCCTCGCCCAGCCCCGGGATCCCGTCGAGGGCCGAGGCGGTCATCGCCTTGCTCCGGCGCTGGCGGTGGAAGGTGATGGCGAAGCGGTGCGCCTCGTCGCGGACCCGCTGCAGGAGGTAGAGGCCCTCGGACGTCCGCGGCAGCAGGACGGGGAAGTCCTCGCCCGGCAGCCACAGCTCCTCGAGCCGCTTGGCCAGGCCGACGAGCGCGACGTCGTCGATGCCGAGCTCGTCGAGGACCGCCTGGGCCGCGGCGACCTGAGGCGCGCCACCGTCGACGACGACGAGGTTCGGCGGGTAGGCGAAGCGGCGCGGCCGCCCGGTCTCCTCGTCGACCGGGCCGGCCACCCCTTCGCCCGGGTCGACCGCGAGAAGGTGACGCAGCCGTCGGGTGAGCACCTCGTGCATCGCCGCGGTGTCGTCCTTGCGGCCGTCGACGTCGCCGCGGACGATGAAGCGCCGGTACTCGGACTTGCGGGGCAGGCCGTCCTCGAAGACGACCATCGAGCCCACGACCTCCTGGCCCTGGATGTGCGAGATGTCGAAGCACTCGATGCGCAGCGGCGCGTCCTCGAGGCCGAGTGCCTCCTGGATGTCCTGGAGCGCCTGGCTGCGCGCAGTGAGGTCGCCGGCGCGGGCCACCTTGTGCCGGGCGAGCGCCTGGGTGGCGTTGCGCGCGACGGTCTCGAGCAGCGCCCGCTTGTCGCCACGACGCGGGACCCGCAAGTCGACCTGGCTCCCCCGGCGCTGACCCAGCCACGACGACATCGCGCCCGGGTCGCTCGGGAGGACCGGGACGAGGACCTCCCGGGGGACGTCCTCACCCCCTTCGTCGCCGTAGACCCGCTGGAGGAGGTGCTCGACGACCTCCGGCAGGCTCTCCGCGTCCTTCTCGGCGACCCAGCCGCGCTGCCCCCGGATCCGCCCGCCGCGGACGTGGAAGACCTGGATCGCGACCTCGAGCTCGTCGTCGGCGAGGGCGAAGACGTCGGCGTCGGTCCCGTCCGGCAGGACGACGACGGACTTCTCGAGCGCCTTGGTGAGGGCGCCGATGTCGTCGCGGAGCCGGGCGGCCTGCTCGAAGTCGAGCTCGGCCGAGGCCTCCCGCATCCGGGTCTCGAGCCGCTTGACGAAACGGTCGGAGCTGCCGGCGAGGAAGTCGCACAGCTCCTCGGCGATGGCCCGGTGCTCGTCGGCGTCGACCCGGCCGACGCAGGGTGCCGAGCACTTGTCGATGTAGCCGAGCAGGCAGGGGCGCCCGACCTGCTCGGCCCGCCTGAAAACACCGTTGCTGCACGTGCGGACGGGGAAGACGCGCAGCAGGAGGTCGAGGGTCTCGCGGATGGCCCAGGCGTGCGTGTACGGCCCGAAGTAGCGGTTGCCCTTGCGCTTGCTGCCCCGCATGACCATCGCACGCGGGTACTCCTCGCTCATCGTCACGGCGAGGTAGGGGTAGGACTTGTCGTCGCGGTACTTGACGTTGAAGCGCGGGTCGAACTCCTTGATCCACGCGTACTCGAGCTGCAGCGCCTCGACCTCGGTGCTCACGACCGTCCACTCCACGGAGGCCCCGGTGCGCACCATCGTCGCGGTCCGCGGGTGCAGGCCGCCGACGTCCTGGAAGTACGAGGAGAGCCGTGATCGCAGCGACTTGGCCTTGCCGACGTAGATCACGCGGTCGTGGGCGTCCCGGAAGCGGTACACCCCCGGCTCCGCGGGGATCGAGCCCGGCGCGGGTCGGTAGGACGCTGGATCAGCCACCCCGCCACCCTAGGCGGCCGGTCGGACGGTGACCTTTATCGGGTTATCCGAGAAAGCGACTCGAACCCGGGAACGGTTCCGGGGTTCGAGTCACCTTGTCGGGTGGAGCCCGGCTGTGGGGCGAAGGGGTCAGCCGGCCAGGGGCGAAGGGGCCTTGCCGGCCCTCGCGATGGCGGCCCGGATCCGGGCCAGCAGCGCCGTGGGGTTGTGCAGGTCCGACCACGTGACCCGGACGACGGTGTAGCCGAGGTCGCGGATCCGCTCCTCACGCTTCTTCTCGGAGAGGACGGCTGTGACCGCGTCCGTGTCCTTGCCGTACTTGATCTCGCCGTCGAACTCGATGACCACCATCGCCCCCTTGACCTTGAGGTCCACCCGGCCCACGAACCTCTCGAGCTCGTCCTCGATGACGAACTGCGGGATGACCTCGATCCCTGACGCGTTGCACAGCACCCTGACCCGGCTCTCGCCCATCGACTCGGACCGACCGTCGAGGTGGCTGAGCATGGCGACCGCCGCCGCGCTGCCGGGTTGTCCGCAGAGCTCGTCCACGACGGCCTGGATGTCGGCGAGGCTCACGAGCTCGTCGTGGAGTGCCGCATCGCCCGCGACCACGCCGGCCGTCATCCCGTCGATGCAGGCGATCTGTGCCACCGCGCGAGCAACCGGCACCGTGGGACCCAGCTCCGTCATCACCGTGGTCTCGCCGGAGCGAGGACGGAGACAGGCGGCGAGCGTGTCTACCTGGTGCTTGAGCGGTCGTTCGAGCCGGCACCTGCTCAGCGTCCGGGTAAAGGTCGGGAGCCCGTGCGCCACCGCCGCGGAGCACGCGGCCAGCACCGCGTCCGGGTACACGAGCAGCAGCCCGCGGCACAGGAGGCGATGCCGCTCCGCCTGGGCCAACCCCTTCGGCATCCCGTCGGGCAGCCGTCCCGGGTCCGCGTAGACGCTCCGGCACAGGTGCAGCAGCTCCTTGCGGGTCACTGCCTCGAGCAGTGCGCGACGAGTCCAGCCCAGAGCTCGGGCTTGTGCGGTCGTGACGACGCCGCCCTGGGCGGCGGCCAGCTCGAGCAGCGATGTGAGATCACTCATGGGCCGACCCCACCCCGGACCAACCCGGCGCGTCCCCCCCTTCGCGAGGGCTGTGGACGAAGGGAAGTCCGCCCCCTGCCCCGTGGACAACGCCACGCCCGGGAAAGTTCCTCGAACCCGAGAACCTTTGTCTGGTGACGGGCCCCTTTATCGGGTTGTCCGATAAAGGTCAGGTGACCGTCAGGGTGTCGCCGTCGACGGCGACCTCCTTGGCACCGAGACCCTCCGCGGCGGGGCCAGCGGTCCGCTCGCCGGAGGTCGGGTCGAAGGTGCTCCCGTGGCACGGGCAGTGGATCGCGGTCTCGTCGACCTGGTTCACCGCGCAGCCCTGGTGGGGACACCGGGCGTCGAAGGCGTGGAACTCTCCCTGCGTCGGCTGGGTGACGACGACCCCGTCGCGGACGACGCCACCGCCCACCGGAACGTCGGCGACCGCGAGCTCGACACGTCCCGCGGATGCACCGGAGTCGCTCCCGCCCCCGCCGCAGCCGGCGAGGGGGAGCCCGCCGCCGACCACGACGGCCGGGGCGACGAGGGCGCCCCGACGGGTCAGTCCGGAGGGGCTGGGAGTGCGGACCTGGTTGTCCT
The DNA here is from genome assembly GCF_016888335.1 of Janibacter endophyticus. Taxonomy (NCBI): domain Bacteria; kingdom Bacillati; phylum Actinomycetota; class Actinomycetes; order Micrococcales; family Intrasporangiaceae; genus Janibacter; species Janibacter endophyticus. The sequence goes on from NZ_JAFEJG010000004.1 coordinate 2,070,531, forward strand.
CAGCAGTCATGCCTCGATCGTGCCACCCGACCGCCGGCCGACGAGGTCCGGGAGGGGTTTGGTAACCGTTGGGACACGGAGTGACCTGGGTCTCCCGACCTAACGCGGTCCCGGTCTATCTTTCGGTCAGCCCACGACAGATCTCGTGGATCGCGGGTCCCGTGCCCGGCAAATCTTCACCAGGAGGAAACGTGTCCAAGCGTTCCGTCATCTCTGCGGGGGCCCTGCTCCTCGCTACCTCCCTGACCTTGTCGGCCTGCGGCACCCGCGGCGACGACAGCGACGGCGGCTCCGGCGGCTCCGCTGGCGGCGACGACAAGGTCGTCAAGATCGGCGTCATCGCCCCGCTCTCCGGCGACCTCTCGGCCCTCGGCAAGGGCATCGAGAACTCGGTCGACCTCGCGATCAAGCAGGCCAACGAGTCGGGTGACCTCGACGGCTGGAAGATCGAGATCGCGGCCGAGGACGACCAGGCCAACCCCGACGTCGGCAAGAACGCCGCCTCGAAGCTCGCGGGCGACAAGGACGTCATCGGCGTCGTCGGCACCCTGAACTCCTCCGTGGCGGGCACCGTCGCCCCGGTCCTCAACACCGCCAAGATCGTCCAGGTCTCCCCGGCCAACACCGGTGTCTCCCTGACGAAGGGCGAGGACACCGAGAACCCGCAGCGCCCCTACGCCAACTACTTCCGCACCTGCACGACGGACGCCATCCAGGGCCCCTTCGCCGCCCGCTACCTCTTCGAGAAGGCCGGCATCAAGGAGGTCGCGACGATCCACGACAAGAAGGCCTACGGCCAGGGTCTCGTCGAGTCGTTCACGGAGGAGTACGAGAAGCTCGGCGGCAAGATCGTCGCCGCCGAGACGATCAACCCCGACGACGACAAGTACGACGCCGTCGTCACCTCCGTCAAGGCCAAGAACCCGAAGGCGGTCTACTACGGCGGCGAGTACCCGCAGGCCGGCCCGCTGAGCCAGCAGATGAAGGCCCAGGGTCTCGACGTCCCGATCATGGGCGGCGACGGCATCTTCTCGCCGGAGTTCGTCAAGCTCGCCGGCAAGACCTCCAACGGCGACCTCGCGACCTCCATCGGCGCGCCGACCGCGAAGCTCGACTCCGCGAAGGCCTTCGTCGACGCGTACGAGGCCGGCGGCTACTCCGACCCCTACGAGGCGTACGGCGCGCAGTCGTACGACGCGGCCAACGCGATCATCAACGCGATCAAGGTCTCCCTCAAGGACGCCGACTCCGTCGAGGGTGCCCGCCAGGCCACCATCGACGCGATGAAGGACGTCTCCTTCGACGGCGCCACCGGCAAGGTCGCCTTCGACGAGTTCGGCGACACCACGACCCGCATCCTCACGGCCTACGAGGTCAAGGACGGTGCGTGGACCGACGTCTCCACCGAGGAGTTCACCGACAAGTGACCGGTCGGGCACCAGCCCGCCAGTCCGGTTGACGGGGCGGGGGCAGCAGCCCCCGCCCCGTCAGCCAGGTCGCAGACCGCGACCGCCGAGGCGCACCTGCCTCCCCCACCGTCCCTCCACAACCCCAGGAGGCCTCGTGGACCTGTTCCTGCAGCAGCTCGTGAACGGGCTGACGATCGGCTCGCTCTACGCGCTGATCGCCGTCGGGTACACCGTCGTCTACGGCATCGTCCAGCTCATCAACTTCGCGCACGGCGAGATCTTCATGATCGGCGCCTTCGGCGCGCTGAGCACCTACCTCATCCTCTTCCAGGGCCAGACCGCCCTGTGGATCCTGCCGATCATGATCATCGGCGCGATGATCTGCTCCGTGGGTGTCGCAGTCCTCACCGAGCGGGTGGCCTACCGGCCGCTGCGCGGCGCACCGCGCCTCGCCCCGCTCATCACCGCCATCGGCATCAGCGTCTTCCTCCAGGAGTTCGTCCGTCTCTTCTACGACAAGATCCCTGGCGTCGACTTCCCCTCGGCGAAGCAGAAGATCCCCTTCCCCCAGGTCGACCTCGTCACCGGTGAGGCCCTCGAGATCTTCGGCGTGACGATCCAGCGGGCGGCCGTCTTCACCATCGGCTCGCTCGTCCTCTGCGGCATCGCGCTGTGGTTCTTCATCTCGAAGACCCGCACCGGCCGCGGCATGCAGGCCGTCTCGCAGGACCCTGACACCGCTCGCCTCATGGGCATCAACGTGGACCGGACGATCGTCATCGCCTTCGCCATCGGCGCCTCGCTGGCCGCCATCGCCGGCGTCGCGCAGGGTCTGCTCAACACGAACATCAACTTCAAGATGGGCTTCATCGCCGGTCTCAAGGCCTTCACCGCCGCTGTCCTCGGCGGCATCGGCAACGTCTGGGGCGCGATCGTCGGCGGGCTGGTCCTCGGGATCGTCGAGACGCTCGTCACCCAGTACACGACGCTCCTGCCCTTCGGTCTCGACCAGTTCGGCGGCTCGTCGTGGAAGGACGTCTGGGCCTTCGCCCTCCTCATCCTCATCCTCGTCTTCCGGCCCCAGGGCCTCCTCGGTGCAAGGGTGGTGGACCGCGCATGAGCACGGCAACCGCAGCTCCTCAGCAGGTCGAGACGACCGACCGCAGCGGCCTTGGCACCACCCTCGGCCTCGTCGGCGGAGCGCTGCTCCTCGTCTCCGGACTGCTCTCCTGGTCCTTCGAGCCGGTCTTCGGTGACATCAGCGTCCGCTTCTGGCCGGTCACCCTGCAGATCTTCGCGATGCTCATCGGCGCCGCGACCCTCGTCATCGCGCTGTCTCGCTCGGTCCTGCGCAAGCCCCTCGGCTGGCTCAACGCCGGTCCCGGCCTGCTCGCGACCGGGATCGGGGCGACGATCTTCGCGGCCCTCTCCCTCGCCGCGATCACCCAGCAGACCGGCGGGCTCATCAACGCCAACGAAGGGGTCTGGGTCGCCCTCGTCGGCGGTCTGATCACCGCCGCCGGCGGCTGGCTCGGACGCCACGTCGTCTCCGAGCGCGAGGCCTTCCACGTCAAGGCGCCGAGCACGGTCGAGATCGCGATCATCGTCATCGTCTGCGCCCTCGCGCTGGCCGTCGCGGCCTACGCGCTCGGACGGGAGGACGCGTGGGTCTTCGTCCTCTTCCTCCTGACGATGGGTGTCATCGCGACCGGCCTGGCCAAGGCAGGCTTCTTCAGCTACCTCGGTGCCGCCGCCCAGCGTCACCAGCACGTGCTGACCCTCGGCGCGTTCGCCGCTGCCTTCCTCTTCCCGTTCACCCAGGACGGCTCCGAGATCAACATGTCGATCGCGACCGGCGTGCTGATCTTCGCCGCGACCGCGATCGGCCTGAACATCGTCGTCGGCCTCGCCGGCCTCCTCGACCTCGGCTACATCGCCTTCCTCGGCGCCGGCGCCTACGTCGGGGCGATCCTGTCGGGCTCGGTCTCGAGCTCGATCGGCTGGACGCCGCCCTTCCTCGTGACGGCGCTCATCGGTGGCATCTTCGCCGCGATCCTCGGCCTCATCGTCGGCTCGCCGACGCTGCGGGTCAGCGGTGACTACCTCGCCATCGTGACGCTGGCCTTCGGTGAGATCTTCCGGCTGTCGATGTTCAACCTCGACGGCAACAACGGGCCCGATCTCACCAACGGCCCGAACGGCGTGACCAACATCCCCGACCTCAACCTCTTCGGGTTCGACTTCGGGACGACCCACGTCATCGCGGGGATCCCGCTGAGCCGGGCAGCGAACTACTACCTCTTCATGCTGCTGCTCACGGCGCTCATCGTGCTCATCTTCGCCCGGCTCAACAACAGCCGGATCGGGCGTGGCTGGGTCGCGATCCGTGAGGACGAGCGGGCCGCCGAGGCCATGGGTGTCAACACCTTCGGGCTCAAGCTGCTCGCCTTCGCCGGTGGTGCCTTCCTCGCCGGTATCGCCGGCACGGTCAAGGCGCACTACGACACCTCGGTGACACCTGACCAGTACCAGTTCCTCGAGTCCGCCTTCCTGCTGGCCGCGGTCGTCCTCGGCGGCATGGGCACGATCGCCGGCGTCGTCCTCGGCGCGGTGATCCTCAAGCTCATGCCGGAGAAGCTGCGCTTCTTCAACGAGTACCGGCTGCTGCTCTTCGGCCTGCTGCTCGTCCTCATGATGCGCTTCCGCCCGGAGGGCCTCGTCGCCAACAAGCGACGCCAGCTCGAGTTCCACGAGGACGACGAAGAGCTCGCCGACGAGATCGGTGAGTGGAAGGCCGTCAAGGAGGAGGACGCCCCATGAGCACCACCACGACCCAGGTACCTCAGGGCTCCCCCGCCGACACCGGCGAGGTCGTCCTCGAGGCCAAGGACATCGTCATGCGGTTCGGCGGCCTCACCGCCGTGAACAACGTCTCCTTCCAGGTCCACGAGGGCGAGATCCTCGGCCTCATCGGGCCCAACGGAGCGGGCAAGACGACCTTCTTCAACTGCCTCACCGGCATGTACAAGCCGACGTCCGGCACCGTGCGGCTCGGCGGCAATGTCCTGCCGCCCAAGCCGCGCGAGGTCGTCACGGCCGGCATGGCCCGGACGTTCCAGAACATCCGGCTCTTCAACAACATGACGGCGTTGGAGAACGTCATGGTCGGACGGTACTGCCGCACGTCCTCGATGGCCCTCACCTCGATCCTCCGTGGCCCGAAGTTCCGCCGCGAGGAGAGCGAGAGCCTGGAGAGGGCGCACCGGCTGCTCGACTTCGTCGGGCTCGACCACAAGGCCGACAGCCTCGCGCGCAACCTCCCCTACGGCGAGCAGCGCAAGCTGGAGATCGCCCGGGCCCTGGCCACCGACCCGCAGGTCATCCTGCTCGACGAGCCGACGGCCGGCATGAACCCCAAGGAGACGGAGGAGGCCATGCACCTCATCTTCCGGATCCGGGACCTCGGCATGGCCGTCGTCGTCATCGAGCACGACATGCGCTTCATCTTCAACCTCTGCGACCGGGTGCTCTGCCTCGTCCGCGGCGAGACGCTCATCGAGGGCACACCCGGTGAGGTGCAGTCGGACCCACGGGTGATCGAGGCCTACATCGGGGGTGCCGACGACGACATCTCCGACGACGAGCTCACCGCGGAGGACGTCGAGGTGCTGCACGCCGAGGGCATCGAGATCGACGCCCCCGGCACGGACGGGACGGAGGCCCGATGAGCGCGCTGCTCGAGGTCGAGAACCTCAAGGTCGCCTACGGCAAGATCCTGGCGGTCAAGGGCATCTCCTTCACCGTCGGCGAGGGCGAGGTCGTCTCGCTCATCGGCACCAACGGCGCCGGCAAGACGACGACGCTACGGACGATCTCCGGCCTCATCCGGCCGGCCGGTGGCCAGATCCGCTACCAGGGCAAGGACATCAGCTCGATCCCGGCGCACGAGATCGTCGGTCTCGGCCTGGCGCACTCCCCCGAGGGCCGACGGATCTTCCCGCGGATGACCGTCGAGGAGAACCTCCTCCTCGGCGCCTACGGCCGTCGGGACTCCGACGTGAGCAAGGACCTCAAGGCCGCCTACGAGCTCTTCCCGATCCTCGGGGAGCGCTCCAAGCAGCCGGCGGGCACCTTCTCCGGCGGTGAGCAGCAGATGCTCGCCATGGGCCGCGCGATGATGAGCCGCCCCAAGCTGCTCATGCTCGACGAGCCGTCGATGGGTCTCTCCCCGCTCATGATGAAGCGCATCATGAGCACGGTGACGACCCTCCAGGAGCAGGGCACGACGATCCTCCTCGTCGAGCAGAACGCCCGTGCGGCGCTCAAGCTCGCGACGAAGGGATATGTCCTCGAGGTCGGCAAGATCGCCACCGAGGGCACCGGTCAGGAGCTGCTCCACAGCGACGAGGTCCGCAAGGCCTACCTCGGCGAGGACTGAGCCCACGAGGAAGGGGGGTGACCCGGCGGATCTGCGCCGGGTCACCCCCCTTCGTCTGCCCGGGGCGGCGTCAGCCGGCCTTCTTGGCCCGTCGGGCGGCCGCCTTGGCCCGCGCGGAGACCTCGGGTGCGGCTGCCTTCTTCACCGCCGCCTTCTTGGCGGCAGGCTTCTTCGTCACCGGCCTGGTGGCCGCGGTCTTCTTCGCGAGAGCCTTCTTCGCCGCGGCCCGCTTCCGCGGTGCGGCTGCCACCTCCGGCTCGGTCTCGTCGAGCTCGCCGACGACGACCGGGTCGTGCTTCGCGAGGACGGACTCGAGGAAGCGGCCCGTGTGCGAGCCCGTCTCCCGGTGCGTCTCCGCGAGTGTCTCCGGGGTCCCTGTGGCGATGACCTGTCCTCCCCCGCTACCGCCCTCGGGGCCCATGTCGATGACCCAGTCGGCGTTCTTGATGACGTCGAGGTTGTGCTCGATGACGATGACGGTGTTGCCCTTGTCGACGAGCCCCTGGAGGACGAGGAGCAGCTTGCGGATGTCCTCGAAGTGCAGGCCGGTCGTCGGCTCGTCGAGGACGTAGATCGTCCGGCCGGTCGAGCGCTTCTGCAGCTCGGAGGCGAGCTTGACCCGCTGCGCCTCGCCACCAGAGAGCGTTGTCGCGGGCTGACCGAGCCGCACGTAGCCCAGGCCGACCGAGGTGAGCGTCTTCATGTGTCGGGCGATGGCCGGCACCGCGGCGAAGAACTCCTCCGCCTCCTCGATCGGCATGTCGAGGACGTCGGCGATCGTCTTGCCCTTGAAGTGCACCTCGAGGGTCTCGCGGTTGTACCGCCCGCCGTGACAGACCTCGCACGGGACGTAGACGTCCGGCAGGAAGTTCATCTCGATCTTGATCGTGCCGTCACCCGAGCAGGCGTCGCAGCGCCCACCCTTGACGTTGAAGGAGAACCGGCCGGGCTGGTAGCCGCGGACCTTCGCCTCCTCCGTCTCCGCGAAGAGCCGGCGGACGTGGTCGAAGACGCCCGTGTACGTCGCGGGGTTGGACCGCGGGGTGCGCCCGATGGGGCTCTGGTCGACGTGGACGACCTTGTCGAGATGCTCCAGGCCGGTCACGGTCTTGTGCCGGCCGGGTACCTGACGGGCACCGTTGAGCTTGTTGGCGAGCACCGTGTAGAGGATGTCGTTGACCAGGGTCGACTTGCCCGAGCCCGAGACGCCGGTGACCGCGATGAGGTTGCCGAGCGGGAAGGCGGCCTCGACGTCCTGGAGGTTGTTCTCCCGGCCACCCTTGACGACGACCTCACGACCCGGCTGCTGCGGGCGGCGGATCTCGGGGACCGGGATCTGGAGCCGGCCGGAGAGGTACTTGCCGGTGAGCGACTCCTCGCTCTCGAGCAGACCCTGGACCGAGCCGCTGTGCACGATGTGACCACCGTGCTCCCCCGCGCCCGGGCCGATGTCGACGACCCAGTCGGCCGTCTCGATGGTGTCCTCGTCGTGCTCGACGACGATGAGGGTGTTGCCGAGGTCGCGCAGCCGGGTGAGGGTCTCGATGAGCCGGTGGTTGTCCCGCTGGTGCAGGCCGATGCTCGGCTCGTCGAGGACGTAGAGCACACCGACGAGTCCCGACCCGATCTGGGTCGCGAGCCGGATGCGCTGGGCCTCGCCGCCGGAGAGCGTTGCCGCCGCCCGCGAGAGCGAGAGGTAGTCGAGCCCCACGTCGAGGAGGAAGCCGAGGCGGGCGTTGATCTCCTTGATGACCCGCTCGGCGATGGCGCGCTCGCGCTGGCTGAAGTCGACGGTGTCGAGGAAGGTCGCGGCCTCGGCGATGGACAGCGACGCGACGTCGGCGATGCTCCGCCCGCCGACGAGGACGGCGAGAGCCTCCGGCTTGAGGCGCGTCCCCCCGCACTCGGGGCACGGGATCTCGCGCATGTAGCCCTGGTACTTCTCCCGGCTCCACTCGGAGTCGGTCTCGCTGTGCCGGCGCTTGATGAAGGCCACCGCGCCCTCGAAGCCCGTCGAGTACGACCGCTCCCGGCCGAAGCGGTTGCGGTAGCGCACGTGGACCTTGTGGTTCTGCCCGTGGAGCAGGGCCGTCCGGGCGCGCTCCGGGAGGGCCCGCCACGGGGTCGTCATGTCGAAGCCGAGGTCGTCGCCGAGCGCACTCATCGTCCGCTGGAAGTACTGCGCCGACTGGGTGCCTGCCGCCCACGGGGCGATCGCCCCCTCCTCGAGGGTGAGGTCCTCGTCGGGCACGACGAGCTCGGGGTCGACCTCGAGCTCGGTCCCGATGCCGGTGCACTTCGGGCAGGCGCCGAAGGGAGAGTTGAAGGAGAACGAGCGCGGCTCCACCTCGTCCATGCCGATCGGGTGGTCGTTGGGGCAGGCCATCCGCTCGGAGTAGCGGCGCTCGCGCGGCAACGGCTCACCGTGAGCGTCGACCGGGTGCGCGCGACCGCCGTCGTCCTCGGCGCCGTCCTCGGGCACGTCGACGAACTCGATGACGACGATCCCGCCGGCCAGGCCCAGGGCCGTCTCGACGGAGTCGGTGAGGCGACGCTTGGCCGCACGGTCCTCCGGCCCCTTGGCCACGAGCCGATCGACGACGACGTCGATCGTGTGCTTGACCTGCTTCTCCAGCTGCGGCGGCTCGGTGAGGCTGGCCACCTGGCCGTCCACCCGGGCGCGGCTGTACCCCTTCGCCTGGAGCTCGGAGAAGAGGTCGACGAACTCGCCCTTGCGCGCCCGGACGACCGGCGCGAGGACCTGGAAGCGGGTCCGCTCGGGCAGCTCGAGCAGACGGTCGACGATCTGCTGGGGGCTCTGCCGCGTGATCGGCTCGCCGCAGACCGGGCAGTGCGGCCGGCCGGCACGAGCGAAGAGGAGGCGCAGGTAGTCGTAGACCTCGGTGATCGTGCCGACCGTCGAGCGCGGGTTGCGGTTCGTCGACTTCTGGTCGATGGAGACCGCCGGCGAGAGACCCTCGATGAAGTCGACGTCCGGCTTGTCCATCTGGCCGAGGAACTGCCGCGCGTAGGCAGAGAGCGACTCGACGTAGCGACGCTGCCCCTCCGCGAAGATCGTGTCGAAGGCCATGGACGACTTGCCCGAGCCGGAGAGGCCCGTGAAGACGACGAGGCTGTCGCGCGGGATCTCGACGGAGACGTCCTTGAGGTTGTGCTCTCGGGCGCCACGCACGACGAGCTGGTCGTGCAGGCGGGAGCCGTGCCGGGGTGCAGAAGTCACATCCTCCACTGTAGGTCGGCCCACCGACAACGCTGAACAGACCGGGACCCCCGCGCCCGGTACCGTCTGCCCCATGAGCGAGATCCAGCAGGTCCACGAGTACACCGGCGAGGTCGCCCCCGGCGGCCCCGTGCACGTCCGGGAGCTCCCGGCGCTGACGATCCGCAAGATGGCCGTCTCGGACATGCACAACAACGTCTACCTCCTCACCTGCCGGGCCACCGGCGAGCAGCTGCTCATCGACGCGGCCGACGACGCCGAGCGCTGCCTCGCCCTCGTCCGCCTCGGCGGGGAGCGGCTCGGCCACCTCGTCACCACCCATCAGCACTGGGACCACCACCGGGCCCTGCCCGAGGTCGCCCGGGTCACCGGCGCGGAGACCTACGCCGGCGCCGACGACGCCGTGGCGCTGCCCGTCGCCCCGGACCACACCCTCGTCCAGGGCGACGTGATCCGGTGCGGTGACATCGAGCTCGAGGTGAGCCACCTCCGGGGCCACACGCCCGGGTCGGTGGCCCTCGCCTACCGCGACCCCGAGGGCTCGACGCACCTCTTCACGGGTGACTCGCTCTTCCCCGGCGGTGTCGGCAACACCAAGAACGAGGGGCAGAGCTTCGACTCGCTCTACCGCGACGTGCTCGAGCGGGTCTTCGCCGTCTATGACGACGACACGTGGTTCTACCCGGGCCACGGCGCGGACTCGACCATCGGCGCCGAGCGCCCCCATCTCGACGAGTGGCGCGAGCGGGGCTGGTGAGCCGCGCCGACCTCGTCCCGGCGCCTCTCCTCGTCCTCGGCGGGGTCGTCTCCGTCCAGTTCGGCGGCGCCCTCGCGGCGACGCTCGTCCCCGAGATCGGGGCCGGTGCCTCGGTGCTCGTCCGGCTGCTCTTCGCGGCCGGCATCATGCTGCTCATCGCCCGGCCCCGGCTGCGCGGGCACACCCGGGAGGCCTGGTCGACGGTCCTGCTCTTCGGGCTCGCGCTCGGAGGGATGAACTGGTCCTTCTACGCCTCGCTCGCGCACCTGCCGATCGGGGTCGCCGTCACCCTCGAGTTCATCGGGCCGCTGCTGCTCGCGGCCTGGGGCTCGCGGCGCCCCCGTGACATCGCCGCCGTCATCGCGGCGGCCGGAGGGGTCGTGCTCGTCTCCGAGATCACCCAGACCCCGCTCTCCGAGCTGAGCCTCGAGGGGATCGGGCTCGCGCTGCTCGCCGGCGCCTTCTGGGCCTCGTACATCGTCTTCTCCGCCCGCACCGGCTCGGCCTTCGAGAAGCTCGACGGGCTCACCCTGGCGATGATCGTCGCCGTGGCCGTCGTGCTGCCGGCCGGCCTCGCCGGCTGGGAGAACGTGAGCACCGAGCACCTGGCGAAGGGGCTCGGTATCGCGGTCCTCAGCTCGGTGCTGCCGTACTCCCTCGAGCTCATGGCCCTGCGCCGGCTGAGCGCCACGGTCTTCGGGATCCTGCTCAGCCTCGAGCCGGCCGTCGCGGCCCTCGCAGGGCTCATCGTCCTCGGGCAGGTGCTCTCGGGCGTGCAGCTGCTCGGCATGTCGTTCGTCGTCGTCGCGAGCGTCCTTGTCCTCGGGTTCGCGAGGCGCCCGGACGACGCCCCCGGTGACCTCACGGAGACCGGGGGCTGAGCCGGGGTCAGCCCTGGATGCCCGCCCTGTTGTCGCGGCGCGTCTTCCACAGGCTGGCGATCGTCGTGATGCCGAGGATGACGACGATGGCGCCGAGCGAGACAGAGATCGGGATCTCCGGGACGGCGACGTGCTCGCCACCGTTGATGAAGGGCAGCTCGTTCTCGTGCAGCGCGTGCAGGATGAGCTTGACGCCGATGAAGGCGAGCAGCACCGCCAGGCCGATCGTCAGGTAGACGAGCTTCTTGAGCAGGCCACCGATGAGGAAGTACAGCTGCCGCAGACCCATGAGGGCGAAGAGGTTGGCCGTGAGGACGAGGTAGGGCTCCTGCGTCAGGCCGTAGATCGCCGGGATCGAGTCGAGGGCGAAGAGCAGGTCGGTCATGCCGAGCGCGAGGATGACGAAGAAGATCGGGGTCGCGACGCGCTTGCCGTTCTCCTTCGTGAAGATCTTCGGCCCCCACTCCTTGGTGGAGGGGACCGTCCGCTCCATCCACTTGAGCAGCTTGTTCTCCTCGAACTCCTCGTCCTCATCACCCTCGAAGGCCAGCTTGAAGGCGGTGTAGATGAGGAAGGCGCCGAAGAGGTAGAAGACCCAGGAGAACTGGTTGATCGCCGCGGCGCCGACGAAGATGAAGATGGCGCGCAGGACGATCGCGATGATGATGCCCCACATCAGGGCGATCTGCTGGTAGCGGCCCGGGACGCCGAACTTCGCCATGATGAGCAGGAAGATGAAGAGGTTGTCGATGGAGAGCGAGTACTCCGTCAACCACCCGGCGTAGAACTCGCCCGCCAGGGTGCTGCCTTCCGTGTACCAGATGCCCACACCGAAGAGGACGGCCGCGGTGATGTAGATCGCGAGGATCGTGCCGACCTCCTTGTTGGAGGGCACGTGGGGGTTGCGCGCGATCATGAAGACGTCGAAGGCCAGGACCGCCGCGGCGATGCCCATCGTGAGCAGCCAGACCCAGGTCGGCACGTCCATCGTGCCGCCGGGGATGATGGTCGGTGCCATGGCGGGGGCGCTGGCGAGGATCGGGTTCACGTGTGGGGTTCACCTTCCGGACAGGGGGTCGTCGTGTCCGGAGGTCTCTCCCACCACGACGGTGGCCGGCACCCCGGGCGCAGGCCTCCGGGCAGGAGCCTACGCCGTGATGACGAGGTTGCCGCGTGGGGATACTCCCCTCCGCTCGCGTGAGTCTCTCAGAAATTCGGGGATGAGGACGAACCGACCGCTCAGCGGGTCGCCTCGGTCATCTGCCGGAGCTCCTTCTTGAGGTCACCGATCTCGTCGCGCAGCCGCGCCGCCAGCTCGAAGTGCAGGTCGGTGGCCGCCTGGTGCATCTGGCCGGTGAGCTCCTGGATGAGGTCGGCGAGCTCCCCGGCGGCCATGTCCTGACCGCGGGTCGCCGGGCCGGAGACGGGCGCCTTGCCGCCACCCTTGCCGCGCGACTGGGTGCGCCCGGAACCGATGAGCGCGTCGGTGTCGGCGTCCTCACGGCCCAGCAGGTCGGTGATGTCGGCGATCTTCTTGCGCAGCGGCTGCGGGTCGATCCCCCGCTCCGTGTTGTAGGCGAGCTGCTTCTCGCGGCGGCGGTGGGTCTCGTCGATGGCGAAGCGCATCGAGTCGGTGACGTTGTCGGCGTACATGTGCACCTGGCCCGAGACGTTGCGGGCCGCGCGGCCGATCGTCTGGATGAGCGAGCGGGAGCTGCGCAGGAAGCCCTCCTTGTCGGCGTCGAGGATGCTCACGAGCGAGACCTCCGGCAGGTCGAGCCCCTCGCGCAGCAGGTTGATACCGACGAGGACGTCGTACTCGCCGAGCCGCAGCTCACGGAGCAGCTCGACGCGGCGCAGGGTGTCGATGTCGCTGTGCAGGTATCGGACCCGCACCCCCTTGTCGAGGAGGTAGTCGGTGAGGTCCTCGGCCATCTTCTTCGTCAGGGTCGTCACGAGGACACGCTCGTCGCGCTCGGCGCGGATGCGGATCTCGTGGAGCAGGTCGTCGATCTGCCCCTTCGTCGGCTTGAGGACGATCTCCGGGTCGATGAGGCCGGTCGGGCGGATGATCTGCTCGACGAAGCCGTCGCTCTTGGCCATCTCGTAGTCGCCGGGCGTCGCCGAGAGGTAGACCGTCTGCCCGGTCCGCTCGAGGAACTCCTCCCAGGTCAGCGGCCGGTTGTCCATGGCGCTCGGCAGCCGGAAGCCGTGGTCGACGAGCGTGCGCTTGCGCGAGGCGTCGCCCTCGTACATCGCCCCGATCTGGGGGACGGTGACGTGCGACTCGTCGATGACGAGGACGAAGTCCTCGGGGAAGTAGTCGAGCAGGCAGTTCGGCGCCGAGCCCGGGAGCCGGCCGTCGATGTGCATCGAGTAGTTCTCGATCCCCGAGCAGCTCCCGACCTGGCGCATCATCTCGATGTCGTACGTCGTGCGCATGCGCAGCCGCTGGGCCTCGAGCAGCTTGCCCTGGCTCTCGAAGAGCGCGAGCTGCTGCTCGAGCTCGGACTCGATGCCGGCGATCGCCCGCTCCATCCGCTCCGGGCCGGCGACGTAGTGGGTCGCGGGGAAGACGTACATCTCCTGCTCCTCGCGGACCACCTCGCCGGTCAGCGGGTGCAGCGTGTAGATCCGCTCGATCTCGTCGCCGAAGAGCTCGATGCGGAGCGCGTGCTCCTCGTAGACCGGGATGATCTCGATGGTGTCGCCCCGGACCCGGAAGGTGCCTCGGGTGAAGGCGAGGTCGTTGCGGGTGTACTGCATCGTGACGAACTGGCGCAGCAGGGTGTCGCGGTCGACCTCGTCGCCGACGCTCAGCCGCACCATCCGGTCGACGTACTCCTGCGGGGTGCCGAGGCCGTAGATGCAGGAGACGGACGCGACGACGACGACGTCACGCCGGGTGAGCAGGCTGTTGGTCGCCGAGTGCCGCAGCCGCTCGACCTCCTCGTTGACCGAGCTGTCCTTCTCGATGTAGGTGTCCGACTGCGGGACGTAGGCCTCGGGCTGGTAGTAGTCGTAGTAGCTGACGAAGTACTCGACCGCGTTGTTGGGCAGCAGCTCGCGGAACTCGTTGGCCAGCTGGGCGGCCAGCGTCTTGTTGGGCGCCATGACGAGCGTCGGCCGCTGGATCTGCTCGATGAGCCAGGCCGTCGTCGCCGACTTGCCGGTGCCGGTGGCGCCGAGGAGGACGATGTCCTGCTCCCCCGCGTTGACCCGCCGCGCCAGCTCGGCGATGGCCGCCGGCTGGTCACCGGCAGGCTCGAAGTCGGAGACCACGTCGAAGGGGGCCACCGTGCGCTGCAGATCTGTCACCGGACGCATACGCCCAACCTAAGGCCGGGCACCGACAGCGGTATTCCCCGGCCCCTCAGAACTCGACCGGGAAGTCCGGCCCCGCGGGCGCCGTGCCCCCGCGGATCGTGCGCCAGTGCCCGCCGGGGCCGCGCCGCAGGGTCCACGACCCCAGGCTCGCGTACGCCCCGAGGTCCGCGACGAGGCGACGGACCACCCCTTCGGCCTCGTCGTCCTCCTCGACGTCGCTCGTCGGCTCGACGAGGAAGCGCAGGTGGATCTGCGGCTGCATCCGGACGAGCTCGACAGAGCGGTCCTCGACCCGGTGGGTCCGCGCGAGGATCTCCTCGGCGGTCGGCAGGACCGACGGCGGCGAGACTCCCGGACGCGTGGCGTGGACGTCGATCGCGACACGGTAGGACGGCATCAGCCGTGCCCTGGCGCCCAGCCGGTGCTGTCCGCCCACGCCTGGGCGCGGCCCTCGATCTCGGCGAACCACGGCTCCTTGGCCTCGGCGTACTCCTCCCACCGGGGGTGCTCGGCGACGGCTCGCTCCTTGAGGGCCGCATAGTCGGCGCGGGCCGGGCCCTCCGCCCGCAGCCAGTCGCGGAAGAGCAGCGCCCAGCGCCAGCCCGGCGAGCCGACCTCGCGGACATGGAGGTGCACCATGCGCCCCGGGTCGGCCGACGTGTGGAAGCGCTTCGGCCAGAGCGAGCCGTCCTTGCTCTCGTCGCGGTCGATGTGGGCGCTGCGCGGGTACCCCAGGGCCGCCAGCGCCTCGACGAGCTCCGGGTCGTCGGCCTCCGCCATCGACGCCACCCCGAGCTGGAGGTCGATGACGTCCTTCGCGACGAGCCCGGTGACCGCGGTCGACCCGACGTGGTCCGCGGTGACGACCCGCTCCCCCAGCCCGTGCCGGATCCGGGCGATCAGCCGCTCCGCCGTCTCGGGCCAGGCCGCGTCCGGGTCGACGAGGGTCACCTCCGCCGGTCGGGCGGCCCGCCGGCCGGCCGCGAGGTTGTCGGCGAAGGGGGTGAGCCGCTCGGTCCACAGCCGGTCGACCTGGGCGAGCGTCTCGTCCGGCGTGCCGTTGTTGTCGACGACGATGTCGGCGGCGGCCCGCCGCTCCGTGTCGCTCACCTGCGCCCGCATCCGCGCGCGGGCGTCCTCCTCGGGGATCCCCCGGTGCTCGACGAGCCGACGCACGCGGGTCTCGACGTCCGTGTCGACGACGAGGACGAGGTGGTACTCCGCCCCCATCGACTTCTCGACGAGCAGCGGCATGTCGTGGACGAGCACGCGGCTGCCGGCGGCGCGCGCCTCCTCGCGCAGCCGAGCCGTGCGCTCCCAGATCGCCGGGTGCGTGATCTCCTCGAGGTCGCGCAGCGCCGCCGGGTCGCCGAAGACCACCCGGCCGAGGGCCGGCCGGTCCAGCTCACCGTCGGCCGTCAGCAGGTCCGTGCCGAAACGCTCCGCGATCCGCGCCAGCGCCGGCTCCCCCTCCGCCACGACCTCCCGGGCGATCGCGTCGGCGTCGAGGACCACGGCACCGAGCTCACGCAGCCGCGCGGCGACCGTCGACTTGCCCGACCCGATGCCTCCGGTGAGTCCGAGATGCAGCATGGGCACACCCTAGGCAACGACGAAGGGGCCCGCACCGATGACCGGTGCGGACCCCTTCGAGGGTGATCCGAGGATCAGTTGCCCGTGAGCTTCTCCCGCAGGGCGGCCAGCGCCTCGTCCGAGGCGAGCGTGCCCTCGGAGGCCGGGGCCGACGGGGTGGAGGAGCTGCTCGACGAGCTGGTGTCGCTCGAGTACGAGCTGACCGAGACACCCGAGTCGCCGGACTCGGCGGCAGCGGCGTCCTCGGCGGCCGACTTCTCGACCTGCGCGCGGTGCGCCTCCCAGCGGGCGTGCGCGTCGGCGTACTGCTTCTCCCACGCCTCCCGCTGCGCCTCGTAGCCCTCGAGCCACTCGTTGGTCTCCGGGTCGAAGCCCTCGGGGTACTTGTAGTTCCCCTTCTCGTCGTACTCGGCGGCCATGCCGTAGAGCGTCGGGTCGAACTCGGTGAGGTTCGCACCGTCCTCGTTGGCCTGCTTGAGGCTCAGCGAGATGCGGCGACGCTCGAGGTCGATGTCGATGACCTTGACGAAGATCTCGGTGCCGACGGTGACGACCTGCTCCGGCAGCTCCACGTGGCGCTCGGCCAGCTCGGAGATGTGGACGAGGCCCTCGATGCCGTCCTCGACGCGCACGAACGCACCGAAGGGGACGAGCTTGGTGACCTTGCCCGGGACGACCTGACCGATCGCGTGGGTCCGGGCGAAGTGCTGCCACGGGTCCTCCTGCGTCGCCTTGAGCGAGAGGGAGACGCGCTCGCGGTCCATGTCGACGTCGAGCACCTCGACGGTGACCTCGTCGCCGACCTCGACGACCTCACCCGGGTGGTCGATGTGCTTCCAGGACAGCTCGGAGACGTGGACGAGACCGTCGACGCCGCCAAGGTCCACGAACGCACCGAAGTTGACGATCGAGGAGACGACGCCGGAGCGGACCTGGCCCTTCTGCAGCTCCTTGAGGAAGGTGGTCCGGACCTCGGACTGCGTCTGCTCGAGCCACGCACGACGCGACAGGACGACGTTGTTGCGGTTCTTGTCGAGCTCGATGATCTTGGCCTCGATCTCCTTGCCGACGTACGGCTGGAGGTCGCGGACACGGCGCATCTCGACGAGGGAGGCCGGGAGGAAGCCACGCAGGCCGATGTCGAGGATGAGACCACCCTTGACGACCTCGATGACGGAGCCGGTGACGACGCCGTCCTCCTCCTTGATCTTCTCGATCGTGCCCCAGGCGCGCTCGTACTGCGCACGCTTCTTGGACAGGATGAGACGACCCTCCTTGTCCTCCTTCTGGAGGACGAGGGCCTCGACGGCGTCACCGACGGCGACGACCTCGCCCGGGTCGACGTCGTGCTTGATGCTCAGCTCGCGCGAGGGGATGACACCCTCGGTCTTGTAGCCGATGTCGAGAAGGACCTCGTCGCGGTCGACCTTGACGATGTAGCCCTCGACGATGTCGCCATCGTTGAAGTCCTTGATGGTCGCGTCGATGGCGGCGAGGAGGTCTTCCTGAGAACCGATGTCGTTGACAGCGATCTCGGGGGCGGTCTGGGAGACCGTGGTGGCAGTCATGTAGTAGGAGCTCCGATGCGGACAGTTCGTTGTGCGGACAGGTTGTGCTGCGATTGCGGCCAGGTGGCGATGCGCATGAGAATGCACAGGCACACGAAGCGCTCTCCGATCCTAGCGGCCCCGGGGGGTCTGTACCAAGCGGCCCCTGCGGGCGGGCCCGGACGGAGGACGGATGAGCGAAGGGGTGGCCCGGCGGGCGGCCGACGACGCGGAGAGCGTCGCGGCCAACCGCGCGTGGTGGGACCGGGAGTCCCAGGACTACTACGTGGAGCACGGCTCCTTCCTCGGCGACCGCGACCTCGTCTGGGGGCCGGAGGGATGGCACGAGCGCGAGCTGCGCTGCCTCGGCGACCGGGACCTCGCCGGCTCCGTCGTCCTGGAGTTCGGCGGCGGCGCCGCCCAGGGCGGCCGCTGGCTGGCCGACCAGGGCGCCCGGGTCGTCTCGACCGACCTCTCCCTCGGGATGCTGCGGAGGGGCCGGGAGATCGACGACCGCTCCCCCGGCCGGCCACGGCCCTCGCTCGTCCAGTGCCCGGCGCAGCGGCTCCCCTTCGCCGACGGCTCTTTCGACCTCGCCGTCTCGGCGTACGGCGCGACCCCCTTCGTCGCCGACTCCGCGGGCCTCCTGCGTGAGATCGCCCGGGTCCTGCGACCCGGGGGCCGCGTCGCCTTCTCGACGAGCCACCCGGTGCGCTGGGCCTTCCCCGACGTCCCGGGCCCTGAGGGGCTGACAGCCCACGGGTCGTACTTCGACCGCACCCCGTACGTCGAGACCGACGCGTCAGGGCGGGCGACCTACGTCGAGCACCACCGCACCCTGGGCGACCGGGTCCGCGAGATCGTCGGTGCCGGGCTGATCCTCGAGGACCTCGTCGAGCCGGAGTGGCCCGAGCGGAACCCGTCGACGTGGGGTGGCTGGTCGCCGCTGCGGGGAGAGCACCTCCCGGGCACGGCGATCTTCGTGTGCCGGCGGCCGTAGATCACGGCCGCCGGCACACGAGGGTCTCTCTCAGTCTCGGTGGATGTCCGACCGGCGACGGGTCGGCTCGTCGTCCGAGTCGAAGACGTTGAGCTCGCGGGTGTCGTCCGAGCGGGTCACCTCGTCGCGGTCGCCATCCTTCGTGCGAGCGCCACCGAGGAAGTGCAGGAGGAGGCCGCCGGCGAGAGCAAGCAGACCGAGAACCCCGGCGCCGAGCGGCACGGCCTTGCCGATGAGGGCGAGTCGACTGCCACTGTCCTTGGCCGACTCCACGTTCGCGGCGACGGTCTCCTCCGTGAACTCGAATTTGAGGTCGACCACTGTCTGACCGTCAGGCATCTTCTGGACCAGGTGCTGCTCCTGGTCCTGGATCGCGCCGGTCACCGGGTCGATCCACATCGTCTTCGTGGTGTCGTACTTGCCGGGTTCGCCGCCGATCTCGATGTCGCCGTCTTCGACGGTGTACTGGAACTTGTAGGTCTCGAGGCCGTCAATTTCCTCGACCCCCTCGAACGTGGTGTCGATCGCCTTC
This sequence comes from Janibacter endophyticus, assembly GCF_016888335.1. Taxonomy (NCBI): domain Bacteria; kingdom Bacillati; phylum Actinomycetota; class Actinomycetes; order Micrococcales; family Intrasporangiaceae; genus Janibacter; species Janibacter endophyticus. The sequence goes on from NZ_JAFEJG010000004.1 coordinate 2,089,256, forward strand.
CCCACGTAGCTGTCCCAGAAGGGGTAGGTCTTCTGCTCAACGTCGAACGGGAACTTGTTGATCAGCCCCGACTTCTCCTCGGCGTCAGCCGGGAGGCCTTCGGCGTCGTTCACGGCCATCCCAGTCCGACGATCCGTAGCAAAGACGTCGGTCCCGGCGGACACCAGGCGGTCGTCCGGGTCCTCGGCCGAAACACAGTCGGGCGCGTTGCCGTCCGGGTCCCGGACCAGGCAGGAGGAGTTGTGGAACACCACGACATCCTTTGTGGATGCCTCAGCGTCAGCCAGGGTGGTGCTAGATGCCTTGACGGGGGTCTGAACCAGCTCGTCCCCGTCATAGAGACCGGCAGTCCCTGCCAGACGAGTCACCGAGTTCGTGTCCAGCGGGGTCCGCTTTACCTGGCTGGAGGCGTAGAAGGTCGCCAGCAGGGACAGGACGATCAGAAAGGCTCCGACGAACACGAGCACCTTGGTCAACACACTGCGCACTGGGCGGTCTCCTTGATAGCGCGGGGTGGCGGGGTCGGCTGAGGCTACCAGTGAAAGTGACCTGCTGGTAGCACTTGCAGGTCGTGTCACATCCCCCTCTTACTGACCAGTAGAGTGCCCGGATGCAGAGCAATAGGTCAGGCCCAGGACGCGACCGCGCACTGGACGGCCTGCGCGGCCTGGCCCTCATCTTGGTGGTCGTGTCCCACGGGTGGGCACTGTGGCCGACACCAGAGGTCTCTGAGACAACACCCTGGGGACAAGCCATGCGCAGCGGGAACCTCGCGGTCACCGTCTTCCTGGTGGTCGGCGGGTATCTCCTCGTCAGGGGCTTCCTGAGCTTCCCTGAGGACGCGTCGCTCTGGGACCTTGGCCGATCCACCCTGCGCCGAGTCATCCGCATCGCGGTTCCTGTGCTGGTGCTCGTGCTAGCTGTGATCGCGGTATCCGTCCTTGACGAGACCGACGAGTCCTCACCATCAACCACCCGGAAAAGCGCGTGGGCCGTTGTCACCTTCACCTGGAACTGGTACCTCCAGAACAACGCTCTAGAGGCCAGAAGTGACCTGGGGCACCTCTGGTTCGTGAGTATCTTCCTCCAGTCGACGGTCCTGTTGACCGGGCTCTACGTCGTGCTGCGCCGACGCATCTGGGCGTTTCTTCTCGTGGTCATCGCGCTCCTCGCCCTGGTTATCTGGTGGCGCGCACACCTGGCGGGCCAGGACACCGACACACTAAACATGCTCCTGCGCACGACCACCCGGACCGACGGCATGCTCTGGGGAGCGCTCCTGGCAGGTACCCAACGATGGTGGGGACAGGTGCGCAGGCCGGCCAATGCAGGCCTCCTCACGGGACTGCTGGTCCTCTTGGCCCTCATGCTGACGGTGGGCAACTCCGACGACTACTTCCGCTGGCAGGGTCAGCTCATGGTCTTGGCCACCGCGCTGTGCGTCGGCGCCCTCGTCAATGGGGCAAGCCTGTCTCGGACCGGACGAGCGCTGAGCACGTCCGTGCTTTCGTGGTTGGGCAGGAACTCACTGACCATCTATGTCTGGCACTACCCCACCTTCTTCTTCGTCGCCCGGCACACGGGCGACTGGAACTGGCCGTCCAGGACAGCAGTGGGGCTGGCCCTCACAGCTGCCCTGAGCTACGTCCTGGTGCGAAATGTGGAGCAGCCGATCGGGACATGGCTCCGGACCTGGCGGTGGACCCGCGCCTCTTCAGCGACGGCGGGTTCTGTCCCGAAGCGTATGGATCCGCTCTAGGACCTTCTGGGCCGTCTCGTCCGAGAGACCCAGCCGCCGCTTGAGACGGTCATAGACGTCAAGCGCCACGCCGTCCGCCCAGATCATGTAGCGACGTATTCCCGCACCGGGGCGCGCTCGGTACTGCGTCGCCCTCCGGACCGTCGACTCTTCCTTGGTGAAGTAGTAGAGCGCGAGCGAACGCCGCGCTTCGCCTTCGGGGCACTGCAAGCCGTCGGGGTGGCCGTGGAAGCTCTCGTCGCTCGTGGTGAAGACAAGCATCCGGTTCCCCGCAGGCGTGACCTTGCCCTCGCAACGCGTGATCGCCTTGTCCCACAGCTCCAGCTGTCCACCCCACTCTTCGGGCCATGACTCGTTGAGGTACAGGAGGATGTTCACCCGCCTAGCCCAGTTCGAGTGGTCGTGATGGGTGGAGAAGTCCGTGTGGATGTTGAGGTGTCCGCCGCGCAAGGTCTGGTGCAGCCCGCCTCCGTCCATCGACCAGTCCGGGATGAGTCCAGCGATCCCGGTCAGCTCAGACAGGTAGGCGACGAACTCGTCCGAGCAGAGCTCTTGCGCCACCGCCTTGAGGTTCGGACCCCACGACTCAGGCTCCGTGTTGGAGTACTTCGTCTCGTTGACGTGCAGGTACCCCTTCCAGAGCGGATCGTCCACGGCTGGGAATTCCGAGACTGCTGCCGCGAAGGCTTCCGGGAAGAGAACGTCATCGATAACCGTGTGCGGGTAGGGCCTCGCTCGCCGATACTCCTCGGCTGATTCCGGCAGGGCGGCACGGAGGCGTTCGAGGTCCACAAGACGAGCAGCCATGACAGCGGATCATGTCACAGACCGAGTGACGTTACCGACCGTTCAGTTACGATGCTGGCGTGCGGGGCCCCAGGTCGGGCGGCCTCGGCGATCCACGAACTTGGAGATGGCTTGAGCTCTTCCAGCATGCCCACACCGCAACGGCACAACCCTCGGATCGGTGTGCTCGTCGTCGCTTACAACGCGGAGAAGACGCTCGCTGCCACCTTGGACCGTCTCCCGGACTCGTTCCGGGACGTCGTCGACCACATCCTACTCGCCGACGATGCCAGCCAGGACGCCACGTACGAGATCGGGCGTGCGTATCAGTCAACCTCTCCCCTGCCGATGACGGTCGTGCGTCATCCGAAGAACCTAGGGTACGGCGGCAACCAAAAGGCAGGCTACGAATGGGCGATCAGTCATGGGCTCGACATCGTCGTCCTCTTGCACGGCGACGGGCAGTACGCCCCCGAGATCATCGAGGAGCTGGTCAAGCCCATCGCTGAGGGAGAGGCGGATGCCGTATTCGGATCGCGCATGATGATCAAGGGCGGCGCTCTGAAGGGCGGTATGCCGCTGTACAAGTTCGTGGGGAACCGCATCCTGACGACCGGACAGAACCGGCTGACAGGACTGCGCCTCAGCGAGTGGCACAGTGGCTACCGCGCCTACAGCGTCCCGGCCCTCGCTCAGCTGGATATGCAGCACTACTCCGACGACTTCGACTTCGATACCGAGATCATCCTGGGCCTCCACAACGCGGGTAGGACCATCGCAGAGGTGCCTATCCCGACCTACTACGGTGACGAGATCTGCCATGTGAACGGCCTCGTGTACGCCAAGAACGTGGTCCTTGACGTCCTGGCCTACCGAGCTGCACGAATGGGATTCGGGCACCGCGGTACCGCCATCGATGCGAGCGCTTATCAGCTCAAGCCATCCCCGAGCTCGTCCCACGGGGTGCTTCTGTCGTGGCTCGCCAGCAGTCCGACGAGCCTCGTCCTGGACGTCGGCTGCTCAGACGGCCGGTTCGGTGCTGCGGTACGCCAGCAGGGGCATACGGTGCACGGCGTGGACATCGTCAAGCACGACGACGTCGAGGGACGGCTCGACGGCTTCTTCGAAGGAGACCTCAGCGGAGGTCTCCCTGAGGAAACGACGGTTCTCTACGAGAGGATCGTCGCGGCCGATGTCCTGGAGCACGTGGTCGATCCGGGAGCCTTGCTCGACTCCATCGTCGAGCATCTCGCTCCCGGCGGAGAGATCATCATCTCCGTCCCGAACATCAGCCACTGGTACCCCCGCTTCAGAATCGCCGTCGGTCTCTTCGGCTATGACTCCCGAGGACCTCTCGACGAAGGCCACGTGCGCTTCTTCACGCGGCGGACGTTCGCCAAGCTGCTGAGTGACCACGGCCTGAAGATCGTCGAAGCCAGGACCGTCGGAGCGCCTGTCGACGTCGTCGATCGCGCCGGTCCCCGGACGGTGATCACCTCGATCGTCCGACGCCTGGCCGGCGTCGATCACGCCCTGGCCAGGGCGTGGCCGACGATGTTCGGGTACCAGCTTCTTTACCGGGTCCAGCGAGCGGCGTGAAAGCACACCCGCACTTCCGCGAGTACGTCATCTCGACCCTTGGGTTGGTCTGCGGCGGCGCTGTCTTCATAGCCACTCTCCTAGGGTTTGGATGGAACCCGGGCAGGACGGCCAACTCGCTGGGGTATGCCTCGAACTTCTTCGACATCCAAGGACGCGCCCTCCTGGACGGGAACCTTGCGGTTCCACCGGACTCGCTCGGGATCGAAGGATTCGTCATCGAGGGCAAGACCTACATGTACTTTCCCCCGTTCCCTGCGATCGCTCGATTGCCGATCCTCATGACGACCGACGAGTTCGACGGACGCCTGACGGTTCTCATGATGGCGCTGGCTTGGTCGCTCTTCGCTGCCATGTCCGTGCGAGTCGTCTGGCTGGCGCGATCGGTCATGGGCCGGACTGGAACGCCACGGCCTGGCGAGAGCGTTGCGCTTGGGGGCCTTATTGCTGCGATCACAGGTGGAACGGTCCTCACCTTCGACGCAGCACTTCCTTGGGTCTACCACGAGGTGTACCTCTGGGCCGCCGCCTTCTTCATGTTGGCGGCTGTGTGGTTGGTGCGATTCGCCATCCGACCGACGGTGCTCGCCGCTGCTTGGGTAGGAGCGGCAGCGCTCGGGGCAGTGCTGACCAGAACGACCGGTGGCTTCGCCCTGGCGATCGTCTGCCTCTCCTACGGGAGCTTTCTCTGGCTCCGCAGCGGTGCTGCCAGCCGGGTTCCAGCACTCTCCCTTATCTTGGCTGGTGCCGTACCGATCTCTGCCTCCGTCCTGCTCAACCAGGTCAAGTTCGGGCATCCTTACCTCTTCCCCCTCGAGCACCAGGTGTTCTCGTCGGTCAACGAGCATCGTCGTCTCGCCCTGGAGAGCAACGGAGGGACTATCACCGGGCCGCAGTTCATCCCAAGCACGACAGCGGCATACCTGAGACCCGATGGAATCCGTTTTACGGAGCACTTTCCATGGGTGTCGCTCCCCGCCCGTCCCGCCCACCCTGTCGGCGAGGTCATCCTCGATCAGACCTATCGGACCGGCTCCGTACCTGCGTTCATGCCCCTGCTCACGCTGCTGACGCTGATCGCTGTGCTGATGATCCCGGTGCTGCTCCGTCGTCGCCGTACTCGAAGCCTGCTGCTGCCCATGCTCGCAGGGGGCCTCCTCGTCGGCCCGGTCCTTATGTACGGGTACATCACACACCGCTACACGAGCGAGTTCGTGCCGCTCTTGGCGATCGGCAGCGCGGTGGGCCTGTGCGGAATCTGGTCATGCTTGGAGGCGCGCCACCGACTGATCCCTCTGGCTGCTGCCGGGATAGTCGTCGTGAGTGCAGCTGCGAGCCTCGCCTTCCAGGCCTTGACCGGATATCAGGCCGCGGTCTTCGGTGAGCGCGGTCCGGCTCTTCAGGAGTACGTTTCTCGACAGCTAGACCTCCCGGGCGCCGCCTCGCTGACACAGCAGATCGTCCGCGCTGAGACCCTTCCCGAGCAGGGGAGGACTGACTCCTTGCTGGTACAGGGCGACTGCGACGCCTTGTACGTCAATACCGGCGATACCTACGACCACTGGGTTCTGGTCGAGCAGCGACCGCAGGTCGTCGGCCTGACGCTGAAGGACAGGTACCGGGTCGGGAGGGTTCCGCTGTTCCGGATCGAGGGCCCCGCCGTACGACAGGTGGCTATCGAGCTAACCGAGGGTCGGCTAGCGCGTTTCGTCGTCACTGCGAGAGACGGGGAGGTGCCGGGCCCGTGGTTCACGATGTACGAGGGATCTGAGGTACGGCTTGGGTTGGGCATCCGCTCGGACCTGGGCTACGCGCAGATCACCAGCACCCCTGGGGGCCACGTGGCGTTCGTGCCTTGGGCCACCTACGACCCCGACACCTGGATCACCCGGCCAGGAAGCATCACCGCACTCGACAACCAGGAACTCGCAAGTCGACGGGGCTTGCGGGTACAGGATCGCACCGGCGTGCCACTTCCCTTGTGCCAGCGAGTCCTCGCTGCCGCCCAGAATTAGCGTGAAGATCCTCTTCCTCGCCTGGCGAGATGTGCGTCATCCCGAGGCGGGTGGCTCGGAGCGGTATGTCCAGACCCTCGCCAGCCAACTGGTGCAGCGCGGACATCACGTGACGGTTCGCTCTCCCCGTTACCCGGGTGCGCCCGCCGTCGAGATCATTGATGGCGTCCGGCATGAACGCGCCGGCGGCCGTCTGACCGTATACGCGAGAAGTTTCGTCCGAGCAGCTGTCGCAGACCCAGACACGGTGATCGTGGATGTCTGCAACGGGCTGCCCTTCTGGGCCGGATTGCTCCCGGGACGGCCGGTTGTCCTTCTCGTCCACCATGTGCACCGAGCTCAGTGGCAGATGATCTACCCGGGACTTGTCGGAAGAGCGGGTTGGTTCATCGAGGCCCGGCTGGCACCCACGGTGTATCGCCATGGCGTTGCGGTCGCTGTTTCGGACTCAACCCGGCGAGATCTTGAAGAACTCGGCTACGAAGCTGACCGAGTGCACGTTGTCCGCAATGCTCCCCTGTCTCGAGCCCGCCCAGCCACGAGGCGCACGGATGAGCGTGAGGCGCGTCTGGTGGTTCTGGGACGGCTCGTGCCCCACAAGCAGATCGAGCACGCCCTGCATGTCGTGGCTGCACTGGCGCCGAGGTTTCCGGGCATGACGTTGGACATCGTGGGAGACGGCTGGTGGCGCGATCGGCTCGTGGCGCACGCTCGTCAGCTCGGCATCGGCAGTCGGGTCCATTTCCACGGGTTCGTCAGCGAAGATACGAAGTGGGAACTCCTCGAGCAGGCGAGTGTGATGATCATGCCGTCCGCCAAAGAGGGATGGTGCTTGGCAGTCTCCGAGGCTGGCTTGTGCGAGACGCCGACCATCGGCTACCGGAGCAGCGGAGGACTGACCGAGTCAGTCGTCGACGGGGAGACCGGCTGGATCGTCGATGACCTGGGCGAGATGGTGACCATCATTGAGTCGGCCCTGCACGATCCCGACCTGATCCTTGAGCTTGGGCGAGCAGCTAGAGAGTACGCCGAACTCCTGGACGCGACACTTTCGGCCCAGGAGTTCGAGGGTGTGCTTGAGCGGGCGCTCAGCGCTCGCCGTAGGTGATCACCGGCTGGTCTGCCGGGTTCTCATCCGGCGCGCCGATTGTCGCCGTCACGAGGCCGAACAGGCTCATAGTCGCCAGGAGGGCACCAGCAACCGCGGGCGCAACGATGTTTGCAATCATCAAGGATCCTTTCCCTTACTCACGAGTCTACCAGGGAGTGACTGCCAGGCACCACGAACGAGCCGCGACCCGCCGAGGAGCAGGAATCCCGCAATCAGGACGTCAAGAGCGACCAGCAGGGCGTAAGCCGTAGGCGAGCTGTCCGGCGCGAGGTTCGGCTTCTCTCGCAGGCGCCACAACTCCAGGAAGTCCCCCCGGAAGACGAGGTCCGCGCCGGGGACGTATCTGGCACGGTCAGCATCGTCGGCGTATACCAGGACGTGGGAGATGCCTAGAGCAGCGAGGCCACCTGCCCAGCGGCCCGGACTCTCCTGAAGAACCTGCCCGACCGCCTCAGCGCGCGGGTTCTCACCTTCCACGGCGATGTCTCCGACGAGAAGGGAACCGGAGCCCACGACGTCGATATCGAACCAGCGAGAGGCTGGGTCGTACACGGGGCGACCATGCGACCACGAGAACTCCCGGTACGACCGCCATGGTGTCGTGACCAGGCTGCCGGGCGCTCCATCCACCAGACGCGCGACACGGTCGAAATCCGTCGGGTAGGCCACCGGAGCAAGGGTGCGCCAGACCACGGGCGTTCCGTCAGGCACCAGCACGATCGGCAGGACCAGGGTGACGGCAGCGACAGTCGTGCTGAGGACCTGAAGTTGCCGTGACGTCCAGCCGAGCAGCAGGTCGGAGGTCTTGGCGACCGCGAGCACCGCCGGAACGACGAACCACGCGAGCCACTTCTGCGAGTCGCGGAGGAGTCCTGTGCCGGGGACTGTTTCGATCATCCACGCGAGGCCCCTGGCACCCAAGGGGAACGAGCTGATCGATGCGAGCGCCAGTCCGGCAAGGCCCAAGAGTGCCAGCGGCATGGTGTGTGGCCATCGGTCGCGAGACCGAACTGCGTGCACCATGACCGTCAGGATGCTGAGCACGATCACGGCTGACGTGAGATGGCCGTACAGCCCAGCGCGACTCCCCGGCACGCTCAGTCGGTCCCAGACCCCGCCGAGACCGAGGAGGGTCCAGAGCACGCCACCCGGGCGCTCGCTCCGGGCTGCGAACGCGGCGACGCCCTCGGGGTCTGAGAACGCTCCCGCGCTGCTGAGGAGTCCGGGGATGACCCACGGTAGTTGTGCGACAAGCGCCATGGCGCGAACGATCCAGCGGTCCGGATCGCGCCACAACATCACGACAGCGGCAACTCCTGTCAGCAGTCCACCTGTCGGCGTCAAGGCACCCAGACCAATCCAAGGCCCGACAGCTCGACCGCGCCCCCCAGACAGACGCCAGGTCGTCAGCGCTTGCGCGACGCAGCCCCACAGCCCTGCGTAGCCAAGCAGGAGCGCCCACTGCCCCAGCGCGAGGCGCTCGATGACAAACGGGTTCCATACCGCCAGGACGGTGCAGAGCACTCGTGGCAGGAGAGGCAGGTGGCGTGCGGCTCGACCGGCCGCCAGAGCGGCGAGACAGAGACCCCCGACCACCGCGAGACGAGAGAGGATCTCACCCCCGGTCACTGTGTCGAGAATTGCTACCACCGCGTCGAGGGGGACTGCTCTCGGAGCATCGGACGTCAGACCTACGGCCTGCGGGCTCAACGGCAGGTCAGGGGTGAAGACCATGTCCTTGGCCAACGGGTAGCCTCGGTCGGCAAGCAACGGCCACGTGAGAAGTGCGACCGTGAGCATGGCGGCGCCCATAACGACCGCCGTGTCTCGGGTCGCGCGCCACGTACCTGAGCTCACCAGAGTCCCCTCTCGGCCGTGCGTTGATTACGCAAGGAAGGAGTCAACCATGCCTTCGTCGCGAGCTATCCCAAGCTTCGAGGAGGCATGGCCGCGCATCGCGGAAATCCCCGGATGGCTGACTCTTGATCAAGCCCGCGAGCTGTTCAGGCTCGCGCGAGAGGGCGCCACGGACATCGTCGAGATCGGCTCCCACCAGGGGAGATCTACCGTGACCTTGGCGCTAGCAGGCGATGGCCGGGTCACTGCCGTCGATCCCTTCATCACCGCAAGGCTGTTCGCCGGACCGAGTGTTCGATCCTTGCTGCTGCGCAACCTCGCGGCGGCGGGCGTGCGTGAACGGGTGGACGTGGTGACCACCACAAGCGCAGACGCATTCTCGCGCTGGCCCTCCTCCAGAACCGTCGACCTTGTGTACGTCGACGGGAAGCATGATGTCGCAAGCCTGCTCCGTGACCTTCGATGGGCCGTGCACGTGCGGCCGGGCGGCTACGTCGTCGTCCACGACGCCTTCTCCTCCGTGGGCGTGACTGTTGGGATGCTCCTCCTGCTTCCGGTGGCCCGGCGGCTTGCACTCACCCATCGAGTTGGTTCGTTGGCGGTGCTGAGAGTGCGTCCGCCCACCTTGCGCGAAAGGTTGCGCATCGTCATTCACCTCCCCTGGTTCACCCGAAACGTGATGATCAAGCTCCTCCTGCGAGCCGGGTTGACCAACGTCACAGCCAGGCTGGGACACACCGGCATCTACGATCCCTACTGATAAGTAGACTCTGCTGGTGCTTCATCGTCTGCGTGGGCTAGCCAGATCGGCCATCATCGCCGGCGGCGTCATGATCATGAACATCACCACCTACGGCCTGACACTGGTGGCAGCACGGGCGTTGGGGCCGGAGGACTTCGGTGAGTTCTCGGCCGTCCTGGGCGCACTCATCATCCTCAACGTGTTGTCCCTCGGACTGCAGTCCACCGCAGCGCGCAGGATCGCCCACCATCCCGGAGCCCAGGCTGAGACCACCCTGCAGGTCCTCCGGGTGACATTGCTCTGCGCTGTGGGCGTCGGCGCGATCGGCGCCGCCCTCGCGCCATTGACCGCTCGGGTGCTAGAACTCCAGTCACCGCTCACCGCGGTGGCGTTGGCGATCGCCGCAGCGCTCCTCACCGTGATGGGCGGAGTGGCCGGGGTCCTCCAGGGGGAGGAGCGATGGCTTCCCCTGGGGCTCGTCTACACCTCGATGGGGGTGTCTCGTCTCCTAGTCGGCATTGGTGCAGTGCTCATTGCGTCCACGGCCTTGAGCCTCGCAGCGGCCGTCGCCGCTGCGGCAGCGGTCCCAGTCGCTGTCGGCTTCACGGCGCTGCGCAGGACAGGAACCGTAGGGGCGCGTTCCCCTGAGGGCGCCGAGCCCGACGACCTGCCTGAGCACAGCCTTTGGCGGGAGGTTGCCCATAACTCCCACGCCCTCCTGGCCTTCTTCACGCTGTCCAACATGGACATCGTCGTGGCACGGTCCTTGATCCCGGACGGGGAGGCAGGCTTGTACGCAGCTGGGCTGATCCTCACCAAGGCGGTGCTGTTCTTCCCGCAGTTTGTCGTGGTCGTAGCTTTCCCGAAGATGGTTAAGAGGGCTGCTGGCCGTCGGACAGACATTCTTGGTCTCTCCGTCGTCGGCCTCCTCGGACTCTGTGCAACAACCCTGGTCGCTCTGGCCCTCCCCCTGGCGCTCGAGTTCGTGGGGGGCGGCCAATATCATGAGATCGAGAGGAGTTTGCCCCTCTTCGCCATGGTTGGCACGGTGCTGGCCATGACCCAGCTCCTGGTCTACAGCGCCATCGCTGGTAGGCACCCTCGCGCAGTGTGGCTGCTCTGGGCTGGAGCGCTGGCCTTCCTCGCGCTCGCTACGACCGCAGACACGGCACTGGAGCTGCTGCACAGCAAGCTTGCTCTTGATGTCGGGCTGCTCCTCGTCCTCGCCGGCTATGTCCTCACCGCACCGAAGCCTGAGGTAGAGGCGCACACCTACGATCCCGTGCTGATCGAGGACACCGCATCTCCAGAGCAGCCGCCTGTCCGGTAGAGGTATGGCGGGCTAGTGCGCGGCGTCGTGCCAGGACCGGCCCGACCCCACGCTGACTTCGAGCGGGACGTCCATCTCGACGGCGGCTCCCATCTCGTCCCGGAGCAGCTGCTCGACCCGGTCCCGCTCCCCCGCCGCCACCTCGACGACGAGCTCGTCGTGCACCTGCAGCAGCACCCTCGACGCGAGCGACTGCTCCCGCAGCGCCGCATCGACCCGGAGCATCGCGACCTTCATGACGTCCGCGGCCGAGCCCTGGATCGGCGCGTTGAGGGCCATCCGCTCGGCCATCTCGCGCCGCTGCCGGTTGTCGCTCGTCAGGTCGGGCAGGTACCGCCGCCGCCCGAGCATCGTCTCGGTGTAGCCAGTGGCACGCGCCTGGGCGACGACGTCCTGGAGGTAGTCGCGCACTCCCCCGAAGCGCTCGAAGTACTCCTCCATCAACCCCTTCGCCTCGCCCGTGCTGATCCCGAGCTGCCGCGAGAGACCGAAGGCCGACAGGCCGTAGGCCAGGCCGTAGCTCATCGCCTTGACCTTGCTGCGCATCTCGGGCGTGACGTCAGCCGGGTCGACCCCGAAGACCCGCGACCCGACGAAACGGTGGAGGTCCTCCCCCGACCGGAACGCCTCGATGAGCCCGTCGTCGCCGGAGAGGTGCGCCATGATGCGCATCTCGATCTGGCTATAGTCCGCGGACATGAGGCACTCGTACCCGTCACCGACGACGAAGACCTCGCGGATCCGACGCCCCTCCTCGGTCCGGATCGGGATGTTCTGCAGGTTGGGGTCGGTGGAGGACAGACGACCGGTCGCGGCGATCGTCTGCATGTACGTCGTATGGATGCGGCAGTCGTCCGAGACGGAGCGCAGCAGCCCCTCGACGGTCACCCGCAGCTTCGCGGCGTCACGGTGCCGGAGCAGCGCCTCGAGGAAGGGGTGCTCGGTCTTGGCGTAGAGATCGGCGAGCGCCTCCGCGTCGGTCGTGTAACCCGTCTTGGTACGCCGCGTCTTGGGCAGCCCGAGCGTCTCGAAGAGGACGACCTGGAGCTGCTTGGGAGAGCCGAGGTTGATCTGCTCGTCCCCGATCGCGTCCCAGGCGTCCTCCTGCGCCTGCGCGACCTGGTCCGCGAAGTGGGCCTCGAGCGTCGTCAGCGCCTCGAGGTCGGCCGCGATGCCGGCGCGCTCCATCCCCGCGAGTACGGCGACGAGGGGCATCTCGACGTCTCGGAGCAGGCCCGTGCCACCGGTCCGCTCGACCTCAGCGAGGAGGATCTCCGCGAGCTCGACGACGGCCCGGGCCCGGACCATGGAGTCCTGGGAGGCCTCGTCCTCGTCGGCGGAGAAGTCGAGCAGGCCCTGGTCCGCCGGCGCCGCACCGGCACCCTCGACCCGCAGCTCTCGGCCGAGGTGGCGCACGCTGAGGTCCCCGAGGTCGTAGGAGCGCTGGTCCGGCTTGACGAGGTAGGCCGCGAGGACGGTGTCGACCTCGACCCCGTCGAGCAGCCAGCCCCGCTCGCGCAGCGCGTGCATCGGCCCCTTGGCGTCGTGCAGCGCCTTGGGCCGCCCAGGGTCGGCGAGCCAGGCCACCAGCGCCTCGTCGTCCTCCGGGGCGAGCTCGGTGACGTCGAGGGCGGCCGCGGCACCCTCGACGGTGGACAGGCCGATCGAGACGACCTCGCCGCTGCCCCTCCCCCAGGACCCGACGACGTCGACGCCGACGAGGCGACCGGCCGGCGCGTGCTCCTCGAGCCAGGCCGCCACCTCGCCTGCCCCGAGCACGCTGCCGTCGATCTCGAGCCCCCCGCTCACCTCGGTCTCGCCGGTGTCGAAGGTCTCGAAGAGCCGGTCGCGCAGGACCCGGAACTCCAGGCTGTCGAAGAGGGTGTGCACGGCCTCGCGGTCCCACTGGCGACGCTCGAGGTCAGCCACCGAGGCGCCGACAGGCGCGTCGGTGAGGAGCCGGTTGAGCCGCCGGTTGCGCAGCACGCCGTCGAGGTGGGCGCGCAACGACTCGCCGGCCTTGCCCTTGATCTCGTCGACGTGGGCCACGACGCCGGGCAGGTCGCCGTAGAGGCCGATCCACTTGGCGGCCGTCTTGGGACCCACCCCGGGGACCCCGGGGAGGTTGTCGCTGCTCTCACCGACGAGTGCGGCGAGGTCGCTGTACCGCTCGGGCGGGACGCCGTACTTCTCCGTGACGGCGGCGGGCGTCATGCGCGCGAGGTCGGAGACGCCCTTGCGGGGGTAGAGGACCGTCGTCGTCGCGTCGACGAGCTGGAGGGTGTCGCGGTCACCGGAGCAGATGAGCACCTCCATACCCTCCTCGCGACCCTGCGTGGCCAGCGTGGCGATGATGTCGTCCGCCTCGTACCCGTCGAGCTCGACGTGGGCGATGCTCAGCGCGTCGAGCACCTCCTTGAGGAGCGAGATCTGGCCGCGGAAGGCGCTCGGGGTCTCGGACCGGCCGGCCTTGTACTCCGCGTACTCCTCCGACCGGAAGGTCTGCCGGGAGACGTCGAAGGCCACCCCGACGTGCGTCGGCTCCTCGTCACGCAGGACGTTGATGAGCATCGCGGTGAAGCCGTAGACGGCGTTGGTGTGCTGCCCGGTGCTCGTAGAGAAGTTCTCCGCCGGCAGCGCAAAGAACGCGCGGTAGGCCAGGGAGTGCCCGTCAAGGAGGAGAAGTCGGCTCACGCGCCTAACCCTAGGCGGTGGCAAGGACAGCACCACCCGGCTCTAGGCTGACCCCGATCTGCCAGCCCTCTCGAGGAGTACGACGTGACCGACCCCCTGAGCGACCTGCCTCCCCTGACCGACGAGGACCGTCAGCGCCTCAACGCCTCAAGCGTCGGCACTCTCGTCGAGCGGATGGAGATCGACATCCTCGCGGCGAGCGCGGAGAAGGTCGTGGCACGCATGCCCGTCCAGGGCAACACCCAGCCCTACGGCCTGCTCCACGGGGGCGCCTCCGTCGTCCTCGCCGAGACCCTGGGCTCCATCGGGTCGGCGCTCCACGCCGGACCGGACCGCATCGCGGTGGGGCTCGACATCAACGCCACGCACCACCGCGCGGCCACGAGCGGGCATGTCGTCGGCGTCGCCACGCCGCTCTCGCTCGGCCGGTCGGTCGCCGCCTGGGAGATCGTCGTCACCGACGACCAGGGCCGCCGCGTGTGCACCTCGCGGATCACCTGCATGCTGCGCGACGTGCCCCCCGGCCAGGGCTGAGCCGGTGTTCGTCGGTGCAGGCACCGCCCTCAACATCGTCACCGTCATCGCCGGCGCGCTCCTCGGCATGCTCATCGGAGGCCGGCTGCCCGAGCGCACCAGGTCGGTCGTCACCGACTGCCTCGGGCTCGTCACGCTGCTCATGGCGGCGCTGTCGGCCATCGAGGTGACGAGCAGCGACCTGTCAGGGGCCACCGGGCGAGGCGCGCCGGTGCTCATCGTCCTCGGCTCGCTGCTCATCGGGTCGATCATCGGCTCGTTGCTGCGGATCGAGGAGCGGCTCGAGTCCCTCGCGGGGGCGATCCAGGGCTGGGTGGGGTCCCGACGATCGTGGACCGCTGCCATGACCGCCGCGGGCGAAGGGGATGCCGCCGGGTCGCCGAGCGACGTGCCGGAGATCGACGCCAAGGAGCGGTTCATCGAGGGCTGGCTCACCGCCAGCCTGCTCTTCTGCGTGGGTCCGTTGACGATCCTGGGGACCCTGGACGACGGCCTGGGCCGGGGCATCGACAAGCTTGCGCTGAAGTCCGTGCTCGACGGCTTCGCCGCCCTGGCCTTCGCCTCGACCTTCGGCATCGGGGTGCTCTTCTCGGCGGTGAGCGTCCTCGTCGTGCAGGGCGGGCTCACCGTGCTCGGCGTGGCGCTGGGATCGATCTTGCCCGACCCGCACATCGCAGCGCTGACCGCCACGGGCGGCCTCGTGCTCGTGGGCATCGCCTTCCGCCTGCTGCGGATCCGGGACATCCCGGTCGGCGACATGCTGCCGGCGCTGATCGTCGCGCCGCTGCTCACGCAGCTGGTCATCAGCCTCGGCTGATCAGGATTTCTCCATGCCCGCCACGACGGCGTCGGCGACCTCGCGCATGCCCATCCGGCGGTCCATCGCCGTCTTCTGGATCCACCGGAAGGCCTCGGCCTCGGAGATCTTCAGCTTCTTCATGAGGACCCCCTTCGCCTTCTCGACGGCCTTGCGGGTCTCGAGCCGCTCGCCGAGGTCGGCGACCTCGGACTCGAGGGCCTTGAGCTCGGCCCAGCGCGAGGACGCCACCTCGATGGCCGGGAGGACGTCGGAGGCGCTGAAGGGCTTGACGACGTAGGCCATGACTCCCGCGTCCCGAGCCCGCTCGACGAGCTCCTTCTGGCTGAAGGCGGTGAGCATGATCACCGGGCAGATCCGCTGGGTGCCGACGGCCTCGGCGGCGGCGAGGCCGTCCATGACGGGCATCTTGATGTCGAAGATCGCGAGGTCGGGGCGCAGCTGCTCGGCGAGCGCGACGGCCTGCTGCCCGTCGCTCGCCTGGCCGACGACGTCGTAGCCCTGCTCGGCGAGCATCTCGGCGAGGTCGGTGCGGATCAGCGCCTCGTCCTCCGCGATGAGGATGCGCAGGGGGGTGCCCCCGGGGGTGCTGTCCGTCGTCATCGTCTCTGCCTCACTCGTCGTCATCGAAGGCCCGTCGCCGGGCCCTGATCGTCAGCGGTGGTGGACCGCGTCACGTGCCGGGAGCGGGACTCGAACCCGCATGCCCTTGCGGGCAGAGCATTTTGAGTGCTCCGTGTCTGCCATTCCACCACCCCGGCGGGGCTACGTCAGCATATCCGGGGCCGGCGAGGGTCAGGGCAGGCGGTACGCGCTGGCCACACCGTGCCGGGCATCGCCGATCTTGTGCACGCGGACGGCGTTCGTCGAGCCGGGGATCCCGGGCGGTGAGCCGGCGACGATGACGACCTTGTCCCCCTCAATCACGCGGTCGGCGTCGAGCAGGATCTCGTCGACCATCATCGCGTACTGGTCGGTGCTCGTGACCTCCGGCGTCAGGAAGGTCTCGATCCCCCACACGAGCGCGAGCTGCGAACGGACGTGCTGGGTCGGGCTGAAGGCGAGCATCGGCAGGCGCGGTCGCAGCTGGGCCAGCCGTCGGGCCACCCCTCCCGTCTGGGTGAAGGCGATGAGGTACTTCACACCGAGCTGGTCCCCGATCTCTGCCGCAGCGCGGGTGATCACCGCGCCCTGCGTCGTGCCGGTGCCGCCGTCGACGGCGTCGATGCGCTCGAGCCCGTTGGCCTCGGTGCTCTCGATGATCCGGGACATGACCTTGACCGCCTCGATGGGGAACTTCCCCGCGGCGGTCTCGCCGGAGAGCATCAGCGCGTCGGCACCGTCGAGCACGGCGTTCGCGGCATCGGATGCCTCGGCCCGGGTGGGCCGGCTGTTGTCCATCATCGACTCGAGCACCTGCGTGGCGACGATGACCGGCTTGGCCTTGCGGCGGGCCATCTCGATCGCCCGCTTCTGGACAACCGGCACCTCCTCGAGCGGCATCTCGACGCCGAGGTCGCCGCGGGCCACCATGATCCCGTCGAAGGCGTCGATGATCGCCTCGAGCTCCTGCACGGCCTGCGGCTTCTCGATCTTGGCGATGACGGGCAGTCGCTGGCCCTCCTCGTCCATGATCCGGTGGACCCGCTCGACGTCCTTGGCGGAGCGCACGAAGCTCAGGGCGATGAAGTCGACGCCCAGGCCGATGGCCCAGCGCAGGTCCGCCTCGTCCTTCTCCGAGAGCGCCGGAACCGACACGGGCACGCCCGGGAGGTTGATCCCCTTGTTGTTGGACAGGGGCCCGCCGTAGATGACGACGCAGCGGACCTCGGTGTCCGTGACGTCGTGGACCGAGAGACTGATCTTGCCGTCGTCGATGAGGATGCGGTCCCCCGCGCTGACGTCACGGGTCAGCCCCTTGTAGGTCGTCCCGACGGTCTTCTGGTCACCCTCGACATCCCGCGTCGTGATGGTGAAGTGGTCGCCCGCCTTGAGCAGGATCGGCCCGTCCTTGAAGCGGCCGGTGCGGATCTTGGGGCCCTGGAGGTCGACGAGCGTGCCGACGGCCCGACCCATCGCGTCGCCGGCCTCCCGGACGGCCCGGTAGTTCGCCTCGTGGAAGGGGTAGTCGCCGTGGGAGAGGTTGAAGCGGGCGAGGTCCATGCCCGCGGCGACGAGCTCTTGGATGTTCTGGGGGGTGGAGGTCGACGGACCGAGGGTGCAGACGATCTTCGCGCGACGCATGACCTCCATCCTACGGACCGCCGAGGGGTGGTCGTGACGCTAGACACAGGCGAAGGGGGAGCCGACGGGTCGGCTCCCCCTTCGCCCGTGGCTCAGGCGGTGAGCGGACGGTCCCCCGGGTTGACGGGGCGGGGCAGCTTGGACTCGCCCATGAGGTACTTGTCGACCCCCTGGGCCGCGGCGCGGCCCTCGGCGATCGCCCAGACGATGAGCGACTGTCCCCGGCCTGCGTCGCCGGCGACGAAGACGCCGGGGACGCTGCTCATGTAGTCGTTGTCGCGCACGACGTTGGAGCGCTCGTCGCGCTCGACGCCGAGCTGCTCGACGACCCCTTCGCCCTCCGGGCCGAGGAAGCCCATGGCGAGGAGGATGAGCTGCGCGGGCAGCTCGCGCTCGGTGCCCTCGACCGGGGTGAAGCCCTGCTCCCCCAGCTCGACCTCGGTGAGCCGCAGGCCGGCGACCTTGCCGTCCTCGTCGCCGACGATCTCGGTCGTCGACACGGCGTAGACGCGGTCACCACCCTCCTCGTGCGCAGAGGCGACGCGGAAGATCATCGGGTAGGTCGGCCACGGGTGCTGGGCCGAGCGGTCGGCGCCGGGCTGCGGCATGATCTCCAGGCTCGTCACCGAGCGGGCACCCTGGCGGATCGAGGTGCCGATGCAGTCGGCGCCGGTGTCGCCGCCGCCGATGATGATGACGTCCTTGCCGGTCGCGGTGATCTGGCCCTCGACCTCCTCGCCGACCGAGACCCGGTTGGCGTCGGGCAGGAAGTCCATCGCCTGGACGACACCGTCGAGCTCGCGCCCCGGGACGGGCAGGTCACGCGGGACGGTCGCGCCGATGGCGAGGACCACCGCGTCGTAACGGTCGCGGAGCTGCTGGCCCGTCACCTCGGTGCCGACGTCGACGCCGGAGCGGAAGCGGGTGCCCTCGGAGCGCATCTGCGCGAGCCGACGGTCGAGGATCCGCTTCTCCATCTTGAACTCGGGGATGCCGTAGCGCAGCAGCCCGCCCGGCTTGTCCGCCCGCTCGTACACGGCGACGGTGTGGCCCGCGCGGGTCAGCTGCTGGGCGGCGGCCAGGCCGGCCGGCCCGGAGCCGACGACCGCGACCGTCCTGCCGGTGAGCCACTCGGGGATCTGCGGCGGCACGTCGCCGCGGCCGAAGGCCTCCTCGACGGTGGTCACCTCGACCTGCTTGATCGTCACGGCCGGCTGGTTGATGCCGAGGACGCACGCGGTCTCGCACGGCGCCGGGCAGAGCCGACCGGTGAACTCGGGGAAGTTGTTCGTCGCGTGCAGCCGCTCGATCGCGTCGTGCCAGTCGCCCTTCCACGCGAGGGTGTTCCACTCGGGGATGAGGTTGCCGAGCGGGCAGCCGGAGTGGCAGAAGGGGATGCCGCAGTCCATGCAGCGGCCGGCCTGACGCTGGAGCTGGCCGAGCTCCTGCTCCTCGTAGACCTCCTTCCAGTCCTTGATCCGGACCTCGACGGGACGCCGCTGGGGCAGCTCGCGCTCGCGGTGCTTGAGAAAGCCTTGGGGGTCAGCCACGGGATGCCTCCATGATCCGGTCCCAGACCTCCGTGCCGTCGAGGTCGAGGCCGTCGGCCTCCGCCTCGGCGCGGACGTCGAGGACGCGCTGGTAGTCACGCGGGAGGACGAGCGAGAAGCGCGCGAGCGCGTCGTCGCCGTCGTCGAGCAGCCGCTGGGCGACCGCCGACCCGGTGTGCGTCAGGTGGGCCTCGAGGAGCTCCCGCACGCGCGGGAGGTCACCGGGGCGAAGGGGTGAGACGTCGACGAGCTCGGGGTTGACGAGCGAGGCGTCGAGGTCGAGCACGTAGGCCACTCCCCCGGACATGCCGGCCGCGAAGTTGCGTCCGGTCGCGCCGAGGACGAGGACCGTGCCACCGGTCATGTACTCGCAGCCGTGGTCGCCGACCCCCTCGACGACCGCGGTGGCACCGGAGTTGCGGACGCAGAAGCGCTCGCCGACGATCCCGCGGAGGTAGATCTCGCCGGAGGTCGCGCCGTAGCCGATGACGTTGCCGGCGATGACGTTGTCCTCGGCGACGAGCGCCGAGCCCTCCGGCGGGGTGACGACGACGCGACCGCCCGAGAGGCCCTTGCCGACGTAGTCGTTGCCGTCCCCGACAAGGCGCAGCGTGATCCCCTTCGGCAGGAAGGCACCGTAGGACTGGCCGGCGCTGCCGCGGGTCGTGATCTCGATCGTCCCGTCGGGCAGGCCCTCCGGGTAACGCTTCGTCAGCTCGTGGCCGAGCATCGTGCCGACCGTCCGGTTGACGTTGCGCACCTCGACCTCGCCCTGGACGGGCGCGCCGTCCGAGAGGGCCGGCTCGGCGATCTCGATGAGTCGGTGGTCGAGCGCGTGCTCGAGACCGTGGTCCTGCGCCTTGGAGTGCTTGATGCCCGACCCGTCGAAGGCCTCGACCCTGGCGAGCACCGGCGCGAGGTCGAGCCCGGACGCCTTCCAGTGCTCGACGGCCCGACGGGTGTCGAGCAGCTCGACCTGGCCGACCGCCTCGTCGATCGAGCGCAGGCCGAGGGCCGCGAGGTGCTCGCGGACCTCCTCGGCGATGTACTCGAAGAAGGTCTCGACGAACTCCGGCCTGCCCGAGTAGCGCGAGCGCAGCTCCGGGTTCTGGGTGGCGATGCCGACGGGGCAGGTGTCGAGGTGGCAGACCCGCATCATGATGCAGCCGCTCACGACGAGCGGGGCGGTCGCGAAGCCGAACTCCTCGGCACCGAGCAGCGCCGCGATGACGACGTCACGCCCGGTCTTGATCTGCCCGTCGACCTGCACGACGATCCGGTCGCGCAGCCCGTTGAGGACGAGCGTCTGCTGCGTCTCGGCGAGACCGAGCTCCCAGGGGCCGCCCGCGTGCTTGAGCGAGGTGAGCGGCGAGGCACCCGTGCCACCGTCGTGGCCCGAGACGAGGACGACGTCGGCGTGCGCCTTGCTCACGCCCGCGGCCACCGTGCCCACGCCGATCTCGGAGACGAGCTTGACGTGGATGCGGGCACCCGGGTTGGCGTTCTTCAGGTCGTGGATCAGCTGGGCGAGATCCTCGATGGAGTAGATGTCGTGGTGCGGCGGCGGGCTGATCAGCCCGACGCCCGGGGTTGAGTGACGGGTCTTGGCCACCCACGGGTAGACCTTGGGACCCGGCAGCTGTCCCCCTTCGCCCGGCTTGGCGCCCTGCGCCATCTTGATCTGGATGTCGTCGGCGTTCGTGAGGTACGCCGAGGTGACGCCGAAGCGGCCCGACGCGACCTGCTTGATCGCGCTGCGGCGCTCGGGGTCCATGAGGCGCTCGAGGTCCTCGCCGCCCTCGCCGGTGTTGGACCGGCCGCCGAGGCGGTTCATCGCGACCGCGAGGGTCTCGTGCGCCTCCCGGCTGATCGAGCCGTAGCTCATCGCGCCGGTGTTGAAGCGCTTGACGATCTCGCTCACCGGCTCGACCTCGTCGATGCTGATCGGCTCGCGGGGGCTCGTGCCCCCGAGTTCGAAGAGCCCGCGCAGGGTCATCAGCCGCTCAGACTGGTCGTCGATGCGCTGCGTGTACTGCTTGAAGATGTCGTAGCGGCGGGCCCGGGTCGAGTGCTGGAGGCGGAAGACCGTCTCCGGGTCGAAGAGGTGCGGCTCGCCCTCGCGGCGCCACTTGTACTCGCCGCCCACGACGAGCTGACGGTGCGGCAGCGCCATGCCGTCCGGCGGGTAGGCGGTGGAGTGACGGGCCGCGGTCTCGGCGGCGATGACGTCGATGCCGATGCCGCCGAGCTGGCTCACGGTGCCGGTGAAGTACTCATCGACGAGCTCCTGCGACAGGCCGATCGCCTCGAAGACCTGGGCGCCGCGGTAGCTCGCGACGGTGGAGATGCCCATCTTCGACATCACCTTGAGGACGCCCTTGCCGAGCGCCTTGATGAGGTTCTTGACCGCCTGCTCCTCGTCGACCCCCTCGATGACGCCGCGCCGGACCATGTCCTCGACGGACTCCATGGCGAGGTAGGGGTTGACCGCGGCCGCGCCGTATCCGATGAGGAGCGCGACGTGATGGACCTCGCGCACGTCGCCGGCCTCGACGAGCAGACCGACCTGGGTGCGGGTCTTCTCGCGGATGAGGTGGTGGTGGACCGCCGCGGTGAGCAGCAGCGAGGGGATCGGCGCGTAGTCGCGCCCCGAGTCCCGGTCGGAGAGGACGATGAAGCGGGCGCCCTCGGCGATCGCCTCGGAGACCTCGCCGCAGATCTCGCGGATCCGGGCGGTCATCCCCTCGCCGCCGCGCATGTGGTCGTAGAGACCGCGGACGACGTGGGTGGCGTAGCCGGGGAGGTCGCCGTCGGCGTTGATGTGGCGGATCTTGGCGAGCTCGTCGTTGTCGATGACGGGGAAGGGCAGGATGATCTGCCGCGCGTGCGAGGGCTCGGCGTCGAGCGCGTTGCCCTCCGGCCCGATCGCCGTGCCGAGCGCCGTCACGAGCTCCTCGCGGATCGCGTCGAGCGGCGGGTTGGTCACCTGGGCGAAGAGCTGGGTGAAGTAGTCGAAGATCAGCCGCGGCTTGCTCGAGAGCACCGCGATGGGGGTGTCGGTGCCCATCGAGCCGAGGGCCTCGGCGCCCTGGCGTGCCATCGGCGTGAGGAGGATGCTCAGCTCCTCCTCGGTGTAGCCGAAGGTGCGCTGGCGGCGGCGTACGGACGCCGGGGTGTGCATGACGTGCTCGCGCGGCGGGAGGTCCTGGAGGAAGATCCGGCCGGCGTGCAGCCACTCGTCGTAGGGCTGCTCGCCGGCGAGCTGCCCCTTGATCTCGTCGTCCTCGACGATGCGACCCTCGGCGGTATCGACGAGGAACATCCTGCCGGGCTGCAGCCGGCCCTTGCGGACCACCCGCTCCGGGTCGAGGTCGAGCACGCCGGACTCCGACGCGAGGACGACGAGTCCGTCGTCGGTCACCCAGTAGCGGCCCGGGCGCAGCCCGTTGCGGTCGAGGACCGCGCCGACGAGACGGCCGTCGGTGAAGGTCACGCACGCCGGGCCGTCCCACGGCTCCATGAACATCGAGTGGAACTCGTAGAACGCCGTGCGGGCGGGGTCCATCGTCGCGTGGTTCTCCCACGCCTCGGGGATCATCATGAGCACCGCGTGCGGGAGCGAGCGGCCGCCGAGGTGGAGCAGCTCGAGGACCTCGTCGAAGGAGGCCGAGTCCGAGGCGCCCGGGGTGCAGATCGGGAAGAGCCGCTGGAGGTCGCCCGGGATGACCGAGGAGGTCAGCTGCGACTCCCGGGCGTGCATCCAGTTGCGGTTGCCCTTGACCGTGTTGATCTCGCCGTTGTGCGCGATGAAGCGCATGGGGTGGCTCAGCGGCCAGCTCGGGAAGGTGTTGGTCGAGAAGCGCGAGTGGACCAGCGCGAGCTCGGTCTCGAAGCGCTCGTCCGAGAGGTCGGGGTAGAAGGGCTCGAGCTGGGCGGTGGTGAGCATGCCCTTGTAGACGAGGGTGCGGGAGGACAGCGACGCGAAGTAGACGTCGCTCTCGCGCTCGGCCCGCTTGCGCACGCAGTAGGCGAGCCGCTCGAGCGTCATGCCCGAGATCTCCGCGCCCGGCGCCGCGACGAAGAGCTGGGCGAAGTGGGGCATGACGTCGCGCGCCATGTCGCCGACGAGGTCGCGCGTCACGGGGACGTCGCGCCAGCCGAGGACCTCGAGCCCCTCCTCGACGACGATGGCGTCGATCCGCGCCATCACCTCGGCTCGCTCGTCCTCCTCGCGCGGCACGTAGGCCGTGCCGACGGCGAAGGAGCCGGCTGCCGGGAGCTCGAAGTCGACGACCTCGCGCAGGAATCGGTCCGGTACCTGGGTGAGGATGCCTGCGCCGTCACCGACGAGCGGGTCGGCGCCGGTGGCGCCCCGGTGCTCGAGGTTGGTCAGGGCGAGCAGGGCCTGGTCGACGATGTCGTGACCCGCGGATCCGCGCATCGTCGCGACCATCGCGACGCCGCACGCGTCGTGCTCCGCCTCGCGACGGTAGAGGCCGGTGTCGGCGGGGTGCGCTGAGAAGCGGTGGAAGGGCGAAGCGGTCGTCACCGACGGATCACCGTCCTTTTGTCTCGATGGTCGGATCAGCCGGTGTCCATATGGTGGACACCGGCTGGCGGCAAAGGATCGTGGACGGCGTTGGCCACGTGCAGGGAGAGTAGCAGCCCCGACGTCTTACGTACTGACCTTGCCTTCTCGCATGGTGAGATTGTTCTCACGGCCGGGGCCCGAGGACGAGGGCCTGCCCCGCCTCCCGGCGATCACCCAGATGGCGAGCCCGAGCACGAAGACCGCCAACGAGGTCCACACGTTGAGCCGCTGCCCGAGGATCACCTCGGCATGGTCGGTGCGCATCGTCTCGAGGACGATCCGCCCGACCGGGTAGCCGGCGACGTACGCGCCGAAGAGCTGACCCGGTGCCAGGGACGTGCGACGGTCGAGGACGAGCAGCACGACGGCGAGCAGGAGCAGGAAGATCGACTCGTAGAGGAAGATCGGGTGGAAGGTCCCGAGCACGACGGCCTGGCCGTCGGCGCCGGTCACCGCCCGCGCGGCCCCGGTGTCCCACCGGTGGATCTCCAGCCCCCACGGCAGGTCGGTCGGCCGGCCGTAGAGCTCGTTGTTGAACCAGTTGCCCCAGCGGCCGATCGCCTGGGCGACCGGCAGGGCGGGTGCGACGGCGCTGGCGAGCGCGCCGAAGGGCACGTCGTAGCGACGGCACGCGATCCAGGCCCCCAGGGCTCCCCCGGCGACGGCGCCCCAGATCCCCAGCCCGCCCTTCCACAGCTGGAGGGCGGCGAGGAGGTCACCCCCCTCGCCGAAGTACGGCTCGGGGGTCGTCACCACGTGGTAGAGCCGGGCACCGATGATCCCGGCGGGCACGGCCCACAGGGCGATGTCGAGGACGACTCCGTCCGCTCCCCCGCGCGCCGAGAGCCGCTTCTGGGTGATCCAGACGGCGGCCATGATCCCCGCGAGGATGCACAGCGCGTAGGCGTGGAGGGTGAGCGGACCGAGCGAGAGGGCCCCGACCTCGGGGCTGGGCAGGGCTGCCGGCGCCGAGAACGTCACTGCTGCACCAGCTCTGCGGGGACCTCGCCGCTCGTGAGCACCTCGGCGAAGGCGTCGGTGTCGGCCTGGGTGCCGTCCTGGTTGACGAAGGCGCCCCAGGAGAGCTTCGTACCCTCGACGGCGATCAGCGGGGTGCCGGTGATGCCGTCCTTGACCGTCTGGTCGTCGACGCTCCTCACGTAGGCTTGGTAGGTCCTCGCGTCGCTGCAGCTCTCCCACGACGACAGGGCGTCACGGGTCAGGCCGGCGGACTCGGCGGCCTGCCTCAGCTGGTCCTTGGTGAACGCGGCGTGGTTGGCAGGCTGGTTCTCGAAGAGCCACTGGTGGTACTTCTCCCAGGCCCCCTCGTCGGCCGCGCAGAGGGCGCTGCTCGCGGAGACCGCGGAGCTGTCCTTGCCGTCGTTGCTGTCGATGACCGTCTTGAGGTGGACGTTGAGCTTGATCTTGCCCTCGGCCGCGAGCGAGTTGATCGTCCCGCCGAGCGTGCGCTCGAAGACCGCGCAGGCCGGGCAGCGGAAGTCCTCGTAGACGTCGACCGTCGGGGCGTCGGCGACGAGGGTCGCGTCGGGGAAGGGGTTGAAGGGCTGGCCCATCTCGGTGCCCGCGGGCGGGCCGGTGGGGGTGTCGACGGAGTCCTTCTGGGCGGACCAGATGACACCGGCGACGATGGCGATGATCGCCACGATCGCGACGATGCCTCCGACGACGATGGCGTTCGCGCCGCCTCCCGAGGTCTTGGCGGCGGCCTGGATCGTGGCCTGTCGGTCGTTGCTCATCTGCGTCCTCCGGAGATGGGGGTGGTGGGTCAGCGTCCGAGGAGGACGCGGTCGAGGCTGGCGAGCGAGCGCGGCCGCCAGAGCAGCCACGCGCCGCAGAGGGCGAAGGCGAGGTCACGGACGATCTCGCGACCGTACTTCGTCTCCTCGGGAGCGACCTGGCCGCCGCCGCCGAAGCAGCCGCAGTCGATGCTCAGGCCACGGGCCCAGGCCTGGGCGATCCCGATGACGAAGACGACCATGAGGGCGGTCCCGACCGCCGCCATGGCCCAGGTGAAGAGGCCGAGGACGAGCAGGCCGCCGACGATCACCTCGATGTACGGCAGGGCGTAGCCGACGTAGCGTGCGACGTCGAAGGGGAGGACGTCGTAGGCCTGCACGGCCCGGGCCGAGCCGGCCGGGTTGCCGACCTTGAGGCCGCCGGCGACGAGCAGGGCGCCGCCGAGGACGAGCCGGGCGAGCAGCCCGACGACGTCGAGGGTGCGCTCGCGGGTCATCGCCGACCCTCGCGCACGCCGGCGGCGAGCTCGCGGGTCAGCGCGGCGAGCCGCTCGAGCCCGGCGTCGACGTCGGGGTCCTCGAGGCAGGCGACGAGCGCCGACCCGACGATGACCCCGTCGGCGTACGTGGCGATCTCGGCGGCCTGCTCGCGGGTGCTCACGCCGAGGCCGACGCACACGGGCAGGTCGGTGTGCTCCCGGGTGCGGGCGACGAGGTCGGCGGCGGCGTCGCCGACGCTGGTCCGCGCTCCCGTGACCCCCATCGTCGACGCGGCGTAGACGAAGCCCCGGGTCGCCCCCGTGACGACGGCGAGCCGCTCGGAGGTCGAGCTCGGCGCGACGAGGAAGACCCGGTCGAGCCCCTCGGCCGCGGAGGCGTCGATCCAGTCCTGGGCCTCCTCGGGCACGAGGTCGGGGGTGATGAGCCCCGCTCCCCCGGCGGCAGCGAGGTCGGCCGCGTAGCGGGCGACGCCGCGTCGCAGGACGAGGTTCCAGTAGCTCATGACGAGCGGCGGCACCCCCTTGGCCCGGATCGCGGCGGTGGCCCGGAAGACGTCGTCGACGCGGACGCCGCCCTCGAGGGCCTGCGTCGCGGCGCGCTGGATGACGGCGCCGTCCATGAGGGGGTCGCTGTAGGGCATGCCGACCTCGACGATGTCGATGCCGTTGTCGCACAACGTCTCCATCGCCCGGAGGGACGAGGGGACGTCGGGGTAGCCGACGGGCAGGTAGCCGACGAGGGCGGCGCGGCCCTCGGCCCGGCAGGCGGCGAGGACCTCGCCGACGCCACGGGACTGGGTCATGCCTGGACTCCCCCTTCGGGCTCGACGGCGGAGACGCACTCGGCTCCTCCGGTCTCGACGGCCGCGGACGTCGGGGTGCTCTGCCCGTCGTCCTCGACGAGGCCGAACCAGCGGGCGGCGGTGTGCATGTCCTTGTCGCCGCGGCCGGAGAGGTTGACGAGGATCAGGGCGTCGGGGCCGAGCTCCCGTCCGACCTCGATGGCCCCGGCGAGGGCGTGCGAGGACTCGAGCGCCGGGATGATGCCCTCGGTGCGGCACAGGAGGCGGAAGGCCTCCATCGCCTGCTCGTCGGTCGCGTAGCGGTACTCGGCCCGCCCGGTGTCGCGCAGGAAGGAGTGCTCGGGGCCGACGCTCGGGTAGTCCAGGCCCGCGGAGATCGAGTGGGTCTCGAGGGTCTGGCCCTCGTCGTCCTGCATGAGGTAGCTCATCGCGCCGTGGAGCACGCCGGGCTCGGCGGTGGCGAAGCGCGCCGCGTGGCGGTCGCCCTCGATGCCCTCTCCCCCGGCCTCGACACCGACGAGGCGCACCCCCTCGTCCTCGACGAAGCGGTGGAAGATCCCCATGGCGTTGGACCCGCCGCCGACGCACGCGACGACGGCGTCGGGAAGCCGGCCGGTGAGGTCGAGGACCTGCTGGCGGGCCTCCTCGCCGATGATCTTGTGGAAGTCGCGGACCATCTCGGGGAAGGGGTGCGGTCCGGTGACCGTCCCGAGGACGTAGTGGGTGTGCCCGACGTTGGTCACCCAGTCGCGCAGCGCCTCGTTGATCGCGTCCTTGAGGGTGGCGCTGCCGTGCTCGACCGCGACGACCTCGGCGCCGAGGATCCGCATCCGGGCGACGTTGAGCGCCTGGCGCTCGGTGTCGACCTTGCCCATGTAGACGGTGCACTCGAGCCCCATGAGGGCCGCGGCCGTGGCGGTGGCGACGCCGTGCTGACCGGCGCCGGTCTCGGCGATGACCCGCCTCTTGCCCATGCGCTTCGTGAGCAGGCACTGGGCGAGGACGTTGTTGATCTTGTGCGAGCCGGTGTGGTTGAGGTCCTCGCGCTTGAGGATCACCCGGGCGCCGCCGGCGTGCGCGGCGAAGCGGGGCACCTCGGTGATGATGCTCGGCCGGCCCGTGTAGGTGCGGTGCAGGGCGTCGAGCTCGTCGAGGAACTCGGGGTCGAGCATCGCCTTCTGCCGGGCCTCGTCGAGCTCCTCGAGCGCGGGGATGAGTGCCTCGGGGACGTAGCGTCCGCCGAACTGGCCGAAGCGCCCGGGCGACGGGGTAGGCGGCGTGCTCATCGCACGCCCCGCATCGCGGTGACGGCGGCGGCGGGCTCGCCGCCGGTGACGAGGGCCTCGCCGACGAGCACCGCGTCGGCCCCCGCCGCGGCGAAGGCGGCGGCGTCCGCGACCCCGCTCACGCCGGACTCGGCGATCCGCACCCGGTCGGCCGGGATGAGGCCGGCGACGCGGGCGAAGGTCGCGTTGTCGACCTCGAGCGTCTTGAGGTTGCGGTTGTTGACCCCGATGACCTCCGCGCCGGAGGCGACGGCGCGCTCGGCCTCGGCCTCGTCGTGGACCTCGACGAGCGCGGTCATGCCCGTCTCGCCGACGAGGGCGAGGAGGTCGCGCAGCTGCGTGTCGTCGAGCGCCGCGACGATGAGCAGGACCAGGTCGGCACCGTGCGCGCGCGCCTCCCAGACCTGGTACTCGGTGACGACGAAGTCCTTGCGCAGGATCGGGACGTCGACGGCGGCCCGGACTGCGTCGAGGTCGGCGAGCGACCCGCCGAAGCGGCGCCGCTCGGTGAGCACGGAGATCGCGGCCGCGCCGCCGCGCTCGTACTCGCGGGCCAGCGCTGCGGGGTCGGGGATGTCGGCGAGCGCGCCCTTGCTCGGGCTGGAGCGCTTGACCTCGGCGATGACGGCGAGGTCCTGGGAGCGCAGTCGCGAGACGACGTCGCGCGGGGGTGCGGCGGCCTCGGCGCGCCGGCGGATCTGGGCGAGGCTGGTCAGCAGCTCCCGGTCTGCGAGGTCCTCCCGCACACCGTCGATGATCTGGGTCAGGACGCTCGGCATGGGGCCAGGCTATCCGGCCGTCCGGGCGCGTCCGTCGGGGTCCTCGTCCGTGGGATCGTCACCCTCGCTGAGCCGCTCCCAGTCCGAGCTGTCGGCGGTGGTGCCAGCGCTCTCGGTGCGGTCGGTCTCGCTGCGCCCGGCGGAGGCGCCGAGCGCCTGCCAGCGGGTCCCGGCGAGCAGGGCGCCCAGGGCGGCCAGGGCGAAGGGGATGACCGCCAGGGCGGCCACCCACGGCCAGGGCGTCGTCGTGGCGGTGGCGTCGAGGGTGGCGGAGGTGCCCGAGCGGGAGCCTGCGACGGTCCCGAGGATGCCCTCGGGATCGAGGACGACGCGTCCGACGAGGACGCCGATCGCCGCGACGACGGCGACGAGCGCGAGCGCCGCGACGATCCTCCCGACGCGGCCGCTCGTCACCGCGGCCACCGCT
The DNA here is from genome assembly GCF_016888335.1 of Janibacter endophyticus. NCBI lineage: Bacteria > Bacillati > Actinomycetota > Actinomycetes > Micrococcales > Intrasporangiaceae > Janibacter > Janibacter endophyticus. Next base: position 2,118,437 of record NZ_JAFEJG010000004.1, read on the forward strand.
GCGGCGGCACCGACGAGAGCGAGCCCGGCGAGCCCGGCGGCCGCCTCGGTCCCGGTGGCCTCGGCGCGGGTGGTGCCCGCGATGTCGACGACGGTGCCCTCGATCCACACGCCTCGGCTCGCCGCGAGGGCGACGAGCGCACCGAGCACGGCGAGGAGCAGGACGACGGGCTTACGGGTGAGCCGGTCCACGGCCGAGCTCATGACTGGGTCTCGCTCACGGGGCGCATCGCGGTGGCGGTGGCCACCGCGCGGAGCGCCGCCGTGGCCTTGTTGACGCACTCCTCGTGCTCGAGATGGGGCACCGAGTCGGCGACGATCCCGGCTCCGGCCTGGACGTGCGCGCGACCGTCGGCGATGAGGGCGGTGCGGATCGCGATCGCCATGTCCATGTCGCCGTGGAAGTCGAGGTACCCGACGACGCCGCCGTAGACGCCCCGGCGGCTGCGCTCGTACTGCTCGATGAGCGCGAGGGCACGCGGCTTGGGAGCGCCGGAGAGGGTGCCCGCTGGGAAGGTCGCGACGAGGACGTCGTACGCGCTGACGTCGGGCCGCATCCGGCCGACGACCGTCGACTCGAGGTGGGTGACGTGGCTGTAGCGGCGCACCGTCATGAACTCGAGGCAGTCGACGGTGCCGGCCTCGCACACCCGCTGGAGGTCGTTGCGGCCGAGGTCGACGAGCATGACGTGCTCGGCCCGCTCCTTGGGGTCGGCGAGGAGGTCCTCGGCGAGCGCGACGTCCTCGTCGAGGCTCTTGCCCCGGGGCCGGGTCCCGGCGATGGGGTGGGTCGTCGCCTCGCGACCGGTGACCGTCACGAGGGCCTCGGGGGAGCCGCCGACGACGTCGTACGTCGAGCCGTCCGGCCGGGGCAGCCGGAAGTAGTACATGTACGGGCTCGGGTTGGCCGCGCGCAGCGCCCGGTAGACGTCGAGCGGGTCGGCGTCGCAGTCCAGGCTGAAACGCTGCGAGAGGACGACCTGGAAGACCTCGCCGGCGCGGATGTCCTCCTTCGCCTCCTCGACGATCTCCTGGAAGCGCTCGGGCGTGACGTCGGCCTCGACCCCGGCGAGGGTCTCAGCGGCCAGGTCGTCGTCGACGACCGCGACGGTGCTCGCGGCGGGGGCGGCGAGCTCGGCGGCCATGACGTCGAGGCGGCGCACCGCGTCGGCGTAGGACTCGTCGGCGCGCTCGTCGGTGTTGTCGTAGTTCAGCGCGTTGGCGATGAGCAGCAGCGAGCCGTCGGAGTGGTCGAGGACGGCGACGTCGCTCGCGAGCACCATGCCGACCTCCGGCACGCCGAGGACGTCGGGCAGGCTCTCCGGGACCCGCTCCCACCGCCGGACGGCGTCGTAGGCGATGACCCCGACCATGCCGGAGGTCAGCGGGGGCATCCCCTCGATCGGCTCGGTCCGCAGGACCTCGAGGGTCTCGCGGAGCACCTCGACCGGCGAACCCTCGGTCGGCACGCCGACGGGGGGCTCCCCGATCCAGCGGGCCTGGCCGTCCCGCTCGCTGAGCGTGGCCCGGCTGCGGACCCCGACGATCGACCAGCGGGACCACACGCCCTGCTCGGCCGACTCGAGGAGGAAGGTGCCGGGCTCGCCCTTCGCCAGCTTGCGGTAGACCGACACCGGGGTCTCGGAGTCGGCCATGACCCGGCGGACGACGGGGATGACCCGGCGGTCCTGCGCGAGGACGGCGAAGGTCCCCGCGTCCGGCCACGTCCGCCCGTACCCGATCTCGGGCAGGGTGGTCACGACCCCTCCCCCACGACGGCGTCGAGCCGGTCCTCGTCGAAGCAGGTCCGGGCCCCCGTGTGGCAGGCGGCGCCGACCTGGTCGACCCGGACGAGCAGCGCGTCGCCGTCGCAGTCGAGGGCCACGGAGCGCACGTGCTGGACGTGGCCCGAGGTGTCGCCCTTGCGCCAGTACTCCCCGCGGCTGCGGGACCAGAAGGTCACCCGGCCCGTCGTCAGCGTCCGGTGGAGGGCCTCGTCGTCCATCCAGCCGAGCATGAGCACCTCACCGGTGTCGTGCTGCTGGACGATCGCGGCGACGAGGCCGGCGTCGTCGCGCTTGAGCCGGCCGGCGAGGTCGGCGTCGAGGGGCGAAGGGGGTGTGGGCACCGGCCCATCGTACGAAGCGGGTCAGTGCTGCTGCTGCGCAGCCCACGAGGCGTGCAGCGCCGCGTAGCGTCCGCCCGCCCCGACGAGGTCGCGGTGGTGGCCGTGCTCGACGATCCGCCCGTCGTCGACGACGACCACGACGTCGGCCGCCTCGGCGGTCGAGAGACGGTGGGCGATCGCCACCGAGGTCCGGCCCTCGAGGAGCCGCTCGAGCGCGGCCTGGATGCGCACCTCCGTGGCCGGGTCGACCGCGCTCGTCGCCTCGTCGAGGACGAGGAGGTCGGGGTCGGCGAGGTAGGCGCGCAGGATCGCGACGAGCTGGCGCTCCCCCGCGGACAGCGACGAGCCGCGCGGGCCGACCGGCGAGCGGAGCCCGTCCGGGAGCTGGTCCAACCAGTCGGTGAGCCCGAGCTCGGCCACCGCGGCCAGGATCTCCGCCTCGTCCGCGTCCGGGGCACCCACCCGGATGTTCGTCGCGAGGTCGGCGTCGAAGAGGAAGCCCTCCTGCGGGACGAGCACGACGCGCTCGCGCAGGCTCGCGAAGCGCACGGTCCGCAGGTCGACGCCGTCGAGGTGGACCGTGCCCGAGGTCGGGTCGACGAGGCGGGTGAGCAGCTTGGCGAGGGTCGACTTGCCCGACCCGGTCTCGCCGACGACGGCGACGCGCGTGCGGGGTGCGACGTGCCACGTGATGTCGTGGAGGACGGGCGGGCCGCCGGGATAGGCGAAGCCGACGTCGGTCATCTCGATCGAGACCGGTCCGCGCGGCAGCTCGACCCCGTCGACCGGGTCGGCGACGTCGGCGGGGGTGTCGATGACGTCGAGGACCCTGCGCCATCCGGCGACGGCGTTCTGGAGCTCGTTGAGGATCTCGGTGGCCTGCTGCACCGGCTGGGTGAAGAGGTTGACGAGGAAGAGGAAGGCGAGCAGCTCACCGAGGGTGAGGTGCCCCTCGACCGCGAGCCACGTCCCGGCCGCGAGGACGGTCGCGAGCGTGAGACCGGTGAAGAGCTGCCCGGTGCCGAAGGCGACGGACGAGCGCACGTGCGCCCGGACCGCGGCCCGGCGGTGGTCCTCCACCGCCCCGTCGATGCGGGCCGCGGTGCGCTCCTGGATGTGGTGCGCCCGGATCGTCTCGGCCCCACCGATCGACTCGGAGATCGCGGCGAGCATGTCGCCGACCCGCTCGCGGACCGCGAGGTAGGCCCGGCCGAGGACCCGCTGCAGCCGGGTGACGGCCACGAAGAGGGGCACGAAGCTCACGAGGACGACGAGCAGGAGCAGCGGGCTGTAGAACGCCATGAGGGCGACCGAGATGACGATCTGCCCGGTGCTGAGGATGAGGATGATCCCGCCGAACTGGGCGAACTGGCTGATCGTGTCGACGTCGGAGGTGACCCGCGAGACCATTGACCCGCGCCGCTGCGAGCTCTGCGTGAGCATCGAGAGGTCGTGGACGTGGCGGAAGGCGGTCGTGCGCAGGGACGCCAGGCCGCCCTCCGCGGCCGTGAAGAGCCGGACGTTGACGAGGTAGCCGCACACGGCGGTGAGGACGACGAGGACCGCGCAGGCCAGGGTCAGGCGCGCGACGTAGCCGGTGTCGACGCCGCCCTCGGCGAGCAGGCCGTGGTCGGTGACCTGCTGGACGGCGACCGGGACGACGACCCGTCCGAGGGTCATGAGCGCGGCGAGCGAGAGCGTCACCCACAGGCCGCGGGTCAGCTCCGGCGAGAGGGCCAGGCCCCGGCGGACGGTGGACAGGGTCGACTCCTGGGAGCGGACGAGCCCGGGGAGATCGGCCTCGGGTGCCGTGCCGGTGGGGACGGGGCTCATCGCTGCTCCTCCCGCTCCGCGCGCTCCTGCGCCTGCCGGGCGTAGGCCGTCACGAGGTGGCGGTAGCCGGCGTCGCGGGCGAGCAGCTCCGCGTGCGTGCCGTGGTCGACGACCCGACCGCGGTCGAGGTGGACGACCTCGTCGGCGAGCGCGATCGTCGACATGCGGTAGGCGACGACGAGGACGGTGGAGCCCCCGCCGCGCTCGCGCAGCCCGCGCAGGATCGCGAGCTCCACCTCGGGGTCGACCGCAGAGGTCGCGTCGTCGAGCACGAGCAGCCGCGGGTTGCGGACGATCGCCCGGGCCAGCGCGACCCGCTGCCGCTGTCCGCCGGAGAGCGAGGTGCCGCGCTCCCCCACCTGCGTGTCGAGCCCCCGCGGCAGCCGCTGGACGAAGTCCCACGCCTGGGCGAGCCGCAGCGCAGCCTCGACCGCCGCGTCGTCGATGTCCTCGCCGAGGGTGACGTTGCCCCGCACGGTGTCGTCGAAGAGGAAGGTGCCCTGCGGCACGAGCGCTGCCGCCTGGCTCACCTCGCCCGCGCGGAGGGTCGCGATGTCGACCCCGTCGTAGCGCACGGTCCCCGCGGTGAGCTCGAGCAGCCGCACGACGAGCGAGGCGAGCGTCGACTTGCCCGCGCCCGTCGGTCCGACGACGGCGACGGTCCGTCCCGGGGCCACGGTGAGGTCGACCCCGTCCAGGGCGAAGGGGCGGTCCGGCACCCCGACGTGGTGGGCCGCCTCCTCCTCGCTGCGCTCGAGGAGGTCCTCGCGGTCGGCGACCTCGTAGCGGAAGGTGACGCCCTCGAGCTCGAGGGCCAGGGGCTGCGTGCCGGCGAGGGTCGCCCCACCGTGCCGGGTCGCACCCTTCGCCTCGAGGACCCGCTCGACCCGCTCGTAGGCGACGACGGTGCGGGGCAGCTCCCCGAGGACCCAGCCGAAGGCGCGGACCGGGAAGGCGAGCAGCGCGATGAGGTAGGCGACCTGGACGACCTCGGCGGGTGACATCGCGCCCGAGGCGGCACGGACCGTGCCGACGGCCAGGACGACGAGGGTCGCGAGCTGCGGGATCGCCTCGATGACGGGGTCGAAGGTCCCTCGGGTGCGCCCGACCGCGATGTTCGCCTCCCGCAGGCTGCCCGTCACCGCGCCGAACCGGGCCGCCTCGCGCTCCTCGGCGCCCATCGACTTCACGACGAGCGCCGCCTCGAGGGACTCGTCGGCGACCTCGGAGACCTCGGCGCGCATCTGCTGCGCCCGGGTCGCGAGCGGGGTCATCCGGCGCTGGTAGATGCCGTTGACGAGGATGAGCAGCGGGAAGACCGTGGCCCCCACGAGCGCCATGGCCCCGTCGACGAGCGCCATCTGCACGATGCCGACGACGAGCATGACGATGACGCCGAGGGCCATCGGCAGGGGCGCGAAGATGAACCACGTCGCCTCGACGTCGGCGTTGGCGTTGCTCAGCAGCTGGCCGCTCGGATGCCGGTGGTGCCACGCGAGCGGGAGCCTCAGGTACTGGCGGGTGACCCGCCGTCGGTACTCGGCGGCGACGCCGAACATCACCATCGAGCCGTAGATCCGCCGCACGAGCACGCCGACGGTGGTCAGCAGGACGACGAGCCCGATGGCGCCGAAGATCCCGAGCAGCTCGCCCGGGCCGACCTCGCCACGGGCCACGGCGGGGGCGACCTGCTGCTCGGTGACCCGCCCGACCATCCACGCCATGCCGGCGGTCATGAGGCCGTAGAGGATGCTGCCGAGGACCGCGACGGTGAAGCTCCCGGGCATGACCCGGATGCCCTGCCCGACGATCCACAGGGCCCGGCGGACCGTCGCCAGCTGGCCGCGCTCGCGCACGATGCGCTCGGCCGCGCTGTCGCTCATGTCCGTCCTTCGCCGTAGTCTGCCGGGATACCTTCCCACGGAGGCCGGCCACCGACGGCATCGCCTCCCTCTCCTTCCCCCCGCCACGAGGAGCCCTGCGCATGACCCGACACGCCCAGGCCGAGCGCCACGCCCTCTGCGACACCCTGCTCGCGGTCGGCCCCGACGCGCCGACCCTCAGCGGCAGCTGGACGGCCGCCGACCTGGCCGCTCACCTCGTCATCCGCGAGAGCGCCCGCGTCGATCTCGCCGCGGGCATCCTCCTGCCCCGTCTCGCAGGGCGCACCGACGCCGCGACGCGCCGGATGGCTCGTGACACCCCCTTCGCCGAGCTCGTCGAGCGGGTCCGCTCCGGCCCGCCACGCTGGCACCCCAGCCACCTCTCGCGGGTCGACGAGCAGATGAACCTCGTCGAGATGTTCGTCCACCACGAGGACGTGCGCCGCGCCGGGTCGGGGACGCAGCCCCGTCAGCTCTCGCCCGGGATGACGGACGCCCTCTCCCGGCGGCTGGCGGTCATGGCCCCGCTCCTCGCGCGGGGGGCGAAGGACGTCGGTGTCGAGATCGTCACGGCGAAGATCCGCAAGCGGGTCGGCGGGACCGGTCCCGTCGTCGAGGTGCACGGGCACCCTGGCGAGGTGCTGCTCTACCTCTACGGACGCAAGAGCGTCGCCCAGGTGGAGTTCGTCGGGGAACCCAGCGCGGTGGCCCGGCTCTCGAGCGCCGACCTCGGGGTCTGAGAGCCGGAGGTCAGTCGGCGCGGCCGCGCCGCACCGGGCGGCCCGCGGCCGCGAGGGCGTCCTTGACCTCGCCGATGGTGCACTCGCCGAAGTGGAAGATGCTCGCGGCGAGGGTCGCGTCGGCGCCCGCCTCGACCGCGGGCGGGAAGTGCTCGGGCCCGCCCGCGCCCCCGCTGGCGATGACGGGGATGCTCACCTCGCGCCGCACGGCACGGATCAGCTCGAGGTCGAAGCCGTCCTTCGTCCCGTCGGCGTCCATCGAGTTGAGCAGGATCTCCCCCGCCCCCAGGTCCGCCGCGCGGGCGCACCACTCCACGGCGTCGATGCCGGTGCCCCGGCGCCCGCCGTGCGTGGTGACCTCGAAGCCGCCGAGCAGGGAGCCGTCCTCGGCGCGGCGGCGGCGGACGTCGGCGGAGAGGACGAGGACCTGGGCGCCGAACCGGTCGGCGACCTCGGCGATGAGCTCCGGGCGTGTGATCGCGGCGGTGTTGACCCCGACCTTGTCGGCGCCGACGCGCAGCAGCCGGTCGACGTCCTCGACGGTGCGCACGCCGCCCCCGACGGTCAGCGGGATGAAGACCTCCTCCGCCGTGCGGCTCACGACGTCGTAAGTCGTCGCCCGGTCGCCGCTGCTCGCGGTGACGTCGAGGAAGGTCAGCTCGTCGGCGCCCTCGGCGCCGTAGCGCCGGGCCAGCTCGACCGGATCGCCCGCGTCGCGCAGGTCGACGAAGTTCACGCCCTTGACGACACGACCGTCGTCGACGTCGAGGCACGGGATGACACGGACGGCGACTGGCACGAGCGTCAGGGTAGCCCGGGGCCGCGGCGCGGCTAGGCTCGCCCGTCGTGGGATCCCAGCAGCCGGACGCGCTACCGCTCGCGCGGGTCCTCGCGGCGACCCACGAGGCCCTCCGGGCGAAGGGGGACGCAGCCGCCCCCTTCGTCGTCGGGATCGACGGGCGCAGCGGCTCGGGCAAGACCGACCTCACCGGCGCGCTCGCGGCCCGGCTCGGCTGGCCGCTGCTCCACCTCGACGACCTCTACCCCGGGTGGGGCGGGCTCGATCGGGCAGCCCGGATCCTCGCGGACGAGGTGCTGCTCCCCCTGCGCGCCGGGGACGAGGCGAGCGTCCCGACGTGGGACTGGGCCGCTGGGCGTCCCGGCCCGCGGGTACCGCTGCCGTGGACTCCTCACCTGCTCGTCGAGGGCTGCGGCGCCGGCGCCGAGCCGGCCGGCGGCCTGCTCGACCTGCTCGTCTGGCTCGAGGCACCCGCCGCCGTGCGACGCGACCGGGCGCTGGCCCGGGATGGTGAGACGTTCGCGCCGCACTGGCAGGAGTGGGCCGAGCAGGAGGAGCGGGTCCTCGCCGGGGTGCGCGAGCGCGCCGACGTCGTCGTCGACACGGGCGGCCCGCGATGAGCATCCGCGACGAGGTCTACGCCATGCGCCCGCGCGCGACCCTGCGTGCGCGGCTGCAGCGGGTGCAGGACCGCGGGGTCCGGATCCTCACGGCCGCCGGCGGCGCCGCGCTCGCCTGGTGGGCGGCCCGCGACGGGCTCGGGCACACGACCCCCTTCTTCGCCCCGGTGACGGTCCTCGTCACCCTCGGGCTGAGCTACGGCCAACGGCTGCGCCGGGTCGCCGAGCTGGTCGTCGGGGTAGCCCTCGGCGTGCTCGTCGGCGACGCCTTCGTCTACGTCTTCGGCTCGGGCGTCTGGCAGATCGCCGTGGTCGCGGCGCTCGCGATGACGCTCGCGACCTTCGTCGGTGCCGGGCTGCTGCTCACGATCCAGGCCGGCGTGCAGGCCATCCTCGTGACGACCTTCGTCGCGGCCCCCGACCAGGCGTTCTCGCGCTGGCTCGACGCCGCGGTCGGCGGGGTCGTCGCGATCGGGCTGGCGATGGTCGCGCCCGCCGCACCGGTCAACCGCCCGCGCCGGGGCCTCGTCGGGCTCACCTCGGAGATCGCCGAGATCCTGCGGTCGTGCGCGACCTCGCTCCAGGACCGCGACGGCGACGGGGCCGCCGAGGCGCTCGCCCGGGCCCGCGCCACCGAGACGATCATCACCGGGCTGCGCGACGACGCCCGCGCCGCGCGCGAGGTCACCGCCATCTCGCCCCTGCACGCCCGGCACCGGGCGGACGTGCGGCTCGTCTCGGCGGCGATCAGCCCGCTCGACCGCGCGGTGCGCAACCTGCGCGTGCTCGCCCGACGGGTCGGCGTCGCGATCCAGGGTGAGGAGGCGGTGCCCGAGAGCTGTCTCGACCTCATCCGGCGGCTCGCCGACGTCGTCGACACGCTCGGCACTCAGCTCGACGCGGGTCTCACCGGCGTCGAGACACGCGAGGCACTCGTGCGGGTGGCCGGCGGCGCAGGTCGGGGCGAGCCGGGTGCGTCGCTGTCGGCGGAGCTGATCCGCGCGCAGGCCCGCTCGATGGTCGTCGACCTGCTCATGGTCACGGGTCTGACCTACACGGAGGCGCTCGGGCTGGTCAGAGCCGCTGGTGAGCAGCCACGAGGTCGCTGAGGCGCTGTGCCTCCTGCACCGAGCGTGGCCCGTCGGCGCGCTGGATCGCCATGACGGCCTGCTCGTCGCCGTCGGCGAGGTCGAGGCGCACCCACGGCATCCCGTCGGAGAAGCGCACGGCCTCGATCTCCTCCCACGGCACGAGCTGGCCGGCGCCGATGTTGCGCACGAAGAGCCCGTCGTCCTGCGGGACGGCCCGGATCGTCACGTAGCGCAGCAGCAGCGCGGCGATCGCCAGGCCCATGCCGGCGAAGGCGATCCGGTCGACGAGCTGGTACTTCTCCGGCACGAGGACCGCCACCGCGAGGAAGAGGACGACGGCCGCGACGGCGAGGACCGCCGGCACGACCTTGCCGCGGCGGGGGGCGAAGGGGGTCACAGCCGGCATGCCGTGATGTCCGTGACGAGGATCGCGCGGGCGCCGAGGTCGTAGAGCTTGTCCATGATCTGGTTGGTCTGCCGGCGCGGGACCATGGCCCGCACGGCGAACCACGCCTTGTCGTGCAGCGGGGAGACGGTCGGCGACTCCAGGCCCGGGGTCAGCTCGCTCGCGGCCTCGACCAGCGCGGCCGGGCAGTCGTAGTCGAGCATGACGTACTCGCGGGCCGTGACGACGCCGGTGAGGCGCCGGTGGAGGACGTCGATCGCGGTGCCCTGGCTGGACTCGGGCCGGCGGATGAGCACGGCCTCGCTGCGCAGGATCGGGTCCCCGAAGACCTCGAGCCCCTGGTTGCGCAGCGTCGTGCCGGTCTCGACGACGTCGGCGATCGCGTCGGCGACGCCGAGGGTGATCGCCGTCTCGACGGCCCCGTCGAGACGCACGACGTCGGCGCTGACCCCGCGCTCCGCGAGGTGCGCGCGGACCAGGCCCGGGTAGGAGGTGGCGACCCGCTTGCCGGCGAGACCCTCGGCGTCGGCGACGGCACCGGGCCGGCCGGCGAAGCGGAAGGTCGAGCGGGCGAATCCGAGAGGCATGAGCTCCTCGGCGGTGCTACCCGAGTCGAGGAGGAGGTCCCGGCCGGTGATGCCCGCATCGACGCGGCCCTTGCCGACGTAGACGGCGATGTCACGGGGCCGCAGGTAGAAGAACTCGACGTCGTTGTCGGGGTCGCCGACGACGAGCTCCTTGGTGTCACGACGGACCCGGTAGCCGGCCTCGCGCAGCATCTCGACGGCGGGCTCGGAGAGGGATCCCTTGTTGGGGACGGCGATACGCATGCGGTGGCCTCAGAGGTGGGAGTAGACGTCGTCGAGGGTCAGATCGTTGGCGAGCATGAGCACCTGGAGGTGGTACAGCAGCTGGCTGATCTCCTCGGCCAGCCGCTCCTTGCCCTCGTGCTCGGCCGCCATCCAGACCTCCGCGGCCTCTTCGACGACCTTCTTGCCGATGGCATGGGTGCCGGAGTCCAGCGCCCGGACGGTGCCCGACCCCTCGGGGCGGGACACCGCCTTCTCCCGCAGCTCGGCAAAAAGGTCGTCGAAGGTCTTCACGGTGCCTCAGTCTAGGTCCCGCTCAGCGGCCGCCCACCGCCGGTTCGGCCTGCGGACGAGGCACCTCCTGCGCCTCCCGGGTGGCCTTGACCCAGCGGGTGAAGCCGTAGATGACGAAGGCGCCGTAGCCGATGTACATCACCGCGGTCGGCACGTAGCCGGTCGCGAAGCCGAGCGGGACACCGACGAGGTCGACGGCGATCCAGGCGAGCCAGAACTCGTTCCACCCGCGCGCCATCATGTAGGTCGCGAGCATCGAGCCGATGAAGATCCAGGCGTCGCTCCAGAAGTACCACCACTCCGGCTGCCAGTACGGGTTCGGGGCGGCGTCCCACAGGGCGGTGAAGGCCTGGTGGGCGGCGACGGTGCCGAGCAGCCAGACGCCGATGATCGCGAGACGTTCCTTGGCGCTCGCCCATCGGGGGACGATCGCGGCGGAGTCGTCGCTCACCGCGGCCCGGGCCTTCTTGATCTGGGTCCAGCGCCACCAGCCGTAGATGCTCGTGAGGATGAAGAAGACCTGACGCCCGGCCTGGCCGAAGAGCGGGATGCGGTCGTCGGCGCCGAAGACCGCGCCGAGGTAGACCCCGAAGAGCATGATGTTGGCGCTGATCCCGACGGGCCAGGCCCAGACCCAGCGCTTCATGCCGAGCCAGGCGCTGGCGACACCGATGAGGATCCCGACGAACTCCAGCCAGTACAGCTGGTACTCACCGATCGTCAGGTGCGCGGCGATGATCTGCTGGAAGAGGTTCTGGCCGTCGTCGGCCAGGGCGGTCGCAGCGACCGCGGGCAGCTCAGAGAGCATGACTGATCCTTCCGCCGTGCCTCTCTCGTCCGGACTATGACCGTCGGCCCTGGGATCGCACCAGAGTTCACCGGCCGCCCTGGCCGGGTCGCGGGCTCAATACCGCCGGTTCGGAGTTTCACCGAGTCACGAGACACGTGCGGGGAGCACGATAGCCGCGCGCTTCAGTGGGCGTGACGCCTGACCAGATCGCGGAGCTCGTCGACGGCCGCGGCAGCCGACTCGGCCCCGTAGACCGCGGACCCGGCGACGAAGACGTCGGCGCCCGCCTCGGCGCACTGCTCGATGGTCTTCGCCGACACCCCTCCGTCGACCTGGACCCAGATGTCGCCACCGTGGCGACGCACGGCCTCACGGACCTCGCGGACCTTCGGCATCTGGTCGGCCATGAAGGACTGCCCGCCGAAGCCCGGCTCGACGGTCATGACGAGGACCATGTCGAGCTCGGGCAGCAGCTCCTCGTACGGGGCGAAGGGGGTGCCGGGCTTGAGCGCCATGCTCGCCCGGGCGCCCTGGGCGCGGATGTCGCGGGCCAGGGTGACCGGGTCCTTCGCCGCCTCGACGTGGAAGGTCACGCTCTTGGCCCCGGCCTCGGCGTACGGGGGCGCCCAGCGGTCGGGGTCCTCGATCATGAGGTGGCAGTCGATGGGGATCGGGCTGACCCTGATCAGAGACTCGACGACCGGCAGGCCGAGGGTGAGGTTGGGCACGAAGTGGGCGTCCATGACGTCGACGTGCGCCCAGTCGGCGTTGCCGATCGCCTGGAGCTCGGCCTCGAGGTTGGCGAAATCGGCGGAGAGGATGCTCGGTGAGATCTGCACGGGGTGATCAGGCCTTCTTGCGGAGGAGGGTGAGGAACATGCCGTCGGTGCCGTGGAGGTGCGGCCACATCTGGGCGCTCGGGCCGTCACCGAGCCCGGGCAGGGTGCTCCGGGCGACGCTCCGTACCGCGGCGGGGGTGTCGAGCAGCTCAACGTCGTCACGCCGCTTCGTCACGTCGCGGACGACGAAGGTCGTCTCCGAGAGGTGCGGGCTGCACGTCGCGTAGGCGAGGACGCCGCCGGGTGCCAGGGCGTCCAGACCGCTCGTCAGCAGGTCACGCTGGAGCGGCCCGAGGGTGGCGAGGTCGCCGGGCTGGCGCCGCCAGCGCGCCTCGGGGCGCCGGCGCAGGGCACCGAGCCCGGTGCACGGTGCGTCGACGAGCACCCGGTCGTAGCCGCCGGGCTCGTCGACGCCGACCTCGCGCCCGTCACCGGTGCGGACCTCGACGTCGACTCCTGCTGCGGCGGCCGCGTCGATCGCGGGGCGCAGCGTCGCCCGGACGAGGTCGGAGCGGTGCTCGCTCACCTCGTTGGCGACGAGGTCGGCCCCGGCCTCGCGCGCGAGGGCCGCGAGCAGCCCGGCCTTGCCACCGGGGCCGGCGCAGAGATCGAGCCAGCGCTCGCGGCGGCCCGTGGGCGCCGTGACCTCGACCCCGGCGAGGGCGAGCGCGATGAGCTGGCTCCCCTCGTCCTGCACGGCGGCACGTCCGTCGCGGACGGCCGACAGGGAGCCTGGGTCACCGCCGACGAGCAGGACGGCGAAGGGAGAGTGGTCGCCGGGGGCGGTCTCAAGGCCGTCCGCGCCGAGGAGCTCCTCGACGTCGGCGAGGCCGGGCCGGGCGACGAGCGCCACGGGCGCGGGGGCGTTGTGGGCGTGGAGCAGCCGCTCGAGCTCGGCGTCCACGGTCTCGGCGGTGGCGGCCCCGTGGCCGAGCAGCGCCTGGCGCAGCGCCTTGACGACCCACTCGGGGTGCGAGCTGTCGACCGCGAGGCGGGCGGTGGTGGGCTCGGCGGGGACGACGGTGGCGCGCCACTCCTCGAGGGAACGCTCGCTGACGCGTCGCATCACGGCGTTGACGAGCCCGGAGGCACCCGCGCCGGTGGCCTGGCGGGCCAGGGCGACGCTCTCGTCGACGGCGGCGTGGGTCGGCACGCGCATGCCGAGGATCTGGTGGGCGCCGAGGCGCAGCACGTCGAGGACGTTGCCGTCGAGCCGGTCGACCGGGCGGTCGGCCGCGACGGCGATGATCGCGTCGTAGAGCCCCTGCATCCGCAGCGTGCCGTAGGTCAGCTCCGTGGCGAAGGCGGCGTCGCGCCCGTCGAGGCGCCGCCGGCGCAGCTCCTGCGGCAGCTCGAGGTTGGCGTAGGCGCCGTCGGCCACCCGCCGGAGCACGGTGAAGGCGGTGAGCCGCGCAGGGTCACCCTGCCGTGCTCGCTGGGACGGCGCGGTCCGCGAGCGTTGCGGTCGCCGCGGGCCGCCGCGGCGCTGGTCGTCCTGGCGCTCAGCCATCGAGATCGCCTCCCAGTCGTTCGCCCGGCGCGATCCGGACGCCGCGCGCCCAGTCGGCGGCGGGCATCGGCTTCTTGCCGGGCGGGGTCACCGTGTCGAGCCGGACCGGACGGTCCGTGGCGCCGACGAGCACCCACGCCTTGCCGACGGCGATCTCGCCGGGCGCCAGGCTCGGCAGCTCGGCGGGCAGCCGGTCGGTCGAGCGGCTCGGCGGGCCGAGCCGCAGGCGCTCGCCGCGGAAGGTCGTCCACGCGCCGGGGTCCGGGGTGCACGCCCGGATGCGCCGGTCGACGGCGAAGGCGGGCTGGTCCCAGCGCACCCGCGCGTCCTCCGTGGTGATCTTGGGTGCGTGGCTCACGCCGTCGGCGGGCTGGGGCGAAGGGGTGACCCGGCCCTCGGCGAGACCGTCGAGGCTCGCGACGAGGAGCGGTGCTCCGGCATCTGCGAGCCGGGCGAGCAGCGACCCGGTCGTGTCGTCGGGGCGGACCGTCTCGGTCATCGTCCCGATGACGGGACCGGTGTCGAGCCCGGCCTCGATGACGAAGGTGGAGGCACCGGTCACGGCATCACCGGCGAGCAGCGCGTGCTGGACGGGGGCGGCGCCGCGCCAGGCAGGCAGCAGCGAGAAGTGGAGGTTGACCCAGCCGTGGGTCGGGACGGCGAGCAAGGCCTCGGGGACGAGGTTGCCGTAGGCGACGACGGCGACGACGTCGGGCGCCAGCGCCGCGATCTCGTCCTGGACGGCCTCGTCGCGCAGCGTCCCGGGCGTGAGGACCGGGATGCCGGCCTCCTCGGCGACCACCCTGAGCGGCGAGGGGACGAGCGAGCGGCCACGGCCGGCCCGCGCGTCGGGGCGGGTGAGGACGGCGACGACCTCGTGCGGGCTGTCGAGGAGAGCCCGCAGAGAAGGGATCGCGACCTCGGGGGTCCCGGCAAAGATCACATGCACCCGGCGAAGTCTAGGTGCTCGGCCGAGAGGCTCCGCGCTGTCTCCACGCGGTCACAGCCCGCGGTCGAGGACGTGCGGCCCGACCCGCACCTGGACCGGGTCGGCGACCTTGCGGCCGGACTCCGTGGCACGCAGCGCCGCAAGATGTCGCAGCACCTGCCCCGCCCCGGCCTCCCCGGCTCGCACGACGAGGTGCTCCGCACGGGGCATCCCGATGGCAGGCGCCGGGCCGACGACGTCGGCGCCGAGCTCGGCGAGCCCGTCCCGGACCTCGCGCAGGCGCGCTCGGTCGCCGAGGACGAGCGCCGACCAGGCCGCCGGGGGCAGCCCGAGCTCGGCCCGCTCGGCGAGCTCACGGGACGCGAACCAGGCCGGGTCCCACCGGACGACGGCCTCGACGGGGGCGAGCACCTCGTGCTCGGGCACGCCCGCGAGGACCACCTCTCCCCCGTCGGCCCAGGGCCGCACGAGTGCCGCCGCGCCGAGCCAGCGCCGCACGCTCTCCTCCCCCGCCCGCAGTGACGGCCGGTCGAGCAGTGCCCAGGCGTCGAGCAGCAGCGCGGCGGCGTAGCCATCCTCGGCGACCGGCTCGGCACCCGGCGTCGCGACGACGATCGCGGGACGGGCCGGGACGGTCGCGACGACGTCGGGTGCTCCGGAGCGCACGACCGGGACACCGGGGAAGGCGCGGCCGATCTCCTCGGAGGTCCGTCGCGCACCGACGACGCTGGCGCGCAGCGCGCTGCTGTCGCACTCGGGGCACGTCCATGCCGTCCCCGGCTGGGCGCACCAGCCGCAGACGGGGGTACCTCCCGAGCCGGGCAGGCTGAGCGGCCCCTGGCACCCCGGGCACCGCGCGGGGGCTCGGCACTCCGCGCACCGGGTGGCGGGCACGTAGCCGCGCCGCGGCACCTGGACGAGGACCGGACCGCGCTCGAGCCCCTCCTTGGCCGCCCGCCAGGCGGCCGAGGGGATGTGCGCACGGGCGCCCGGCCCGTCCCGCTCGGCGTCGTGCCCCTCCCCCGCGATGCGCACGCGCGGCGCGTCTCGCCGCTCCGTCAGCCCCCCGATCGCGACGAGGGCGCCCTGCTCGACGAGCGAGACGACCTCGGTGCTCACGGTGAGACCGGCCGTGAGCACCGCGGCCCCGGTGACCTCGGCCCGGGCGAGCAGGACGTCCCTCACGTGGTGGTAGGGCGCCCGGGGCTCGAGGTGGAGGTCGTCGCCGTCGTCCCACCAGGAGACGAGCCCGAGGTCACGCACGGGGGCGAAGGTCGCCGCTCGCGTCCCGACGACGACCTGGACGTGACCGCGCAGCACCGAGAGCCACGCGGTGTAGCGGGCCTGCGGCCCCTGGTCGGCGTGGAGCACGACATGACGCCCCGGCCCGAGCGCCGCCCCGAGCGCCGCGTCGACCCGGTCGAGATCACGCCGGTCGGGCACGACGATGACGCTCCCGCGCCCCGAGGACAGGGTGGCCAGTGCCGCGTCGGCCAAGGCCCGGGGCCAGTCCTGCGCGGGGTCGACCGCGGGGCTCGCGAGCAGGGCCGCGCGGGGTGACTCCCCCGCGGCGAGCCGGCGCCACAGCGCGGCGCCTGCCCGGTGCCTCGCCCACGAGACCGGCGGTTCCTCGGGGGTCACGAGAGGGTTGGGCTCGGCAGGGGGCCGCTCGGTCAGTGCCCGCTCGGCGCGGGCGTGCCGCGGCGGGATCGCCAGCCGCAGCACGTCCATGATCGTGCCCGCCTGCTGCCGCGCCACCCGCGTCGCGACCTCGTGGATCTCCGGGGTGAGGACGGGCTCGGCGCTGACGACCGTGCGGATCGGCGCCAGCCGGCCCTCGTGCTCGGCGGTCGCAGACCGCTCGAGGACGTACCCCGCGAGGTCCTGCCCGGCGAAGCGCACCTTGACCCGAGCGCCCGGGACGGCGCTCTGCTCGAGCTCCTCCGGGACGGAGTACTCGAAGGCGCGGTCGAGGTGGGCCAGGCCCGTGTCGACGAGGACGCGAGCCACGTCCCCTTCGCCCTCCGGCACCTCGATCTCCAGCACGGGCGCCAACCTAGCCCGACGGACCGACAGCCGGGGTCAGGCGCCGGCGGCCGCCCGGAGCTGCTCGACCTTGGTCGTCTGCTCCCAGGTGAAGGGGTGGTCGTACCCGGCGGCCTCGGTGCGACCGAAGTGGCCGTACGCCGCGGTCGGCTTGTAGATCGGGCGGAGCAGGTCGAGCTCCTCGACGATCGCCAGCGGGCGCAGGTCGAAGACCGCCTCGACGGCCGCCTGGATCTTCTCGACCGGCACGCTCTCGGTGCCGAAGGTCTCGATGTAGAGCCCCACCGGGTGCGCCTTGCCGATGGCGTAGGCGACCTGGACCTCGCAGCGGCGGGCCAGCCCGGCGGCGACGACGTTCTTCGCGACCCAGCGGGTGGCGTAGGCCGCCGAGCGGTCGACCTTGCTCGGGTCCTTGCCGGAGAAGGCACCGCCACCGTGACGCGCCATGCCGCCGTAGGTGTCGACGATGATCTTGCGGCCGGTCAGGCCGGCGTCGCCCATCGGCCCGCCGATGACGAACTTGCCCGTCGGGTTGATGAGGTTGCGGTAGCCCTCGGTGCGCAGACCGGCCGCCTCGCCGACGGCCGTGACGACCGGGCGGATGACGTGCTCGTCGATGTCGGCGTGCAGCTGCTCCTGGCTGATCTCCTCGGCGTGCTGCGTCGAGAGCACGACCGTGTCGAGGCGCACGGCCTGGTCGCCGTCGTACTCGATGGTGACCTGCGTCTTGCCGTCCGGGCGGAGGTAACCAAGGACGTCGGTCTTGCGGACCTCGGTGAGCCGCTCGGCGAGCCGGTGCGCGAGGTGGATCGGCAGCGGCATGAGCTCGGGGGTGTCGTCGCAGGCGTAGCCGAACATCAGGCCCTGGTCGCCGGCGCCCTGCTTGTCCTTGGGGTCGACGCCGCCGGTGCGGTTCTCCAGGCCGGTGTCGACGCCCTGGGCGATGTCGGGGCTCTGCTGCCCGATCGAGATCGACACGCCGCAGGAGTTGCCGTCGAAACCCTTGACCGAGGAGTCGTACCCGACACCCTCCGCGATGACCTTTCGCACGAGGCGGGGGATCTCGACGTAGCCCTCGGTCTGGACCTCGCCCGCGATGTGCACGAGACCCGTCGTCACCATCGTCTCGACGGCGACCCGGCTGCGCGGGTCCTGCTCGAGCATGGCGTCGAGGATCGAGTCCGAGATCTGGTCACAGATCTTGTCAGGGTGCCCCTCGGTGACGGACTCGGACGTGAAGAGGCGACCAGCCAAGGGAGTGCTCCTGAAGAAGTGTGCGGTCGAAGGACACGACGAGTCTAGGCGTCGGCGATCACGTCGTGGACGAGGTCGAGGATGGCGTGCGCCACGGTCCCCTTGTCGGCCGGGCCGACGACGACCTCGGGGTGGCCCGGGCGCAGGAGGTGGACGGTGCTCTCGTCCTGGCCGAAGGTGACACCCTCGCCGACCTCGTTGACGACGAGCGCGTCACAGCCCTTGCGGGCCAGCTTGGCCCGGCCGTGCTCGAGCACCGAGCCGCTCTCGTCCCCGGTCTCCGCGGCGAAGCCGATGATCACCGGGGACTCCGGCCGTGGCGAGGCGGCCCGGTCGGCGACGATCCCCGCGAGGATGTCGGGGTTGCGCACGAGCTCGATCGTCGGGGCGGAGTCCTCCTCGCCCGCGCCGTGCGCCTTCTTGATCTTGCTCGTCGCGAGGGTGGCCGGTCGGAAGTCCGCGACCGCCGCGGCCATGACGACGACGTCGTGCTCGCCGACGCGGGCGGTGACCGCGTCCTGCAGCTGCCGGGCGCTCTCGACGCGGACGACCTCGACGCTCGGGTCCTCCGGCACGGGGATCTCGACGTGGGCGACGACGAGGGTCACCGCGGCGCCGCGCTCGGCGGCGGCCCGGGCCAGGGCGATGCCCTGCTTGCCGGACGAGCGGTTGCCGAGGTAGCGCACGGGGTCGAGCGCCTCACGGGTGCCGCCGGCGGTCACGAGGACGCGACGGCCGGCAAGGTCACCTGGCCTCACCCCTTCGAGGCTCGTCCCTGGCACCTCCGGGACCACCGCGCCCGCGGCGGCGAGGGCCGCCTCGAGGAGCACCTCCGGCTCGGGCAGGCGCCCCGGGCCGGTGTCGGCGCCGGTGAGGCGACCGGATGCGGGCTCGACGACGGTGACACCCCGCTCGCGCAGGGTCGCGACGTTGGCGCGGGTCGCGGCGTGCTCCCACATCTCGGTGTGCATCGCCGGCGCCATGACGACGGGGCAGCGCGCGGTGAGCAGGACGTTGGTCAGCAGGTCGCCGGCGAGGCCGTGGGCGGCCTTGGCCAGGAGGTCTGCGGTCGCAGGCGCGACGACGACGAGGTCGGCCTCCTGGCCGAGCCGGACGTGCGGCACGTCGGTGATGTTGCTCCAGACGTCGGTCTGGACCCGCCCGCCGGAGAGCGCCTCCCACGTCGGCGCACCGACGAAGCGGAGAGCGGCCTCCGTCGGGACGACGGTCACCTCGTGACCGGCCTCCGTGAAGAGACGCAGGAGCAGGGCCGCCTTGTAGGCGGCGATCCCCCCGGTGACCCCGAGGACGACGCGCACGTGTGCCCGATCAGACGGGGTCGGTGCTGAAGGCGTCGGCGGCGGAGACAGCCGAGGTGTCCTCGCCCTCGGGCGTCGGCTCGCACGTGAGGAGGCCCTCGTTGATCTCGCGCAGGGCGATGGAGATCGGCTTCTCGTGCACCTGGGCGTCGACGAGCGGGCCGATGTGCTCGAGGAGACCCTCCTGGAGCTGGCTGTAGTAGGCGTTGATCTGGCGGGCGCGCTTGGCGCTGTAGAGCACCAGCGCGTACTTGCTGTCCGAGTGGGTCAGGAGGTCGTCGATCGGCGGGTTGGTGATGCCGATGGGGTTGGCCACGGTGCCAGACACGTCAGTCCTTGTCGTCGAGTTCGGGGGATCTCATCAAGGATACGAGTTCTTCGGCCGCACGGCGAACCTCGTCGTTGACGACGACGGCGTCGAACTCCCCCTGCGCGGCCATCTCGACCTTCGCGGTCTCGAGCCGGACGGCCCGCTCCTCCTCGGTCTCGGTGCCACGGCCGACGAGCCGGGAGACGAGGTCGTCCCACGACGGCGGGGCGAGGAAGACGAAGCGCGCCTCGGGCATCGCGGCCCGCACCTGGCGCGCGCCCTGCAGGTCGATCTCGAGCAGCGGGAGCCGCCCGTCCGCCAGGGCCTGCTCGACCGGCCCGCGGGGCGTGCCGTACGAGGCCCGGCCGTGGACGACCGCCCACTCGAGCATCTCCCCCTTCGAGACCATGTCGGCGAAGTCCTCGCCGCTCACGAAGTGGTAGTGCCGGCCGTCGACCTCCCCGGGGCGGGCCGGACGGGTGGTGGCCGAGACGGAGAGCCAGACCTCGGGGTGGTGCTCACGGATGTAGGCGGCGACGGTGCCCTTGCCGACGGCGGTGGGCCCGGCGAGGACCGTGAGGCGGGAGGTCACCGGGCATCGAAGCGGGCGACGAGCGCGGCGACCTGGTGCTGCCCCAGGCCGCGCAGGCGCCGCGACTCGGCGATGCCGAACTCGGCCATGATCTGGCGCGCCTTGACCCGGCCGATGCCGGGCATCGACTCGAGCAGCGAGGTCACCTTCATCTTTGCCACGGCCTCGTTGGTCGCCCGCTGGTCGATGACCTCGCGGATCGAGCCGCCGGCCGTCTTGAGGCGGAGCCTGATCGCGGCGCGCTCGCGGCGGGCGGCCGCGGCCTTGGCGAGGGCCTCGGCCCGCTGCTCTGGGGTGAGGGGTGGAACTGCCACGTCGAGGCTCCCGTGTCGTTCTGGCGTGATCCTTGGATGCTACTCGGCAGGGCGCGCTCAGGCTGGGACGTCGACCACTTCGCGGACGCTGCGAGCGACATCGCGCGCCCTGGCCCGCAGCTCCGTGGCGTCCGGCCCGGCGGACAGCACGTCGCGGCTGCTCGAGGCGAGGACCTGGTCGAGCGCCCCGGCGAAGACCCGCCGCACGTCGTCGGCGGTCGCTCCCTGAGCCCCGAGACCGGGTGCGAGCAGCGGCCCTCCGGACGCCGGCAGGTCGATGCCGAGGTCACGCACCGCCTGGCCGACCGTCGCGCCGACGACGAGGCCGACGCTGCCGAGCTCGCCGCGCCCGCGGGCGTCGGCGTTGTCCCCAGCAGCCCCCTCCGCGATCGTCGCCGCGACCGAACGGCCGTCCACGCCGCGGGCGTGCTGCACCGAGGCTCCCTCGGGGTTGGAGGTGAGCGCGAGGACGAAGACCCCGCGGCCCGTCTGGTGGGCGAGGTCGATCGCCGGCCGCAGCGACTCGTAGCCGAGGTAGGGGCTCAGCGTGATCGCGTCGGCGGCCGCCGGGGCGTCCTCGCCGAGGAAGGCCTCCGCGTAGGCGTCGACGGTGGAGCCGATGTCGCCGCGCTTGACGTCAAGGACGGACAGGGTGCCCGCCACCCGCAGCTCGTCGAGGACCCGCTCGAGGAGGGCCACCCCCTTCGCCCCGAACACCTCGAAGAGCGCGGACTGGGGCTTGACCGCCGCCACCGAGCCGGCGAAGGCCTCCACGCAGGTCAGCGCGAAGCGCTCCACGCCGGCGTAGTCGTAGGTCAGCCCCCACGACTCGACGAGCCCGCGGTGCGGGTCGATGCCGGCGCACAGCGGGCCGTGCTCGTCCATGGCGGCCCGCAGCCGCTGCCCGAACGTGCTGTCCAGGGCGCTCATCGCAGTCCTCCGTCGTGCGCGATGCCGACGACGTCGGCGAGCCGGGCGACCCCGCGGGCCTCGAGGGCGGCGGCCAGCTCGTGGCCGACACGCATCGGGGCCGTCGGGTCGTTGAAGGCGGCGGTGCCGACCTGGACGGCGCAGGCACCTGCCGCGACGAGCTCGAGCGCGTCGAGGCCGGTCCGGACACCACCGACGCCGACGATCGGGACGGTCGGGATGCGGCCCTCGCGCATCGCGCCGGCGACCTGCCAGATCGCCCGCACGGCCATCGGGCGGATGGCCGGGCCGGAGAGCCCGCCCGTCGTCGCGATGAGGTGCGGGCGCAGCCGGTCGGTGTCGATGGCGACACCGAGCGTCGTGTTGATCATCGTCAGCCCGTGCGCCCCCGCCTTGAGGACGGCGGCGGCGATCTCGACGATCTCGGTGACGTCGGGGCTCAGCTTCGCGAGCATGGGGATGCCGCGCGGCACCTCCTCGCGCACGAGGGTGAGCACCTTGTGCGAGCTCGCCGGGTCGCACGCGAAGACGAGGCCGCGGTTGGCGACGTTGGGGCAGGAGATGTTGACCTCGATCGCGGCGACCGCCGACGCGTAGGGCGAGCGGACGACGGTGCGCGCCACGGCGGCGAACTCGCTGGCCGTCGAGCCGGCGATCGAGACGACGACGCGGGCGCCCACCGAGTGCAGCCAGGCGAGGTCCTTCTCGACGAAGGCCTTGACGCCCGGCCCCTGGAGACCGATGGAGTTGAGCATCCCCGAGTCGGTCTCGGCCATGCGCGGTGTGCCCCGGCCGCTGACGGGTGCGAGCTTGACCGACTTCGTAACGAAGGCACCGAGCTCGGCGACGTCGATGAAGCGGTGCATCTCGCGGCCGTTCGCGGCGCAGCCGGAGGCGGTCATCATCGGGTTGGGCAGCCGGACCCCCCCGAGGTCGACGGACATGTCGACGGTCATCGGGTCACCGCCGGAGGGGCGCCGACCGCGTCGTCAGGGACGACGCACCGCCCGTCGAGGAAGGCGTCCCAGCGCACCCGGTCGCCGCGGAAGACGGGACCCTCGACGCAGGAGCGGACCATCGAGGTCACGCCCTGGGCGTCGCGGACCGGCATGACGCAGGTCATGCAGATGCCGACACCGCAGGCCATGGCCTCCTCGACCGCGACCTGGGCGACGATCCCGTGCTGCTCGGCGATCTCGTGCAGGGAGCGGAGCATGCCCATCGGGCCGCAGCCGTAGATGACGCCCGCTCCGGTGCGCGTGAGGATCTCGGGGAGGACGTCGCTCACCCAGCCCTGCGTCCCGGCCGACCCGTCGTCGGTGGTCACCGTGACACCCTCGGCGCTGCGACGGGCCTCGACGACGCCGAAGAGGCGGTCGGCGCTCGCCGCGCCGAGGACCATCTCGACGTGGCAGCCGCGCCCACGGAGCACGTCCGCGAGCCAGAAGAGCGGGGCCGAGCCGTAGCCGCCGCCGACGAGGACGCACGGCACCGGGTCCTTCGGGATCGGGAACGGGCGCCCCAGGGGGCCGATGACGCTCACCGTCGCGCCCGTGGGCAGCGCCACGAGCTGCTCGGTGCCCGGGCCGGCAGCGGCGACGACGACCTCGACGGTCCCGCCGTAGGAGCCGGACGGCCTGACCCGGTGGATCGAGAAGCTGCGTCGCAGGAGCATCGAGGAGTGCACGCCCCCGACGGCGACCGCGACGAACTGCCCTGGGCGGGCCAGCTCGGGCAGCCCCGGCGCGACGATCGTCATGTGCTGGTAGGCGCCGACCTGCTGGCTGGCGATGAGCTCGCCCTCCACCTGGACGACCCCGGCTCCCTCCCGGGCTGCGACGACCTGGGTCATCGACCGATCCCGTAGAGGTCGAGAGCCTTGGCGTGCTCCTGGAGCGGGGTGACGTCCATCTCGCCGTTCATCCGCGACTCGATCGCCTGGACCGCAGCGCCGAGCGACTGGACGGTGGTGACGATCGGTCGGTCCATCGCCGTCGTGGCGGCCCGGATCGCGTAGCCGTCGGCCCGGGCGTCCTGGCCCGAGGGGGTGTTGAAGACCAGGGCGATCTCGCCGGCGAGGATCCGGTCGACGACGCTCTGGTCACCCTCCTGCCGCTCGCTGTGCTTGAGCGCCACCTCGGCCTCGATCCCGTTGCGGCGCAGCACCTCTGCCGTGCCCTCGGTCGCGAGGATCGTGAAGCCGAGGTCGGCAAGCCGCTTGACCGGGAAGATCATCGCCCGCTTGTCACGGTTGGCGACGGAGACGAAGATCGTGCCCTCGGTCGGCAGCCCGTTGGAGACCGCGCCGAGCTGGCTCTTGGCGAAGGCCGAGCCGAAGTCGCGGTCGATTCCCATGACCTCGCCGGTGCTGCGCATCTCCGGCCCGAGGAGGCTGTCGACGACGTCGCCCTCCTTGGTCCGGAAACGCTTGAACGGCAGGACGGCCTCCTTGACCGCCATCGGCGCGTGCGCCGGCATCGAGCCACCGTCGACGTGCGCCGGGAGCATCCCCTCCGCCCGCAGCTCGGCGATGCTCGCACCGAGCATCACCCGGGCGGCCGCCTTCGCGAGCGGGACACCCGTCGCCTTGGCGACGAAGGGGACGGTGCGCGACGCCCGCGGGTTGGCCTCGAGGACGTAGAGGACGTCCTGGGCGAGTGCGAACTGGACGTTCATCAGTCCACGCACGCCGATCCCTTCGGCCAGCTTGAGCGTGGCCTCCCGGACCCGCTGCAGCTCGCTCGCCCCAAGGGTGGCCGGCGGGAGGGTGCACGAGGAGTCGCCGGAGTGGATGCCGGCCTCCTCGATGTGCTCCATGATCCCCCCGAGGTACATCTCCTCGCCGTCGTAGAGCGCGTCGACGTCGATCTCGATCGCGTCGTCGAGGAAGCGATCGACGAGGATCGGGTGCTCCGGGCTGGCCAGCGCGGCGCGGGTGACGTACTCGCTGAGGGTGTCGTCGTCGTAGACGATCTCCATGCCGCGACCGCCGAGGACGTAGGACGGCCGGACGAGGACCGGGTAGCCGATCTCGCCGGCGATCTCGACGGCCTCCTCGGCGCTGAAGGCGGTGCCGTGCTTCGGCGCGTTGAGCCGGGCCTCGTGCATGACGCGGCCGAACGCACCGCGGTCCTCGGCGAGGTGGATCGCCTCGGGCGAGGTGCCCACGACGGGGACCCCCGCGTCCTTGAGCGCCTGGGCCAGGCCGAGCGGCGTCTGCCCGCCGAGCTGGACGATGACACCGGCGACCGGCCCGGCCTGCGTCTCGGCGTGGATGACCTCGAGCACGTCCTCGAGGGTCAGCGGCTCGAAGTAGAGGCGGCTGCTCGTGTCGTAGTCGGTCGAGACCGTCTCAGGGTTGCAGTTGACCATCACCGTGTCGTAGCCGGCCTCGCGCAGGGCGAAGGAGGCGTGGACGCAGGAGTAGTCGAACTCGACGCCCTGACCGATCCGGTTCGGGCCGGAGCCGAGGATGATGACGGCCGGGTTCTCGCGCCGCTCTACCTCACTCTCCTCGTCGTACGAGGAGTAGTAGTACGGGGTCTGGGCCTCGAACTCTGCGGCGCAGGTGTCCACCGTCTTGTAGACCGGGCGGATGCCGAGCGAGTGGCGCACCCCGCGGACGACCTGCTCGGGCATGCGGCGCAGCCGCGCGACCTGCGCGTCGGAGAAGCCGTGCCGCTTCGCGAGCGTCAGCACCTCGGGCGAGAGCCGCTCGGCGTCGTGGATCTCCTGGGCGAGGCCGTTGATCAGGGCGATCTGGTCGAGGAACCAGGGGTCGATCTTCGTCGCCTCGTGGGCCTCCTCGACGGTGCAGCCGCCCCGCATGGCCTGCTGCACCTGGACGATCCGCCCGTCGGTCGGGACCTTCGCCTCCTCGAGCAGCGCGAGGGCCTGCTCGCGGGTCGGCTCGTCGCCGTCCCAGTGGAAGGCGGCACCCTTGCGCTCGACCGAGCGGAGCGCCTTCTGCAGCGCCTCGGTGAAGTTGCGGCCGAGCGACATGGCCTCGCCGACGGACTTCATCGTCGTCGTGAGCGTGGGGTCGGCGGCCGGGAACTTCTCGAAGGCGAAGCGCGGCACCTTGACGACGACGTAGTCGATGGTCGGCTCGAAGGCGGCCGGTGTCACCCGGGTGATGTCGTTGGGGACCTCGTCGAGGGTGTAGCCGATGGCCATCTTCGCGGCGATCTTGGCGATCGGGAAGCCGGTGGCCTTGGACGCCAGCGCCGAGGACCGCGACACGCGCGGGTTCATCTCGATGACGATGATCCGACCGTCCTCGGGGTTGACCGCGAACTGGATGTTGCAGCCACCGGTGTCGACGCCGACCTCGCGGATGACCGCGATGCCGATGTCGCGCAGCCGCTGGTACTCGCGGTCGGTGAGGGTCAGCGCCGGGGCGACGGTGATCGAGTCACCGGTGTGCACGCCCATCGGGTCGAGGTTCTCGATGGAGCAGACGACGACGACGTTGTCGGCGTGGTCGCGCATGAGCTCGAGCTCGTACTCCTTCCACCCGAGGATGGACTCCTCGAGGAGGACCTCGGTCGTCGGGCTGTACTGCAGGCCGGCGCCACCGATGCGGCGCAGGTCGACCTCGTCGTACGCGAAGCCCGAACCGAGCCCGCCCATCGTGAAGGAGGGCCGGACGACAACCGGGTAGCCGAGGTCGTCGGCGGCCGCGAGGAGCTCGTCCATCGAGTGGCAGATGACCGAGCGGGCCGACTCGGCGCCGCAACGCTCGACGACGCCCTTGAAGCGCTCACGGTCCTCGCCGAGCTCGATCGCCTCGACATTGGCGCCGATGAGCGGGCAGTCGTACTTCTCGAGGACACCGGCCTCGTGCAACGAGATCGCGGTGTTGAGGGCGGTCTGCCCGCCGAGGGTCGCGAGGACCGCGTCGGGGCGCTCCTTGGCGATGATCTTCTCGACGACCTCGGGGGTGATCGGCTCGACGTACGTGGCGTCGGCGAACTCCGGGTCGGTCATGATCGTCGCCGGGTTGGAGTTGACGAGGATGACGCGGATGCCCTCCTCGCGCAGGACGCGGCAGGCCTGGGTGCCGGAGTAGTCGAACTCGCAGGCCTGGCCGATGACGATCGGGCCGGAGCCGATGACGAGGACGCTGGAGATGTCGGTGCGCTTGGGCATCAGCTGGTGGCTCCCTTGGCGGTCTGCTCCATGAGCGTGACGAAACGGTCGAAGAGGTGGGCCGAGTCGTGCGGTCCGGAGGCCGCCTCGGGGTGGAACTGGACGGAGAACGCTGGTCGGTCGAGACACTCCAGACCCTCGACGACATCGTCGTTGAGCCCGATGTGGCTGACGCGGACGCGGCCGTAGTCGGTCTCAGCCGCGCCCTCGAGCGGAGCGTCGACGGCGAAGCCGTGGTTCTGCGAGGTGATCTCGACGCGGCCGGTGGCGACGTCCTTGACCGGCTGGTTGATGCCGCGGTGGCCGAACTTCAGCTTGTACGTGCCGAAGCCGAGCGCCCGGCCGAGCACCTGGTTGCCGAAGCAGATGCCGAAGAGCGGCAGCCCGGCGTCGAGCACCTCACGGACCAGTGCGACCTGGTGGTCGGCCGTCGCGGGGTCACCGGGCCCGTTGGAGAGGAAGACGCCGTCGGGCTGCACGGCGCGGACGTCCTCGAGGGTCGCGCTCGCCGGGAGGATGTGCACCTCGACGCCGCGCTCGGTCATCCGCTGCGGCGTCATGGCCTTGATGCCGAGGTCGATGGCCGCGACGGTGAAGCGCTTCTCCCCCACGGCCGGGACGACGTAGGCCTCCTTCGTCGTGACCTCGGACGCGAGCTCGGCGCCCTTCATGCTCGGACTGGCCTGCACCCGGGTGACGAGGTCCTTCTCGGGCGCCTCAGCCATCTCGCCGGTGAAGATGCCGATCCGCATCGAACCCTTGTCGCGCAGGTGGCGGGTCAGGGCCCGGGTGTCGATCTCGCAGATCCCGACGATCCCCTGGGTGACGAGCTCCTCCTCGAGCGGGTGCGTGGCGCGCCAACTCGAGGGGCGGATCGCGGGGTCGCGCACGACGAACCCGGCGACCCAGATCTGGGCCGACTCGTCGTCCTCGCCGTTCCAGCCGGTGTTGCCGATGTGCGGCATCGTCATGACGACGACCTGGCGGTGGTAGCTGGGATCGGTGAGGGTCTCTTGGTAGCCGGACATCCCGGTGGAGAAGACGGCCTCGCCGAGGGTCTCCCCCACGGCGCCGAAGGAGCGGCCCCGGAAGACGCGCCCGTCCTCGAGGACGAGCAGGGCGGGCAGGCGCTGGGTCATGCGTGAGCCTCTCCCGCGGCAGCGGTGACGCGGCCGCGCAGGATCGTCGTGCGGACGGCACCGGTGAAGGTCCGCCCGTGGTAGGGGTTGTTGCGCGAGAGCGAGGCCGAGGCGTCGCGGTCGACAGTCACCTCGGCGGCCGGGTCGACGAGGACGAGGTTGGCCGGGGCGCCGACCTCGATGGCGCGACCGTGATCGGCGAGCCCGGCGATGCGGGCGGGGGCGGTCGACATGACCCGCGCGAGACCGGCGAGGTCCATCGCACCGCTGCGGACCATGACGTCGTGGACGACGGAGAAGGCCGTCTCGAGGCCGAGCATCCCGAAGGCCGCGTCGACGAAGGCGTGCTCCTTGTCGTGCCGGGCGTGCGGAGCGTGGTCCGTGGCGACGACGTCGATCGTGCCGTCGGCCAGGCCCGCCCGCAGGGCCGCGACGTCCTCGGCAGGGCGAAGGGGTGGGTTGACCTTGTAGACCGGGTCGTAGCCGGCGAGCAGGTCAGCGGTGAGCAGGAGGTGGTGGGGCGTCACCTCGGCGGTGATGCGGGCCCCCTTCGCCTTGGCCCAGCGCACGACGTCGAGCCCCTCGGCCGTCGTGACGTGCGCGACGTGCACCCGGGCACCGGTGAGCAGGCTGAGCTGGGCGTCACGGGCGATGATCGTCGCCTCCGCTGCCGCAGGCCACCCCGGCAGCCCCAGCCGCCCCGACAACTCGCCCTCGTGGCAGCACGCCGTCGGGCCGGCGAGCTCGGGGTCCTGGGAGTGCTGGCTGATGACGCCGTCGAAGGCCCGGACGTACTCGAGCGCCCGCCGCATGACGCGGGCGTCGCCCACGCAGCGGCCGTCGTCGGAGAAGACGGTGACCCCTGCCCGCGAGCGGTGCATCAGGCCGAGCTCGGCGAGCTCGGCACCCTCGAGCCCCTTCGTGACCGAGCCGATCGGCTGGACGTCGACGAGGCCCGTGGCGCGGCCGAGATCGAGGACCCGCTCGGCGGCCTCGCCGGTGTCGGTGACCGGGTTGGTGTTGGCCATGGCGAGCACGGCCGTGTAGCCGCCGATCGCGGCAGCGGCCGAGCCGGTGGCAATCGTCTCGGCGTCCTCACGGCCCGGCTCGCGAAGGTGCGTGTGCAGGTCGACGAGGCCCGGGAGGAGGACGAGCCCGTCCGCGTCGACGACCTCGGCGTCCCCCTTGGCCCCTGACGCGTCGGCGCCGAGCGCCGCGACGCGCCCGTCCCGGACGAGGACGTCGGTTGCGTCGCCGTCGAGGACACGGGCCCCGGTGATGAGCAGGTCGCTCATGCCGCACTCCCCTCTCCGCCGGCCAGCAGGTGGTAGAGGACGCTCATCCGCACGGCGACACCGGCGCTCACCTGGTCGAGGACGAGTGAGCTCGCCGCGTCGGCGGCGTCGGCGGCGATCTCGAGGCCACGATTCATCGGGCCGGGGTGGAGGATGACGCCCTCGGGCTGCCGGTCCAGGTAGGCGGCGAGGCGCGGGCGGGTCAGCCCGTAGCCGACGGTGTACTCCCGGGGCGTCGGGAAGTATCCGCCGCTCATCCGCTCCTTCTGGACCCGCAGCATCATCAGGGCGTCGGGTCCCTGGGCGAGGACGTCATCGAGGTCGTGGCTCATCGTCCAGCCGTCGTGCTCGGCCCAGGCTCGAGCACCGCTCGGCATGAGCGTCGGCGGAGCGACGACGGTGACCCGCGCCCCGAGCAGCGGCAACGAGAGGAGGTTGGAGCGGAAGACTCGGCTGTGGGTGACGTCGCCGACGATCGCGACGTGCCGGCCCTCGAGGGAGCCGAGCCGGCGCTCGAGGGTGTAGGCGTCGAGCAGCGCCTGGGTGGGGTGCTCGTGGGTGCCGTCGCCGGCGTTGACGACCCTCGTCGCCGAGCCGGACTCGTCGAGCCACCGGGCCACCTGGTGCGCGGCCCCAGAGGCCATGTGCCGCATGACGATCGCGTCGACGCCCATCGCGGCGATGGTCATCGTCGTGTCGCGCAGGCTCTCGCCCTTGCTCGTCGAGCTGCCCTTGCCGGTGATGTTGATCGTGTCCGCAGACATCCACTTGCCCGCGATCTCGAAGGAGCTCCGGGTGCGCGTGGAGTCCTCGAAGAAGAGGTTGATGACGGTGCGCCCGCGCAGGGTCGGGATCTTCTTGACCTCCCGGCGCTGGACGTCGTGCATCTCGGCCGCGGTGTCGAGCAGCTGCCTGACGCCGGCGGCGTCGAGATCGGCGACGGAGA
Organism: Janibacter endophyticus; assembly: GCF_016888335.1. Lineage (NCBI taxonomy): Bacteria > Bacillati > Actinomycetota > Actinomycetes > Micrococcales > Intrasporangiaceae > Janibacter > Janibacter endophyticus. Next base: position 2,148,423 of record NZ_JAFEJG010000004.1, read on the forward strand.
GGAGGTGCCGGGCGCTCATCGGGAGCCACCGCCGATCGTCACCGAGTCTTCCTGACCGTCGTGGCCCGCGAGCCGCACCATGACCCGCTCGCTGTGCGACGTCGGGAGGTTCTTGCCCACGTGGTCGGCCCGGATCGGCAGCTCGCGGTGACCCCGGTCGACGAGGACGGCGAGCTGCACGGCGCGCGGTCGGCCGTAGTCGGCCAGCGCGTCGAGCGCGGCCCGGACGGTCCGGCCGGAGTAGAGGACGTCGTCGACGAGGACGACGGTGCGGCCGTCGACCCCTTCGCTGGGGATGCGGGTCTCCCGGGGCGACCTGGTGGGCTGCCGGCGGAGGTCGTCGCGGTACATCGTCACGTCGAGGGAGCCGACGGGTACCGCGCGGCCCTCGACCTCGGCGACGAGGCGGGCCAGCCGGTGGGCGAGCTCCACGCCCCGGGACGGGATGCCCAGCAGGACGAGGTCCTCGGCGCCCTTGTTGCGCTCGACGATCTCGTGCGCGATGCGCTTGAGCGCCCGGGCGATGTCACCGGCGGAGAGGACCTCGCGATCGGCGGAGGCGCCCTCGGGGGTCGGGGTGGTGTCAGGACACATGCGTGCCTCAGACCTCCTTCTCTGCCTCACGGGACAGTGGTTAAAGGATGTCGTGCGCCGCCCACTCTACGGCCTGGCCGCGGACCCGCCGAACGCGCCCGCCTGGCGGGAGAACACTGACGATTTGGTTATCCGAGACATAACATCTGATTATGGGTCGGTGACCTCCCCCATCCTCGAGCTCCGCGCCGTGCGCAAGGAGTTCTCCTCCCGCCGCGGCCCCGTCGTCGCGCTCGACGACATCGACCTGAGCATCGAGCGCGGCTCGATCCACGGCATCGTGGGCCGGTCCGGCGCCGGCAAGTCGACCCTCGTCCGCACGATCACCGGCCTCGAGGCGCCGACCTCCGGGCAGGTCGTCCTCGACGGCACGGACGTCGCGGGACTGCGCGGCAGCGAGCTGCGCGAGTTCCGCCAGCGTTTCGGCATGGTCTTCCAGCACGCCAACCTCCTGGACTCGCGCACCGCCGCCCGCAACATCGCGCTCCCCCTCGAGATCGCCGGCTGGTCGGCCGAGGACCGTCGTGCACGGGTCGCCGAGCTGCTCCGGCTGGTCGACCTCGAGGACCGGGCCGACAACCACCCCGCCCAGCTCTCCGGGGGCCAGCAGCAGCGCGTCGGCATCGCCCGCGGACTCGCGACGCGACCCGACATCCTCATCTGCGACGAGCCGACCTCGGCGCTCGACTCGACGACCACGCGCTCGATCCTCGAGCTGCTCCAGAGCCTGCGGGACGAGCTCGGCATCACGATCGTCGTCATCACCCACGAGCCGTCCGTCGTCCGCGAGATCTGCGACTCCGTCACCCTGCTCGGCGAGGGCCGCGTCCTCGAGAGCGGCCGCATCGCGGCCCTGGCCGGCGACCCGTCGACGTCGATCCACCGCGACCTCGTGCCGCTCCCCCTCGCGCCCACCGACGAGCTGCCCCGCACGGTGCTCGTGAGCCTCGGCGACGAGCCCGACGAGCTCGAGCGGGCGCTCACCGCCCTCCGGGCCGAGGGCACCCCCGCCCAGGTCGCCGCGGCGACCATCGAGCAGGTCGGCGGGCGGACCGTCGGTCGGGCGCGACTGCTCCTGCCCGAGGGCACCGACCGCGCGCGGGCCGAGCAGCAGCTCCGTGACTCCGGCGTCTCGGTCGAGGAGGTGACCCTGTGAGCGCCCCCGCCCCCTCCCCCTTCGCCCTCCCTGTCACGCTCCCCGCTCTGCTCACCGAGGACGGCCGCTGGCTGGACAACCCGGTGATCCGCGAGGGTCTGCTCAAAGCCACGTGGGAGACCCTCGCCATGACGGGGGTCTCCGGCCTCATCACCCTGCTCATCGGCGTGCCGCTCGGCGTGCTGCTCCAGGCGACGTCGCCTGGAGGCTTCAGCCCCAACGCCACCGCCCACCGGGTGCTCGGCGCGATCGTCAACGTCGGGCGCTCCATGCCCTTCCTCATCCTGATGATCGCGATCATCCCGTTCACCCGCTTCGTCGTCGGGACCACCGTCGGGTGGCAGGCCGCGGTCGTGCCGCTGACGATCGGCGCGATCCCCTTCTACGCCCGGCTCGTCGAGACCTCGCTGCGCGAGGTGTCCTCGGGCAAGGTCGAGGCTGCGCTCATGATGGGCGCGACTCGCGGTGAGCTCACCCGCAAGGTGCTCCTTCCCGAGGCGCTCCCAGGCATCGTCGCTGGCATGACGACGACGCTCATCGCGCTCGTCGGATACACCGCGATGGCCGGCGCGATCGGCGCCGGCGGCCTCGGTGCGGTCGCGATGACCTACGGCTACAACCGCTTCGAGTTCGACGTGATGATCGCCTGCGTCGTGGTCCTCGTCCTGCTCGTCCAGATCGTCCAGATGCTCGGCGACGCACTCGCGCGTCGTCTCGACCACCGCTGAAAGGAACCACCCATGCTCACCCGCACCACCCGCGTGCTCGCCCTCTCGTCCGTCGCGGCGCTCGCCATGACGGCCTGCGGCGCAGGCGGAGGTGATGAGGCCGCCCCCACCGCAGGGTCTGACGGCGTCACCAAGCTCGTCGTCGGTGCCTCCCCGACCCCGCACGCGAAGATCCTCGAGTTCGTCGACAGCGAGCTCGCGGCGGACGCCAAGCTCGACCTGGAGATCAAGCCGTTCGACGACTACGTCCAGCCGAACGTCCAGCTCTCCGAGGGCACGCTCGACGCTAACTACTTCCAGCACCTCCCGTACTACGAGGCGCAGGTCAAGGACAAGGGCTACGAGTTCGCCCACTTCGAGGGGGTCCACTACGAGCCCTTCGCCCTCTACAGCTCGACGCTCGGGGACGCCTCCGAGATCAAGGACGGCGCGCAGATTGGCATCAACAACGACCCCTCCAACCAGGGCCGTGCGCTGCAGCTGCTCGCCGAGAACGACCTGCTGACCCTCAAGGACGGCGTCGACGCGACGAACGCGACGATCTTCGACATCCAGGACAACCCGAAGAACCTCAAGCTCGTCGAGACGGACCCGGCCCAGCTCGTCCGCTCGCTCGAGGACCTCGACGCCGCCGTCATCAACGGCAACTACGCGCTCGAGGCCGACCTCAGCCCGACGAAGGACGCGATCCTCGTCGAGAAGGCGGACGGCAACGTCTACGCCAACTTCCTCACCGTGCAGGCGGGCGAGGAGGACAACGAGGCACTCAAGAAGCTCGACGAGCTCCTCCACTCCCCCGAGGTCAAGAAGTACATCGAGGAGACCTGGCCGGACGGCTCGGTGCTGCCGGCCTTCTGACGCTCAGCGGCGCCGCGCGCGACGGATGACGTCCCGTGCGGCGCTGCGCATCCGCGCGACGGTCACCGACGCCGTGATGGCCGCTGGAGCCGCTGGCTCCTCCGACGGCGGGCGGGGCAGCGAGCGCGCCAGCCATGACGCCTCGCCGCTGCGCGCGGCGATCTCGCCGTCCTTGGTCACCACGGGGACGTCCGCGGCCCGCAGGTCGCCGGAGCGCAGGTCGACCTGCTCGCTGAGGTAGCGCAGGATCACCGCGACGACCGCGGCGACCGGTACGGCGAGGAAGGCCCCGACGATCCCGAAGAGGGTGCTGCCCCCGGCGACCGCGAGCAGGATGATCCCGGCGTGCAGCTGCATCGAGCGGCCCTGGAGGAGCGGCTGGAGCACGTTGCCCTCGACCTGCTGGACGACGATGATGATCGCGAGCACGGCGAGCGCGGTCATCGGGCCCTGCGCGACGAGGGCGACGAGGACGGCGAGCGTCCCCACGGCGAAGGCCCCGACGATCGGGATGAACCCGCCGAAGAAGGTCAGGACCGCCAGCGCGAACGCCAGCGGCACGTCGAGGAGGACGAGCCCGAGGCCGATGAAGACCGCGTCGACCGCGGAGACGAGCGCCTGGGTGCGGATGAAGCCCCCGAGCGTGTTCCACGAGCGGGCAGAGACCTCGGTGAGGTGCCGGCCGGCGGTCCGGCCGGCCGTGCGCCGCAGGAAGGGCAGGAAGCGCGGCCCGTCCTTGAGGAAGAAGAAGGTCAGGACGAGCACGAGGGCGAGGGTCACGAGCGCCCGCCCGACGATCGCGACCCCGCTGTAGACACCGGACGCGATCTGGCTGCCGCGCTCGGAGAGCCAGGTGCGGGCCGTCTCGACGAGGTCGTTGATCGTCTCGCTGTCGATGTTGAAGGGCGGCTTGGCCAGCCGCTCCTGGACCTCGACGAGCCCGTTGCCCGCGGCGTCGGCGAGCTCGGTGGACTGGCCGACGAGCGAAGGGGTGATCGCTGCCAGCACCCCGACCACGAGAGCGAGGGAGGTCAGGAGGACGAGGATCGCGGCGAGCGCCGCCGGGACCCCGCGGCGGCGGAGCCACTCCGTCGGCGGCCACAGGATCGTCGTGACGATGAGGGCGAGGAGGACGGGGAAGACCCCGACCCAGATCTGTGCGAGGAGCCACCAGAGCAGGGCCACCGGGACTGCGATGATGAGGATCCGCAGGCACCAGCGGGAGACCTCGGCCAGACCCTGCCCGATGATCACCCCCCGGTCGACGCCGCGGTTGGTCAGCTCCTCGTGCCCGGGGACGGGTGGCTCCCCGGCGCCGACGACCGCGTTGTCCTGGGCGGTCTCCGCCGCGGTGGCGGTGCTGGTCTCGGGGAGGCGATCGGCGTCGCGGTCATCAGTCATCGTCCCCGCAGGCTATCCGGGGTCTGGGCTCCTACAGTGGCTGCATGGCTGCCCATCCGGTCCAGGTGCTCCCCGGCCGCGACGTCCCGCTCGGCGGGCTGCGTGCCCTGACGGTGCGGCGCTCGCTGCCCCACCGCGACCGGTCCTTCGTCGGGGCGTGGTGCTTCGTCGATCACTACGGCCCCGAGGAGGTCGGCGACGCAGAGCACGTCATGGACGTGCCGCCCCACCCGCACACAGGGCTGCAGACCGTCTCGTGGCTCTTCGAGGGTGTCGTCCAGCACGACGACAGCGGGGGTGTGAGCGCCCGGGTCCTCCCCGGCGAGGTCAACCTCATGACGGCGGGCAGCGGCATCGCCCACTCCGAGGTCTCCACCGACGAGACCGACCGGCTGCACGGCGTCCAGCTGTGGACCGTGCTCCCGGACGCCGACCGCCTCTCCGAGCGGCGTTTCGAGCACCACGCGCCGGCGACCGCGGCGCTGACCGACGGGGCGGGCACGGCGCTCGTCTTCATCGGCGAGATCGCCGGGGTCGACCGCTCCCCCGTCGCCACCTCGGCGCCGCTGCTCGGCGCGCAGCTCGACCTGCGCCCCGGCGCCGACCTCACCCTGCCCGTCGACCGCGCCTTCGAGCACGGGGTGCTCCTCGACGTCGGGGACGTGAGCGTCGCCGCCGGCACCGACGACCCGACGGCCCTCGCCTTCGGCGACCTCGCCTGCCTCGACCCCGGCCCCGGCTCTCTGCGTCTCGTCGCCGGCCCCGACGGAGCGCGCGTCATCCTCATCGGCGGCACCCCCTTCGAGGAGGAGATCGTCATGTGGTGGAACTTCATCGGGCGCAGCCACGAGGAGATCGAGCAGTTCCGGACCGCCTACGAGGGTGGCTCGGAGCAGTTCGGCGAGGTCCCCGGCTACTACGGTGGCCGGACCCGCATCCCCGCGCCGCCGCTCCCGCCGGTGCGGCTGCGTCCCCGCAACCGGAAGGGCAAGGCATGAGCGCGCTCACCGTCCAGCAGATCCTCGACGCCGACCTCGCGGACTGGCGCCCCGTCGCGGGCACCCTGCGGGCCCGCTTCCTCACGAAGGGGTTCACGACGGGCGTCGACCTCGTCACCGCCGTCGGCGAGGCCGCCGAGGCGGCCAACCACCACCCGGACGTCACCCTCACGTGGCCCTTCGTCGACCTCACCCTCGTCACCCACGACGAGGGCAACCGGGTCACCGCGCTCGACGTCGACCTCGCCCGGCAGATCTCGGCCCTTGCCGCGGAGCGCGGGGTCCCCGCCGACCCGGCCGCCCCCACCGTCCTCGAGCTCGCGCTCGACACCGCCGACAAGGCGGCGGTCGGTCCGTTCTGGGCAGCGGTGCTCACCGGCGACGCGAGCAACGTCGACGACGACGACATCACCGACCCCGGCGGCCGTGTCCCGCTGCTCTGGCTCCAGGGGACGGACGCCCACGAGGAGCCCCGCCAGCGCTTCCACCTCGACGTGTGGGTCGGCCCGGACCAGGCACAGCCGCGGATCGAGGCGGCGCTCGCGGCCGGGGGCACGCTCGTCGACGACTCTCTGGCCCCGTCCTTCGTCGTGCTGGCCGACGCCGAGGGCAACAAGGCGTGCATCTGCACGAGCCTCGACCGCGAGCAGCAGCGCCTCATCGACGGTTAGGCACGCCGCGGTCGCACGGCCGCTCCGTCGCGGCGGCCGGGCTCGATGACCGGCTCGTACGCGACGACCTCGGCGACCGTGCCGAGCCGCAGCACCTCCGCGAGGATCACCCGCGTCGGTGTCATGAGGTAGAGGTCGCCGGCCTCCCACTGCCGCAGCACCTCGGCGACCGGCTCCCACCCGGCCCGGACGGCCTCGGTCGTCGTGTTCGTGAGCACCTCGTCCTCGTCGGCGAGGACGAAGAAGGAGACGTCGAAGCGCTTCGGGCTGGCCGCAGGGGTCACCCAGTTGTCCCACGGCAGCAGCCGAGCCGGGTCGACGCGCAGCCCCGTCTCCTCCGCCAGCTCACGCACCGCCGCGGCGCGCAGCGCGGCGAGGACGTCACCGTCCGTGACGCTCGTCTGCGCCCACGCGGTGGCCGCCTCCGCGTGGGCGGCGGCATCCCCGGTCGCCTCACGGTCGCCCGGGTCGACCCGCCCGCCCGGGAAGACCACGGCACCGGCGGCGAAGTCCATCGTCGCCGCGCGGTGCTGGACGAAGACCTCGAGACCCGCCGCCCCGTCGCGCAGCGGGACGACGCTCACCGCGACCCGCGGCGTCACGGGCTCGACGAGCTGGCGCAGCATCGCCACCCGCGGCGGTCCGTCGAGCAGCCCGGCGGCAGCCTCGGCAGCGATGATGTCGTCCATCGACGACGGTGGGGGCTCCATGACCTCGTAGCCGCGCCGGAGGAACCACGGCGCGTCCCCCGGGACGTCCCGGTAGGTCCGCAGGCTGATCGCCAGCGCACCGCCGTCGCGGGCGCGCGCCTCGATGGCGTCGAGGAGGTCGCCACCGATCCCCTTGCCTCGGCTGGCGGGGTGCACGCAGAGCTGCTCGAGGTGCCAGACCGGGCCGTGCGGCCGGGCATGGGCGAGACCGACGACGGCTCCGTCGTGCCCCTCGACGACGAGGGCGAGCCCCTCTCCGCGCGGGGCGGCGCCCAGCGCCCCGAGGGCGGCGGCGTCGGCCGGCTGGGCGGGTCGGATCATGACGCTCCCTGCCGCTCCGCTCAGGCGAGCGTCGGCTTGACCTCGGCGATACGGGCCAGCAGCCCGTGGACGAACTTCGGCGAATCGTCGGTGCTCAGCTCGGTCGCGAGGGCCTTCGCCTCGGCGATGGCCACCGAGTCCGGCACCTCGTCGGACCAGAGGATCTCGAAGGTCCCGAGGCGCAGGATCGCCCGGTCGACGTCGGGCATCCGATCGAGGCTCCAGCCCTGGCTGTACGTCGTGAGCAGCTCGTCGATGTCACGCCAGTGGTCGACGACGCCGCTCACGAGGGTGCGCGTGTACTCCGGCAGCGGGTGCTCCGTCACCGGCTTCTCGACCCGCTCGGCGAGCAGCCCGCCGAGGTTGAGCCCGCGCGACTCGGCCTCGAAGAGGAGGTCGAGGGCGCGCTTGCGAGCCTTGCTGCGTGCCGACACTCAGCTCACGCGGCCGAGGTAGCTGCCGTCGCGGGTGTCGACCTTGATCTTCGTGCCCTGCTCGAGGAAGAGCGGGACCTGGATCTCGGCACCGGTCTCGACGGTCGCCGGCTTCGTGCCACCGGTCGAGCGGTCGCCCTGGAGGCCCGGCTCGGTGTAGGTGATCTCGAGGACGACCGAGGCGGGGAGCTCGATGAAGAGCACGTTGCCCTCGTTGCGGGCGACGACCGCCTCCTGGTTCTCGAGCATGTACTTGCGCGCGTCCCCGACGATCTCCGGGCTGACCGGGATCTGGTCGTAGGTGTCGGGGTCCATGAAGACGTAGTCGGTACCGTCGTTGTAGAGGTACTGCATGGTGCGGCGGTCGACGTTGGCCGTCTCGACCTTGGTGCCGGCGTTGAAGGTCTTGTCGATCGTCTTGCCCGTCGTCACGGACTTCAGCTTGGTCCGGACGAAGGCCGGGCCCTTGCCGGGCTTGACGTGCTGGAACTCCACGACCGACCAGAGCTGGTTGTCGATCCGCAGGACCATGCCGTTCTTGAGGTCGTTCGTCGATGCCACGTGCGTGCTGCGCCTTCGTCTCGGGGTTCGCGCGGGATCTGCCGCCCGCGCACGGAACGTCGGGCATCCTATCGGCCACGAGCCCCGAGTCCGAACCGACGTGAGCCCGTGCCCTATCCGCCGGCGGGCAGGTGCTCGTCGAGCCAGGCGTCGACCTCGGCGCGGCCGTCCTCCAGCACCGAGACGTGGCCCGCGCCCGGGACCCGGGTGTAGCGGAGGTCGACACCGCGCTCCTCGTACTGGCTGCTCAGGGTGTCGCTGAGGAGCGACGGGACGAGCTCGTCCTGGTCCCCGTGGACGAGGAGCACGGGGACCTGCGGGTCGAGCGCGGCAGCGTCGTTCGTCGAGACGGTCGCCCGGACCCTCGTGAGGTCGGCGCCGTCCCGGACGAAGGCACCGGTGCTCACGCCGCCGAAGCTGTCCGGCGCCGACAGCTCGGCGATGCACTCCTCCTCGAGTCGCGGCAGCAGCGCCAGCCCCTCCTCCGAGATCACCTCCGCCGGCTCGACCCCGGCGACGACCGCCGCGCTGTGGACGAGCGGCCCGATGAAGGCGCTGCTCGGCAGCCCCTCGCCGTCCCTGAGAAGGTCGAGCACGGAAGCCATCTGGGAGGGTGGCGCGAGCGCGGCCGCACCCCGCAGCCGCGCCGGGCCGGCGTCACCGCCGGCGAAGCGGGTGGCGAAGAGGGCCCCCTGCCCGCCCTGCGAGTGCCCGACCGCGACCCAGTCCCGCGACAGCAGGCCCGGGTGCAGCGCGTGGGCGGCGAGGACGATGTCCGCCACCGCCGCACCCTGCGACTCCCCCATGAGGTACGGGTGCGGTCCGGGCGTCCCGAGGCCCTCGTAGTCGGTGCGGACGACGGCGTAGCCCCGCTCGACGTACTCCGCGACGAAGCCGTCCATCGCGCCGCTGTAGACGCGGGCAGCCCCGCCGAGGGCGGCGCGCGAGGGAGCGCAGTCGTCGGCCAGGCCGGTCGTCCCGTGCGCCCAGGAGATCACCGGCCAGCCCCCCTCGGGCGCGGGCCGGTCAGGCACCGTGACGAGACCGGAGACCGCCGTCAGCTCGCCGTCCGCGCCCGTGGAGCGGTAGAGGACGAGGTCGGTGACCGCGCCCTCGAGCGTGCCCGCCCGGTCGACCGGCCGCCGCCAGATCACCGAGCCCGGCAGACCGGCTGCGGCCACCCCTTCGCCAGCGTCGTAGAAGTCCGCACCCGACGGGCCGAGCCTCACCTGGGGCGCGCCCCCGAGGGCTGCGGCGGCCGCCGGCGGCTCGTCCGCCCGGGGCTCGCCCACCTGCCGCGTCCCCCACCAGCCGGCGCCGGCGACGACCGCCAGCACGACGACGACGAGGAGAGCGCGCAGCGGCCCCCGCCGGGTGGAGCGCTGGGTGGAGGTCATGAGGCCCTTCGGCTCGCGGACGGATGCGGCATCGTCGCACAAACGGGAAGTCCGGGGCAGACTGCCGTGCATGGTCATGAAGTACGTCGTCGGCGGTGCTGTCTCCGGTCTCGCGGCTCTGGCTGCGCGCGACCTGCTGCAGAAGGAGCACACCCTTAAGCACAACTTCCCCGTCGTCGGGAACCTGCGCTATCTCCTGGAACGGATCGGCCCAGAGCTGCGGCAGTACATCGTCACGAGCAACGACGAGGAGCGACCGTTCAGCCGTGACCAGCGCGCCTGGGTGTACGCGAGCAGCAAGCTCGCCAACAACTACGCGGGCTTCGGCACGGACAACGACGTCGAGAACCAAGAAGGCTACGTCGTCATCAAGCACCGCACCTTCTCCGACGTCGCGCCGTCGTCGGCGCTGGCCCACGGCGCGAAGGGCGAGCACGACGACTACGTCGAGCTCCCCGCCGCTAAGGTCATGGGAGCGGCCCGCGGGCGTCGGCACGCCTTCCGGCCCGGGTCGGTCATCAACGTCTCGGGGATGAGCTTCGGCTCGCTGTCCGGTCCGGCGATCGAGGCGCTCAACGTCGGGACGAAGCTGGCCCGCGCCTACCAGAACACCGGTGAGGGGGCGCTCTCGCCGCACCACCGCAAGGGCGGCGACATCATGTTCCAGATCGGCACCGCGTACTTCGGGTGCCGCGACGAGGACGGACGCTTCTCGATGGACCGGCTCCTCGAGGTCGTCGAGTCGGCACCCGTGCGGGCCATCGAGATCAAGCTGAGCCAGGGCGCCAAGCCGGGCCTGGGCGGCATGCTCCCCGCCGCGAAGATCAGCGAGGAGATCTCGCAGATCCGGGGTATCCCCATGGGCGTGGACTGCGCGAGCCCGTCCCGGCACACGGAGTTCTCCGACGTCGACTCGATGCTCGACTTCGTCGAGCGGGTGGCCGACGCGACCGGGCTGCCCGTCGGCATCAAGTCGGCGGTCGGCGACATGGACGTCTGGCGCGACCTCGCGGACCAGATGCGCGACGGGCAGCGCGGCGTCGACTTCATCACCGTCGACGGCGGCGAAGGGGGCACCGGCGCGGCCCCGCTGATCTTCAGCGACGCCGTCGCCATGCCCTTCCGGCTCGGTTTCTCCCGGGTGTACTCGACCTTCGCCGAGGCCGGGCTGACCGACCGCGTGACCTTCATCGGGTCCGGCAAGCTCGGCCTCCCGGAGAACGCCTTCGTCGCCATGGCCCTGGGCTGCGACGTCCTGCACGTCGGCCGCGAGGCGATGATGGCCATCGGCTGCATCCAGGCCCAGAAGTGCCACACCGACCACTGCCCCACCGGGGTGGCGACGCAGAACGCGTGGCTCACCTCCGGCCTGGACCCGCAGCGCAAGGCGGTCCGGCTCGCGAACTACCTCACCACCCTGCGGCGTGACCTGCTCAAGGTCTCGGAGGCGGTCGGCGTGTGGCACCCGGGGCTCGTCGACGGCGACGACATCGAGCTCGTCACCGAGGCCACCCACGGCGTCACGCTGCGCGAGGCCTTCGGCTACCAGCCGGGGTGGGGCCAGGTCGGTCCCGAGATCCGCGAGGAGATCGAGGGGATCATGCGGCGCCTCGCCGAGCCCGAGGAGCGCGACCCCGACCGCGACGGCGAGGCCGCCGGCGAAGGGGTCACTTCACCTCGCTCCTGAGCACGCGCCAGGTGCCGATGGCGATCGGCAGCCCGATCCAGACGAGGGCTGACGTGCCGAGGTGCGCCCAGTCCTCGCCGGTCATGGCGCCCTCCATGAGGGGCGCGGTGACCCGGTTGAGGTCGAGCCACACCGCGGCGGACTCGACCCGCGGTACGAGCGCTGAGGCGATGGTCCATACCGTCGGGAGCACGAGCGAGGCGACGATCGCCACCGGCGTGCTGAGCAGCGCGAGGCCGAAACCGACGCCCTGCAGCACGAACATCAGCAGCGTCACGACGAGCCCGAGGGTGGCCGCGCCGTCCATCGACCAGTCCCCGGGCGCGCTGCCGAGAACGACCACGCCGGCGTGGAAGGCGGCCGCGACGAGGCCCGAGACGATGATCACGGCGAGCCCGAGCAGGACGGACGCGACGAGCTTGGCCGCGACCACGCGGCCGCGACGCGGCTCCAGGGTGAAGGTCACGAGCCCGGTGCGCTGCGACCATTCCTGGGTCGCCGCCATGATGCCGACGATCGGCAGCAGCATGAGGAGCGGCAGGCTCATCATCGACACGAAGGTCTGCAGCGTCAGCTCCTCGCGCGTCCCCCACACGACGAGCACGAGGGCGACGAGGAGCGAGAGCCCGGACATGACGAGCATCAGCCAGCGGCCGGCGCGGGTGTCGAGCGACTTGCGGAGCTCGACGTGGACCGACCGGGTCCACGGGACGGGCGGGGTGCCGGGTGCTGCGACGGTGGTCATGGGTTTCTCCTGGTTTCGGTACGAAGGGGTTAGGCGGCGCTCGACGCGAGGGCGGCGTCGCGCACGGAGCGGCTGTCTGCGGCGGTCAGCTCGAGGAACATCTGCTCCAGCCCGGCAGCGCCGTGAGCACCCAGCTCGACGAGCGCGACCCGGGCGTCGAGGGCGAGCCGTCCGACGACGGCCGGGTCGGCCTCGACGACGAGGAAGCCGTCGAACGCCTGGACGGTCAGCCCGGCATCGGCCAGGGCGAGCTGGAGGGCCGTGTCGTCGACGGAGACGACCCGGGTGCCGCGGGGGGCGAGCAGCTCCCCCTTCGTCCCCTGGGCGACGATCCGGCCACGGCCGATCATGACGAGCTCGTCGGCGACGATCTCGACCTCGCTGAGCAGGTGCGACGACAGCAGGACGGTGCGTCCCTCGTCGGCCAGTCCTCGCAGCAGACCGCGCATCCAGTGGATGCCCTGGGGGTCGAGGCCGTTGGCCGGCTCGTCGAGGATGAGGACCTCGGGGTCGCCCATGAGCGCACCGGCCAGCCCGAGCCGCTGACGCATGCCGAGCGAGTAGTTGCGCACGCGGCGGCAGGACTCGTCGTCGGTGAGCCCGACGAGGTCGAGCATCTCGTCGACCCGGGACTTGGGCACCCCCATCTGCAGCGAGGCCAGGCGGAGCACCTCGCGGCCGGTGCGTCCCGGGTGCTGGGCTGCGGCGTCGAGCATGACGCCGACGTGCCGACCGGGGTTGGGCAGGTCGCGGTAGGGCCGACCGAGGATCGTCGCCGACCCGCTCGTCGGAGGCGTCAGGCCCGTCATCATCCGCATCGCGGTCGACTTGCCGGCGCCGTTGGGGCCGAGGAAGCCGACGACGCGGCCGGGCCTGGCTTCGAAGGTGATGTCGTCGACCGCGGTGAAGCTGCCGTAGCGCTTGGTGAGGTTCTCGATCTGGATCATGGCTTCACGATGGCCCGCCGGGCACCGCCCGGTCGTCGGTCCACGGGCTGGTCCTGGTCCGACCCAGGTATGAACCTCGAGTCCCATCCATCGACCTGGGTCGCTGTCGGGGGACGGAGTGCCTGCCTACAGTTGCCGACGTGACCATCCCGACCCTCTCCCCGCCTCGGATCAGCGCCTGGGGGCAGCTGTGGCGGCTGCTCCTCGCCGGGGGCCTGTCCTTCCTGACCTTCGTCGTGACGCTCGTCGAGCGGCTGCAGATCCAGGACGACGGCACCGCCGCCAACGGCAGCGACGCGATGCTCCTCCTCACGGTGGCCGACGTGCTCGCGGGCGTCGTGTGCTTCGGGATCGTCCTGCTGCGGCGACGGTGGCCGTTGTCCGTCGCGCTGGTCACGACTGCCGTCGCGGCCTTCTCGAGCGTCGCGGCGGGACCCGCTGTGCTGGCGCTCGTCTCGGTGGCAACGCGACGGCGCTGGCCCGAGATCGCCGTGCTCGCCGTGCCGAACATCGTGAGCATCGCCGTCTTCGAGCGGCTCGGGCAGACCGACCCCCTGCCCTGGTTCGTCCTTGTCGGTTTCGGCGTCGTCCTGTACGCGGCCATGGTCGGGGCCGGCATGTACATCGGGGCGCGGCGCGACCTCTTCGCGACGTTGCGATGGCGGGCCGAGACCGCCGAGCGCGAGCAGCTGGCGCGGGCGGAGCAGGCACAGGTCGCCGAGCGCAACCGGATCGCCCGCGAGATGCACGACGTGCTCGCCCACCGCATCTCGGTCGTGACAATGTACGCGGGGGCGCTCACCGCCCGCGACGACCTCACCGACGCCGAGCGCAAGGACGGCGCACGCGTCATCGAGGAGAACTCACGCGCCGCTCTCACCGACCTTCGTCAGGTCCTCGGTGTCTTGCGCCAGCCCTCGACCGACGGCGGCGCCGCGGTGGAGCCACCCCAGCCGACCCTCCTCGGCCTGGAGCACCTCGTAGGCGACGCCAGGGACCTCGGCGGCGACATCACCCTCGATGTCGCGACCGGTCTCAAGCCCGAGCTGGCCCGGCTGCCCGAGGCGACGTCTCGGGCGGCCTACCGGATGATCCAGGAGGGGCTGACCAACTCGCGCAAGCACGCTCCCGGCGCACCGGTCACCGTGCGTCTCGAGGGAGACCCCGGGCAGCATCTCCTGCTCGACCTGCGCAACGGTCCACCACCTGCGGGGACGGGAGACGTCCCTGGGGCAGGCCTCGGGCTCGTCGGCCTGCGCGAGCGTGCCGAGCTCCTCGGCGGCGGGCTCGATTCCCGGCACCTACCCGACGGCGGGTTCGTCCTGCGCGCCCGGCTACCGTGGTCGACGTGACCCAGGACCCGACGACCACCGACCCGAACGCCGAGGTCAGCGTCGTCATCGTCGACGACGACCCCCTCGTCCGGACAGGCCTCTCGCTCATCCTCGGTGGCGATCAGGGGATCACCGTCCTCGGCCAGGCCGGCGGCGGCGAGGAGGCGCTGGCGCTCGTGCCACGGCTCGCGCCCGACGTCGTCCTCATGGACATCCGGATGCCCCGGATGGACGGCATCGCGGCGACCCGGCAGCTCGTCGCCGCACCGCGCGCCCCACGGGTGCTCGTGCTAACGACGTTCGACGCCGACGAGCTCGTCGTTCAGGCGCTCCAGGCCGGTGCCGCAGGGTTCCTGCTCAAGGACACTCCCCCCGCCGAGCTCATCGAGGCGGTCCGCACCGTGGCGGGCGGCCGCCCTTCGCTCTCCCCGAGCGTCACCGCCCAGCTCATCTCGGTCGTCGCCGGGTCGTCCCCCGCCGCGACCGAGGACCCCGTGGCGACCCGGGCCCGCGCGCTCGTGGAGACGCTCACGGAGCGGGAGCGTGAGGTGGCCGAGGCGGTCGCGGCCGGGTTGAGCAACACCGAGATCGCCGAGCAGCTCTACCTGTCGATCCCGACGGTCAAGTCGCACGTCGGGCGGCTCTTCACCAAGCTCGGCGTCGACAACCGCGTGCAGATCGCGCTCGTCGTCCGCGACGCCGGCGAGCGCTAGCGGACCGCGGCGTAGGCGGCGCGGAGGAGGCCCTCGTCGGGCCCCTCGAGCCGGATGGGCGAGGCGAGCCCGTCGAGGACGACGAAGCGCAGCGTCGCACCTCTCGTCTTCTTGTCCCGGCGCAGGGCCGTGAGCAGCTTGTCGAAGGTCGCCCTGGAGTACGTCGTCGGCAGACCCACCGAGCCGAGCACGTCACGATGGCGGGCCAGCAGGGCCTGATCGATGAGCCCGCTGCGGTGGGCGAGCTCGGCGGCGTAGACGCACCCGATCGCCACGGCCTCGCCGTGCCGCATCCGGTAGTGCTCGTGGTGCTCGATCGCGTGCCCGAGGGTGTGCCCGTAGTTGAGGATCTCGCGCAGGTGCGACTCCTTGAGGTCGGCAGCGACCACGTGGGCCTTGACGCGGATCTTGCGCTCGATGATCTCGCGCAGCCTGGGCGAGCCCGGCCGCACCGCGTCCTCGGGATCCGCCTCGACGAGGTCGAGGATGCCCGGGTCGGCGATGAATCCTCCCTTGATCGCCTCGGCAAGCCCTGCCCGCAGGTCAGCCGGCGGCAGGGTCTCAAGGGCGTCGAGGTCGCAGAGCACGCCGACCGGGACGTGGAATGCGCCGACGAGGTTCTTCCCCTCCGGGGTGTTGACCCCGGTCTTGCCGCCGACGGCGGCGTCGACCATGCCAAGGACGGTCGTCGGGACGTGGATGACCGGCACGCCGCGCAGCCACGAGGCGGCGACGAAGCCGGCGAGGTCGGTGACGCTGCCCCCGCCGACGCCGACGACGAGGTCGGTCCGGGTGAACTCGGCCTGCCCCATGCGCGACCAGAGCCGCGCCGCGACGTCGATGGTCTTGGCCGCCTCTGCGTCCGGGACGGGACCGCTGATTACCTCGAGGCCGGCGCCCTCGAGCGCGGCGACGATGGGGTGTGCCAGCCGGGCCAGCGGCTCGGGGTGGACGACGAGCGCCCGGCGGGCACCGGCGGGCACGAGGTCGACGACCTCGTGCGAGACCCCGTGACCGACGAGGACGTCGTAGTCCCCGCCCACGGGGATAACGGTCGTCGCCTCGGCGCTCACGAGCCCTGCCCGAGGGTGGCGAGGACGTCGGCGACGACGTCCTCGACGCTACGGTCCGCGGTGTCGACGACATCGGTCGCGAGCCGCTCGTACGTCGGACGACGCTCCTGCATCATCGCGATCCACGACGCGCGCGGGTTGACCGCGAGCAGCGGCCGTGACTGGTTGAGGCCGATCCGGCGGGCGGCGTCAGCGATGCCGACGTCGAGCATGACGACCTTCGCCCCCTGCTCGGCCGCGCGGGTCACCCCTTCGTCGACCGACGGGGTCATCACCGCTCCCCCGCCGAGGCAGACGACGGCCCCGTCCGCGGCGAGAGCATCGGCGACGGCCGCCGCCTCCGCAGCGCGGAAGGTCTGCTCGCCCTCCTCGACGAAGATCTCCGAGATGGGGCGGCCCACTGTGTTCTCGACGTCGGAGTCGGTGTCGCGAAGCGGGGCGCCGAGGACGTCGGCGACGGCCACGGCCACGGTCGACTTGCCGACCCCGGGCGGGCCGATGAGCACGAGCAGCGGCGTGCCGCTCACTGCCCCTCCTCGTCCCAGGTGCGCATGAGCTCGGGGATCGACTCGAGGTAGCCGCGGTGGTTGCGCGCGGACTCGGCGACCGAGTCGCCCCCGAACTTCTCCAGGCAGGCCTCGGCGAGGACAAGCGCGACCATCGCCTCGGCGACCACGCCAGCGGCCGGGACGGCGCAGACGTCGGAGCGCTGGTGGATGGCCGTCGCCGGGTCGCCGCTCGCGACGTCGACGGTGCGCAGGGCACGCGGGACGGTGCTGATCGGCTTCATCGCGGCGCGGACGCGCAGCGGTCCCCCGGTGCTCATGCCGCCCTCGGTCCCCCCGGCCCGGCCGGACTCGCGCCGGATGACGCCGTCCTCGTCCCGGACCATCTCGTCGTGCGCGGCGGACCCGCGGCGCCGTGCGGTCTCGAAGCCGTCCCCGAGCTGCACGCCCTTGATCGCCTGGATGCCCATGAGGGCAGAGGCGAGCCGCGCGTCGAGACGCCGGTCCCAGTGGACGTGGCTGCCCAGGCCCGGAGGCACGCCGTACGCGAGGACCTCCACCACGCCGCCGAGGGTGTCGCCGTCCTTCTTGGCGGCCTCGATCTCGGCGACCATCGCGTCGGTGCCCTCCCGGGAGAGGGAGCGGACGGGGCTGGCATCGAGGGCCTCGACGTCGTCGGGGGTCGGCAGCGGCGCGTCCGCGGGGACGTCGCCGGTGCCGATGGAGATCGTGTGGGCGACGAGCCGGATGCCGTAGGCCTGCTCGAGGAAGCGGCTGGCGATCTCGCCGAGTGCAACCCGGGCAGCGGTCTCGCGGGCCGAGGCCCGCTCGAGGACAGGGCGGGCGTCGTCGAGCCCGTACTTCTGCATGCCGACGAGGTCGGCGTGCCCGGGGCGGGGGCGGGTCAGCGGCTTGTTGCGCGCGATCTCCTTCTCCGCGTTGACGTCGTCGGAGGCGGCGAAGGCCTCCTCGCTCACCGGGTCGGCGCTCATGACGGTCTGCCACTTGGGCCACTCGGTGTTGCCGATCATCACGGCGACGGGCGAGCCGATCGTCGAGCCGTGCCGCACGCCGCCGAGGAAGGTCACCTCGTCCTGCTCGAACTTCATCCGCGCCCCCCGGCCGTAGCCGAGGCGTCGTCGGGCGAGTGCCCCGGCGACGTCCGAGGTCGTCACCTCGACGCCGGCGGGGAGTCCTTCGAGGGTCGCGACGAGCGCCTGGCCGTGCGACTCACCAGCGGTCAACCAACGCAGCATGGGGTGATCCTCCCATCCCGCTCGGATGCCCTGCTCCGGTGTCCCGCCGAGACGCCCTCGACGCTCTCCCGGCGACTGTCCGTGGTGGTCGGCTGCCACCGCACCCGCGTCATTGACGGACTGCTGCCGGCCTCACCCTCCGAGCACGTCGGCCGACCGTACGTCCCACCCGAGTCCCCAACACCTGGGCTTCGCACCGGCAGTTCGAGGCCGTGCTGCACGCCGCCCGCACCAGCCTGAACCTCGACGACCTCGCGCTCGTGGCCATACGCGGCCTCCTCGGACTCCAAGTCCTCGAAGCCTGCGGCGCCGACATCCCAGACCTCCGGGAAGAGCACGACCACCGCGTGCTGAGGGGCCGATCCTGCGCAACCAGCGCTCAGCACGGATGGACCGGCACGCCGCCACACGACGCCCCTCCCGTGCACAAACCGCTGCCCAGAGGTCGTCGGCACCACATCTGCGTGGCAATGACTTCAGAAGCGCGGTTGGTGCACGCACATGCCGCTCTCGGGACGGAAGCGCCGACCATCCCGCACCTAGCGAGTGCCGTACGCGAGGCGACACCCGCGGAAGGTCCTCGTCACCACCCTCCCCCACGAGGTCACCAGCCAGGTCTGAGTCAGCCCGTCAGCGCAGCTCGACCTGCCGCCTGCATCGCCGGGACAGGAGCCTCGACGCCGGTGAAGATCCGGAGCTGCTCGGCCGCCTGGTGCACGAGCATCTCCAGCCCGGAGACGACCGTCGCACCCGCGGCCGAGGCCGCGTGGGCGAGCGGCGTCGGCCAGTCGGCGTAGACGACGTCCAGCAGGACGGTGCCCGTCAGGTCCGCGGACGTCGCATCGGTCGCGACCGCAGCCCCTGGACCCGGCACCGTCGAGACGACGACCGGGCCGGCCCCCTTCGCCCAGTCGGCCAGCGGCACGTGGACCACGGGAACCTCGGCCACCGCGGCCAGCTCGGCCACCGCCTCCGCGTTGCGCGCGGCCACCCGGATCGCCGACACCCCGAGGGCCTCCAGGGCCAGCAGCGCCGAGCGAGCCGTCGCCCCGGACCCGATGATCGTCGCGCCATGGGGCCTCGTGACCCCCGCGTCGCGCAGCGCCGCGACGATCCCGTGGACGTCGGTGTTGTCACCGACCCAACCGGCGCTCCCCCGCGACAGCGTGTTGATCGCTCCCGCCCGCCGGGCCAGCTCGGAGACCTCGCGCGCGACGTCGAAGGCGACGACCTTGAGCGGCATCGTCAGGCTCAGCCCGCGCCAGGTCTCGTCCAGGCCCTCGACGAAGGGGGCGAGGCCCCCTTCGTCCACCTCGAACCGGCCGTAGGACCAGCCCTCGAGGCCGAGGGCGGCGTACGCCGCCTCGTGCAGGACCGGCGAGAGGGAGTGGTCGACGGGCTTGCCGAGGACCGCTGCCCGGTGCCTCAGCACCGCTCCCGGTTCGCCGCGCACCACTGCTCGAACTCCTTGACGTTGTTGTCGTGGTCGGTCTGCGACCGGGCGAACTTCGTCTCGCCGCTGTCGGGGTTGACCGTGACGAAGAAGAGCCAGTCGCCCTCGTCGGGGTTCGCGGCGGCCTCGATGGCCGCGGCGCCCGGGTTGTTGATCGGGCCGGGCGGCAGCCCCTTGTGCCGGTAGGTGTTGTACGGGCTCTCGTCGGCTCGCATCTCGTCGGTCGTCCCGGCCTTGCCGCGCTCCTGGTAGACGTAGTGGACCGTGCTGTCCATCTGCAGCATGCCGACGGTCGGGCCGTCGACCTCCTTGAGCCGGTTCTCGACGACGCGGGCGACCTTGCCGCGGTCGGCGGCACCGGCCTCGCCCTCGACGATCGAGGCGACGGTCAGGGTGCGCTCCCACTCGTCCTGCGGGACCTTCGCCTTCTCGAGCTCCTCCATGGTCATCGCGATCATCGTGTTGAGCTGCTGGATCGCCGTCGCGTCCTTGGGGAACTCGTAGGTCGAGGGGAAGAGCCAGCCCTCGATCTTCCCGTTCGCCTCGGCGGGCAGCTCGAGCTCGGAGGACTCCGCGGCCTGCTTGTACTCCTCGACGGGGATCTCGGTGGCCTTCGAGAGCCGCTCGTAGATCTCGTTGGCCCACAGGCCCTCGGGGATGGTGATGCCCTTCGCGACCCGGTTCGAGGTGTCGGCGAGCCAGGCGAAGGCGTCGCTGGCCCGCATCTCCTTCTTCAGCTCGTACGTCCCCGGCTGGATCTTCGCCGCCTTGTCCGGCTCGGCCGCGGCGGCCTGGACGAAGGCTGTCGCGGACTTCACGACCCCGGCGTCCTCGAGCGTGGCGCCGATGTCGGCGCCGGACTGGCCCTCGTCGACGACGATCTCGACCTGGCCGGACCCCGGGCCCTCGAAGTCGGCGACCTCGTCGCCACCGAACGAAGGGATGAGGCCGCGGACGAAGCCGAAGGCGAAGAAGGCCGCGACGAGAACCATCGCCGTGGCGAGAACGATCGCCACGATTGATCGACCGCGCCGCTCCGGACGGCGGTGACGGCTGGCCTCGCGCCGGCTCTTCGGGCTCGGCCGTGGGTCGTCGAAGATGTCGTCCTCGAGGTGCGCGTTCATCGTCGTCGTTCCTTACGTCGCGGCTTGCGGGCAGGGGGTCCCGCGAAGAGCTCCCCGAGGGGCTCCCCCGTGGCTCGCTCACGGTCGAGCGCGGCCTGGAGGATGAGGACGGCGGCCGCCTGGTCGACGACCCGGCGGTGCGCGCGCCCCGGCAATCCGCTGGCATGCAAACCACGGTGAGCATCTACCGTCGTGAGCCGCTCGTCCACGAGGCGGATCGGCGTGTCCGAGAAGCCGTCGGCGCTGGTCAGGGCGGCACGAAGGGCGTCGCACCAGTCCCGGACGTGGGCGGCAGCCGGGCCTTCGGACCCGTCGAGGGACCGGGGCAGTCCGACGACGACCTCGATCGCCTCGTGCTCGCGCACGAGGTCGAGGACCTCCCGCACGTCGCGGCGACCCTCGAGATCGCGCCCGAGCGTGACGAGCGGGGTCGCGAGCACGCCGTGCGGGTCGCACGTCGCGACCCCGACCCGGGCCGCTCCGACGTCGATCCCGAGCCTGCGGCCCGACCGTGCGACCGTGCCGGTCAGGAGCCGCTGCCGATCTCGCGCTCCACTGCGGCGAGCGCGTCGGCGACCTTGCTCGCGTCGGCGCCACCGCCCTGGGCGATGTCGTCCTTGCCACCGCCACCACCACCAAGGGTCTGCGCGGCGACGCGCACGAGGGCGCCCGCCTTGATCCCCCGGCCGCGGGCGGCCTCGTTCGTCGCGACGACCACGGTGGGCTTGGCCCCGCCGTCCCCGGTGAGCGCGACGACGACCGGGCGCTCCTCGCCGAGCCGGCCGCGGGTGTCGAGCACCATGCGGCGCACGTCGTCGGCGGCTCCCCCGGCGATGTTGGCCGCGACGAGGGTGACCCCGCCGACGTCCTTCGCCTGCTCGGTGAGCGGGCCGGCGGCCGCGGCGACCTGCTCGCGGCGCATCTTCTCCAGCTCGCGCTCGGTCTCGCGCAGGCGCGCGACGAGCTCGCTGACCCGCTCGGGCAGCCGCGGGCCGGGCACCTTGACGATCTCGGAGAGCTCGGCGACGAGGGCGCGCTCGGTCGCGAGGTAGGACAGCGCGTTCATGCCGACGAAGGCCTCGACGCGGCGCACGCCGGAGCCGACCGACGACTCGCCGGTGAGGGTCAGCGCCCCGATCTGGGCCGAGCGGCGCACGTGCGTGCCACCGCAGAGCTCGCGTGACCAGGGACCGCCGATCTCGACGACGCGCACCTGCTCGTCGTAGGTCTCGCCGAAGAGGGCCAGCGCCCCCTGCTCCCGGGCCTCGGGCAAGGTCATGTACGACGCCGACACCGGCAGGTCGTCGCGGACCGCGAGGTTGGCGACGTGCTCGATCTCGGCGCGGGCGTCGGCGGAGAGCGCCTGGTTCCACGCGAAGTCCAGCCGCAGGTAGCCGGGCTTGTTGTACGAGCCGGACTGCAGGGCCGAGGGGCCGAGCACCTGGCGCAGCGCGGCGTGCACGACGTGGGTGCCGGAGTGCGCCTGGCAGGCGTCGATGCGCCACTGCGGGTCGACCTCGGCCTGGACCTCGGAGCCGACACGCAGCGGGCCGGTGACGACCTCGACGGTGTGCGCGACGAGCCCCTTGACGGGCCGCTGGACGTCCTTGACGACGAGGTGGCTGCCGTCGCCGCCGATGACGCCGGCGTCGGCGACCTGGCCACCGGACTCGGCGTAGAAGGGGGTCCGGTCGAGGACGACCTGGCCGGACTCGCCGGGCAGCAGCTCCTCGACGCGCTGGCCGTCGCGCACGAGCCCGACGACGCGGGCCTCGGAGGTCAGCTCCTCGTAGGCGCGCCAGTCGGTGGCACCGAGTGAGCGAAGGTCCTTCCACACCTCGGTGTTGGCGTGGCCGCCCTTCTTGGCCTTGGCGTCCGCCTGGGCGCGCTGGCGCTGCTCGTCCATGAGCGCGACGAAGCCCTCCCGGTCGACGGCCAGGCCCTGCTCGGCGGCCATCTCGAGGGTGAGGTCGATCGGGAAGCCGTAGGTGTCGTGGAGCTTGAAGGCGTCCCCGCCCGCGAGGGTGGTGCCGCCCTCCCCCTTCGTCGTCGCCACGGCGTTGTCGAGGATCTGGGTGCCCTGCGCGAGGGTGCGGCGGAAGGCCTCCTCCTCCGCGTAGGCGATCTGGGCGATGCGGTCGAAGCCGGAGCGCAGCTCCGGGTAGGACGCGCTCATCTTCTCCATCGAGACGGGCAGGAGGTGCGGCAGCGCCGGCTCGTCGAAGCCGAGGAGGCGCATCGAGCGGACCGCGCGGCGCAGCATGCGGCGCAGCACGTAGCCGCGGCCCTCGTTGCCCGGGGTGACACCGTCACCGATGAGCATGAGCGAGGAGCGGATGTGGTCGGCGACGACGCGCAGCCGCACGTCGTCGGGGTGCGACTCGCCTGCCGTCTTGGCGCCGGTGGCGCCGTAGGTCTTGCCGGTCATCTCGGCCGCCTTGGCGAGCACGGGATAGACCTCGTCGATCTCGTACATGTTGTCGACGCCCTGGAGGATCGAGGCGATCCGCTCCAGGCCCATGCCGGTGTCGACGCTCTGCGCGGGCAGCGGGCCGGCGACGTCGAAGTCGTCCTTCGCACGCACGGCGGAGAGGTCGTACTGCATGAAGACGAGGTTCCAGACCTCCATGTACCGGTCCTCGTCGACCTCCGGGCCGCCCTCGGTGCCGTACTCGGGCCCGCGGTCGTAGAAGATCTCGCTGCACGGGCCCCCGGGACCGGGGACGCCCATGTGCCAGTAGTTGTCCGCCTTGCCACGGCGCACGATCCGCTCCGCGGGGATCGAGGTCTCCTCGACCCACATCGCGGCGGCCTCGTCGTCGTCCTCGTAGACGGTCGCCCACAGTCGGTCCGGGTCGAGCCCGTAGCCGCCCTGGTCCTGGGGGGTCGTCAGCAGCTCCCACGCGAACCGGATCGCGTCGCGCTTGAAGTAGTCGCCGAAGGAGAAGTTGCCGTTCATCTGGAAGAACGTGCCGTGGCGCGAGGTCTTGCCGACCTCGTCGATGTCGCCGGTGCGCACGCACTTCTGCACGCTCGTCGCGCGCTTCCAGGCCGGGGTCTCCTGGCCGAGGAAGTAGGGCTTGAAGGGGACCATGCCGGCGTTGACGAAGAGGAGGTTGGGGTCCTCGTGGATCAGCGGGGCAGAGGGCACCACGGTGTGGCCCTTGCTCTCGAAGAAGGCCAGCCAGCGACGCCGGATCTCGGCGGTGTCCATCGGGGTATTCACGATGGGCACCCTATCCGGGCCGGCTCAGCGGTCGCGCAGCCTGCCGCGCAGCCACTGCCACCGCTCCTGGAGTCGTGCCTCGAAGCCGCGGTCCGTCGGCCGGTAGTACGACCGGTCGCCGAGCTCGGCATCGAGCTCGTCGGGGAGGTACTGCTGCGCCGCGACCCCGTCGGCCTGGTCGTGGGAGTAGACGTAGCCGGCGACCTGCTGCCCGCCCGACGCCGCGGCGGCCCGGTCGGAGGCCTGGGTGTAGCCGCTGCCCCGCAGGTGCGGCGGGACCGCTCCGACCTTGCCGGCGCGCACGTCGGCGATCGCCTCGTTGATCCCCGTGTACGCGGCGTTGGACTTCGGCGCGAGCGCGTTGTGGACGACCGCCTGAGCGAGGATGATCCGCGCCTCCGGCATGCCGATCTGAGCCACGGCGTGCATCGCGGCGACGGCGGTCTGGAGGGCCGTGGGGTCGCCCATCCCGACGTCCTCGCTCGCGGCGATGACGACCCGGCGGGCGATGAAGCGCGGGTCCTCCCCCGCCTCGAGCTGGCGGGCGAGGTAGTGCAGGGCGGCGTCGACGTCCGAGCCACGCATCGACTTGATGAAGGCCGAGGCCACGTCGTAGTGCTGGTCGCCGGTCTTGTCGTAGCGCACGGCCGCCCGCGCGACGGCCTGCTCGACGTGGGCGAGGCTGATCGGCAGCACGGCCTCGGGGTCGAGCACGACCCCGGCGTCGTCCTGCGCGACCCCGGCCGCCGCCTCGAGGCCGGTCAGAGCCCTCCGCGCGTCGCCCCCGGCGATCGCGACGAGGTGGTCGCGGGCCTCCTCGGCGAGCTCGAAGCGACCCTCGAGCCCACGCTCGTCGGCGACGGCCGACTCGATGACCTCCGCGATCTCCCCCTTCGTCAGGGACTCGAGGGTGACGAGGATCGAGCGCGAGAGCAGCGGCGCGATGACCGAGAAGGACGGGTTCTCCGTCGTCGCGGCGACGAGGACGACCTCGCGGTTCTCGACGCCGGGGAGCAGCGCGTCCTGCTGGGCCTTGGTGAAACGGTGGATCTCGTCGAGGAAGAGCACGGTCGCCCGCCCGTACAGGGCGCGGCTCGTCGCCGCCCGCTCCATGACGGCGCGCACGTCCTTGACCCCCGCCGTGACCGCGGACAGCTCGACGAACTCCCGGTCGGCCGCGGTCGCCACGAGGTGGGCCAGCGTCGTCTTGCCGGTGCCGGGCGGACCCCAGAGGATCGCCGACAGCGGCCCGGCCGTCCCACCGGCGCCCTCGATGAGCCGGCGCAGCGGGGACCCGGGGCGCAGCACCTCACCCTGGCCGCGCACCTCGTCGATCGACCGGGGCCGCATCCGCACCGCCAGCGGCGGGAGCGTCGCGCCGGCCGGCGCGGCAGCGCCCTCGCCGGAGCCCGGGGAGCTCGACGAGGCGAAGAGATCGACATCACTCACCCACGCAGGCTATCCGGGGGGACCGACGTCCACGGTCGCCGGTCGAGGGTGGCAGGCTTGGACGGTGACCAGGCACGCGGCGCCCCGACGCTCGATGCTCGACCGCTGGGGTCGCCTCATCGGCCACCACCCTCGCACCGTGGTCCTGACCTGGGTCCTCGCCGTGGCCGTGAGCTTCCTCGTCGCGCTCGGCGCCCTCGGCAACCCCGCGCTCTTCGACCGGTTGCACAGCAGCGACGCGGTCTCGCCGGGCGACGCGCAGCTGGCCCGCGACCTCGCGCTGGAGGCGGGCGGCGGGACCTTCGCCAACGACACCCTCATTGTCGAGGGATCCCCCGCCACCAACCCCTTCGTGCTGCGGAACGTCGGCACTGCGCTCCAGGCGATCTCCGAGATCGAGGGCGTGGAGTCGGTGGTGAACCCGGTCGTCGCCCCGGACGGCGGCGTCACCAGCCCGCAGGCCGCACCCCTGGTCAGGGACGAAGGGGGCGGACGGTACGGCTTCGTCACGGTGGTGACCTATGCCGAGGACCTCGAGGGCGCCGCCCTCGACCGGGCCCGCACCGCAGTCGACCACCAGCTCGACCAGGTCGTCGCCGGCGCGATGGCCACCGACAGCCAGCGCGGCAGCGTCAAGGACCTCGTCGACGCGATCATCGGCCAGGTCGGCACCGACATGAAGAAGGGCGAGGGCATCGCGCTGCCGATCTCGTTCCTGGTGATGATCATCGTCTTCGGCGGCTTCCTCGCCGCCGGGCTGCCCATCGCGGGGGCGATCGCCTCGATCGGCGGTGCCCTGCTCATCCTGCTCGGCTTCTCGTACGTCATCGACCTCGACGCGACCGTCGTCAACATCGTCACCGTGCTCGGTCTCGGCCTGTGCATCGACTACGGGCTGCTCATCGTCAGCCGTTTCCGGGAGGAGGCCCGGGCGCTGCTGTCGGGGCCCCCGGCCGAGAGCCTCGACGCGGACCGTGTCGCCGAGATCACCGGGCGGACGCTGGACCGGGCCGGGCGCACCGTGATCTTCTCCGCCGTCACCGTGGCGATCTCGCTCGTCGGACTGATGTTCTTCCCCGTCGTCTTCATGCGCGCCTCGGGCGCCGCGGGCATCGCGGTGGTCCTCCTGGCGCTGCTCGTCGCGGTCACCCTCATCCCGGCGCTCTGCGCGCTGGGTGCTCGACGGCTGCTGCGCCCCGGCACCGAGCAGGCGCCCGACGAAGGGGTCTTCTCGCGGCTCTCGCGGGTCGTCCAGCGCGCGCCGTGGGTGGTCATCGCCGCCTGCCTCGCCGTCCTCGTGACCGCGGCCCTGCCCTCGCTGCGGCTGCAGCTCACCTCCTCCGGGCCCGAGCTGCTCCCCGCCGGGGCGAGGGAGCGGGTCTTCTTCGAGACCCTGGCCGAGCAGTACCCGGACATGGCCAGCCCCGACGTCACCTACGTCACCGAGGCGCCCAAGGACGAGGTCGAGCGCTGGGCCGAGACGGGGGCCACGGGCCTGCCCGGTCTCGTGGCCGAGCCGGTGGTGACCTCCGTCGGGACGGTCGGCGACCGCGAGATCCTCTCCGTGGAGCTGCGCACCGGCGACGGCGGGCTCGGGGAGGCGAGCCGCACCCTCGTCGACCGGCTGCACGCGGAGCCTCCCCCCGTCGAGGGGCACATCGGCGGGCAGGCCTCCAGCCTGCGCGACCTCACGAGCATCATCGTGAAGGGCGCTCCCTACGCGGTCCTCACCGTGGTGCTGGCGACCTTCGTGCTCCTCTTCCTCATGACCGGGTCGGTCGTCGTGCCGATCAAGGCCCTCGTGATGAACGTCGTCTCGTTGGGCGCCTCGCTCGGAGCGTTGGTCTGGATCTTCCAGGACGGGCATCTCGAGGGGCTCCTCGGCTTCACCTCGACGGGGACGGTCGAGGCGACGATCCCGGTGCTGGCGCTCGCCTTCGGCTTCGGGCTCTCGATGGACTACGAGGTCTTCCTGCTCAGTCGCATCGTCGAGCTGCACGAGGGGGGCATGCCCACCAACGACGCGGTCCGGCTCGGCCTGCAGCGCTCCGGTCGGATCATCACGAGCGCAGCGCTGCTCATGGTCATCGTCTTCTCGGGCTTCATCACGGCCCAGGTGCTCGCGGTCAAGCAGACCGGTGTCGCCCTCGTGCTGGCGATCCTCATCGACGCGACCCTCGTCCGCATGCTCCTCGTCCCGGCGACGATGTCGGTGCTCGGCGAGTGGAACTGGTGGGCGCCCCGGTGGATGAAGGGCCTGCACGCCCGCTTCGGGATCACCGAGTAGCCTCACTCCTCGTGCCGACCGCGATCAGGACGAAGGGGGAGCTCCTCGCCGCCTCCGGCGGATCGCCCGTGCTCCGGGGCGAGGTCCCGTCCGCGACGGGGCTTCCGGCCCTCTTCCTCGAGGGCGAAGGGGTCTGGGCCGTCGCCTTCCTGCGGCCCACCCACGTCCACGGGCTCAACGTCATGCTGCACGCCGGCGACACCGGCCAGGCCATGTCCCAGGGCGCCGTGGCCGCCCTCGACGACCTCGTCCGGTCCGCCCCCTTCGCCTCCTGGCTGGCCGCGGCGCGCCAGGCGGGCGCGACGCACGCGTCCCTGCCCCGCAGGTCGGTCGGCACGATCGGTGACCTGCTCGCCGACGCGGAGCACGCGGTGGGCCGCTGGGAGTGGATGTGGACCGAGGCGGCCCCGCCGGCTCCACCCGCACCGGTCCTCGACCTCGGCACCGGGGCCAAGACGGAGATCGACTCCCTGCTGCAGGCCGACAACGCCCGCACCGACGGTCGCCCCTTCGCCCACCCGGACCAGCGCTGGGTCGGCGTGCGCGACGACGACGGCTCGCTCGTGGCCGTCGGCTGCTGCGAGATCGAGCAGTCCGGCACCCCCATCCTCGCAGGCATCACGGTCGCGGCGCACGCGCGCGGCCGGGGCCTCGGACGCGCGGTCACCGCCGAGCTGACCCGCGGTGCCGTGGCCGAGCACGGCTGGTGCACGCTCGGGATGTACTCGGACAACCCGGTCGCGCGCGGCCTCTACCTCGACCTCGGCTACCAGCGAGGTGCCGAGTGGACGAGCGGGGCGATGAGACCGGCGTGATGCGCCTCAGGGGCATGCGGCGGTCCCGGTCCGCCCCGCCGCCAGGTCGAGCACGTCGGCGACGTCCCCGATGACGGCCCGTCTGCCGGTGCGCTCGACGAAGCGCAACGCCGCCTCGGCCTTGGGCCGCATCGATCCGCGGGGAAGGTCCAGGTCGGTGACGTCGACCCGTCGGACGCGCTCGAGGAGACGTGCGCGCGCCGTGCCGTGATCACGGAGCACGCCGGGCACGTCGGTGAGCAGCAGCAGCAGGTCCGCGCCGATGCTCTCGGCCAGGACCGCCGAGGCGAGGTCCTTGTCGATGACGGCCTCGACCCCGTGCAGCCGGCCGTCCGCGCCCCGCGCGACGGGGGCGGTCCGCCGGGCTCTCGGGTAGGGGCGCCGGGGGCGCCTCAGCCCCTGGGACCGACCTCGGGCGTACCCTCCGAGCCGTCCTGCTCCCTCGCCACCACCGGCGTGGCGTCGATGCCGGCCTCCTTGCGCTGCTCCGCGGTGATCGGCGCAGGCGCGTCGGTGAGGGCGTCGTAGCCGCCGCCGGACTTGGGGAAGGCGATGACGTCGCGGATCGAGTCGGCCCCCAGGAGGAGCATGACGATCCGGTCCCAGCCGAAGGCGATGCCGCCGTGCGGCGGGGCACCGTACTTGAAGGCCTCGAGGAGGAAGCCGAACTTCTCCTGCGCCGCCTCGGCGTCCAGGCCCATGACCTTAAAGACCCGCTCCTGCACGTCGCGGCGGTGGATACGGATGGACCCGCCGCCGATCTCGTTGCCGTTGCAGACCATGTCGTAGGCGTAGGCGAGCGCCGGGCCGGGGTCGGTGTCGAAGGTGTCGAGGAACTCGGCCTGGGGACTGGTGAAGGCGTGGTGGACCGCGGTCCACGCACCCCCGCCGACGGCGACGTCACCGGCGGCGACCGCCTCGGCGGCGGGCTCGAAGAGCGGCGCGTCGACGACCCAGAGGAAGGACCAGGCCGACTCGTCGATGAGCTCGCAGCGCTTGCCGATCTCGACGCGGGCGGCGCCGAGGAGGCCACGGCTGGCCTTGGGCGCACCGGCGGCGAAGAAGATGCAGTCGCCCGGGTTGGCGCCGACGTGGGCGGCCAGTCCGGCCTTCTCCTCGTCGGAGATGTTCTTGGCGACCGGGCCTGCGAGCTCCCCGTCCTCGCCGACGGTCACGTACGCCAGGCCCTTCGCCCCGCGCTGCTTGGCCCACTCCTGCCAGGCGTCGAACTGGCGACGCGGCTGGCTCGCGCCGCCGGGCATGACGACGGCGCCGACGTACTCGGCCTGGAAGACCCGGAAGGGGGTCGAGGCGAAGTACTCGGTGCAGTCGGTGAGCTCGAGGCCGAAGCGCAGGTCGGGCTTGTCGGTGCCGAAGCGCGCCATCGCGTCGGCGTAGGTCATCCGCTCGAAGGGGGTCGGCAGGTCGACGCCGATGGTCGCCCAGACGGCCTTGGCGATGGCCTCGCCGAGCTCGAGGACGTCGTCCTGCTCGACGAAGCTCATCTCGATGTCGAGCTGGGTGAACTCCGGCTGACGGTCGGCGCGGAAGTCCTCGTCGCGGTAGCAGCGGGCGATCTGGTAGTAGCGCTCCATGCCGGCGACCATGAGCAGCTGCTTGAAGAGCTGCGGGCTCTGCGGCAGGGCGTACCACTCGCCGGGCGCGAGCCGCGCGGGCACGAGGAAGTCCCGTGCGCCCTCGGGCGTCGAGCGGGTGAGCGTCGGGGTCTCGATCTCGACGAAGTCCCGCTCCGCGAGGACCGTGCGCGCGGCGGCGTTGACCTTGCTGCGCAGGCGCAGGCCGGCGCCGGCGCTCTGGGCGCCCGGACGCCGCAGGTCGAGGTAGCGGTGCTTGAGGCGCGCCTCCTCGCCGACGGTGACGCGCTCGTCGATCTGGAAGGGCAGCGGCTCGCTGGCCGAGAGCACCTCGATCTCGGAGGCGACGACGTCGACGGCACCGGTCGGGAGGTTGGGGTTGACGTCCTTCTCCTCGCGGGGGGTGACCTCGCCGGTCACCCTGATGCAGTACTCGTTGCGCAGGTCGTGGGCCGCGCCGGTGAGGACCTCGTCCCGGGCGACGACCTGGACGACGCCGCTCGCGTCGCGCACGTCGATGAAGGCCACTCCGCCGTGATCGCGTCGCCGCGCCACCCAGCCAGTGAGGGTGACGGTCTGGCCGGAGTGCTCGGCACGCAGGGTGCCGGCTTCGTGGGTGCGAAGCACGGGTGATCTGTCCTTTGCGAAGGGGTCGAGGCCCGCGGTCGCGGGCCGTCGCTCATCCTACGGACCGGTACCGCGACGCGGCCAACCCGATTCCCCCTCCGCAGCGAGGGCCCCGTCAGGCCAGCACCCTGGCGGTGATGGTGATCGTGCCCGGCGCATCCCTCGCCCACCCCGTCGTGGAGACGTTGACGGAGGTGAGCGAGCGGGCGGGTCGCACAGGGAGCTCCGCGCAGGCCGACGCACCGCCCGCTCGCTGATCCGGTCTCGCGGTCCCCCTGCGCCGGACGGTGCGAGCTGCAGCGCTGGTGGGAGGGCCACGCGAGAGAACGCGAGGATACTCGGCAGGCCCCTGACCAGGCCGTACGGTGGGAGGGTGCCCCCGCTCCCCAGCTCGCCCCGCCCTGTCGCCCGACGCCTCGTCCTTCTCGGCGGGCTGACCTCCGTCGCCGCACTCTCCGCCTGCACCTCCGACGGCGAGGACCAGCCGGTGGCGCAGGGCGCGACGAAGGCGTCAAACGGACGTCAGCTCACCCTCGGCGAGGGCCCGGTTGTCGCCGCCGGCGCAGCGGCGGCGTCCGCGATCGCCGCGTCGGCCGTCCTCTTCGCCCGCAGCCCCGGGGCCGTGGTCGCGGCCGCTGGGGGGGACCTGAGGGCCGCCGCCCAGGCGGCTCGGGCCTCCGGGGTGCCCTGCCTGCTCGACTCCCCCGAGACCGGCGCCGAGCTCGAGCGCCTGGGCGTCGAGAAGGTCTGGCTCTTCCCTGCGGCAGCCGGCACCACCTGGAGTGAAGGGATCCTCGCCGACCGCGAGGAGGTCGACGGGCTCCCGGACACCGACGACGAGCCGGTGCCCGTCGTCGTGGCGACGGCCGACCCAGAGCTGCACGCCGCCGCGGTGGCCACGGTGCTCGCCGCTCACGCCGCTCCCGAGGACGCGCCGGTCCTCACGGCCGACGACCCGCGGGCCGATGCCGTCGTCGCGGCGATCCGCGAGGACGGGGCAGGCCGGCTCGCGGTGGTCGGCGGCTTCGACGCGCTGCCGGACGACGCTCTCGAGCCCGCGGCCCGGATGGCCGCCGAGGCCGACGAGCTGCCGGGGGGCGGGGTCCTGGCCTTCCCGGGCCGTCGGATGATCGCCCTCTACGGGCACCCCGGCACGGGTGACCTCGGGCTCCTCGGGGAGCAGGACGCCGCGGCGAGCGTGCAGCGGGCGCAGGAGCTGGCCACGGAGTACCAGGAGTTCTCGAAGGAGCGGGTGATCCCGGCCTTCGAGATCATCGCGACGGTCGCCGACTCCCAGCCGGGCGCCGACGGCGACTACTCGAGCGAGTCCTCGATCGAGCACCTGCGGCCCTGGGTCGAGGCCGCCGGCGAGGGCGGCGTCTACGTCGTCCTCGACCTCCAGCCCGGCCGGACGGACTTCCTCACCCAGGCCAAGCTCTACGAGGAGCTGCTGCTCCTCCCCCACGTGGGTCTCGCGCTCGACCCGGAGTGGCGTCTCGAGCCGCACCAGCTGCACATGCGCCAGATCGGCAAGGTCGAGGCGGCCGAGGTCGACGAGGTCTCCGAGTGGCTGGCCGCCCTCGTCCGCGACAACGGACTGCCGCAGAAGGTGCTGACCCTGCACCAGTTCCAGCTGCAGATGCTCCGCGACCGCGACCAGATCCGGACCGACCACCCTGAGCTCGCGGTGCTGGTCCATGCGGACGGGCACGGGACGCCCAGCCTCAAGCAGGGCACCTGGGCCGCGCTCAAGGAGGACCTCCCCGAGGGCATGTGGCTCGGGTGGAAGAACTTCATCGACGAGGACACCCCGACCTTCACGCCGGAGGAGACGATGCGCGACGTCGACCCGGCGCCGTGGTTCGTCTCGTATCAGTAGGTGACGCCCTCGACGTAGACCCACCGGCCGGGTGCCAGCAATGAGGTCGACGGCGGTCCGGGCAGGCTCCCCCGCGAGGAGCGGGCCGCAGTGGGTCGCCGGCTCACCCACCTCGCAGGGGCAGGGGGGTTACCGGTGAGCGGGGTGGTCGGTCCACGGGGTGTCGGCGGGGCGTAGGTCCTGCCAGCCGCGATCGCGCATCGCGCACGCGGCGAGGACCCCGACGACGAGGCTGGGGTTGTGCAGGTGGCCGGCGAGGATCGCGTCGCGGACCTCGTCGAGGGTGGCCAGCCGCTCCTCCAGGTGCGCCTCCTCGCCCTCGCGCTCGTGCCGCTCCTCGTCCGGGACAGGGCGCAGGCCCCGGGCGAGGTAGATCCGCAAGGCCTCGTCCATGCCGCCGGGCGAGGAGTAGTAGTCGACGAGCACCGCCCAGTGCTCGGCGACGAGGTCGGCCTCCTCGCCGAGCTCACGCTGCGCGGCGACGAGCGGGTCCTCCCCCTCGACGTCGAGCAGGCCCGCCGGCAGCTCCCACTCGTGAGCAGCGATCGGGTGACGGTACTGGCGGATGAGGAGCACGCGCTCCTGCTCGTCGAGGGCGAGGACGGCGACGGCGCCCGGGTGGTCGACGACCTCGCGGGTCAGCTGCTCGCCGTGGAAGCGGAAGGTGTCGCGGCGCACGTCCCAGACGGCGCCGTCGAAGACGACCTCACGGGAGAGGAGCTCGGGCTCCTCGTGCTCGTCGCGGAGTGGACGCATCAGCTCGGCGAGCCCGCCTCGGCGTCCTCCCGCTCGGGGATGTCGACGCCCTTCGGACGCTCCACCTCGACGAGACGCGCGTCGCGCTGGGCCTGCACGGCCGCACCGATGAGCCCGGCGAAGAGCGGGTGCGCCTGGTCCGGGCGGGACTTGAACTCGGGGTGCGCCTGGGTCGAGACGTAGTACGGGTGCACGTCGGCGGGCAGCTCGACGAACTCGACGAGCCCGAGCTCCGGGTGCGTGCCGCTGACGACGAGTCCCGCACCCTCGAGCTGCGCGAGGTACTCGTTGTTGACCTCGTAGCGGTGGCGGTGCCGCTCGCTCACGGACGTCGAGCCGTAGACGCCGGCGACGACGGAGCCGTCGCGCAGGGTCGCCGGTGAGGCGCCCAGGCGCATCGTGCCGCCGAGGTCGCCCGCACCCTCGACGAAGCTCTTCTGCTCCTCCATCGTCGAGACGACAGGTGCGGGGGTCTGCGGGTCGAACTCCGTCGAGCTCGCGCCCTCGATCCCCGCGACGTTCCGCGCGTACTCGATGACCATGCACTGCAGGCCGAGGCAGATGCCGAGCGTCGGGACCTGACGCTCGCGGGCCCAGCGCAGCGCGCCGAGCTTGCCCTCGATCCCCCGCACGCCGAAGCCCCCGGGCACGAGGACCGCATCGACCCCGCCGAGCACACGCTGAGCACCCTGGGGCGTCTGGCACTCGTCGGAGGCGACCCAGCGGATCCGTACCCGGGCGTCGTGGTGGAAGCCACCGGCACGCAGCGCCTCGGTGACCGAGAGGTAGGCGTCCGGCAGGTCGATGTACTTGCCGACGAGGGCGACCTCGACCTCGTGCTCGGGCTTGTGGACGCGGCGCAGGAGGGTGTCCCAGCTGTCCCAGTTGACGTCCTTGAAGGGCAGGTTGAGCCGGCGGATGACGTAGGTGTCGAGCTGCTCGGTGTGCAGCACCCGCGGGATGTCGTAGATGCTCGGCGCGTCGACCGCCGCGGCGACGGCGTCGGCGTCGACGTCGCACATGAGCGAGATCTTGCGCTTGATGTCGGCGGGGATCTCCCGGTCGGCGCGGAGCACGAGGGCGTCGGGCTGGATACCGACCTGGCGCAGGGCCGCGACGGAGTGCTGCGTCGGCTTGGTCTTCAGCTCGCCGCTCGGGGCGAGGTAGGGCACGAGCGAGACGTGCAGGAAGAAGGAGTTCTCCCGGCCGATCTCGTGGCGGACCTGGCGCGCGGCCTCGAGGAAGGGCAGCGACTCGATGTCGCCGACGGTGCCGCCGATCTCGGTGATGATGATGTCCGGCGCCTCGGCGTCGTCGATCCCGGGGCTGCCGGCCGCGGCGGCCCGCATCCGGTCCTTGATCTCGTTCGTGATGTGCGGGATGACCTGGACCGTGTCGCCGAGGTACTCGCCGCGGCGCTCCCGGGCGATGACGCGGCTGTAGACCTGGCCGGTCGTGACGTTGGCCGAGCCGAGGAGGTCCACACCGAGGAATCGCTCGTAGTGCCCGATGTCGAGGTCGCACTCGGCACCGTCCTCGGTGACGAAGACCTCACCGTGCTGGAATGGGTTCATCGTCCCCGGGTCCACGTTGAGGTAAGGGTCGAGCTTCTGCATCGTCACGCTGAGACCGCGTGCGCGGAGCAGATGCCCGAGGCTCGATGCCGTCAGACCCTTGCCGAGGGAGGAGGCAACGCCTCCGGTCACGAAGATGTGCTTGGTGATGGGCGCCACGGGCTTT
Organism: Janibacter endophyticus; assembly: GCF_016888335.1. NCBI lineage: Bacteria > Bacillati > Actinomycetota > Actinomycetes > Micrococcales > Intrasporangiaceae > Janibacter > Janibacter endophyticus. The sequence goes on from NZ_JAFEJG010000004.1 coordinate 2,183,464, forward strand.
CACTTTACGTCACTGCGCGACGCTGTCGTACCGCGACCGCCAACGACGCGCCGATCCGGTCGAGTCGTCCCACGATCCGGCCCGCTCCCGGGCGGCCTCGGCGAGCTGAGAGGCACGAAGGGGGTCGGCCAGGAGGTCGTCGACGGCACCGGCGAGCCGGTGACCGAAGGTCGACGACGGGTGCGGCTCGACGAGCACGCCGACGCTCCTGAGCAGGTCCGGCAGCCCGCCCACGTCCGTGGCGACGACGGGGGTGCCGGCGGCCATCGCCTCCTGCGCGACGAGCGCACGGGCCTCCCACTCGCTCGGGACGACGAGGACGTCGGCGGCGAGGAGCCAGGGGACGACGTCGTCCGTGGCTCCGGCGAGGATCACGCCGAGCCCGGGGACGTCCGGGGCGATGTCGTCCTGGCCGGGGCCGACGAGCACCCACTGCGCGTCGGCGTCGCTGCTGTCGCAGGCCTGGGCGAGCGAGACGAGACCCTTCTGGGGGGCGACCCTGGCGAGGGTCAGCACGACCGGGACGTCGGGGTCGATCTCGTGCCGTGCGAGGAAGTCGCGCCGCTGCGTCGACCGCCACGACCCCCGGTCGGCGCGGAGCAGGTCGGGGACCCGGGGCGAGGGGACCTCGGCGAGCTCCGCGCGGGGTGCGCCGAGGGCGCGCGCGTCCGCGACGAGGTCGCTGCTCGCGCCCGTGACGAGCGCGGCGGCGGAGAGCACCCGGCGGGCGACGACGGAGCCGATGACGCGTCGCGGGGAGAGTCTAGATCCGCGGACCTGGTTGTGCAGACTGACGACGAAGGGGGTCGCCCGGCCGGTCCGTCGGCGCTGCATCCGGGCGGCCAGGGCCGCGACGAGCGCGGCCTGGAAGCCGTGGGCGTGCACGACGTCGACGCTCTGGGCCAGCTCGGCCACCGTCGCGAGCGCCGCCCGGCTGCCGGCCCGGCGCGGGTCCGGCCAGCGGGCGGCCGTGGCGAGGCCGAAACGGTCCGCGGTCACCGGGTGCGCGACGACGGTGACATCGGCGCCGACCTCGGGGAGGGTCGCGACGAGGTCGGCGACGTGCGTGCCGATGCCCCCGGTGCTGGGGCCGACGAGGACGAGGACGGCTGGGCTCATCGGGCTCTCCGCAGCTCGTGGCGCAGGGCGGGATCGGCGAGCAGGCAGACCCCGGCAGCGACTGCGGCAGCACCTGTCCCGAGGACGACGGCGAGGGCGATGGTCCCGCCGCGGGCGAGGTCGAGGGTGCCGAGCCACCACCCGGCGGCGCCCGCGAGGGCCAGTACGGGCAGGAGCCCGAGGATGACCCGCGGCAGGCCGTCCGTCACGGCGCTCCCCCACGCCGGCCGGAGCGCGACGACGAGGAGCACCCCGGAGAGGGTCATCCCGAGCGCCGAGGCCGTCCCGATCGTGCGGAGCGTCGTGACCGCCCCTTCGCCCCGGCCGAGGACGAGCGCCGGCAGGCCGGCGGCGACGACCCAGCCCGCGGCGACGGCAAGGCCGGCGCGCAGCGAGCTGCCGCGGACGAAGAGGGCGCGCATCGCCAGGGCGGCGAGCGAGAACCCGAGCAGACCGAGGCTCGTCGTCGCCAGGGCGGGTGGCAGCCCGTCGAGGACGACCTGCGGGCCGCCGCCGGCGCCGGAGCCGCGGTCGATCGCCGCGAAGAAGGCCCCGACCCCGGGCGCGGCGGCGACGAGGGCTGCGGTGGCGACCCCGGCGAGCGCCAGGATGACGCGCAGGGACCGGTTGAGGGTCTGGGTCGACGTCTCCTCGACGGCGAGGTCCGTGCCTGCCTCCCGTCCGGCGAGCCGGGCGAAGGTCGCCGTCGCCACGGGGACCGCGAGCACCGCGTAGGGCAGGAGGTAGACGGCCTGCGCGTACTGGTGGACGACGAAGGCGCCGTCGCCGCCGGAGCGGTTGGCGACGCGGAGGATGACGAGCAGAGCCACCTGCTGGGCGAGCAGGCCGATGAGCCCCGCGCCGGCGAGCTGCGCGGCGCGGCGCCGGTCGTCGACGGTGAGTGCCCAGCGGGGCCGCAGACGGATGCCCGCCCGGGCGGCGACGAGCAGCAGCGGCAGCGAGAGCGCGACGACCCCGAGCGTCGTGCCGGCACCGAGGACCCACCAGCCGGTGTCCGGGATGCCCGCCGGGCCGGTGCCACGGGAGGGCACGACGGCCGCGTAGGTGAGGTAGGTGGCGATGACGACGACGCTCGACAGGAGCGGCGCCACGGCCGCCGCGAGCAGGCGCTCGTGGGCCTGCAGCGTGCCGGCGACGACCACCCCGATGCCGTAGAGGACGACCTGAGGGCTGAAGAGGACGAGGAGCCGTGCGCCGAGACCGCCGGCACCGTCGATCGGGACCCCGTCGAGCAGGCGTGCGCTGACCCACGGCGCGAGGACGACGAGCAGCAGCGCGACCGGGGTGAGCAGGGCGACCGCGCCGGTGAGCAGGCTCGAGGCCACCTCGTCGCCCCGTCCCTGGCGCCGGGCGGCGGCGACGAGCGGGACGACGACGGCGGCGAGCACTCCCCCGGCGACGATCTCGTAGACGAGGTTGGGGACCGCGTTGACGCTCTGGTAGATCGTGCCGACACCCGTCGAGCCCACCGCCCAGGCGAAGGCGAACCAGCGCAGGAATCCCACGACCCGCGCGAGCGCGGTGACGACCGCGACCTGCCCGGTCGCCCGCCGCAGGCCGGTCGGGCTGGTCATCGTCCCCACGCGTCGATCCGACGAAGGGGTGGGGTCGAGTCGATGACGGCGCTGAAGCTCACCCGCTCGGAGAGCAGGGTCAGCGCGGTCACTCCCACGAGGGCGACCCCTCGGCCTCGCGGGCTCAGGACGCGGACGGCGGCCTGCCCGACGAGCGCGCCCGAGGCGTTGGCGCCGCAGTCCCCGAGCATGGAGCGACCGGCGAGGTCCTCGCGCACGGTCCCGAGCGTCGCGCCCAGCCCGGCGGCCAGGGCCGGTCGGAGGCTCCCCGGGGCGGCGACGAGCAGCGGCAGGGCGAGGGCGGTCGCGACCTTGAGGGCGCGGCCGGGACGGAGGTCGAAAAGGTTGAGCAGGTTCGCGGTCCCGGCGACCAAGGCCGCGTCGACGAGGGACCGGGCGCCAGGCAGGTCCCCCTCACGGTGCGTGGCCCGGTGCTCGATGACGGCGGCGGCGAGCGCGGTGGCCGCGAGCGCTCCGATCTTGAGCACCCCGGAGGTGACCCGGCCCTCGCGGAGCGCCCCGAGGTGACCGCGCAGGCCCTTGACCGTCGTGTCTCCGGCGAGGTCGTCGAGCAGGCCGACCGCACCCGGCACGAGCACCACGAGCGCAGCGCTGCCGTCGGCGGCGACCGCCGCACCGGCGGCCGCCCCGACGACCCACGCCGGTCCTTCGGCCAGGGTCACGTGTCGTCCCGCGTAGTTGGTCCGGGTCAGCGGCGCACGCAGCGCGTGCGGCCAGCGAGGGGCCGAGGCGAGGAGCCCTGACGCGACGACCGCAGCGACGAGGGCGGAGGCGGCCGGGGGACGGCTCACGAGGCGTCCGGGATCGCCGACCCGGCGTCGGCACCGACGCCGTAGTGGCCGGAGTCGCCGCCCTTCTGCTCCCGGAGCGCGAAGACGGTGGCTGCCCGACCGAGTGCCGTGCCGGGGACGTCGACGGTGCTCAGCCCTTCGCTGAGGCCGCTGTCGGCGCGCGCCAGCGTCACCGGCGAGGCATCACCCGAGCTCACATCGGCCGCTCCGGCGAGGAGGACGACGCCGCTGGAGCGCTGGTCGAGGGCCTGCGCGAGCTCGACCCACGCGGTGGCGACCTCCTGGGCCTCCGGGTCCGGGTCGGTACCGCTCTCCTGGACGTCCCCGGCGACGGGACCACCGACGACGACGAAGAGGTCGGACGGGTCGCCGAGCTCTTCCCCCGTGACGAGGCCGGCGTCGGCGAGCCGCTCGAACGCGGCCGCCCGCTGCTCCTGCCCCAGGGTCGGCGAGCCGTCCCCGGTGCGAGCGCCGAGGAGGGTGCCGAGGATGCTGTCGAGGCTGACGTCGGCCCCCGCGGGCCTTCCCAGGTCCTGCAGCAGCTCCCGGGCGACCTCGTCCCGGGATGCCTGGGCGTCCTCGCCGGTCGCGGTCCACGCCGAGCTCACCGAGACGGTAGGCCCGACGGTGGCGCCGGCGCTCTCCAGGCTCTCCTCGAGCTCCCCGGCGGCCGCGTCCTCCGACTCGGGCAGCCGGACGAGGGTGACGCGGGAGTCGGTCAGCTCCCCCGCGAGGACCGCGGGCAGCACCTGCTCCTCGAAGCTCTCGCGGGCGGTGCCGGTGCGCTGCTCGTCGGTGAGCTGGCGGCGCAGGTCGTCCTTGTCCTGGCGCAGCCGGTTGACCTCGTTGGTCAGGGTGGTGCCGATGTCGTCGTTGAGCGGGCCCGCACCGAGCACGATGCCGACGGACAGGGCGATGAGCACGGCCGCGAGCGAGACCATGTGGAAGCGGAAGTCGATCATGTGACGATCCCTGTGAGTGCGGCCCAGAGGTCGTCCCACCAGGCACCGATGATCTGGAGCAGCGCACGCCCGGTGGGCGTCGCCCACAGCGCGACGAGCAGCGCGACGAGCCCGACGAGGGCGAGCGCGAGCAGCGACCACGCGGAGATCCGTGTGCGGTAGAGCCGGCTCACCCCCTTCGCGTCGATGAGCTTGCCGCCGACCCGCAGACGGGTGAGGAAGGTGCTCGACATCCCCGCCCGCCCCTTGTCGAGGAACTCGACGAGGGTGGCGTGGGTGCCGACGGCGACGATGAGGCTCGCCCCGCAGTCGTCGGCGAGGAGCATCGCGATGTCCTCGCTCGTGCCGGTCGCGGGGAAGACGACATGGTCCGTGACGCCGAGCGCCTCCACCCTCTCGACCCCGGGAGCCCGTCCGTCGCGGTAGGCGTGGACCACGACCTCGGCCCCGCAGGTGAGGGTCGCGTCGGAGACCGAGTCCATGTCCCCGACGATCATGTCGGGGCGGTGGCCGGCCTCGACGAGCGCGTCGGCGCCGCCGTCGACGCCGATGAGGATCGGCTTGTACTCGCGGATGTAGTGGCGCAGCGCGACGAGGTCTTCCTTGTAGTGGTAGCCCCGGACGACGATCAGCGCGTGCCGGTCGGTGAAGTCCGTGCGGACGTCGGGGATCCCGACCCCGTCGAAGAGCAGGTCCCGCTCCTTAAGCATGTACTCCATCGTGTTCTCGGCGAAGGACTCCAGCTGGCTGGTCAGGCCGGCCCGGGCCTCGACCATCGCCTGGGCCACCGACTCGGTGGTGAGCACGGTGCCGGCGACGTCGACGTCGCCGCTGTGGAGCACGCCGTCGGCGACGACGCCGTCGGCGCCCTCACGGAGCGCATCCATGACCTGGACGCCCACGGCGTCGATGAGCGGGATACCGGACTCGACGATGGCCTGCGGCCCGAGGTTGGGGTAGCGCCCGGTGATCGACCGGGAGGCGTTGACGACGGCGGCGGGCCGGCAGGCGACGAGGGCCTCTCCGCTCACCCGGTCGATGTCCTCGTGATCGATGACGGCGATGTCGCCGGGGCGCAACCGCTTCGTGAGGTCCTTGGTCCGGCGGTCGACTCGGACCGTGCCGTGCAGACCGGGTCGGTCCACGTCACGGGTGCTCCTACGACGCGTGCGGGGGGACATCCCCGGCATCGTCCCACGAAGGCGGCGTGGGCCCCGGCAGGCACACGCTCGTCAGCCCGGCCGGCAGGAGCGGAGCAGCTCCTCGGCGTGCTGGAGCCCGGCCTCGGTGCCCGCGCCGCCCATCATCCGGGCCAGCTCGACGAGCCGGTCTCGGCCCTCGACCGTCGCGACGTCGCTCGAGGTGATCTCGCCGTCGGTGGACTTGCGGACGACGAGATGCCGGTCGGCGTAGGCCGCGACCTGGGCGAGGTGGGTGACGACGAGGACCTGACTGGTCTGGGCGAGGGCCGCGAGGCGGGCACCGACGTCCAGGCCCGCCTTCCCCCCGACCCCGGCATCGACCTCGTCGAAGACGAAGGTCGGCACGCTCGCGCCGGCTTCGGCGACGGCGACCTCGAGGGCCAGCATGATGCGGGAGAGCTCACCGCCCGACGCCGCCTGCGTCACGGGCCGCGGCGGGGTCCCGGGGTTGGCGGCGAGCAGGATCTCGACGATGTCGGCACCGTGCGGGCCGATGACGCGCGGACCGTCCGGGGTGCCGACCGCGTCGGGTCCCTCGCCGGCCGTCGGGGTCACCCGGACCTCGACGAGCGCCTCGGACATGCCGAGGCGACGCAGCTCGTCCTGGACCCGGCCGGCGAGGCGCGCTCCGGCCGTCGCACGCGCTCTGGTGAGCTCCAGCGCACGCTCGCCCACCGCGCCGGCGGCCTCGGCCACCTGCTCGTCCATGCCCGCGAGCCGGTCGTCGGCCTGCTGCAGCTCGAGGACCCGCTGCCGCGAGGCGTCGCGGCGGGCGAGGACGGCGTCGACGTCGGCGCCGTAGCGGCGGGTCAGCTCACCGAGCCGGGCTCGGCGCGCGTGGATGCTCTCGAGTCGGCTGGGGTCCGCGTCGACCGAGGCCGAGTAGGAGCCGAGATCGGCAGCGACGTCGGCGACGAGGGCGCGCACCTCGACGAGCCGGTCGAGCAGCGGCCCGAGCGCGGCGTCCGCCTCGACGAGCGCGCTCACGGACTGCTCGGCCGCGGCGACGAGGGAGAGCGCGTCCGGCCGCTCGGGCAGGTCGCCGTCGGCGAGGGCGGCGTGGGCGCTCGCCGTGCCGGTGCGCAGGTCGTCGGCGTGCGCGAGCCGCTCGCTCTCGGCGCGCAGCGCGTGGTCCTCGCCCGGCTCGGGGTCGACCTCGTCGATCTGCTCGAGCTGGTAGGTCAGGGCGTCGATTTCCTGCGCCCGGGCCTGCTCGTCGGCGGTGAGCTGCTCGTGCTCCCTGCGGATGGTCAGCCAGGCCGTGCGTGCGGACGCGAACTCGGCGGCGGCGGCACCGAGCGTCTCGCCGCCGTAGCTGTCGAGCACCTCGCGGTGCTGGGCGGCCTGGCGCAGGCGCCACTGGTCGGCCTGGCCGTGGAGCGCGACGAGCCCCTGGGTGATCTCGGCGAGCGTGCCGACCGGCAGGGTGCGGCCACCGGCGTGGGCTCGGCTGCGGCCGGTGGAGCGGACGACGCGGCTCACGGCGAGCGCGCCGTCCTCGATCGTGGCGCCGGCCTCCTCGGCGGCGCGCAGCGCCGTCGAGCTCTCGCTCCCCCCTTCGCCCACGTCGAGGACGGCGTCGACGGAGGCCTGGTCGGCTCCGACGCGGACGAGGCCGGCGTCGGCCCGGGCACCGAGGAGCAGCTCGATGCTCGAGACGAGCATCGTCTTGCCGGCGCCGGTCTCGCCGGTGAGCACGGTGAGGCCGGGGTGGAGCTCGACGGTCGCGTCCTCGATGACGCCGAGGTCGCGGATCCGGATCTCCTCGATCACGAGCGTCCCTCGGGAGCTCCTCGGTCCTCGCGCCGTCCACGCCACCCCTCGACCCGGAGGTCGAACTTCGCGACGAGCCGGTCGGTGAAGGACGAGCTCGTGAGCCGGGCCAGGCGGACCGGCTCGTCGGAGCGGCGGACCTCGATCCGGGCACCGGGGGGCAGGTCGACCGCGCGCCGGCCGTCGCACCACAGCACGCCGTGCCCCTCGGTCCCGGCGACGAGGTCGACGGCCAGCGGTGACGAGGGCGAGATGACGAGCGGACGGGCGAAGAGCGCGTGCGCGCTGATCGGTACGACGAGGACCGCCTCGACCCCGGGCCAGACGACCGGCCCACCGGCGCTGAAGGCGTAGGCGGTCGACCCGGTCGGGGTGGCCATGACGACGCCGTCGCAGCCCCACGTCGACAGGGGGCGGCCGTCGATCTCGACGGTCAGCACGAGCATGCGTTCGCGCGACGCCTTCTCGACGGTGACCTCGTTGAGCGCCCAGCTGCGGGCCAGGACCTCGCCGTCGAGCGTGCCCGTGACCTCGAGGGCCATCCGCTCCTCAACGGTGTAGGAGCGGTCGACGATGTGCTCCACCGTGTCGACGAGGTGCTCGCGCTCGGCCTCGGCGAGGAAGCCGACGTGCCCGAGGTTGACGCCGAGCACCGGGACGCCGCTCCCCCGGGCCAGCTCGGTACCGCGCAGGATCGTGCCGTCGCCGCCGAGGACAACGACGAGCTCGCACCCGGCAGCGGCACCACCGGGCTGCTCGGTGTCGGCCGCGACGACGTCGTGGCCCCGGCCGAGAGGTCCCTCGAGCAGCTCGCCCGTCGGCAGCGCCGTCTCGATCCCCTCCTGCGCCAGTCGGTCGATGACCTCTCCGGCGACCTCGAGGGCCTCGGTCCGCCCGGGGTGGGCGACGAGGAGGATGCGGCGGGTCATCGGGGTCCCTTCCGGCTCGTGAGGTCGGTGATGATCTGCTCCTGAGCCTGCCACGTCAGCCCGACATCCTCGCGACGGGCCAGGTGCACGAGGTACTCCGTGTTGCCCTCGCCACCCGAGATGGGACTCCTCGTGAGGCCGAGGACCTGGAGCCCGAGGGTCGCGGCATCCTCGAGGACGCCCCGCAGCGCGTCGGCGCGGGCGCGGGGGTCGGTGACCACCCCGTGCTTGCTCAGCCGCGAGCGCCCGACCTCGAACTGCGGCTTGACGAGCAGCACCGCCTCCCCGCCGTCCGTGAGGCACGCGGTGACGGCCGGGAGGGCCAGCCGCAACGAGATGAAGCTGAGGTCGCCGACGACCCGGTCCACGGGGCCGCCGATGGCGTCCGGGGTCAGCCCGCGCACCGTCGTCCCGCTGAGGTCCACGACGCGCGGGTCGGCAGCGATCTCGGGAGCCAGCTGGTCGTGGCCGACGTCGAGGGCGAGGACCTCGGCTGCGCCACGGTCGAGGAGGACCTGGGTGAAGCCGCCCGTGCAGGCCCCGAGGTCGAGGCAGCGCAGCCCGTCCACCGTCCAGCCGTGCGGGCCGAAGTCCGCGAAGGCACCGACGAGCTTGTGCGCGGCCCGGCTCACCCACCGGGCGTCGTCACCGGTCACCGTGATGTCGTCGTCCACGCCGACGCGCTGCGAGACCTTGGTGGCGGTCCGTCCACCGACGCTCACGAGCCCGCGGGCGACGAGGTCGGACGCCTGTCCTCGCGACCGGGCCAGGCCGTGGCCGACGAGCGCTACGTCCAGCCGCTCGGTGTCAGTCACCGATGTCGCGCAGTCGCTCCTGCAGCGTCTGCAGGACGCCCTCGGAGACAGCCAGCACGGCGTCGAGGTCGGCGGGGTCGACCTGGTCGAGCTCGCGCAGGGCCGCCTCGACGACGAGGTCGCCGGTCTGCGGGGACGCCAGGTCGGCGGGCGACGGCGCGAGCACCGCGGGCCCGGGCGAAGGGGTGGGGGCCGGATCCGTCATGACGTTGCCTTCTTCGCCGTCTTCTTCGCGGAGGCTCGCTGGGCCGGCGCCTTCTTGGCGGTTGTCGTCTTGGCGGTTGACGTCTTGGCCGCGGTCTTCGTCGCGGCGGCGCGCTTCGCTGGCGTCTTCTTGACTGCTGCCTTCTTGACTGCTGCCTTCTGTGCGGTGGTCTTCGTCGCGGTCGCCCGCGTCGCCGACGCCTTCCTGGCGGCAGCCCGTCGCGCGGGAGTGGCCGACGACCCAGCGTCAGCTCCGCGAGACCGGAGCGCGCTGGCCGCCGCGCTCAGGTCCCCGGGCTCCTCGTCCGGCCATGACTCACGGGCGCTCGACCGGGCGTCGACCGCGTTGCTCTGGGCGCTCGACACGAGCAGTCCGTCGACGAGACGGACGACGTCGAGGGTGCGGCTGAGCACCCCGTCGGCGACGGAGAGCGAGAGATGAACGAGCTGTCGGGCGGGATCCACGCGCTCACGCTACCGGAGGCGCTCGGCCAGCCGGGCGATCTCGCCCCGGCACCACGCAGGGTCGACGCCCCCTTCGTCCGCAGCCGCCCACAGCGCGTCGAGGGCGGCCCGCAGGACGTCCTGGCCATCGCCCCGGATCTCGACGCCCTCGTCCCCGACCCTGGCGGCCGCAGCTCCTCGCACCGACCAGCCCCCGTCGTCCCGGTGGTCTGGGTACGGCTCGAGGAGGCCACGGAGGTCAGCGATGACGTGGTCCGGGCGCCGCGCACGCGGTGCCGCGGCTGCGTCGACCCAGTCGTGGACCCCGGTGAGGACGAGCGCTCCCCCGGTCCCAGCCGCGACCGCTCCGGCGATGTCGGTCTCGAGGCGGTCCCCCACCGCGAGCACCTCCGCCGGGGCGAGGCCCAGGTGCTCGGCCGCGATGACGTACATCGGCGGGTGCGGCTTGCCCATGACCTCGGGGTCGACGTCGACGGCGTTGCGCACGGCGCCCACGAGCGAACCGTTGCCGGGTGCCTGGCCACGGTCGGTCGGCAGCGTCGCGTCGACGTTCGTGGCCACCCAGCGAGCGCCGCCCTGGACGGCGTAGGCCGCCTCACCGAGGTCGGCTGCCGTGACCTCCGGGCCGTACCCCTGGACGACGGCGCGGACCGGGCGCCCCTCCCGGAACTCGCCTGGTGCGACGGGCGCCAGCCCCACCGCTGCCAGGGCGACACGCACGCCCTCACCACCGACCGCCAGGACCGCGGTCCCCGCGGGGAGGGTCCGAGCCAGCACGGTCGCCGCCGCGGTCGAGCTCGTCGCGACGTCCTCGCCGGAGACGCTCAGGCCCAGCGATCTCAGGTGCTCCACGACGTCGGCGGGTGTCCGTGACGCGTTGTTCGTCGCGTAGACGACCGGTTGCTCGAGCGCCTCAAGCACCTCGACGGCGTGCGAGACAGCCAGGGCGCCCCGGTAGACCACCCCGTCGAGGTCGCAGACGAGACCGCGATACCTGTCGATGAGGCGTTGCACCGGGATCAGTCCCGGGTGCCGTCGGCGTCGATGCTGTGGTCCTCGACGACAGCATCGTCGTGCCGACCCTGCTCGCCCAACCCGTTGTCGACGACCGCGACACCGTCGAGCTCGTCCACCCGCTCGCCGGCGTCGGTGAGCCCCTCGTGATCGGCGACCGCAGCCCGGGCGAACCACTCGCGTGCGTCCTCCCCGCGGCCGACCTCGAGCAGCGCGTCGGCGTAGGCGTAGAACAGCTGGGCCGACCAGGGCTTCTGAGGTCCCTCGACCGAGCTCTGCAGCGCGAGGACAGCAGCCTGCGGCTGGCCCATGTCGCGCCGGATGCCGGACCCGACGATGAGCATCTCGACCTGGTCCTCCGGGCCGAGCGCGCGTGCCTCGGGCGACCGGAGGAGCTCCAGGGCGCGCTCGGGCCGGCCCAGGCCCCGCTCGCAGTCGATCATCAGGGGCAGCAGGTGCGACGACCCGCTGAGCCGGCGCACGGTGCGGAACTCGGTGAGCGCCCGGGCGTAGTCACCCATGCGGTAGGCCACGAAGCCCAGGGCCTCACGCGCAGCCGGCACGCGGCCCGCCCGACGGACCACGGTCTCCGCGTGCGCCAGGGCAGCCGGGTAGTCCTCCTCCTCGAGCCGACGGGCGATCATCACGAGGTGCTGGGCGACGCCGTCGGCGTTCTCCTTGCTCAGGGTCCGCAACTGGGTCCGCACCGAGCGGTCGATCTCCTTGCCGGTGACGTCCTCGTCGATGGCCGGCTCGGGCCGCCGTCCCTCCTTGGGCACGAGGCGCGCCCCGCTGGTCCGCCCATCACGGTCCGCTCCCCCACGGGCCGGGCGCGCGGACGCGCCCTGGTCCCGGCGGTCCTCCCGGCCGCGATCGTCCTGCCGCCGCCGGTCGTCCCCGCGGCCCTCACGTCGGCGATCGTCACCGCCTCGCTCGTCACGCCGGAAGCCACCCGACCCGGGTCGCTCTCCGCTGCGCGGCGGGCGACCTCGGCCATCAGCAGAACTGTGGCTACGAGGCTGATCTTCCACGACGACTCTCTCCTTCTCCTGGGGCCGCGCACCAGGGTAAACCTTGTCCCAGAATGCAAGAAACGCCCTGCTCGGCGAACCGAGAGGGCGTCTCTTGAAAGTATGTCCGGCTGCGTCCTACTCTCCCACACCGTCACCAGTGCAGTACCATCGGCGCTGAAGGGCTTAGCTTCCGGGTTCGGAATGGAGCCGGGCGTTTCCCCTTCGCTATGACAGCCGAAACTCTATGGAGATATCAGTCTTCCCGACCGTATCTCGGGAACTGCACAGTGGACGCGAACATCAGAACTTCAAAGAAGTGTGTATCAAGTTATCGGCTTATTAGTACCAGTCAGCTACATGCATTGCTGCACTTCCACGTCTGGCCTATCAACCCAGTAGTCTACTGGGAGCCTCTCGGAGCAAGCTCCATGGAAACCTCATCTTGAGACGTGCTTCCCGCTTAGATGCTTTCAGCGGTTATCACTTCCGAACGTAGCCAATCAGCGGTGCCCTTGGCAGGACAACTGACACACCAGTGGTTCGTCCAACCCGGTCCTCTCGTACTAGGGTCAGCTTCTCTCAAGTTTCCTACGCGCACAGAGGATAGGGACCGAACTGTCTCACGACGTTCTAAACCCAGCTCGCGTGCCGCTTTAATGGGCGAACAGCCCAACCCTTGGGAGCAACTCCACCCCCAGGATGCGACGAGCCGACATCGAGGTGCCAAACCATCCCGTCGATATGGACTCTTGGGGAAGATCAGCCTGTTATCCCCGGGGTACCTTTTATCCGTTGAGCGACGGCGCTTCCACAAGCCACCGTCGGGTCACTAGTTCCGACTTTCGTCCCTGCTCGACATGTCTGTCTCGCAGTCAAGCTCCCTTGTGTACTTACACTCGACACCTGATTGCCAACCAGGCTGAGGGAACCTTTGAGCGCCTCCGTTACATTTTAGGAGGCAACCGCCCCAGTTAAACTACCCACCAGGCAATGTCCCTGATCCGGATCACGGACCGAGGTTAGACAACCAGAACGACCAGAGTGGTATTTCAACGATGACTCCACACACACTGGCGTGCATGCTTCACAGTCTCCCACCTATCCTACACAAGCCGTCCCGATCACCAATACCAAGCTATAGTGAAGGTCCCGGGGTCTTTCCGTCCTTCTGCGCGTAACGAGCATCTTTACTCGTAGTGCAATTTCGCCGAGTTCACGGTTGAGACAGTGGAGAAGTCGTTACGCCATTCGTGCAGGTCGGAACTTACCCGACAAGGAATTTCGCTACCTTAGGATGGTTATAGTTACCACCGCCGTTTACTGGGGCTTAAATTCTGAGCTTCGCCCAAAGGGCTAACCCGTCCTCTTAACCTTCCAGCACCGGGCAGGCGTCAGTCCGTATACATCGTCTTGCGACTTCGCACGGACCTGTGTTTTTAGTAAACAGTCGCTTCTCCCTGGTCTCTGCGGCCCATCATCCTAGTCCGTAAAGGACTTCAGAATCCGGGCCCCCCTTCTCCCGAAGTTACGGGGGCATTTTGCCGAATTCCTTAACCATGATTCACTCGATCGCCTTAGTATTCTCTACTTATCCACCTGAGTCGGTTTGGGGTACGGGCGGCTAGAACCTCGCTAGAGGATTTTCTCGGCAGCATAGGATCACCCTGCTTCCCGCTGATGCGGTCACTATCAGGTCTCAGGATATGTGTCAGACGGATTTGCCTATCTGACTCCCTACACCCTTGGACGTGGACAACCATCGCCACGCGGAGGCTACCTTCCTGCGTCTCCCCATTGCTTGACTACTACTAGCTTGGGTCGAGCGTTCCACTCACCTGTGGGACCGAAGTCCCTTTGGTGTGCTTCAGGCTCTTAGCATCACTAGATTCGTCATGGGCGGTTCTTCGCCGGTTCCGGAATATCAACCGGATGTCCATCGACTACGCCTGTCGGCCTCGCCTTAGGTCCCGACTTACCCAGGGCAGATTAGCTTGACCCTGGAACCCTTGGATATTCGGCGGACGGGTTTCTCACCCGTCTTTCGCTACTCATGCCTGCATTCTCACTCGTGTGGCATCCACGGCTGGTTCACACCGCCGCTTCGCTCGCCACACGACGCTCCCCTACCCATCAACACGCTTGGACCACAAGGGCCATGCAATGTGTCAATGCCACAGCTTCGGTGGTGTGCTTGAGCCCCGCTACATTGTCGGCGCGGAATCACTTGACCAGTGAGCTATTACGCACTCTTTAAAGGGTGGCTGCTTCTAAGCCAACCTCCTGGTTGTCATTGCAACTCCACATCCTTTCCCACTTAGCACACGCTTAGGGACCTTAGCTGGTGATCTGGGCTGTTTCCCTCTCGACTACGGAGCTTATCCCCCGCAGTCTCACTGCCACGCTCTCACTTACCGGCATTCGGAGTTTGGCTAACGTCAGTAACCTGGTGAGGCCCATCGGCTATCCAGTAGCTCTACCTCCGGTAAGAAACACGTGACGCTGCACCTAAATGCATTTCGGGGAGAACCAGCTATCACGGAGTTTGATTGGCCTTTCACCCCTACCCACAGCTCATCCCCTCAGTTTTCAACCTAAGTGGGTTCGGTCCTCCACGACGTCTTACCGTCGCTTCAACCTGGCCATGGGTAGATCACTCCGCTTCGGGTCTAGACCCAGCGACTCATTCGCCCTATTCGGACTCGCTTTCGCTACGGCTTCCCCACACGGGTTAACCTCGCCACTGAGCACTAACTCGCAGGCTCATTCTTCAAAAGGCACGCTGTCACCCCACAAGGAGGCTCCAACGGATTGTAGGCACACGGTTTCAGGATCTATTTCACTCCCCTCCCGGGGTACTTTTCACCTTTCCCTCACGGTACTTGTCCGCTATCGGTCACCAGGGAATATTTAGGCTTAGCGGGTGGTCCCGCCAGATTCACACGGGATTTCTCGGGCCCCGTGCTACTTGGGATGACTCTCTGGAGTGCACATCATTTCGTCTACGGGGGTTCCACCCTCTGTGCCGGGCCTTTCAATGCCCTTCGACTATAACGCGCATTTCTTACTCCATGTCAGCTTGTCAGAGCTGACCAAGAGGTCCCACAACCCCGACCATGCAACGCCTGACAGCTATCACGCATGATCGGTTTGGCCTGTTCCGCTTTCGCTCGCCACTACTCACGGAATCGCGGTTGCTTTCTCTTCCTGTGGGTACTGAGATGTTTCACTTCCCCACGTTCCCTCTACCCAGCCTATGTGTTCAGCTGGGAGTGACTGGACTTGCCTCCAGCCGGGTTTCCCCATTCGGAAATCCTCGGATCAAAGTCTGGTTATCGACTCCCCGAGGCTTATCGCAGATTCCTACGTCCTTCTTCGGTTCCTGGTGCCAAGGCATCCACCGTGTGCCCTTATAAACTTGAGCCACAAAGATGCTCGCGTCCACTGTGTAGTTCTCAAAATACGGGCGGCCCTGATCGATCGTGGCGCCTGCCGCTCAGTCGCGGTGGTTCGTCCAGCTGATCAGGTCCTGCCGTGTCAGCACGGCCTAGAGGTCAAGCTTTCGCCCGAGCCCTCAGGACCCAACAACGTGTCAGGCACCGCTGCCGGCCACGGTCGCTTTCCACTGCCCGAAGGCTTGTACTTACTGACGTGATCGTCACGGTGCCAAATAATCGATGTTCCACCCTTGAGCACCTGCTGCCAGACATACGCTGACAGACCAGGCTCTGGATCGCTTGCGCGACCAGTGCTCCTTAGAAAGGAGGTGATCCAGCCGCACCTTCCGGTACGGCTACCTTGTTACGACTTAGTCCCAATTACCAGTCCCACCTTCGACGGCTCCCCCCACAAGGGTTGGGCCACCGGCTTCGGGTGTTACCGACTTTCGTGACTTGACGGGCGGTGTGTACAAGGCCCGGGAACGTATTCACCGCAGCGTTGCTGATCTGCGATTACTAGCGACTCCGACTTCATGGGGTCGAGTTGCAGACCCCAATCCGAACTGAGACCGGTTTTTTGGGATTCGCTCCACCTTACGGTATCGCAGCCCTTTGTACCGGCCATTGTAGCATGCGTGAAGCCCAAGACATAAGGGGCATGATGATTTGACGTCATCCCCACCTTCCTCCGAGTTGACCCCGGCAGTCTCCTATGAGTCCCCACCTTTACGTGCTGGCAACATAGAACGAGGGTTGCGCTCGTTGCGGGACTTAACCCAACATCTCACGACACGAGCTGACGACAACCATGCACCACCTGTATACCGACCAAAAGGGGCACCTATCTCTAGGTGTTTCCGGTATATGTCAAGCCTTGGTAAGGTTCTTCGCGTTGCATCGAATTAATCCGCATGCTCCGCCGCTTGTGCGGGCCCCCGTCAATTCCTTTGAGTTTTAGCCTTGCGGCCGTACTCCCCAGGCGGGGCGCTTAATGCGTTAGCTGCGGCACGGAACTCGTGGAATGAGTCCCACACCTAGCGCCCAACGTTTACGGCATGGACTACCAGGGTATCTAATCCTGTTCGCTCCCCATGCTTTCGCTTCTCAGCGTCAGTAATGGCCCAGAGACCTGCCTTCGCCATCGGTGTTCCTCCTGATATCTGCGCATTTCACCGCTACACCAGGAATTCCAGTCTCCCCTACCATACTCTAGTCTGCCCGTACCCACTGCAAGTCCGGGGTTGAGCCCCGGATTTTCACAGCAGACGCGACAAACCGCCTACAAGCTCTTTACGCCCAATAATTCCGGACAACGCTCGCACCCTACGTATTACCGCGGCTGCTGGCACGTAGTTAGCCGGTGCTTCTTCTGCAGGTACCGTCACTTTCGCTTCTTCCCTGCTGAAAGAGGTTTACAACCCGAAGGCAGTCATCCCTCACGCGGCGTCGCTGCATCAGGCTTTCGCCCATTGTGCAATATTCCCCACTGCTGCCTCCCGTAGGAGTCTGGGCCGTGTCTCAGTCCCAGTGTGGCCGGTCGCCCTCTCAGGCCGGCTACCCGTCGTCGCCTTGGTGAGCCATTACCTCACCAACAAGCTGATAGGCCGCGAGTCCATCCCAGACCGAAAAACTTTCCAGACAGTAGAGATGCCTCTCTGTCTCGTATCCGGTATTAGACGCCGTTTCCAGCGCTTATTCCAGAGTCTGGGGCAGGTTACTCACGTGTTACTCACCCGTTCGCCACTGATCCCTTGGAGCAAGCTCCAAGTTCACCGTTCGACTTGCATGTGTTAAGCACGCCGCCAGCGTTCGTCCTGAGCCAGGATCAAACTCTCCGTTGATGTTTAGCTCTCGAGCAAGCTCGAGAAAACTAGACCCTTTGAAGGGTTGTTTCACTGACTGAGCAAGAACAGCTAGCAATTCTGCTAGATGATCGTTGTCAACCAAAGGATTTTCGTTGATGAGCATCGCTCCGGACGGCTGGTGCCGGCCTTCGTGATGCCCTCGACGAGGTTATTGGCATCGATTTTTGACACGCTGTTGAGTTCTCAAGGTTCGGACGCGCACCATCCCGTCGTGCTTCCGCACTCCGTTTTGGGGCAACTTCTTCAGGTTACCGCTTCCATGCTTGGGCGGTCAAATCCGTGATCCGCTCTCGGAGCGGCCGGCTTGATCGCGCTTGGATCTCTGCGGTGCTTGCCAACCGTAGCAGGCCTTCCGGCCGGCTTCCAACTCGCTGCTCGCTCTCGCGCTCAGCTCCTCGGGGCTGGTGTTGCTGGGCAACCGTAGCAGGCCTTGCGGCTTGCTCCAAACTCGCGTTCCCGGTGCAGCACTAGGCTGTTGGGGTCGTGCTCGGTGGTTGATCAGCTCGCGGGACCGGCCTGCTTGGTGCAACCCTGCAAGGGCTGCCGCTTGGTGTCCGTTCCTCCCTCTCGGGCTGACATCGAGAACAGTAGAGCACCTCCGGCGCAGAAACCAAATCGGCCCCTAGATGCCCGAGCTCTCGGGGTTCTGGGGGCCGATCGGCAGGTGGCACAAGGGCGTTGGGCTCAGCTCGTGGTGGGGCGTACCGCGGCGAGGTTCTTCCTGCCCCGGCGCAGCACGGCCACCTGGCCGTGCAGGAAGTCCGAGTCCTCGAGCACTCGCTCGGGGTCGGTGACCTTCTGCCCGTTGACCGATGCGGCGCCGTCCGAGATCGCCCGGCGAGCGGCGTTGCGCGAGCCGACGAGACCGGAGGCGACGAGGGCGTCGACGACGCTGGCGCCGACGGGCACCTCTCCCCCGGGCAGCTCCGCGGTGGCGTCGGCGAGCGTCTGGGCCTCGAGCGTGCCGAGGTCGCCCTTGCCGAAGAGCGCGGCAGATGCCGCCACCACCTGGTCGGTCGCCGCCCGCCCGTGGACGAGCGTCGTGACGTCCTCGGCGAGCGCGCGTTGGGCGCTCCGCCGGAAGGGCTCCTCGGCGACCTGCCGCTCGAGCTCGGCGATCTCCTCGCGCCCCCTGTCGGTGAAGATCTTGAGCAGGGCGACGACCGAGGCGTCCTCGACGTTGAGCCAGTACTGGTAGAAGGCGTACGGGCTCGTCATCGTCGGGTCGAGCCAGACGGCGTTGCCCTCGGACTTGCCGAACTTGCGCCCCTGCGAGTCCGTGATGAGCGGGGTAGTCAGGGCGTGGGCGCTGCCCCCGTCGACCCGGTGGATGAGGTCGGTGCCGGCCGTGATGTTGCCCCACTGGTCCTGGGCGCCGGTCTGCAGCGTGCAGCCGTGCTCGCGGTAGAGGTGGAGGTAGTCGAGCGCCTGGAGGATCTGGTAGCTGAACTCGGTGAAGCTGATCCCCTGCTCGGACTCGAGCCGGGCGGCGACCGCGTCCTTCTTGATCATCTGGTTGACCCGGAAGTGCTTGCCGTAGTCGCGCAGGAAGTCCAGCGCCGAGATCGGCGCGGTCCAGTCGAGGTTGTTGACGAAGATCGGTGCCCGCACCGTCCCGTCCGCCTCGTCGGTCGCGAGGATGCGGCGCACCTGGACGGCGATCTTCTCGACGTCGGCGGCCGTCTCCTCCTTGGTCTTGAGCACCCGCTCGCTCGTCGGCCGGGGGTCTCCGATGAGGCCGGTCGAGCCGCCGACGAGGCCGATGACCTGGTGACCGGCGCGCTGCAGGTGCCGCAGCAGGATGAGCTGGACGAGGTTGCCGAAGTGCAGCGAGGGCGCCGTCGGGTCGAAGCCGCAGTACAGCGTGATCGGCCCGTCGGCGAGGGCCTGGCGCAGGGCCTGCTCGTCGGTGGTCTGGGCCACGAGGCCGCGCCACTGGAGCTCGTCGAGGATGTCGGTCACGATGTCGGGCTTCCCTTCGCTGTCGTGCCGCCGGTGGGCGACGATGCCAAGCGTGCCACGGTCACCGGGGCCGGACGCGACCCGGTCGGTAGACCGAGACGCTCGGCTCCCCCTCGACCCAGAACCGCCACGGGTAGGCGTCGCCGTCGCCACCGGGTCCGCTCACCCCGACCCGAGGTCCCGAGCGGATGGACGAAGGGGGTGGCGTCACCCCTTCGTAGACGCGGGCACGACCACCCGGCGTCACGGCGTCGGCCCCGTCGTCGCGGCCGGCCAGCGCCAGGCTCTTGGCCAGCCGCGCAGGTCCCCGGGTCCAGTCACGCTCGGCGATCCCGGCCCTGCGGGCCGCGACGGTGCCGTGCCCGGCGACCACCTCGCCCGCACGGAGCAGGACGGCTCCGGAGCGGCCGGGGGGCCAGCAGACGAGGTTGCAGCACCAGTGCATCCCGTAGGTGAAGTAGCAGTACAGGTGCCCCGGCTCACCCCACATGGACTCCACCCGTGGGGTGCGTCCGCGGAAGGAGTGCGAGCCGGGATCCTCCCCCTCGCCGCGGTAGGCCTCGACCTCGGTGAGCCGGACGACGACGTCGTCGACGCGCAGCAGCGCGCCGAGGAGGTCGGGGGCCACCTCGACCGGGTCACGGTCGAAGTGCTCCCGCTCGAGGGGGACGAGCGCGTCGAGGTCCACGTCAGCGGGCGACGATGCGGGTCGCCGCCCACTCCCCCAGCTCGGCGTGACGGGCCCGGGCCGCATCGAGCTGCTCGGCGACGCGGACCGGCGCGGTCCCGCCCTTCGCGTCACGGGAGGCCAGGGAGCCCTCGACGGACAGGACGTCCCGCACTCCCGGCGTGAGGTGCTCGGAGATGCCGACGAGGTCCTCGTCGGAGAGGTCCCACAGCTCGATGCCCCGCTCCTCGCACACCTTGACGCAGGCACCAGCGACCTCGTGCGCGACCCGGAAGGGCACCCCTTCGCGGACGAGCCACTCGGCGACGTCGGTCGCGAGGCTGAAGCCCTGCGGGGCCAACGAGGCCATCCGGTCGGTGTGGAAGCGCAGGGTCGCGACCATGCCCCCGACCGCCGGGAGGACGAGCTCGAGGGTGTCGACGGCGTCGAAGACCGGCTCCTTGTCCTCCTGGAGGTCGCGGTTGTACGCGAGCGGCAGTGCCTTGAGCGTCGCGAGCAGCCCGGCGAGGTCCCCGATGAGCCGGCCCGCCTTGCCGCGCGCGAGCTCGGCGACATCAGGGTTCTTCTTCTGCGGCATGATGCTCGACCCGGTCGAGTAGCTGTCGTCGAGCGTGACGAAGGCGAACTCCTTGGTCGCCCAGAGGATGACCTCCTCAGAGAGGCGCGAGATGTCGACCGCGGCCATCGCGCAGACGAAGGCGAGCTCGGCGACGAAGTCGCGTGAGGCGGTCCCGTCGATGGAGTTCTCCACAGCGCCGGCGAAACCGAGGTCGGCGGCGACCGCCTCGGGGTCGAGGCCGAGGCTCGAGCCGGCGAGCGCACCGGAGCCGTACGGCGAGAGCGAGGTCCGGGCGTCCCAGTCGCGCAGCCGCTCGACGTCGCGCAGCAGCGGCCACGCGTGCGCGAGCAGGTGGTGCGCGAGCAGCACGGGCTGCGCGTGCTGGAGGTGCGTACGGCCGGGCATCGCGGCGTCCGGGTGGGCCGCCGCCTGGTCGAGGAGCGCCCCGACGACGGCAAGCAGGTGCTCGCCGACGATCCGCGCGTGGTCACGCAGGTACATGCGGAAGAGGGTGGCGACCTGGTCGTTGCGCGACCGGCCGGCCCGGATCCGGCCGCCGACGTCGGCGCCCGCCCGCTCGATGAGGCCACGCTCGAGGGCCGTGTGCACGTCCTCGTCGTCCTCGGCCGGGGCGAAGACCCCCGACTCGACGTCCGCGAGGAGCCGGTCGAGGCCGTCGAGCATGGTGTCGCGGGTCGCGTCGTCGAGCAGGCCCGCGGCGTGCAGCACACGGGTGTGGGCCCGTGAGCCGGCGATGTCGTACGGGGCGAGCCGCCAGTCGAAGTGCGTCGACTTGCTCAGCGCGGCAAGCGCATCGCTGGGACCGCCGGCGAAGCGGCCACCCCACAGGCTGATCCGCTCGGTGGGCTGGGGGGTCTGGTCCTGGGCGCTCACGCGTCCTCCTCGGTCGACGTGCTCAGGGCGAGCAGGCGGCTGACGAGCTCGGTCGCCGCCTCCTCGCCCGGGGTGATGATCATGATCGTGTCGTCGCCGGCGATGGTGCCGACGACCTCGGGGATGCGGGCGTGGTCGACGGCCGACGCGAGGTAGCCCGCCGCCCCCGGCGGGGTGCGCACCACGACGAGCTGGGCGCTGCTCTCGGCGGTGACGAGCAGCTCCTCGCACAGCCGGCGCAGCCGGTCGTCGAGCTCGTCGGCGGCCACCGCCGGACGAGGCGTGCGGTCGCCCCCTTCGCCCGGGACGGCGTAGACCAGGGTGCGGCCGACCCGGACCCGCTCGGCCCGCAGGTCGATGAGGTCACGGCTCAGGGTGGCCTGGGTGACCGAGATGCCGTCCTCGGCGAGGAGGGCGAGCAGCTCGGCCTGCGAGCGCACCGCGTGCGCGCCGAGGAGCTCGGCGATGCGGGCCTGCCGGCCCTGCCGGCTGGCGACGATCACGCACTCTCCTCGAGGAGGAAGGCGAGGACCGCCTTCTGCGCGTGCAGCCTGTTCTCCGCCTCGTCCCACACGACCGACTGCGGTCCGTCGATGACCTCGGCGGCGATCTCGTAGCCGCGGTAGGCGGGCAGGCAGTGCAGCACGAGCGCGTCCGGGGCGGCCTGGGCGAGGAGCTCGGCCGTCAGCGCGTACGGGACGAAGGGGGACTCCTCGCCCTTGCGGTCGTCGGCCTCCCCCTCCTGCCCCATGGAGACCCAGGTGTCGGTCGCGACGACGTCCGCGCCGTCGACGACGGCCGGGGCGGAGTCCTGGACGAGGACGGAGCCGCCGGTCTGACCGGCGATGCGCCCGGCGCGCTCGAGGACGTCGGGTCGGGGCTGGTGGCTCGCGGGGGTGCCGATGCGCACGTGCATGCCGGCGCTCGCCCCGGCGAGGAGGTAGGAGTGGGCCATGTTGTTGGCTCCGTCGCCGACGTACGCGAGGGTCAGCCCGGCGAGGGCGCCCCGGTGCTCGCGGATCGTCAGCAGGTCGGCGAGCAGCTGGCACGGGTGGTAGTCGTCGGTGAGCGCGTTGACGACCGGCACCCCCGCGTGCGCGGCCATCTCCTCGAGACGGTCCTGCCCGTGGGTGCGCCAGACGACGGCGGAGACCTGGCGGCCGATGACCCGGGCGACGTCGGCCACCGACTCGCGGGTGCCGATCTGGGCGAGCTTGCCGTCGACGACCATCGGGTAGCCGCCGAGCTCGGCGACGCCGGTCGTGAAGGAGAGCTGGGTGCGCAGGGTGGGCTTGTCGAAGATGATCGCGACCGCCTGCGGGCCCTCGAGCGGACGCTCGGAGTGACGGGCCGCCTTGAGCGCGGCCGCCCGGTCGAGGACCGCGGCCTGCTCGGCCGGGGTGAGGTCGTCGTCGGCGAGGAAGTGGCGGGTCACGGGGTCTCCTCGGGCGAGGTCGGGGTCGGCGTGGCTGCGTCGAGGATGGCGGGCAGCGCGTCGACGAAGGAGTCGAGCTCGGCAGCGGTGATCGTCAGGGGCGGCGCGAGCCGGATGGCGTCGGGTGCGACCGGGTTGACGATGAAGCCCTGCGCCCGGGCGGCGGTGACGACATCGGCCGAGGTGACCCCGCGCAGGGGGATGGCGCGCAGCAGGCCGAGACCGCGGACCTCGCCGAGAGCCGGGTGGTCGAGGGCTGCGACCGACCGGGCGAAGTGCTCGCCGAGCGCTGTCGCCGCACCGACGAGGCCGGCGGACCCGATGGTGTCGAGGACGGCGAGGGCGCTCGCGCACGCCAGCGGGTTGCCGCCGAAGGTCGAGCCGTGCTGGCCGGCGGTGAGCAGGGACGTGACCTCGGGACCGAAGGTGACGAGGGCTCCGATCGGCACGCCGCCACCCAGCCCCTTCGCCAGGGTCATCGCGTCCGGCACGATGCCGCTCGGCTGGTGGGCGAACCACGACCCGGTCCGGGCGATGCCGGTCTGGATCTCGTCGACGACGAGCAGCGCACCGACCTCGCCCGTGCGCGCCCGGGCGGCCCGGAGGTACTCGGCGTCGAGCGGGAGGACGCCCGCCTCGCCCTGGACCGGCTCGAGGACGAGCATCGCCGTGCGCTCGTCGACGTGCTCGTGCAGCGCGTCGAGGTCGCCGGCCGGGATGTGCACGACGTCGGGGATGAGCGGCTCGAAGGGCTCCCGGTAGGCCGCCTTGTGGGTCAGCGCGAGCGCACCGGTGCTGCGCCCGTGGAAGGCGCCCTCGAGCGCGACGATCCGGCTGCGGCCGGTGCGGCGGGAGAGCTTGATCGCGGCCTCGACCGACTCGGTCCCGCTGTTGGTGAAGAAGACCGCCGAGCCCGACGGGGCCTGCGCGACCTCGAGGATCCGCTCGGCCGCGCGGACCTGGGCGGCGGTGGTGAAGAAGTTCGAGACGTGGACGAGCTCGCCGGCCTGCTTGCTGATCGCCGCGACGAGCTCGGGGTGGCCGTGACCGAGCGCGTTGACCGCGATGCCCGAGACGAGATCGAGGTAACGCCGCCCCTCGACGTCCCAGACGTAGCTGCCCTCGCCGCGCTCGATGACGATGCTCGGCGTGCCGAAGACGCCGAGCAGGCTCCCGGAGTAGCGCTCGAGCCACTCGGCCTGCGGGGTGCCGGTCGCCGTCATGACGGGCTCCCCGCGACGAGCGCCTCGTCGGCCTCGGCCGCCGCCTCGGTGCCGTCCGGGACGAGCATCGTGCCGATGCCCTCCTTGGTGAAGATCTCGAGCAGCATCGAGTGCGGCTGCCGCCCGTCGACGACGTGGGCCTGCGGCACTCCCCCCTCGACGGCGCGGATGCACGCCTCGAGCTTGGGGATCATCCCGCTGTCGACCCGCTTCAGGAGCTGCGTGGCACCGGCGACGGAGAGCCGGCTGAGCAGGCTGGAGCGGTCGGGCCAGTCGGCGTAGATGCCCTCGACGTCGGTGAGCACGACGAGCTTGTGCGCCTTGAGGGCGACGGCGAGCGCCGCAGCGGCGGTGTCCGCGTTGACGTTGAGCACCTGACCGTCGGCGTCGAGGTCGGGGGCGATCGTCGAGACGACGGGGATGCGTCCTGCGTCGAGGATGTCCTGCACGGCAGAGGGGTCGACCCGCTCGACGTCACCGACGAGCCCGATGTCGACGTGCTCCCCGTCGACCTCGACCCCGCGGCGGCGGGCGCCGAAGAGCCCGGCGTCCTCGCCGGAGAGGCCGACGGCGACGGGTCCGTGCTGGTTGAGCAGCCCGACGAGCTCGCGCCCGACCTGGCCCATGAGCACCATGCGCACGACGTCCATGACCTCCGGGGTCGTGACGCGCAGCCCGCCCTGGAACTCGCTCTCGAGACCGAGCCGGTCGAGCATCGCGGCGATCTGCGGGCCGCCGCCGTGGACGACGACGGGGCGAAGGCCGGCGTAGCGCAGGAAGACGACGTCCTCGGCGAAGGCCTTCTTCAGCGCGTCGTCGGTCATCGCGTTGCCGCCGTACTTGACGACGACGAGCGCACCGCGGAAGCGCTCGAGCCACGGCAGCGCCTCGACGAGGGTCTGGGCCTTGCCCCGGGCCACCCGCAGGGCGGCGGCGTCGATCGCGCCGCGCAGGGTCTGCGAGCTGTCGGGCGAAGGGGTGGCGGCTGGGGTCATCATGTCTCGCTCAGGTGGAGTAGGCGGAGTTCTCGTGGACGTAGTCGTGGGTGAGGTCGTTGGTCCAGACCGTCACCTCGCGCTCGCCGGCGTGGAGATCGACGACGACGCTCACCTCACGTCCGGCGAGGCTGACGAGCGAGCGGTCCTCGCCGACGCCACCGGCACGGCAGACCTGCACGCCGTTCATCGCCACGTCGAGCGCGTGCGGCTCGAAGGCTGCGCCCGTCGTCCCGACGGCCGCGAGCACGCGGCCCCAGTTCGGGTCCTCGCCGAAGACGGCGCACTTGAAGAGGTTGTTGCGCGCGATCGAGCGGGCGACCTCGAGGCCGTCGTCCTCGCTCGCGGCACCGACGACGGTGATGGCGATCTCGTGCTTCGCCCCCTCGGCGTCGGCGATGAGCGCGCGGGCCAGGTCGGCGCAGACCTCGCGGATCGCCTCGGTGAGATCGGCGCGGTCGACGGTGACGCCGCTCGCGCCGGAGGCCATGGCGAGGACGGTGTCGTTCGTCGACTGGCAGCCGTCGGAGTCGATCCGGTCGAAGGTCGTCCGCGTCGCCTCCCGGAGGGCCGCGTCGAGGTCGGCCGCGGAGGTCACCGCGTCCGTGGTGACGACCACGAGCATCGTCGCCAGCGCGGGGGCGAGCATGCCCGCGCCCTTGGCCATGCCGCCGACGCTCCAGCCGTCGCGGTCGGCGACGGCGGTCTTGCTCACGGTGTCTGTCGTCATGATCGCCTCGGCCGCGGCGAGGCCACCGTCGCCGCTGAGGTCGGCGGTGGCGGCGTCGACCCCGGCAAGCAGGCGGTCCATCGGCAGCAGCTCGCCGATGAGCCCGGTTGAGCAGACGACGACGTCGCCCGCGGAGACGCCGAGGACCTCGGCGGCGTGCTCGGCCGTGCGGTGCGTGTCGGCGAAGCCCTGGGGCCCGGTGCAGGCGTTGGCGCCGCCGGAGTTGAGGACGACGGCGTCGGCGCGCCCGTCGGTGACGACCTGCCGGGACCACGTCACGGGCGCGGCCTCGACCCGGTTGGAGGTGAAGACGGCCGCCGCGTGGTGGTCGGGGCCGTCGTTGACGACGACCGCGACGTCCGGCCGACCGCTCGCCTTGAGACCGGCGGCGACGCCGGCGGCGCGGAACCCTGCGGGCGTGGTGGTGCTCATGAGTCCTCCGTGGGTGGCTGCCAGGCCGACAGCGAGGTGGGCGTGACGATGAATCCGGCCCTGCGCCAGGCACCCGCGGCCTCGTCGATGCGGTCGACGGGGACGAGCGCCCAGTCGGTGTCGAAGGTCGACATCGACAGCACGCTGATCCGCGAGGCGACGACCGGGCTGAGGATCTCGTGCATGACACCCACGAGCTCGAAGTCCAGGGGCCCGGCGACCTCGAAGGGCACGTAGGGACCCGCGCTGCGCACGGTCTCGGGGACGAGGTGCGCGTCGCAGATGATCGAGGTCTCGTGGGTCGTGCGGGTCACCGAGCAGAAGACCCCGCCCCCGACGTCCCAGCTGGGCTCCTCCCCCGGCGCGAGGCGCGCGACGACGAGCTCGTCCGGGTGCTGCATGAGGTGCAGGGGCATGCGGCTCACGGGGCGACCCCTGCGAGCGGGAGTCCGGTGGTCTCCGGGAGGCCGAGCGCGAGGTTCATCGCCTGCACCGCGGCGCCGGCCGTCCCCTTGGTGAGGTTGTCGACCGCGGCGACCGCGACGACCCGGCCGACGCGCTCGTCGAGAGTCACCTGGACGTGGACGAGGTTGCTGCCGACGACGTCACCGGTGCGCGGCCAGCTGCCCTCCGGCAGCAGGTGGACGCACGGCTCGTCGGCGTAGGCGTCGACCCAGGCCTGCCGGACCGCTGCCGCGTCGGCACCGGGGGCGACCTTCGCGGTGACCGTCGCGAGGATGCCTCGGGGCATGGGCGCCAGGGTCGGGGTGAAGGAGACCGAGGCGGGCGATCCCGCAGCGAGCGAGAGGTTCTGCTCGATCTCCGGGGTGTGCCGGTGGACCCCGCCGACACCGTACGGAGACATCGCGCCCATGACCTCGGAGCCGAGGAGGTGCGGCTTGACCGAGCGGCCGGCGCCGGACGTGCCGGACGCGGCAACGACGACGACGTCGTCCGGCAGCGCCACACCGGCGGCCAGACCGGGTGCCAGGGCGAGGCTCACCGCCGTCGGGTAGCAGCCGGGGACCGCGACCCGACGTGCCCCGGCGAGGTGGGTCCGCCCCTTCGCCCCGTCGTGACCGACGAGCTCGGGCATGCCGTACGGCCACGTGCCGGCGAAGGGGGTGTCGTAGTAGGTCGTCCAGTCGGCCTCGTCGCGGAGCCGGAAGTCGGCGCCGCAGTCGACGACGACGGTGCTCTCGGGCAGCGCCGCGGCGATCGCCGCAGAGTGGCCGTGCGGGAGGGCGAGGAAGACGACGTCGTGGCCGGCGAGGACCTCGGCGGTCGTCGGCTCGAGGACCCGGTCGGCAAGGGGGGTGAGGTGCGGCGCGAGGTCACCGAACCGGGTGCCGGCGTTGCCGGCGGCCGTCAGCGCACCGACCTCGACCTTCGGGTGGCCCAGGAGGAGTCGGACGATCTCGGCCCCGGCGTACCCGCTGGCCCCGGCGACTGCTGCAGTGATCACGATGTATGAATATACGCTATCTGTTGAAGTTATGCAGACAGGTCAGCGCTGGATCGCGCCGACCTCGCGCTCGGCCGCGGCGACGGCCTCGTCACGCAACCCGCTGACCTCCTCGGTCTTGAGGGTGCGGTCCTCGGCCCGGAAGGTCAGCCGGTAGGCCAGCGAGACCTTGCCCTCACCGATCTGGTCCCCGTCGTAGACGTCGAAGAGCGAGACCGATTCGAGGCTCTCGCCGGCCCCGGCGCGCAGGGCGGACTCGACCCGTGTCGCCGGGACGTCGGCGTCGACGACGAGGGCGACGTCGGTGCGGGCCACCGGATAGCTCGAGAGGCCCCGCGCCTGGACCGGTGCGCCGCTCGCCGCGACGAGCACGTCGAGGTCGAGCTCGCCGGCCACCGCGCGCTCGGGCAGGCCGAGCGCGGCGACGACCTTGGGGTGCAGCTCGCCGACGTGGCCGACGAGGGTGCCGTCCGCGAGCGAGAGCGCGGCGCAGCGGCCAGGGTGGTACGGCATGACGTCGTCCCGGGCCGGGACGAGGGTCAGGGCGAGCGCCTCGCCGAGCCCGAGCGCGAGCTCGAGCGCGTCACCGAGGTCGGCGCGCCGGCCGCTCCCCCACCACCCGCCGCGGTCGCGGTCTCCGGCGAGGACGAAGGCGATGTGGCGCGGCTGCGCGGGGACGGCGGCGTGGATCGCCGCGAGCACGTCCTGGCCCGGGTGCACGCCGACGTCGACCGTCGGCGCGGGGCGCTGCTCGCCCTCGAGCTGGACGACGAGCCCGGTCTCGAAGAGCGCCACGTCGCCGGCGCCGCGCGCGACGTTGCGGCGCACGTCGTCGACGAGCGTCGTGAGGAGCCGGGTGCGCAGCAGCGGCTGCTCGTCGGAGAGCGGGTTGGCGATCCGCACGGTGCGTGCGGCCTCGGCTGCCGGGTCGAGACCGAGTGCGGCGTGCTGGGCGTCGCCGACGAAGGGAGGGGACCACACCTCGCTCAGCCCACGGGCAGCGAGGACATCGGCGAGGAGGCGGCGGACCCGCTGGGCGTGGGTCAGCCCAGAGCCGCCGGGTGGCGTCGGGAGGACCGAGGGGATCTCGTCGTAGCCGACGATGCGGGCGACCTCCTCGGTGAGGTCCTCGCCGGTGCGCAGGTCGGGCCGCCAGCTCGGCGGCCGGACGAGGAGCACGTCCTGGTCCTCGCTCGAGCGCTCGACGGCGCAGCCGATCTCGGTGAGGACGCGTTCGACGGTCTCGGCCGGGTAGTCGACACCGACGATGCGCGAGGGCATGCCGACCGGCATGGCGATCGGCTCGGGGGGCACCCAGGTGCCGACGTCGGTCACGCCGTCATCGACCGTGCCTCCGCCGTGCTCGACGAGGAGCTCGACGGCGAGCTGCGCCGCGGCCGGCGCGAGCAGCGGGTCGACCCCGCGCTCGAAGCGCTTGGACGCCTCGGAGGGCAGCTTGTGACGACGGGCCGAGCGGGCGATCGACACGGCGTCGAAGTGCGCCGCCTCGATGAGCACGTCGGTCGTCGCGTCCGTGACCTCGGAGTCCTCGCCACCCATGACGCCCGCGATGGCGAGCACGCGCTCGCCGCCCTCGGTGATGAGCAGGTCATCCTCGGCCAGGGTGCGCCTCGCGCCGTCGAGGGTGGTCGTCGTCTCGCCCGCGCGGGCCCGGCGCACGACGATCGGTCCCTGGAGGGTCGCGGCGTCGAAGGCGTGCAGCGGCTGGCCGAGCCCGAGCATGACGTAGTTCGTCACGTCGACCGGCAGCGAGATCGGGCGCATGCCCGCCTCGGCCAGACGGGTCGCCATCCACGACGGGGTCGGCGCCGTGACGTCGATGCCGCGGACGACCCGGGCGACGTAACGCGTGCAGCCCTGACGACCCCGGATGGGAGCGTCGTCGGCGAGGACGACCTCGTGACCGGAGTCGTTGGGGGCCGGGGCGCGCTCGGTGAGGGCGAGCACCGGGTCCGTGAGGGTGGCCCCGGTCGCGTGCGAGTACTCGCGGGCGACGCCACGCACGCTGAAGCAGTAGCCGCGGTCGGGAGTCACGTTGACCTCGACGGTCTCGCGGTCCAGGCCGAGGAGCGGGATCGCGTCCTGGCCGGGGGTGAGCGAGTGCGCGTCCGGGCGGTCGCTGAGCACGAGGATGCCGTCGTGGTCGTCACCGATGCCGAGCTCGAGGACCGAGCAGATCATCCCCGCGGACACGTGCCCGTAGGTCTTGCGCGCGGAGATCTCGAAGCCTCCGGGCAGGACACCGCCGGGGAGGATGACGACGACGAGGTCGCCGGCGTCGAAGTTGTGCGCGCCGCAGACGATCCCCTGGGGCTCACCGGTGCCGTTGGAGTCGCCGACGTCGACCCGGCACCAGTTGATGACCTTGCCGTTCTTCTGCTCCTCGGGCGTCTTCTCGAGGACACGGCCGACGACGAGGGGGCCGGTGATGTCGCCGGTGTAGAGCCCCTCCTCCTCGAGGCCGACACGCACGAGGTCGGCGGCGATCTGGGCGCCGTCGGCCTCGGCGGGGACCGCGACGTACTCGCGCAGCCAGTCGACAGGTACCCGCATCAGATCTCCATCCCGAACTGCGCGTCGAAGCGCACGTCTCCCTCGATCATGTCGCGCATGTCCGACACCCCGGTGCGGAACATCAGCGCCCGGTCGATGCCCATGCCGAAGGCGAAGCCGGTGTAGCGGTCGGGGTCAACCCCGACGGCGCTCAGGACGTTGCGGTTCACCATGCCGCAGCCGCCCCACTCGATCCATCCGGTGCCCTTGCAGGTCCGGCACGAGGCGTCCTCGCCGCGACAGACGAAGCAGCGCAGGTCCATCTCGGCGCTCGGCTCGGTGAAGGGGAAGAACGACGGGCGAAGGCGCGTGGTGATCCCTTCGCCGAAGAGCTCGGTGGCGAGCCGGTCGAGGGTGCCCTTGAGGTGCGCCATCGTGATGCCCTCGTCGACGGCGAGGCCCTCGACCTGGTGGAACGCCGGCATGTGCGTCGCGTCGAGCTCGTCGGTGCGGAAGACCCGGCCGATCGCGGCGACGTAGATCGGCACGCCGCGCTCGAGCATCGAGCGCGCCTGGACCGGCGAGGTATGCGTGCGCATGACGAGCCCGCCGTCGGCCGGCTCGACGTAGAAGGTGTCCTGCATCTGGCGGGCCGGGTGGTCGCCGTCGAAGTTCAGCGCGTCGAAGTTGAACCACTCCGCCTCGAGCTCGGGCCCCTCCGCGATCTCCCAGCCCATCCCGACGAAGAGGTCGGCGATCCGCTCCGACATCAGCTCGATGGGGTGACGGCGACCGAGCGGACGCCGACCCACGGGACGGGTGACGTCGACCGCCTCCTCGACGAGGATCCGCTCGTCGCGCTCGGCCTCGAGCTCGGCCTGCCGCGCGGCGAAGGCCTGGCTGACCCGGCCGCGCGCCTGGCCGACGCGCTTGCCGGCCTCGGCCTTCGCGCTCGGGGGCAGCGCGCCGATCTCGCGGTTGGCGAGGGCGAGCGGGCTCTTGTCCCCCTGGTGCTGGGGGCGGAGCGCCTTGAGGTCCTCGAGGGTTGTCGCCGAGGCGAGCGCCGTCAGAGCGGCCTCGACGGCCTCCTCGACGGCGGCCGGGTCGAGCGCGGCGACCTCGACAGGGTCGTAGCTGGTGTTGGGTCCGGACACACCGGTCAGTCTAGGTACTCCCCGGGCCGCGCCTCACGCCGGTTTCGCCCGGGCCCCGCGCGCGTTGTCTTGATCGATTCCAGAAAGCGTGGGATTCTGTTCTGGTGCCGACGATCCTCGACCCCGATGCTGCCGCAGCCGTGCTGCGGGAGCGCGCGTTGCGCGTCACCGCGCCGCGCATCGCGGTGCTCGGTGAGCTCTCGGCCAACCCGCACGCCGACGTCGACAGCATCACCCGTGGTGCCCGCGGACGCCTCGGCTCGGTGAGTACGCAGACCGTCTACGACGTCCTCGCCGCGCTCGGCCAGGCCGGGCTGGTGCGACGTTTCGAGCCGGCGGGCCACCCGGCCCGCTACGAGCTCGAGCTCGGCGACAACCACCATCACCTCGTGTGCCGTACCTGCGGCGAGATGCTCGACGTGGAGTGCGCACCCGGCGCCGCCCCCTGCCTCGAGGCCGCCGACGACCACGGATTCGCCATCGACGAGGCCGAGGTCATCTACTGGGGCACGTGCCCCGCCTGCGCGAGCGCTCAGGCCCGCGTCGACGCGTAGAGGCAGAGTGTCGCGGCCATCGCGAGGTTGAGCGACTCCGCGTGACCGAAGATCGGCACCCGCACCGCCTCGTCGCAGGCCCCGAGCAGATCCTCTGGCAGCCCCCAGGCCTCGTTGCCCATGACCCAGGCGTGCGACCCGGACCGGTCGACCTCGTCGACGGTGCGCTCCCCCGATCCGTCGGCCGCGTAGGTCGTCACGCCGGCTGCCGCCAGGCGCGCGAGGGTGGACGGGACGTCCAGCCCCGTGACGACCGGGACGTGCCACAGCGAGCCGACCGTCGAGCGGATCACCTTCGGCGACGTGACGTCCACCGACTCCGCCGACACGAGGACCGCGTCGGCGCCCGCGGCGTCCGCGCCGCGGATCACCGTGCCGAGGTTGCCCGGGTCGCGGACGTTGGTGAGGAAGACGAGGGTCCGCGGACCGACGGCCAGAACCCCTTCGAGATCGGCCGGCGACCACTCGACGACCGCCGCCATCCCCTGCGGGTGCTCCGCGTCGCACATCGCGTCGAGCACCTCGGGCGAGGTGAGGTGCACGAAGCGCCCCGCGTCGCGGGTCTGCTCGACGACGTCGGCGTACCGCTGCGCCGCCTCGGGCGTCACGTAGAGATCGATGACCGAGCGGGGTGCGAAGGCCACCGCCTCACGCACGCCCTGCGGTCCCTCGACGAGGAGCCGACCGGTGCGCCGGCGCGCAGAACGACGGGAGAGCCCGCGTACCGCCTTGACCCGATCAGAGCTCGGGTTGGTCAGCACGGGGCTCTCCCGTCGGTGCTGGGGTGCGATCAGGCGTCGGCCTTCTCGGACTGCGCCGGGACGTTCGCCTTGGCGATCTCGACGAGCGCCGCGAAGGCCGCCTCGTCGTTGACCGCGAGCTCGGCGAGCATCCGGCGGTCCACCTCGATCTCAGCGGCGCGCAGCCCCTGGATGAAGCGGTTGTAGGTCATGCCGTTGGCGCGGGCGCCGGCGTTGATCCGCTGGATCCACAGGCGGCGGAAGTCGCCCTTCTTCTGCCGGCGGTCCCGGTAGCTGTAGCCGAGCGAGTGGGTGACCTGCTCCTTGGCCTTCCGGTACAGCCGCGAGCGCTGGCCGCGGTAACCGCTGGCGCGCTCGAGGACGACCCGACGCTTCTTGTGGGCGTTGACTGCCCGCTTCACGCGTGCCACGTGAGTACTCCTTCGTTCGTGTTTCTACGTATCAGCGGGTCAGCGGCCGAGGAGGCGCTTGACCTTCTTGGTGTCTGCGGGGTTGAGCTCGACGTCGTTCGCGAGACGGCGGGCGTGCTGCGGGGTCTTCTCGTGGAACTTGTGCACGTGGTTGGCCCGCTGGCGCATGATCTTGCCCGAGCCGGTGACCCGGAAGCGCTTCTTGGCACCGCTGTGCGTCTTGTTCTTCGGCATGTCGCCGTCTCCTTGCTGCTCTGCTCTGCTGGTTCGTGGTCGACCCGGGTGGGTCGAGGTCAGGCCTGGGTCTCGACGGCCTGCTCGGCCGGCTGCTCCGTGGTCTCGGCAGCGGGGGCCTCGGCGGCGGGGGCCTCGGCCTCCTGCTGCGCCTCGGCCTTGACCTGTGCGTCCTGGTCCTTGCGACGACGCTCCGCGGCCTTGGCCTCGGACTTCTTCTTCGTCGGGCCGAGGACCATGATCATGTTGCGGCCGTCCTGCTTCGGCGCCGACTCGACGAAGCCGAGCTCGGCGACGTCCTCGGCGAGGCGCTGCAGGAGCCGGAAGCCGAGCTCCGGGCGCGACTGCTCGCGGCCGCGGAACATGATCGTCACCTTGACCTTGTCGCCGGCCGAGAGGAAGCGCTCGACGTGGCCCTTCTTGGTGCCGTAGTCGTGCGCGTCGATCTTCGGTCGGAGCTTGATCTCCTTGATGATCGTGTTGACCTGGTTCTTGCGCGCTTCGCGCGCCTTCATGGCCGCTTCGTACTTGTACTTGCCGAAGTCCATGAGCTTGGCCACGGGGGGCTTGGCCATCGGGGCCACCTCGACGAGGTCGAGGTCGGCCTCGGCTGCCAGCCGGAGCGCGTCCTCGACGCGGACGATCCCGACCTGCTCCCCGTTGGGGCCGACAAGCCGCACCTCGGGGACTCGGATGCGGTCGTTGATGCGAGGCTCGCTGATGTGAAGCTCCTTCGGTCGTTCATTCTCGGGCCGACATGGCGAAGGGCCCCTCGCCATGCGAAGAGCCCACCGGAGAACGCGAACGCCAGAGCACGTCGCCCACGAGGGACGAGGTGACCAGGACGGTCACGACCTGAGAACCCGGACGGTCGGTACTGCATCGCCGACACGGGTGGAAGCGGTGAGGCTCCTCTTGCGCTGCGCTCGGGACGCAGCCGGTCGGCAGCAACAGTAGCAGCGGCGTGCCCGCCGCCACCAATCGAGGTCGGTGCAGCCGCCGTCGCACCCGTCAGCGCACGCGGAAGGTCAGTGCGTCGATCCGCGCCCGCAGCTCCCCGTCGCCGGCCAGCCGCTCGCCCACCCGTTGCACGACCGACTGGAGCTGCTCCTGGCCCAGGCCGGGCACGATCTCGAGCTCGACGACGAGCTCGCCGGCCTCGGTGCCCGCCGCCACCCCGTGGCCGGTGACCTCGTCGATGCCGGCGACGGCACCGTCGAGCGCCTGGGCGACGAAGGGGTCCTCGTGCGGGGGCAGCCACGGCTGACGCTGGACGAGCGCCCAGAGCATGCTGGGCCGGACCTCGACGGCGTGCTCGCTCGCGCAGTCGAGGACGATGAGGTGCGCCTGCTCGCTGATGGCCGCCTCGGCGGCCCGCTCTGCCGTCACCGGGACCGGCCGCAGCGAGGCGTCGAAGGCCGCGAGGTCCTCCATCGAGGAGAAGGCCGGCAGCGCCGTCCGCCCGTCGGGGTTGTCGAGCAGGACGACCGCCATGTCGGTCTCCTTCTCGGCGGTCAGCCCGGCCACCCCTTCGCCGGTCTCGGCCGCGACCGCGGCCACCGGGACGAGCAGCCGGGTGCCCCGCAGGGCCTCGACGAGCTCGCGGTCGCCGCCGTCGGCCAGGGCCCGGGTCAGGGCCTGGGGCCGGCTGCCGTCATCACCCTCGAAGCCGCCGTGCGGCAGGGTGCGCCCTCCCCACGGGACGCCCGCGGAGTCGGTCGGGCCGCCGGGGGCGGTCACTGGGGGCCGGCCGCGTCGATGGCATCGGCGAGGGTGAGCGTGCCCTGGTAGAGGGCAGAGCCGATGATCGCGCCCTCGACGCCCTCGGGGACGAGCTCGCGCAGGGCGACGACGTCGTCACGCGTGGTGACCCCGCCCGAGGCCACGACGGGCCGGTCGGTGGCGGCGCACACGTCGCGCAGCAGCTGGAGGTTCGGCCCCTGGAGCATGCCGTCCTTGGCGACGTCGGTGACGACGTAGCGGGCGCAGCCCTCGGAGTCGAGGCGCGCGAGGGTCTCCCACAGGTCTCCGCCCTCGCTCGTCCACCCGCGGGCCGCCAGCGTCGTGCCGCGGACGTCGAGCCCGACGGCGATCCGGTCGCCGTGCTCAGCGATGGCCCGGGCCGTCCACTCGGGGTGCTCGAGCGCCGCGGTGCCGAGGTTGACCCGTCGGCAGCCGGCGGCCAGGGCGCGCTGCAGGCTCTCCTCGTCGCGGATGCCGCCGCTCATCTCGACGTCGATGTCGAGCCGGCCGACGATCTCGGCGAGGAGCTCGGCGTTGCTCCCCCGCCCGAAGGCGGCGTCGAGGTCGACGAGGTGCAGCCACCGCGAGCCCTGCTCCTGCCAGGCCAGCGCGGCCTCGACGGGGTCGCCGAACTGCCCCCCGGAGCCGGCGATCCCCTGGACGAGCTGGACGGCCCGCCCCTCGGAGACGTCGACGGCCGGCAGCAGCTCGAGCGAGGGCGCGCCGGTCTCGGCGGTGGTGTCGGTCGTGGTCACAGTGAGCTCACCCAGTTCTTCAGGAGGTGCAGTCCCGCGTCCCCGGACTTCTCGGGGTGGAACTGCGTGGCGGACAACGGGCCGTCCTCGACGGCCGCGACGAAGGGGTGACCGTGCTCGGCCGTCGTGACGACGGGCGGTCCGGGCGCGGCACAGAGCGCCGCGACGTCGGTCGCGGCGTAGGAGTGGACGAAGTAGAAGCGCTCGCCGTCGAGTCCCTCCAGCAGCGCGCTGCCGGCGCCCGCGGCGACGGGGGTCCAGCCCATGTGCGGGACGACCTCTGCGTCGATGCGGTGCACCGAGCCGGGCCAGACCGACAGCCCGCCGAGCGGGGTGGCAGCGGGCTCGTCGCTGCCCTCGAAGAGCACCTGCATCCCGACGCAGATCCCGAGGACCGGGGCCTGGCGGGTGCGACGGCGAGCGATCACCCCTTCGCCCCCGGCCGCGAGGAGCCCCGCGATGCAGGCGTGGAAGTTCCCGACGCCAGGGACGAGCAGGCCGGCCGCGGCCTCGGCACGGTCGAGGTCGAAGGTCAGCTCGACCGCGGCCCCGACGTGCTCGAGGGCGCGGACGACGGAGCGGACGTTGCCGCTGCCGTAGTCGAGGACGACGACATCGGGCTTCATGGGCGACCATCCTCGACGACTCGGGCGAACGCGGTGAGAGAGCGGGCGTCTGGCTCGACGACGGGGCCGGGCGGGTGCTCACCGCGGACGACGTCGGCCCCCGGCAGCCGCAGGGTCTCGAGCAGGGTGGCGAGCCACTCGTGGGCCGGGAGGGTGCGCTCTTCGAGGAGGTCGGTGACCTCGCGGGAGCCGACACCGGGGGCGAAGGGGGTGAGGTCCCCCGGTCTCAGGTGCGGCAGGCTGGTCCGGGCGACGGGCCCGGTGCGGGGGCGGACCGTCCAGCGCCGGATGGTGCGCCAGCCCGACGCCTGGGTCACGACGACCGCCCGGTCACCGACGACACCGACCCCGATGGACGGTGCGGAGCGTGGGCCGACCGGCCGGGCGAGCAGGACGGTCGTCGGGTCGTCGTACGGCTCGGCGGCGGCGGCGCGTCCGTCCGCGCTCGTCACGAGCGTCCACCCCTGCTCCTCGGCGACGTGGCACGCGACGACGCCGCGCCGGACCCACGTCATCGCTGACGCGGCCGGGACGGGGACGAGGACGAGGGCGGTCACGCGGCCAGGCTTACAGCGCGCCCTTGGCGCTCGGGATGCCGACGACGCGGGGGTCCTGGGCCACGGCCGCGCGCAGGGCGCGGGCGACGGCCTTGAACTGAGCCTCGACGATGTGGTGCGGGTCGCGGCCCGAGAGGACGCGTACGTGCAGGGCGATGCCCGCGTGGTGCGCGAGCGACTCGAAGACGTGCCGGGTCAGCGACCCGACGTAGCTGCCGCCGATGATGACGTACTCCTGCCCGGCGGGCTCGCCGGTGTGGACCACGTAGGGGCGCCCCGCGACGTCGACGACCGCGTGGACGAGCGCCTCGTCGAGCGGCACGGTGGCGTCGCCGAAACGAGAGATGCCGGACTTGTCACCGAGCGCCTCGCGCAGCGCGTCGCCGAGGCAGATCGCGACGTCCTCGACCGTGTGGTGGGCGTCGACGTCGATGTCGCCGGTCGCCCGGACGTCGATGTCGATGAGGCTGTGCTTCGCCAGCGAGTGGAGCATGTGGTCGTAGAAGCGCACGCCCGTCTCGACCGAGCTGCGCCCGGTGCCGTCGAGGTTGATCGTCAGCTCGATCGAGCTCTCCGAGGTCGCCCGGCGGATGGTCGCGGTCCGGCCGGTCGCCGCGGCGCTCGTCTGCTCGCTCGTGGTCACGTCGTGGCTCCTTGTCGTGGTGCGGTGCTGCGGTGGGGCTGGCTCTGGAGGTGCTCGGGGAGCAGCTCGGCCATGGCGGTGAGGAAGGCGGTGGCCTCCTCCGGCGTGCCGGCGGTGACGCGGAGGTGGTGCGGGATCCCGACGTCGCGGACGAGGATGCCCGCTTCGAGGAGAGCCTGCCAGGTCGTGGGCGCGTCGGCGAGGCCCCCGAAGAGGACGAAGTTCGCGTCGCTGGGGACCGGGCGCAGCCCCATGGCAGCGAGCTCTGTGACGAGCCGGTCGCGTTGCCCCTTGATCGCTTCGACCGTGGAGAGCAGCTGCTCGGCGTGCGCGAGAGAGACCTCGGCGATCGTCTGGGTCGGCGTGGAGAGGTGGTAGGGCAGCCGGACGAGACGGAGCGCGTCGACGAGCGCCGGGTGCGCGGCGAGGTAGCCGAGGCGCGCGCCGGCGAGGGTGAAGGCCTTGCTCATCGTCCGGGTGACGACGAGACGCTCGTGGTCCTCGAGGAGCTCGAGCGCACTTGGTGTGCCCGGTCGGGCGAACTCCGCGTAGGCCTCGTCGACGACGACGATCGCGCGGGGCGCGGCGGCGAGCACGGCCTCGATCGACTCGAAGGGCAGGGCCGTGCCGGTCGGGTTGTTCGGCGAGCACAGGAAGACGAGGTCCGGGTCGGCCGCCCGGGCCTGCTCGACGGCCGAGCCGATCTCGAGGTCGAAGGTCTGCGCGTCGCGCTGCCCGTCGACCCAGCGGGTGCCGAGGGTCTCGACGATGATCGGGTGCATCGAGTAGGCGGGGGTGAAGCCGAGCGCGGTGCGCCCCTGCCCCCCGAAGGCCTGAACGAGGTGCTGGAGCACCTCGTTGCTGCCGTTGCCGGCCCACAGCTGCTCGGGTCGCAGGCTCACCCCTGACTGGAGCGCGAGGTAGTCGACGAGGGCCTGGCGCAGCCCGGTGAACTCGCGGTCTGGGTAGCGGTTGAGCCCGACGAGGTCGCGGCCGAGCCGGTCGAGGACGTCGGCGACGACCTCGGGGGGCACGGGGTAGCTGCTCTCGTTGGTGTTGAGCTGGACGGCGACGTCGAGCTGGGGGGCCCCGTAGGCGGTGCGTCCTCGCAGGTCGGGGCGAAGGGCGGCGCGCACCTGCTCGCCGTCGGCCAGCGGCGCGCGCTCGTCGGCCGTCATGACGCACCCTCGCCGGTGCGCGCGGTGACCGCCTCGCCGTGGGCCGGGAGGTCCTCGGCCTGCGCGAGCGTGACGACGTGCGGACCGATCTCGGCGAGCGCGGCCTCGTCGTACTCCACGACGTGGATGCCGCGCAGGAAGGACTGCACGGACAGCCCGCTGCTGTGGCACGCGCACCCACCGGTGGGCAGGACGTGGTTGCTGCCGGCGGCGTAGTCGCCGAGCGAGACCGGGCTGTAGGGCCCGACGAAGATCGCGCCGGCGTTGCGCACCCGCGCGGCGACGCCGGGGGCGTCCTCGGTGATGACCTCGAGGTGCTCGGCCGCGTACGCGTTGACGACCGCCAGCCCCGCGTCGACGTCGTCGACGAGGACGGTGCCCGACTGCGGTCCGGTGAGCGCCGTGACGACCCGCTCCGAGTGCTTGGTCGCGGCCGCGCGGCGGGCGACCGCGGCATCGACGGCCTCGGCGAGCTCGACGCTGTCGGTGACGAGCACGGAGGCGGCGAGCGGGTCGTGCTCGGCCTGGCTGATGAGGTCGGCGGCGACGAGGTCGGGGTCGGCGCTCGCGTCGGCGAGCACGGCGATCTCGGTCGGCCCGGCCTCGGCGTCGATCCCGATGAGCCCCTTGAGCTTGCGCTTGGCGGCGGCGACGAAGACGTTGCCCGGGCCGGTGACGAGGCTGACCGGCTCGCAGCGGGGGGTCTCGCCCTCGCCGGTCGCCGCGGTCGTGTCGTCGAAGCCGTGGGCGAAGGCGGCGACCGCCTGGGCCCCGCCCATCGCGTAGACCTCGTCGACACCGAGGAGCGCGCACGCCGCGAGGATGGTCGGGTGCGGGTAGCCCGCGAGCTCACCCTGGTTCTCCCGCTGCGGAGGGCTGGCGACGGCGAGCGAGCCGACCCCGGCGATCTGGGCCGGGACGACGTTCATGACGACGGAGGACGGGTAGACGGCCAGGCCGCCGGGCACGTAGAGGCCCACCCGGTCCACGGGCACCCAACGCTCGGTGACGGTGCCGCCGCGGGTCACCTGGGTCGTCCGGTCGGTCCGGGTCTGGTCCGCGTGGACGAGCCGCGCCCGCTCGATCGAGATCTCCAGGGCGCGCCGGACGTCCGGGTCGAGCTGGTCGAGGGCCAGCGTCAGGACCTCGGCCGGCACCCGGAGCCGGGTGGGCCGCACGCCGTCGAAGCGCTCGGCGAGGTCGAGCAGCGCCTCGGCACCACGCTCGGCGACGTCGTCGATGATCGGCGTGACGGCGTGGAGGGCGGCCTCCACGTCGTACTCGGCGCGCGGCAGGGCGGCACGGAGCTCGGTCACCGACAGGGCGGTGCCACGCAGGTCAGTCGTCGAGAGCATGCCCTCATCCTAGGTTTCCCAGCCGCTCCCCCTTCGCCTGGTCTCACCGCGCGACGGGGTGCCGCTCAGCTCTCCCCATAGAAGACGCGGTCGGTGACCGCCCGCGCGTGGCGGGCGGCCCGCCGGTAGGACTCCGCGAGGGCGTTGCCCGACAGGGGCGGCAGGCCGACGATCCGGCCGACGCCGTCGGCCTCTCGGAGGTTGGAGGGCACCGAGTCGACGGGTCGGCCCCGCAGCAGCATGCCGGCGTTGCGCAGGCGGGACGCGAGCGACCAGGCGCGCCGCATCTCGTCGGCGTCCCCGGCGTCGAGCAGGCCCGCCTCGACCGCCGCGGCGATGGCCGGGAGGGTCTCGGTGGTCCGCAGGCCCGGCACGGCGTGAGCGTGCTGCATCTGGATGAGCTGGATCGTCCACTCGACGTCGGAGAGGCCGCCGTAGCCGAGCTTGAAGTGCGTCCGGCGGTCCGCGCCGCGCGGCAGCCGCTCGCCCTCCATCCGGGCCTTGAGCCGACGGATCTGGCGGACGGCGTCGAGGCTCAGCCCGTCCTCCGGCCACCGGAGAGGGTCGATGAGGGCGACGAAGCGCTCCCCGAGGCCCGGGTCGCCCGCCGCCGGTGCGGCTCGGAGCAGCGCCTGGGCCTCCCAGGTCTCGGACCACCGGTCGTAGTACGCCCGGTAGGAGGCCAGGCTGCGGACGAGGGGTCCCGCCTTGCCCTCGGGTCGCAGGTCGGCGTCCAGCCCGAGCGGCGGGTCCGACCCGGGGGTACCGAGCAGGGTGCGCAGCCGGGTGATGACGGCGGTCGCCGCCTCCTGGGCCGCCTGCTCCTCCACCCCGTCGTGCGGGTCGTGGACGAAGAGGACGTCGGCGTCGCTCGCGTAGCCGACCTCACGGCCCCCGAGCCGGCCCATGCCGACGATGAGCAGGTCCGTGCCGATCTCGCGCCCCAGCTCGGCCTCGACGGCGGGGACGATCACGCCGAGGGTGGCGTCGAGGGTCGCGCCGGTGAGGTCGGTGAGCGCCTCGCCGACGTCGTCGAGCGTGATCTGCTCGGTGAGGTCGGCGACGGCCACCCGGAAGAACTCGGCCCGACGGATCGCCCGGATCGAGGCGACCGCGGCCTCCGGGTCGTCCCGGCGCCCGGCGGCCGCACGCATGCGACGCAGGATGTCCTCACGGGAGCGGGGCACGAGCCCCGCGCTGTCGCCGAGCATCTGCACGGCCTCCGGGCTCGCGATGAGCAGCTCGGAGGCGAAGCGGCTCGCCGCGAGGACCTTGGCGAGGGTGCGCGCGGCGTTGCCCTCGTCGCGGAGCAGCCGCAGGTACCAGTGGGTCGTACCGAGCGCCTCGCTCACCTTGCGGAAGCCGAGCAGGCCCGCGTCCGGGTCGGCCTCGTCGGCGAACCAGCCGAGCATCACGGGGAGCAGCTGGCGCTGGATCGAGGCGGTGCGTGAGACCCCGCCCGTGAGCGCCTCGAGGTGACGCAGGGCGCCGGCCGGGTCGCGGTAGCCGAGCGCGGCCAGACGCTCCTTGGCCGCCTCGGGCGAGAGCCGCACCTCGTCGGTCGAGAGGCGCGCGACCGCGGAGAGCAGCGGGCGGTAGAAGAGGCGCTCGTGCAGCCGGCGGACCTCGAGCGACATCTCGGACCGCAGCTGCTGCACGGACTTCTCCGGCTCGGAGAAGAGCCGCAGACCACGGCCGAGGTGGCGCAGCTCGGCCGATGCCGTCGGCATGAGGTGGGTCCGGCGCATGCGTCGGAGCTGGATCCGGTGCTCGAGGGTCCGCAGCGTGCGGTAGGCGCGGTCGAGCGTCGCCGCGTCCTCGCGGGCCACGTAGCCACCCGCGGACAGTGCGGCGAGCGCCTCGAGCGTCGTCGCGGACCGCAGCGTGTCGTCGGTGCGACCGTGGACCAGCTGGAGCAGCTGGACGCTGAACTCGACGTCGCGCAGCCCGCCGGGACCCAGCTTGAGCTGGCGCTTCGCCTCGGCTGCGGGGATGTGGTCCTCGACGCGTCGGCGCATCGCCTGGACGTCGTCGACGAAGTCCTCGCGGGAGGCGGCCTGCCAGACGAAGGGGCGGATCGCATCGAGGTAGGCCCGCCCGACCTCGGGGTCACCGGCCATGGGACGTGCCTTGAGGAGGGCCTGGAACTCCCACGTCTTGGCCCAGCGCTCGTAGTAGGTGCGGTGGCTGGCGACCGTGCGGACGACCTGTCCCTGCTTGCCCTCGGGCCGCAGCGCGGCGTCGACCTCCCAGAGCGACCCGTGGCCGGTGGCCTGGCTGCAGACGGCCATGAGGCGGGTCGCGAGCCGGGTGGCCACGGCCATCGCCTCCACCTCGTCGGCGCCCTCGGCCGGCTCGGCGACGAAGATGACGTCGACGTCGGAGATGTAGTTGAGCTCGCGACCGCCGCTCTTGCCCATCCCGATGACGCTGAGCCGGGCGGCGGACGCGTCGGGTCCGAGCTCGTCCTGCGCGATGACGAGGGCGGCCTCGAGCGCGGCGCCGGCGAGGTCGGCCAGCGCGGCCGCCGTCGTCGGCAGCAGCTCGATGGGGTCCTCGGCGGTGACGTCGAGGGCGGCGATGCCCACGAGCTGGCGTCGGTACTCGACGCGCAGCGCGTCCTGCGGCTCGAGGCCACCCGGGTCGTGGACGGCCGCGATGAGCCGCTCCGAGCGTGCCTCCGGTGCGAGGTGCTCGGCCTCGAGCGCGGCCCGCCAGTGCGCCGGGTGGGCGACGAGGTGGTCGGTCAGGGCGCTCGACGCGCCGAGCACGCCGAGCAGCCGCTGCCGCGCTCGCTCGCCCTCGCACAGCGCCGACGTCAGCTCCTCGACGACGGTCCCCACGTGGCCGGCTGCCTCGGCGAGGCGGACGAGGCCGAGGAGCGCCCCGTCGGGATCAGCGGTGCGTCCCAGCGCGTCGAGGATCGCGTCACGGCAGAGCGTCAGCGGCTCGAGCGCGGGGTCGGCGAGCAGCTGCTCCGCCCGGGTGGCGTCGACGAGGCCGCGGCGGGCCAGGTTCGAGGGGGCGCGGCCGGCGGTGCCTGCCATCAGAGCCGGGGCAGCAGGTGCTCGAGCTCGAAGGGGGTCACCTGGTGACGGTAGTCGTCCCACTCCTGCTTCTTGTTGCGCAGGACGAAGTCGAAGACGTGCTCGCCGAGCGTCTCGGCGACGAGCTCGCTGGACTCCAT
Organism: Janibacter endophyticus; assembly: GCF_016888335.1. NCBI lineage: Bacteria > Bacillati > Actinomycetota > Actinomycetes > Micrococcales > Intrasporangiaceae > Janibacter > Janibacter endophyticus. The sequence goes on from NZ_JAFEJG010000004.1 coordinate 2,226,723, forward strand.
CGCGTCGATGGCCTCGGAGAGCGAGGCCGGCAGCGGCTTGATCCCCATGGCCCGGCGCTCGCGGTCGGTGAGCTGCCAGACGTCGTCCTCGGTCTCGGCGGGCAGCTTGTAGCCCTCCTCGATCCCCTTGAGGCCCGCGGCGAGCATCACCGAGAAGGCGAGGTAGGGGTTGCACGCCGGGTCGATGGTGCGCAGCTCGACACGGCTGCTGTTGGCCTTGTTGGGCTTGTACATCGGCACCCGGACCATGGCGGAGCGGTTGTTGTGCCCCCAGGTGAGGTGCGCGGGCGCCTCGCCGCCGCCCCAGAGCCGCTTGTAGCTGTTGACCCACTGGTTGGTGATGAGGGTGAACTCCCGGCCGTGGGTGAGCAGGCCGGCGATGAACTGGCGACCGGTCTTGCTCAACGAGTACGGCGCGCCGGGCTCGTAGAAGGCGTTGGTGTCGCCCTCGAAGAGCGACATGTGGGTGTGCATGCCCGACCCGGGGTGGTCGGCGAAGACCTTGGGCATGAAGGTCGCGTAGACGCCCTGCTCGAGCGCCACCTCCTTGATGACCGTGCGGAAGGTCATGATGTTGTCCGCCGTCGAGAGCGCGTCGGCGTAGCGCAGGTCGATCTCGTTCTGCCCCGGCGCGCCCTCGTGGTGGCTGAACTCCACCGAGATCCCGACCTGCTCGAGCATCGTGATGGCGGCCCGGCGGAAGTCGTGGGCCGTGCCCTTCGGGACGTGGTCGAAGTAGCCGCCGTCGTCGACCGGCTCCGGCGCGTGCTTGGGGGTGCCCTGCTTGAGCAGGAAGAACTCGATCTCCGGGTGGGTGTAGAAGGAGAAGCCCATGTCCGCGGCCCGGCTCAGCGTGCGCCGCAGGACGTACCGCGCGTCGGCGAGCGCCGGGTTGCCGTCGGGCAGGGTGATGTCGCAGAACATCCGCGCGGTCCCCGGCCGCTCCCCACGCCAGGGCAGCACCTGGAAGGTCGACGGGTCGGGCTTGGCGAGCATGTCCGCCTCGTAGACGCGGGTGAAGCCCTCGATCGCGCTGCCGTCGAAGCCGATGCCCTCGGTGAAGGCACCCTCGAGCTCGGCGGGGGCGATCGCGACGGACTTCAGGGTCCCGAGGACGTCGGTGAACCAGAGCCGGACGAAGCGGATGTCCCGCTCCTCGATGGTGCGAAGGACGAACTCCTGCTGACGATCCATGGACTCATCCTGCCGTAGTCGGCGACGGGATAGACGAAGGCCCCGGAGCGTGAGCTCCGGGGCCGTCGTCGGTGGTGCTGCGACCGCGATCAGCGGCGGGGCTGGACCCGCACGTTCATCGTGTCACCGGTGCCCGAGAGCACCTGGATCTTCGTGCCCGTCCCGGCGACCTTCACCGAGCTCCACGGGTTGGCCGCGGACCAGTAACGCTCCGGGTCGGAGTCGTCGAAGGTCGGCATCGCCCGCTGCGACGGGACCGTCGTCGGGACGCCGTTGCGGTGGAAGGTCACCTTGTCGGTCCGCTCGAGGCCGAAGGTGGCGTCGAAGGGCTGACGACGGTTGCCGAGCAGCGCCCCGTCGGCGAAGGTGACCGGCTTCGGACGAGCGTCGACCGGCAGGACCTGCCCGGCGCCCGGGTGGACCCGGGTGTTGTTGTCCGAGTACTCGTTGTTGATGTACCAGACGAGCATGCCGTTCTGGTACGGGAAGCGCTCCACCCAGTCCGGCCGCGTGTTCGCGAAGCCGAAGTTGTACGGGCCCGTCTTGAGGTTCTTGTCGTAGCCCTGGTAGACGCGGTTCTCCGCGAGGTAGTAGTGCGAGACCTCTTCCTCGGTCGTGCCGCTGGAGATGGTGAAGCCCTTGGCGGTCCAGCCGTTCTCACCGGACTCCACGTCGTCGGACAGCAGCGTGGCGCCGTCCGCCGTGATCGTGATGTCGTCGATGAAGCCGCCCGCGGGAGCGAGGCCACCGTCGGTGCTGTACCGGAAGCGGACCTGGATGGCCTGACCGGCGAAGGGGGTGAGGTCGCGGGTCTCCTGGGTCCAGGAGCCGAGCTCGCCACCGGTGATCGGGTCACCGAGCTGGGTCCAGTTGGCACCACCGTCGGTGCTGGCCTCGATCCAGAGGTTGTCGTACTCCGCCTCGATCTCCTTGTCGACCCAGGCCGAGATGGAGGCGCTGCTCTTGCCGGTGAGGTCCACCGCGCGGGTCAGCGTGTTGTTGAGGTTGTCGCCGGAGCCGGTCCACCACTCGCTGGTGCCCGAGTGCGGGGTGTTGTACTCCGTGGTGATCGTCTTGTTCGGGAGCGTCACCGCAAGGGCCTGGGGGAGCTTCTTTTGGTCACGGTCGGCCGGGCCGAGGCCCGTCGTCGTCTTCTGGTTGCTCGCGACGACCTTGACGTCCGACCAGCCGAGCTGGAGCTTCTCCCACGCGCCCATGTAGCCGGGGCTCGTGCCGATGTCCTCCTTGCTGTGGCCGAGCCACGAGCCGGCGGACATGAGCGTCCAGAAGCCCGTGCCGTTGTCGCCGCCGGAGGTGTCGTACAGGTCCGGCAGGCCCAGGTCGTGGGCGAACTCGTGCGCGAAGACTCCGAGGCCACCGTTCTCCGGCTCCGTCGTGTAGTCACCGATCCAGATGCCGGTGTCGCCGAGCGGCACGCCGCCGAGCTTGTTGGTGCTCGGGCCGGTCTTGCCGATCTCGTTCGCGAAGGCGTACCACCGGTGCGACCAGATGGCGTCCTCGCCCTGGGCGCCGCCGCCGGCGTCCTCGCCCTCACCGGCGTGGATCGCCTGGAAGTGGTCGATGTAGCCGTCCGGCTCGTCGAAGTCGCCGTCACCGTCGTGGTCGTAGCGGTCCCAGACGTCGAACTGGCTGAGGTAGGACTTGATCTCGTCGAGGGACTTGCCCTGCGCGACCTGGTCGTCGTACCAGGCCTGGGCCGTGTCCCGGATGTAGCTCCAGTAACCCTCGGCCTCGCTCGTGCCGTCGCCCTCGACCGGGTTGTGGCCGTAGCGCGCCTCGTTGTACGGGACCTTGACCCACTCGGAGACGTCGCCCTTGACGAAGAAGCGGCCGTTGGACTGCTTGAGGTAGAAGTCGCGCATCGACTCCTTCTCCCCGAACATCAGGTCCATGTAGTGGTCGCGGTCGAAGTCGGCGCGCCACATCGTCGAGTTGTTGTCGGTCGCGTCGCCGTCCCACACGCGGTCGGGCTCGGCGATCTCGTTGTGCATCGGGCCCGGGTCGCCGCCCTGGACCGGCATGGTCTCCTCGCCGAAGTCGGTGAGGATCGTGAAGAGGTTGGCCTCGCGGTTGACGTCGTACTGGACGTACTTGTTCTTGTGCTTGCCCTTGCCCTTCTTGCCCTTGCCGGCCTTGAGCTCGATGACCCGCTTGCCGTTCTTCGTCGTCACCTCGGCGTCGCCGGAGACGAGCTTGTCGACGGCCGCCTCGCGCAGCGCACGCTGGGCGTCGCCGAGCGGGTGCGACTTGTCGTCGACCTTGGCCAGGGAGCCCGTGGGCTCGCCCTGGGGCGGTGCGGGGGTGGAGCCGGCGGTCGCCGAGGTCGGGACGAAGGCGAGGATCAGTGCGGATGTCGCGATCCCGGCCAGTGCCGTGCTGTGGCGTCTCTTCACAGGGGTGCTTCTTTCGTGTGACGTGTCGCGGCTCACGCCGCGTGGCGGTGCCCGCAGTCAACGCCCCGATCAGGCACGACGGAAGAGAGCGGACCAGACCTTGAACAAACCCTTACCTCTGCGTGGGCACTCCCTGACCATGGGCGCGGTCACCATGACCGCCTAGGCTCGGGGCATGGCGCAGACCTCCGAGACCAGCCCCACCGGCGAGAGCACCGCCCCCTACGGGACGGGCGCGGCGACCCCTTCGTCCCCCACCTCCCCCCGGCGTGTTCGGATCCCCCATCTCCAGGCGATGACCGACGCCGGTGAGCGCTGGACGATGCTCACGGCCTACGACATGTACGCCGCGGAGGTCTTCGACGAGGCCGGCGTCGAGGTGCTGCTCGTCGGCGACTCAGCCGGCAACAACGTCTACGGCTACGAGACGACGCTGCCCGTGACCGTCGACCAGATGATCCCGCTCACCCGGGCCGTCGCCACCGCCGCACGACGCGCGCTCGTGCTCGCCGACCTCCCCTTCGGCAGCTACCAGGCCTCCCCCGAGCAGGCCTACGAGACCGCGGCCCGCTTCATGAAGGAGGGGCTGGCGCACGCGGTCAAGCTCGAGGGTGGCGCCGCGATGGCGCCGACGATCGAGCGGCTCGTGCGTGGAGGCGTCCCGGTGTGCGCCCACATCGGCTTCACCCCGCAGAGCGAGCACACCCTCGGCGGCTACCGGGTGCAGGGACGCGGGGACGCCGCGAGCAAGACCCTCGCTGACGCGCACGCCGTCGAGGACGCCGGCGCCTTCGCCGTCGTCATGGAGATGGTCCCGGCGCCGGTCGCCGACCAGATCAGCGCGGAGCTGCGCATCCCCACCGTGGGCATCGGCGCCGGTCCGGGCTGCGACGCCCAGGTCCTCGTGTGGCAGGACATGGCCGGGCTGCGCGCGGGCAAGGCGCCCCGGTTCGTCAAGAAGTACGCGGACCTGCGCGGCGAGCTCTCCCGGGCCGCGAGCGAGTACGTCCGAGAGGTCAAGGACGGCTCGTTCCCCGCTGCCGAGCACTCCTTCGAGTCCTGACATGCCCGACGAGCTGCCCGAGGTCCGGACCCGCTGGTCAGAGGTGAGCGGCGGCATCGACGCCGCCAACGCCTACCAGCGTCGCTTCGACGAGCTGCTCGAGCGCGGCGTCGACATCCACGGCGAGGCGCGCTACGTCCACGCCCTCATGCCGGCGCCGATCCGCGTCCTCGACGCGGGGTGCGGCACCGGTCGCGTCGCCACCGAGCTGACCCGGCTCGGGCACGACGTCGTCGGGGTCGACGCCGACGGGGACATGATCGAGGTGGCCCGGGAGCGCGACGACGTGACCCGCTTCGTGCACGCTGACCTCTCGACGCTCGCTCTGCGGGGGCAGACCTTCGACGTCGTGCTCCTCGCGGGCAACGTCGTGCCCTTCCTCGCCGACGGCACGCTCGTCGAGACCCTCCGGCGACTGCGGGCGCACCTGACCCCCGACGGCCGGCTCGTCGCCGGGTGGTCCTTGCCCGGGCACGAGCCGGAGGGGGCCGCCCGGGTGCCGGTGGAGGCCTTCGACCGGGCCGCCTTCGGGGCCGGGCTCTCCCTCGTCCGTCGCGAGGCGGGCTGGGACGGCGAGCGCTGGCCGGGTGACGGCTCCTACTGCCTCGCGGTGCTGCGACCCAGCTGAGGTCCCTCCCGGTGAGGGCTCAGGACTCGAAGCCCTCCTCCTCGTAGGCGCGGTCCTCCTCGTCCCAGGCCGCCGTCCTGTCGGCCGCGGTCTTGAGGGCGTTGCGCGCCTCCTCCTCGGTGTCGTACGGGCCCATGAGGTTCTCGCCCGCAGACTTCGACTCGTCGGGCTCGACCTGACCGGACTCGATGTTGTACCAGAAGACCATCGCGATGCTTCCTCTCGCTTGCCGGATGTCCACCGCTGCGCCACGTCGCGGGCACGGTGCCTAGACTCCACCGTATGCCCGGACCAGCAGCAGGCCCTGACGTGCCGGTGAGGCCAGGCACGATCTCACCACGACGCCCGGTCCCCGCGGGGATCGAGCGCCCGCCCTATGTCGGCCGTCCCGCTCCCGAGCCCTACACCGGCCCTGAGGTCAAGGACGCCGAGACCATCGAGCGGATGCGCGTGGCGGGCCGGATCGCCGCCCAGGCCATGGCCGCGGCGGCCGAGGTCATCGCCCCCGGCGTGACGACCGACGAGATCGACCGGGTCGGCCACGAGTTCCTCCTCGACCACGGCGCCTACCCCTCGACGCTGGGGTACCGCGGCTTCCCGAAGTCCCTGTGCACCTCGGTCAACGAGGTCGTCTGCCACGGCATCCCCGACGACCGTCGGCTCGAGGACGGCGACATCGTCAACATCGACATCACCGCGTACATCGGCGGCGTCCACGGCGACACCGACGCCACGTACCTCGTCGGGGACGTCGACGAGGAGTCGCGCCTGCTCGTCGAGCGCACCCACGAGGCGATGATGCGCGGGATCAAGGCCGCGCTGCCCGGTCGTCAGATCAACATCATCGGCCGGGTCATCGAGAAGTACGCGGCCCGCTTCGGCTACGGCGTCGTGCGCGACTTCACCGGGCACGGCATCGGCACCGCCTTCCACTCCGGGCTCATCGTCCCGCACTACGACGCGGCACCCTCGTACGACACCGTCATCGAGCCCGGCATGACCTTCACCATCGAGCCGATGCTCAACCTCGGCACGCACGAGTGGACGATGTGGGACGACGAGTGGACGGTCGTCACCCGCGACCTGCGCCGATCTGCGCAGTTCGAGCACACCATCCTCATCACCGAGGGCGGCAACGAGATCCTCACCCTTCCCTGACGGCAGAGCTTCGAGAGGCGAGAGAGCAGATGGGCAAGAGCAAGATCGCGCTGGGCATAGACGTCGGCGGCACCGGGATCAAGGGCGCACCGGTCGACCTCGACAAGGGAGCATTCGCCGACGACCGCCTCCGGATCCCGACCCCTGACGTCGCGACCCCGGAGGCTGTCTGCGACGTCGTGGCCGAGATCGCCCGCCAGTTCGACCTCGGCAAGAGCACGCCGGTGGGCATCACCCTGCCGGCCGTCGTGACCCACGGCGTCGCGCGCAGCGCCGCCAACATCGACGAGTCGTGGATCGGGTACCACGCCGAGGAGCTCTTCGAGAAGCGGCTCGGGCGGGACATCACGATCCTCAACGACGCGGACGCCGCCGGGGTGGCCGAGCTCCGGTACGGCGCCGCGCGGAAGCAGGACGGCCTCGTCATCGTCACCACCCTCGGTACCGGGATCGGCTCGGCGATGCTCCTCGACGGTGTCCTCGCCCCGAACTCCGAGCTCGGGCACCTCGAGATCGACGGCCACGACGCCGAGAGCCGGGCTGCGACGAGCGCGCGCGAGCGCGAGGGTCTCGACTGGCACGAGTGGGCCGAGCGCCTCACGACGTACTACCGCCGCGTCGAGGACCTCTTCTGGCCCGAGCTCTTCGTCGTCGGGGGCGGGGTGAGCAAGCAGGCCGACTCCTTCCTCCCGCTCCTCGACATCCGGACCCCGATCGTCCCGGCCAAGCTCAAGAACAAGGCGGGCATCATCGGCGCCGCCTACCTCGCCGCCAACCGCTGAGCCACCTCCCCCCTTCGTCCCGCCGCGTTTGGCATGGTGGACCCATGTCGAGCAGCGACGGCGGCCGGACGGTCCTCGAGAGGCGGGTCGGCCTGACCGGCGCCGTGTCCGTCGGGCTCGCCGCGATGCTCGGCGCCGGTGTCTTCGTCGCCTTCGCGCCGGCCGCCCGGGCCGCCGGGGACCTCCTCGTCCTCGCGCTCCTCCTGGCCGTGGCCATCGCCGCGGCCAACGCGCACAGCTCGGCCCGGCTCGCCGCCCGCTACCCAGAGTCCGGCGGCGCCTACGTCTACGGTCGTGAGCGCCTCGGCATGCCGTGGGGGCACCTCGCCGGCTGGGCCTTCATCACCGGCAAGACCGCCTCGTGCGCGGCGATGGCGCTCACCGTCGGCGTCTACCTCTTCCCTCGCGCCCAGACGTGGGTGGCCCTCGCCGCGATCTGGCTGGTGCTGGCCCTCGCGCTCGTCGGCATCCAGCGCAGCGCCCACGTCGCGACGGCGATCGTCGCCCTCGTCGTCGCGACGCTCGTCGTCGTCTCGATCACCTTGCTGCTCGCCCCGCCCCCCGCGCTCGAGGACGTCCCGGGGCAGGCCGCCGCCCCCGGGCCGCTCGGTGTCCTCCAGGGCGCCGGGTTCCTCTTCTTCGCGGTGGCCGGCTACGCCCGGATCGCGACGCTCGGCGAGGAGGTCCGCGACCCGGAGCGCACCCTGCCGCGCGCGATCTTCGTCTCGCTGACGATCGTCACGGCCCTGTATCTCCTCCTCGCCGTCGCCCTGCTGCACGGGGTGGGATCGGAGTGGCTCAGCGCCCGTCTCTCCCCCGTCGCAGAGGCCGCGGAGATCTCCGGGCTGCCCTGGCTCGGGCCGGTCGTGCGCGTCGTCGCCGGCATCGCGGCCGCCGGCGCGCTGCTTGCCCTCGTCCTCGGGGTCTCGCGGACGGTGCTGGCGATGGCCCGCGACCACCACCTCCCCCGGGGCCTCGCCCGCATCGACGAGCGCGGGGTGCCGGCCACCGCGGCGATCACGGTCGCCCTCGCGGTGGCGCTGCTCGTCGTGCTCTTCGACGTCCGGGCGGTGATCGGCTTCTCGAGCTTCTGCATCCTCACGTACTACGCGATCGCCAACGCCAGCGCCCTGACCCTGTCCTCCGGGGCCCTCGGCAAGGTGGTCCCGGTGCTCGGGCTCCTCGGCTGCCTGGTCATCGCCTGGAGCCTGCCGTCGCGGAGCGTGGCGGCCGGCGTCGTCGTCCTGCTCGTGGGCGCGGTCGTCGGCTGGGTGCGCCACACGGCACGCCAGGACGACGACGGCCCCGAAGGGGGATGAGCCAGCCTGTAAGCCGGGTTCTGTGACACCGCCTCGCGGCGGTGCGACGGCCATCCATCTAGGGTCGCCGTTGCCGACGACCTCGAGCGTCCTACCCGTGCGCTGGGGCGGGCCGCCCTCGTGACGCGCACTGTCTGGACTTGCTCCAGGTGGGGTTTACCGAGCCGGACCGGTCGCCCGGTCCGCTGGTGGTCTCTTACACCACCCTTTCACCCTTACCGGTGCAGGCACCGGCGGTCTTCTCTCTGTGGCACTGTCCCGCGGGTCGCCCCGGGTGGCTGTTAGCCACCACCTTGCCCTTCGGAGCCCGGACTTTCCTCGACGGCTCTCACCGTCGCGGCCGTCCGGCTGACTCATCCACGCCCAGGATACGGGTCCGTGGTCCCGCGTCAGGCCTGGACCACCTCGAGGTCCACCGAGCCGGCGGCGGCGTCGGCCCCGACGACGCGGACCGTGACGTCCGCGCCGAGCTCGGCCTCCCCCTTCGCCCGGGCAAGGACGGGGGGCTCGGCGAGCTGGACCTCGACGTCGTCGCGCTTCTTCTCGCCCCCGGCGTCGACGACGACGGCGGCCAGCTCCTCGCCGACGAGGCCGGAGAGCACCGCTGCCTCGACGGCGTCGGTGCTCGCCCGCTCGACCGACCCGGCGAGCCGGTCGGAGGCCGCCATCGCCTCGGGGAGCACAGGCAGTGCCTCGCGCACCCAGCCGGGGACCTCCTGCCCGGAGGCGATCGCCGCGCACAGGGCGAGGCCGAAGCGGTCGACGAGCCGGCGCAGCGGCGCGGTGACGTGGGCGTACGGCGCCGCGATCGCCGACTGCTCGGTCAGCTCGGGGAGCTCGCCGTCGAAGGCGGTGTAGGCCGCCCCGCGGAAGAGCGAGGTCGCCTCGTGGATCAGCGCGAGATGCCGACCGTCGGTGCGATCGAGGGAGCGCAGCATCTCGCCGTGCGGGACGTCCTCCCGCCACTCGACCCCGAGGCCCCGCGCGGCGGCGCGCAACCGTCGCAGCACCGTCTCGTCCGGAGGGGGCATCGTGCGCAGGATCCCGACCTGGGCGTCGAGCATCATCCGCCCGGCGCACATGCCGGTCATGAGCGAGATCTGGGCGTTCCACTCCTCGAGCGGCAGGAGGGGGCGCAGCCGCAGGACGTACTCCTCGCGCTCGAGCTCGACCTCCTGCTCGGGCATCGGCAGCGTGGCGCCGCCGCGGGCCCGCTCGAGCTCGATCCGGCGCTCGCCGACCTCGCGGAGGAGCGCGAGGACCTCGGGTCCCTCACCGGCGTCGACGAGCTGCTGCGCGGAGGCGTAGTCGAGCCGCTCGACCGAGCGGACCATCGCCGGGTAGAGGTCGGTCGCGGTGACCTCGCCCGCGCCGTCGAGCTTCAGGTCCCAGATGTAGGCCGGGGTGCTCTGGTCCGGCAGAAGGCTCGCCGCGCCCTCGGACAGCGAGGGCGGGTGGAGCGGGGTGCGCGTGTCGGGCGAGTAGATCGTCTGACCCCGCCGGCGGGCCTCGGCGTCGATGGGACCGTCCGGTGCGACGAAGGAGTCGAGGTGGGCGATGGCGTAGCGCACACGGTGGCCGTCGCCGTCGCGCTCGATGTGCATGGCCTGGTCGAGGTCCATCGACGTCGGTGGGTCGATGGTGACGAAGGGGATGCCCGTCTCGTCGCGCTCGGGGAGGGACAGCGGCGCGGCGGCGACCCGCTCGGCCTCCACCAGCACCTCCGGCGGGAACTCGCGGGGCACCTCGAGCTCGTCACGGATCGCGGCGAGCCGTGCCTCGAGGTCCGTCCCCGTCTCGGGTCGGCGGTAGGTCGTCGTGCGGTGGGCAGACATGCCCGCCACCCTAGTCAGCCGATGGCGTGCGCGAGGTCGGCGACGAGGTCCTCTGCGGCCTCGAGCCCCACGGAGATCCGCAGCGTCCCGTCGGTGATGCCGATGGCCGTCCGGGCCTCCTCCCCCATCCGCCGGTGCGTCGTGGTCGCCGGGTGGGTGATGAGGGACTTGCTGTCCCCGAGGTTGTTGGAGATGTCGACGAGGCGCAGCGCGTTCATCACGGCGAAGGCCTCGGCCTTGCCTCCGTCGATCTGGAAGGTCACGACGGTCCCCCCGCCGCTCATCTGCCGCTGGGCGAGGTCGTGCTGCGGATGGCTCGGCAGCCACGGGTAGACCGTGGAGACGACCCGAAGGTGCTCGTCGAGCGCCCGGGCGACGGTGAGCGCCGACTGCGCCATGGCCCGGACACGCAGGTCCATGGTCTCGAGACCCTTGAGGAGCACCCACGCGTTGAAGGGCGACAGGCTCGGGCCGGTGTGCCGCACGAGGTTCTCGACCGGGCCGGCGATGTAGTCCTCCGGGCCGAGGATCGCGCCGCCGAGCACCCGACCCTGGCCGTCGATGTGCTTGGTCGCCGAGTAGACGACGATGTCGGCGCCGTGCTCGAGCGGGCGCGAGAAGACCGGGGTGCCGAAGACGTTGTCCACGACGACCTGGGCGCCGGCCGCGTGGGCGAGCTCGCAGACCGCGGCGATGTCGACGAGCTCCTGCATCGGGTTGCTCGGCGTCTCGAAGAAGACGGCGGTCGTCGGCACGCTGAGCGCCTCGCGCCACTGCTTGAGGTCGGGCCCGTCGACGAGGACGGTCTCGACGCCCCACCGGGGCAGGATCTCGTCGACGACGACGAAGCACGAGCCGAAGAGCCCGCGCGAGGCGACGAGGCGGTCACCTGCGCCGACGAGCGCCGCGAGGGCGGTGAAGACCGCGCCCATGCCCGAGGCCGTCGCGTAGCAGGCGTCGGCACCCTCGAGGACGCGCAGCCGCTCCTCGAACATCGCGACGGTGGGGTTGCCGTAGCGCGAGTAGACGAACTTCGAGATGCCCCCCGAGAAGGCGGCCTCGGCCTCCTCGGCCGAGCCGTAGACGAAGCCGGAGGTGAGGTAGAGGCCCTCGGCGGTCTCGTCGAAGGTGCTGCGGGCCTGCCCCCCGCGCACGGCGAGGGTGCGCGGGTCGAGCCCGGCCGGGTCGAGGTAGGCCCGCGGGTTGCCCGGGCCGAAGGGGTCGGCGCTCACGGGGTCGGTCGGCACGGTCAGTCCTGCCGCCAGGGCAGCCCGGCGACCTTCCAGCCCGCGACGGTGCGGCGACCCTCGTCGTCGAAGCCGCCCTCGAACCCGTCGGTGATGTTGTAGGCGGCCCGCCAGCCGGCGGCCGTCGCCTCGGTCGCAGCGGCGACCGAGCGCACGCCGGTGCGGCAGAGGAAGTAGACCCGTGTCTCCCGGGTGACGCCGTGACCCTCGAGGTCGCGGAGGAAGTTCGCGTTGCGCTCGCCGCCCGGGTAGCCCGTCCACGGGATGGCGAGGTGCTGCTTGCCGAGGCTCGAGAGATCGGGCCGACCGACGAAGGTCAGCTCGGCGTCGGTCCGCACGTCGACGAGGACGGCCTCCGGGTCGGAGGCCAGGGACTCCCAGGTCTGCTGGGGGGAGACATCACCCGCGTAGCTCATGTCGCGCAGGGTAGACGAGCGCCGCCGGTGCGTGTCGGTCCGGCTCAGCCGGCGGCCAGCGCGACGAGCGCGGCGGTGCCGACGAAGCGCACGAGGCAGCCGGCGGTCCCGGCCACCGTGAAGATCGCCAGCCCCGTGCGACGGGCGCCGGCGGCGACCGTGATGACGGCGAAGGGAGGGACGCCGGTCAGCCCGGAGGCGAAGACGACCGCGGGGCCGGCGACCGGGCGGTCGAGGGTCTCGATGGCCGTCTTGGTCCATCGGGCGAGCCTTGCCCTGATGCGGGCCCACCAGCCCGGTGGTGCCCCGTCGGCGGGGTCCGCGTCGTCCCCGCTGTCGCGACCGCGCCACCGCCGGTCGAGCATCTCCATCCCGCGCGCAGCGGCGACGTAGTGGCTGATCTTGCCGATCATGAAGCCGGCGCTCATCCCGAGGATGTGCCAGATCCACCCCTCGGGGAAGAGCAGCGGGATCGCCAGGGCGTAGACCTCGGCGTTGATCGGCGGGACGTACGCCGAGAGCAGGCCGAAGGCGACCGCGCCGATGATGCCGGAGGTCTGCAGCCAGCCGGGGACCTCTCCCGAGCCGAGCGCCGCGACGACGGAGAGCACTACGTGCGGTTGGTGAAGGCGACGACCGCCTCACCACCGGGCCAGGCCTCGAGCGCGGTGAGCGACCCGGGAGCGCCGGCAAGACGCCAGATGCGCTCGTGCGGCAGCCCGAGGACGTGCGCGAGGACGACGAGGATGGGCTTGCGGTGGCAGACGACGACGACGGTGCCGCCCTCCGCGACGAGCGACTCCCAGGCCGGCACCACCCGCGCGACGAGGTCCTCGTGGCTCTCGCCGCCCGGAGGCGCGTAACGGGGGTCGTCGCGCAGGGCCCGGAAGGCCGCACGGTCTCTCTCGACGAGCTCGCTGACGGAGGCGCCGTCCCACTCGCCGAAGGACTGCTCGTCCCACTCGGCGTCGACGGAGGGGCTGACCCCGAGCGCCTCGGCGACGTGCGCGCCGGTCTCGCGGGCGCGCTGGAGCGAGGAGGTGACGACGCGTGCGTCGGCGTCGCCGACGAGCGCAGTGACGGCCCGCGCCGCGGCCTCGGCCTGCGCGTGCCCCTCGGGGGCCAGTCCCGGGTCCGCTCCCCCGCGCCCGTCGAGACGGGCCTCGAGGGTGAAGCGGGTGACCCCGTGCCGCACGAGGACCACGCGGGTCGGCTCCTCCTGTCGGGCGGGGGGACGGACCGGCAGCTGGTCGGTGTCGCGACTGGGCTCGAGGTCCTCGGGCGAGAGGCCGATGCCGGCCGCCGGCGCCGTGCCGCTCACCGAGATGTCGCCGTCCGGACGGGTGGCTCCCTCGGTGTGCCAGTCGGCGACCGAGTCGCCGTCCATGCCGCGGTTGGAGAGCGCGTCGGCGTCGGAGTTCTCGGCACGCGGGATCCAGGTCCAGCGCACGGAGCCACCGGCGGCGGAGAGGTCGGCGACGATGTCGCGGGCCTCGAGGGCGAGCGCGCGCATGTCGGCGTGCTTGATCTTCCACCGGCCGCTCATCTGCTCGACGACGAGCTTGGAGTCCATCGCGACCTCGACGTCGGCACCCGGGTCGATCTCGCGGACCGCGTCGAGCCCGGCGATCATGCCGCGGTACTCGGCGACGTTGTTCGACGCCTTGCCGAGCGGCTCGGCCAGCTCGACCAGCAGCTCACCGGAGTCACGGTCGCGCACGAGGGCGCCGTAGCCGGCGACGCCGGGGTTGCCCCGGGAACCGCCGTCAGCCTCGACGCGCAGCCGGCGCTGCATCAGGCGGGCAGGCCGGACTCGGGGGTGCGCACGAGGATGCGCGAGCACTCCTCGCAGCGCAGCACCTCGTCCTCAGGGGCGCCGGCGATGCGGTTGAGCTCGACCGGGTTGAGCTCGAGCTGGCAGCCACCGCAGCGGCGCGCGCGCAGAGCGGCGGCACCGAGCCCGCCGGACTGCGCTCGGAGGCGGTCGTAGAGGGCCAGGAGCGCGTCGTCGATCTCGGCGAGCAGCGCCTCGCGCGGCGTGGCGATCTCGCGCTCCTGCGCGTCGATCTCCGCGGTCGCCGCGGCGAGCTCGGCGGTGAGGCGCTCCACCTCGGCGACGGCTGCGGGCTCGTCGGCCGTCGCCGCGTCGCGCCGGGCGCGTACCTCCTCGGCGCGCTCCATGATCTCGAGCTCGACGTCCTCGAGCGTGGCCTGGCGGCGGGCCAGGGTCTCGATCTCGTGCTGGAAGGCCTGCATGTCCTTGGCGCTGCCCTGCCCGGAGTCGAGCCGCGACTGGTCGCGGGCCGCGCGGTCACGGACCTGCTGCACGTCGGCCTCGGCCCGCGCGAGGTCGCGCTCGACGTCGGCGACCTGCGTCTGCGCCATGACGATCGCGTCCTGGACGGAGCGCAGCCGCGCCTGGGCCTGCTCGAGCTCGGCCTGCTGCGGGATGCGTGTCCGGGCGTGGGCGAGCTGCTGGAGCCGCGTGTCGAGCTGCTGGAGGTCGAGCAGCCGCAGCTGCACGGAGGGGTCGGCCTTCATGAGGCTCCTTCGGTCTGTGCCGGCTGGGCGCCGACCGTGAAGGTCCACGGGTCGGTGCGGATGGTGCTGACGTGGGTCTCCACCGTAGTCGCGTCGTGGCCCGCCTCCGCGAGGACCCGCAGCAGGTCGGCGAGCGCCTGCTCGAGCCACAGCGACTCGCTCGCCCAGTGACCGGCGTCGACGAGGTACGGCGTGCCGCCGCGGGCCTCCTCGCGGGCCTCGAGCGCCGGGTGGTGGCGCAGGTCGGCGGTGACGTAGACGTCGGCGCCGCTCGCGCGGACCGCGTCGAAGGCGGAGTCTCCCGAGCCGCCGAGGAGGGCGACCCGGCGCACCGCGCCGTCGGGGTCTCCGGCGACCCGGATGCCGCCGGCGGCCTGCGGCAGGCGCTCGGCCAGCCGGCCGACGAAGGTGGACAGACCCACCCCTTCGTCGAGGTCGCCGACGAGACCCAGCGGCTGCCCCTCCTCGACGACGAGCGGCTCCCACGTCGCCAGGCCGCACGCACGGGCCAGGGCCGTGTTGACGCCGGGGTCGGCGACGTCGGCGTTGGTGTGCGCGACGTAGAGGGCGACGTCACCGACAACGAGCGAGGTGACGCTCTCCCCCTTCGCGGTCGTCGTGGCGACCGAGTGGATGCCGCGCAGGAGCAGCGGGTGGTGGGTGAGGAGCAGGTCGGCGCCGAGGTCGCGCGCCTCCTCGATGACGGCGAGCGTCGGGTCGACGGCGGCGTGCACGCGACGGACCGGCTGGGTGAGGTCGCCGGTGACGAGGCCGACCTGGTCCCAGGACTGCGCCGTCGCCGAGGGGAAGAGCTGCTCGAGCGCGGCGACGGCGTCGCCGAGGGTGATGGTCATGTGGGCCCGGCCGGGATCGAACCGACGACATCCACGGTGTAAACGTGGCGCTCTACCAGCTGAGCTACAGGCCCTGGGTCCCGGCCGTCGCCGGCCGGGGTCGGGACATTCTCGCAGGCTAGGCCCGGGCGTCCTCGATGAGGTTGATCTCGTAGAGGACGAGGTCGAGCGCGTCGGCCGCGGCGATCGGGCTGAAGCGCTGCGGCGTCTCCGGCGTGACCGTCGAGCCGACCGGCGAGAGGATGGTCCACGGCGTGGGGTGGCAGAACTGCACGACCGAGTAGCGGTCGCCACCCTGTCCCGGGGCCGCGACGACCCGGTGGATGCCGGGCTCGATGATGCCGTTCGTCACGACCTCGAGCATGAGGCCGGTGTTGATGATCGCGCCGCCCTCGGGAGCGACGGCGTCGACCCACTCGCCGGAGTCCTTGAGCTTGACCTGCAGCCCCGCGGCGGTGGCGCGCGGCAGCGCAGTGATGAGGTTGATGTCCGCGTGCTCGCCGGCCCACACGTGCGGGGCGTCGGGGGCCGACTCCATCGGCGGGTAGTGGATGGCCCGGGAGAGCGTCGGCCCGTCGACGAGCATCGACTCGAAGTAGTCGGGGTGGGCGCCGATGCCTGTCGCGATGATGCGCAGGATGCGGCGCTGCAGGTCGGCGACCGCGTCGTGGAAGGTGGTGAGCGTCTCGGTGATGCCCGGGACCGCGGCCTCCGGGAGCACCGCGTCGTGGTAGCGGTGCGGGTAGCGGGTGCGCAGGGGGTGCCCGACGGGGATGTCGCGACCCCAGTTGAGCATCTCCTTCCAGTCCGCGACGTCGGCGCTCGCGGCGGTCTCGACGAGCAGCCCGGTGTACCCGGTCTGGCCGTGGGTGCCCGGTGCGACGAACTGGTCCTTCTCCGCCTGCTCCTTGGTGAAGAACTCCTCGAGCATCCCGTAGGCCGAGTCGATGAGGTCGTCCGGCACGTCGTGGTTGACGTACACGAAGCCGGTCCGGAGTGACGTCATGAGCCCGTCGACGGCGGCGCGGGCGCGCTCGCTGTCGCCGGACTCGAAGCTGGCGAGGTCGACCTCGAGGATGTGATCACTCATGCCGGGAGGGTACCGGCGGACGGCTGGCGTCAGGGAGCGCCGAGACCGGCGACGGCCGGGTGGTACCCGGACAGGTCGCGCCCCTGCCCCGGGGCGTTGACGAGCGACCAGGCGATCCGCCCGTCGCTCGCGACGAGGAAGGTCCCCCGGACGGCCATGCCGGCGTCCTCGTCGAGCACGCCGTAGCTGCGGGCGACCGCGCCGTGCGGCCAGAAGTCGGAGAGCAGCGGGAAGAAGTAGCCCTGCTGGTCGGCCCACGCGCGGAGGCTGAACACCGGGTCGCAGGAGATCGCGAGGACCTCGGAGGTGTCGGTCACGAAGGACCCGAGGTCGTCACGGATCCCGCTCAGCTCACCGGTGCAGATGCCGGAGAAGGCGAAGGGGTAGAAGACGAGCAGAACGTGCTTCTCGCCCCGGTAGTGGGAGAGCGTGACGGTGCGGCCGTTCTGGTCCCTCAGGCTGAGGTCCGGTGCGAGGTCGCCGACGCCCAGGGGCGAAGGGGGAGCCGCGGCGGCCACGTCAGCGGTTGCGGGGGGACACGAGCCGGGTGGCGACCCAGCCCTGGCCGCACTTCGTCGTGCCGGAGGTGTGCAGTCCCGCGGTCGAGGCGGCCTCCTCGACCTCGGCCGGGTCGACCTCGCCGTCCTGGCCGGCGGTCGGGGTGACGAGGACGATGCTGCCGCCCTCCTCGAGGGTCCCGAGGGAGTCGACGAGCGCGTCGGTGAGGTCGCCGTCGCCGTCGCGCCACCACAGGAGGACGTGGTCGACGACCCCGGTGTAGTCCTCGTCCTCGAGCTCGCCGCCGACCGCGTCGACGACCTGCGCCCGGAAGTCGTCGTCGATGTCGTCGTCCCAGCCGAACTCCTGGATCACCTGGTCCTTGACCAGACCCAGTCGGTCCACGGCCGCGGTCGCGATGTCCCCCGTCACAGATGTCACCTTCTCTTGTCCACTCGATGTCAGATCGCTCAAGTCCACCCAATCACGTCGCCGCCCGCAAGGTGCATGCGCTCCGTGGACGCGTCTGCCGGCCGCCTCGCGAGGCCCGCCCGGAGGCGGATCTCCGACTCGAGCATCCGGGCGTCCTCGACCGCCAGGTGCGAGGCGGTGGGGTGGACCGCGCCCACGGTCGAGATGATCCGCAGCGTCACCAGGCCGAGCCGGCGCTCGAGCGGTCCCTGGTCGACGGCGACGGACTGGATCCGGCCCCAGGGCACGAGGGTGACGGCGCGTCCGAGCCGTCCCTGCCGGATGACGGCCATCTCGTCGGCGAGGAGCACCCCGCGCCGCTGCCACGACCAGGGGTCGAGCCAGCGCGCGGACCGGGGGCAGCGCACGGCCTCGGGCGGCAGGCCGTGGTCCATCACCGCGAGGGCGGGCGCGCTGTCCATCGTCGGTGAGAGCGCCTCGACGAGGGCGCGCGCCTCGAGGCGGGTGGCCGCGGGGACGAGGACCCCGTCGTCGACGACCCCCTCGCCGCCGACGCTCACGCCGGCGATGTTCACCGAGACCCGCCACCAGTCCTGGCTGCGCCACAGCCACGGCTGGACGAGCGCGACGGCCTGGACCCGGCGCACCGGCACGGTCGAGGAGGTCAGCTCGGTCAGCCCGTGCTGGAGGCGCAGCGTGTCACCCTGGCGACGGACGACGAGGTTGGCCCAGGTGAGCAGCTGGCGGACCGAGCCGATGACGCTGAAGAAGAGGGGTGCCGCCAGACCCGTGAGCGCGACCGCGCCGAAGAAGCCGGCGAGCACTCCCGCGGCGACGAGGAGGACCAGCGCCGCGATCGCCCCCGCGGACAGCAGGATGGAGACGACGAGCCGGGACAGCGGCATCCGCAGCAGCGTCGTCCCGGCGGCTCCGACGGTCGTGGCCGCCGACGGGTCCGCGGCAGACGACGGGTCCGCGGGAGGCGCCGGGACGCCGGCGACCGGGTCCGCGCCCGCCCCCTCGGCGAGGTCGACGATCCGGGTCCGGAGGGCCTCGGCCTCGCCCCGTCCGAGGTAGGCCAGGCTGACGTGCGAGCTCGACCCGCCCGCGGACTCGACCCGCACCTCGGCGAGGCCGGCCAGCCGGGCGAGCAGGGGCTGCGCGGTGTTGACCGCCTGGATCTGCGAGTAGCGGATCTCGCGGTGCTGGCGGAAGACGACCCCGCTGCGCACCTCGAGCGTGCGTGGACCGAGCCGGTAGCGGGTGAACCACCATGACCCGACACCCAGCGCCACGGCGCCGAGGATCACGACGAGCGCGATCCCCGCGGCGATGAGCGGGTGCGACGTGGCGGAGACCGCGAAGGAGCCGTCCGGCATCTCGTCGGGAGCGGGGCTCGAGCCGAACGACCCGATGATGTCGTCGAGGAGGGTGCTCAGGAGGTAGCCGAGGATGCCGATCATCACCAGCCCGCCCCGGAGCAGCGGGCTGATCGGGTGGAACCGGTCCCACCCCTGCTCGGTCACAGCCCCGCCCGCCGGCTCTCGCCCAGGGCGCTGAGCCGCTCGCGCAGGCGGTGCGCCTCGTCCTCGGGCAGCCCCGGGATGCCCCCGGACGACGCCGGGTTCGCCGTGTGGATCTCGATCTCGGCCAGGCCGGCGCGGCGCAGCAGCGGCCCCGACTGGACGTCGACGTACTGGATCCGCCCGTACGGCACGGTGACGAGCCGGCGCCACATCCGGCCGCGCCGGATCGCCAGCTCGTCGGGCAGCTCGGCATAGCTGATCGCTCTCACCTGACGCCCGATGAACCAGATGCTCCACGCCCACAGGACGAGGAGGGCGATCGTGGGGATCGCGGCCCACCGCCACCACAGCACGGTGACGACGATCCCGGCGAGGACGAAGGGGGCGAGGCTCAGGTGGGTGACGAGGCGCCGCACGGGGGTCAGGCGTGGGGAGACGGGGCGCCAGGGCACGTCGTCGTCGGCCCACAGGTCCAGCGGAGGCGAGGACGACTCGGTCATGCGGCCATACAACCACCAACCCCCGCGATGTGACGGCCACCACCCTAGGTGGGAGGATGGGTGCCGGCGCCGCGAGCCGGCGGCCCCCGCGACACCAGCGACGCAAGCGACGCAGCGAAAGGACGTGTGACGTGACCGTCCACGACGACCGGCCCAACGACGGCCCCATCCTCAACGGCATCCCGACCCACCTGCCGGACATCGACCCTGCCGAGACCCAGGAGTGGCTCGACTCGCTCGACGCGCTCGTCGACGAGCAGGGCCGGCGCCGTGCCCGCTACGTCATGCTCCGCCTCCTCGAGCGGTCCCGGATGATGAACGTCGGGGTCCCCTCGCTGACGACGACCGACTACGTCAACACCATCCGTCCCGAGCACGAGCCGTGGTACCCCGGCGACGAGGAGGTCGAGCGCCGCTACCGCGCCTGGATCCGCTGGAACGCGGCCATCCAGGTCCACCGCGCGCAGCGACCGGAGATCTCGGTTGGCGGGCACATCTCCACCTACGCCTCGGCCGCGACCCTCTACGAGGTCGGGTTCAACCACTTCTGGCGGGGCAAGGACCACCCCGGCGGCGGCGACCACATCTTCTTCCAGGGCCATGCCTCGCCCGGCATGTACGCCCGCGCCTTCCTCGAGGGCCGGCTCACCGAGGACCAGATGGACGGCTTCCGGCAGGAGAAGTCCCACGTCCTGGAGGACGGCACCCCCTTCGGCCTGCCGAGCTACCCGCACCCCCGCCTCATGCCGGGCTTCTGGGAGTTCCCGACCGTGTCCATGGGCCTGGGGCCGATGAACGCGATCTACCAGGCGCAGTTCAACAAGTACCTCCACAACCGCGGCATCAAGGACACCAGCCAGCAGCGCGTGTGGGCCTTCCTCGGCGACGGCGAGATGGACGAGCCGGAGAGCCGCGGACTGCTCCAGACGGCCGCCTACGAGGAGCTCGACAACCTCACCTTCGTCGTCAACTGCAACCTCCAGCGCCTCGACGGCCCGGTGCGGGGTAACGGCAAGATCATCCAGGAGCTGGAGGCCTTCTTCCGCGGCGCGGGCTGGAACGTCATCAAGGTCGTCTGGGGCCGCGGCTGGGACCCGCTGCTCGCCGCCGACCACGACGGTGCCCTGGTCAACCTCATGAACCAGACGCCGGACGGCGACTACCAGACCTACCGCGCCAACGACGGCAAGTTCGTCCGGGAGAACTTCTTCGACCGCGACCCGAGGACCCGCAAGATGGTCGCCGACTGGAGCGACGACGACGTCTGGTGGAAGCTCAAGCGCGGCGGCCACGACTACAACAAGGTCTATGCCGCGTACAAGGCCGCGACGGAGCACACCGGCCAGCCGACGGTCATCCTCGTCAAGACGATCAAGGGTTACGGCCTGGGCACCTCCTTCGCCGGCCGCAACGCCACGCACCAGATGAAGAAGTTCACCCTCGAGGACCTCAAGAGCCTGCGTGACGGGCTGAAGATCCCGATCAGCGACGAGGTACTCGAGGCCGACCCGAAGTCCCCGCCGTACTACCACCCCGGCACGGACGACGAGGCCGTGCGCTACATGCTCGAGCGGCGCGCCAAGCTTGGGGGCTCGGTCCCCACCCGGCGGGTGAGGTACACCAACCTCCGCCTCCCGGGCGACGACGCCTACAAGCAGATGGCGAAGGGGTCGGGCAAGCAGCAGGTCGCGACGACGATGGCGTGGGTCCGGCTGGTCAAGGACCTCATGCGGGACAAGGACTTCGGCGACCGGTTGGTGCCGATCATCCCGGACGAGGCCCGGACCTTCGGGATGGACTCTTTCTTCCCGACGAAGAAGATCTACAACCCGCACGGGCAGAACTACACCTCGGTCGACGCCGACCTCATGCTCGCGTACAAGGAGTCGGCGCAGGGCCAGATCATCCACACCGGCATCAACGAGGGAGGCTCCGTGGCCGCCTTCACCGCGGCCGGGTCGAGCTACGCCACGCACGGCGAGCCGATGATCCCGCTCTACATCTTCTACTCGATGTTCGGCTTCCAGCGCACGGGCGACGGGATCTGGGCCGCCGCCGACCAGATGAGCCGCGGCTTCCTCCTCGGTGCCACGGCCGGCCGCACGACGCTCACGGGTGAGGGCCTGCAGCACGCCGACGGGCACAGCCAGCTGCTCGCGGCGACCAACCCCGCGGTCGTGTCCTGGGACCCCGCCTACGGGTTCGAGATCGCGCACATCATGCGGCACGGTCTCGAGACGATGTACGGCGGCGACGCCCCGCAGGACGACCCGTCGCGCAACCGGATCTACTACCTCACGATGTACAACGAGCCGATCGTCCAGCCGGTCGAGCCCGAGGGGCTCGACGTCGAGGGCCTTCTCAAGGGCATGTACCTCTACGCCCCCGGCGACGACTCGGGTCTTGAGGGCACTCCCCCGCGCTGCCAGCTGCTCGCGAGCGGTGTCGGCATGCCGTGGGCGCTCGAGGCGCAGCAGCTGCTCCGCGAGGACTGGGGTGTCGTCGCCGACGTCTGGTCGGTGACCTCCTGGACCGAGCTGCGGCGCGAGGCGATGGACTGCGACGAGCAGGCCTTCCTCTACCCGGAGACCGAGCGCCGCACCCCGTACATCACGACAGCGCTGCAGGACCGGGTCGGCCCGGTCGTCGCGGTCTCGGACTACATGAAGCAGGTCCAGGACCAGATCCGGCCGTGGGTCCCCGAGGAGTTCTCGGCCCTGGGCACCGACGGCTTCGGCTTCTCGGACACCCGCGCCGCGGCCCGTCGCTTCTTCCACGTCGACGGCCCCTCGATGGCCGTGCGGGCGCTGCAGATGCTCGCGGCCCGCGGCTGGGTCGATGCGTCGGTCCCGGCCCAGGCGGCCGAGAAGTACCGGCTGCTCGACGTGCGGGCCGGGGCGTCCGGCAACGCCGGCGGCGACGCCTGAGCCAGACGCGCCCTGAGGTGCGAACGCCGTCTGCGGCGTGAGCCCCGAAAGCGAAGGGGGTGGGACCGGCCGGTCCCACCCCCTTCGGCTGTCTCGGGCTGCGGTCAGTCCTGCTCCGTCCAGTGCTGCTTGCGGGCCTCGACGCACACCTCGGGGTGGTCGCAGAAGAGGCCGTCGACGCCCTCGCGCATGAAGGCCTTCTGCTCCTCGAGCGCGCGGCCGAGGTCGGCCGGGTCAGACCCGACCCGGTAGTCGGTGGGGAGGAAGGTGTTCTCCGCACGGAAGGTGTAGGGCATGACCTTCAGGCCCGCCGCGTGCGCGCGGTCGACGAGACCGGTCGACTGCCCGAGGGTCCCGTCCGCCGCGCGGGCGATGACCTCGTCCTTGGTGGGGCCGATCCCGTGGACGGTCTGCGCGAGCAGCTCCAGCCCTTCGACGGTGCGGTAGTCGGCGTACGAGCGGGAGTCGTCGACAGGACCTCCGCGCACCGAGCTGAGGAAGACGAGCGGTGCCTTGGCACCGAGCTCGTGGCGCAGGTCGCGGAGGTTGGCGTGCTCGAAGGACTGGATGTAGATCGGGGCGTTCTCCTCGTCGAGACCGTGCGCGCGGACCGACTCCAGCAGCGGCTCCTCCAGCGACAGGCCGATCGAGTCGAAGTAGGTCGGGTGCTTGGTCTCGGGGGAGACGCCGATCGGGCGGCGCAGCTCCTTGCTCAGCCGCTCGCGCAGCTCGAGGACCTCCTCGAAGGTCGGGACCTCGAACATCCCGTCGTACATCGTGTTCTGCTGGCGGACCTGCGGGATGCGCTCCGTGGCGCGCAGGGTCTTGAGCTCGGTGAGCGTGAAGTCCTCGGTGAACCAGCCGGTGAGCCAGGCGCCGTCGATCACCTTCGTCGTCCTGCGGTCGGCGAACTCAGGGTGCTCGGCGACGTCGGTCGTGCCGCTGATCTCGTTCTCGTGGCGGGCGACGAGGACACCGTCCCGCGTGGAGACGAGGTCGAGCTCGATGAGGTCCGCGCCCTGACGAGCGGCGAGCTCGTACGCCGCGAGCGTGTGCTCGGGGCGGTAGCCGGAGGCACCACGGTGACCCACGACGACGGGGGTGAGCATCTTCTTCAGAGCGACGGAGGAGATGACGGTGGCGATGACGGGAGCGGTGCGCACGCCGCGGACGCTACGGACGCGCCGTCATCCCCCGGCGACCAGGACGTGGCGGCGGGTCGTCGGGCAGGTGACGACGGGATGAGGATCCGGTCAGAGTTCGGTCAAGCAGACCCGTGCGTGACGAGAGCGCGGGAGGACCTACGCTGGGACCGTGTCCAAGGTCCTGACTTCCCTGCCTGTCCACGAGCGTGTCGGTATTGCCTTCTCCGGCGGTCTCGACACCTCTGTCGCCGTCGCGTGGATGCGCGAGAAGGGCGCCGTCCCGTGCACGTACACGGCCGACCTCGGCCAGTACGACGAGGACGACATCGCCTCGATCCCCGGCCGCGCCGGTCAGTACGGCGCGGAGATCAGCCGGCTCGTCGACTGCCGCGCCCCGCTCGTCGAGGAGGGTTTCTCGGCGATCGCCTGCGGTGCCTTCCACATCCGCTCGGGCGGCAAGACCTACTTCAACACCACGCCGCTGGGCCGCGCTGTCACCGGCACCCTGCTCGTGCGCGCGATGGCCGAGGACGAGGTCTCCATCTGGGGTGACGGCTCGACCTTCAAGGGCAACGACATCGAGCGCTTCTACCGCTACGGCCTCATGGCCAACCCGGCCCTGCGCATCTACAAGCCCTGGCTCGACGCGGACTTCGTCACCGAGCTCGGCGGCCGTCACGAGATGAGCGAGTGGCTCACCGCCCGCGACCTGCCCTACCGCGACAGCGCGGAGAAGGCCTACTCCACCGACGCGAACATCTGGGGCGCGACGCACGAGGCGAAGACGCTCGAGCACCTCGACGAGTCCATCGAGATCGTCGACCCGATCATGGGCGTGCGCTTCTGGGACCCCGCGGTCGCCATCGAGACCGAGGACGTCACCGTGCGCTTCGAGCGCGGTCGTCCGGTGGCCATCAACGGCACCCGCTACGACGACCCCGTGGCCCTGGTCCACGAGGCCAACACGATCGGCGGGCGGCACGGCCTCGGCATGTCCGACCAGATCGAGAACCGGATCATCGAGGCGAAGTCCCGCGGCATCTACGAGGCGCCGGCGATGGCGCTGCTCCACATCGCCTACGAGCGCCTCGTCGCGGCGGTCCACAACGAGGACACGATCGCGAACTACCACGCCGAGGGCCGGCGCCTGGGTCGCCTCATGTACGAGGGCCGCTGGTTCGACCCGCAGGCGCTCATGCTCCGCGAGTCGCTCGAGCGCTGGGTCGCCTCCGTCGTCACGGGCGAGGTGACGCTGCGGCTGCGCCGCGGCGACGACTGGAGCATCATCCACACCGCGGGCGAGAACTTCAGCTACCACCCGGACAAGCTCTCGATGGAGCGCACCGAGAACGCCGCGTTCGGCCCGGTCGACCGGATCGGCCAGCTGACGATGCGCAACCTCGACATCGCCGACAGCCGCGCCAAGCTCGAGGTCTACGCCTCGCAAAACCAGCTCGGTGGCGGCTACGCCGAGCTCATGGGCGAGCTCGAGGCCGGCGGCGCCGAGCAGATCGCCGCGAACCCGTCGGCGGCCAACGTCGACGACGAGGACGACGCGCTCGACCGCGCGGCGATGGAGTTCGGCACCGACTGACGGGCAGCCCACCGCCGGGTTCCCGTTGTGGGGCCCCGACAAATAGCATGGCCGGATGGCTCCCCGTGCACGCATCCCGGCCGCGACCCGGCAGGCCGTGCGCCGCCGAGCGGGCGAGCTGGCGACGGCGGCGACCCGACGGATCGAGGAGCACCACGAGTGGTACTCCGAGCTCAGCGCGCAGGAGCGCTCCTGGGTCGCCCAGGTCGCCCAGGCCGGCATCGCCGACTTCGTCGCGTGGCTCGGGGACCCACCGGCCGGCCGCCACCACCCCGGAGGGATCTTCGCGGCCGCACCCCGCGCGCTGACGCGCTCGGTGACCCTGGCCCAGACCCTCGAGCTCGTCCGCGAGGTCGTCGGCGTCGTCGAGGACCACGTCGAGGACCTCGCCCGGCCCGACGAGGTCGTCCGGCTGCGCGAGGCGGTCCTGCGCTACAGCGGTGAGGTCGCCTTCGGGGCCGCCATGGTCTACGCGGAGGCCGCGGAGCAGCGCGGGGCCTGGGACGCCCGGCTCGAGGCGCTCGTCCTCGACGCCGTCGTCCGTGGCGAGGTCGACGACTCGACCCGCTCCCAGGTGGCCGCGCTCGGATGGTCGAGCCGCTCCGGGGTGACGGTCCTCGTCGGGGAGGCCCCGGAGCAGGCCACCGAGGACATCGAAGGGGTGCTGTCGCGCCTCCACAAGGCCGCTGCCCGTCGCGGCGCGGCCGCCATCGCGGGGGTCCAGGGTCGGCGTCTCGTCGCGGTCCTCGGCGGGGTGTCCGACGCCCAGGAGGAGGCGCGCGTCCTCGCCGAGTGCTTCGGCCCGGGACCGCTCGTCCACGGGCCGCTCGTCGGCAGCCTGCTCGAGGCGAGCCTGTCCGCCGCGGCGGCGGTCGCGGGGTTCGACGCGGCCGGCGGCTGGCCGATGTGCCCGCGCCCGTGCCCGGCCTCCGACCTCCTCCCGGAGCGAGCGCTCGCCGGAGACGAGTGGGCCCGGCTCGACCTGCTCTCCCAGGTCTGGGAGCCGCTGCGCGAGCAGCCCGTGCTCCTGGAGACCGCCGAGCAGCACCTCGACACCAAGGGTGGGCTCGAGGGGACGGCCCGCACCCTCTACGTCCACGTCAACACCGTCCGCTACCGGCTCGGCCGGATCATCGACCTCACCGGGTACGACCTCGCGGAGCCGCACGACGCCTTCACCGTACGGGTGGCGCTCACCCTCGGGCGTCTGTTGGAGGAAACCTCCAAATCGTGACGGCTAATGCTGTGGCGATCCGCGTCGCCTCAGGGCGGCGTCCGCCAGGAAGGTGGAGGGGTGCTTGCGATCACTTGCCCCGGCCAGGGCTCACAGACCCCCGGCTTCCTGACCCCCTGGCTCGAGCTCCCCGGGATGCGCGACCGCCTCCACTGGCTCTCGACCGTGGCCGGTCTCGACCTCGAGGAGCACGGCACCGTCTCGGACGAGACGACGATCAAGGACACCGCCGTCGCCCAGCCGCTCATCGTGGCCGCCGGCCTGCTGGGCCTGCTCGGCCTCTTCGAGCACCCGGCCGACGGGTTCCGCGTCGTCGGGGTCGGTGCCGGCCACTCGGTCGGTGAGCTGACCGCCGCGGCCGCCGCCGGCGTCATCACGGCGGAGCAGGCGATGGTCCTCGTGGCCCAGCGCGGCCGGGCGATGGCGTCGGCCTCCGCTGCCACCCCCACCGGCATGAGCGCCGTCGTGGGCGGGGACGCCGACGAGGTCCTCGCCGGCATCGAGCGGCACGGGCTCACCCCGGCCAACGTCAACGGCGCCGGCCAGGTCGTCGCCGCCGGCACGCTCGACGCGCTCGCCGCGCTCGGGGACGACGCACCGGCGAAGGCCCGGGTCATCCCGCTCCCGGTGGCCGGCGCCTTCCACACCGAGCACATGGCGCCCGCGGTGGACTCGCTGGCCCGGCTGGCCCGCGCCGTGTCGACGCATGACGCCCGGGTGCCGCTCCTGTCCAACGCCGACGGCGCGGTCGTCAGCTCGGGCCGCGAGGTGCTGCGCCGCATCGTCGGTCAGGTCGCCTCGCCGGTCCGCTGGGACCTGTGCATGGAGACGATGCGCGACCTCGGCGTCACCGGCATCATCGAGATCCCGCCCGCCGGCACCCTCACCGGGCTCGCGAAGCGGTCGCTCAAGGGCGTCGAGACCCTCGCGTTGCGCACGCCCGCGGACCTCGAGGCGGCCCACCGCATGGTCCGCGAGCACGGCGAGACCCGCACCTCGAGCCAGCCGGCCTGGCGCCTCGTCGTGGCGCCCGTCAAGGGCACCGTCACGCTGGCGCCGCACGGTCTGGGTGACGCCCTCGACGCCGGCGCCGTCGTCGCGACCGTGTCCTCGCTGCGCGACGAGCACGCCGTCGTCAGCGCCCACGGCGGTCAGGTCGTCGAGTGGCTCGTCGAGGAGGGCGACCCCGTCTCCCCCGGCCAGCCTCTCCTGCGCCTCCACCCGACGGGGCAGAGCGCATGAGCATGGTCACCCTGAGCCCGGGCCTGGGCACGGTGGCCGGCGGCTACCACTCCCGGATCAGCGGGGTCGGCGGGTACCGGCCCGAGCGGGTCGTGCCCAACAGCGAGATCGTCGAGCGCATCGACTCGACCGACGAGTGGATCCGGCAGCGCTCCGGCATCCAGGCCCGGCACCGGGCCGCACCCGAGGAGAGCGTCGTCGACATGTCCGTGCACGCCGCGCGCGCGGCGATCGAGCACGCCGGGCTCGAGGTCGACGCCATCGACGCGATCATCGTCGCGACCGTCACCCACCCCTACCAGACCCCGGCGGCCGCCCCCGAGGTCGCGCACCGGCTCGGCCTGACGTGCATGGCCCTGGACATCAGCGCCGCGTGCGCCGGCTACTGCCACGGCATCGGCATGGCGAGCGACATGGTGCGATCCGGCTCGGCCCGCCACGTGCTCGTCCTCGGCGTCGAGAAGCTCTCGGACTTCACCGACTACGACGACCGGAGCATCGCCTTCATCTTCGGCGACGGAGCCGGCGCCGCCGTCGTCTCCCGGGCCGACTCGCCCGGGATCAGCCCGACCGTCTGGGGCAGCGACGGCGAGCAGCGTGACGTCATCGCCCAGGTCGACTCCTGGATCGACGTCCGCGACGACGCGGGGCTCGACTTCCCGACGATCAAGATGCAGGGCCAGAGCGTCTTCCGCTGGGCGGTGTGGACCATCGCCAAGAAGGCGCAGGAGACGCTCGACGCCGCAGGCCTGACCGTCCACGACATCGATGCCTTCGTCCCGCACCAGGCCAACCTGCGGATCATCGACTCGCTCGCCAAGACGCTCGGCCTGCCCGAGGACGTCGTCATCGCCAAGGACATCGTCACCACGGCCAACACCTCTGCCGCGTCCGTCCCCCTCGCCATGTCGCGCATGGTCGAGGAGGGTCAGCTGCGCAGCGGCGACGTCGTCCTTCAGATCGCCTTCGGCGCCGGGCTCGCGTACGCGGGCCAGGTCGTCGTCATGCCGTAGGCCGCCGCCGCGATCCCACCCCACCGACCACCAGCACCACCCAACAGAAGGAGAAAGAGCATGGCCTACACCGACCAGGAGATCCTTGACGGCCTCGCCGAGGTCGTCGCCGAGGAGACCGGCATCGACGCGTCCGAGGTGACCCCCGAGAAGAGCTTCACCGACGACCTCGACGTCGACTCGCTGTCGATGATGACCATCGCCGTCACCGCAGAGGAGAAGTTCGGGGTGAAGATCCCAGACGAGGAGGTCAAGAACCTCAAGACCGTCGGTGACGCCGTCAGCTACATCAAGAGCAACCAGGGCTGACCGGCCCTCCTCGGCGAAGGGGGCGGGGACCCCGCCCCCTTCGCCTGTCAGCACGACCGCGCCCACCACCACGGAGAACTCATGACCGCACCCACCGTCGTCGTCACCGGCCTCGGCGCCACCACCCCGATCGGCGGGGACGTCACCTCCACCTGGGAGGCCGCGCTCGCCGGACGCTCCGGCGCCCGCCCCCTCGAGCAGGACTGGGTCGCCGAGCACGAGCTGCCGGTGACCTTCGCTGCGACCCTCACCACCCCGGTCACCGAGGTCCTCGCCCGCGTCGAGACCAAGCGGCTCGACCCCTTCGCCCAGTACGCCCTCGTGGCCGCCCGTGAGGCCTGGCAGGACGCCGGCGCCCCCGAGGTCGAGCCCGAGCGGCTCGGTGTGGCCGTCGGCTCCGGCATCGGTGGGGTGCAGACCCTCATCACCGCGTGGGACACGCTCACCGAGAAGGGACCGCGACGCGTCTACCCGCTCTCGATCCCGATGCTCATGCCCAACAGCGCCTCCGGGACGATCTCGCTCGAGCTCGGTGCCCGGGCCGGCGCCCACACCCTCGTCTCGGCCTGCTCCTCGGGCGCCGAGTCCATCGGCTACGGCCTGCAGATGATCCGTGACGGCAAGGCCGACGTCGTCGTCTGCGGCGGCTCCGAGGCCGCCGTCCACCCGCTGCCGATCGCCGGCTTCGCCGCGATGCAGGCCCTCTCGACGCGCAACGACGACCCGGCTACCGCCTCACGTCCCTACGACACGACCCGCGACGGCTTCGTCCTCGGCGAGGGCGCCGCGATCATGGTCCTCGAGTCCGAGGAGCACGCCCGCGCCCGCGGCGCGACGATCTACGCGACGCTCGCCGGCTTCGGCGCGAGTGCCGACGCGCACCACATGGCCGCCCCCGAGCCCGAGGGGGCCGGCGCCTCGCGCGCCATGGCCGACGCCGTCCGGGACGCCGGAGCGACCGCCAAGGACCTCGTCCACATCAACGCGCACGCCACCTCGACACCCGTCGGCGACGTCGCGGAGGTCGCCGCCGTCCGACGTGCCTTCGGCGACGACGCGGACCACATGGCGGTCAGCGGGACGAAGTCGATGACCGGTCACCTCCTCGGCGCGGCCGGCGCCCTCGAGGCCGTCTTCGCCGCGCTCTCGGTCCGGGACCGGGTCGCTCCCCCGACGATCAACATCACCGAGATCGACCCGGCCGTGACGCTCGACGTCGTGCGTGACGAGCCCCGGCCGCTCGGCGACGGCGACCTGCTCGTGCTCAACAACTCCTTCGGCTTCGGCGGTCACAACGTCGCCCTTGCCTTCAGGAGCCTGTGATGACGCGCGCACCCAGCCCGGCCGCTGCCGCCGTCGCGACCTCGAAGGTCGGCCGGCCGGACCGCCTCGAGGACCCGCGTCACCCGGAGACCCGCCTGAGGTCCTTCCTCGACGAGGGCTCCGTCGAGCTGCTCGGCCCCGACGACGGGTCCGGGATGATGGCCGCCCGCGGGACGCTCGACGGCCAACGGGTCGTCACCTTTGTCTCCGACGCGACGATCATGGGCGGCGCCATGGGCGTCGACGGCTGCAGAGTCGTCGTCGACGCCTACGAGCTCGCGCTCGCCGAGCAGCTGCCGGTCATCGGCCTGTGGCACAGCGGTGGTGCGCGGCTGCCGGAGGGCGTCGTCTCGCTGCACGCCGTCGGAGAGATCTTCGCGATCATGACCCGCGCCAGCGGCAAGATCCCTCAGATCTCGGTCGTCATGGGCGCAGCCGCCGGCGGCGCCGCCTACGGGCCGGCGCTCACCGACATCGTCATCCTCGCCCCGGAGGGCCGGATCTTCGTCACCGGGCCGGACGTCGTCCGCTCGGTCACCGGGGAGGCCGTCGACGCGCTGCGTCTCGGCGGGCCCGAGCCGCACGGGCGCCGGTCCGGCGTCGTCCACGTCCTCGCCGACTCGCTCGAGGACGCCTTCGCGCGGGCCCGTGCCATCACGCGGCTGCTCGACCCGGCGACCCAGGGCGACTTCGACGTCGACGGTCTTGAGGACCGTGACCTCGCCGCCTCGCTGCCGGAGTCCGCGAAGCGGGCCTACGACGTCCACCCGCTCGTCGAGAACCTCCTCGACGAGGGCACGACGGAAGAGCTGCACGCCCGGTGGGCGCCGAACATCGTCACGGCCCTAGGCCGCCTCGGGGGCCGCTCGGTCGGCGTCATCGCCAACAACCCCATGCGGCTCGGCGGCTGCCTCGACTCCTCCTCGGCGGAGAAGGCCTCCCGTTTTGTGCGGATGTGCGACGCCTTCGGCATCCCCCTCGTCGTCCTCGTCGACGTCCCCGGCTACCTGCCCGGTGTCGGCCAGGAGTGGGACGGCGTCGTGCGCCGCGGGGCCAAGCTGCTCCACGCCTTCGCCGAGGCGGTCGTCCCCCGAGTCACCGTCGTCACCCGCAAGACCTACGGCGGGGCCTACATCGCGATGAACTCACGCTCGCTCGGCGCGACGAAGGTCTACGCCTGGCCGGACGCGCACGTGGCGGTCATGGGGTCCGTCGCGGCGATCCGCATCCTGCACCGCCGGCGGCTCGCCGAGGTCGACGACGCCGAGCGCGCCGCCGTCGAGGAGGAGCTGGCCGCCGACCACGAGCGGCTCTCCGGCGGTCTCGCTCGCGCCGTCGAGATCGGGGTCGTCGACGAGATCGTCGAGCCGTCCCGCACCCGCTCGGCCGTGGCCGGTACCCTCGCGGACGCCCCGGCGGCCCGCGGGCAGCACGGCAACATCCCGTTGTAGCCCCGCACGACGAAGGGGTGCGCCGCGCGGAGGATCCGCGGCGCACCCCTTCGTCGTGGGGTCCGGTCAGCCGACCTTGTGCAGCCAGCGCACCGGGGCGCCCTCGCCCGCGTGTCGGAAGGCCTCGAGCTCCGCGTCCCACTCGGTGCCGAGGAGCTCGTCGAGCATGTCCTCGACGGCCTCGTCGGCGCCCTGGGCGAGGGTGAGCACCTCGCGCAGCCGGTTCTCGTGGATGACGGTGTCGCCGGAGGCGGAGATCGTCGCGTGGTGGATGCCGAGGGACGGCGTGTGCGACCAGCGGGAGCCATCGAGCCCGGGGCTGGGCTCCTCGGTCACCTCGTAGCGCACGCCCTCCCAGCCCCGCAGGGCAGAGGCCAGCGCGGCGCCGGTGCCGGGCGCGCCGGTCCAGGAGAACTCGGCACGTCGAAGGGATGGACCGATCGGCTGCTCGGTCCACTCCAGGGTCACGTCACGCCCGAGAGCGGACTCCAGCGCCCACGTGATGTGGGGGCAGAGCGCTGTCGGGGTGCTGTGGATGAACACCACGCCTCGCGTTGCAGACGACATCCTGATCCTCCTCGGTGCGATGGACGTCTTCCCCAACGCCAGGCACCTCATCTGGAGGACCGGAGGCTCGCTCACGTGCTGCTCGGTGTGCTGCTCGGTCGATATAGGCACGCCACAGGCGTGCATGTGCGTCACATTGTGCCTCATGGTCACCAGGAGCACCACCCCTCACTCGGGTAACCTGCGGCTGGCCCCTCATGGAGGCCACGGGGCGGTAGCTCAGTCGGTCAGAGCAGCGGACTCATAATCCGTCGGTCCTGGGTTCAAGCCCCAGCCGCCCCACCGAGCAGTGGCGCGTCCCTACGAGTCGAAGCCGACCCCGAAGGCGTCGAGGGTGCGCAGCAGCACGCCCCGGCGACCGGTGCGGTCCTCACGGGCCAGCGCGGCGCGGGTGGCCTGCACGCCGAGGTAGCGCAGCGGCTCGGGAGGGAAGGGCATCGGCTTGTCCCGGACCATGGCCAGGGCGGTCCGCTCGGAGTCGACCCCGTCGAGGAGGTCGAGCGCGACCCGCGCGCCGAACCGGGTCGAGGCGACCCCCAGACCCGTGTAGCCGACGGCGTAGGAGACCCGGCCGTCCATCGCCGTGCCGAAGATCGGGGTGAAACGGGAGGTCGTGTCGATGACGCCGGCCCACCGGTGGGTGAAGCGCAGCCCCTCAAGCTGGGGGAAGATCTCGAAGAAGTGCCCGGCGAGCAGGTCGTGCGACGCCCCCTGCTCGAGCTCGGCGTCGACCCGGCCGCCGTAGTGGTAGCTCGCGTCGTACCCGCCGAAGAGGACCCGGTCGTCGTGCGTGCGCCGGTAGTAGTGGAACTGGTTGCCGGCGTCGGTCAGACCCTCACGGTCCTCCCACCCGATCTGCGCGAGCTGGGCGGCGCTCAGCGGCTCGGACATCAGGACGTGGTCGTAGACCGGGATGACCCAGGCGCCGAGACGGCGCAGCAGAGCCGGGTAGGCACCGGTCGCCAGGAGCACCCGGTCGGCGACGACCGACCCGGTGTCGCCGACGAGGCGGACGGACCCCCCTTCGCGCTCCATGGACCGGACCGGGCTGGACTCGAGGACCCGCACGCCGCGAGCCCGCACCGTCTCGGCGAGGCCCCAGGCCAGGCGGGCCGGGTCGACCAGGCCCACCGTCGGGTCGTGCAGGCCCGCGAGGTAGCGCGGCGAGCGCACCCGCTCACGCGCGGCGGGCCCGTCGAGGAGGGTGACGTCGACGCCGTGCTCACGGTGCAGCGCGTGGGCCTCCTCGACGGCCGCTACCTGATGCTCGGTGAGCGCGAGGGTCAGCTCGCCAGGCACGTGGAGATCGCACTCGATCCCGAGCCGGTCGACGTCAGAGCACAGGCCGGCGAAGTTCTCTGCCCCGAGCCGCTCCAGCGTCTCGATCTCGTCGGGCCAGCAGGCGACACCCTGCGCGAGACCGTGCGTGAGCGACGGCGAGACGAACCCCCCGTTGCGGCCCGAGGCGCCGAACCCGACGGCTCCGCCCTCGATGACGACGATCTCGCGCCCCGGGTCTTCCTCCGCCGCCTGCAGCGCAGCCCACAGGCCGGTGAAGCCCGCGCCGACGATCGCGAGGTCCGCGCGCACGGCGCCCTGCAGGGTCTCGCCCGCCACGGGGACCGCCCGCTCGGCGGGGTCCGTCCAGTACGGCCGCCGAGCAGCCCCGACGAGGGCGGGGTGCCCCTCGTCGACGGTCATGGGAGGAGGTTAGCGGTGACGACCGGGTCACAACTGACCCGGTCGCCCCCCGCGTCCGCGTACCGCGCGCGCGAGCGGTGCAAGGATGGGAGCCATGGTCAGGGGAGGCGCACGTCGAGCGGTGCTCGCGCTCATCCTGGCCCCGCTGCTCGCCGCGTGCAGCCGCGGCGTCGCCGTCCCGCCGAGCACGTCGTCGAGCACGCCGCCCGAGAGCACCTCGACCGCCGCGCAGTCGACGACCCCGGCGCCCGCGAGCCCGGAGCTGCTCCGGGTCGCCGTCCCCTTCGACCAGCCCGGTCTCGGCATGCGCGAGGACGACGAGTACTCGGGGATCGATGTCGCCGTCGCCCGGTACGTGGCCCAGCAGCTCGGCGCCCAGCGCCTCGAGCTCCTCCAGGCCATCCCCGACCAGCGCGAGACCCTCCTCGCCACGGGGCAGGCCGACCTCGTCATCGCGACGTACTCGATGACGCCCGAACGCTCCGAGCAGGTCCTCTTCGCCGGCCCCTACCTCGTCACCGGGCAGGACCTGCTCGTCCCGCGAGGGAGCAAGGTCCGCTCCGTGGAGCATCTCCGCGGTCAGTCCGTGTGCGGCGCCGCCGGGTCGGCCTCGGTCAAGCGCCTCGTCGACGACCACCCCGGCCTGCACATCGTCGAGCGTCCCACGGTCGGCGAGTGCGTCGAGCTCCTCCGCGAGCGCGAGGTCGGCGCGGTGACCTCGGACACGACGATCCTCGCGGGCTACCTCGAGGCCGACAAGGACGAGCGGTCGACGCTGCGTCTGGCGGGCGTCGACATCGGGCGGGAGTCCTACGGGGTCGGCATGTCGCCCGACGACGAGGAGCTCTGCTACCGCGTGAGCGAGGCGCTGCGCACGATGGTCTCCTCGGGCGAGTGGCGCAAGGCGGTCCGAGCCAACCTGCCCGGGCCCGAGGTCATCGGTACGCAGAGCTATGTCGACCCGGAGGTCACCTCCTGCACGGCACCCCCGACGAGCTCGACCACGTCATCGACGTCGTCGGCGTCCTCGACGTCCGAGAGCGGCTGAGCACGCAGAAGGCCCGGACACGGATGTCCGGGCCTGACCTGCTGGGTGCTCCCCCAGCGGGACTCGGACGCAGGACGGTCCTGCGACCGGCCGGGGCCGAGCACGCGTCCCGCGTGCTGCGGGCGGCCCTGGACGACATCGGACTCGCTGAGCCGAGTTCACGGTAGAGATCATCGACCCCGACGAGGCAGCCCAGGCTCGGCACTTCGCGGGCTCCCCGGCGTTCGTCGCCAACGGGATCGACGTGTTCGGCGGTCAGGGAGCCCGGTCTCCCTTGAGCGCGGCGAGCCGGTTCGCGGGATCCTTTGGTGGCGTTGGGAAGCCCCCCCCCCACGACAGCGGGCTCGACGATGCAGGGTCGATGCGCAGGACGACAAGAGAACCCCCGAGCTGGCGTCTCCGCAGTTCAGGGGCTTCTTGGGTGCTCCCCCGGTTGGACTCGAACCAACAACCTGCCGATTAACAGTCGGCTGCTCTGCCAATTGAGCTACAGGGGATCGCGCCGCAGCGCTGCGCCACCATAGCAAGAAGATCCCGGCGCGCGAAAACCGGATCAGCGCTCCAGACCGACGTGCTCGGCCAGCCGCGCGAGGGCCTCCTCGACCCCGTGGCGAAGGGGTGGGAGGTCAGGGTCTGCGCCCTGCCGGTAGATGGTCTGGACGGAGAGCCGGTCGTCGCGGGGATCCTTGCGCAGGACCACCCGGGCGGCGTTGACCCGGTCCACCACGACGTGCTCGGTGAGGACGACGCTGGCCTGGACCCGCTCGCGGAAGGCCATGGTCACCGGGCCGGCGTCGGGCAGCACCCACGCCCCCGGGTCGCGACCGTCGACGAAGCTCGCCCACAGCTCGTCACTCTCCGGGCGCCAGCCTCCACCGTCGACGAGGTGCCAGGGCGCGCGCACGGCGCCCTCACCCTCGACGACGAGCCGGTGGTTGGTCACGGCCAGGACCCCGCCGTCGGCGGTCGTGGCGGCCGCGACGACCCGCTCCCCCGGCTCGAGGCCGGACGGCGGGTCGACGCGTGGACGACGTCGGAAGAGGCTCATCGGGAGATCCCGTCTCTGATCGCGGCGCGCTGCCGCTCGAGCGCCTGGAGGCGCAGGGAGAGCTCGCGCACCTGGGTCGGGTCGGCCTGCGGGTCGGCGCCCAGGCGTCGCATCGTCGCCATGCTGTCGGCGATCTGGCGGCTGATCTGCTGCTCCCGGACCCGGGCGACGAGCGAGTCGGTGTAGGCCCGCGGGGGCATCCCGGTCGAGGGGTCGTGGACGACCGGCACCGGGGCCACGGCGAGCTCGGCGAGCAGCCCCCGCACGGTGAGGGAGGCCGCCTCGCCGAGGAGTGCGTGCCAGCCCGCGAGCGAGAGGTCCGGGCGCAGGCCGACCGCCCGGACAGCGTCGAGCACGGCGCGGTGGGCGGGGGCGCTGATCGCGGCCGGGTCCCAGGTCTCGATCCCGGCCTCGGCGAAGAGCGCCGGGTACTGCAGGAGCGACTGGAAGAGCTGCCGCTCGGCCGCCACGACGGGGTCGCGCAGGTCGGGGGCGGGCATGCTCATCGCGGCCTCGCCCGGTGTGGGCTCGGGCGCCTGCTCGCCACGCCGCTCCGGCGTCCTGGCGTCGGGGGCGACGGCGAGCCGGCCGGCACGCTGCGTGGCCGTGCGCATCTGGTCGACCTCGACGCCGACCCAGCCGGCCACCGTCCGGATGTACTCCGGCCGCAGCGCGGTGTCGCGGATGGCGTTGATGATCGGCGCGACGGCACCCATGGCACGCACCCGGCCCTCGGCCGTCGTGAGGTCGAAGCGGGCCAGCGTCGTGCGGACCGCGAACTCGAACATCGGCACGGCGGAGTCGACGAGGTCGCGGACCGCGGCGTCACCCTCGCGCAGGCGCAGGTCGCACGGGTCCATGCCCTCCCGGGCGACGGCCACGAAGGACTGGCTCGCCCACCGCTGGTCCTCGGCGTACGCCTTCATCGCCGCCTTCTGCCCCGCGGCGTCCCCGTCGAAGGTGAAGATCACCTTGGCCGGGGTGAGGTCGGCCTCGTCGCGCACG
The DNA here is from genome assembly GCF_016888335.1 of Janibacter endophyticus. Classification (NCBI taxonomy): domain Bacteria; kingdom Bacillati; phylum Actinomycetota; class Actinomycetes; order Micrococcales; family Intrasporangiaceae; genus Janibacter; species Janibacter endophyticus. Next base: position 2,263,827 of record NZ_JAFEJG010000004.1, read on the forward strand.
ATCCGGCGCAGCGCCTTGATGTGGTCGACGGTGAAGGAGGTCCCGCACGTCGCGATCGCGTGCGGCACCCCGGCGAGGTGGGCCGCCATGACGTCGGTGTAGCCCTCGACGACGACCGCCTTGCGGTCATCGCTGATCGCCTTCTTGGCCAGGTCGAGCCCGTAGAGGACCGAGGTCTTCTTGTAGATCGGCGTCTCGGAGGTGTTGAGGAACTTCGCCGGGCTGCGGTCGTCGTCGAAGAGGCGGCGAGCGCCGAAGCCGATGGTGTCCCCGGTCGTGTCGCGGATCGGCCAGATGAGCCGTCCGCGGAAGCGGTCGTACAGGCCGCGCGACCCGCGCCCGGAGAGCCCGGCCGTCGTCAGCTCGTCCGCGGTGAAGCCCTTCTCCAGGAGGTAGCGGGTGAGCACCTCGCCACCCCGCGGCGCGAAGCCGACCCCGAAGCGCTCCGCCTCCGGCCGCAGGAAGCCGCGCTCCCGGAGGTAGTCCCGCCCCGCCCGCGCCTGCGGGCCGGTCACGAGCTGCTCGTGGTAGAACTCCTCGGCCACGCGGTGCGCCTCGATGAGCCGCGAGCGCTTGCCCAGGCCCATCCCGTCGCGCGGTCCGCCGCCCTCCTCGTAGCGCAGCTCGAGGCCGAGCCTGCTCGCGAGCCGCTCGACGGACTCGGTGAAGGTGAGGTGGTCGACCTTCTGCACGAAGTCGAGGACATCTCCCCCTTCGCCGCAGCCGAAGCAGTGGTAGGACCCCACCGACTCCCGGACGGTGAAGGACGGGGTCTTCTCGTCGTGGAAGGGGCACAGCCCCTTCATCGCCCCCACGCCGGCCGGGCGCAGGGTGACGTGCTCGCGGACGACGTCGGTGATCGAGGTGCGCTCCTTGACGCTCGCGACGTCCTCAGCCCGGATCCTGCCCGCCACGTCTCACCTCCGTCGTCCCGTCCCCGGGAGTGTATGTGGCGGGCTCAGGGGAGAGGCACGAGCATGACGCGGCCCCCCTGGCCGCCGGGCTCGCCCGAGTCCCCCTCGGACCAGATCGCCTCGACGCGATACTCCTCGTCGGCCACGCGGATCTCGTGCCCGACGCTCACCTCGGTGGGGGTCGAGGGCGAGCCGTCCTCGGAGATGCGCAGCGTCGCTCCCGAGTCCTCGAACGTCGTGGCGACGACCGAGGAGCCGGCGACGTCGGCCGGGGCGTTCTCCTCCAGGACGAGCGCGCCCGCGGGCGTGGTCTCCGGGGCCGAGGAGTCCTCGGACGAGCAGCCGGTCAGCCCGACGAGCACGGCGAGGACGAGCGCGGGAGCCCCCCGCAGCGCGGTCACGACTCCTCGCCGTCGGCGCGCGACACGGTCACGGTGCCGGTCGAGCGGCCGGGAGGCCCCTCGTGGCCTCCCCCGCTGATCGCCACCACCGTGACGGTCGTCCCCCCGACCTCGACCCGGTCGCCGACGACGACCCTGTGCACGGTGACCGTCTCGCCCGGGAGGGTGACGCGCAGCTGGGCGCGCTCGCCGTCCATGACGTTCGTCGCGACGACGTGCGCCCCCCACACCTGCGTGGGGATGTTCTGGTCCAACGTGATCGTGCTCATGGCGTGCTCCTTCACTTCCTGGCCGAGCCGACGTCGAAGCGGGCGAACCGCTCCTCGAACTCCTCGTAGGTCATCGTGATCGGCGGCTCGTGGCTGCCCCAGGGGTTCTGCACCGTGACGTTGCCGTCGTCGTCGATCCCCGTGACGGTGTAGGCGTGGTTGCTCACGAGCTCGCCGGCGGAGGCCTTGTCCCCGTCGCCGTTGGTGGAGGCGATGATCACGCCCCCGTCCTCCAGCCGGGACCGGAGGTCGGCGGCGGGCGGGAGGTCCTTGTTGTCCCAGGGGAAGAAGCCCTCGTCGTAGGTCTGGACGGGCTCGCCCGTCATGGCCTCGATGGCCCGCGAGGGCCAGTCGCCGTCGAGGTCCTCGTAGCTGCCGCCCATGTGCTGCGCCATGGCCTTCTCGTACAGCAACGGCCACAGCTCGCGCTCGCCCTCGTTGTCGGCGTACGTGGGATCCCCGTCCACGGCTGGGAACTCGGCCGTCACCGTGACCTCGACCGGCTCGCCACGCTCGTAGAGCGTGATGGTGTACGTGCCGTCGTCGTTGGCCCGGATGTTGTCCGCGATGAGCTCGGGGTTCGCGGCGGCGACCCCACGCATCGTCGAGATGAGCCAGCAGTCACCCAGGGCACCCTGCATGACGTCCTCCGGGGAGGCGCCGTCCTGGACGACCGGGCCCTCGATGGGCTCGTAGGTCGACTGGTCGTCCTTGTCCCGCAGGCCCGGGTTGCTCCCCACCCCGTCACCGGGTGGTGTCCCCCACCCGACGGCAGGGCCCCACCCACCGGCCCGCCCTCGACCGAGGAGACCTGCTCCTGACCCCGTGCCTGCGCCTGGAGCTGCGCGGCGAGGCGCCGCACCCCGTCCTCGACGAGGACGAGGTGCCGCTCCGCACCGCGCCAGCGGTGCTGGAAGTGCTGCGCGTCCGGCCCCTGCCAGACCTCGGTCAGCCGGCTCGCGGCCCGTCGTGCCCCCTGCCGGGCCCCCTCCATCTCGCTCGCGTGGCGGAGCAGGGCGCGCTCGCTGGCGCGCACCCGCTCGACATCCATCCCCTCGGTGACGCTCATGCCCTCGCCCCTGACTCGGCGGCTCCTGTCCGGTCACGCGAGAGGGCCCGCGCCGTCGTCTCCATGGGGAGCACTCCCCGGTCAGGTCCCGGAGGAGGCCCGACGGCGCTCGGCGTGGAGCGCCAGCGCGCGGGCGTCGGTGAGGGAGGCGACCTGGTCCACGACGACACGCAGCCGCGCCCTGTCGTCCGGGGCCGCCGCGAGGTCGGGCAGCAGGTCCGGGTCGAGGCGATCCTCCGGCGCCTCGGCGAACCACCCGACGAGGTCGGCGACGACCGCGCGCTGGTCGGCGTAGAGGGCCGTGCGGCTCTCGGCCCGCATGACGTAGTGAGCGGCGACCGCCTTGAGGACGGCCACCTCGGCGCGGCTCTCGTCGGGGACGACGAGCGAGCCGTCGTAGCGGGCGAGGTCGGCGCGACCGTGGACCTCTCGGGTGGCGGCCTCGGCGGCCTGGACGAAGCGGCCGATGAGCCGGCTCGTCATGTCCTTGAGGCTCGCGAGAGCGATCCGCGAGCCGTCGTACCGGTCCGGGACCGCCCCGGTGGCCAGCAGCCGCTCGAGGGCCGCCCCGAGGTCATCGACGGTGAGGTCGCTCGCGTAGGTGGAGCGGGCGACGTCGAGGACCACCGGGGTCTCCTCGGCATGGCGCAGCAGCCGCAGGTCGAGGTTGCCGGACGCCACGGCGTCCTCGACGTCGTGGACGGAGTAGGCGACGTCGTCGGCCCAGTCCATGACGTCGGCCTCGAGGCAGCGAAGGGGCGAGCTCACCCCTTCGCGCATCCAGGCGAAGGCCGGGAGGTCGTCGTCGTAGACCCCGAACTTCGGTGTGGGCGAAGGGGCCTCGCCGCGCCGCCACGGGTACTTCGTCGCCGCGTCGAGGCTGGCCCGGGTGAGGTTGAGGCCGGCGGGCCGGCCGTCGGCGTGGGCCCGCTTCGGTTCGAGCCGGGTGAGGATCCGGAAGGTCTGGGCGTTGCCCTCGAAGCCCCCGATGCCGGCGGCGATCTCGTCGAGGGCGCTCTCGCCGTTGTGGCCGAAGGGGGGATGCCCGAGGTCGTGCGCGAGGCAGGCCACCTCGACGACGTCGCCGTTGCAGCCCAGCGCCGCCCCGAACTCGCGACCGATCTGGGCGACCTCGAGGCTGTGGGTCAGCCGGTTGCGGATGAAGTCGTCGCTGCTCGGCTGGAGCACCTGGGTCTTCGCCGAGAGGCGGCGCAGCGACGCCGAGTGGATGAGCCGGCCCCGGTCGCGGGCGAAGTCGTCGCGGTCGGCCCGCTTGTGCACGGGGTCCTCGCGCAGCCAGCGCTCGCGATCCCGCTCGGTGTACCCCACGCGAGCACTCTAGGCGTCCCGTGACGTGGAACACGGCGAGGGCCCGGCGGGGACGCGCCCTATGGTCGGGGCACCGCCGAGAAGGGACCGCACATGTTCGAGAAGATCCTCGTCGCCAACCGTGGTGAGATCGCCATCCGGGCCTTCCGGGCCGCCACCGAGCTGGGTGCGACGACGGTCGCCGTCTACCCCTTCGAGGACCGGACCTCCGAGCACCGGATGAAGGCCGACGAGGCGTACCAGATCGGCGCGGAGGGTCACCCGGTCCGCTCCTACCTCGACCACGACGACATCGTGCGGGTCGCGCTCGAGGCAGGGGTCGACGCGATCTACCCGGGTTACGGCTTCCTCTCCGAGAACCCCGACCTCGCGGAGGCGTGCGTCGCCGCGGGCATCATCTTCATCGGGCCGCCCTCCGAGGTCCTCCACCTCACCGGCAACAAGGCGCGCGCCATCGCCGCGGCCCGCGACGCCGGTCTGCCCACCCTGCGCGGCGCCGAGCCGACCACGGATCTCGACGCCCTCGAGCGGGGCGCGCACGAGATCGGCTTCCCCGTCTTCGTGAAGGCGGTCTCCGGCGGCGGCGGCCGGGGCATGCGGCGGGTCGAGCGGGCCGAGGACCTTCGTCCCTCCCTCGAGGCCGCTCAGCGCGAGGCCGACGCGGCCTTCGGCGACCCGACGCTCTACCTCGAGGAGGCCGTGGTCAACCCGCGGCACATCGAGGTCCAGGTCGTCGGCGACGCGAGCGGTGAGGTGATCCACCTCTTCGAGCGTGACTGCTCGGTCCAGCGCCGGCACCAGAAGGTCGTCGAGATCGCCCCCGCGCCCGACCTCGACCCCGCGACGCGCGAGGCGATGTGCGCCCATGCCGTCGCGTTCGCCCGGTCCATCGGCTACGTCAACGCCGGCACCGTCGAGTTCCTGCTCGGCGAGGACGGCCGCTACGTCTTCATCGAGATGAACCCGCGCATCCAGGTCGAGCACACGGTGACCGAGGAGGTCACCGACGTCGACCTCGTCGTCACCCAGCTGGAGATCGCCGCCGGGCGCACGCTCGCCGACCTCGGGCTGCGCCAGCAGGACATCCGGACCAAGGGATTCGCGCTGCAGTGCCGAATCACGACGGAGGACCCGGCCAACGGCTTCCGCCCCGACGCGGGGACGATCACCGCCTACCGCTCCGCCGGCGGCTCGGGCGTGCGGCTCGACGGCGGCACGACCTTCGTCGGCGCCGAGATCAGCGCCCACTTCGACTCGATGCTCGTCAAGCTCACCTGCCGGGCGGCGAGCTTCGAGCAGGCCGTACGACGCGCCCGCCGGGCGCTCGCGGAGTTCCGCGTCCGTGGGGTCGCGACGAACATCGCCTTTCTCGAGGCGGTCCTCGCCGACCCCGCCTTCCAGGCGGGCGGTGTGACGACGAGCTTCATCGACGAGCGCCCCGCGCTGCTCACGACGCCGACCGGCAAGGACCGCGCCTCCAAGCTGCTCACCTACCTCGCCGAGATGAGCGTCAACCAGCCGCACGGCCCACGGACGACGGCGGTCCACCCGCGGGAGAAGCTGCCGGCCGTGCCGACCGGTCCGCTGCCCGAGGGCAGCCGCGACCGCCTCCGGCGGCTCGGGCCGAAGGGGTTCGCCGAGGACCTCCGTCGTCGCACCGACGTCCCGGTGACCGACACGACCTTCCGGGACGCGCACCAGTCGCTCCTCGCGACCCGGATGCGCACCCGGGACCTGCTCCACGTCGCCGAGCACGTCGCCCGGCTCACCCCGCAGCTGCTCTCGATGGAGGCCTGGGGCGGGGCGACGTACGACGTCGCGCTGCGCTTCCTCCACGAGGACCCCTGGGAGCGGCTGGCCGCGCTCCACGAGGCGATGCCCAACGTCCCGCTGCAGATGCTCCTGCGCGGCCGCAACACCGTCGGTTACACGCCCTACCCGACGAGCGTCACCAACGCCTTCGTCGCCGAGGCGGCCAGGTCCGGTCTCGACATCTTCCGGATCTTCGACTCGCTCAACGACGTGAGCCAGATGCGCCCGGCGGTCGAGGCGGTCCTCGCCACGGACACCGCCGTCGCCGAGGTCGCCCTCTGCTACACCGGCAACCTGCTCGACCCCGCGGAGCAGCTCTACACCCTCGACTACTACCTCCGTCTCGCCGAGCAGATCGTCGAGACCGGCGCCCACGTCCTCGCGATCAAGGACATGGCCGGGCTGCTGCGCGCCCCGGCCGCCGCGCGTCTCGTCCGTGCGCTCCGTGAGCGCTTCGACCTGCCGGTGCACCTCCACACCCACGACACCGCCGGGGGCCAGATCGGCACGCTGCTGGCGGCCATCGACGCCGGGGTCGACGCCGTCGACGCGGCGACCGCGACGATGGCCGGCACGACCTCGCAGCCCTCCCTCTCGGCGCTCGTCGCGGCGACCGACGGCACGGACCGGCCCACCGGCCTCGACATCGAGCAGGTCTTCGCACTCGAGCCCTACTGGGAGGGGGTCCGCCGGCTCTACGCGCCCTTCGAGTCCGGGCTGGGCTCCCCCACCGGCCGCGTCTACCGCCACGAGATCCCCGGCGGCCAGCTCTCCAACCTGCGCCAGCAGGCCATCGCGCTCGGGCTCGGCGACCGCTTCGAGCAGGTCGAGGACATGTACGCCGCCGCCAACTCCATGCTCGGCAACATCGTCAAGGTGACCCCGAGCAGCAAGGTCGTCGGCGACCTCGCGCTCGCGCTCGTCGGCACGAACGCCGACCCGGCCGAGTTCGAGGCCGACCCGGCCCGCTTCGACATCCCCGACTCCGTCGTCGGCTTCCTCTCCGGCGACCTCGGCGACCCGCCCGGCGGCTGGCCCGAGCCCTTCCGGACCAGGGCTCTCCAGGGCCGCACGGTTCGTCAGCCGGTTACCGAGCTCACCGCGGAGCAGGAGCAGGCCCTCGCCGACAGCCCTCGGGCCACGCTCAACGAGCTCCTCTTCCCCGGGCCGACCGCGGAGATGCGGGCTGCACGCGAGCAGTACGGCGACACCTCGGTGCTCGGCACCGGCGCCTTCCTCCACGGCCTGGCGCAGGGCGAGGAGCTCGACGTCGAGATCGAGCCCGGCAAGACGCTCACCCTCGGCATCAGCTCGGTGAGCGATGCCGACGAGCAGGGCATGCGCACCGTCATGGGGACGGTCAACGGCCAGCTGCGACCGGTCCGCGTCCGCGACACGAGCGTCGAGGCGGACGTCGTCGCGGCCGAGAAGGCCGACCCGGGCGTCGAGGGTCAGGTGGCCGCCCCCTTCGCCGGGGTCGTGACCCTCCAGGTCGCCGAGGGCGACGAGGTCGAGGCCGGCGCGACGGTCGCGACGATCGAGGCGATGAAGATGGAGGCGAGCATCACCACGCCCCTCGCCGGTCGCGTCGCCCGGACCGCCATCGGCACCCATCAGCAGGTGGAGGGTGGCGACCTCCTCCTCGTCGTCGAGGGCGAAGGGTGATCAGCCTCCGCTGACCGAGAGCTCGGCCTGGGCGACCTGGGCCGCCTGGGTGTCGTCGAGCTCGCGGCTGCGCAGCCAGTTCTCCGGCAGGGCGACGGTCCGGGGTGACCCGGCCCGCCCGCGCGGGCCGTCGGCCGCCTCGTCGGGCCACGGCACGTCCGGGTCGAGGGTCGCGATGAGCCCGTCGAGGGCGGCGAGGGAGTCGACGAGGGCGAGCTGGTTGCGCACGCTCGACCCGGCGGGGAAGCCCTTGAGGTACCAGGCGATGTGCTTGCGGATGTCGCGGCAGGCGCGCAGCTCGTCGCCGCCGTAGAAGTCGGTGAGGTGCTCGGCGTGCAGCCGCAGGGTCGCCGTCACCTCGCCGAGCGTCGGCCGGACCCGCGCCGGCGACCCGGCGAGGGCGGCCGCGAGGTCGGTGAAGAGCCACGGCCGGCCGAGGCAGCCACGCCCGACGACGACCCCGTCGCAGCCGGTCTCGGCGACCATTCGCAGGGCGTCCTCGGCGGACCAGATGTCGCCGTTGCCGAGCACCGGGACGCTCGTGATCGTCTCCTTGAGCAGCCGGATCGCTGCCCAGTCGGCCTGGCCGGAGTACGCCTGGGCCGCGGTGCGGCCGTGGAGGGAGACCGCGGCCACCCCTTCGTCGACGGCGATCTGGGCCGCCTCGAGATAGGTGAGATGCTCGTCGTCGATGCCCTTGCGCATCTTGACCGTCACCGGGATGTCGCGCCTCGCGCCCTCCTCGACGGCCGCACCGACGATGGCGCGGAAGAGGTCGCGCTTCCACGGCAGCGCCGCGCCGCCACCCTTGCGGGTCACCTTGGGCACGGGGCAGCCGAAGTTGAGGTCGATGTGGTCGGCCCGGTCCTCCGTGGCGATGAGCCGGGCGGCCAGTCGCGTCGCCGTCGGGTCGACGCTGTAGAGCTGCACGCTGCGGGGGTGCTCGTCGGGGTCGTGCTCGAGCAGGCGCATCGTCTCGGGCGAGCGCTCGACGACGGCGCGCGAGGTGACCATCTCGTTGACGTAGAGGCTGCTCGCGCCGCTCGCGGCGTGCCCGGCGGCGCCGTACTGGCGGCAGAGCCGCCGGAAGGCGAGGTTGGTGATCCCGGCCATGGGGGCGAGGACGACGGGCGAGGTGATCGTGTGGCGACCCAGGCGAAGGGGTGGCAGCACGGGCGACGGGGTCGTCGCGGGTGCGTCGGGCGGAGCAGTCATGACCCTCCTATCGTCCCACGGCCGCGAGGTCGGGGCGGTCGGCGATGATGGGGTGATGAGCACCGCCGCCGCCGCCCCCGAGGCCACGGACCGATCCCGCCTGACCCGCTTCGCCTGGCTCGCCATCGCGGCCGCCTTCGTGACCATCGGGCTCAAGACCGGTGCCTGGCTCGTCACCGGCTCGGTCGGCCTGCTCTCCGACGCCGCCGAGTCGGTCGTCAACCTCGTCGCGGCCGTCGGCGCGCTCATCGCCCTCCGGGTCGCGGCGGCGCCGGCCGACGACAGCCACCACTTCGGTCACGCGAAGGCGGAGTACTTCTCCGCCGCGGTCGAGGGGGCGATGATCGCGGTCGCCGCGCTCATCATCATCTGGCAGGCGGTGCTGCGCCTGCTCGACCCGCGACCGCTCGAGGACATCGGGCTCGGCCTGGGCATCTCGATCGTCGCCTCGGTCGTCAACGGCCTCGTCGCCGTCGTCCTCGTGAGAGCCGGCCGGGAGCACCGCTCGATCACCCTCACCGCCGACGGCAAGCACCTCCTCACCGACGTCGTCACCTCCGTCGGTGTCGTCATCGGCGTGGCCCTCGTGTGGCTCACCGGCCTCGACTGGCTCGACCCGGTCATCGCGCTGCTCGTCGCCGTCAACATCCTCTGGGCCGGGTGGGGCCTGATCAACGAGTCCGCGCACGGCCTCATGGACCACACGATGGACGAGCAGGACAACGTCGACATCGCGACCACGCTGGAGCGCTGGACGACGGACGAGGTGCACTTCCACGGGCTGCGCACCCGGGTGGCCGGCCACCGGTCCTTCGCCGAGGTCCACGTGCTCGTCCCTGGGGTCTGGAGCGTCCAACGGGCCCACGACCTCGTCGAGGACGTCGAGGCCGAGCTGCACGAGCGCTTCCCCGACCTCGCGGTCTCGGCGCACATCGAGCCGCGCGAGGACCCGCGCGCCTACGGTGACTACGAGGCGGAGATCCCCGTCAGTGATCCTGCCCGCGACGTCCCACCCGCTCCCCTGACGAAGGACCCGGCATGACCCAGCTCATCACCGCGCAGGCTCTCGCCTCGATGCTCGCCGAGGACCGCGAGGACCTCGTCGTGCTCGACGTCCAGTACGAGCTCGGTGGCCGTCCGAGCGCGCAGCTGTACGCGGACGGGCACGTCCCCGGCGCGGTCCCCCTCGACCTCGACGCCGTGCTCGCCGGCCCGCCCGGGGAGGGCGGTCGGCACCCGCTCCCCGACCCGGCCGTGCTCGAGGCCGGCCTGCGGGCCGCGGGGGTGCGCGCGCGCGATGCCGTCGTCGTCTACGACCAGCAGACCTCCCTCGCCGCCGCCCGCGCCTGGTGGGTGCTGAGGTGGGCGGGTGTCGAGCAGGTCCGGGTCCTCGACGGCGGGCTCGCGGGCTGGCGCGCGGAGGGGCACGACGTGTCGACCGAGACGGCGGTCCTCGAGCCCGGCGACGTGACCGTCGTGCCCGGCAGCATGCCGGTGCTCGACGCCGCGGGTGCCGCGCGGGTGGCCGAGGAAGGGGTGCTTGTCGACGCGCGGACTCCCGAGCGCTTCCGCGGCGAGAGCGAGCCGATCGACCCGGTCGCCGGCCGGATCCCCGGGGCGGTCAACGTGCCGATGGGCGAGCTGCTCGGCGAGGACGGCCGCTTCCTGCCGGCGGACGCGCTGCGCGCCCGCTTCCACGCCGTCGGGGCGCACCGCGGGGGCGACGCCCCGGTCGGGGCCTACTGCGGCTCGGGCATCACTGCCGCGCACACCGTGCTCGCGATGCACGAGGCGGGCATCGCGGCGATTCCGTACATCGGCTCGTGGAGCCACTGGATCACCGACCCCGAGCGACCGGTCGCGAGCGGCTGACGCTCAGAGCGCGATCGCGGCCAGGGCCGGGCCGGGTCGCTCCTCGGCACCGACCTCCGGCGTCCCGACAAGCTCTCCGGCCCGGCTCACCCCGCCGCCGATGACGTCCCATGCGAGGACCCGCTCCCCCTCGGCGCTCGACGAGAGCACGAGCAGGGTGTCTCGCGGACCCCACCCGAGAGGCTGGAAACCGCCCTTGTGGGTCGTGTCGGAGACCGGCGGCGTGAGCAGCCGGGGCCTGGGCGACATGTCGATCTGCACCGTGTAGGCCCCCTGGTAGGCGCCGAGCTCCTCGCCGACGGACCGGCCCAGGAAGACCGATGCTGCCGACCAGCCCTCGATGTTCGACACCGTCCCGGCCATCGTCCCGCCGACCTCGAGCGGGAGGTCCCGGACGCCGACCCTGCGGCCCGCACCGTCGTACGAGATCCGCTGCAGCCGGCTGCTCCCGGGCCCGGCCGCGACGATGTCCTCCGGCCGGGCGCTCAACGGTGCGCGCCGGCGAGCGGTCCGGGTGCCGGGCTCGCCGGTGATGCGCCAGTGCTTCTCCCCCGCATGCCGAGGACCTCGGCGCACTCGCGGACCGAGCGGTCCTCGAAGAAGCGGAGCACGACGACCGCCCGCTGGCCGGGCGTGAGCCCGCCGAGCAGCTGCTCGAGGGCGACCCGGTCGAGGACGGCGTCGGCGAAGGGGTGGCCGCTGCGCTCGGGGAGTTCGGCACCTCGGTCCTCGTGCCGGGTGCGTCGCCACGACGAGACGCTGTCGCGGTAGAGGATCTTGCGGGCGTAGCCGTCGGGGTTCTCGCCCCGCAGCCGCTCCCAGCGCTCCGCGTCCTTCGCCAGCGCGTCCTGGACGAGGTCCTCCGCGAGGTGGGGGTCACCGCAGACGAGGTCGGCCGCACGCACGAACGCGTGCTGACGCGCCCCTGCCCACTGCGCGAAGTCCTCGTCGACGACCACGCCCCATCATCCCCTTCGCCGTGCGCTCACACCTGCTCAACGCACGACGAGGGGTGAAGGGTTGGGACCCGACCGAAGAGCGGTCCCCGCGGGGTCAGCTGCCGAGGAGCCTCGGCGCGAGGTAGGACTCGACCTGGTCGAGGCTGATCCGCTCCTGCTGCATCGAGTCGCGCTCGCGGATCGTCACCGCGTCGTCCTCGAGGGTGTCGAAGTCGACGGTGATGCAGTACGGGGTGCCGATCTCGTCCTGGCGGCGGTAGCGCTTGCCGATCGCCTGCGCGTCGTCGAAGTCGACGTTCCAGTGCTTGCGCAGCTGGGCAGCGAGGTCACGCGCCTTCGGCGAGAGGTCGGCGTTGCGCGAGAGCGGCAGGACGGCGGCCTTGACCGGCGCGAGACGGTGGTCGAGACGGAGCACCGTGCGCTTGTCGACACCACCCTTGGCGTTGGGCGCCTCGTCCTCGGCGTACGCGTCGACGAGGAAGGTCATGAGCGAGCGCGAGAGGCCCGCGGAGGGCTCGATGACGTAGGGCGTGTACTTCTCCCCCGTCGCCTGGTCGAAGTAGACCATGTCGGTGCCCGAGTGCTTCGTGTGCGTGCCGAGGTCGAAGTCGGTGCGGTTGGCGATGCCCTCGAGCTCGCCCCACTCGCTGCCGGTGAAGTTGAACCGGTACTCGATGTCGACGGTGCGCTTCGCGTAGTGGCTCAGCTTCTCCTGCGGGTGCTCGAAGTGCCGCAGGTTGTCCGGGTTGATGCCGAGGTCGACGTACCAGCGGGTGCGCTCGTCGATCCAGTACTGGTGCCACTCCTCGTCCTCGCCCGGCTTGACGAAGAACTCGAGCTCCATCTGCTCGAACTCGCGGGTGCGGAAGATGAAGTTGCCCGGGGTGATCTCGTTGCGGAACGCCTTGCCGGTCTGGGCGATGCCGAAGGGGGGCTTCTTGCGGGCCGTCCCCATGACGTTGAGGAAGTTGACGAAGATGCCCTGGGCGGTCTCCGGGCGCAGGTAGTGCAGGCCGGACTCGTCCTCGTGCACGCCGAGGTAGGTCTTGAGCATCCCGGAGAAGGGCTTGGGCTCGGTCCACTGACCCTTGACCCCGCAGCTCGGGCAGTTGATCTCGGCGAGCGGGATCGAGTCGGGGTCGACCTCCTCGCCAGACTTCTTCGCCTGCTTCTCGGCGAGCGCCTCCTGCAGGTGGTCCGCACGGAAGCGCCTGTGGCAGGACTGGCACTCGGTGAGCGGGTCGTTGAAGGTTGCGACGTGGCCCGAGGCCTCCCACACCTTGGAGGGCAGGATGATCGAGGAGTCGAGGCCGACGACGTCGTCGCGGCCGTGGACGATCGAGCGCCACCACTGCTTGCGGATGTTCTCCTTGAGCTCCGCGCCGAGGGGCCCGTAGTCCCACGCGGAGCGCGTGCCTCCGTAGATCTCCCCGCACGGGAAGACGAAGCCCCGGCGCTTGCACAGGGAGACGACGGTGTCGACGGTGGAGGTCTGCTTGGCCATGGGCGCAAGGCTAACCGGACGACGAGCCACGGATCACCACCGCCTACGCTGGGAGACGTGCCTGCGTCTCCCCCCTCTCCCCGCCCCGACCGCCCCGACGACGGCAACGTCCTCGGCCGGACGAGCGGCTCCGCCGTCCGCTGGATCTCGAGCCTCCCGCCGGCGGTCCCCGTCCTCTTCGTCTTCGGCCTCGTGCTGCTCGGCGGCTTCGTGCCGTGGGGGTGGGTCCTGCTCGCCGTCGCGACGCTGCTGCTCGTGTGGATCCTCGTCGCGAGCTGGCCGCGGCTCACCCCGGCGGAGAAGCTGCTCCGCCTCGCCGTCATCGCCCTGCTCCTCGCCGTGACGATCGTTCGGGCCGTCCCCCGCTGAGCCGCTTTGACAATGGTTCTCAGTATGGTTGAGAATCGTTCTCATGAAGCGTCCTCTCCTCGCCTTCACCGCCACCGCCCTCGCCGCGAGCACGCTCTCCGCGTGCGGCTCCTCCGAGGACGCCGCTGACGACGGCGGAGGGATCGAGGTCGTCGCCTCCTTCTACCCGCTCGAGCACGCCGCCGTCCGGGTCGGCGGCGAGCACGTCAGCGTCACCAACCTCACCAGGCCCGGCGCCGAGGCGCACGACGTCGAGCTGACCCCGAAGGACATGCTCGGCGTGACGCGGGCTGACCTGCTCGTCTACCTCAAGGACTTCCAGCCCGCCGTCGACGACGCCGCCGCGGAGGCGGGCGACGCCGCCTTCGACGTCTCCCGCGACGCGCACCTCGATCTCGGGGCGAGCGAGGCCGGGCACGAGGGAGAGAGCCCCGAGGAGCACGCCGAGCATGCGGAGGACGGGCCCGAGGGGCACGACCACGGCGCGACCGACCCGCACTTCTGGCTCGACCCGATCCGTTACGCCGACGTGGCCGACGCGATCGCCGGCCGGCTGGCCACGACCGACCCCGAGCACGCCGAGGACTACCGTGCCAACGCCGCGGCCTTCCGCGAGGAGCTCACCGTGCTCGACAAGGACATGACCGCCGGGCTCGAGGACTGCACCCACCGCGAGCTCGTCACGAGCCACACCGCCTTCGCCTACCTCGCCGAGGCCTACGACCTCGAGCAGGAGGGCATCACCGGGCTCACCCCCGAGTCCGAGCCGAGCGCCCAGGACATGGCCGCGGTCGTCGCCCACATCACCGAGCACGACGTCGCGACGATCTACACCGAGCCGCTCGCCCCGCGCGCGGTCGCCGAGACCATCGCCCGCGAGGCCGGCGTCAAGGTCGCGACGCTCGACCCGCTCGAGGGGATCACCGACAGCTCCGCCGCGCAGGACTACCTTGGCGTCATGCGCGCCAACCTCGCCACCCTCCGGGAGGGACAGGAGTGCCGCTGACCCCTGCGCCGGACGCGCCGCCCCTGCACCTGCAGCGGGCGGCCTTCGGCTACGGCGAGCGCGCCGTCGTCGCCGACGTCGACCTCACCGTCCGGCAGGGCGAGGTCGTCGCCCTGCTCGGCCCGAACGGCGCCGGCAAGTCGACCCTCGTCAAGGGCGTCCTCGGCCTGGCCGACCAGCTCGCCGGGTCGGTCGACATCTTCGGCACCCCACGGGACGAGCTGCACGACCGCACCCGGGTCGGCTATGTCCCGCAGCGCCACTCCCTCAGCGCCTCGGTCAACGCGACCGTTGAGGAGGTCGTCGCCGTGGGACGCCTCCCGCACCACCCGTGGTGGGCTCCGTGGCGGTCGGGGGCGCGGACCGACCGCGCGATCGTCACCGACGCGATCGACACGGTGGGCCTGGCCGACTATGCGGGCCATGACGTCTCGACCCTCTCAGGCGGGCAGCAGCGCCGCGTGCTCATCGCGCGGGCGCTCGCCTCCCAGCCCGAGCTCTTCTTCCTCGACGAGCCGACGGCCGGCGTCGACGTGGGCAACCAGCGCGTCCTGAGCCAGGTCCTCGCCCGGCTCGTCGAGCGCGGCGCGACCCTCGTCATCGTCACCCACGAGCTCGCCGCGCTCCGCGACCTCATCACCCGGGCCGTCGTCGTCCAGGCCGGCCACATCGCCTACGACGGCCCGCCCGAGGGGCTCACCGACGGGCACGAGGACGGGCACCACCACCCCTTCGACGACGCGGACGCGAGGTCGCTCGGCCTCCACCCTCTCGGCGGCGCAGGTGAGCCCCGTGCTTGACCTCCTCGCGCTCGACTTCATGCGCAACGCGCTGCTCGCCGCACTCCTCGTCGGGGTCGCGGCTCCGCTCGTCGGGATCTTCCTCGTGCAGCGGCGCATGTCGCTCATCGGCGACGGCATCGGCCACGTCGCCCTGGCCGGCGTCGGCGTCGGGATCTTCACCGGGAGCTCGCCGGTGTGGACCGCGCTCGTCGCGGCGGTCGTCGCCGCCGTCGTCATCGAGCTCGTCCAGCGGCTCGGCCGCACGAGCGGCGACCTCGCGCTCGCGGTGATGTTCTACGGCGGCATCGCCGCCGGCGTGGTCATCATCGCCAGGTCGCCGAGCGGCACCCCCGCCAACCTCACGGGCTATCTCTTCGGCGCGATCAACACGGTGAGCCGCACGGACCTCGTGGTCTTCGCGGTGCTCTCACTCGTCGTGATCCTCGTGACGACGACGCTGCGCGGCCGGCTCTTCGCCGTGGCGCAGGACGAGGAGTATGCCCGGGCCACGGGCCTGCCTGTGCTCGGTCTCAACGTGCTGCTCGCCGTCCTCACCGCGGTCACCGTCGTCGTCTCGATGCGGGTCATCGGCCTGCTGCTCATCAGCGCGCTGATGATCCTGCCCAACGCGTCCGGCCAGTTCCTCGGGCGGTCCTTCCGGGCGAGCCTGCGCTGGGCGGTCCTCATCGGGCTGCTCACGAGCGTCGGCGGCGTCGTCGTCAGCTTCTACGCCGACACCCCGAGCGGCGGCACGATCGTCCTGCTGGCCATCGCAGTCTTCGCGCTCGCGGGTCTGGCCGGGGCGGTCCGCACCCGGCTGCGCCGCGGGCAGCACGCCCCGGCCGAGGAGCACGACCACGTCCACTGGGCCGAGTGCGGCCACGAGGCGATCCCCCACGGCGACCACGTCGACTATCTCCACGACGGCCACCGGCACGCGAGCCACGGCGACCACTGGGACGAGCACTCGGAGCACGAGCACGACCCCATGCACCCCCACGCCCAGGAGGAGGTGGCCCGTGGCTGAGACGCCCACCCGCCGCCCGACCCGGCAGCGCACCGCGATCACCGAGCAGCTCGGCGCGACGACGGAGTTCCGCTCCGCGCAGGAGATCCACACCCAGCTGCGTGACGCCGGCCAGCGCATCGGGCTCGCGACGGTCTACCGCACCCTGACGACGATGGCCGCAGACGGCGAGGTCGACGTGCTGCGGACCGACGAGGGCGAATCCGTCTACCGGATGTGCAGCACCGGCCACCACCACCACATCGTCTGCCGCGAGTGCGGCGCGACGGTCGAGGTCGAGGGCCCTGCGGTGGAGCGCTGGGCCGAGCAGGTGAGCGCCGAGCACGGCTTCACCGAGGTCGAGCACACCCTGGAGATCTTCGGCCGCTGCGGCCGCTGCTCGAGGGCGTGAGCGCTCACCCCTTCGGGGCGTCGACCGCTCCCCCGTACCGGCGCTCGCGCCGCGCGTAGGTCTCGATGGCCTCCCACAGGTGCCGCCGGTCGTAGTCCGGCCACAGCGTGTCCTGGAAGACCATCTCGGCGTAGGCGCTCTGCCACAGCAGGAAGTTGCTCGTGCGCTGCTCCCCGGAGCTGCGCAGGAAGAGGTCGACGTCCGGCATGTCCGGCTCGGCGAGGTAGCGCGCGATCGTCCGCTCGTCGATGCCGCTGCCCTTGAGGCGCCCCTTGCGCACCTCCTCGGCGATGCGCTGCACCGCGTCGGCGATCTCGGCGCGGCCGCCGTAGTTGACGCAGAAGTACAGCGTCATCGCGTCGTTGTGCCGGGTCATCTCCTGCGCGATCTCGAGCTCCTTGATGACCGAGCTCCACAGCCGCGGTCGGCGCCCGACCCAGCGCATCCGCACGCCCCACGAGTGCAGCTGGTCGCGGCGGCGCCGGATGACATCGCGGTTGAAGCCCATGAGGAAGCGCACCTCCTCGGGCGAGCGGCGCCAGTTCTCGGTGGAGAAGGCGTAGGTCGACAGGTGCTGGACGCCGATCTCGAGCGCCCCGGCGACGACGTCGAGCAGCGCACCCTCCCCCGCCTCGTGCCCCTTCGTCCGGGGCAGCCCGCGCTCGTTGGCCCACCGGCCGTTGCCGTCCATGACGATCGCGACGTGGCCGGGGACGAGGTCGGCGGGCACGGGTGGGGGGGTGGCCCCGCTCGGGTGGGCGAAGGGGGTGAGGTAGCGCTGGGTGGTCATCGTGTCCTTGCGGGTCCGGTTGCGGGCGTCGGGGTGCGGTCGACGAGGCTCAGCGACCGGATGCCGCGCTCGAGGTGCCACTGGAGGAAGGCGGCGGTCAGCCCGCTGGACTCGCGGCGAGCTGCCGGCTCGGAGCGGTCGGCCTCGGCCCAGTCGCCGCTGAGCAGCGCGGCCATGAGGGTGAGGGTCGCCGGCGCCGGGGCGGTCGCACCCGGGGTGCGGCACTGGGCGCAGACCGTGCCGCCGGCGGCGACCTGGAAGGCGCGGTGCGGCCCGTCCGCGCCGCAGCGGGCGCAGTCGTGCAGGCTCGGCGCCCAGCCGGCCACGGCGAGCGCGCGCAGGAGGTAGGCATCCAGGACGAGCGAGGCGTCGTGCTCGCCGCCGGCGAGGGTGCGCAGCGCCCCGCAGAGCAGGTGGTACTGCTGCACCGAGACCTCCTGCTCCTCGGTGAGCCGGTCGGCGGTCTCGAGGATCGCCGCGGCCGCGGTCCACTCGGAGTAGCGGCTCGCGAGGTCGTGCCCCCACGCGTCGAGCCCGACGGCCTGGGTCACGGTGTCGAGGTTGCGTCCCTCGTAGCACTGGAGGTCGACGTGCATGCCGGGCTCCAGACGGGCGCCGAAACGAGACTTGGTGCGGCGCACCCCCTTCGCCACCGTGCGGATCTTGCCCCGGCCCCGGGTGAGCACCGTGATGATCCGGTCCGCCTCCCCGAGCTTGTGCGTGCGGAGCACGACACCGGTGTCTCGGTAGAGGGGCATGGGGCCATTGTCCTACGCGTGGACGGCGGACCGGCGCAGCACCATCTCGGCGAGCCACGGGAGGCCAGCCAGAGCGCCGAGTCGCCGGACGTCGCGCGGGGAGAGTGGTTGTCGGGCGCGCCGTGATCCTCTGGTTCACCGACGGGGAGGCGCGGGTCGCGGGAGACTGGGGCGATGGGGACCATCGAGCCGTCCAGCCACCTCGCGCGGGACATCGCCGGCGATCTCGTCGATGCCGGCCTCCTGCGTGAGGACGACCGCGCCGCCGCGACGCAGGTCGTTGCGGCGCGCGTACCGCACGACGCCCGGCGCACCGACCGCCCAGCCACCTCACGCCTGGCAGCCGAGGTCGCGGGGTACCTCGGCGGGATCCTCGTCGTCGCGGCCGCGGCGGTCTTCATCGCCTCGCAGTGGTCCCGGATGGGACCGGGGGCACGCGTCGCCGCTCTGCTCGTCAGCGCCCTCGTCCTCGCGGGCGCGGCCCTCGCCGTCCGTCGGACCGCACCCGCCGAGCACGAGGCCACCCCGCTGGCCCGGCAGGCCCGCCTGCTCCTGGCCGGGACGCTCGGGGTCGGCGCCGCGGCGGTGGCCGCCGGCGCGGTCGGCACCTGGGGCATGCAGGTCGCCGAGCTCGAGGAGCCCCGGCCGCAGCAGCTCGGCTTCGGGGTCGCGTGCCTGCTGATGATCCTCGTCTACGCCCTCACCCGGACGGCGGTGGCCCACCTCGGCATCGCGATCACCGCGCCGCTGACCCTCATCACGCTCGTGCTGACGCAGGACCCGCCGCGCCGCGCTGCCCTCGTCGTCGCCGTGATGGTCCTCGCGCTGGGTGGCGTGTGGCTCGTGCTCACCGAGCGGGGGGTGCTCCGCGAGCGGACGCTCGGCCAGGTCGTCGGTGGCGTCCTGAGCGTCATCGGGGCGCAGACGACGATCGCGGACGACCGGTCGTGGATCGCCTACGTCCTGCTCGCCGTCGTCGGCGCAGCCGCCTTCGTCCTCTACTCACGCACCCTCGACTGGCCCTACCTCGGGACGGGGGTCGTCGCGCTGACCCTGGCCGCCACGGAGGCCGCGGTCGACCTCTCCGACGGCGCCCTCGGCGCGGCCGGGGCGCTGCTCGTCGCGGGTGCGGTCCTGCTCGGCGCCAGCGTGCTCGGCCTGCGCCTACGCACCCGGGACGGCGCCGACCCGGCACGCTGACCCGACCAGCCTCTCGAACATCTGTTCGATCTCTTGCTAGGCTCGACGCATGCTCGCACTCCAGGGCTCCCTCTTCGACGCCGGTGAGGACTCCAGCTTCGGCAGCCTCTCCGGCCTGCACCGGATCGAGCTGTCGCACGGCGCCTGGGTCGACCTGCTCCCAGGCTGGCTGGGTGGCGCCGACGAGGTCTTCGACGCGCTCGTCCGGCACGTCCCCTGGCGCGCTGAGCGCCGCCAGATGTACGAGCGGGTCGTCGACGTGCCGCGCCTCACCGCCTTCTACGACGAGGGGGCGCCGCTCCCCCACCCGGCGCTCGCCGAGGCCCGCGACCGGCTCTCCGCCCACTACGCGCGCGAGCTCGGCGAGCCCTTCGCCACGGCCGGCCTGTGCCTCTACCGCGACGGGCGGGACTCCGTCGCGTGGCACGGCGACCGCATCGGGCGCAGCCGCGAGAGCGACACGATGATCGCGATCGTCTCGCTCGGCTCGGCCCGGCAGCTCGCGCTGCGCCCCCGCGACGGCGGCGAGAGCCGCCGCTACTCGCTCGGCCACGGCGACCTCGTCGTCATGGGCGGCAGCTGCCAGCGCACGTGGGACCACGCGATCCCGAAGACGAAGGCCGCGGTCGGACCGCGCATCTCTGCGCAGTTCCGGGTCCGCGGCGTCCGCTGAGGCAGCTCGGGTCAGGGACCGCCGCCCGGGCGGCTGATCGCCCGCTCGCCGGGCCCGGTGACGACCGCGTCACGCTCGGCGCGGTTGACCGCAGAGAGGATCGCGCGGAGCGAGGCCTTGACGATCGACTCGTGCAGGCCGACGCCCCAGAGGACCCGCTCTCCGACCGCGCACTCGACGTACGCCGCGGCACGCGCGTCGCCACCGGCGGACAGCGCGTGCTCGGCGTAGTCGAGCACGCGCACGTCGACGCCGATCGTCGACAGCGCGTCGATGAAGGCCGCGATCGGGCCGTTGCCGCGCCCGTGGATCGTCTGCTCGTGACCGTTGTCGAGGATCGTCGACTCGATGACGTCGATGCCGTCGTCGGAGCCGGTGATCGTCGAGCGCACCGGGAAGAAGCGGCCCCAGCGCTCGCCCACGACCTCGGCATGGAGGTACTCGTCGCCGAAGATCTGCCACAGGTCGGCGCCGCTGACCTCGCCCCCCTCGGCGTCGGTCTTGCGCTGCACGACCTGGCTGAACTCCACCTGGAGCCTGCGCGGCAGGTCGAGCCCGTGCTCGCTCTTGAGGAGGTAGCTCACGCCCCCCTTGCCGGACTGGCTGTTGACGCGGACGACGGCCTCGTAGCTGCGGCCGATGTCGTGCGGGTCGATCGGCAGGTAGGGCACGCCCCAGTCGATGCCGTTGACGTCGGTGCCCGCCGCCCTGGCCCGGGCCTCCATGTCCTCGAAGCCCTTCTTGATCGCGTCCTGGTGCGAGCCGGAGAAGGCCGTGTAGACCAGGTCTCCGCCCCACGGGTGGCGCGGGTGGACGGGCAGCTGGTTGCAGTGCTCGACGGTGCGGCGGATCTCGTCCATCTGCGAGAAGTCGATCTGCGGGTCGATGCCCTGGCTGAAGAGGTTCATGCCGAGGGTGACGAGGTCGACGTTGCCCGTGCGCTCACCGTTGCCGAAGAGGCAACCCTCGATCCGGTCCGCACCCGCGAGGTAACCGAGCTCGGCGGCAGCCACCCCTTCGCCCCGGTCGTTGTGCGGGTGCAGCGAGACGATGACCGAGTCGCGGCGCTCGATGTTGCGGATCATCCACTCGACCGAGTCGGCGTAGACGTTCGGCGTGGCCATCTCGACGGTCGCCGGCAGGTTGATGATCATCTTGTGGTCCGGCGACGGGTCGATGATGTCGATGACCTCGTTGCAGATCCGCGCCGCGAACTCCAGCTCGGTGCCCGTGTAGGACTCCGGGCTGTACTCGTAGTAGATCGTCGTGTCCGGGATCGTCTCCTCGAGCTTCTTGATGAGGCGCGCACCCTGGAGCGCGATGTCGACGATGCCGTCCTGATCGGTGTTGAAGACGACACGGCGCTGCAGCACCGAGGTCGAGTTGTAGAAGTGGACGATCGCCTGCTTCGCGCCGGTGATGGCGTCGAAGGTCCGCTCGATGAGATGGTCGCGGCACTGCGTGAGCACCTGGATCGTCACGTCGTCGGGGATGTGCCCGCCCTCGATGAGCTGGCGGCAGAAGTCGAAGTCGGTCTGGCTCGCGCTCGGGAAGCCGACCTCGATCTCCTTGAAGCCCATCCGGACGAGCAGCTGGAACATCCGCAGCTTGCGCTCTGGGTCCATCGGGTCGATGAGCGCCTGGTTGCCGTCACGCAGGTCGACGGCGCACCAGCGCGGCGCCTTCGTCATGACGCGGTCTGGCCACGTGCGGTCCGGCAGCTCGACGCGGATCTGGTCCTGGAAGGGGACGTACTTCGTCGTCGGCATGCCCGACGGGGTCTGGGGGTGGATCATCTGCTCACTCGCTTCGTGTCATCGCGTGGGGGCCGGCCGGGCATCACGCACTCCGCGACGAGGGGGGCCGATCTAGGCCTCGTCGCGGCGGCGAAGGAGGAGAACCACGCGCATGCTGGCGAGTGTAGACGGCGGAGGGGGACCGGCGTCGGCCGGTCCCCCTCCGTGGACGTTCATCGTGCAGGTCCTCAGCGGCGCGCGAGGAGCTCCTCGGCGATCTGGACCGCGTTGAGGGCAGCGCCCTTGCGAAGGTTGTCACCGACGACGAAGAGGACGAGCCCCTTGCCCTCGGGCGCCGCCTGGTCCGCACGGACGCGGCCGACGTAGATCTCGTCCTTGCCGGTCGCCTCGAGCGGGTTGGGGACGTCGGTGACGACGACCCCCGGGGCCTGGCCGAGGATCTCGAGGGCTTCCTCGGGACTGATGTCCTGCTCGAACTCGGCGTGGATCGCGAGCGAGTGACCGGAGAAGACGGGCACACGGACGCAGGTGCCGGAGACCCGCAGGTCGGGCGCGTGGAGGATCTTGCGCGACTCGTTGCGCAGCTTCTGCTCCTCGTCGGTCTCCTCGCTGCCGTCGTCGACGATCGACCCGGCGACGGGGACGACGTTGAAGCCGACCGGCACCTTGTAGACCTGGGGCGAAGGGAGGGTGAGGGCCGAGCCGTCGACGGCGAGGTCCTTCGGGTCGCCGGAGGCGTAGCCCGCGCGCAGCTGGCTGTCGAGCTCGACGAGCCCGGCGCCGCCCGAGCCCGAGACGGCCTGGTACGAGGCGACGTGGAGGCGGACCAGGCCCGCCTTCGCGTGGAGCGGCGCGAGCACCGGCATCGCGGCCATCGTCGTGCAGTTGGGGTTGGCGACGATGCCCTTGGGGATGTCGCCGAGGTCGGCGGCGTTGACCTCCGAGACGACGAGCGGGACCTCGGGGTCCTTGCGCCAGGCGCTCGAGTTGTCGATGACGGTCGCGCCGGCAGCGGCGACCTTGGGCGCCCACTCCTTGCTCGTCGACCCGCCGTTGGAGAAGAGGGCGATGTCGATCCCGGAGAAGTCCGCGGTGGCGGTGTCCTCGACGGTCACCTCCCCGTCCTTCCAGGGCAGGGTCGAGCCTGCCGATCGGGCCGAGGCGAAGTACCGCATCTCCTCGACCGGGAAGTCGCGCTGCTCCAGGAGCGCGCGCATGACCGAACCGACCTGACCCGTAGCACCAAACACACCGATACGCATGCGCCCAGGATAGGTGGACGGCGGTCGGGGCACGGACGGCGACTGCCTGCTGGACGGATCCGTGGCAGGAGCTGCCCTGCGAGCGACCTGATCAGCGCCGTCATCGACGGCGAGCGGGTCACCCTCTGCACCGCCCGAGGTGCCGAGCACGCACACCAGCGGGGCCGCACACCGTCGTGGGCGGCCCCGCTGCTGCGTGGATCAGGACTCGACAGCGTGGCCGGCGCCCTCCCCCGGTGCCGCTCGGTCCACCGACAGCGCGAAGTCGTCACCATGCTCGGTGACCCCCTCGACGACGGCCTGCTCGACCGCCGCGCGGGCGTACTGGCCACGCACCACCATCGGGTCGGAGCGCAGGTCCTTGAGCAGCGACGCAGCCATGCCGACCATGATGACGACGAAGGGCAACGAGGCGATGATCGTCACCTGCTGCAGGCCGGAGAGCGCGTCGGAGCCGCCGATGATCAGCATGATCGCCGCGACGGCACCGGTCGCGACACCCCAGAAGAGCACCGTCGGTCGGGTCGGCTCGAGCGTGCCGTTCTCGCTGAGCGTCCCCATGACGATGGAGGCCGCGTCGGCGCCGGAGACGAAGAAGATCGCGACGAGCACCATGACGAGCACCGAGGTGACCGTCGCCCAGGGCATCGTGCCCAGGAGAGCGAAGAGAGTGCCCTCGGCCGACTCCGCGGCCGCCAGCTCGGCCCCCTTCGCCTCGGCGTCGATCGCAGCGCCGCCGAAGATCGAGAACCAGACGAGGCTCACGACACTCGGGACGAGCAGCACGCCGGTGACGAACTCCCGGATGGTGCGGCCACGGGAGATGCGGGCGATGAACATGCCGACGAAGGGCGTCCAGCTGACCCACCAGGCCCAGTAGAAGATCGTCCAGCCGGACAGCCAGGCCTCGACGCCCTCCTCTCCCTGGGCGTTGGTGCGGGCGGAGTACTCCATGACGTGCTGGAAGTAGGTGCCCAGCGTCGTCGGCAGCAGGTTGAGGATGAAGATCGTCGGGCCGACGACGAAGACGAAGAGGGCGAGGGCCAGGGCCAGCACCATGTTGGTGTTGGACAGCCACTGGATGCCCTTCGCGACACCGGACACGGCCGAGATGATGAAGCAGATCGTCAGGACGACGATGATCCCCACGAGCAGGACGTTGCTCGGGCCGCTGGCCCAGCCGACGATCTGCGCCCCCGACGCGATCTGCAGGGCCCCGAGCCCCAGCGAGGTGGCCGACCCGAAGAGGGTCGCGAAGATCGCGAAGACGTCGATGACCTTGCCCGTGGCGCCGTGCACGCGGCGACGACCGATGAGCGGCTCGAAGACGCCGCTGATGGTCAGGGGGCGCCCCTTGCGGAAGACCCCGTAGCCGATCGCGAGACCGGCGACGGCGTAGATCGCCCACGGGTGCAGCGACCAGTGGAACAACGTGGTCGCCATCGCGGTGCGGGTCGAGGCCTCGTGGCCCGGCTCACCGGTGCCCGGCGGGGGCGTCACGTAGTGCGCCAGCGGCTCGGCCGCGCCGTAGAACATCAGACCGATGCCCATGCCGGCGGAGAACATCATCGCGATCCACGAGACGGTGCGGAACTCCGGGCCCTCGTCGTCGCGGCCGAGCGGGACGGAGCCGTACTTGCCGGCAGCGAGCCAGATGACGAAGAAGACGAAACCGGTGGCGGTGAGGCTGAAGAGCCAGCCGGCGTTCGTCACGACCCAGTCGAGACCGCCCGCCGAGGCGTTCGCGAGCGTCGCGGTGCTCACCCCGCCCCAGACGACGAAGGCGATCGCCAGCGCGGCGGTGACGCCGAAGACGATCTTGTCGAGACGACCGGGTTGGTCGTGCTGCGGGACGACCAGCGGCTCGAGTGCCGGGTGGCGGACGCTCGGCGCAGGGTCGTTGTCGAGCATCCCCGCGTCGCCGGTGAGACGGGCAGCACCTGCGGGCCCGGTGCTCCCGACCCGGCTGCGCGGTGTCTCCGGCCGCTGCTTCTTGTGATTGGTCACGTCTGTGTAGGCGACCGACGGCCGCCGTCCCCTTCCGTTGCGTATGTGGCGTCTGCGCCACCCCTGGGGGTGGGCCGCCGTCAAGGATGACCCGCGGTGCGGGGAGGGGCAAATCAGGAGTGACCAGGCGGAGGGATCAGAAGCCGAGCCGCTGCAGCTGCTTGGGGTCGCGCTGCCAGTCCTTGGCGACCTTGACGTGGAGGTCGAGGTAGACCTTGTGGCCGAGCACGCGCTCGATGCCCTGGCGGGCGTTGGTCCCGACCTCGCGCAGCCGTGACCCGCCGCGTCCGATGATGATCGCCTTCTGGCTCTCGCGCTCGACGAAGACGTTGACGCGCACGTCGGTCATCGGGTCGCCCTCGGGCCGGTCCTCCCGCGGGACCATCTCCTCGACGACCACGGCGAGGCTGTGCGGCAGCTCGTCGCGCACGCCCTCGAGCGCGGCCTCACGGACGAGCTCGGCGATCATCGTCTCGGCCGGCTCGTCGGTGAGCACGTCCTCGGGGTAGAGCGGGGCCGGGGCCGGCGGCAGGTAGTCGCTGAGCAGTGCGAGCACGTCGTCGACCTGGTCGCCGCGCACGGCGGAGCAGGGGACGATCGCGGCCCAGTCGCCGAGCTGGTCGATGGCGATGAGGTGCTCGGCGAGGCGCTCTCGGTCGACCCGGTCGGTCTTCGTGGCGATGGCCACGACCGGGACCCGCCTGGCCCGCTGGAGCTCGGAGAGCTCTGCGGCGATGAAGTTGTCACCGGGCCCGATCTTCTGGTCCGCGGGCAGGCAGAAGCCGATGACGTCGACCTCGAGGAGGGTCTCGCGGACGAGGTCGTTGAGCCGCTCACCGAGGAGCGTCCGCGGCTTGTGGAGGCCTGGTGTGTCGACGAGGATCAGCTGCCGCCCCGGCCGGGAGACGATGCCTCGGATCGTGTGCCGGGTGGTCTGCGGCTTGCTCGAGGTGATCGCCACCTTGTCGCCGACGAGGGCGTTGGTCAGCGTCGACTTGCCGGCGTTGGGTCGACCGACGAGGCAGGCGAAGCCCGCGCGGTATTCGTCGTGGTCCTCGCTCACGAGGCCTCCTCCTCCACATGGTCGGCGGCCTGCTCGCTCCGCTCGACGATGACGCTCGCGACACGGTGGCGCCGCCCGGACATCTTCTCAGCCGTGAGGACGAGGCCGGCCACCTCCGCCCGCGAGCCGAGGATCGGCACCTTGCCGACGACCTTGCCGATGAGCCCGCCGACGGTGTCGACCTCGTCCTCCTCGAGGGTGACGTCGAAGAGCTCGGCGAGGTCGTCGACGTGCATCGAGGCGGGCACCCGGACCGTGCCGTCGTCGAGGACCTCGACGCCAGGGGTCTCGCGGTCGTACTCGTCGTCGATCTCGCCGACGATCTCCTCGAGGATGTCCTCGATCGTGACGAGCCCGGCCGTGCCGCCGTACTCGTCGACGACGATCGCCGCGTGCGTGCTGTCGCGCTGCATCTCACGGAGCAGGTCGTCGATCGGCTTGCTCTCTGGGACGAAGGGGGCGGGTCGCATGAAGGCGGAGACCTTGGTGGCGCCGGCCTCGGGGCTGGCGGTCGTGCGGCGGATGACGTCCTTGAGGTAGAGCAGCCCGACGATGTCGTCGGTGCTCTCCCCGACGACGGGCACGCGGGAGAAGCCGGAGCGGATGAAGAGGTTGACCGCCTTGCGCGCGGGCTTGTCGGCCTCGATGGTGATCATGTCGATGCGCGGCACCATGACCTCTCGCGCGAGGGTGTCTCCGAGGTCGAAGACCGAGTGGAGCATCTCGCGCTCCTCGGCCTCGATGAGCGCGGACTCCCCGGCGAGGTCGACGAGGTCGCGCAGCTCGGCCTCGGAGCGGAAGGGGCCGTCGCGGTAGCCCTTGCCCGGGGTGACGGCGTTGCCCAGGCCGACGAGCAGGCGGGCCACGGGACCGAGCACGCCACGGAGCGCGACGACGACCGGTGCCGCCGCGAGGGCGATCGCCGTCGAGTGCTGGCGACCGAGCGTGCGCGGCGAGACCCCGACGAGGGCGAAGGAGACAACGACCATGATCGCGATCGCGACGACGATCGGCTCGATCGTGCCCTCGATCGCCTCGGTGACGCCGACAGCGACGACGACGGCGGCCGTCGCCTCGGCGATGGCCCGCACGAAGGCGAGGACGGCGACGTAGCCGGAGGAGTCGGCGAGGATCGCGCGAAGGGGGGCCGCCCCCCTTCGTCCTTGCTCCTCGGCCGCCTCCGCGGCGACCCGGGAGGTCGTCGAGATCGCCGACTCGACGAGCACGAGGACGAACGCGAGGACCGTCGCGACGAGCGCGACGACGACGAGCGGGAGGCTCACGACCGGCCGGCCGGCGGGTTCGCCGTGCGTCCCCGCCCGGCGAGGAAGGTGAGGAGGAGTCGGCGCTGGAGGTCGAACATCTCGCGCTCCTCCTTGACCTCGGCGTGGTCGTAGCCGAGGAGGTGCAGGATCCCATGGGTGGTGAGGAGCAGCAGCTCCTCGGCGGGGGCGTGCCCGGCAGCGGCGGCCTGCTGCTCGGCGACGCTCGGGCACAGCACGATGTCGCCGAGGATGCCCTCGGCGGGCTCGCCCGGGCGGCCGGGGCGCAGCTCGTCCATGGGGAAGGACATGACGTCGGTCGGGCCGGGGAGGTCCATCCACTGCTCGTGCAGCTGAGCCATCGTCGGCTCGTCGATGAGGCGCACGTAGAGGTCGGCGCCCGGGTGGACGTGCATCTGCTCGAGGACGTAGGTGCAGATCTCGCGGATCTCGTCGAGGTCGACCTCGTGGTCGGTCTCGTTGCCGAGCTCGACGCTCATCGTTGCTCCCCCCTCGGACCACGGCGCGCGTCGTAGCGGCCGTACGCGTCGACGATCTGGCCGACGAGGCGGTGCCGGACGACGTCCTCGCTCGTCAGCTCGGCGAAGTGGATGTCCTCGATGCCGTCGAGCACGCGCCGGACGACCTTGAGGCCCGACTCGATGCCGCCGGGGAGGTCGACCTGCGAGGTGTCGCCGGTGACGACCATCTTGGAGCCGAAGCCGAGGCGGGTGAGGAACATCTTCATCTGCTCGGGCGAGGTGTTCTGCGCCTCGTCGAGGATGACGAAGGCGGAGTTCAGCGTGCGGCCACGCATGAAGGCCAGCGGCGCGACCTCGATCGTGCCGGCCGCCATGAGCCGCGGGATCGACTCGGCGTCGATCATGTCGTGCAGGGCGTCGTAGAGGGGGCGCAGGTACGGGTCGATCTTGTCGTTGAGCGAGCCGGGCAGGAAGCCGAGCCGCTCCCCCGCCTCGACGGCCGGGCGGGTGAGGATGATCCGGTCGACCTGCTTGGCCTGCAGGGCCGCGACGGCCTTGGCCATCGCGAGGTAGGTCTTGCCGGTGCCGGCGGGACCGAGGCCGAAGACGACGGTGTTGGCGTCGATCGCGTCGACATACTCCTTCTGACCGAGCGTCTTGGGCCGGACGGTGCGGCCCCGGTTGCTCACGATGTTGGCGGTGAGCACGTCGGCGGGCCGCTGCTGGCTGCTGCCGCGGAGCATGCCGATGGAGCGCTCGACGGCGTCCCGGTTGAGCGGCTGGCCGGCGCGGACGATCTCGATGAGCTCGCCGAGGAGCCGGTCGATGATGTCGACGTCACGCGCGGGCCCGGAGAGGCGGAACTCGTTGCCCCGCACGAGGATCTCGGTGCGGGGGAACTGCCGCTCCATGGTGCGGAGCAGCTCGTCGCGCGGGCCGAGGAGGGCCACCGGCGTCACCGAGTCCGGCAGGACGATCGTCTCGTCGACGGTCGTGTCGCCGTCGGGGGCGGAGGTGGGTGCCTCGTCGGGCAGGCCGTCGAGTGCGGAGAGGTCGGGTCGCGAAGGATCAGGCATCGTGGCTCGAGTCTACGGGCGGGGGGCCTGCCGGCACGATCCGCCGGCGCCCCCGGCTACGTCCAGCGCGAGCGGGCCGAGAGCACGGCGAGCGCTGCCGGGCCGGCCGTCGAGGAGCGCAGGACGGAGGTACCGAGGCGCACCGGCGCGGCGCCGGCGGCGACGAGCGCGTCGACCTCGGCCGGGCTGATGCCGCCCTCCGGCCCGACGACGAGCAGGACGTCCCCCTCGGCGGGGAGCGCCGCCGTCGCGAGCGGCTCGGTGGCGTCCTCGTGGAGGACGAAGGCGGCCGCGGCCGCGGCCGCGCGGGTCGCGAGGTCCTTGGTGGAGACCGGCTGCGTGACGAGGGGCGTGCGGGCCCGGCGCGACTGCTTGGCGGCGGCGACCGCGACGTTGACCCACTTCTGGTGGGCCTTGGCGACCTTCGGCCCCTTCCAGCGCACGATCGAGCGGTCCGCCTCCCACGGGATCACCTCGTCGACCCCGAGCTCGGTGGCCGCCTCGACGGCGGCCTCGTCGCGACCGCCCTTGGCGAGGGCCTGGACGAGGACGAGGCGAAGGGAGGGCGCCGGCTCGTCGCGTCGGGTCTCGACCCGCACGACGAGGGCGGTCGGGTCGGCCGACTCGACCGTCCCGACGGCCCCTGCCCCGTCGCCGTCGGCGACGATGACGCTCTCCCCCACCGCGATCCGGCGCACGGTGACCGCGTGCCGTGCCTCCACCCCTTCCACGACCACGGTCGCGCCCGGGGCGACGCCCTCAAGACTCCCCGGGGAGACGTGGAAGAGGGGTGCGGTCACCGTCAGCGGCCCTTGAAGGCGTGGCGGAGCTTGCCCATGAACCCGGAGTCGACGTCGGCGAGCTGGCCGCTCGGGTCGGTCTCGTCACGGACCTCGGCGAGGCGGCGCAGGAGCTCCTCCTGCTCGGCGTCGAGGCGGGTGGGGGTGCGGACGTCGGCGTGGATGATCAGCCGGCCGCGGCCGCCGCCGCGCAGGTGCGTGACGCCGAGGTCGTCGAGGACGACGGTGTCGCCGGGCTGCGTGCCGCGCTTGATCTCGATCTGCTGCGGGCCGTCGAAGGTCTCGAAGGTCAGCGTCGTCCCGAGGGCCGCCGCGGTCATCGGCAGCCGCACCGACGCGTGCAGGTCGTCGCCCTCGCGGGTGAAGGTCGGGTGCGGCGCGACCCGGAGCTCGACGAAGAGGTCGCCGGACGGGCCTCCGCCGAAGCCGACCTCACCCTCGCCGGCGAGGTGGATGCGGGTGCCGGTGTCGATCCCCGCGGGGATGCGGACGTTCATCGTGCGCCGGGAGCGGACGCGCCCCTGGCCGGAGCACTCGAAGCAGGGGTTGGGGATGACCTCGCCGAAGCCCTGGCAGGCCGCGCACGGACGCGACGTCATGACCTGGCCGAGGAAGCTGCGCTGGACCATCTGGACCTCGCCGCGACCACCGCAGGCGTCGCAGGTGCGACGGCCCGAGCCGGGCTGCGCACCGTCGCCAGAGCAGGTGCCGCACCGCTCGGCGGTGTCGATGGTCAGCTCCTGGGTCCCGCCGAAGACCGCCTGCTCGAGGTCGACCTGGAGGGCGACGAGCCCGTCCTGGCCGCGCGCCTGACGGGGGCGCGGACCGCGGCCGCCGCCGGCGGCCTGGCCGAAGAACTGCTCCATGATGTCGCTGAAGGAGAAGCCGGCGCCGAAGCCCTCGTGCGCGCCACCGTAGGGGTCGGCGCCCCTGTCGTACTGGCGCCGCTTGGCCTCGTCGCCGAGGACGTCGTAGGCCTGGCTGACGCGCTTGAACTCCTCCTCGGCCTCCGGACCGGGGTTGACGTCCGGGTGGAGCTTGCGGGCCATCTTGCGATAGGCCTTCTTGATCTCCTCCGGGGTCGCGGAGCGGTCGACACCCAGGTCGGCGTAGTAGTCGTTCACGTGCGGTGAGGTCCTCTGCAGATGGGGTTCGGGGGCGAAGGGGTTGTGCCGGGGCCGTGGGTCAGCCGGCGATGATCCGGGAGAGGTAGGTCGCGACGGCCCGGACCTGGCTGATCGTCGCGGGGTAGTTCATCCGGGTCGGCCCAAGGACGCCGACGTGGCCGACGAGCTCGTCGCCCACGCCGTAGCCGGTGGAGACGACCGACGTGCTCTGGAGGCCGGTGACGGGGTTCTCGCTGCCGATGCGGACCGCGACCTCGCCGGTCTGCTCGGCCTCGGCGCCGAGGAGGCGCAGGAGGACGACGTGCTGCTCGAGCGCGTCGAGGACGGGCTCGAGGGTGAGCGGGAAGTCCGAGGGGGTGCGGGCGAGGTTGGCGGTGCCGGCGAGGGTCACGCGGGTCTCGCTCTCCTCGCGGGCGGCCTCCTCGAGTGCTGCGAGGACGCCGGCGGTCAGGCTCGAGCTCGTGCGCTGGTCGTCGTCGAGGGTGCGCAGCGCGGTGACCGCCTCGGCGAGGCGGCGCTCGGTGGCGGCGGCGTTGATGTGGGTGCGCGCGGCGGCGAGCTCTTCGGCACCGGCCGTGGTCGTGTAGTCGGTGTCGGTCGCGATGACGCGCTGCTCGACCCGGCCGGTGCCCATGATGGCGATGACCATGAGGCGCGTGGCGCTCATCGGCACGAGCTCGACGTGGCGCACGGTGCTGCGGGTCAGCGAGGGGTACTGGACGACGGCGACCTGTCGGGTGAGCGTCGCGAGCAGCCGGACGGTGCGGTCGAGGACCTCGTCGAGCTCGTCGGCGCCGTCGAGGAACTGCGCGATCGCGGCCCGCTCGGCGCGCGACATCGGCTTGAGCGTCGAGAGCTGGTCGACGAAGGCGCGGTAGCCGGCGTCGGTAGGGATGCGGCCGGCGCTCGTGTGCGGGGCGGCGATGAGGCCGGCGTCCTCGAGGGCGGCCATGTCGTTGCGGACGGTGGCGGCGCTCACGCCGAGCTGGTGGCGTTCGAGGAGGGCGCGGGAGCCGACCGGCTCGCTCGTGTGGACGTAGTCCTCGACGATGGCGGAGAGGACGGCCATCCGTCTCTCAGAGCTCAGTGCGCTCATGGGGCTCCTCGTGCTCCCTTCGTCATCTCGGCTGGGCCTGCCTGGCACTCTCGACACCTGAGTGCCAAGTCTACGGACCTCCCGGCCATTCCCCAATCCGCCGGGTAGCGTGCCGCGACGTGACGCCCCCGACCTCCCGGCCCCCGACCGACCGCTACGGCTCTGACGTGCTCTCCGGCGACTGGCGCTCCGCGGGGCGCCCGCGCAGCCGCGAGGTCGAGGCGACCCCCGACCTCGTCGTCGAGGACTTCGAGACGGGGTGGGTCGGCGCGGTCGTCCGCGTCGAGAAGGCGGGCGGCATGCACGTCGTCCACCTCGAGGACCGGCGCGGCAAGGTCAAGGCCTTCCCGCTCGGGCCGGGCTTCCTCATCGACGGCGCCCCGGTCGTGCTCACTCCCCCGAAGGCTGCCGGACGGGCCGCGCTCGCCGCGGCCCAGCAGGCCGCCGCCCGGACCGCGTCCGGCTCGGTCGCCGTCCACGACGGGGCGGCGCGGGTCGCCATCGGGTCGCGGATCTTCGTCGAGGGCCGCCACGACGCCGAGCTCGTCGAGAAGGTGTGGGGTCACGACCTGCGGGTCGAGGGCGTCGTCGTCGAGATGCTCGACGGTGTCGACGACCTCGAGGCCGCGATCCGCGACTTCGCCCCCGAACCGGGGCGCCGGATGGGTGTCCTCGTCGACCACCTCGTCCCCGGCTCGAAGGAGTCCCGGATCGTCGCGAAGGCCGCCGGCCTGACCCCCTTCGCCCCCCACGTCCTGATCGTCGGGCACCCCTTCGTCGACGTCTGGCAGTCGGTGCGCCCCCAGCGGCTCGGGATGGACGCGTGGCCCACGGTGCCGCGCTCGGTCGAGTGGAAGCGCGGGATCTGCGCCCACCTCGGCTGGCCGCACGACACCCAGGCCGACATCGCCCGGGCGTGGAAGCAGATCCTCGGGACCGTGCGGACCTACGCCGACCTCGAGCCCGCCCTCCTCGGCCGGGTCGAGGAGCTCATCGACTTCGTCACCGCCGCCACCCCCTGAGATCCGAATTTCCCCGGGCTTCTGTCAAAGGCTCAGGAATGTTCGCGGGCGGATTGTTCGGAGCCCAAGCCGACGCCGACCCACTCATCGGGAGACAGGACGGCCACTTCGCCCCGCCCAGACCAGGACGAAGGGGACGACGCCGGGGCACCCCGGCAGGCACCTCAGAATCCGCCCATGGAACTGACGATCCGCCCGCGAATGTTCGCGGGCGGATGTCAGAAACCTGGGGAAATTTGGATCTGGGGTCAGTCCTTGGGGCCGCCGGCGACGTAGATGACCTGGCCGGAGACGAAGCCGGCCTCCTCGGAGCACAGGAACGCGGCGGTCGCGGCGATGTCCTCGGGCTGGCCGACACGCTGGACCGGGATCTGCTCGGCCGAGTACTTGATGAAGTCGTCGAACGGGACGCCGAGCCGCTCGGCCGTTGACGCCGTCATCTCCGTCTGGATGAAGCCCGGCGCGATCGCGTTGGCGGTGACGCCGAACTTGCCGAGCTCGATCGCGAGGGTCTTCGTCAAGCCCTGCATGCCGGCCTTGGCGGCCGAGTAGTTCGCCTGGCCTCGGTTGCCGAGCGCCGAGGTCGAGGAGAGGTTGACGATGCGGCCGTACTTCTCCTGCGTCATGAACGCCTGGCACGCCTTGGTCATGAGGAAGGCGCCGCGCAGGTGCACGCCCATGACGGCGTCCCAGTCGTCGGTCGTCATCTTGAAGAGCATGTTGTCGCGGATGATCCCCGCGTTGTTCACGAGGATCGTCGGGGCCCCGAGCTCGGCGGCGATCCGCTCGAAGGCGGCGGCGACCTGCTCCTCGTCGGAGACGTCAGCGCCGACGGCGATGGCCTGCCCGCCGGCGGCGGTGATCTCGTCGACGGTGCCCTGGCAGGCGGCCTCGTCGAGGTCGACGACGGCGACCTTGTGGCCGTCGTGGGCGAATCGGAGGGCGATGGCCTTGCCGATGCCGCGGGCGGCTCCGGTGACGACGGCGGTGCGCTGGGTGCTCATGCGTTCTCCTGCGGGTACGTGGTGGTGGGCCTTCGCCCTATGCATAGCAGCCCGAGGGCGAAGGGGGCGCGTCGGGACCGCGGAGCGACGCACGTCACGGGTCGCTCAGCCCCGCCGGCGGAACCGGTTGACCGTCTTGCCGCGGAGGTTGGCGCTGAGGACCGGCTGGGTCGGGAGCACCCAGCCCTGCTTGTGGGCGAGCAGGCAGACGCCGGCACCGACGAGGGTGCCCACAGGAGCGGCGAAGGGGCCCAGGCCCACCTCGCGCAGGAGGTAGTAGGCGATCGCACCGATGAGCGCGGCGGTCGCGTAGAGCTCGGACTGGCGGAAGATCTTCGGCACCTGGCCGAGCATCACGTCGCGGACCGCGCCGCCACCGACCGCGGTGAGGACGCCGAGGAGGATCGAGGGCAGCGGGGCGAGGCCGGCCTGGAGCGACTTCTGCGTGCCGACGACCGCCCACGTGCCGAGCGCGAGCGCGTCGACGTACGGGAAGACCTGCCGCCACCGCCGCCCCTCGAAACGCACGAGGAAGGCGAGCGCGGAGGCCCCGAGCGCGCACACGAGATAGGCGGGGTCGGTGAGCGCGACCGGCGTCGTGTCGAGCAGCACGTCCCGGATCGCACCACCCCCGAGCGCGGAGATGATCGAGAGGATCGCGAAGCCGACCGGGTCAAGGTTGAACTGGCGGGCCACCGCCGCCCCGAGCAGCGCGTTGGTCACGACGCCGAGCAGGTCGATGCTGCGGATGATCTCCTCGATGAGGGCCTGGTGCTCGCTCATACGGCCCCCTCCACGAGCAGCGCCTGGACGACGGTGTCGGCGAGCAGCCGGCCGCGGCGGGTGAGCACGACACGACCGAGCACGGCAGCGCGTCCGTCGACGAGCCGGTCCGCGACGAGCCCGGCGACCGCCCGTCGGCCCTCGGCGGTGAGCGCGGAGACCGGCAGCCCGTCGACGAGGCGGACCCCGAGGAGGACCTCCTCGTCGTGCTGCTGGCCCGTGTCGAGCACCTCCCGGGCGGCCGCCGGCGACTCCTCCTGGGCCAGTCGGGCGGCCCAGGAGCTCGGGTGCTTGACGTTCCACCACCGGGTGCCGGCGACGTGGCTGTGCGCGCCGGGACCGACGCCCCACCAGTCGTCGCCCCGCCAGTACGCAAGGTTGTGGCGGCACCGCAGGTCCTCCTCCGACGCGGCGCGCGACCAGTTGCTGATCTCGTACCAGTCGTAACCGGCGGAGCCGAGGAGATCGTCGGCGAGCTCGTACTTGTCCGCCTCGTCGTCCCCGGTCGGCATCGGCAGCTCTCCCCGCCGGACGCGGGCGTGGAGCCTCGTGCCCGGCTCGACGGTCAGGGCGTACGCCGAGATGTGGTCGGGGTCCAGCGCGATCGCCGCCTCGAGGCTGGCCCGCCAGTCCTCGAGGGACTCGCCCGGGGTCCCGTAGATGAGGTCCAGACTCACCGCGAGAGCGGCCTCACGGGCGCCGCTGACCGCCCGGGCGACGTTGGCCGGGTCGTGCGTCCGGTCGAGGGTCTGCAGGACCCGCGGCACCGCGGACTGCATCCCGAAGGACACCCGGGTGAAGCCCCCTTCGCGCAGGGCCGCCAGGGACGAAGGGGTGACCGAGTCCGGGTTGGCCTCCGTGGTGACCTCGGCGTCGGCCGCCAGACCGAAGCGCTCCCGGATCCCGTCGAGGACCCGGACGAGGTCGGCGGCGGGCAGCAGGGTGGGCGTCCCTCCCCCGACGAAGACCGTGCTGACCTCGGGGGCCGCCGGCCCCAGGACCGAGCGGGCGAGGTCGAGCTCGCGCAGCGCCCCCTCGGCGAAGCTCGCCTGGCTCGAGCCCGCAGGGCCGTCGGCGCCGCCGAGCTCGGTCGCGGTGTACGTGTTGAAGTCGCAGTAGCCGCACCGCACCGCGCAGAAGGGGACGTGCACGTACATCCCGAGCGCCCGGGCACCCACCGCAGCGGCCGACGCCTCGGGGAGGGAACCGTCCGAGGGCGCGGGGTCTCCGTCGGGCAGGGTGGGCACGGCGGACATCCTCCCACCCGCGGCTACCCTGGCCACATGACCCGCTGGATCGATCTCGAGGGCGTCGTCAACATGCGTGACATGGGCGGGCTGCCCACCACGCACGGACGGGCGACCCAGAGCGGGCGGCTCATCCGCAGCGACAACCTCCAGGACCTCACCCCCGCCTCGGTGACCCACCTCGTGGACACCCTCGGGGTGACCGACGTCGTCGACCTGCGCAGCACGCTCGAGCACCGGATCACCGGCGAGGGGCCGCTGCGCGCGACCTCCCTGACGCACCACCACCACAGCCTCGTCGTCGAGTCCGACGACGACGCCCGGACCGTCGACGAGGCGCTCGCCCTGCGTTTCGAGCCGGACGGCTCCCGGGGCCGGCCGAAGCCGGTGCGCGACGCCGACTTCTGGGGCCGCCACTACACGGGCTACGTGACCCGGCGGCCGGACTCGGTGGGGGCCGCGCTGGCCGCGATATCGCGCAGCCCGGGCGGCACGATCGTCCACTGCGCGGCCGGCAAGGACCGCACCGGCACGGTCGTCGGCATGGCGCTGTCGGTCGCGGGGGTGCCGGACGACGCGATCGTCGAGGACTACGTGCTCTCGGCCGAGCGGATCGAGCGGATCATCGACCGGCTCATCGACGTCGAGCCGTACCGCTACAGCCTGCCGTCGCACACCATCGACGAGCAGCGCCCCAAGGCGGAGTCGATGGCCGCGGTCCTCACCCACCTGCGCGACGCGCACGGCGGCGCCGAGGCCTGGTTGCGTGAGCGCGGCTGGCGCGAGGACGACGTCGCCCGGCTCCGGTCGCGGCTGCTCGACTAGCCCTTCGAGGCTCCTCGCAGGGCTCGGCGCACCTCAGGGAGCGGTCTGCGCGGGCTTCTCGCTCACGTAGACCGGGATGGTGCCCTGCACGGCGACGACGCCGTCGGTGCGCACGGCCTTGACGCGCACCTCGAGGTCGAAGGGCGCGGGCTTGTCCCAGTCCTGCGGCGAGGTCTCGGCGACGCACAGCAGGTCGGTCGTGGACTTCGCGAGGTACTCGACGTTCAGCCCGCGAGGCAACCACCGCTGGTGGTCGGGGCAGGTCGCCTCGGCGACGAGACCCATCGCGGCCTCGAGCCCGTTGCACACGGCGATCGCGTGGAGCGTGCCGATGTGGTTGTGCACCGCCTTGCGGTTCTTGATCGTCAGCTCCGCGTGGTGGGGTCGCACCTCACGCACCTGCGGCCGCACCGTCCAGAAGTACGGCGCGACGCGCGCGTAGAGCAGGGAGAAGAGCTGCTTGCCCTTCGGGTACCGGAGGGATCGCTGGTACAGGGCGTAGGTCTTCTGGGCCATGCCGACACCCTAGGTGGGACGAAGGGGTGATCGGCCACCGGGCCAGGAGTCTCGGCGTGTGACCTTTGCCCCTGTTTCGGGCCCGGCCCCGCCGACTTCCACGTACGTTGGGCAGGTGAGCACCCTGGCAGCCGACGACCTCGTGCCGATCCCCGCCTCGGACCAGACCTGGCTCCACATGGATCGGCCCAACAACCTGATGTACGTCCGCTCCATGCTGTGGTTCGAGGAGGCGCCGGCGCTCGAGGACGTGCACCAGCTCCTCGAGGAACGACTCATCGGCAAGCACCCCGTCTTCCGGCGACGGGCCGTCGAGATCGAGGGACGCTGGTACTGGCAGGACGACGAGGACTTCGACATCGGTCGTCACGTGAGCACCAGCCGGCTCGACGGCGACGAGGACGAGCTGCGGGCCTGGATCGGCAAGCAGTTCGCCCAGCCGCTCGACGGCGACCATCCCCTGTGGAGCATCGAGTTCCTCAGCGGCGTCGAGGGGTACGGCACCGTGATGTTCTGTCGCTTCCACCACGCTCTGGCCGACGGGATCCGGCTGACCCAGCTGATGTTCAACCTCTGCGACCCGGCCGACGGCAGCGCGGTGCTGCCCGTGCCGGTGGGTCGCGAGCACCGCAGGCCAGGGTTGCTCTCGACCGGTGTCACCGTGGCCCGCCGTGGCCTCGGCGACGCCGGCAACCTGGTCGCCGGCACCCTCCGGGCGCCCCTTCGCATCGCGATGTCCCTCAACCCCCGGCTCGTCCGGGACGGGATCGGGCTCATCCGGCGGCCGCTGCGCGTCTTCGACCTCATCGAGGGGCTGACCGACCAGGACAACCAGTCGATCAACACCATCGCCGAGGTCAGCCGCATGCTCGCCGCCCCGCCGAGCGCCCGCACCGCCTGGTCCGGCGTGCCGGGGGTCGAGAAGAAGGTCTCCTGGGTCAGGGGTTTGGACCTCCAGACGATCAAGGCGCTTGCGCTGGAGCACGACGGCACCGTCAACGACGTGCTGCTGGCCCTCGTCTCCCAGGCGATGACCCGCTACCTCGCCGAGAAGGACGCCCTCGTCGAGGAGATCTCCTGGCTCGTGCCCGTCTCGCTCCTCCCCTTCGACGCGAACCTCCCCGAGGAGCTCGGCAACCACTTCTCCCTCGTGTTCCTCCCCATGCCCCTCGGGCTGGAGAGCACGCGGCACGCTGTCGCCGAGATGCGGGCCCGCATGTTCCGGATCAAGCACAGCATCGAGCCGGCCATCACCTTCGGCGTGCAGCTGGCCATCGCGCAGTCCCCGAAGGCGCTCGCCTTCCAGCTGACCAACCTCTTCGCCAACAAGGGGGTCGGTGTCCTCACCAACGTCCCGGGACCACGCGAGCTCATGACCTTCGCGGGGGTGCCGGTCTCCGGAACCCTGGGGTGGGTCCCGACGTCGGGCAACCAGCCGCTCGGTGTCTGCATCTTCAGCTACAACGGCTCGGTGAATATCGGCATCGCCGGAGACGCCGGCCTCGTGCCGGATCCCGACACCATCGCCGACCTCATCGACGACGAGTTCGAGAGGATGAGTCCATGAAGCGGCCCATCATCGTCAACATCAGCCTGGCGGGACCCGAGGGGGACTACGACAGCCGTGCGACCTTCCTCGAGCAGACCTTCCGCCTCGTCCGCGAGGGCCTGTCCGGCGACGTCGACCTCGCCGTCGCTCGCATCGTGCACTGGCGAGGACGGGCCGCGGCCTTCGCCCTCTCCGGAGTCAGGGAGGCACGCGCCCTCGGTCTGCTCACCGATGACACCGACGTCATGTCGCGGCTGCGCGCGGCGTGCGGCGGGGTCCCCGTCACCGACGGCGACATGCTCACCGACGTCCTCCAGGAGTGGGCGATCCGCGGCCTGCAGACGGAGCTGCCGGGCTACTTCACCAACGCCCGGACCCTCGTCCTCGGCTCCGGCAACCACACCCGCACCGTGAGGGTCCTTGAGGAGTTCACGGACAACGTCGAGCACGCCGACCCGTTGGCGATGCTCGACAACGTCGCCCTGCGGGCGGCCGCGACGACCCTCGGCCTGGCCGCCGATGTCGCCTCGCTCGGGATGCGGGTCATCCCCGGCCGCCTGCGCCAGACCCTCCTGGCCCCGGCGGAGTGGGTCGGCCACGAGATCGCCCGCCGGGCCACCCGGGACTGCGACGTCATCGTCGCCTCCTACGACGAGCTCACCGGCTTCGGGCTGGAGGACCTCGCGGGCACGACCGTGATCTCCTCGGCGATCTCCCCGGACCGGCTCGCCGAGCTCGGCGGCCGTGGTGTCGACCGGGTCCTCGACACCACGCCCCAGCCCTTCCGGCACATCACTGTCGTCGCCGCCGTGCTGGAGGCGATGATGCTCGTCCTCGACGACGACGGGCACCTCACGACCGACGAGCTCCTCCAGGCGATCCAGACCGCCGGCATCGAGCCGCGCTCGCTCATGCCGAACGGTCCGCGACGCAAGACGCGCTTCGCCTTCGTCATTCACCCCCTGTCGACCCAGTACTTCCGCAACGTCCAGCCGTTGCGCGCGATGACCCAGGTACCGGGCATGACCCCGGTCATCGAGAAGGCCGCCGCGTACCTTCCCCCCTTCGTCTACAGCCACGTCACCGGGATCACCTCACCGACCGGTGCCGAGACCGAGGGGTGGCTCATCACCGTCGGGGGGACTCCCAAGGAGCTCCTGGCGCACAGCCCCGAGTTCACCTACACGCGGCTGCTCGACGCGGCCGAGATCGCCCGCAAGCTCGGGGCCCAGATCATGGGCCTCGGCGCCTTCACCAAGGTGGTCGGCGACGCCGGGGTCACGGTCGCCCGGCGCGCCTCGCTGCCCGTGACGACCGGCAACTCCTACAGCGCCTCGGGCGCCCTCTGGGCAGCCCACGAGGCGCTGCGCCGACTCGGGATCGCCGATGTCGACGAGCGTGGGCGCCTGCGCGGCAAGACGATGGTCGTCGGGGCGACCGGGTCGATCGGCTCGGTCTGCGCCCGCCTGCTCGCCCTGGCCAGCGACGAGCTGTGGCTCGTGTCCCCCGAGTCCGCCAAGCTGCTCGCGCTCAAGCGCGAGATCGAGGCGGAGCACCCGCGGGCGAAGATCTTCGTCGCGGCCCGGCCGGACGAGGCCCTGCCCGACATGGACATGATCGTCACCGCGACCTCGGCCGCGGGCCAGAAGGTCCTCGACGTCATGGCGCTCAAGCCCGGCTGCGTCATCACCGACGTCGCCCGCCCGCTCGACCTCTCCGCCGACGACGTCGCCAAGCGGCCCGACGTGCTCGTCGTCGAGTCCGGCGAGGTCCTGCTGCCCGGCGAGGACGTGCGGATGGGTGACATCGGGCTCCCCCCGGGCGTCGCCTTCGCGTGCCTCGCCGAGACGATCGTCCTCGCGCTCGAGGGCCGCTTCGAGACCTTCACCGTCGGCCGCAGCATCGAGTGGGAGAAGGTCAAGGAGATCTACCAGCTCGGTCTCAAGCACGGCATGCAGCTGGCCACGATCTCCGGCGTCAACGGCGTCTACACCGACGACGACATCGACCGGGTGCGCTCCCTCGCGCTCGCGGCCCGTGCTGCCCAGGAGCAGGAGAGTCAGTCATGAAGGACGTGTCCGGAGCCGTCGTGCTCATCACCGGCGCCGCCATGGGGATGGGCCGGCTCTTCGCCGAGCGGGCCGTCGCCGAGCGGGCCGCCGCCGTCGTCCTCCTCGACATCGACGAGGAGGCCCTGACCGCCACAGCGGAGGAGCTCTCAGCCCTCTCGGTCGGGCGGACGACCGTGATCCCCGAGGTCGTCGACGTGCGCCGCCTGCCCGCGCTGCGCGCCGCGGCCCGGCGGATCCGCAAGGAGGTCGGCGCGGTCGACATCGTCATCAACAACGCGGGCATCGTCCGGGGCAACCAGTACTTCTGGGAGAGCGACCCGAAGGACACCCAGCTCACGCTCGAGGTCAACACCCTGGCCCCCATGCACGTGGCGCGCGAGTTCCTCCCCGAGATGATCGAGGGCACCCGGCAGTGCCGCCTGGTGAACATCGCCTCGGCCGCCGGGCTCACCTCGAACCCGAGGATGGCCGCGTACGCCGGCTCGAAGTGGGCCATGGTCGGTTGGTCCGACTCGGTCCGGCTCGAGCTCGAGCAGGCCGGCCACGACCACGTCAAGGTCACGACGGTGTGCCCGTACTACGTCAAGACGGGGATGTTCGACGGAGCGCGCTCCGCTCCCCTGCTGCCGCTGCTCGAGCCCGACGACGTCGTCGAGCAGACGTGGTCGGCGATGCTGCGCGGGCAGGCGATGCTCGTCATGCCCAAGACCGTGCTCGTCAGCGAGATCGCCAAGGGCGTCCTGCCCATCGGGGTCCGCGACTTCGTCGCCGACAAGGTCCTGGGGATCTACCACACGATGGACGACTTCACCGGGCGCAAGGACGCCTGAGCAGCGCGAAGGGGGACCCGCCCGGGTCCCCCTTCGTCATCACTTCTTGTCCTTGCCCCCGCTGTCGTCGGAGGACAGCGCGGCGATGAAGGCCTCCGGCGGCACCTCGACGCTGCCGATGTTCTTCATCCGCTTCTTGCCGGCCTTCTGCTTCTCGAGCAGCTTGCGCTTGCGGGAGATGTCACCGCCGTAGCACTTGGCCAGGACGTCCTTGCGGATCGCCCGGATGTTCTCGCGGGCGATGACCCGGGCGCCGATCGCGGCCTGGATCGGCACCTCGAACTGCTGCCGCGGGATGAGGTCCTTGAGCTTGCCGGCCATCATCGTGCCGTAGGAGTACGCCTTGTCCTTGTGGACGATCGCGCTGAAGGCATCGACGCCCTCGCCCTGGAGCAGGATGTCGACCTTGACGAGGTCGGCGGCCTGGTCTCCGGCCTCCTGGTAGTCGAGGGAGGCGTAGCCGCGGGTCTTGGACTTCAGCTGGTCGAAGAAGTCGAAGACGATCTCGGCGAGCGGGAGCGTGTAGCGCATCTCGACGCGGTCCTCGGAGAGGTAGTCCATCCCGCCGAGCTGGCCGCGCTTGCCCTGGCAGAGCTCCATGATCGCGCCGATGAACTCGCTCGGCGCGAGGATCGTCGCCTTGACGACCGGCTCGCGGACCTCGGCGACCTTGCCGTGCGGGAACTCGCTCGGATTGGTCACCTCGACCTCGGTGCCGTCGTCCATCGTCACCTGGTAGACGACGTTGGGCTGGGTCGAGATGAGGTCGAGGTCGAACTCGCGCTCGAGCCGCTCGCGGACGATCTCGAGGTGCAGGAGGCCGAGGAATCCGACGCGGAAGCCGAAGCCGAGCGCCGCCGAGGTCTCCGGCTCGTAGACGAGCGCCGCGTCGTTGAGCTTGAGCTTGTCGAGCGCGTCGCGCAGGGCGGGGTAGTCCGAGCCGTCGATCGGGTAGAGCCCGGAGAAGACCATCGGCTTGGGGTCCTTGTAGCCGCCGATCGCCTCGCTCGCCGGCTTGGCCATGTTGGTGACCGTGTCGCCGACCTTGGACTGGCGCACGTCCTTGACGCCGGTGATGAGGTAGCCGACCTCGCCGACACCCAGGCCGTTGCTCGGCATCGGCTCGGGGCTGATGACGCCGATCTCGAGCAGCTCGTGGGTCGCCTTCGTCGACATCATCGCGATCCGCTCGCGCGGGTTGAGGTTGCCGTCGACGACCCGGACGTAGGTGACGACTCCGCGGTAGGTGTCGTAGACCGAGTCGAAGATCATCGCGCGGGCCGGGGCGTCGGCGTCGCCGACCGGCGCGGGCAGCTGCCGGACGATCTCGTCGAGCAGCTCCTCGACCCCTTCGCCCGTCTTGCCGGAGACCTTGAGGACGTCCTCCGGGTCGCAGCCGATGAGGCCGGCGAGCTCGGCGGCGTACTTCTCCGGCTGGGCGGCCGGGAGGTCGATCTTGTTGAGGACCGGGATGATCGTCAGGTCGTTCTCCATGGCCAGGTAGAGGTTGGCCAGGGTCTGCGCCTCGATCCCC
Organism: Janibacter endophyticus; assembly: GCF_016888335.1. Classification (NCBI taxonomy): domain Bacteria; kingdom Bacillati; phylum Actinomycetota; class Actinomycetes; order Micrococcales; family Intrasporangiaceae; genus Janibacter; species Janibacter endophyticus. The sequence goes on from NZ_JAFEJG010000004.1 coordinate 2,307,146, forward strand.
TGCGCGGCGTCGACGAGCAGGATCGCGCCCTCGCAGGCGGCGAGCGAGCGGGAGACCTCGTAGGTGAAGTCCACGTGCCCGGGGGTGTCGATCATGTTGAGGCAGTAGGTCTGCGAGTCCTGGGCCCAGGGCATCCGCACGGCCTGCGACTTGATGGTGATGCCGCGCTCGCGCTCGATGTCCATGCGATCGAGGTACTGCGCGCGCATCTGGCGGGCCTCGACGACCCCGGTGATCTGGAGCATCCGGTCGGCGAGCGTCGACTTGCCGTGGTCGATGTGCGCGATGATGCAGAAGTTGCGGATCTGCTCCGGCGGGGTCGCGTGCGGCTGCAGCGCCTTCGTGGCCATGGGTGACACAGGTAGGACTCAACCTCTGGGGGTGGGGGGCAGATCACCGGCCATCCTAGGCTCTCTGCGTGAGCACCTCGCCCTTCGCCCGACGGACCCTGCTCACCGAGACCGTGCTCGTCCTCGCCGTCTCGCTCGGCGCGTCGGCGATCTGGTCGCTGCTGCGGATCGTCGCAATGCTCTCGAGCGGGGTCCCGCTCTCCGCGCAGACGGCCCGGATGAACGTCTCCGCCTTCCCGGACCAGCCCTGGCTGGATCTGCTCTGGCAGCTCACCGGTGTCGCCCTCGGCGTCGCCCCTGCCCTGCTCGCGCTGCACCTGCTGACGCGCGAGGACCCCGACGCCCGCTCCCGCATAGGCGCCGACCTGCGGCGTCCCGGCCAGGACCTGCTGCGCGGGCTGCTCCTCGCCGCCGCCGTCGGCCTGCCCGGCCTCGCCTGGTACCTCGGCGCGCGGGCCGCGGGGCTGAGCACGACGATCGTCGCCGCCGACCTCGTCCCGCACTGGTGGACGGTCCCGGTGCTCGTCCTCTCGGCGATCCAGAGCTCGGTGCTCGAGGAGGTCGTGATGGTCGGCTACCTCTTCACCCGGTGGGCGCAGGCGGGCTGGGGCCGCTGGCAGATCATCGTCACGAGCGCGGTGATCCGGGGCTGCTACCACCTTTACCAGGGCATCGGCGGCTTCGTGGGCAACCTCGTCATGGGTCTCTTCCTCGGCTGGGTCTACACGCGGACCCGCCGCGTGGCGCCCCTCGTCGTCGCCCACGCGGTCATCGACATCGTCGCCTTCGTCGGCTACGCCCTCGCCCGCGACCATGTGGGCTGGCTCACCTGAGCCGGAGGTCGAAGGGGGGTCGGCTTGCGCCCCGCCGGGGGGCTCGGCTTTGTAGCCTTCCGCCGTGCCCTCTCTGCGTGTCCTCGCCCGACGGTTCCTCGGGCTCGACGGACCGCAGGGCTGGACCACGATCCAGACCCAGGTCCAGGGAGACTTCTCGCGGCCGGCTGCGCCGGCCGAGGCCCGTGGCTACCCGGGCGACTACACCGGCCCGGTCTCGCCGTACGGCCCGCTGGCCGAGAGGGCCGGCCCGGGCGAGGTCGTCTGGGCGCACGTCCCCTTCGAGGAGGACCACTCCCGGGGCAAGGACCGCCCGACCCTCGTGGTCGGCCAGGACGGTGGCTGGCTGCTCGGCGTGCCGATGACGAGCCAGGACCACGACCGCGACGAGGAGCAGGAGCGCCGCGCGGGCCGGCACTGGATCGACGTCGGCACGGGGGCCTGGGACAGCCGCGGCCGGCCCAGCGAGGCCCGGGTCAACCGGATCGTGCGGCTCGACCCCGCCACCGTGCGGCGCGAGGGCGGCACGGTCTCGCCCGAGGTGTACGCCGCCGTCGTCCACGCGATCGACGCGGTGAGCCGAGGGCTGGCCTACGACGACGACCCGGTCTGAGGCAGGTCCGCAGACGACGAAGGGGCCCGCACCGGTGATCGGTGCGGGCCCCTTCGGTCAGGCGCGGCTCACTTGGAGAGGGAGCCGACCTTCTTCGCCAGGGCGGACTTCTTGTTCGCGGCCTGGTTGGCGTGGAGGACGCCCTTGCTCACGGCCTTGTCGAGCTTCGTCGACGCGAGCTTGAGCGCGTCGGCCGCGGCGGTCGCGTCGCCGGACTCGACAGCCTCACGGACCCGGCGGATCGAGGTGCGCAGCTCGGACTTGTGGGCGCGGTTGCGCTCGGTCCGGGCCTGGTTGGTCTTGATCCGCTTGATCTGGGACTTGATGTTTGCCACGTGAAATCTCTCTGTTGGTCGGTGGTTGCCGTTGAGGGCGGCAGGGCATCTCGGGACCGGCGTGGGGATACCGTGGGAGAGACGCCCTGGGTGCTGCGTGCAGTGCGCGCACGACCGCAGCGCGCACGCAAGGATCCACGATATCAGCGGCCCTGCGGGCGGGGCAAAACCGTAGCGTCCGCCACCGTGGGGGATCTCCCCCCACATCGGCGGACGCAAGCGGGTCAGCCTGACTGGTGCTCCCGCACGATCGTCAGCACGGCGTGCTCCACGGCGTAGACCGGGTCGCGGCCACCACCCTTGACCTCCTCGTCGGCCGCGGCGACCGCCTGGATGGCCCGGCCGAGGGCCGGCCCGGACCAGCCGCGCAGGGCGCGACGAGCCTTGTCGACCTGCCACGGAGCCATGCCGAGCTCTCGGGCGACGTCGCCCGAGCGGCCCCGCCCCGCTCCCCCGACCTTGGCGAGCTGCCGGAGCTGCCCGGCGAGCACCGCGACGATGGGGACCGGGTCGACACCAACGGCGACGGCGTGCCGGAGCAGCCGCAGCGCCTCGCCGGCCTCGCCGCTCACCGCGGCGTCGGCGACGCGGAAGCCGGTCGCCTCGACCTTGCCCCCGTGGTAGCGGTCGACAACCTCGTGGTCGATGACTCCCGTCGTGTCGTCGACGAGCTGGGTGCAGGCTGACGCGAGCTCGCGCAGGTCCTTGCCGACCGCCTCGACGAGCGCGTGCACCGCGTCCGGGGTGATCTTGCGGCGGGCCCGGCGGAGCTCGTTGGTCACGAAGTCGGCCTTGTCACGGTCGGACCGGATCGCGGGGGCGTCGATGACCCGGGCCTTGGACCTCTTGAGGGTGTCGAGCACCTTCTTGCCACGGTTGCCGGAGCCGTGGAGCACGATGAGCGTGACGCTCTCGGCCGGGTCGTCGAGGTAGGCGAGGAGATCCTGCTGGAGGGCGTCGCCCGCCTCGTGGAGCCCACGGACGACGATCGCCTTGTCCTCGCCGAAGAGTGATGGGCTCGCCTGGACCCCGAGGTCGCCCGGCTCGTAGCCGAACGGCTCGATGCTCACGACCTCGAGCTCGGGGGCCGCGACCCGCAGATCGCTCACCACCTGGTCGACGGCCCGCTCGGCCAGCAGCTCCTCGGGGCCGCTGACGAGCACGAGTGGTGGCACGCCCGACCGGACGTCGACGGTCTCGCTCACGGGCTCACCCTGCCACGCCGGGCCGACAGCCCCATCAGTCCGGCACCTCGAGGCCGAGGGCGGTGGCCCTCGCCCGGACCGACTCGGCGCTGCGCCCGCTCTGCCGGACGAGCTCCTCGAGGGTCAGGCCGAGATCGGCACCGTCGCGCAGCTCGTCGTCGTCCTGCTGCCCCCAGCCCACCCCCTTGGTCACCGCGGTACGGGCGCCGCCTGCGGGACCCGGGTCGACCGCGACCGGCCGAGGGTGCTCCGCACCGTCGGCATCCGTGCTCGCCGCCACGCCACCGGCGACGACCGCGCCGGTGAGGCCGCGCCGCGCGGGGTCGGCGACGGGCATCGGCGGCGGCGCCGTCTCGTCGAGCCGACGCAGCGCCCCGAGCACGAGCTGCTTGTCGGTCGTCGGCCAGAAGGGCGGGAGCGAGCGCTGGAGGAAGCCGGCGTAGCGCGCCTTGACCATCCGGTGGTCGAGGAAGGCGACCACCCCGCGGTCGTCACCGCGCCGGACGAGCCGGCCGGCGCCCTGGGCCAGCCGCAGCGCGGCGTGCGTCGCCGAGACGGCCATGAAGCCGTTGCCGCCCCGTCGCCCGATCTCCTCGGCGCGGGCGGAGGACAGCGGGTCGTCGGGGCGCGGGAAGGGGATGCGGTCGATGAGCACGAGCTGGCAGCTGCTGCCCGGCACGTCGACGCCCTGCCAGAGGGTGAGCGTGCCGAAGAGGCAGGTCCGGGGGTCCTTGGCGAACTCACGCACGAGGGTGGTGATCTGGTCCTCCCCCTGGCACAGGACCGGGTAGTCGTCACCCAGCCGCTCGCGCATCGCCTCGGACGCCTCACGGGCGGCGCGCATCGAGGAGAAGAGGCCGAGGGTGCGCCCGCCCGCGGCCCGGACGAGCTCCTCGATCTCGTCGAGCGTCTGCGGGGCCAGCCCGTCACGGCCCGGGGCGGGGAGGTGCTCGGCGACGTAGGCGATCGCTTGCTCGGGATAGGCGAAGGGGGACCCGACGTCGAGTCCTCGCCAGGGTGGCGCGCCCTCGCCGCGCAGCCCGAGGGTGCCGGCGACTGCGTCGAAGGTGCCGCCGAGCTCGAGGGTGGCGGAGGTGAGGACGACGGTGCGACTCGTCGGTCCCTCCTCGCCTGCCTCGGATGGTGAGTCGTCCTCGAAGATCTTGTCGCGGACGAGCATCGCGACGCTCATCGGGGCGACGCGCAGGACCGGGCCGCGGCGGGGGTCCTTCGAGAGCCAGACGACGTCGAGGTCGCGCTCCTCGAGGATGCGGCCGGCGACGTCGAAGAGGGCCTCCATCGCGGCGAGGGCGACCTGGCGGCCGCCGTCGACGTCGGCGCCCTTCTCCGGCTTGAGCTCGGTGAGCAGACCGCGGCTCACCTCGCGGAGCCGCCCCACGGTCAGGGCCAGCGCGTCGGGCAGACCGGCACGCATCCGCCCCTCGGGGGCCTCCTCGAGCTGAGACTCGAGCGCGACCGCCAGGTCCTCGAGCTCGTCGGTGGAGTCGACCATCTTCCCGGCCCGCTTCGCCGCGCCCCGGATCGCCCCGGCGGTCAGCTCGTCGGTGATCGTCGAGGTGACCCGGTCGACGAGCTCGTGGGCCTCGTCGACGACGAGGACGTCGTGCGGCGGCAGGAGGTGGCGACCCTCGAAGGCGTCGATCGCCATGAAGGAGTGGTTGGTGACGACGACGTCGACGTCCTTGGCGGCCTGGCGGGAGCGCTCGACGAAGCACTCGGCGAGCTCGGGGCACCGGCTGCCGAGGCACTCCTCGGCGCTCACCGACACCTGGCGCCAGGCCCGCTCGGAGACGCCCGGGACGAGCTCGTCGCGGTCGCCGGACTCGCTCTCCTGCGCCCACTCGCGCAGGCGGACGACCTCCTGGCCGAGCCGTCCGGCGGCGGCGTCGACCTCACCGAGGTCGAGCAGGCCGGGGTCGTCATCGGGGAAGCCGCCGACGAGCTTGTGCCGGCACACGTAGTTGCGCCGGCCCTTGACGAGCGCGTAGGTCGGGCGGCGGCCGAGCGGTCCCGCGAGGGACGCGGCGAGCCGGGGCATGTCACGGTCGACGATCTGGGCCTGGAGCGCGAGCGTGGCCGTCGCGACGACAGCCGGGCGGCCGCTGCGCATCGCGTGGGCGACGGCGGGGACGAGGTAGGCGAGCGACTTGCCGGTGCCGGTGCCGGCCTGGACGAGGAGGTGCTCGCCGGTCTCGACGGCCGCGGCGACGGCCCGCGCCATCTCGACCTGGCCGGTCCGGGTCGACCCGCCGACGCCACCCACGGCGGCCGCGAGCAGGTCGTCGAGAGGGGGCTGGGCTGGCACCCGGCCACCCTAGTGGCCCGCACCGACTCCCCCTTCGCCCGTTGTGGAGGACTAGCGTGGACTCGTGACCACGGACGCTCACCCCTTCCCCTCCGACCTCGAGATCGCCGGCGCCGCAACCCTGCGCCCGATGGACGAGATCGCCACCGCCCTGGGCCTCGAGCCCGACGACGTCGAGGACTACGGCCGTGACCTGGCCAAGATCGACCTCGCTCGTTTCGACCTCGCGGCACTAGCCGCCTCCACCAGGCCGCAGGGCCGTCTCGTCGTCGTCACCGCCGTGACGCCGACCCCGCTCGGGGAGGGCAAGACGACCGTCTGCGTCGGGCTGAGCCAGGGCCTGCGGCGGCTCGGGACCAACGCCGTCGTCACCCTGCGCCAGCCGTCGATGGGGCCGACCTTCGGCATCAAGGGCGGGGCCGCCGGTGGCGGCTACAGCCAGGTCGTGCCGATGGACAAGCTCAACCTCCACCTCACCGGCGACTTCCACGCGATCACTGCGGCGCACAACCTGCTCGCCGCGATGATCGACAACCACCTCCACTTCGGCAACGAGCTCGACCTCGACGCGCGCAACATCACCTGGCGACGGGTCCTCGACGTCAACGACCGCTCGCTGCGCGACATCGTCGTCGGTCTCGGTGACCGCGTCGACGGTGTGCCTCGGCAGACCGGCTTCGACATCACGGCGGCGAGCGAGCTCATGGTCCTCATGACCCTGGCCACCTCGCTCAAGGACCTCCGTGAGCGCCTGGGCCGGATCGTGATCGGATACTCCACGACGGGCGACCCCGTCACCGCCGAGCAGCTCGGCGCCGCCGGCGCGATGGCGGTCGTCCTGCGCGATGCCCTCAAGCCCAACCTCATGCAGACGCTCGAGGGCGGACCCGCGCTCGTCCACCTCGGCCCCTTCGGCAACATCGCGACCGGTACCTCCTCGATCATCGCCGACCGCATCGCGCTCGACCACGCCGACGTGGTCGTGACCGAGGCCGGCTTCGGCTCCGACATGGGGGCCGAGCGCTTCTTCAACGTCAAGTGCCGCGTCGGCGGCCTCACCCCGGACGTGGCCGTCGTCGTCGTGACCGTCCGTGCGCTCAAGGCACACTCGGGGCGCTTCGACATCCGCGCCGGCCGGGCACTGCCCGAGGAGCTGCTCACCGAGTCCCCCGAGGACGTGCGGGCCGGGCTGGCCAACCTGCGCAAGCACGTCGAGATCGTGCGGTCCTTCGGGGTCTCCCCCGTCATCGCGATCAACGCCTTCCCCCAGGACCACGACAGCGAGCACGCGGTGATCAGCGAGCTCGCCGAGGAGCTCGGGGTGCGCTGGGCGGTGACCCGGCACGTCGCAAAGGGTGGCGCCGGCGCGGAGGAGCTGTCCCGGGCCGTGCTCGCCGCCTGCGACGACGACGTCGACTTCCGCTTCACCTATCCGCTCGAGGCGAGCCTGACCGAGAAGATCGAGGCCGTCGCGACGCGGGTCTACGGCGCGGACGGCATCGACGTCGCACCGGCCGCCGCCAAGGCGCTCGCGGAGTACGAGCGGCTGGGCTTCGGCGAGCTGCCGGTCGTCATCGCCAAGACCCACCTGTCGATCAGCTCCGACCCCGCGCTCCTCGGGGCGCCCACAGGCTGGCGGATGCCGGTCCGCGAGGTGCGCGCCAACGTCGGCGCAGGCTACGTCTACGCGATCTGCGGGGACATGCGGACGATGCCGGGCCTGTCCCGCCACCCCAACGCCGAGCGCATCGACATCTCCGCCGACGGCATGATCTCCGGACTCTCCTGAGCGCCTCAGAGATCAGGTCGCCCCGGGCTGCTGCATGAGACCGCCGTCGGCGAAGATCGTCGTCGCGGTGATGTAGGCGGCCGCGTCGGAGGCGACGAAGCAGGTCACCTTGCCCATCTGCTCGGGCGTCCCCAGGTGGCGAAGGGGGATCGCGGCCCGCAGCGCCGCCTTGTGGGCCGCGTCGTCACCCGTGTTGATCGGGGTCTCGATGGCGCCCGGCGCGACGTTGACGACGCGGATACCGTGCGGGCCGAGCTCGACGCCGGCGGTCCGGGCGAGCATCCGCATGCCCCCCTTGGAGATGCAGTAGGTGAGGTCGCTGGGCATCGGCCAGTCCTCGTGGGTGCTGCTCGTGTTGATGACGACCCCCCCACCGCCCTGGGCGATGAACTGCTCGGCGGCGATCTTGGTGCCGAAGGTCGCGCCCTTGAGGTTGATCGCCATCTGGAGGTCGTAGCGCTCCTCGGTGAGGGTCAGCAGCTGCTGGTGGAGCTCGACGCCGGCGTTGTTGACCCACACGTCGATGCGACCGAAGGCCTCGACGGCCGCGTCCTTGAGACGCGTGAGGTCGGCGACCGAGCTGACGTCGGCCTCGACGGCGATCGCCCGCTCGGGGCCACCGAGCTCCTCGACCATCTGGGCAGCATGCTCGGGCTCGGAGACGTAGTCGATGACGACCCTCGCCCCCTGCGCGGACGCCTCACGGACGATGCCCTCGCCGATGCCGCTGTTGCCGCCGGTGACGACGACGACCTTGTCATGCAGCGCCTTGCTCACTTCTCGATCTCCTCGTGGACGTCGCGGTGGGTGATGCAGATGAGGTGGGCGACCATCGAGGTCCACCCGCTCTGGTGGGATGCGCCGAGACCGGCGCCGGTGTCGCCGTGGAAGTACTCGGAGAAGGTCGGGTGCGCCTGGCCCCACAGCGGACCCGTCGGCACGTGGACCGGGTCGCTCGGCCGGCGCCCGTCCTCCTTGACGCGGAACATGTCGATGAGCCGCTGCTCGATGCCGAGCGCGACCTCCTTGTACGTGGCCTGGTGGCCCGACCCGGTCGGGAACTCCAGCGTCTCGTCGCGCATGAGGTCGACCCCGTAGGTGCGGATCGCGTCGGTGAGCAGGACGTTGACGGGGAACCAGACCGGTCCGCGCCAGTTGCTGTTGCCGCCGAACATGCCGTTCTCCGACTCGGCCGGGGTGTACCGGACCGACATGTCCTGTCCGTCGAGGTGCACGCTCACCCCGTCGCGGTAGGCGGCGGAGAGCGAGCGGATCCCGTAGGGCGAAAGGAACTCGGACTCGTCGAGGAGCACCGACAGGACCCGGCGCAGCCGGTCGGGGTGCATGAGCGAGAGGGTGAGGTCGGGCTCGCCGTCGTGCACGGTGTGCAGGACCGACCGGGTGAGATCGGGGCGGTTCTCCCGCAGCCAGGCGAGGTGATGGGTGAAGTCGGGCAGGTCTCCCTCGACCCAGTCCGGCTCGTCGGCCACGGCCATGAGCGGCAGCAGGCCGACCATGGAGCGGATCTTGATCGGCGTCGAGCGGCCGGCCTCGTCGACGACGACGTCGTAGTAGAAGCCGTCCTCGTCGTTCCAGAGCGAGACCGCGTGGGTACCGAAGTGGTTCATCGCGTCGGCGATGGCGAGGAAGTGCTCGAGGAACTTCGTCGCGCTCTCGTCCCATGCCGGGGTCTGCCGCGCCAGCTCCCACGAAATCCGGAGCATGTTGAGGCAGAAGAACGCCATCCAGCTCGTCGCGTCGGACTGCTCGAGCCGCTGCCCCTCGGGCAGTCCCTCGGAGCGGTCGAAGGGGCCGATGTTGTCCATCCCTAGGAAGCCGCCCTCGAAGAGGTTGGAGTCGTCGGAGTCCTTGCGGTTGACCCACCAGCCGAAGTTCAGCAGCAGCTTGGTGAAGATGCGCACGAGGAAGTCCGTGTCCTGCGCCCCCTCGATGGCGTAGACGTGCCAGGCCGCCCAGGCGTGCACGGGCGGGTTGACGTCACCGAAGTTCCACTCGTAGGCGGGCAGCTGGCCGTTGGGGTGCTGCGCCCACTCGCGGCACATGAGCCGCAGCTGGTCCTTGGCGAAGGCCGGGTCGACGTGCGCGATCGCCACGCAGTGGAAGGCGAGGTCCCAGGCGGCGAACCACGGGTACTCCCACTCGTCGGGCATCGAGATGATGTCGGCCAGCGCCAGGTGGCGCCACTCGACGTTGCGCCCCTCCTCCTTCGCCCGGCGCTCGGCCGGCGGCTCGGGCTGGCTCGGGTCACCCTCGAGCCACTCGCCGATGTCGTAGCGGTAGAGCTGCTTGCACCACATGAGGCCGGCGAAGGCCCGCCTCGCGACGAGGCGGTCCTCCTCGGGCGTCGCGGCCGGGATGACGGTCCCGTAGAACTCGTCGGCCTCGGCCCGCCGCGCCTGGGCCGTCGCGTCCGCATGGGCGAAGGGGTGAGCCCTCGCCTCGTCGTCGAGCTCGTCCTCGCGGACGAGACGGAGGCGCACGGTGACGCTCTCCCCCGGCGGGACGGCGTCGAGGTGCCAGCGCAGCCCGGCCTTGGTGCCGGTGCCCTCGGCGAGCAGCGAGGGGTCGCCGTGGACGACGGTCTGGTCGATCGCGTTGGTGGGGTGCGCCGCCTGGCCGTCGCCGTGGCCGAAGGTCGCGAGCGTGTTGGTCTCGTTGTCGCACAGCAGCACCTCGGGGGGTCCGTGCGCCCCTGACTCGGCGAAGACCACATACCGACCCAGCCACTCGTGCTCGGTGACGAGGACGACGTGGCTGTCACCCCCTTCGCCCCGGTCCTGCACGGTGATCGAGGGGCGCCGGTCGTCCCGGCCCCACGACCAGGTGTTGCGGAACCACACCTGCGGCACGAGGTCGAGCGGCGCCGCGTCCGGGCCGTGGTTGGTCGCCGTGTACTCGAGGTACATGTCGGTCGGCGAGGCCTTGACGTGCCGGGTCACGACGTCGAAGAAGCGGTCTCCTTCGAGCACCCCGGTGTCGCTGAGCTCGTACTCGTCGGCGTCGTAGCCGCGCGCGGCGTTCTCCGCGACGAGCTGCTCGTAGGGATAGGCGGCCTGCGGGTAGCGGTAGAGGTACTCGGCGAAGGAGTGGGTCGGGGTGGCGTCGACGTGCCACCAGTACTCCTTGGCGTCCTCGCCGTGGTTGCCCTGCGGGCCGGCGAGCCCGAAGAGCCGCTCCTTGAGCCGGTCGTCCTGCCCGTTCCACAGCGCGACGGCGACGTTGAGGAAGCCGTAGCGGTCGGTGAGCCCGCCGATGCCGTCCTCGCCCCAGCGGTAGGCGCGGGTGTGGGCGTGGTCGAAGGGGAAGGAGTCCCACGCCTCGCCGTCGGCGGAGTAGTCCTCGCGGACGGTCCCCCACTGGCGTCCCGAGACGTAGGGCCCCCACAGCCGCCAGGGGGCGTCGCTGTCGGCGGAGTCGTGGAGTCGGGCGTGCTCGGGAGAGGTCGTCGGCTCGGTCACGCCGCCAACTGTAGGTTCGCTCAGTCGCGAAGGGGGATCAACGGGTCGGGCACCGCGTCGGTCACCCGGTTGAGCGCCCGCATGCCGTGGAAGCCGATGAGGGCGGCGGCCGTGCCGAGAGCGATGCCGGCGAGCTGGATGTCGCCGATCTCCCACGTGTAGTCGGCGATGCCGATGATGAGCGCGACCGCCCCGGTCATGAGGTTGATCGGGTTGCCGAGGTCGACGCGGTTCTCGATCCAGATCTTCATGCCGAGCAGGCCGATCATCCCGTAGAGGGCGGTGCCGGCGCCGCCGAGGACGCCGGCGGGCACGGTCGCGATGAGCTGGCCGAACTTCGGGCTCATCGAGAGGAGCACGGCGAAGATCGCCGCGACCCAGTAGGCGGCCGTCGAGTAGACGCGGGTGGCGGCCATGACGCCGATGTTCTCCGCGTAGGTCGTCGTGCCCGAGCCGCCGCCGGAGCCGGCGAGGGTCGTCGCGAGACCGTCGGCGATGAGCGCTCGACCCATGACCGGGTCGAGGTCCTCACCGGTCATCGTCGCGACCGAGCGGACGTGGCCGACGTTCTCCGCGACGAGGACGAGGATGACGGGGATGAAGAGGCCGGCGACGGCGATGTCGAAGCTCGGGGCGGTGAAGCTCGGGATGCCGACGTAGGCCGCGGTCTCGACCTTGGAGAAGTCGAGCTCCCCGCGCACCGCTGCGGTGGCATAGCCGGCCGCGACACCACCGAGGATCGCCAGGCGGGAGATCATCCCCTTGCTCAGGACGGTGAGGACGAGGATGACGACGAGCGTCACGGTGGCCGTCACGGGCGAGACGACGAAGTTGTTCTTCGCCGCCGGTGCGAGGTTGAGCCCGATGAGGGCGACGATGGTGCCGGTGACCATCGGCGGCATGAGTGCCCGGAGCCACCGGTCGCCGGCAAGGTGGACGACGACACCGACGAGGGCGAGCGCGAGACCGGCCATGACGACGCCGCCGAGGGCGGTCGGGAGGTCGTGGCTGGCCGTCGCGGCGGTCAGCGGCGCGATGAAGGCGAAAGAGCTGCCGAGGTAGCTCGGGACCCGGCCGGCGGTGATGAGCAGGAAGAGCATCGTCCCGACACCGGAGAAGAAGAGCGTCGTCGCCGGGGGCAGTCCGGTGAGCAGCGGCACGAGGAAGGTCGCGCCGAACATCGCGACGACGTGCTGCATGCCGAGGCCGACGGTCCGGCCCCAGGACAGTCGCTCGCCGGGGCGGACGACCTCACCGTGGGCCGGCGGTCGCCCGTCGCCGTGGAGGGTCCAGCCCAGGCCGAAGGGGGGACGGTCGTCGGTGCGGGTCTCGCGCTGCGCGGGGGGTGTGCTCACGGACCGCAAGCGTAAGGGTCAGTCGATGCGGCGCATCATCAGGACCCCGTCACGGTCGTCGCCCTCGGCGACCCGGATGAGACCCGGGTGACGCCCGACCTCGCGGTAGCCGAGGCTCTCGTAGAAGTCCCCGAGGCCGAGACCGTCGCGGTAGTCCAGCGTGAGGATCTCGACGCCCTCCTCGCGTGCGGTCCGGTGGATGACTGCCATGAGGTGCCGCCCGAGGCTCAGGCCTCGCCGCTCCGGCTCGACCATGACGACCTCGACGTTGCGCACGTGCGACAGCAGGGCGCTGCTCGCCCGGCGCAGGAAGCCCACGCCGAGAAGGTCCCCGGAGGGCGACACCAGCGTGACCACCGTGAGGGCACCTGTCGCGAGGGCCTGTGCGCGACGGTCCAGCTCGGCCTCGACGTCCGCGCGGGTCGCGTCCACGCCGAAGCCGACGGCGCCGCCGGCCTCGTTGACCCGGACCCACAGGTCGATGAGCTGCTCTCGCACGGCGGGCGTGAGCGCCCTGAGGACCCGGACCCGGGGTGCCTGGAGCACCCGCCACTCGGTGCCGCGCGCCTCGTGGTCGGCCGCCGGGACGGGGATCAGGCCCGCCGACTCCGAGACGCCGTGTGTCGTGATGTCGCCGGCCGGTACCCGCATGCGCAGCGGCACGTCCGGGTACCACTCGAGCCCGTGGGCGACCGCGCGGCGCAAGGCCGCCCGCGCCCGGCCGTCCTGGGCGGAGGCCGGGTCGGAGCGCACCGTGACCGTGATGTCGTGGGCCCGCGGCCGCAGACCGACGAAGCCGAGCGACTCACCCCCTTCGCCCTCGACGACCCACGTGCCGTACCCGTCTCGGTCCCACCGATCGACCCAGCAGCGGACGACGCTGTCCGCTCGGGCCGGGTCGCCGACGAGCTCACCGAGGGCCCGCGCGTCGTCCGGCGACGGCGGGCGGAGGGTGAAGCCCGGCCCGGCGACGGTCGTGGGCATCTCTGCCGACGACCTGACGAACGGGCGGTAGCTCATGAGGCCATGGTGGGTCACAACCGGCCCGCGTGTCGCCCCCTCGCCGACGCGGCTGCGAGGATGGACCGGATGACTGCGCCCCCGACCCTCGACGTCCGCACCGGTGCGAGCCCCGACGACGTCCTCGACGCCGTGACGGCATGGGCGGCGGGGCGTGGGATCAGCCTCTACCCGCACCAGGAGGAGGCCGCGATGGCCCTCCTCGCGGACGAGCACGTCATCCTCACGACACCCACCGGGTCGGGCAAGTCGCTCGTCGCGACCGCCGCCATCGCCCACGCCATCGCCCAGGACCGGGTCGCCTTCTACACGGCGCCGATCAAGGCGCTCGTGTCCGAGAAGTTCTTCGACCTCTGCCAGGTCTTCGGCGCGCAGGACGTCGGGATGCTCACCGGTGACGCCTCGGTCAACCCCGACGCGCCCGTCATCGTGTGCACCGCCGAGGTGCTCGCCAACATGGCGCTGCGCGAGGGGCGTGGTGCCGACGTCGGGCTCGTCGTGATGGACGAGTTCCACTACTACTCCGAGCCTGACCGCGGCTGGGCGTGGCAGGTGCCGCTCCTCGAGCTGCTCGAGGCGCAGATGCTGCTCATGTCGGCGACGCTCGGTGACACGACCCGTTTCGAGGACGACCTGCGGGAGCGGACCGGTCGTGACGTCACGGTCGTCTCGGAGGCTCCACGGCCCGTCCCGCTGACCTTCTCGTGGTCGATGACGCCGCTGCAGGAGACGATCGACGACCTCGTCGAGTGGGACCGGGTGCCGGTCTACGTCGTGCACCAGACGCAGGCCTCGGCCGCGGAGCACGCCCGGACCCTGTCGAGCATGCGGCTCCTGTCCCCCGCCGAGCGCGACGCGATCGCCGCCGAGCTCGCCACGGTCCGCTTCGCGGCGGGCTTCGGGCGGACGCTGTCGGCCTTGCTGCGCAAGGGCATCGGCGTTCATCACGCAGGGATGCTCCCGCGCTACCGGCGGCTCGTCGAGCGCCTCGCCCAGCGCGGGATGCTCAAGGTCATCTGCGGCACCGACACCCTCGGGGTGGGCATCAACGTGCCGATCCGCACGGTCCTCTTCACCTCGCTGACGAAGTTCGACGGCCACCGCCACCGGGTGCTGCGGGTGCGCGAGTTCCTCCAGGTCGCGGGGCGGGCCGGCCGGGCGGGCTTCGACACCCAGGGCTACGTCGTCGTGCAGGCGCCGGAGCACACGATCGAGAACGCCCGGCTCGTCGCCAAGGCCGGCGACGACCCGAAGAAGCAGAAGAAGGTGCAGCGCAAGAAGGCACCCGACGGCTTCGTCGTGTGGACCGAGGACACCTTCACGAAGCTGACGACCGCTCCCCCGGAGTCTCTCGGCTCGAGGATGAAGGTCGACAACTCGACGATCCTCAACGTCGTCGCGCGCCCCGGGGACGCGGTCGCCGCGCTGTCGCGCCTCACCCGCGACAACCACGAGGACGCGCGTGGGCGGGCTCGGCTGGCTCGGCGGGCGATCCGGCTGGGCCGGTCGCTCCTCGACTCGGGGGTCCTGGTGCGGCTGCCCGAGCCGGACGGCGAAGGGAGGACGGTCGCCCTCACCGTCGACCTCCCGCCGGACTTCGCGCTCAACCAGCCGCTCGCCCACTTCGCCCTCGCCGCGCTGGAGCTGCTCGACCCCGACGCCCCGACGTACCCGCTCGACGTCATCTCGGTCGTCGAGGCGGTGCTCGACGCACCCCGCCCGCTGCTGCTCGCCCAGCAGTGGGCCGCCCGCAACGTGGCCATCGCGGAGATGAAGGCCGACGGCGTCGAGTACGAGGAGCGGATGGCCCGGCTCGAGGAGATCACCTGGCCCGAGCCGCTCGCGGACCTGCTGCGGCCCGCCTACGAGGAGTACATGGTCGCCCACCCCTGGCTGCCGGCGGACGGGCTCGTGCCGTGCAGCATCGTGCGGCACATGTGGGAGGACGGCATGTCCTTCTCCGACCTCGTGCGCCGCTACGAGCTGGCACCGCGAGAAGGCCTGCTGCTGCGCTACCTCTCTGACGCCTACCGCACGCTCGCCCACACCGTGCCGGAGGCCTACCGGAGCGACGAGCTCGCCGAGATCATCGCCTGGCTCGGCGAGACGATCCGGCAGACCGACTCCTCGCTGCTCGACGAGTGGGAGGCGCTCACCAACCCTGACGGATCGCTCGCCGATGCCGTGGCCCACCACGACCCGGACGACCTTCGTCCCCCTTCGCGCCCGATCTCTGCGCAACCGCACGCCTTCCGGCCGATGGTCCGCGGCGCGCTGTGGCAGCGCGTGGCGCTGGCGGCACGTGACGACCTCGGGGGGCTGGCTGCGCTGGAGCATGCGGCGTGCGCGCTCGCCGACGACGGCCGGTCCCCCGTGATGACCCGTGACGACTGGGACGTCGCGCTCGGTGACTACTGGGAGGAGCACGGCTCGATCGGTACCGATGCCGACGCCCGCGGCCCGCACCGGATCCGGGTCGAGACCGACGTGACCGGCCCCGCCCCGGGGATGCCCGACGAGGGCGACGAGGCGACGCAGGACGTGCGCCTGTGGCGGGTTACCCAGACCCTCGCCGACCCCGAGGGCGACGGCGACTGGGTCATCGAGGCCGAGGTCGACCTCGACGCCTCCGACCGGGTGGGTGAGGCGGTCGTCCTCGCGACAGCGCTGAGGCGGCTGTGATCCTCGTCGACCCGCCGACCTGGGAGGGGTGGGACACGACCTGGAGCCACCTCGTGTCCGACACCTCGCTCGACGAGCTCCATGCCTTCGCCGCGCAGGTCGGACTGCCCCGGAGACTCTTCGACCTCGACCACTACGACGTGCCCCTCCGACGTTACGACGACGTGGTGGAGGCGGGCGCGACACCGGTGAGCGGTCGGGAGCTCATCTCCCGCCTGCGGGCTTCCGGGCTCCGCGTGACCGAGGCTGAGCGGCGTCGGCGCTGCAGTCCCTGACACCACCGTCAGGACGCCCGCTCCTCCCGAGAGTCGTTCGTTCGTGAAGGTCGAGAGTCACGGCCCATGCCGCGCACCAGGCCGGGAAACCCGCGCTGGACCAGGAAACCCCTTCGCGGCCGGGATACTTCGCGGTCCACCGCAGGTTTGTCGGCCACGCGTGGCGAGTGCGGTCCCGTCGTCTGCAGCCAGTCGACCATCACGCGTCCGCCGTGCGTGATCAGCCATTGCCCTCGGCCTGGTCGAGGCTGCGTTCGTCGACCGCTGTCTGCGGCGTGAGCAGCACGGGCGAGGCGACGCCTAGCCGAGACGAGCGAGCTCGCGCCGCAGGTTGGCGCGGGCCGCGGCCGTCCACCGCTCGTGGGCGTCCCTGGTGGCGTAGAGACGCGGCCGCGTGACGAAGGGGGTGAGGACCCCCCTTCGTCCGCGGCTGTAGTCGTCGTCGCTCACGTGGGGGTACTCCGCCCGGACCTGGCGGCAGTACTCGTCGAACCGCTCCGGCGGCGAGGCGAGGATCCACAGGTCGGCGTCATGGAGGACGGCCTCGGGGCCGTCAGGGTCGCTCGGCAGGCGGTGCTCGGCCGTCGAGCGGACGAGGCCCGCGACCCTCGCCGCTGCCCCACCGTCCAGGCCGCGGGCCGACAGCTCGGACTCGGCGAGCCGTGCGCTCGCCTCCTCGTCCTCACCGGGACGGCCCTCGTAGACCGCGTCGTGGTACCAGGCGGCGAGGGTGACGGCGGCGCGTCCCCTGAGGTCGAGCGCGGCACCGCGCACCGTGTCGACGGCAGCGAGCACCTCGCGCAGGTGCTGCTCGTCGTGGTAGCCGCGGTGCGGCTCACGCCACCGCTCGAGCAGCCGGGCGGCCACCCCTTCGCAGCCGTCGGCCGCAGGCCGGCCACCCAGCACCCGCACCGCATCGACGAAACCCTCGATCACCCGACCATCGTCGCAGCCGCCGACCTCCCCCGCACCGGGCGCGCACTGTGGGACGCTCACCCCATGACCAGCACCCCCGGCACCGGCACGGGCTCGAACGTCGAGGCGGTCCGTCGCCGCGGCGTCGAGACCACGGGCATCGAGATCATCGACGAGTCGGAGCGCACCGCGCGCCCCCGCGACCTCTTCTGGCCGTGGTTCGCGGCCAACGTCTCCGTCTTCGGCATCTCCTACGCCGCCTTCGTCCTCGGCTTCGGCATCTCCTTCGTCCAGGCGATCATCGTGACGATCGTCGGCGTCGTGATCTCCTTCGCGCTCTGCGGCGTCATCGCGCTCGCCGGCAAGCGCGGCTCGGCCCCGACGATGGTCCTCTCGCGCTCCGCCTTCGGCGTCACCGGGCAGAAGGTCCCGGGCGTCGTCAGCTGGCTCGTCTCCATCGGCTGGGAGACCTTCCTCGCGATCATGGCCGTCCTCGCGACGGCGACGATCTTTGAGCGGCTCGGCTGGGGCGGCGGCACGGGCACCAAGATCGTCGCGGCCGTCGTCGTCGCCGCACTCATCGTCACGGCGTCGGTCGCCGGCTACCACATCATCATGCGGATGCAGTCGATCCTCACCTGGATCACGGGCGCCATCACGATCCTCTACGTCGCGATGACGGTCTCCCACATCGACTGGGGCACGGTCATGGACATCCCCGCGGGCTCGACCGGCGCGATGATCGGCGCGCTCGTCATGGTGATGACCGGCTTCGGCCTCGGCTGGATCAACATCGCTGCCGACTGGTCGCGCTACCAGCGCCGTGACGCCCCCGGCGCGGCGATCGTCGGGTGGAACACGCTCGGCGGCGCCATCGCCCCGGCCGTGCTCGTCTGCTACGGCCTGGCTCTCGCCGGGTCCGACGAGGCGGTGAAGAACGGCATCGCCGCCGACCCCATCGGCACGCTCGCGACCCTGCTGCCGACGTGGGTCCTCGTGCCCTTCCTGCTCGCCGCGA
This sequence comes from Janibacter endophyticus, assembly GCF_016888335.1. Taxonomy (NCBI): domain Bacteria; kingdom Bacillati; phylum Actinomycetota; class Actinomycetes; order Micrococcales; family Intrasporangiaceae; genus Janibacter; species Janibacter endophyticus. Next base: position 2,325,341 of record NZ_JAFEJG010000004.1, read on the forward strand.
TCCTCGCGCTCGTCTCCGGCGCCGTCCTCGGCATCTACTCCTCGGGCCTGACGCTCCTCTCGCTCGGCGTGCAGATCCCCCGTCCGACGGCCGCCCTCGTCGACGGCATCATCCTCACGCTCGGCACCTTCTACGTCGTCTTCGTCGCCGAGAACTTCATCAACCCCTTCCAGAGCTTCCTCATCACGCTCGGGGTGCCGCTCGCGAGCTGGGCGGGGATCATGATCGCCGACATCGCCCTGCGTCAGCGCGACTACGACGAGGAGGCCCTCTTCGACCCGCGGGGCCGCTACGGAGCCTGGGACTGGACCTCCATCGGCACCATGGTCCTCGCCTCGATCCTCGGCTGGGGCCTCGTCGTCAACTCCTTCGCCGACGAGGCGAGCTGGAACAACTGGCAGGGCTTCCTCATCGAGCCCCTCGGCCTCGGCACCTTCGTCGACGACCCGGCCGGCCCGTACTGGGACGGCAACTGGGCGTACGCCAACCTCGGCGTCCTGCTCGCCCTCGTCCTGTCCTTCGTCGTCACCTACCTCGCCCGCCGGGCGAAGGTCGCACGTCAGGAGGGTCGGGCGTGACGGACGAAGGGGTGGCCGCAGCTCCCCCTTCGCCGCCGGCTCTCCCCGACCTGGCGGACGCCTGGCTCCTCGTCGTCGACCCGCAGCGGATCTTCGCCGACCCCGAGTCGGACTGGGGCTCCCCGATGTTCGGCGACATCATCGCGCCGGTCCACCGGCTCGCCGAGCGGGTCGGGCCGCGGCGGACCCTCGTCACGCGCTGGGTGCCGGGCACGTCGCGGGAGGGGTCGTGGGCCGACTACTTCCGGGCGTGGCCCTTCGCCGACCGGCCGGACGACGACCCGATGTTCGCCCTCGTCGGCCAGGCCGAGGAGCTCACCGCGCGCGCGACGATCGACGTCTCGACATTCGGCAAGTGGGGTGAGGAGCTGACCGACGTCGTCGGGCCGACCCCGACGCTGCTCGTCACGGGTGTCTCGACGGACTGCTGCGTCCTCTCGACCGTGCTGCCGGCCGCCGACGCGGGCGCGCGGGTCGTCGTCGTCACCGACGGCTGCGCCGGGTCGACCCCGGAGAACCACGCGGCCGCCCTGCACGTCATGGGGCTCTACCCGCCGCAGGTCACCCTCGCGACGTCCGCCGACGTCCTCGCCGGGCTCCCCTGACCCGCGTCAGTACGCCGACTCGGGCAGGTACATCGCCTCGTCGAGCCGGTCCTCGAGCCAGACCCGCACCGGCTCGCCGGCCCGGGCCACGTACGACTTGCCGCGGACGCTCACCTCGAGGTCGGGCCCGTCGACGATGCTGATCTCGAGCATCTCGCCGGTGAGGTCCACCTGGACCCGCGAGCCGCGCACCTTGAGCCGGTAGCGCATCCGGCTCCACTCGCGCGGCAGCCGGGGGTCGAAGGTGATGTTGCCGTCGAAGTCCCGCATCCCGCCGAAGCCCTGCACCAGGCTGGCCCACACTCCCCCGGTCGAGGCGACGTGCACCCCGTCCGCGGTGTTGCCGTGCAGGTCGTCGAGGTCGGTCCAGAGCGCGTTGTGGAAGTACGACAGCGCCTGATCGGGCAGCCCGACCTCGGCCGCCATGATCGACTGCACGACGGCAGAGAGGCTCGAGTCGCCCGTGGTGATCGGGTCGTAGTAGTCGAAGTCGCGACGCTTCTCCTCGGCGGTGAAGACGTCACCCTGAAGGTAGAGCGCGAGCACGACATCCGCCTGCTTGAGCACCTGGAAGCGGTAGATGACCAGCGGGTGGTAGTTGAGCAGGAGCGGACGCTTCTCCGGCGGGGTGCCCTGGACGTCCCACAGCTCCTTGCTGAGGAACTGGTCGTCCTGCGGGTGCACCCCGAGGGACTCGTCGTACGGGATGTACATCGCCGCCGCGCACTCCCACCACTCCTGGGCCTCCTCCTCGGAGAGACCGAGCCGGGTCCTCAGGGCCGCCGCCTCGGCCCCGGCGATCTCGTCGAGCCGCCGGACGACGTCCGCGGCACGCACGAGGTTGCCTCGGGCCATGACGTTGGTGAAGAGGTTGTTGTTGACGACCGTCGTGTACTCGTCCGGGCCGGTCACCCCGTGGATCTCGAAGGTCCGCGCCTCACCCTCGCCCCGCCAGAAGCCGAGGTCGGCCCACATGCGCGCCGTCTCGACGAGCACCTCGACGCCGTAGCGGGCCAGGAAGTCGAGGTCACCGCTGACGTCCACGTACTTCATGAGCGCGTACGAGATGTCGGCGTTGATGTGGTACTGCGCCGTGCCGGCCGCGTAGTACGCCGAGGCCTCCTCGCCGTTGATCGTGCGCCACGGGAAGAGGGCACCCTTGACCGCCAGCTCGGTCGCCCGCCGTCGGGCCTGCGGCAGCATCGCGATGCGCGCGAGGAGCACGCTGCGGGCGAGCTCGGGATGCGTGTGCACGAGGAAGGGGACGACGTAGATCTCGGTGTCCCAGAAGTAGTGGCCCTCGTAGCCCGAGCCGGTCACCCCCTTCGCCGCGACGCCCATCTGGTCGGTGCGCGCCGTCGCCTGGGCGAGCTGGAAGAGATTCCACCGGATCGCCTGCTGCAGCCCCGGCTCGCCCTCGACGACGATGTCCGAGTCGGCCCAGAAGCCGGTGAGCCAGCGGCGCTGGGCCTCCCGCAGGTACGCCACGCCGAGACGTCGCACGCGGTCGAGCGTCCGGCGGCCCCGGTCGGCGAGCTCGCGCACGGGCACACCGCGCGAGGTGTGGTACGCGACGGTCTTGACGATCGTGATCGGCTGCCCCTGGCGGGCGTCGACCTGGAAGACCTTGCGCGCGAGGTCTGGCTCGGTCGTCTCGATCGCGGTCCACGGGTTGTCCGTCTCGATCGTGTGCTCGGCCGCGACGGCGATCGTCATGCCCGAGGTCGCGGCGCGGTAGCCGAGGATCATCCGGCGCTCGTTGCACCAGTCGAGCTGGGGCTCGAGGACCCGGTGCTCGAAGGTGCCGCTCCTGCGCGGGTCGAATCCCTCACCCATCGCGGCCTCGGACGCGTAGTACTCGTCGCCGCCGTCCTGACGGTTGAGGATCTGGGACGAGACGACCACGGGGGCATCGCCCTCGAGCATCTCGATCTCCATCGTCATCACCGCGAGGTGGCGCTCGGTGAAGGAGACCATGCGGGAGGTGCGGATCCGCACCTTCTTGCGCGACGGGGTGGTCCACACGATCTCGCGGCGCAGGATCCCCTCGCGCATGTCGAGCGAGCGTTCGTAGTGCTGCAGGTCCGCCGTCGAGAGCAGCAGCGGCTCGTCGTCGACGTAGATCTTCATGAGCTTCGCGTCGGGGACGTTGACGATCGTCTGGCCGGTCTTCGCGAAGCCGTACGCCGCCTCGGGGTGCTGGATCTCCCAGGTCTCGTGGAAGCCGTTGACGAAGGTGCCGTGGGTGTAGGCGTTACGCCCCTCGGTCGGGTTGCCCCGCATGCCGAGGTAGCCGTTGCCGACCGCGAAGAGGGTCTCGTCGCGCCCCAGCGTGCTCTTGTCGGGAGCGCACTCGACGAGCCGCCACTCGTCGATCGGGAACCGCGTGCGGTCGATGGGGTCGGTGTCCGGCCCCATGCCCAGGGCGGTCGGGTCGACCGAGCCGTTCGGGCTCACGGGAGGATCTCCGCGAGGTCGCCCACGACGAGGTCGGCGCCGCGCTCGCGCAGGGTGTCGGCACCTGCGCCGCGGTCGACACCGACGACGAGCCCGAAGCCGCCCGCACGGCCGGCCTCGACGCCGGACTCGGCGTCCTCGAGGACGACGGAGCGCTCCCGGGTCACCCCGAGCCGCTCGGCAGCGGCGAGGAAGGTGTCGGGTGCCGGCTTGCCCGGCAGCCCGTCGGCCTTGGCGACCCGGCCGTCGACGACGACCGGGAATCGGTCGGCGATCCCGGCCGCCGCGAGGACCGCCGGCGCGTTCTGGCTCGACGAGACGACGGCGAGACGGACCCCCTTCGCCTCGAGGGCGTCGAGGAGGCGGACGGACCCCGGGTAGGCCTCCACACCATCCCGCTCGAGGACGGCGTTGAAGGCCTCGTTCTTGCGGTTGCCGAGACCGCAGACGCTCTGCTGCTCGGGCGAGTCCGAGGGGTCGCCCTCCGGCAGCTCGATGCCGCGTGACTCGAGGAACGAGCGCACGCCGTCGTACCGCGGCTTGCCGTCGACGTAGGCGTAGTAGTCGCGCTCCGTGTACGGGTCCTGGCCGTCCTGCCCGGCGAGGAAGTCGTTGAACATCTCCGACCAGGCCTGCATGTGCACGGTGGCCGTCGGGGTCAGGACCCCGTCGAGGTCGAAGAGTGCGGCGTCATAGCTGTTCCAGTCCACGCGCTCCAGCCTAAGAGCCGCGCGCGCAGATCCCTAAGCGGCCGGGGATGCGGCCGCGACGACCATGCTGCTCGTGACCCACAGGACGATCCCGGCGAGGGAGCCCGCGACGAAGATGCCAGGGCCGAGGCCACCGATCAGCCCCATGACGACGGCGAGCACGGGCGAGCCCGCGAGCAGCCCGACCACGACCCGGCGGGCCTTCGCCGAGAGCCGCAGCGGTCCGGCCGCGAGCCGCAGCGCGTTGGCCACGAGGAAGACCCCGACCCCCACGCCGACGACGGCCCACACCGTGGGGCTGTCCACCGTCCCGCCGAGCATCGCGAGCAGCCAGCAGGCGGAGCCGGCGGCGGCGAGGGCGGCACCGGCGGTCCGGGCGTCCGTGGTCATGCCCGGACGAAGGGGTTCAGCTCGGCCGCGAGGTCGCCCATGACCTTCGCGCGGACGCGGGTGCCCTCGGGGACGTGCTCCTCCTCGAGGATCTCGGCCTCCTCGTAGATCCGGGAGATGAGGTCGCCACGGTCGTAAGGGACGAGGACGTCGACCTCGTGGTCGGGCTGGGGCAGCTCCGCGCTGACGAGGGCGCGCAGCTCCTCGATCCCCCGGCCCGTGCGGGCCGAGACGGCGATGGAGTGCCGCTCGTGGCGCAGGATCCGGTCGACGACCTCGGGGTCGGCGGCGTCGGCCTTGTTGACGACGATGACCTCCTTGACGTCCGCGGCCTCGACGTCGGCGAGGACCGCGCGCACGGCGCTGATCTGGCCCTCGGGGTCGGGGTGGCTGCCGTCGACGACGTGGAGCAGGAGGTCGGCGTCGGCCGCCTCCTCGATCGTGCTACGGAAGGCCTCGACGAGCTGCGTCGGCAGGGCCCGGACGAAGCCGACGGTGTCGGCGAGCGTGTACTCGCGGCCCTCGGGGGTCTCGGTGCGACGCACCGTCGTGTCGAGCGTCGCGAAGAGCTGGTTGTCGACGAGGACGCCGGCGCTCGTCAGCCGGTTGAGCAGCGTCGACTTGCCGGCGTTGGTGTAGCCGACGATGACGACGGCAGGCACGTCGTGACGGGAGGCGCGGCGGGTGTCGCGGTGGGTCTTCATCGCGGCGAGCTCACGGCGGAGCTTGGCCATGCGCGTGTTGATCCGTCGACGGTCGAGCTCGATCTTCGTCTCACCGGGACCACGCGAGCCCATGCCCTGACCGCCGGCGGCCTGTCCACCGGCCTGCCGGGACATCGACTCACCCCAGCCACGCAGGCGCGGGAGCAGGTACTCCATCTGGGCCAGCTCGACCTGGGCCTTGCCCTCCTTGGACTTCGCGTGCTGGGCGAAGATGTCGAGGATCAGCGCGGTGCGGTCGATGACCTTGACCTTGACGACGTCCTCGAGGGCACGTCGCTGGCTCGGCGCGAGCTCGGTGTCGCAGATGACGGTGTCGGCGCCCTCGGCGACGACGATGTCGCGCAGCTCGGCGGCCTTGCCGGAGCCGAGGTAGGTGCCGGGGTCGGGGCGGTGGCGACGCTGGAGGACTCCGGCGAGGACCTCGGAGCCGGCGGTCTCGGCGAGCGCGGCGAGCTCGCGCAGGGAGTTCTCGGCGTCCTCGAGGGTGCCCTCGCCCCAGACGGAGGCCAGGACGACCCGCTCGAGGCGCAGCTGGCGGTACTCGACCTCGCTGATGTCCTCGAGCTCGGTCGAGAGCCCCTGGACACGGCGGAGAGAGGCGCGCTCCTCGCGGTCGAGCTGGTCGCCGTCGAAGCCGTCCTCGACGAGGAAGCCCTCGTCGTCGGTGGTGGGGTCCGCGAGCGCGCTGGCGCGGCGGGACAGGATGCGGTCGATGTTGCTGCGTTCGGTCATGTTCTCCTCAGGATCTCACTGGAGAACACCGGACGGCCACCGAATACTCCCCCTCACCCCTTCGTTGCGTCCGCCACCAGGGGTGTCCTGCCCCCACGGTGGCGGACGCAAGGGGTCAGCCGTGGGCGCGGACGCGCACGTCGGTGGCCTCGCCACGCATGGCGTCGGCCTTCTCGTCCTCGGTCATCGTCTGGCTGTCGATCTCGGCCTCCACCCGACGCTCGTAGTGGTCGATCTCCGATGCGGTCCGCGCCTCGTCCCAGCCCAGCTCCTCCGCCATGAGCGCTGCGGCGGCCCGTCCGGCGGCGACGCCACGGTCCGGGGTCTCGATGGAGATCCGGGTGCGGCGGGTCAGCACGTCGTTGAGGTGCAGCGCCGCCTCGTGCCGGGCGGCGTAGACGACCTCGACGGCGAGGTACTCCTCGGCGCCGGTGAGCGGGTCGGCGAGCTCGGGCCGCTCGGCCATGAGCGCGAAGAGCTCGTCGACCATCGAGCCGTAGCGGTCGAGCAGGTGGGTGACCCGCCACACCGGCATGTCGTGCCGACGGCTCAGCGTGTCGAGCTGGTTGACGAGCGCCTGGTAGCCCTCGGCGCCGAGGAGCGGGATGTGCTCGGTGACACTGTCCGGCACGCCCGGCGACAGGTCCTCGCGGGCGGCGTCGACGGCGTCTGCAGCCATGACCCGGTAGGTCGTGTACTTGCCCCCGGCGATCGAGACGAGACCGGGCTGCGGGCGGGCGACGGCGTGCTCGCGGCTCAGCTGCGAGGTCTCCTCGCTCTCCCCCGCCAGCAGCGGCCGGAGCCCGGCGTAGACGCCCTGGATGTCGTCGCGGGTGAGCGGCGTGAGCAGGACGGAGTTGACCTCGTCGAGGAGATAGTCGATGTCGGTGGCGGTCGCCGCCGGGTGGGCCCGGCTCAGCTCCCAGTCGGTGTCGGTCGTCCCGATGATCCAGTGGGTGCCCCACGGGATGCAGAAGAGGACCGAGGTCGCGGTGCGCAGGATGAGGCCGGTCTCGGAGTTGATCCGGTCCCGCGCGACGACGATGTGCACGCCCTTGCTCGCCCGGACGTGGAAGCGGCCGCGCCCACCGGCCATCCGCTGGATGTCGTCGGTCCACACCCCGGTGCAGTTGATGACGACCTCGGCGTCGACGTCGACCTGCTCGCCCGTCTCGACGTCCATGACGGTCGCGCCGACGACCCGCTCCCCCGCGTTGCGCAGGCCGACGACCTTGGCCGAGCTGAGCACCGTCGCCCCGTAGGCCGCCGCCGTGCGGACGACCGTGAAGGTGTGCCGCGCGTCGTCGCACTGGGCGTCGTGGTACATCAGTCCGCCGTGGTGGACACCGGGCCTGAGGGCCGGCGCGATCTTGCGCACGCCCCCCTTCGTCAGCTGCTTGGTGCGCGGCACGGAGCGGGAGCCGCCCATCGTGTCGTACATCGTCAGGCCCGCCGTGACGTACGGCCGCTCCCACACCGCGTGCTCGAGCGGGTAGAGGAAGGAGACCGGCTTCACGAGGTGCGGCGCGATCCGGGTGAGCATGAGCTCGCGCTCTTTGAGCGCCTCCCGGACGAGCGCGAAGTTCATCTGCTCGAGGTAGCGGACCCCGCCGTGGAAGAGCTTGCTCGAGCGGCTCGAGGTCCCAGAGGCGAAGTCCCGCTGCTCGACGAGCGCCACCCGCAGGCCACGCGTCGCCGCGTCGAGGGCCACCCCGGCCCCCGTGACACCCCCGCCGATCACGAGGACGTCGAACTGCTCCTCGGCGAGCCGCCGCCAGGCGGACTCGCGGTACGCACCGTCAAGTCGGGTCGGCACAGGCATGGGTCCACGGTACGGCCCACCTGCCAGACTGCCGCCCATGACCCCTTCGCAGACCTACGTCCTCGCGATCGACCAGGGCACGACGAGCACCCGGGCGATGATCTTCGACCGGGCCGGCGAGGTCATCGCCGTCGACCAGCTCGAGCACGAGCAGATCTTCCCGCGGGCCGGGTGGGTCGAGCACGACGCACTCGAGATCTGGCGCAACACGCGCGAGGTCATCGGCGGCGCCCTCGGCAAGGCCAACTTCAACAGCCGGCACATCGCCTCGATCGGCATCACCAACCAGCGCGAGACCGTCGTCGTGTGGGAGAAGGCCACCGGCCGGCCGATCTGCAACGCCATCGTCTGGCAGGACACCCGGACGCAGAGGCTCGTCGACGAGCTCGGCGGGGACGCCGGCCCGGACCGGTGGAAGGAGACCGTCGGCCTGCCGCTGGCGACCTACTTCTCCGGCCCGAAGATCCGCTGGATCCTCGACAACGTCGACGGCGCCCGAGAGCGCGCCGAGGCCGGCGAGCTGCTCGCCGGGACGATGGACACCTGGGTGCTGTGGAACCTCACCGGCGGCGCCGACAACGACGGCATCCACGTCACCGACGTCACCAACGCCTCGCGCACGATGCTCATGGACCTGCGCACGCTGCAGTGGGACGAGCAGATCGCGGCTGACATGGGTGTCCCCCTCGCGATGCTCCCCGAGATCCGCTCCTCCTCCGAGGTCTACGGCGAGTGCAAGCCGGGCGTGCTCAACGGCACCCCCGTCGCCGGCATCCTCGGCGACCAGCAGGCGGCCACCTTCGGCCAGGCCTGCCTGACCCCCGGGACGGCGAAGAACACCTACGGCACCGGCTGCTTCATGCTGCTCAACACCGGCGAGGAGGTCGTGACGAGCGACAACGGCCTGCTCACCACGGTCTGCTACCAGCTCGGCGACGGCAAGCCGGTCTACGCGCTCGAGGGCTCGATCGCCGTCGCCGGGTCGCTCGTGCAGTGGGTCCGCGACAACCTCGGGATGATCGACGACGCGAGCGAGATCGAGGGGCTGGCCACGCAGGTCGAGGACAACGGCGGCGCCTACATCGTCCCCGCCTTCTCCGGGCTCTTCGCCCCGCACTGGCGCCCCGACGCGCGGGGCGCGATCGTCGGGCTGACCCGCTACGTCAACAAGCACCACCTCGCCCGGTCGGTCCTCGAGTCCACCGCCTTCCAGACCATGGAGGTGCTCGAGGCGATGCGCGCCGACGCCGCCCGCTCCGGCGGGCGGCTCACCGAGCTCAAGGTCGACGGCGGCATGGTCGCCAACGAGACCCTCATGCAGTTCCAGGCCGACATCCTCCACCTCGACGTCGTCCGCCCCAAGGTCGCCGAGACGACCGCGCTCGGGGCGGCCTACGCCGCCGGCCTGGCCGTCGGCTACTGGGAGTCGACCGACGAGATCGAGGAGAACTGGCAGGAGGACCGCCGCTGGACCCCGCAGATGGACGAAGGGGTGAGAGGTCGCCTCTCCCGGAGCTGGAAGAAGGCCGTGACGAAGACCCTCGACTGGGTCGACGAGGACGTGGACTGAGGCCCGTGGAGCACTACTTCACCGCCGACGAGCCGGCCACGCAGGCCGAGCGGCGGCCCCTTCGCCTCATCCTGGCCGGGCGCGAGGTCACCGTCGAGACCGCGGGCGGGATCTTCTCCCCCGGCGGGCTCGACAAGGCCACGGCGATCCTGCTCGACGAGGTGCCGGCCCCGCCCCTGTCGGGCAACGCCCTCGACCTCGGTTGCGGCTGGGGGCCGATCGCCCTCACCGTGGCGCTGCGCTCCCCCGACCTCGACGTCACCGCCGTCGACGTCAGCGAGCGGGCCCTCGACCTCACCCGGCGCAATGCTGCGGCCTTGGGCTGCGACCGGGTCACGGCGCTGCGCCCCGAGGACGTCCCGGCGGAGGCGTCCTTCGACGTCATCTGGTCCAACCCGCCGATCCGGATCGGCAAGGCCGCCCTGCACGAGCTGCTCCGGACCTGGCTGCCGCGACTGTCTCCCGACGGCGAGGCCTGGCTCGTCGTCGGCAAGAACCTCGGCGCCGACTCGCTCCAGCGCTGGGTCGAGGGTGAGCTCGGGCTGCGGTGCACCCGCGAGGGTTCGTCGAAGGGCTTCCGCGTCCTGCGGGTCACCCGCTAGTCACTCCGTCGGCTCGACCACCATCGCCGACCCGCCACCGCGGCGGCTCGTCTCTGCTGCCGCCTCGAGGTCGTCGCGGGCCCAGCGCCGGATCGCGACGGCGGCACCGATCTCACGGCTCTGCGAGAGCCGGTGACCCTTGGCGCGGAGCTCGTCGCCGATCGGTCCCGCGAAGATCGCCGGCTCGGCGCTCTCGGTCCCGTTGCGCGACGAGAGCCGGGGCGCCGCGACCGCGTCGACGAGCGGCAGACCCCGGGTCCACGTGACCGAGGATGATCTGGGCGACCGTCGTGATGATCGTTGCGCCGCCCGGGCTGCCCACCGACAGGTAGGCCTGGCCGTCGTCGAGCACGATCGTCGGGCTCATCGAGCTGCGGGGCCGCTTGCCGGGGCCGGGCAGGTTGGGGTCGGGGACCCCCGCGGTGCCGGGCACGAAGTTGAAGTCGGTCAGCTCGTTGTTGAGGATGAAGCCGTAGCCCGGCACGGTGATGCCCGACCCGCCCGTCTGCTCGATCGTCAGCGTGTAGCTCACCGCGTTGCCCCACCGGTCGACGACCGACAGCGAGGTCGTCGACTGGCCGTCCGACGGCAGCCGGGTGGTGCCCGCCGCGTCCGCGCAGTCCTCGTACGAGCCGTCCGGGGAGCCGAAGGGGACGGGCCGGGTCATCGCGCGGTCCTCGTCGAAGAGGCAGGAGCGCTCACGGGCGAAGTCCTCGCTGAGTAGTTCGTCCGTCGGGACGCCCGGGACGTCGCCGACGTACCGGTTGCGGTCGGCGAAGGCGGTCGCGGAGGCCTCGCTGAACCAGTGGAGGTACTCGGCCTCGGGCAGGTCGGCCACCTGCTCGCCGGTGCGCTCCTCGTAGGCCCGCAGGAGGTTGAGGATCTCCCCGACGGCGATGCCGCCCGAGCTCGGTGAGCGCATGCCGTAGACGTCGAGGCCGCGGTGCGTGCTGTGGGTCGGTGCCAGGTCGCGGGCCTCGTAGGCCCGGAGGTCACCGGTCGTCATCTCCCCCTGCGGGACGCTCACGCCCGAGGCGGTCGACGGGTCGCGGACCTCGTCGACGACCGCCCGGCCCATCTGGCCCGAGTAGAGGACGTTGACCCCCTTCGTCCTCAGCTCGCGGTAGGCGCGCGCCATGTCGGGGTTGCGGAAGACCGAGCCGACCGCCGGTGCCTGACCGTCGCGCAGGTAGACCCGCGCCGTCTCCGGGAACATCGAGAAGCGCTCGGCGTTGTCGGCCGTCTGGTCGTGGAAGGTCTGGTCGACGACGAAGCCCTTGCGGGCGATCGTCTCGGCCGGCTTGAGGAGCGGGCCGAGGCGCTGGGTGCCCCACCGCTCGGACGCCCGCTGCCAGGTGGCCGGCGTGCCTGGGACCCCGACGGACAGTCCTGAGTTCACCACCGTCATGAAGTCCATCGCCGTGCCGTCCGGGTTGGTGAAGGTCCCGGCGTCGTACGTCATCGGTGCGGTCTCGCGCCCGTCGATCGTCGCAACCTGCCGCGTCGCGGCGTCGTAGTGGACGAAGAAGCCACCGCCGCCGATCCCGGCGCTGTAGGGCTCGGTGACGCCCAGGGCTGCCGCGGTCGCGATCGCCGCGTCCGTGGCGTTGCCCCCACGCTCGAGGACGTCGATGCCCACCTGGCTCGCGACCGGGTCGACGCTGGAGACCGCGCCACCGGCACCACGCATCACCGGGACCTTGGGCAGGTCGTGCCCGACGGGCGGTGGGCCGGGCGGGTGGGGCCGTGCGCTCGACCCTGCCGTGGCTGGGCTGGTGAGGGTCGCCGCGAGGCCGGCAGCGGTGACGAGGGCGAGGAGGCTACGTGTGGGCTGCATCACACGACGGTATGGCCGGCCGAGCGGGTCGGCAACCGGGGACGGACGAGCGGTTCGGCGCCGACCTGCAGCGCGACGATGACGAGCACAGCCACTGACCGGGCAGCGACCCGCGCACCGAGAAGGCGACGAGGACGACCCACGCGCGGGGTCCGGGGGGGGTCGCCGCGGCGACGCCGAGACCGACCGCGAGGGTGACGGCCTCGCCGGATCAGGGCACGCAGGTCACGGCAGGTCGAGCAGCCCCGTCTCCCCGTCGGCGACGAGGACGGCCGGCCCGGCGAGCTCGACCTCACGAGCGGGCAGGGACCGGACGGTGAGCGAGCCGCCGGGGACGTCGACCTGCCAGATCGTGCTCTCGTCGTGCGAGCCCGACCAGAAGCCCATGGCCAGCGCAGCGGCGCAGACTCCCGTCCCGCAGGAGCGCGTCTCGCCGACGCCCCGCTCGTAGACCCGCATCGCAAGACGCCCCGGCCCGAGCGGCCGGACGAACTCGACGTTGCTCCCCTCCGTCGGCGCGGGGCGCACGAGCGGGGCCTTGGAGAGGTCGAGCCCCTCGAGGCTCACCTCGGGCGGCAGCGCGACGACGGTGTGCGGGTTGCCCACGTCGATCGAGACGGCGGAATAGGGCTCGTCGATGTCCTCGGCCTCGGGGACGTGGACGAGGGCGTCGAAGCCGTCGGCCTGGGCCCTCGTCTCGTCGCCGAAGCTCCACCGGCCCATGTGGGTGACGATCTGGTCGCCCTCGAAGCGCACCCGCCGGGCACCGGCGCGCGTGGCGATCGTCGTCTCGCCGTCCCCGATGAGCCCTTCGCGGCGCAGCCACGCGGCGAAGACCCGGGTCCCGTTGCCGCACATCTGCGCGGTCGAGCCGTCGGCGTTGCGGTAGTCCATGAACCACTCGGCCTCGGCGGCCTGGGCCCGGACGTCATCCTCGGCGGCGTGGACGGTGCGCACCACCCGGATGACCCCGTCGGCCCCGATCCCCGCGTGCCGGTCAGCGAGCAGAGCGACCTGCGAAGGGGTGAGGTCGAGGGTCCCGTCGAGGTCAGGGACGAGGACGAAGTCGTTCTCGGTCCCGTGCCCCTTGGTGAATCGCAGCGTCATGGGCCAATCGTCGCAGACCGGTCAGCGGCGTGACCGGTCGCCGGCGACGACGGCCACGGCCTGGTCGACGAGATCCGGCGCGGCCGCGTCGAGCCACCGGACGCGCGGGTCGGGCCTCAGCCACGACTCCTGCCGTCGGGCGTAGCGACGAGTGGCCGCCTGGGTCGAGGCGATCGCCTCGTCGCGGCTCGTCTGTCCGTCGAGCTCCGCGAGGGCCTGGGCGTAGCCGATCGCCCGGCTGGCCGTCCTCCCGTCGCGCAGCCCGGCCGGCTCGAGCCGGCGCACCTCGTCGAGGAGTCCGTCGGCCCACATCTGCTCCACCCGGCGCTCGATGCGCTCGGTGAGCGCGTCCCAGTCGTCGCGCAGGCCGACGACGACAGAGGGACGCACGTAGGTCTTCGTGGGGGCGGTCGCCGAGAAGGGGCGGCCGGTGATCTCGATGACCTCGAGCGCCCGGATGATCCGGCGGATGTTGTTGCTCTGGATCGCTTGTGCCGCAGCCGGGTCGAGTCGACGCAGCTCCTCGCGCAGGGCGTCGTCCTCGCCCGCGGCGCTGCGCGCCTCGAGCCGTGCCCGAACCGCGCGGTCCGCCGGCGGGATGTCGAGCTCGTCGAGAGCGGCCCGGACGTACAGCCCCGACCCGCCGGCGAGCACGGGCACGCCGCCTCGCTCGCGGATCCCGGCGATCGCCGCCCGCGACATCTCCTGGTAGGCCGCCAACGTCGACTCGTCGGTGACCTCGAGGACGTCGAGGAGATGGTGGGGGATCCCCCTTCGCTCCTCCTCTGGCAGCTTGGCCGTCCCGATGTCCATGCCGCGGTAGAGCTGCATGGAGTCGGCGTTGACGACCTCCCCACCGAGCCGCTCCGCGAGGTCGAGGGCCAGCCCGGACTTGCCGGTGGCGGTCGCACCGACGACCGCGACGACCTCGACCGCGGGAGCCTCGGGGATCATTCGTCGTCGTCGTGACCGAAGGGGTCGCGGTCCGCGCCGGGCATCCACGTGTGGCCGGGGACGCCCCAGCCCTCGGCCTTGACCGCCTTGCGGGCCTTCTTGAGCCAGCGCTCCCCCAGCCGGTCGACGTAGAGGAAGCCGTTGAGGTGGTCGTACTCGTGCTGCATGCACCGCGCGAACCAGCCGGTGGCGGTGAAGTCGAGCTCGTTGCCGTCGACGTCCCAGCCGGTGACGTGGGCGCTCTCGCCACGGCGCAGGGGGAAGGAGTATCCGGGGACGGAGAGGCAGCCCTCGGACTCGTGGTCGCGGTCGGGCTCGCCGGCGACCGGCTTGGAGGCCTTGACGAAGGGGTTGATGACGTGGCCGAGCGTCGGCACGCCGTCGTTGTTCTCCATCGACCACGTGTAGATGCGCAGGCCGACCCCGACCTGGGGGGCGGCGAGGCCCACGCCGTTCGCGGCCTCCTGCGTCTCGTACATGTCCTGCACGAGGGTGCGGATCTCGTCGTCGATGGTCTCGACGGCCTGGGCGCGGGTGTGGAGGACGGGTTCTCCGGAGATGACGATGGGGCGGATGGTCATGACGGGGATTCTCCCATCCGACCATCCGCCCCAGAGCGAGGTGGGTCAGGCCTGCTTGATGGCCGACACGTCGAGGGTCAGCGTGACCTTCTTGGAGACGAGGACGCCACCGGTCTCGAGCGCGGCGTTCCAGGTCAGGCCCCAGTCCTCACGCTCGACATCGGTCTTCGCCGAGAAGCCGATGCGGGTGTTGCCGAAGGGGTCCTGCGCGGTGCCCTCGTACTCGGCCTTGAGCTCGACCGGCTTGGTGATGCCCTTGATCGTCAGGTCGCCGACGAGGACGAAGTCGTCGCCCTTGACGTCCTTGACGCCGGTGGAGACGAAGGTGATGTCCGGGTTGGTGTCGGCGTCGAAGAAGTCGGCCGACTTGAGGTGTCCGTCGCGGTCGGCGTTGCCGGAGTCGACGGAGGCGACCTTCATCGTCGCGTTGGCCGTGGAGGCGGCGAAGTCGTCGGCGACGACGATCTGGCCCTCGACGTCCCGGAAGTAGCCGCGCACCTTGGTGACCATGGCGTGGCGAGCGGTGAAGCTGACCTCGGTGTGGCTCGGGTCGATGGCGTAGGTGCCGGCGGGGATGCTGGTGCTCATGAGGACTCCTGGGAGATGGTCTTCGGACGGCCGTGGGCCGGGGCGCTGGGTGCGCCGCTGGTCAGAATAATAGTTGATGGTTTGATTATTTCGCAAGTTGAACCGTCAACTTCTCTGGGGTGCGCCCATCCGTTGCCTTGCCCGCGCACCTGTGGTTCCGTGGGGGTGGGCGCTGCAACCGCAGCGCCGCACCGCACGGAAGGAGCACGCATGGGCATCTTCGACAGCGCCAAGGACAAGGCCGCCGAGCTCAACGAGCAGCACGGCGACAAGATCGAGGAGCACTCGGACGCGGGCCTGGACAAGGCCGGCGAGTTCGCCGAGGGCAAGGGCGTCGGCGCCGAGCACGTCGAGAAGGGTCGCACGGCCGCGGACGGCCGCATCGGCAGCGAGTGACTCGCTCCTCCTGAGCAGCACGAAGGGGGGATGTCCCGGTGACGGGACATCCCCCCTTCGTCGTGCCTCAGAGGCCGCAGGCGGGGGCCGTGGCGGCCGGGGCAGCGGCGGGCACGCCGATCCGCGGCATGCCGAGGGAGACGGCCGGCTTGCCGGCCGGCTGGTCCTGGGCCGCCGCCCACGCGTCGCCCCCCTTCGTCCGGCGCACCGAGTACGTCCCCCCGGCGAGCGCTCCGTCGGCGATGAGGTGGTGCGGGGCGCCGTAGGTGACGTCGACCCTGACCATGTCGCCGGGGCGCGGCTCCTCGGCGCCCTCGGGCACGGCGAAGTGGACGAGCCGGTTGTCCTGCGCGCGACCCGAGAGGCGCTTGGTCTCGCCGTCCTTGCGACCCTCGCCGGTGGCGACGAGCACCTCGAGGGTGCGCCCCTCCTGGGTGCGGTTCTCCGCCCACGAGATCTCGTCCTGCAGGGCGACGAGACGCTCGAAGCGCTCCTGGACGACCTCCGTGGGCACCTGGTCGTCCATCGTCGCGGCCGGCGTGCCGGGGCGGATCGAGTACTGGAAGGTGAAGGCGCTGCTGAAGCGCGACGCGCGCACGACGCGCAGCGTCTCCTCGAAGTCGGCGGCGGTCTCCCCGGGGAAGCCGACGATGATGTCCGTCGTGACCGCGGCCTCGGGGATGCGGTCACGGACTGACTCGATGATCTTCAGGAAGCGCTCGCTGCGGTAGGAGCGGCGCATCGCGCGGAGCACCTGGTCCGAGCCCGACTGCAGCGGCATGTGCAGGCTCGGCATGACGTTCGGCGTCTCGGCCATCGCGTCGATGACGTCGTCGGTGAAGGCGGCCGGGTGCGGGCTGGTGAAGCGGACTCGCTCCAGCCCCTCGATCTCGCCGCAGGCGCGGAGCAGCTTGCCGAAGGCGAGCCGGTCGCCGAACTCGACGCCGTAGGAGTTGACGTTCTGCCCGAGCAGGGTGACCTCGAGGACGCCCTGGGCGACGAGCGCCTCGACCTCCGCGAGGATCTCACCGGGTCGGCGGTCCTTCTCCTTGCCGCGCAGCGCCGGGACGATGCAGAAGGTGCACGTGTTGTTGCAGCCGACCGAGATCGAGGTCCAGCCGCTGTACGCGGAGTCGCGGCGCGTCGGGAGGGTCGAGGGGAAGGTCTCGAGCGACTCGAGGATCTCGACCTGCGCCTCCTTGTTGTGGCGCGCGCGGTCGAGCAGCGCCGGGAGCGAGCCGATGTTGTGCGTGCCGAAGACGACGTCGACCCAGGGGGCGCGCTGGACGATGGTGTCGCGGTCCTTCTGCGCCATGCAGCCGCCGACCGCGATCTGCAGGTCGGGGTTGCGCAGCTTCTTCGGGCGCAGCTGACCGAGGTTGCCGTACAGCTTGTTGTCGGCGTTCTCCCGCACCGCGCAGGTGTTGAAGACGACGACGTCGGCCGTCTCGGGGCGCCCCTCGTCCGGCAGGGACGCGAGGTCGACGTAGCCCGCCGTCTCGAGGAGACCGGCGAGGCGCTCGGAGTCGTGGACGTTCATCTGGCACCCGTGGGTGCGCACGTCGTAGGTCTTGGGGGCAGCAGTCATGACCCCACCAGGGTACGGCGGGCGAAGGGGTGGGTCGGCGCACTCAGGCGCGCCCCTGCCGCCGCGAGGGTCAGCTGACGCGCGTGAAGGTGATCTCGACGTCGAGCTCGGAGACCTCCGGGCCGGCGTACATGCCGCGGAAGGGCGCGACGTCGTCGTAGTCGCGCCCACGGCCGACGACGACGTGGTCGAGGCCGACCGGGGTGAGGTTCGTCGGGTCGTAGGGCAGCCAGGCGCCGTCCCAGATCTCGATCCACGCGTGCGAGTCGCCCGGGCAGGACTCTCCTCGCTGGAGGTCCGTCTCTCGGGCGACGTAGCCGGAGACGTAGCGCGCCGGGATGCCGATGCACCGCAGGGCGGCGAGCGTGATGTGCGCGAAGTCCTGGCAGACCCCCTGCCCCTTCGACCACGCGTCGACGGCCGTGTCGGAGACCTCGGTGACGCCCTTGGCGTACGTCATCCGCTTGTGGACCTGCGTCGAGATCGCCTGGGCCGCCGCGCGCGGCGTCGGCTTCTCCCGGGCGGCCTGCGCGATGGCGGTGAGCTCCTCCGACGTCGTGGTGCGCGGCGTCTGGGTGATGAGCTCGCTCAGCGCGTCGATCGTCTGCTCGTTGGCCAGCGCGTCCCACCCGGTGCCCGCCGCCTCGGCGACGGTCTCGGAGCGCTCCACGGTCGAGGTCGCCTCGATCTCGAGGGTGTCGTGCGCCCCCTGGGACTCCACGGCCATGACCGAGGTGCCCCAGTGGTCGGTGTAGACGTTGCTCCAGGAGTGCGGCCGGACCCGGATGCGCGCCTCGAGCGTCGTCTGACCGGGCTCGCTGAGCGGCGTCATGCGCAGCTCGTTGTGCGAGGCGACGACGTCGCCGTCGTAGCGCATGACCGTCTTGTGCGTGATGCGGTGGCGTCGCGCGCTCACAGGATCTCCCCCGTCCACTCCTGGACCGGGCCCGACATGAAGTAGCGGGTGCCGATCGCGTCCGATGCCGCGGTGACGGCCTCCTGGACCACGCCCATCATCGCGGGCAGGTCGTCGAGGACGTCGTCGGGATCTGCGTACTCGAGCTGCGTCCGGGTCTGCCCGAGGATCCGGCGGCCCTCGTCGGAGAAGCCGACGCGGTCGGTGTCCGGGGCGAGCGCGGTGAGCCGGTCCTCCGCCTCGCGCAACGACGCGAGCACCGAGCGCGGGAAGCGCCGGTCGAGCGTGAGGAAGGCGGCCGCGGTCCGGTCGGTGATGACCCCACGCATCGTGCGCAGCATCGCCTGCTGGGCACCGCAGCTCGCGAGCACGACACCCCAGTTGGGGCCGCCCTCGATGGCACCCGTCGCGACGATGCGGGCCGTCATGTCGGCCCGCTCGAGCGAGCGTCCCAGGCTGAGGAAGTCCCATGCCTCGTCGTGGCTCATCGTCGAGTCGGCGATGCCGGCGACGAGCGCCGCGCGCTCGGTGACCCAGCTGAGGTGCTGCTGGGTCGCGGTCTGCGCGCCGAGGCCGTTCCACCGGTGCCAGGAGGTGTTGATGACCTCCCACAGCTCGGTGGAGAGGGTCTCGCGGGCCCGGCGGGCGTTCTCGCGAGCGGCGAGCCACGAGCCGGAGATCGCGCTCGGGTTGCCCGCGTCGAAGACGAGCCGGCTGGCGACGTCGTCGTAGGTGACGTCGGGGCTGACGTCCTCGAGCCCCATGATGCCGCCGAGCAGCATCCACGAGGTGTAGTTCTCGTCCTGCCCCGGGTCCTCGACGAGCGAGAGCCGCAGGACGTCGACCATGCGCGCGGTGCCGTCGGCCCGCTCGATGTAGCGGCCGATCCAGAAGAGCGAGTCCGCGATCCGGCTGAGCATCAGCCCTCCTCCCCCGTCATGTCCTCATGGTTCGGGACCGCCTGGGGTGGCGAGGTGTCCCCCGGCCCGGTCTCGGACTCGAGCAGCTCGCTCGGCGGGGCCGTCTCGTCGCCCGGCATCGGCCGGTTGGTGCCCAGGAGGATGACCTCCTCGCCACTCGTCGGGACCTTGGCGTAGCGGCCGGCGAGCACCCAGGTGTCCTTCGAGCCGCCGCCCTGGCTGGAGTTGACGACGAGCTGCCCCTCGGGCAGCGCGACGCGGGTCAGCCCACCGGGGAGCACGGTGACCCGGTCACCGTCGTTGACGGCGAAGGGGCGCAGGTCGACGTGCCGTGGCCGGAGCTGGCCGTCGATGAGGGTCGGGACGGTCGAGAGCTGGACGACGGGCTGGGCGATCCAGCCGCGGGGGTCGCGCTCGAGGTTCGCGCGGAGCTCGTCGAGCTCGGCGGCGGTGGCCTTCGGCCCGATGACCAGGCCCTTGCCGCCGGAGCCGTCGACCGGCTTGACGACCATCTCGTCGAGCCGGCTGAGCACCTCCTGGAGCGCCTCGGGCTCGTTGCAGCGGAAGGTGTCGACGCCCTGGAGGATCGGCTCCTCGTCGAGGTAGTACCGGATGAGGTCGGGCACGTAGGAGTAGACGAGCTTGTCGTCGGCCACGCCGTTGCCGATGGCGTTGGCCAGGGTGACCCGCCCCGCGCGCACGGCCGAGATGAGCCCGGTGACGCCGAGCATCGAGTCCCGCCGGAAGTGGACCGGGTCGAGGAAGTCGTCGTCGATGCGTCGGTAGATGACGTCGACCCGCTCCTCGCCCCTCGTGGTGCGCATCCGGACCTCGCCGCCGCGGACGACGAGGTCGCGTCCCTCGACGAGCTCGACGCCCATCATCCGGGCGAGCAGGGTGTGCTCGAAGTAGGCGCTGTTGTAGACGCCCGGGGTGAGCACGACGACGGTCGGGTCGGGCCGACCCTCCGGCGCAGCGGCACGCAGGGCGCTGAGGAGCAGCCGGGGGTAGTCGTGGACCGGGCGGATCCGCATCGTCGCGAAGGCCTCGGGGAAGACGTTGGCCATGGCCCGCCGGTTTGCGATGACGTAGGAGACGCCGGACGGCACCCGGACGTTGTCCTCGAGGACGCGGAAGTCGCCCTGCTCGTCGCGGATGAGGTCGATGCCCGAGACATGGGCCCGGACGCCGTTGGCGGGGCGCAGACCGGCCACGGCGCGGTGGAAGTGGCTCGAGGTCGCGATGAGCCGCCACGGGATGATGCCGTCCTCGACGGCCCGTGGCATAGCTCCTTCGCGTGAGTAGATGTCGTCGAGGAAGGACTCGAGGGCGAGCACCCGCTGGGCGACGCCGCGCTCGACGGTCTGCCAGCTCTCCGCGTCGATGACGCGCGGCACGGCGTCGAGCGGGAAGGGGCGCTCCTCCCCGGCGTGGTCGAAGGTCACACCCTGGTCGAGGAACATCCGGGCGAGCGCGTCGGCGCGCTCCTTGAGGCTCTCCGGCTCCATCGAGCGCAGGGTGTGGTGGATCGGCTTGTACGGGGCGCGGGGCTCCTCCCAGCCCGCGTCGAACATCTCGTCCCACGCCGTGCTGCCTGAACCGGCCTGGTTGCCGGCGTAGCTGCTGAAAAGTCCCTGGGTCTGGGACTGGGACTGGCCGTCGGGTCCCTGGGACTGTCGCTGTACCTGGGTCACGCGCCCACCTTAGGTGGGGGATGTTGTCGTGAGGTTGCGGGGCGGAGGGCAACTTCGGGCGAAGGGGTGCGCCTGGGTCTGCCACGATGCCCTCGTGGTGACGATCGACCTCAACGCAGACCTCGGCGAGGGTTTCGGCCGCTGGGCCCTGACCGACGACGACGGGCTGCTCGACGTCGTGACGAGCGCCAACGTCGCCTGCGGCTTCCACGCCGGGGATGCCCGGACGATGCAGCGGGTCGTCGCCCGGTGCGCGGAGCGCGGTGTCGTCATCGGCGCCCAGGTCTCTTACCACGACCTCGGCGGCTTCGGTCGTCGCTTCATCGACGTCGACCCGGCCGAGCTGACCGCGGAGATCGTCTACCAGGTCGGGGCTCTGCGGGCCTTCACCGAGGCGGTCGGCGCCCGCGTCGCCTACGTCAAGCCGCACGGGGCGCTGTACAACGCGGTGGTCCACCACGAAACCCAGGCAGCAGCCCTCGTCGAGGCCATGCGCCTGCTGGGGGGCGAGCTCGTCGCGCTCGGGCTGCCCGGCTCGGCCTGGCTGCGGCGCGCCGAGGAGGGCGGGATCCGCTCCGCTGCCGAGGGTTTCGCCGACCGGGCATACACGGCTGCGGGCACGCTGCTCCCCCGCGGCGAGGCCGGGGCGGTCCTCGCCGGCCCGCGGATCGTCGCGCAGACCCGCCAGCTGGCGACCGGCTCGGTGACCGCCACCGACGGCAGCGTCGTGGCCTCACGGGTCTCCTCCATCTGCGTGCACGGCGACTCCCCCAGTGCTGTCGACGACGCCCGCGCCGTGCGGGACGCCCTGGCCGAGGCCGGGGTGCGGGTCGCCCCCTTCGCCTGATGCGTCTGCTGCCCGCCGGCTCGGCCGCCGTCCTCGCCGAGGTCGGCTCCCTCGCCGAGAGCCGGGCGCTGCACGCCGCGCTGGCCGCCGAGGTCGAGGGCGGCGGGCTGCCCGGGGTCCTCGACCTCGTCCCGGCGGCCCGGACCGTCATCGTCACCTTCGACCCGCGGGTCACGACGACGAAGGGGGTGGCCGGCCGGGTCGCCGCTGTCGCCGGCGCCCTCGGCCGGCCCACGGGGTCGGGGCCGGCCCGGACCCACGAGCTCTCCGTGGTCTACGACGGCGCGGACCTCACGGTCGTCGCCGCGTCCCTCGGCATGTCCGTCGAGGAGGTCGTGGAGCGCCACGCCAGCACCTCGTGGGAGGTCGCCTTCGCCGGCTTCGCCCCGGGTTTCGGTTACCTCGCCGGGGACGACTCGCTCCGAGTTCCCCGGCGGTCCTCCCCACGGACCGCTGTGCCCGCCGGCTCGGTGGCGCTGGCGGACACGTGGTGCGGCATCTACCCGCGCACCACCCCCGGCGGGTGGCAGCTCGTGGGCCGCACGGACGCGCCGTTGTGGGACATCGACCGGCTGTCCCCGGCACTCCTCGCGCCCGGGGACAGGGTGCGTTTCGTCCCCGTCGACCACCTGCCGGGGGCGCTCGAGGACGGCGCCCCGGCACGTGCCCCGGAGGGTCTCGCGCCGGGCGCCCGCCGCGCCGTCGAGGTGCTCGAGGCCGGCCCGCTCGCCACCCTTCAGGACCTCGGCCGTCCGGGGTATGCCGCGGTCGGGCTCGGGCGCTCGGGGGCGGCCGATCTCACCTCGCACGCCCTGGCGCTGCGACTCACCGGGTGCGCGACCGACGCGGCCACCGTCGAGGTGACCCTGGGCGGTCTCGTGGCCCGGGCCCGCGAGGACCTCCTCGTCGCCGTCACCGGCGCCACGGCAGCGATCACTGTCGACGGCCGGGCGGTGGCCCCGTCGTCCGTCGTGCGCTGGCCGGGCGGGTCGGTCCTGCGGATCGACCGGCCGGTGCACGGCCTGCGCTCCTACCTCGCGGTCTCGGGCGGCTGGCTGCGCGACCCCGTCCTCGGGTCGCGCGCCTACGACACCCTCTCGGGGACGGGCCCGGCGCCGCTGCGCCCGGGCGACGTCCTCGCCGCCGGTGAGGCGGGCACCGACGTCCGGCTCGCCGTCGACCACGCGGCGACCGGACCGGCCGATCCCCGGCGGCTCGTCGCTGCGCCCTCCGTGCTCTTCGTGGAGCCGGGCCCGCGGGCGGACTGGTTCACCGACGCCGCCTGGCAGGCCCTGACGACCGCGGAGTGGACCGTGACCGCCGACGTCGACCGGGTCGGGGCGCGGCTGCGCGGACCGGCCCTCGGGCGGGCGGTCACCGACGAGCTGCCGAGCGAAGGCGTGGTGCGCGGCTCGGTCCAGGTGAGCAGCGACGGGCAGCCCACGCTCTTCCTGAGTGACCACCCGGTGACGGGGGGCTACCCCGTCATCGCGGTGCTCACCGCGGAGTCGTGCGACCGCGCAGCCCAGCTCGTGCCGGGCGCGCGGGTGCGGCTCAGTCCCGCTGGTGCTCCGGGAGCGCGTCGAGCGCCTCGGCGATGACCTGACGGCTGACCTCGGCGCCGTAGCCCTTGCGGGCGAGCAGCCCCGCGAGGCGCCGGACCTGGACCTGCCGGTCGAGGCCGTGCAGCGAGCGGAGCTTCTTCTCGACCAGCCCGCGCGCGATCTCGCGCTCCGTGTCGGGGTCGATGTCGTCGATCACGCCGCGGGCGATCTCGTCGTCCACCCCCTTCGAGCGGAGCTCGTGCTGGAGGGCGCGACGGGCCAGGCCCCGGCCGGACTGCTTAGACCTCACGAACATCTGTGCGTAGGCCTCGTCATCGACGAGCCCGACCTCCTCGAACCGGTCGAGCACCGCCTCGGCGACGTCATCCGGGCAGCCCTTGCGCCGCAGGGCCTGGGCGAGCTGGGAGCGCGACTTCGGCGAGCCGGTGAGCTGGCGCAGGACGACCGCCCGAGCCACGGCGTGCGGGTCGGCGTCGGCATCCTGCGGCTCGGGCGGCGGCGGCCCGTCGGACGTCGGGCGCTGCTCCGGTCGCCCGCCCTGCTCCGCACGCGCGACGGCCGCACGCAGCTCCTCGAGGGAGGCGCTGCGTGCGGCCGGGTCGTGCTCAGGCACGGTGATCAGTTGCTGTTCGCTCAGAAGTCGACCGGGACGTCGGCGATCTCGGTCGCCTCGACCGGCTGGACGCCGATGCCGAGCTTGGCCTTGATCTTCGCCTCGATCTCGTCGGCGAGGTCGGGGTTGTCCTTGAGGAAGTTGCGGGCGTTCTCCTTGCCCTGGCCGAGCTGGTCGCCCTCGTACGTGTACCAGGCACCGGCCTTGCGGACGAAGCCCTGGTCGACACCCATGTCGATGAGGCCACCCTCGCGGGAGATGCCCTGACCGTAGAGGATGTCGAACTCGGCCTGCTTGAAGGGCGGGGAGACCTTGTTCTTCACGACCTTGACCCGCGTGCGGTTGCCGACGGCGTCGGTGCCGTCCTTGAGCGTCTCGATGCGGCGGACGTCGAGGCGGACCGAGGCGTAGAACTTCAGCGCCTTGCCACCCGTGGTCGTCTCGGGCGAGCCGAACATCACGCCGATCTTCTCGCGGAGCTGGTTGATGAAGATCGCCGTCGTGCCGGAGGTGTTGAGGGCACCGGTGATCTTGCGCAGGGCCTGGCTCATGAGGCGGGCCTGGAGGCCGACGTGGCTGTCGCCCATCTCGCCCTCGATCTCGGCGCGGGGCACGAGCGCCGCGACGGAGTCGATGACGATGATGTCCAGGGCGCCGGAGCGGATGAGCATGTCGGCGATCTCGAGGGCCTGCTCACCGGTGTCGGGCTGCGAGACGAGGAGCGCGTCGGTGTCGACACCGAGCTTCTTCGCGTAGTCGGGGTCGAGGGCGTGCTCCGCGTCGATGAAGGCGGCGATGCCGCCGGCCTTCTGCGCGCTGGCGACCGCGTGGAGCGCGACGGTCGTCTTGCCGCTGGACTCCGGGCCGTAGATCTCGACGACCCGGCCGCGGGGCAGGCCGCCGATGCCGAGCGCGATGTCGAGGGAGATCGACCCGGTCGGGATGACCGCGATCGGGGGACGGACGTCGTCGCCGAGACGCATGACCGCGCCCTTGCCGTGCGACTTCTCGATCTGTCCCATGACGGCGTCGAGGGACTTGAGCTTCTGCTCCTGGAGCTTGGCGTCGATGGCGGTGACATCAGCCATGTGCGGTACCTACCTTCTGGGTTCTCGTGTCGGGCGCGTCCACCGGCGAACCGGCGCACCATCGGTCTCGTCGTGCGGTCGGATCAGACGCTAGAGAGCACCACCGACAACGATCCGCGGCCGCCGTGAGGCTGTGGATACCGATGTCGCCGGAGCGATCACTGGGGACGACAGTAGCCGAACAGGTGTTCGAGGCGAGGTGCGACACGCGGACCGCGTGTCGCACCGTCGGGGTCCCGACCTAGCCTGGTCGGGTGAGGCCCTTCCTGCTGCTCGCCACCCGCGCCGACGACCCCGCCGCGGACGACGAGTACGCCGGCTTCCTGCGCTACTCCGGGCTCGTCGAGCACCAGCTCGTCCGGCACCGCCTCGAGGCCGCGCCGCTGGGCGACCTCGACCTCGACGCGTGGAGCGGGATCATCGTCGGTGGCTCCCCCTTCAACGTCTCCGACGAGGCGAAGGGCGAGGTGCAGCGGCGCGTCGAGGCCGACCTGGCACGGATCGCCCGGCGCGTCGTCGAGGAGGACTTCCCCTTCCTCGGCGCGTGCTTCGGCGTCGGTGTCCTCGGCTCGACCCACGGCGGGGTCGTCGACCGGACCTTCTCCGAGCCCCCGACCTCGATCGAGATCACCCAGACCGAGGCCGGTCAGAACGACCCGCTCCTGGCGGGGATCCCCTCGCCCTTCCACGCGATCGTCGGCCACAAGGAGGCCTGCCGGGTCCTCCCGGACGGTGCGACCCTGCTCGCCGCCGGCGCCGCCTGCCCGGTCCAGATGTTCCGCATGGGCAAGAACGTCTACGCGACGCAGTTCCACCCCGAGCTCGACGCCGACAGCCTCGAGACCCGGCTCGAGATCTACGCCGGGCAGGGCTACTGCGAGCCGGAGGAGGCGATCCACCTCGTCGCCCAGGCCCGCGCCGCCGACGTCTCGTCGGTCAGCCTCGTCCTGCGCAACTTCGTCGGCCGCTACGCCCGCTGACTCACGACCTCGCAGGTCTCAGGAGCGCAGCATCGCCTCGAGTCGTCGTGAGGTGCCCCAGATGCCGAGCGCCCCGAGGGCGACGAGGTACCCGACGTGGCCGAGCGTCCCCCAGCCCACCTCGCCGAGCATGAGCGCGCGCTCCAGCGCGACGCCGTGGTACAGCGGGCTGACCTGGACGATCGGCTGCGCCCACCCGGGGTAGACCGAGAGCGGGAAGAACGTCGCCGAGAGCACGAACATCGGCTGGACGAAGAAGAAGATCCAGTCGAAGTCGACCCAGCTGCGCATGAAGGTCGTCGCGAACATCCCGACGCCGGAGAAGGCGAGCCCGATGAAGACCGCCGCCGGCACGCAGAGCCAGGCCCACGGGTTCGTCAGGTCGACGACCCCCACGACGGCCGCGACGACGAAGAAGGCGAGCGCGTACAGGCCGCCCCGGATGAGCGACCAGACGACCTCGCCGACCGCGATGTCGCGCGGCCCGACCGGAGTCGCGAGCATCGCGTCGTAGAGCCGGGCGTACCTCAGCTTGAAGAAGACGTTGAAGGTGCTGTCCATGATCGCGCCGTTCATCGCCGAGCTGGCGAGCAGCGCCGGCGCGACGAAGACCGCGTACTCCACCTGGCGCCCGGAGTCCGTCGTCACCAGCGGCACGAGCGCCCCGACCCCGATCCCGAGCGAGAAGAGGTAGAAGACCGGCTCGAGGAAGCCGCTGAGGAAGATCGCCCACTGCCGGCGGAAGGCGATGACGTTGCGTGCGACGACCGTCCGCCAGAGCATCAGGCCAGGGGTCAGCGAGGTCATACGACCAACCTCCGGGTGAACCCCCTTCGGGCGAAGAGGAACCCGCCGACGACGAAGGCGAGGAGCACGACAAGGTGGACCGCCGACATCGGGTCGGCCGTCCCGGCCGCCGCGTCCCGCGAGAGCTCGACGCCGTGCCACAGCGGGGTGACCCAGGCGAGCGCCTCGAGCGGGAGCGGCAGCGAGGAGACCGGGAAGAAGACCCCGGAGAAGAGCATGAGCGGGGTGATGACGATCCGGAAGACGAGGTTGAAGACCCCGTCACCGGACGCCCGCGCCGCGATCCCGAAGAGCGTCGTCGCGAAGGCGAGCCCGGTGAGCACGCCGACCGGGACGCACAGCGCCGCCCACGGCGAGGTGAACGCCTCGAAGGTGCTCGCGACGAGCACGAAGGCGCCGGCCCCGATCGCGCCCTGCAGCGCGATGACGCTGAGGTGCCCGAGGAGAAGGTCTCCGACGGTGAGGGGGGTGGCGAGCATCGAGTGGTACATCCGGTTCCACGTGAAGAGCCCGTACACCGGCCAGAGGGACTCGTTCGTCGCGTCGAGCATTCCCTGCACGGCCACCATCGCCGGCGCCACGAAGAGCAGGTACGGCACGCCGTCGACCCCACCGGAGCTCTCGTCGACGAGCGAGCCGAGCGCCACGCCGAAGGCCAGGACGAAGAGCAGCGGGCTGAGCAGCCGGCTCATCACCGACCCGAGCCAGGTCCGCCGCCAGACGCGCAGGAAGTACCCGGCCACCCCGCCCACCCGCTGCATCCGGGTCATCGCCGGGCGGACCCCTTCGGCGGGCATCAGTCGACCAGCGTCCGGCCGGTGAGGTGGAGGAAGACGTCCTCGAGGGTGGATCGGCGCACGAGCGCCGAGAGCGGCTGCAGCCCACGGTCGGTTGCGATCTCCAGCGCCGCGTCCCCGTGGTCGGCGTAGACGAGCACCCGGTCGGGCAGGGCCTCCACCCGCTCGCCGACGCCCTCGAGCGAGGACAGGACCGCCGCGTCGGTGTGGTCGGCGTCCCCGTCCAGCGGCAGTCGCAGCTCGAGCACCTCGCGCGTGGAGTAGCGCTCGATGAGCGAGCGCGGTGACCCCTCGGCGGCGATCTGCCCCTGGTCCATGACGACGAGCCGGTCGCACAGCTGCTCCGCCTCGTCCATGTAGTGCGTCGTGATGATCAGCGTGACGCCCCGCCGCTTCAGCCGGAAGAGCCGGTCCCACAGCACGTGCCGGGCCTGCGGGTCCAGACCCGTCGTCGGCTCGTCGAGGAGCAGCAGCTCGGGGCTGTTGACCAGCGAGCGCGCGATGGAGAGGCGCCGCTTCATCCCGCCGGACAGCGGCTCGACCCGGTCCTTGCGCCGCTCCGCGAGCTGGGCGAAGTCGAGCAGCTCGTCCGTGCGCCCGCGGATCACGCTGCGCGGCAGGCCGAAGAAGCGGCCGTAGACGTGGAGGTTCTCCTCGACGGTCAGCTCCTCGTCGAGATTGTCCTGCTGCGGGCAGCTGCCGAGCCGCCCCCGGATCGCCGGTCCGTCGGTGTCGGGGTCGAGACCGAAGATGCTCAGCTCGCCACCGGTGCGCGGCGAGGTCGCCGCGACCATCCGCATGGTCGAGGACTTGCCGGCACCGTTGGGCCCGAGGAAGCCGAAGGACTCCCCCTTCGCCACGTCGACGTCGATGCCCCTGACCGCGACGAAGTCCCCGAAGGTCTTCGTCAGCCCGCGTGCTCGGAGGATCTCGGGATCGGCGGCCGTGGTCACGAGGGGTGACGCTATCCCGCGCGGCGGTACCGGAGGAACAGGAAGTCCTCGGCCTCGTACGCCGCGGTCAGGCGCACCCCCTCGACCTCCGGCAGGGTCGCGCCCGCCGTGATCCGGCTCGTCTCGCCGCCGCCGGCGACCCGCGGCGAGAGCGCGAGGCACAGCTCGTCGACGAGGCCGGCTGCGTAGAGCGTCCCGAGGATCTGCGGTCCCCCTTCGCTGAGCACCCGGGTCAGCCCGAGCCCGGCGAGGTGGCCGACGACGACCCCCATGTCGACGTCGGTCTCGCCGGCGACGAGGACGTCGGCCACCTCCTCCGCGGCCGCCACCCGGTCCGCGTGGGCCAGCCCCGTCGTCACGACGATCGGTCGCTCCGGCGCCTCGGTGAAGGCGCTCGACGTGAGGTCGAGATCGACCCTGCGACTCACGACGGCCAGCCGCGGGTGCGCGAGCGGCCGGTCGCCCCGGTGCTCGCGATCCTTGGCGCGGGTACGCACGGGCCCGTAGCCCTCGGCGCGCACCGTCGCGGCACCGACGAGGAGGACGTCGGAGAGCGAGCGCAGGAGGAGCAGCAGGTCGAAGTCCACCGGTCCGGTGAGATCACCGACGCGTCCCTCGAGGACGGCCGCGCCGTCGACGCTCGAGACCATGTTGGCCCGGACGAAGGGGGTGCCGCCGCCGGGGTATGCGTACTCGACCCCGGCCTCGACGGAGGGTGAAGGGGCGGGCAGCAGGCGGCGCAGGATGGGCATGGCTCTCCTTGTCGTGCGACGCTCAGGCGTCATGGCCGGGGTCGAGGTCCTGGACGTCCGCGAAGGCGAGGGTCTCCCCCTTCGCCTCCCCGACGGTGACCGGGGCGAGGAGGTGACCCGTGTGGTCGCCGAGGTCGTGGCGGGCGAGGATCTCGCCCACGAACCGGCGGGGGCAGTCGTCGAGGAGCGGGACGCCGCCGGGACCGGGCGTCCACGCGACGCGCGAGAGCTTGTCGACCTCGTCGCCGGTCTCGCTGCCGAAGAGCTCGGCGAGGTCGTGGCGGTCGGCCGGCACGAGGTGCACCGCGAGATGCGTCGCGGCGAGCGCGACGCCGTGGGTGTGGTTAGCCTGGGAGAGGCACACGAGCAGGCGGGGCGGGTCGATGCTGCTCTGGGTGGCGAAGCCGACGAGGCAGCCCGAGGTCTCGCCCTCCGCCGCGGTCGTCACGACGTAGACGGGGTAGTCGAGTCCCTCGACGAAGGGGGTGAATGCCTCCTCGTCGAGGTGGTCGGCTGCATCGTGCCTGGTCACAGGTGGCAGGATCGCACGGCGTGGGGAAGATGTGGGAGGGCCAGCGCGAGCTCCGGTGGTCGATGGAGCGGATCGCCGACGACGCCCTCGACCGGGCCGGGGTCGGGCTCGACCCCCGCGGCTTCCTCGTCGGGCTGCCCGAGCGCGACCCGGGCCTCCCGGTCCTCGTCGAGCCGCCCCGGGCGTCCTTCGCCGTCGAGGACCTCGGAGACCTCCTCGACGAGGCCGACCGGCTCTACGAGCGCCAGCTGAAGAAGCAGGACCTGCCCGAGGACGCCTCGGAGGAGCAGCGGGCCTTCCACCACGCCGCGCTGCTCGAGGGCTGCCGTCGTCAGGTGGTCGCCGACGCCCTCCACCACGCCGCGAAGTTCGACGACCGCGCCGTCGTCGTCGGCCTGAGCTGCGTCGTCGGCGACTACCGGGTCTTCCCCGTCCTCGCCGTCACCGAGGACTCCTGGGAGGAGCTCCCGAGCCTGACCTCGAGCAACGTCGACGGTCACCCCGTCGACACCTCCTTCCAGGAGGCCGTCGTCCACGACGTGCTGCGGGCCGCCTCCCGCGAGCTCGACCGCACCGAGCCGACGACCCTCATGGGCGTCGACGCGGGCGCCATCCTCCGCTCGGCCGCGGACACCTTCGTCAACGGTGCCGTCTCCCGGACGGGGCAGGACTTCGCCCACGGCTGCCGGGACGCCTTCGACGCGGTCTCGGCCCAGACCTACGAGGGGCGGGCGGGGCTCGGCTGCATCGTCCTGGCCCGCCGCGGCCACCCGGCCGTCCAGGAGGAGATCTCCTTCGACCACCCAGTTCCGATCACCGTCCCCCGGTCCTTCCGCAAGGTCCTCGAGATGGCCGGCCGTGGCCTGGCGCTGCTCTGCGACGGCCGCGAGGTCTACGGGCTCGGGCAGGTCGACGACGATGCCTACCGTCGCGCCGACGAGGACGTCTTCGTCGCCCGGATCGTCGGCAACGGCTCGTGGGAGCTCTGGCACGCCGGCATCCCCTTCCTCCGGGTCGACAACGGGCAGCCCGGGATGCCGCGCGACCTCATGGACCCGGACACCTTCATCGACACCCTCAAGCGGGTCTTCCCGAGGGCCTCCGCCGATGACGCGCAGGCGATCTGGGGCATGGCCGAGGCGTGCACCCGCCAGATGCACGGGACGATGCTCGTCGTCCACCCGGACGCCGAGGCCGAGGGGCAGCGGCTGCTCCCCCAGGCGCACACGATCAGCCCGACCCGCCTGGGGCCGCGTGCCTTCACGACCCTGACGAACATCGACGGCGCCGTCCTCGTCTCCCCCGACGGGCTGACCCACGCGGTCGGGGTCATCCTCGACGGCGAGGCCACCGGCACCGGCGACTCCTCGCGCGGCGCCCGCTACAACTCCGCGATCCGCTACCTCGCCGGCAACGGCAAGGGCTCGATGGTCATCATCGTCAGCGAGGACGGCAAGATCGACCTCCTGCCCAAGCTCATGCGCCGGGTCCGCCGCACGACGGTCCAGCGCGCCGTCGACCGGCTCGTCGCCTCGGCGGAGGACGGCGACTCCTACGAGAAGTTCGCCCGCCTCGACCGCACCTGCGAGCTGCTCGAGTTCTACCTCAACCAGGAGCAGTGCAACCTCGTCAACGACGCCCGGGAGGCCGTGGAGCAGCGCCGCTGGGAGGAGGAGCGGGTGCGCCTGCAGGTCGTGCCCGTCCAGCCCCACCCGGCCATGGACGACAGCTACTTCATCGAGCCGGTCGCCTGACCCGCCCCGACGACGGGGTGCGGCGGCACCCCTTCGTCGTTACCGTCGGGTAATGGCACACGCGACGAAGCACCCGGCCCCGTACGCCCCCAACCCCCGGCACACCCCCGCGCTGCGGGACCGCCGGGTGCTCATCACCGGGGCGGCTCGTGGCATCGGCGCCGGCCTGGCCGACCTGCTCACCGCGCACGGGGCGCGGGTCGCCGTCGCCGGCCTGGAGCCGGACCTGCTCCGCGAGGTCGCGAGCCGCAACGACGCCCCGTGGCGCGAGTGCGACGTCTCCGACCCCGATGCCGTCGACCGTGCGGTCGCCGAGCTCGTCGAGGAGCTCGGCGGGCTCGACGTCGTCGTCGCCAACGCCGGCATCGCCAAGCAGCTCCCGATCATCGGCGGCCAGCCCGGCGTCATGGAGGCCCACCTCGCCGTGAACACCCTCGGCGTCTTCTACACCCTGCGCGCCGCGGGACCGCACATCAGCCACCCCCGCGGGTACGCCCTCGCGACCGCCTCGCTCGCCGCCGCCGTCCAGCTGCCGCTGCTCGGTGCCTACTCGGCGAGCAAGGCCGCGGTCGAGGCGATCGGCAACACCTTCCGCCAGGAGGTCAGGCCGTCAGGCGCCAAGGTCGGCGTCGCGTACTACTCCGAGCTCGACACCGACATGACGAGCCGCGGCTTCGCCACCGAGGCCGGCACGCGCCTCACCGGGGGCGGCACGGTGAGCGGGGTCGCGCCGGTGTCCTGCGCGATGAAGGCGCTCGAGCGTGGCATCGCCCGCCGCAGCCGCCGGATCGCCGCGCCCTTCTGGGTGCCGCCGATCGTCCCCGCCCGCGCGATCGCCCAGCGGGTCATCGAGCTCAAGCCGCTGCCGCATCTCGTCGAGTCCCTCGAGATCGCCCGTCGCGAGGTCGTCGAGTACACGACGCGCCAGCCCGACGACGCCCGCCACCTGGAGCAGCCGTGACCGCCCGCATCGGTCCTGGCAGTGTCCGCGAGCTCGGGCCGCTGCGGTGGGGGTTCGCCCGCGCGGCCGGCCGGGTCACCGGGACCGAGCCGCCGGCGATCTTCACGACCCTCGGCCGGACGAAGGGGCTCTTCACCGGCTGGCTGCACTTCGCCGCTCGGCTCATGCCCTTCGGGTCGCTCGCCCGTCGCGAGTCCGAGATCGTCATCCTCACCGTCGCCCACGCCCGCCGGTGCACCTACGAGGAGGAGCACCACCGCCTCCTCGGCGGCCGAGCCGGGCTGACGACCGACGAGATCGAGGCGCTCCTCGGCGGCCCCGGGGTGAGCAGCTTCAGCCCGCGCGAGCTCGCGCTCCAGGAGGCCGCCCGCGCCCTCGTCGCGACGAAGGACCTCGACGACGTGCAGTGGGCGGCCCTGCGGGCGGTGACGAGCGAGCGGGAGGCGATCGAGCTGCTGCTGCTCGTCGGGCACTACGACATGCTCGCGACGACGCTCATGACGCTGCGGGTCGAGCCGGACCGCACGCGGCGGTAGCGCCTCAGTCCGGGATCGAGTCGAGGACGTGGCGGGGGACGTCCATCTGGACGTCCCGGCCGAGGCGCCGGTCGGAGGGCACGTCCATGGCGTCGCACACCGCGTCCCACACGTCGCGGGGTCGCTGCCCGGCGACGAGCGCCTCCTGCGCGGTCCGGTCACCGAGAGCGCCGAGCACCTGGTGCCGGGCGAGGGTGTGGGCGTACCCCGCACCGAACTCGCCCTCCATGAGGGCCCAGAACTGACTCATCCGCATCCGGCGCAGTCTACGGACGTGCGGACGTGCGGACGTGCGGACGTGCGGACGTGCGGACGTGCGGACGTGGCCGTGCTGTCGGCGTCCCTGGCTAGAGTGCGCGTGTGCGCCTCATCACAGCCGACGGCACCCCGCCCAGCCTCGCCCGCGTCCCCGCCCCCGACGGGCCTCCCGCGGCCGCGCCGCTGCGTGTCGCGCTCGTCCAGCACCGGTGGCGTGAGGACGCCGACGAGCTGGCTCGCGTGCTCGACGAGGCGGTCGGCCAGGCCGCGCAGGCCGGGGCCGAGATCGTCTTCCTCCCCGAGATCACCGTGCTGCGCTACCCCGCCGACGTGCTGCCCACCGAGCCTCCCGGGCCGGGCGCAGAGTCGCTCGAGGACGGCCCGACCGTCTCCCTCGCGCGCGCCGCCGCGACCCGGCACGGGGTCTTCGTCCACGCCTCGCTCTACGAGCGCGCCGAGCGCCCCGACGGGGCCGACCCCAGCACCCCGCCCGACGGCCTCGGCTACAACACCGCCGTCGTCGTCAGCCCCGACGGCGAGGTCGTCGCCCGCACCCGCAAGACCCACATCCCTGTCACCGCGGGCTACCACGAGGACCGCTACTTCCGCGCCGGCCCCGCCGAGGACGCCTACCCGGTCCACGACGTCGCGACCTCGGTCCCCCTTCGTCTGGGGCTGCCGACGTGCTGGGACGAGTGGTTCCCCGAGGTCGCCCGCGCGTACTCCATCGGGGGCGCGCAGGTGCTCTGCTACCCCACCGCCATCGGCTCCGAGCCCGACCACCCGGACTTCGACACCCAGCCGCTGTGGCAGCAGGTGATCGTCGGCAACGGCATCGCCAACGGGCTCTTCATGGTCGTGCCCAACCGCACCGGCGACGAGGGCGTCAACGACTTCTACGGCAGCAGCTTCATCTCCGACCCGTACGGCCGGGTGCTCGTCCAGGCCCCGCGCGACGAGGAGGCGGTGCTCGTCGCCGACCTCGATCTCGCCCAGCGCGAGGACTGGCTGGCGCTCTTCCCCTTCCTCTCGACGCGCCGACCGGACAGCTACGGCATCCTCACCGAGCCGGTCCGGCCCGAGCACGTCCGGGTCGACCCGCACGCCGTGACCCACGGCACCGAGGTCGAGAGGTGACCAGCTGGCGGATGCCCGCCGAGTGGGAGCCGCACGAGCGCACATGGATGGCCTGGCCCAGCGCCGGCTACACGCTCGGCGAGACCGAGGCCGAGGCCGACGAGGCACGGTCCACCTGGGCCGCCGTCGCCCGTGCCGTCGCCCGCTTCGAGCCCGTGACGATGGTCGTCACGAGCGCCGACGTGAGCATCGCCCGGCACCACCTCGGGACGGACTCGCCCTTCGACATCGACGTCGTCGTGGCGGCGCTCGACGACGCCTGGATGCGCGACATCGGACCGAGCTTCGTCACCGCCGACGGCCGGCTCGGCGGAGTCGACTGGGTCTTCAACGGCTGGGGCGCCCAGGAGTGGGCCAGCTGGGAGGCCGACGCAGCCGTCGCCGAGCTCGTGAGCGACGTCGCCGGTGCCGTCCACCTCCCGTCGTCGCTCGTCAACGAGGGCGGCGGCATCCACGTCGACGGGCAGGGCACCGTCCTGCTCACCGAGACCGTGCAGCTCGACCCGGGTCGCAACCCCCGGCTGACCAAGGCCGCCGTCGAGGCCGAGCTGGCCCGGACCATCGGGGCGACGCACGCCATCTGGCTGCCCCGTGGCCTGACACGCGACTACGACGACTTCGGCACCCGCGGCCACGTCGACATCGTCGCCTGCTTCAGCGAGCCGGGCGTCGTCCTCCTCCACTGGCAGGACGACCCGGCGCACCCCGATCACGAGGTGAGCCAGGAGGCCGAGGCCGTCCTCCGGTCCGCCACGGACGCGAAGGGGGATCCGCTGCACGTCGTGCGCGTGCCCGCGCCGGCGACCCTCACCGACGACGAGGGACCGGTGGACTGGAGCTACATCAACCACCTCGTGTGCAACGGCGGGGTCGTGGCCTGCACCTTCGACGACCCACGCGACGAGGAGGCGCTCGCCGTGCTGCGCAGCGCCTACCCCGGGCGCGCGATCGTCGGGGTCGACGCGCGCCCGCTCTACACGCGCGGCGGCGGGATCCACTGCATCACCCAGCAGCAGCCCGCGGTCTGAGCAGGAGCCTTGGCTCGTGCGGGTCGTCGTGGCCTGTCGGGGCCTGCCGGCCCGCGTTGTCGGCCCGAGGTGAGACGCTGACCCCGGCATGAGCACCGACGACATCCTCGAGCGCTTCTCCCCGGCCACCCGCGCGTGGTTCCGGAGCAGCTTCGCGGCGCCCACCCAGGCCCAGCAGGGGGCCTGGTCGGCGATCAGCGGGGGCAGCCACGCCCTCGTCGTCGCGCCGACCGGCTCGGGCAAGACGCTCTCCGCCTTCTTGTGGGCCCTCGACCGGCTCGCCTCCACACCACCGCCCCAGGAGCGGCTCGCCCGCTGCCGGGTCCTCTACATCTCGCCGCTCAAGGCGCTGGCCGTCGACGTCGAGCGCAATCTGCGCGCCCCGCTCGTCGGCATCGGGCACGCCGCACGCCGTCTCGGGCAGGAGGCTCCGGAGGTCAGCGTCTCGGTGCGCTCCGGCGACACCCCCGCCAACGAGCGGAGGGCCTTCGCCCGCACGCCCACCGACATCCTCATCACCACGCCCGAGTCGCTCTTCCTCATGCTCACCTCGCAGGCCCGCGAGGCCCTCGTCGGGGTCGAGACGGTCGTGGTGGACGAGATCCACGCCCTCGCGGGCACCAAGCGCGGCGCCCACCTCGCCCTCTCGCTCGAGCGGCTCGATGCCCTGCTCCCGCAGCCGGCGCAGCGGATCGGGCTCTCGGCGACCGTCAGCCCGGTCGACGAGGTCTCCCGCTACCTCGCGGGCGGTCGACCGGTCGCGGTGGTCCAGCCTCCGTCGACGAAGGAGTGGGAGCTCGACGTCGTCGTCCCCGTCCCCGACCTCGGCGACCTCGGTCAGCCCACCGAGGACCTGTCCGGCGCGGCAGCCGGCGAGGTGGCCCGCACCTCGGTCTGGCCGCACGTCGAGGATCGGGTCGTCGACCTCGTGCTCGAGCGGCGCAGCACGCTCGTCTTCGTCAACTCGCGTCGCCTGGCCGAGCGACTCACGACGCGGCTCAACGAGATCTACCTCGAGCGCGTCGAGGACGCAGACACGGTGCTCGCCCGCGCCCACCACGGCTCCGTGAGCAAGGAGCAGCGCGACGAGATCGAGGAGGCGCTCAAGGCGGGACGGCTGCCCTGCGTCGTCGCGACGAGCAGCCTCGAGCTCGGCATCGACATGGGCGCGATCGACCTCGTCGTCCAGATCGAGTCGCCGCCCTCGGTCGCCTCCGGGCTGCAGCGCGTCGGTCGCGCCGGCCACCAGGTCGGGGCGGTGAGCCACGGCGTCGTCATGCCAAAGTTCCGCGGCGACCTCGTCCAGGCCACCGTCGTCGTCGAGCGCATGCGCCAGGGCGCCATCGAGTCCATCGCTGTCCCCGCCAACCCGCTCGACGTCCTCGCCCAGCAGGTCGTCGCGATGTGCGCCCTCGACGACTGGACCGTCACCGACCTGGCGACGCTCGTCCGGCGGGCCGCCCCCTTCGCCTCGATCCCCGACCCGGTGCTCCACGCCACGCTCGACATGCTCGCCGGCGCGTACCCCTCCGACGACTTCGCCGAGCTGAGGCCGCGGATCGTCTGGGACCGGATCGCCGGGACCCTCTCGGGCCGGCGCGGGGCCCAACGGCTCGCCGTGACGAGCGGCGGGACGATCCCCGACCGCGGGCTCTTCGGCGTCTTCCTCGCGACCGGCGAGGGACCCGGCCGTCGCGTCGGCGAGCTCGACGAGGAGATGGTCTACGAGTCCCGCGTCGGCGACGTCTTCACCCTCGGCACGTCGACCTGGCGGGTCGAGGACATCACCCACGACCGGGTGCTCGTCTCCCCCGCGCCCGGGCAGCCCGGCCGGCTGCCGTTCTGGCACGGCGACCAGCAGGGCCGGCCGGCCGAGCTCGGGGCTGCCCTCGGCGCGACCGTGCGCGAGCTCGGCGCGCTCGCTCCCGGCCCCGCCCGCGAGCGGCTCGCCGCTGCCGGGCTCGACGAGTGGGCGGCCGACAACCTCCTCGGCTACCTCGCCGAGCAGCGCGAGGCGACCCGCCACCTGCCCGATGACCGGACGATCGTCGTCGAGCGCTTCCGCGACGAGATCGGCGACTGGCGCGTCGCGGTCCTCTCCCCCTTCGGCGGGCAGGTGCACGCGCCGTGGGCGCTGGCGATCTCCGCCCGGATGCGCGAGCGCTTCGGGGTCGACGTGCAGGCGATGCACGGCGACGACGGGATCGTGCTGCGACTGCCCGACCTCGAGTTCGACGACGGCGCGGCGATCGAGGCGGAGCTCCTCGACCTCGTCCGCATCGAGCCCGCCGAGGTCATGCCGCTCGTCACCGAGCAGGTCGGCGGGTCGGCCCTCTTCGCCTCCCGCTTCCGCGAGTGCGCAGCGCGGGCCCTGCTGCTGCCGCGCCGCCGTCCCGACCGCCGTCAGCCGTTGTGGCAGCAACGGCAGCGGTCCGCCGCCCTGCTCGAGGTGGCCAGCCAGTACCCGAGCTTCCCGATCGTCCTCGAGGCCGTCCGCGAGGTCCTCCAGGACGTCTACGACGTGCCCGGTCTCGTCCGGCTCATGGAGGGCATCGAGCGCCGCGAGGTGACCCTCGTCGCCGTCGAGAGCCCACGGCCCTCCCCCTTCGCCGCGTCGCTGATGTTCGGCTACGTCGCCCAGTTCCTCTACGAGGGCGACTCCCCGCTCGCCGAGCGTCGGGCCGCCGCCCTGACGCTCGACCCCGCGCTGCTCGCCGACCTCCTCGGCCGTGGCGAGCAGATCGCCCTGTCCGACCTGCTCGACGTCGAGCAGGTGCGCCGTACCGAGGCCGAGCTGCAGCGGCTCGCCGAGGGTCGCCAGGCCCGTGACGCCGAGGACGTCGCCGACCTGCTCCGGGTCCTCGGGCCGCTCGGCGTCGACGACATCGTGGTGCGCTCGACCATGGACGAAGGGGGTGTGGCGGCGGCGCTCGCGACCCTCCAGGAGTCACGTCAGGTCATCCCGGTCCGCGTCGCCGGCACCGACCGGTGGGCCGTCGTCGAGGACGCCGCCCGCCTGCGCGACGCCCTCGGCGTCTCGCTGCCCGTCGGCGTCCCTCAGGTCTTCCTCGAGCCGGTCGCCGACCCGCTCGGTGACCTCCTCGCCCGCTACGCCCGGACGCACACCCCCTTCGCCGCCTCGGACGCGGCGCAGTGGTGGGGCGTCGGCACCGCCGTCGCCCGCGACGGACTGCGCCGGCTCGTGCAGTCCGGTCGGGTCGTCGAGGGCGACCTGCGCCCGGCTGAGCTCGGCAGTGGCACCGGGGCGGACTTCTCCGACGCCGAGGTCCTCCGGATGCTGCGGCGACGCTCGCTCGCCGCGCTGCGCCACGACGTCGAGCCGGTCGCGCCGGAGCAGCTGGGGACCTTCCTGCCCGGGTGGCAGGGCGTCGGCGGCACGATGCGCGGTGAGGACGGCCTCGTCCGGGTCGTCGAGCAGCTGGGCGGGGTCCGGCTGCCCGCGTCCGCCCTCGAGTCGCTCGTCCTGCCCGCGCGCGTCCGCGACTACACGCCCGCGATGCTCGACGGGCTCATCTCGACGGGCGAGGTGCTCTGGGCCGGCCACGGGTCGCTCCCGGGCGACGACGGCTGGGTGTCGCTGCACCTCGCGGACAGCGCACCGCTGACGCTGCCTGCGGCCGACCGTGAGGGCCTCACCGAGGAGCACGAGACAGTCCTCGAGGCCCTGACCGGCGGGGGCTCCTATCTCTTCCGTCAGCTGAGCGACCAGGTCGGGTCCACCGACGACGAGGGGCTCGCCGACCTGCTGTGGGAGCTCGCGTGGCGCGGGCTCGTCACCGGTGACACCGCCGTCCCGGTCCGCGGGCTGCTCGCCGGCGGGCGAGCGGCGCACCGGACCCAGCGACGCCAGGCCCCCCGCGCTCGGTACCGAGGGCGGCCGAGCCTGGGACGGGCGGCGCTGCCGAGCCGCACCGGCCCACCCCGGGTGGCCGGGCGGTGGTCACTGCTCCCCGAGGCCGAGACCGACGCGACCGTGCGGACCCACGCCTTCGCGGAAGGGCTCATCGACCGGCACGGGGTGCTCACCCGTGGGGCCGTCGCGGCGGAGGCGGTGCCCGGTGGCTTCGCCGCCATCCACCGCGTGCTCTCCGCGGCGGAGGAGGCCGGTCAGGTGCGGCGCGGCTACTTCGTCGAGTCGCTCGGGGCCTCGCAGTTCGCCGTCCCGGGTGCGGTCGATCAGGTCCGCTCGGCCAGCGGCGAGGGCCAGACCTGGGTCCTCGCGGCGACCGACCCGGCGAACCCGTACGGCGCCGCCCTCCCCTGGCCGCCGTCGGAGCGCGAGGGCAAGCACCAGCCGGGCCGCAAGGCCGGCGCGCTCGTCGTCCTCGTCGACGGTCGGCTCGTGCTCTACGTCGAGCGGGGTGGACGGACGCTCCTCTCGTGGTCGGAGAACCCGGACGTGCTCGCGCGCGCCGCCG
Organism: Janibacter endophyticus; assembly: GCF_016888335.1. NCBI lineage: Bacteria > Bacillati > Actinomycetota > Actinomycetes > Micrococcales > Intrasporangiaceae > Janibacter > Janibacter endophyticus. The sequence continues at coordinate 2,365,160 of NZ_JAFEJG010000004.1, forward strand.
CGGGCCTCGCCGACGCGGTGGCGAGAGGGGCGCTCGGACGGCTCACCGTCGAGCGGGCCGACGGGCAGCAGCTGCTCGGCAGCGACCACCCCCTCGCGGCGGCGCTGGAGACGGCCGGGTTCCACGCCACCCCCCGTGGTCTGCGCCTGCGCAGGACGACCCGTGCCTGAGGGAGACACCGTCCACCGGAGCGCGAGCCGCCTGCACGCGGCGCTCGCGGGGACGCCGCTGAGCCGGGTGGAGCTGCGGTGGGGCGAGCTCGACGGCGGTGGGCTGATCGGTGCCACGACGCTCGAGGTGGTCAGCCGCGGCAAGCACCTCCTGCACCGCGTCGAGGGCGGCTGGACGATCCACTCGCACCTGCGCATGGAGGGCCAGTGGCGCGTCGAGCGGGTCGCGGGTCCCGAGGAGCGCCGCTACCTCGCGAGCCGGCAGACCCGGGCTGCCCTTGCCGCCGGGGCGTGGGCTGCCTTCGGCCTGCGGCTCGGCATGCTCGACCTCGTCCGGACGAGCGACGAGGGCGCGCTGACCGGGCATCTCGGACCGGACATCCTCGACGAGGCCCTCGACGTCGAGAGCGTCGTCCAGGCGTTGCGCGCGTCGGGTCGTCCGGTCGCGGAGAGCCTGCTCGACCAGCGGCTCGTCGCAGGGATCGGGACGTTCTGGGCGAGCGAGGCCCTCTTCGTCGAGCGGGTGCACCCGTGGGCACGGACGGACGAGCTGGGACCGCAGGTCCTGGCCCGCTTGGTGCGCCGGTGCCACCTGCTCATGCGCCGTGCGACAGGCCACGCCGTCCAGTCGAGCACCGGCGTCTACCGGCACGGCGAGACGGCCTACGTCCACGCCCGCTCGGGGCGGCCGTGCCGACGCTGCGGCGAGACGGTGCGGGTCGCGATGGCGGGGCCAGCGGGCCAGGAGCGCACGATCTTCTCCTGCCCCACGTGCCAGGGAGGACTCGCGCCGACGGACGACGGACGCCCCCAGGCCCCGCTCGGCGCCCGCCGCCCCGCCCGCGGTCGAGGGAGCAGCCGGTCGAGGTAACGGCGACCGGCGGGACGGTCGCAGATACCTCGAACCGACAGGGGCTCAGGCGGCGGAGGCGGAGACCCGGTCGGTCACGACCGGCAGGACGACCGGGGCGCTCGCGCTCTCGGCGACGGCCAGGCGGCCGGAGACCTCGGCGAGGACGCCGGACAGCGGCACCCCGAGAGCACCGCACACGGAGGCGAGCAGCTCGGAGCTCGCCTCCTTCTCCCCGCGCTCGATCTCGGAGAGATAGCCGAGGGAGATCGAGGCGGCTGAGGAGACCTGGCGCAGGGTGCGTCCCTGGGAGGTCCGGGCCTCGCGCAGGACCTCGCCCAGCTCTTCACGCAGCAGGGTCATGGCGTGCCCTCCTCTCCCTCGACGGCGTCCGGTGATGACGAGGCCTCCACCGTACCCCGATGGTCCGACGACGCCACCGAGGCGGCCATCTCGAGCGCCGTGCGGACCGTCGACTCCCGGACCTCGGCCCGGTCGCCGTCGATGAGGAGCCCCCGGACCTCGCTCGTCGAGCGCATCACGCAGGCGACGTAGACGGTGCCGGCGGGGTGGCCCTCGCTCGGCCCCGGCCCGGCGACCCCGGTCGTGGCGACGGCGAGGTCGCAGCCCAGGACGTGCAGCGCCCCGCGTGCCATCGCGACCGCGACGTCGGCGTCCACCGTCCCGACGCGAGCGATGAGCGAGTCGTCGACGCCGAGCACGTGGGTCTTGACCTCGGGCGCGTAGGCGACGACGCCCCCACGCAGCACGTCCGAGGCTCCTGGCACGCCGACGACCGCGGCCGTGAGCAGGCCACCGGTGAGCGACTCGGCGCAGCCCAGGGTCAGGCCGCCGGCACGGAGGACCTCGACGAGGCGCACCGCCGCCTGGTCGGGTCCATCCTCGACCGCGGTCACGAGGGTCAGCCCTGCGCCTTGCGGGCCCGCTTCATCTCGGCCCGGTCGCTCGTCTCCCGCAGGGTCATCGCCTTGAGGACGTAGTCGACGGCCGTCGCGATGGTCACGATGACGGCCGCGGCGAGGACTATCCAGCCAAGGACCTCCCAGAGGCGGGCCAGGGGCAGCGTCCACAGCGGCGCCATGAGGATCATCAGGGCCTGCGCCTGGAGGAAGGTCTTGACCTTGCCGCCACGGCTCGCCGGCATCACGCCGTGCCGGATGACGAAGAAGCGCATGAGGGTGATCCCCAGCTCGCGGGCCAGGACGAGCACCGTGATCCACCACGGGACGACGTCGATGATCGACAGCGCGATGAAGCCCGCGCCGGTCAGTGCCTTGTCCGCGATCGGGTCGGCGACCTTGCCGAAGGTCGTGACGATCCCGCGCGAGCGCGCGAGATCCCCGTCGATCCGGTCGGTGACGATCGCGATCGTGAAGATCCCGAGGGCCCACCAGCGTGAGGTCGCGTCCTCACCCCCGTCCTGGAGCAGGAACCACACGAAGACGGGGACGAGGAGGATCCTCAGGACGGTCAGCGCGTTGGGCAGGTTCCACGGGCTGGGTTCGGGCTGCGGGATCTGCTCGACCACGGGCTGCTCGCTCATCGGAGCACCCTCGCGACGAGGTCGATGCCCTCGGTCGACTCGACGACCGCGTCGAGCGCATCACCCACGGCGATCCCGTCGAGGTCCCCGACGAGGGTCGTCTCGCCGTCGACGTCCGGTCCCTGGTGGTCGGCGCGGCCGACGACGAGGAGGTCTCCCCCTTCGCCGTCCTCGATCTCCTCGACGAGCACGCGGACCCGCTGACCCACCCGGTCCTCGGCCCGTTGGGCCGCCAGCTCGTCGACGAGGGCACGGATGCGCTCGACCCGCTCCTCGATGACGTCCGGGTCGACCTTGTCGGCCAGGCCCTCGCCCTCGGTGCCGTCCTCGTCGCTGTAGCCGAAGACGCCCACGACGTCGAGGCGCGCCTCGGTGAGGAAGCGCTCGAGCTCGGCCACGTCGTCCTCGGTCTCGCCGGGGAAGCCGACGATGACGTTGCTGCGGATGCCGGCCTCCGGCTGCCGCGCGCGCACGCCCGCGATGAGCCCGAGGAAGGCGTCCGTGGACCCGAAGCGGCGCATGCGCCGCAGCAGGCCGGGGCTCGAGTGCTGGAAGGAGATGTCGTACCAGGGCGTGACCTTGGGCGTGCTCGCCATCGCCTCGAGCAGCCCCGGGCGGATCTCCGCCGGCTGGAGGTAGGAGACGCGGACCCGCTCGATGCCCTCGATGTCGGCCAGCTGCGGGAGCAAGGCCTGGAGGAGGTCGAGCTCGCCGAGGTCCTTGCCGTAGGACGTCGAGTTCTCCGAGACGAGGAAGAGCTCCTTGACGCCCTGCTCTGCGAGCCAGCGGGCCTCGGCGATGACGTCGGTGGGCCGCCGCGAGACGAAGGAGCCGCGGAAGGTCGGGATCGCGCAGAAGGCGCAGCGACGGTCGCAGCCGGAGGCGATCTTCAGCGGCGCCCAGGGTCGGTCGTCCAGGCGCGCCCGCGGCAGGTCACGCCCCTCCTCGGTCGCACCGTGCCCCGGCAGGGCGACGTCGGCGGCGGCTTCGGCGCGCTGGAGCGGCGCGAGCGGCAGGAGCGTGCGCCGGTCACCGGGGACGTGCGCCTCGGGCGGCTGGCCGTCGAGCACGGCCCGCAGGTGCGCCGACATGTCCCGGTAGGAGTCGAAGCCGAGCACGGCATCGGCCTCGGGCAGCTCGGCCGCGAGGTCCTTGCCGTAGCGCTCGGCGAGGCAGCCGACCGCGACGACGGCCTGCGTGCGGCCCTCCTCGCGCAGGTCGTTGGCCTCGAGGATCGCGTCGATCGAGTCCTTCTTGGCCTGCTCGATGAAGCCGCACGTGTTGACCACCGCGACGTCGGCGTCGGCCGCGTCGTCGACGAGGGTCCAGCCCTCGGCTGCGAGCCGGCCGGCGAGCTCCTCGGAGTCGACCTCGTTGCGGGTGCACCCGAGGGTGACGAGAGCGACGCTACGAGCAGGGGCCGACATGCCCTCCACTCTAGGCGCCTCCGGACGCGGGGAATCAGCGGCGGGCCTTGGCCACGGTGAGAGCGACAAGGCGGGAGATGACCATGGCGACGTACATGACGCCCGTGAGCTGCTCGATGATCGTCGCCGCCCGGGCGTGCGGCCGCACCGCCCCGACGTCGGAGAGCCCGACGCTCGTGAGGTTGGCGGCCGAGAAGAAGAGGAGCTCGAGGAAGCTGCGGCGGTCCCCTTCGCTGTGCCCGGTGAACGAGCCGGGCCAAGCGAACTGCATCGCGAGGTAGAGATAGGCGAAGCCGAACAGGAGGACGGTGAAGGCCGCCCCGACGGCGAAGAGCTCGTCGCTCGTCACCCAGTTGTCGGAGAACACGTACGTCACGAGCCCGAACGCCACGTAGAGGTAGAAGATCGACAGCCCGAGGTGCGCGATGACCCCGATGACCTGGTGCTCCGGCTCGAGCACGCTCCACGCCTCGAGCACGACGGCAGGCACACCGATGAGCAGCGCGAGCCAGGTGAGTGCCCTCGTCGTCCGGGTGACGAAGGCAGCGACCGTCACCGCGAAGAAGGAGATGACGACGAAGACGAGCCGCCCCCACAGCTGTCCCTCGAGCCAGGGCAGCAACACGATGGCGAAGACCTGCATCCCGAGGAGGATCGCCGACGGCTGCTTGCGCAGCACCGCGAACCAGTAGTCCCGCCCGGACAGAGGGGGCTTGGGCGCATACCAGGCATCGGACATGGGCGTCAGCGTAGAGCGCCTACCCTGGATCCGTGCTCGATGGACCTCTCCTGCTCCCGCCGATCCTGCTGGCCACCCTGCTGATCATCAGCGGCGTCGCCAAGCTCCGTGCCCCCGCGGAGGTGGCCAGCGCCTTCGCCCAGCTCCGGCTGCCCGCGGTGATCAGCGGACCGGCGGTCCGCCGGGTCTTCCCGTGGGCCGAGATCGTCCTCGCGGTCCTGCTCCTCGTCCTGCCTCGGCCTTGGTCCCTCGCGGTGGCGGTCGCTGCGGTCGCCCTGATGGTCGTGTACCTGGGGATCATCGTCCGGGCGCTCGGCTTCGGCTACCCGATCACCTGCGGCTGCTTCGGGCGCCTCGGGCTGGGCGAGGTGACGCAGCGGACCGCAGCACGCAACGGGCTGCTCGTCGGGCTGTCGCTGCTCGTCGTGTGGTCGGCGACGGCCGAGCGGTCGGTGCTCGCGCGGCTCGCCGACGCCGAGGCGACCACCTGGGCCTGGCTGGCGCTGCTCGCCCTCACGGTGGCGATCGTCGTGGTCACCTTCGGTGGCACGCAGGACACCCACGCCGCCGCGGCCCCGGCTGTTCCCCCTTCGCCCCAGGACGAGCTCGAGGACTACCTCCGTCAGCCCATCCCGTACGGACTGCTCGAGGGCCCGGACGGATCCCCGATGCCCTTGCACGAGCTGAGCCGCCAGTCTGCCTACCTGCTCGTCTTCGTCTCGCCGGGCTGCGGCGCGTGCATGCAGGTCATCCCCCAGATCAAGGCGTGGGACGAGGCGCTGCCCCCGGTGACGGTCCGGGCTGTCGTCTCGATGCCTGTGGACCTGGCGGTCACGCACGCACCCGATCTCGAGGGCATCACGCTGCACGACCCGAACGGAGCCGTCGCCCGGACCTTCGGCGTGGGGAACCCGGGTGCCGTGCTCCTCGGCATGGACGGCCAGCTCGCCGGCGGGCCGGTCAGCGGCAGCGTCGCGGTCGAGCAGCTCGTCTCGGACATCCGCGCCGAGCTCGAGGAGGCCGGGGCCCTCGAGGAGCCCGTACCCTCACCGGCCGGTGAGTGACCAGGCGTCCTCGTCCTCGTCGTCGTCCACCGGGATGTCGGTGCCGATCGGGTCCTCCGCGTAGCGGTCGGACGAAGGGGTGCCGCCGGCTCCCCCTTCGCCGCCACCCTGGGTGATGACGGCCGTGTCGTCGTGCGCGAAGGGGGCGTCGCCCTCGTACTCCTCGAGGCCGTCGGTGGCGCCGTCCGCACCCGTGGTGTCGTCCGAGGCCTCGGGGACGTCCTCGCCCCGCATGAGCGCGAGGGTGGTCGGCAGGTCGTCGGGCTTGACGAGCACGTCGCGCGCCTTGGAGCCCTCGGAGGGGCCGACGACGCCGCGGGACTCGAGGAGGTCCATGAGCCGGCCGGCCTTGGCGAAGCCGACCCGCAGCTTGCGCTGGAGCATGGAGGTCGACCCGAACTGCGTCGTGACGACGAGCTCGGCCGCCTGGAGCAGCACGTCGAGGTCGTCGCCGATGTCGTCGTCGATCTGCTTCTTGGGCGCCTCGACGACGACGTCCTCGCGGTAGGTCGGCTTGAGCTGACCGGTGACGTGGGCGACGACCTCGTGGATCTCGGACTCCGTGACCCAGGCGCCCTGGACACGCATCGGCTTGTTCTTGCCCATGGGCAGGAAGAGCGCGTCACCCTGGCCGAGGAGCTTCTCGGCGCCGGGCTGGTCGAGGACGACGCGGCTGTCGGCGAGCGAGGACGTCGCGAAGGCCATGCGGCTCGGCACGTTGGCCTTGATGAGGCCGGTGACGACGTCGACGGACGGGCGCTGGGTCGCGAGGACGAGGTGGATGCCGGCCGCGCGGGCGAGCTGGGTGATCCGGACGATCGAGTCCTCGACGTCGCGGGGGGCGACCATCATGAGGTCGGCGAGCTCGTCGACGATGACGAGGAGGTACGGGTAGGGCTGGATGGACCGCTCGCTGCCCGGGAGCGGCTGGACCTTGCCCGCCTTGACCGCCTTGTTGAAGTCGTCGACGTGCTTGTAGCCGAAGGCCGCGAGGTCGTCGTAGCGCATGTCCATCTCGCGCACGACCCACTGGAGCGCCTCGGCCGCCTTCTTGGCGTTGGTGATGATCGGCGTGATGAGGTGCGGGATGCCCTCGTAGGCGGTCAGCTCCACGCGCTTGGGGTCGACGAGCACCATGCGCACCTCGTCGGGCGTGGAGCGCATGAGGATCGAGGTGATCATCGAGTTGACGAAGCTCGACTTGCCGGAGCCCGTCGCACCGGCGACGAGGATGTGCGGCATCTTCGCGAGGTTGGCGATGACGTAGCCGCCCTCGACGTCCTTGCCGACACCCATGACCATCGGGTGCTCGTTGTTGCGCGCGACGTCGCTGCGGAGCACGTCGCCGAGGCAGACCATCTCCTTGTCGGCGTTCGGGATCTCGATGCCGATGGCGGACTTGCCCGGGATGGGGCTGAGGATGCGGACGTCGGCCGAGGCGACGGCGTACGCGATGTTCTTGGACAGCGCGGTGACGCGCTCGACCTTGACGCCGGGGCCGAGCTCGACGACGTAGCGGGTGACGGTCGGCCCACGGTGGAAGCCGGTGACGTGCGCGTCGATGCCGAACTCGTCGAGGACCGTGGTCAGCGACTCCACGACCGCGTCGTTGGCCGCCGAGCGCTCCTTGTGCGGTGAGCCCTGCTTGAGGACCTGCGAGTCCGGGAGCGTGTAGGTGACGTCGCCGGCCAGGGCGAGCTGCTCGACACGTTGCGGCAGCTGCGTCGTCGGGGGCGCCTGGAGGGCAGCCTTCTCGTTGGCCGAGGGGACGAGCACTCCGGGCCGGGTGGCGCGCTTCTCGCCGGGGCGCGGGCCTCCGGCCGGCTTGGCGGTGTCCTCGGCTGCACCGGCCGGCTCAGGGGCGTCGCTCGCCTGGTCCTCGATGTCCTTGCCACGACGACGCCTGGGCTTCGCGGGGGCGATGATGGCGGCCTGGTCGTAGGCGGTGTCGCCGTCCCGCTCGTCGACGCCGTCCTCGAAGCGGCGGCGCCGGGCGTCCTTCACCGCGGCCCTCGCCGCGGGAGTCTCGTCGGCAGCGTCGGGGACGTGCCCGGTGAAGGCGGCGCGCAGGTACGCGGCCCGGGTCGGCAGCTCGTGGAAGGGGATGCCGGTGATGAGCAGGAGCGAGAAGAGCCCGAGCAGCACGAGGAGGATCCCGGCCGGCCAGACGGTCAGCCCCGTGACGAGCGGGTCGGAGGCGAGGAAGCCCGCGATGCCGCCCGCCTCGCGCATGGGTCCGGCGCCGGCGGGGGGCTGCGGGATGCCGTGGGCGATGTGGGTCAGGCCGCAGACCGAAAGGGCGAGCATGCCCAGGCCCAGACCGAGGCGCGCGCCTCCGGCGTCGTCGACGACACCGCGCAGGAGCCGCCAGGCGGCGAGGACGAGGACGATCGGCAGGGCGTAGGCGACCCGGCCGAAGGTGCCGGCGGCGACGGCGTGGACGACGTCGCCGACCATCCCGCCGAGACCCCACCACTCGACCGCGGCGACGACGACGGCGAGGGCGAGGAGGAGGAAGCCGAGCCCGTCACGACGGTGCTCCGGCTCGATCTGGCTGGCGCTGTGACCGACCTTGCGGACCCCGGCGCCGGTGGCGCCGGCGACCCCCATCCAGGTGGACCGCACGGCCTGCAGGGGCAGCGGCAGGCCGCCCCCCTTCGCCGCAGCCTTGCTCTTGCCGCGGGCGGGTGCCTTCTTCGCGGTGCTCCCGCTCCGCCCGGGGCCCTTGGCCGCGGAGGTGCGGGCGGGTCGCCCGGGGGCTCGGGTGGAGCCGCCGCGCGGGCGCGCGGAGGTGCCGTTACGTGTCGCCATGCTCGCAGGCTAGGGGATCGTCACCCCCTTCACACGCGTCACACGCGCACCACCGGGGCACTTTTTCGCCTGTGGAGAGGGGCGAAGGGGGCGTCCTCGACCTCGTTAGGGTGCCGTCGTGCACCTCGTCCTCGTCGCCGTCGTCGTCGCGGTCGCCGGCACGTGGTGGGCGCACCGCTGGCTCGCGGACGGCCGCTACCGGCGCCCGGACGAAGGGGGTCCGCTCCCCCGTCACGGCTGGCTCGTCGCCGTCGTCCCCTCCCTCGTCGTCGCCCTGGCCGGTGCCTCCCAGCACGAGCCGCTGGCGGCCGCGGCCGCGGCGATGCTGCTCGCACCGGTCGGGCTGACGCTCGGCGTGGTCGACACGGACGTCCACCGCCTGCCCAACGTCCTCACGCTCCCCGCCGTCCCGGGCGTGCTCGTCCTGCTGCTCGTCGCGGCCGCAACGAGCGGGCAGTGGGTCGACTTGCGCCGGGCCACCCTCGCGATGCTCGTCGTGGGCGGTGCCTTCGTCCTCGTGAGCCTCGTCCTCGGGTCGCGCGGCATCGGCATGGGCGACGCGAAGCTCATGCTCAGCCTCGCCCCGCTGCTCGGCTGGCACGGGTGGGGGGCTGTCCTCGTCGGGGTCTACGCCGCCTTCCTCCTCGGCGGCGTCGTCGCGCTGGCGCTGCTCGTCAGCCGCCGGGCAGGCCGCGGCAGCCGTCTGGCCTTCGGCCCCTACCTCGTGGCCGGCGCCGTGATCGCGCTGCTCTCCGGCGCCTGAGCCGGTCTCAGGATCCAAGACATCCTCGCCGCGGGGTCGACACGTCAGGACCCCGCGCTGCTAGTGTCCCGGCCTAGGTCATGAGTACCAGCGCCAAGCCCCGGCTCGCTGGTCGGCAACCCTCCTCCGCGGTGGGGTGCTCCGGGTGACGACCTGGCCGGCGTGCGCACGCACCTCGGCAAGCGCGGACCCGTCGCAGTGCTGGGTCCACAGGACCAAGGAGCACACGTGTCGACCATCGCGAGCACCACGAGCACCGTCCCCGCCCTCGTCTCGGCGGGCCTGACCTGCGAGACCCGCTCCGGCGAGGTCGTCGAGTACGTCAACCTCGACCACGGCGCCTCGACGAGCGCCTTCGTCGAGGTCAAGGCCGCCGTCGACGAGGCGACCCTGACGTACAGCTCGGTCCACCGGGGCAACGGCTACCTCTCCCGGCTCACGAGCGCCCGCTACGAGGCCGCCCGCGAGATCGTCGCGCGCTTCGTCGGTGCCCGGGGCGAGGACCACGTCGTCTTCACCCGCAACACCACCGACTCCTTCAACCTCCTGGCCCGCGCCGTCCCGACCGACGCCTCGGTCTTCGTCTACGACTCGGACCACCACGCGACCTTCCTGCCCTGGCACGAGGGCCAGGTGCGCCGACTCGGCGTGCCGAGCTCGGTCGAGGACGCGCTCGCCCGGCTGCAGGCGGCCCTGCTCGCCGACGCGGCCGCGCACCGGCTCGTCGTGGTCACCGGCGCCTCGAACGTCACCGGCGAGTACTGGCCGGTCGCCGAGATCGTCGCCCTGGCCCGTCGCTTCGGTGCCCGCGTGGCGCTCGACGCCGCGCAGCTCGTCCAGCACCGGGCGCTCGACATCGAGGCCGAAGGGGTCGACTACGTCGCCTTCTCCGGTCACAAGCTCTACGCCCCCTACGGGACCGGCGTCCTCGTCGGGCGGGGCGACTGGCTCGACGCGGCCGACCCGTACCTGGCCGGTGGGGGCGCGACCCAGGCGGTGACGCCGGACGAGACCCTGTGGCAGTGCGGCCCGGCCCGGCACGAGGCCGGCTCCCCCAACGTGCTCGGCGCGGTGGCCCTCGGCGCGGCCTGCCAGGTGATCGAGCGGGAACGCGCGGCCATCGACGCGCTCGACGCGGAGCTGGGGCGGGGGCTGCTCAGCCGGCTCGACGCGATCCCCGGGGTGCGGACGCTGTCGATCTTCGGGCCCACCCACGAGCGCGCCCCGGTCGTGTCCTTCACCATCGACGGCTGGGCCGCCGAGGACGTCTCGCGGGTGCTGTCCGAGGACTACGGCATTGGGGTCCGGGACGGCAAGTTCTGCGCGCACATCCTCGTCGACGCCCTGCTCGAGCGCCGGGGCTCAGCCCACTCCTCGGCGGTCCGGGCCAGCCTGGGCCTGGCGAGCACGCCGGCCCACGTCGACCTGCTCGTCGCGGCGGTCCGCGAGCTCGCCGGCCGCTGACCCCCGCGCGTCAGGCCTCGACGACCGTGGGGATGATCATCGGCCGGCGACGGATCTTGCCGCCCACCCAGCCGCCGATCGCCCGGCGGATCACCTGCTGCAGCTGCTGGGGGTCGGTGACCCCCTTCGCCATGGCCTCGTCGAGGGCCGAGACGATCTTCGGCCGCACCTGGGCGAAGATCTCGTCGTCCTCGGCGAAGCCGCGGGCGGTGATCTCCGGGCCGACGATGACCTTGCCGGTCTGGGAGTCGACGACGACCATCACCGCGATGAAGCCCTCGTCGCGCAGGATGCGACGGTCCTTGAGCAGCTCCTCGGTCGCCTCGCCGACGCTCGAACCGTCGACGTAGACGTAGCCGCACGGGACGGCCCCGACGATCCGGGCCCGACCGTCGACGAGGTCGACGACGACACCGTCCTCGGCGAGCGGCACGTGGTCGGGGTGCACGCCCGTCGCGATCGCGAGGTCGCGGTTGGCGACGAGGTGACGCCACTCGCCGTGGACCGGCATGACGTTCTTGGGCTTGACGATGTTGTAGCAGTAGAGGAGCTCGCCGGCGCTCGCGTGGCCGGAGACATGGACCCGGTCGCTGCCGCCGCTGTGGATGACGTGCGCACCGAGCCGCATGAGCCCGTTGATGACCCGCCAGACGGACCCCTCGTTGCCGGGGATCGGCGAGGACAGCAGCATGATCGTGTCGTCGACGCCGACGTCGATCCGGTGGTCCCGGTTGGCCATCCGCGCGAGCGCCGCCATCGGCTCGCCCTGGCTGCCGGTGCAGATGAGGACGATCTTGTCGTCGGGCAGCTGCTCGAGCTTCTTGATGTCGACGACGACGCCGTCGGGGATGTGCAGGTGACCGAGGTCGGCGGCGATCCCCATGTTGCGGATCATCGAGCGGCCGACGAAGGCGACCTTGCGGCCGGCCTTCTCCGCCGCGTCGAGGACCTGCTGCACGCGGTGCATGTGCGACGAGAAGCAGGCCGCGATGATCCGTCGCTCCGCGTGCCGGAAGACCTTGTCGATCGCGCTGGAGATGTCGCGCTCCGGCGGGGTGAAGCCCGGCACCGTCGCGTTCGTCGAGTCGGTGAGGAAGAGGTCGACCCCCTCCTCCCCCGCCCGGGCGAAGGCCCGCAGGTCGGTGATCCGGCCGTCGAGCGGCAGCTGGTCCATCTTGAAGTCGCCGGTGTGCAGCAGGTTGCCGCCGCCGGTGCGGATGTAGACGGCGAGCGCGTCGGGGATCGAGTGGTTGACGGCGATGAACTCGCAGTCGAACCGCCCGAAGACCTCGCGCATGCCCTCGGCGACCCCGAGGGTGTACGGCTTGATCCGGTGCTCCTTGAGCTTGGCCTCGACGAGCGCGAGGGTCAGCTGCGAGCCGACGAGCGGGAGGTCCGGCTTGAGGCGCAGGAGGTAGGGCACCGCGCCGATGTGGTCCTCGTGCCCGTGGGTGAGGATCACCGCCTGGATGTCGTCGAGCCGGTCCTCGATGTACTCGAAGTCCGGGAGGATGAGGTCGACGCCGGGCTGGTGGTCGTCGGGGAAGAGGACGCCGCAGTCGACGATGAGCAGCTGGCCCTCGTGCTCGATGACCGTCATGTTGCGGCCGATCTCGCCGAGCCCGCCGAGCGGGACGACGCGGACCGCCCCCTTCGCCAGGGGCTTGGGGTAGTCGAGGTCGGGGTGCGGGTGGCTCATGCGGTGACCCCCGACGCGGCCAGACCCCGACGCAGGATCTCGAGATGCTCCTCGGGCCCCTCGACGAGCGGCAGCCGCACGGTCGCGTGCTCGATGACGCCGAGCTCGACGAGCGCGGCCTTGGCCATGATCGCTCCCTGCGAGGTCAACATGATCGCGTCGACGACGGGGATGAGGGAGTCCTGGATCTCACGGGCGCGCGCCAGGTCGCCGGCGTCGACGGCCGCGATGAGCTCGGCGTGCCGGCGACCGGTGACGTGACCGACGACGGAGACGACGCCGACGGCACCGAGTGCGAGCAGCGGCAGGTTGAGCGCGTCCTCCCCGGAGTACCAGAGGTAGTCGGTCGCTGCCATGACGCGGATGGATGCCGCCAGGTCCCCCTTCGCGTCCTTGACGGCCTGGATCTGGGGGTGGCCGGCGAGCTCGACGAGGGTCTCGGTGGCGAAGGGGATGCCGGTGCGGCCGGGGATGTCGTAGAGCATGATCGGCAGCTCGGTCGAGTCCGCGACGGCCCGGCAGTGAGCGATCAGGCCCGCCTGGGTCGGCTTGTTGTAGTACGGCGAGACGAGGAGCAGCGCGCTCGCCCCGACCGCGGTGGCTCGCTCGGTCATCTCGAGGCTGTGCGCCGTCGAGTTCGACCCGACGCCGGCGACGACGGCGACTCGGTCGCCGACCTCCTCGGCGACGAGGCGGACCGCCTCGATGCTCTCGTCGTCGGTGAGGGTGGCCGACTCGCCCGTCGTGCCGTTGACGACGATCCCGTCATGACCGGTGTCGGCGAGGTGACGCGCCAGGGCGCGCACCCCCCCTTCGTCCATCGCGCCGTCGGGTGTCATCGGCGTGGCCATGGCGGTGAGGACCCGCCCGAAGGGGGTCCAGGAGGGGGTGTCAGGCATATGGGCAGACTAGCCCCCGGGGCTGGATGGACCCGACGTGGCACGGAGTGCGGACAGGTAGATTCGCGGCCATGCGCCAGTACCTCGACCTCCTCGAGCATGTCCGCGACCACGGGGTCGAGAAGTCCGACCGCACCGGCACCGGCACCCTCTCGGTCTTCGGCCACCAGATGCGCTTCGACCTCTCCGAGGGCTTCCCCGTCCTCACGACGAAGAAGCTCCACCTGCGCTCGATCATCGGCGAGCTGCTGTGGTTCCTGCGCGGCGACACCAACGTGCGCTGGCTCCAGGAGCGCGGCATCACGATCTGGGACGAGTGGGCCGACGAGAACGGTGACCTCGGCCCGGTCTACGGCAGCCAGTGGCGGTCCTGGCCCACCCCCTCCGGCGAGCGCGTCGACCAGATCGCCAAGGTCATCGAGGCGATCCGCACCAACCCGGACAGCCGCCGCCATGTCGTCTCGGCGTGGAACGTCGCCGAGGTCGACGACATGGCGCTGCCGCCGTGCCACACGATGTTCCAGTTCTACGTCGCCCCCGGCGTCGACGGCGGGCGCGGGCGGCTCTCCTGCCAGCTCTACCAGCGCAGCGCCGACATCTTCCTCGGCGTCCCCTTCAACATCGCGAGCTACGCGCTGCTCACGATGATGGTCGCCCAGCAGACCGGCCTCGAGCCCGGCGACTTCGTGCACACCCTCGGCGACGCACACCTCTACCTCAACCACCTCGAGCAGGCCGACGAGCAGCTGAGCCGCACTCCCTTCGCCCTCCCGACGATGCGGATCACCCGGCGCGACTCAATCGACGCCTACGAGCTCGAGGACTTCGAGCTCGTGGGGTACGAGGCGCACCCGAGCATCAAGGCGCCGATCGCCGTATGAGCGAGCGTCCCGTCGCCGACGACCTGCGGGGGCGCGTCCCGCTCGTCGCCGCGTCGTACGCCGTCATCACGCGCGGCGCGGGCGAGGCGACCGAGGCGCTGCTCCAGCTGCGGCGGGGGACCTCCTTCATGGACGGGTGGTGGGCGTGCGGCGCCGCCGGGCACGTCGAGGACGCGGCGAGCGCGTCCAGCGCCCTGGCCCAGGAGGTCCGGGAGGAGCTCGGTGTCGAGGTCGTCGCCGCGTCCCCCCTGACCACGGTCCACCGCGGCTGCCTCGTCGGGCGGATCGAGCAGCGCGCCGACTTCTTCTTCCACGTCACCGAGCTGTCGGGTGAGCCGAGCATCGCCGAGCCGGACAAGGCCGCCGACCTGCGGTGGTGGCCGCTCGCCGGGCTGCCGGAGCGGGTGGTCCCCCACGAGCGGGCGGTCCTCGAGGCGCTGGCGACCGAGCTGGGCGGTGGGCAGCGGGTACCCGCGGTGATCGAGCACGGCTTCGCCCAGAGCCTCACCCTCGTCGCCGCCATCGGCGCGAACCGGGCGATCGGCGCCGACGGCGGCATGCCCTGGCACCTGCCCGAGGACCTGCGCCACTTCAAGGAGGTGACGATGGGCGGGGTGATGGTCATGGGCCGCCGGACGTGGGACTCCATCGGGCGGGCCCTGCCGGGTCGCCGCACCATCGTCGTCACCTCGGACCTCAGCTGGTCGGCGCAGGGGGCCGAGGTCGCCCACTCCCTCCCCGAGGCGCTGCTCGTCGCCGGCGACCGGGAGGTCTTCGTCGTCGGGGGCGGGGAGATCTACCGGCAGACGATCGCGGTGGCGTCCCGGCTCGAGATCACGCACGTCGACGTCGCGCCGGAGGCCGAGGTCTTCTTCCCGGAGATCGACCCGGCCGTGTGGGTCGAGTCGGCCCGGAGCCCGGGCGCGGGCCTGGCGTTCGTCACCTACGGCCGTCGGTAAGCAATGATCTTCACTTCTCAGCAGTGAAGGTATGCTCTTCATATGACGACAGTGAAGAGCCAGACTTCAGCCTCCCTCATCGGGGACGTCATCAGCTCGCGTCACTCCCCCGACCGCGCCCTGCTCCACCGTGAGCTCACCGAGGCCCTGGCCGCGGTCAACGAGGCGACCGACCCCGACCAGCCCCTGCGGATCACCGTCGGCGACGAGTTCCAGGGCGCCTACCCCACCGTGGGCGCGGCCATCGCGGCGGCCCTCGCCGTGCGGCTCGCGCTCCCACCGACCGTCGACGCCCGCTTCGGCATCGGCTGGGGCGAGGTGACGGCGCTCGACGCCACGACGCAGGACGGGCCCGGCTGGTGGGCCGCCCGCGAGGCGATCGTCGCCGTCAAGGAGGAGCAGTCGCGCGCCGCGACCTCCTCGGCCCGCACCCTCTACCGGCGGGCGGGTGACGACGGACCCGACCCGCTCGCGATCAACGCCGCCCTGCGCTGTCGGGACCAGATGATGGGATCTCTGGATGACCGCTCCTCCCGCATCCTGCGCGCCCTCATGACCGGCTCGACCCAGGCCGCCGTCGCCGAGGCCGAGGGGATCACCCCGTCGGCCGTCTCGCAGCGGGTCCGCGCCGACGGGCTGGCCGTCGTCATCGCCGCCCACGACG
Organism: Janibacter endophyticus; assembly: GCF_016888335.1. Lineage (NCBI taxonomy): Bacteria > Bacillati > Actinomycetota > Actinomycetes > Micrococcales > Intrasporangiaceae > Janibacter > Janibacter endophyticus. The sequence continues at coordinate 2,381,114 of NZ_JAFEJG010000004.1, forward strand.
ACCTCAGCGCGATCGCATGAGCGGGCTGGCCCTGCTCCTCGTCGGGATCGGCCTGGCCGACCTCGCCCGCAGCGTGCTCACGCGCGACCCCGTCCCCCCGGGGGCGAAGGGGGCGGCCCGCGCCCTGCTGCGCCGGGGACGGGTCGTCCCCGTGACGGTCGGCGTCCTCGGAGTGCTCGCCGCCGCCGTCGTCGCCGGGCTGCTCACCACCGCGGCGAGCGCCGGTCTCGTCGCCCTCGCGGCGGTCTGCGTGCTCACCTGGGTCGTCCTCGCCGACCGCGCCCTGCACGCACGCAGCGCAGGTCACCTCGTCGCCCTGTGCTGCCTCGTCGTCGCGATCGGCGCGCAGCTGCTCCTCTCCGGGTGGGCTGCGCCGGCGGGCGGCCTGCTCGCCGACTGGCTCGCCTGGGCGCGACTCCCCTGGGACCCGGCCCCCTCCGCCGACCGACTGCTCCTGCTCGCCGGTCTCGTGCTCGTCCAGCTGAGCACGGGCAACGTCGTCGTCCGGCTCGTGCTCACGAGCATCGGCGCGATGAAGCCCGAGCGTCCGACGGCCGCAGACGAGCCCGGCCCCCAGCCCTCGGACGAGCTCAAGGGAGGACGCCTGCTCGGTCCGCTCGAGCGGGTCTTCATCCTCGGCCTCGGCCTCGCCGGCCAGGTGACCGCGGCCGGCATGGTCATCGCGGCCAAGGGCCTCATCCGCTGGCCGGAGCTCAAGGCGAAGTCCGAGGAGCAGCACACCGACGGGCGACGCACGAGCGGCATCGACGCGGTGACGGAGTACTTCCTCGTCGGCAGCTTCGTCAGCTGGCTCGTCGCACTCGTCGCCCTCGTCGCCGGTCGCGCCTAGCGGGCGTCAGACCTCGAGCCAGGCGACGGCGGGCTCGACGAGGCTGCCCAGCCAGACCCGGCCGTCGTGCTCTCGCACCCCGGTCGCCATGTGCCAGTCCGTGGCGTCGCCCTCGAGATCGTGCCTCAGCGCCCCCTGGCCGTCGTACGCCTGCACCCGGACCGTGCGCTGCGGGGCCGGCTTGAGCGCGTCCGGCAGCCGCAGCGCCAGAGCCCGCACCCGCTGGGACGCCCGGGTCTGGAGCAGGCCGAGCACCGGGTCGGGAGGCGAGGCGATCGTCACCCAGACCAGCCCGTCGCTGCCTCGAGCGATGTTGTCCGGGTAGCCGGGCAGGTCGTCGACGAGCAGATCGGCAGACGACAGGGTGGCCTCCATCCCTTCGCTGCCGACGGGCTGATCCCCGGAGGGGCGACCGCCGGCCAGCCCGACCCGCCGCACCCGACGCAACGCCGTCTCGGCGACGTAGACGGCCGAGCCGTCGGCGGCGAGCGCCACGCCGTTGGCGAAGGCGAGCCCGTCGAGGACGGTCTCGACCCGGCCGCCGGGGTCCCTGCGGAAGAGACGGCCAGAGCGGGTGTGCTCGATGAGGTCGGACTTCCACTCACGGACGCCCCATCGGCGTGAGCTGTCGCTGAACCAGATGGTCCCGTCCTCGGCGACCGCCGCGTTGTTTGTGAAGCGCAGCCGCTCCCCGTCGACCTCGGTGACGAGCTCCTCGAGCGCGCCGTCCTCGGTCGAGACGGCCAGCAGCCCCCGCTCCGCGTCGCACACGAGCAGCCGGCCGTCGGGCAGCCACTCCAGCCCCAGGGGCCGACCCCCGGTGCGGGCCACCCTGCGGGTCGACCCGCCGGCGGGGTCGAGCGCGTGGATCGCACCGTCCGCGGTCCCCGTCCACACCGTGCCGTCGTCCCCGACGAGCACGTCCTCGGCCCCGGGCCCGGGTACCCCGACGATGGTGATCTGATGGTTGCTCATGTCGCCACCCTAGAGGTGACGACCCTCACATCGGCTCGTCCGAGAAGAAGACCTCGGTGTGGACGTGGTCGGCGTCGGCCCCGCGGGTCAGCAGCCAGTCGCGGGTGCCACGGACCAGACCGTCGGGCCCGCACAGCCACCAGTCGTCGGCATCGTCGGCGGCCAGGTCGGCGAGGGCGGCCGCATCGAGGCGACCCATGACACGCTCTCCCTGCGGCGCCGCACGGCTCCACACCGGCACGACCTCGAGCCGCCCCGGGTGCTCCTCTCCCCGCCGGCGCAACGCCTCGAGCCCGAGGGCGGTGTCCGGGCCACGGTGGCTGAGGACGACCCGGACGTGGGCGTCCGGGTCGGCGTGGAGGACGTGCCCGACGACCGCGAGAACCGGGGTGATGCCCGACCCCCCGGCGACAGCCACGTGCCGGCCACCCGGCCCGTCGACCCGGTCGCACCGGAAGTCACCCATCGGCGGCAGGACCTCCAGGCTCTCCCCCGTCGCCACGCCGTGGACCAGCCACGGCGACATCCGGCCACCAGGCACCTCGCTCGCGGCGACCGTCAGGGCGCCGGCGGCGCGGGCCTCGTGCGGCGGGACGGTGATCGAGTAGGACTGCGCGACCCGCTGGCCGTCCACGACCGCGCGGAGGGTCAGGTACTGGCCGGCGTCGTAACGCAGGAAGTCCGCGGCCAGGCCGTCCGGGACATCGAGGGTGATCTCGGCGGACCCCGGCACGGGGTGGCTGACCGCTCGCACCGTCAGTCGGTGCCAGCGTGGGTGAGGCGCGGAGGACGAGGTGAGCAGGGACATGGTCCCGTCAGCGTCCCACAGGCGGCACCTATGCTGACCGGGTGCCGATCCGCAGCGAATCCCACGACGCCGTCCACGTCCTGACCATCGAGCGCCCGGAGCGGCGCAACGCGCTCAACCTCGAGCATCTCGAGGCCCTCGACGCCGCCGTCCGCGCCGCCGTCGACTCCGGCGCGCGCGCGCTGGTCCTCACCGGTGCGGCCGGGCACTTCTGCGCCGGCGCCGACCTCACCGAGCTCGAGGACATCAGCTTCACCGAGCGGCTCGCCGAGGTGCTGCAGCACCTCGCCACGCTGCCGATCACGACGATCGCCGCGATCTCCGGCTCGTGCATGGGCCTGGGCATGCAGCTCGCGGTCGCGTGCGACGTACGGGTCGTCGCCCACGACGCCCGCTTCGCCGTGCCCGTCGCCAAGCTCGGCCTCATGGTCGACGCCTGGACGCTCGACCGGGTCGCCCGCTTCTGGGGCGAGGGCGCCGCGCGGCAGATGATCCTCACCGCCGCCGTCCTCGACGCGGAGGACTCGTGGCGCCTCGGCTTCGCGCAGCGCCGCGGCGACCTCGACGACGCCGTCGTCCTCGCGACCTCCGCCACCCGACTCGCCCCGCTGAGCCAGTCCGGCTCCAAGGTCGGCCTCGACGCCCGCACCGCCGAGGACCACGCCCACTACCGGGAGGCCTTCGCCACCGCCTGGGCGAGCGAGGACCTGGCCGAGGGGCAGCGCGCCTTCCGTGAGCGGCGCACCCCGACCTTCCGGGGCGTGTGATGACCACCCCGACCCCCGACGCCGGCGTCCGCCTCGCCGGGCCCAACGACCTGCCCGCCCTCGGGGTCGTCCAGGCGCTCGTCTGGCAGGAGGCCTACGACGGGGTCGTCCCGCCGGAGGTCCACGCGACCTTCGACCCGCAGTCCTTCACCGCCGCGTGGCGGGTCGCGCTGGCCGACCCGCCCGACGGGGTGCACCGGCTGCTCGTCGCGACGGCCGGCCCGCAGGTCGTCGGCTTCGCCGCCCTCGGGCCGAGCCAGGACCCGGACACCGGCCAGGCGACCGGCGAGCTCACGGCGATCGGGGTGCACCCTCAAGCCCGTCGGCAGGGCCACGGCTCGCGCCTGCTCAACGCCGTGGTCGACCTGCTCCGCGAGGCGGGCGCGGACGGGCTGTCCGCCTGGGTGCTCGTGCCGCACGAGGAGACGCGCGCCTTCCTCGTCGGCGCCGGGCTGGGACCGGACGGTGCCTACCGCGACCGGGTGGTCTCCCCCGAGGGCGCGACCGCGCGGGAGGTCCGGCTCGTCGCGGCCATCGGCGAGGAACGGTGACGACGGCCGCTCCCGAGGTCTCGCAGGCCAAGCGGCAGGCGCTCTCCGTCGGGCTGGCGACCGGTGCCTACGGCGTGAGCTTCGGCGCCCTGTCGGTCGCTGCGGGCTTTGACGTCCTCCAGACCCAGGCGCTCTCCGCGCTGCTCTTCACCGGCGGGTCGCAGTTCGCCATCGTCAGCGTCATCGGCGCGGGCGGCAACCCCGTCGCGGCCGTCGCGACCTCGACGATGCTCGGCGTCCGCAACGGGCTGTACGCGCTCGAGACCTCCCGGGTGCTGGGCGTGCGCGGGCTGCGCCGGCTCGCAGCGGCGCACGTGACGATCGACGAGTCGACCGCGGTCGGCCTCGCGCAGGCGACCCCCGAGGCGCGGCGCGTCGGGTTCTGGTGGACCGGGCTGGCCGTCTTCGCGTTCTGGAACCTCATGACCCTCGCCGGCGCGCTGCTCGGCAACGCCCTCGGCGACCCGCGGACGTGGGGTCTCGACGCGGCCGCCGCGGCAGCCTTCGTCGGGCTGCTGTGGCCCCGGCTGCGCTCCGGCCTCTCCGTGGCCACGGCCGCGGTGGCCGCGCTCATCGCGCTGCTGGTGTACTCGTGGACCCCGGCTGGTGTGCCCGTGCTCCTCGCAGCGCTCGCTGCGCTCGTCATCGGGCTCGCGCGGCCGGGCGAGCCGGAGCCGCCCGAGCCCGGCCACCTCGACGGCGAGGACCCGACGCCATGACGCTGTGGTTCACGGTCCTGCTCGCGGCCGCCCTCGCCTTCGCCCTCAAGCTCGCCGGCTACCTCGTGCCGGCCTCGACGGTCGAGGGTCCGCGGCGCTCGCGGGTCATCAGCCTGCTCCCCGTGGCCCTGCTGGCCGGCCTCCTGCTCACCCAGACCGTCGGCGGCGACGCCGGCCTCACCGTCGATGCTCGAGTGCCGGCCGTCGCGGTGGCCGTAGCGCTCTTCGCGCTCCGCGTGAACTTCCTGGTCGTCGTCCTCGTGGCCGCGGCCGTCGCAGCGGGGCTCCGGGCCCTGGGCTGGGGGTGACCCGCACGACGAAGGCCCCCGACCATCTGGTCGGGGGCCTTCGTCATCTGCTGCCGTACGCAGCCGAGTCGTGCGCGTGAGTCGGTCAGGCGGCGCGACGGGCGGGACGCGCGGCCGTGTCGGACCAGCGTGCCTCCATGCGGTGGCGGCCCTGAGCGTCCGTGACCCGGACCCAGGTGCACCTCAGCCGCGGCGTCGGGCGCTGCGTGGTGATGGTTGAAACGGTCATCTGGACACCTCCTGTTTACCTTGCATTCATCTTAGCACGAAGGTGAACGGAAGGTGAACGACCGCCACGGCGGCGGTACCCGACGAGCCGGCGGGCTCCCCCCTTCGCCCTCGGTAGGGTGGCCGCCATGACGACGAAGGTGGCGGTCATCGGGGCCGCGGGACGCATGGGATCGACGGTCTGCGCTGCGGTGGAGGGCGCTGACGACATGGAGCTCGTGGGCCGCTTCGACGACGGGGACGACCTCGGCGACCTGGGCGGCGCCGACGTCGTCGTCGAGTTCTCGGTGCCGAGCGCGAGCGCCGCCAACGTCGCGCACTGCGTCGAGAGCGGCATCCACGTCGTCGTCGGGACGACCGGCTGGGGCGAGGCGGCGCTCGAGACGCTTCGGGAGCAGGTCTCCGCGCAGGACGGCGTCGGTGTTCTCATCGCCCCGAACTTCGCGATCGGCGCGATCCTCATGATGTCCTTCGCCCGCCAGGCGGCCCGCTTCTACGAGTCGGTCGAGGTCATCGAGCTGCACCACCCCGACAAGGTCGACGCACCGAGCGGCACCGCCGCCCGGACCGCCGACCTCATCGGCGCGGCCCGCGAGGAGGCCGGCCTCGGCCCGGTCCCGGACGCGACGACCGACGACCCGGACGGTGCGCGCGGCGCCCTCGTGCACGGAGTGCCGGTGCACGCCGTGCGGCTGCGTGGGCTCGTCGCGCACCAGGAGGTGCTCCTCGGCGGCGAGGGCGAGATGCTCACCCTGCGGCACGACTCCTTCGACCGCGTGTCCTTCATGCCCGGGGTGCTCCAGGGCGTCCGCCACGTCGCCGAGCACCCCGGTGTCACCGTCGGCCTCGAGCACTACCTCGGCCTCTGAGAGACCGACGGGGATGACGAAGGGGTGGGTGCCGGCGGTTGCCGGCACCCACCCCTTCGCGGGTTGATCAGCTGATCAGCTGGCGTCCTCGGAGGATGCCGGAGCGCCCTCGGGCTGCGCGGCGACCAGGGCGTCGGACTCGGCGTTGTCCGAGCCCTGCTCGACCGACTCGCCGTCACCGCGGCCACGGCCGCCACGACGGCGGCGTCGGCCACCCTCGCGGTCGCCGTCACGGCCACCCTCACGGTCGCCGTCGCGGTCGCGGCGCTCACGGCGCTCGCCACCGTCACGGTCGCCGCGCTCACGACGCTCGCCACCGTCACGGTCGCCGCCACCGGAGGCGTCGGCCGCGGCCTGCTGCTCCTCGGTGAGGACCGCAGCCAGGCTCAGCTTGCCGCGCGGGTCGATCTCCTTGAGCTCGACCTGGACCGTCTGGCCCACGCCGAGGACGTCCTCGACGGCGTCGATCCGCTTGCCGCCGACGAGCTTGCGCACCTCGGAGATATGCAGCAGACCGTCCTTGCCGGGCAGGAGCGAGATGAACGCGCCGAAGGTCGTCGTCTTGACGACGGTCCCGAGGAAGCGCTCACCGATCTCCGGCATCTGCGGGTTGGCGATCGAGTTGATCGCGTTGCGTGCCGCCTCCGCGGACGGGCCGTCCACCGCACCGATGAAGACGGTGCCGTCGTCCTCGATGCTGATGTCCGCGCCGGTGTCGTCCTGGATCTGGTTGATCATCTTGCCCTTCGGGCCGATGACCTCACCGATCTTGTCGACGGGGACCTGGACCGTGATGATCCGCGGCGCAGTGGGTGCCATCTCGTCCGGGGCGTCGATGGCCTCGTTCATCACGTCGAGGATGTGCAGACGCGCGTCGCGAGCCTGGGTCAGCGCGCCGGCCAGGACCGAGGCGGGGATGCCGTCGAGCTTGGTGTCGAGCTGGATCGCGGTGATGAACTCCTTGGTGCCGGCGACCTTGAAGTCCATGTCACCGAAGGCGTCCTCCGCACCGAGGATGTCGGTGAGGGCCGCGTAGCGGGTCTCCCCGTCGACCTCGTCGGAGACCAGGCCCATCGCGATGCCCGCGACGGCGGCGCGCAGCGGCACACCCGCGTTGAGCAGCGAGAGGGTCGAGGCGCAGACCGAGCCCATGGACGTCGAGCCGTTGGAGCTGAGCGCCTCGGACACCTGACGGATCGCGTAGGGGAACTCCTCGCGGGGCGGGAGCACCGGCATGAGCGCCCGCTCGGCGAGCGCACCGTGGCCGATCTCGCGACGCTTCGGCGAGCCGACCCGGCCGGTCTCACCGGTCGAGTACGGCGGGAAGTTGTAGTTGTGCATGTAGCGCTTCTTGCTCACCGGGCTCAGCGAGTCGATCTGCTGCTCCATCTTGAGCATGTTGAGCGTGGTGACACCCAGGATCTGGGTCTCGCCGCGCTCGAAGATCGCGGAGCCGTGCACGCGCGGCAGGACCTCGACCTCGGCGCCGAGCGCGCGGATGTCGGCGAGGCCACGACCGTCCATGCGGATCTTGTCGCGCAGGATGCGCTCGCGGACGAGCTGCTTCTGCACCGAGCGGAAGGCGGCGGAGAGCTCCTTCTCACGACCGGCGAAGGTCGCGCCCTCGGCACCGGCGAGCTTCTCGACGAGACGCGCCTTGATGTCGTCGAGGGTGCCCTCGCGCTCGGCCTTGCCGGCGATGGTCAGGGCCTTGGCGGTCTCCTCGGAGACCTCGGCCTCGACGGCGGCGTAGGCGTCGTCCTGGTAGTCCAGGAAGCGCGGGAACTCCTCGACCGGCTTGGCGGCCTTGGCGGCCAGGTCGGCCTGGGCCTCGCAGAGGACCTTGATGAACTTCTTCGACGCCTCGAGACCCTCGGCGACGACCTCCTCCGTGGGAGCGGTCTTGCCCTGGTTCTTCACGAGGTCCCAGGTGGACTCGGTGGACTCGGCCTCGACCATCATCACGGCCACATCAGACCCGCCGTCACCGTCGACCATCCTCCCGGCGACGACCATGTCGAAGGTCGAGCGCTCGGCGTCCGAGAAGTTCGGGAAGGCGACCCACTGGCCATCGATGAGCGAGACGCGCACGCCGCCGATCGGGCCGGAGAAGGGCAGACCGGAGATCTGCGTGGACAGCGACGCCGCGTTGATCGCGAGGACGTCGTACTGGTGGTCGGGGTGGATCGACAGGACCGTGATGACGACCTGGACCTCGTTGCGCAGGCCCTTGACGAAGGACGGGCGCAGTGGCCGGTCGATGAGCCGGCAGGTGAGGATCGCGTCGGTGCCGGGACGGCCCTCGCGACGGAAGAAGCTGCCGGGGATGCGACCCGCGGCGTACATGCGCTCCTCGACGTCCACCGTCAGCGGGAAGAAGTCGAAGTGGTCCTTGGGGTGCTTGCCGGCCGTCGTGGTCGACAGCAGCATGGTCTCGCCGTCGAGGTACGCGGCGACTGCGCCACCGGCCTGCTTGGCCAGGCGGCCCGTCTCGAACCGGACGGTGCGGGTGCCGTAGGAGCCGTTGTCGATGACGGCTTCGGCGAACTGGATCTCGGGACCCTCCATCGGGCCCTCCTTTTCTCTCATCTGGCCGGGTGCATCGTCGTTGTGCCCCGGTTGTCCTTCTCTTCAGTTGTTCTGCGAAGGGGGGCGTGCCCCCTGGATACGCGAAGAGCGGCCCCCGTGGCGGGAACCGCTCAGCACGTACGTCTTATCGACGGAGACCGAGGCGCTTGATCAGCGACCGGTAGCGCTCGATGTCCGTGGTCTCGAGGTAGCGCAGCAGACGACGGCGGCGGCCGACGAGCAGCAGCAGGCCACGACGGCTGTGGTGGTCGTGCTTGTGCTCACGGGCGTGCTCGGTGAGGTCCTTGATGCGCTGGGTCAGCAGCGCGACCTGCACCTCGGGGGAGCCGGTGTCACCGTCGCCGGTGCCGTACTCGGCCATGATCTGCTTCTTCACGTCAGCGGTCAGCGGCATGCTGGTGTCACTGCTCCTTCTCTTGGGCGTCTGCGCGGCGCGCCCGGGCTGGTCCACCGGGGCTCTCTGGATCCGCGGCCGATTCTCACGGCAACCCCACAAGGCTAGCAGCGGGACCGGGCCCTCCCTAATCGTCGGGCTGCGGCGGGACGAAGGGGTGGGCTTGGGTCAGCGGCGCGTGCGCGCGCTGCGTCGCTGCTTGGCCGCCTCGACCCGGACGCCGAGGTCCATGGTGCGGGGGTTGATGCGGTTGGCCCGGTACATCACCTGGGCGAACCACCCGACGACGACGACCGCCTTGCCGGCAGCGAGGCCCTCGACCGCCTTCTCGGCCACCTGGCGTGGGGTCATCAGCCTGCCCTGGAACCCCTTCGCCGTCTTGCGGAAGTCGCCCGGACGCACCGACGCGCTCGGGTCGACGACCTCGTCGAGGAGCTTGGTGTCGGTGTAGCCGGGGCAGAGCGCCGTGACGGTGATCCTGCGGCCGGCGGCCTCGGCGCGCAGGGCGCGGGAGAAGCCGACGACGGCCCACTTCGAGGTCGTGTAGGGCGTCATCCACGGGGCGGGCATGAGCCCGGCGAGGGAGGCGGTGTTGAGGATGTAGCCGCCGTCGGGCTGGGTGAGCATCTGGTCGTAGGCGGCGCGCGCGCCGTTGACGACACCCCGGACGTTGACGCCGAGCGCGTGCTCCCAGTGCGCATCGGTGGTCTCCTCGAAAGGACCGGAGAAGAGCACCCCGGCGTTGTTGACCATGACGTCGAGCCGCCCGTGCTCGGCGACCGTCGCGCGGACGAGCTCACGGACCGCTTCGGGGTCGCTGACGTCCACGGTCGCCGCGCTCGCGCTGCCGAGCGTGGTGGCCGCTTCCTCCGCGGCCGCGCCGTCGATGTCGGCGACCACGACGTGGCTGCCGCGTTCGACGAGCTGACGGGCGATCTCGAGGCCGATGCCCGCCCCTCCGCCGGTGACGATGCCGACCCTGGGCTCGAAGCTCTTGCGCGACATGGACCGAATGCTACCCGCGAGTCACAACCAGCGGCACCCCTTCGTCTGCTCCGTACGGGCCGACCTCATAGGGTGAGGGGAACGCTCCCGCGCGCCGGCCGGGGGCCAGCCAGACCCTGGGAGAGGCCATGACCGCAGGACCCATCGTCGTCGGGATCGACGGCTCCGAGAACTCCAGCCGTGCCGTGGACTGGGCGCAGAGCTGGGCCACCGCGCTCGGCCGTCAGGTGATGCTCGTCAGCGCCGTCCCCGCTCCCCCGGGCCGGCGCCCGGACGCCCCGGGTCTCGACGAGAGGGCCCGCTCGGTCCTCGAGGCAGAGCTGTCCCGCGCCGGCGTCGGCGTCACCGGCGAGGCCTACGTCCGTCATCCCGTCACCGCGCTCGTCGAGGTGAGCCAGGACGCGGCCGCGGTCGTCGTCGGCACGAAGGGCACCGGCGGCTGGCGCGGCGGGGTCACCGGCAGCGTCTCCGGCAACGTCGCGGCCGCGTCGCACGCCCCCACCGTCGTCATCCCCGCCGAGGCTCGGGGCGACTACGACCCCGACGGTCCTCTCGTCGTCGGTTTCGACGGGTCCGAGGCCGCGATGGGAGCGGCTCGTCAGGCCGTCGCCGCGGCGACGGTCGAGGGCCGCGCGGTCCGGCTCGTCCAGGCCGACACCGGCAAGAGCTCCCCGGAGGAGCCGCTCGCCGACCTCCTCGCCGACCTCCGGGCCGAGCAGCCCGGTGTGGAGCTCGAGCTGATCACTGCGGAGGGCGACGCCGTGGAGGTGCTCACCGAGCACTCCGACGACGCGGCCTTCGTCATCGTCGCGAGCAACGGCCACCGTGGCGTCCCGGGATTCCTTCTCGGGTCGACCGCGCGCGGCCTCATCCAGTCCTCGAAGGCACCGGTCATCGTCCTCACCCAGCTCAGCGAGCGCACCTGGCCGACCCTGGCCCGCTGACCCACGCGCGACGAGGGGGGCGCCACCAAAGATCCGGTGGCGCCCCCCTCGTCGTGACGTCAGAAGTTGATCATGTGCCCCGCGATGCCCTCGACGGCCTCCTTGACGGCCTCGGAGAGCGTCGGGTGGGCGAAGACGTTGCGGGCGACCTCGTCCGCGGTGAGGTCCCACTTCTGCGCGAGGGTGAGGACCGGGAGGAGCTCGGTGACGTCCGGCCCGATCATGTGCGCACCGAGGATCTCGTTGTGCTCGGCGTCGGCGACGACCTTGACGAAGCCGACCGAGTCCCCCAGTCCGACGGCCTTGCCGTTCGCGGCGAAGGGGAAGGTCGCCGTCTTGACGTCGTAGCCCTTCTCCTTGGCCTGCTCCTCGGAGTAGCCGAAGGAGCCGATCTGCGGGTGGCAGTAGGTGGCCCGCGGGACGAAGTCGTAGTCGAGCGGCATCGTCTCGGCACCGGCGATCGTCTCGGCGGCGACGACGCCCTGGGCCTCGGCGAGGTGGGCGAGCATGAGCTTGGCGGTGCAGTCGCCGACGGCGTAGACACCGTCGACGTTGGTCCGCATGAACTCGTCGATCTCGATGGCGCCGCGCTCGGTGAGCTTGACCCCGACAGCATCCAGGCCGTAGCCCTCGGTGCGCGGGGCGAAGCCGATCGCGGAGAGCAGCTTGTCGGCCTCGAGGACCTGGCTCTCTCCCCCCTTCGCCGGGGTGACGGTGACCTTGACGCCCGAGCCGGTGTCCTCGACGGACTCGACCTTGGTGCCGAGCATGACCTTGACGCCGAGCTTCTTGTAGTGCTTCGCGAGCTCCTTGGAGACGTCTGCGTCCTCGGTGGGGACCATCCGGTCGAGGAACTCGACGATCGTCACGTCGACGCCGAAGTTCTTCATGACGTAGGCGAACTCCACGCCGATGGCACCCGAGCCGGCGATGATGATCGAGCCGGGGAGCTCCTCGTCGAGGATCTGCTCCTCGTAGGTCACGACGTTCTTGCTCACCTCGACGCCGGGGAGCATCCGGGTCACGGCGCCCGCCGCGATGATGAGGTTGTCGAAGGTGATCGACTTCACCTCGCCGTCGTTCAGCTCGACGTCCATCGAGGTCGGCGAGGTGAGCGTGCCCCACCCGTCGATCTCGGTGATCTTGTTCTTCTTCATGAGGAAGTGGACGCCCTTGACGATCCCGTCGCTCACCTGGCGGGAGCGCTTGTGGGTCGGCGGGTAGGACATCGTCACGTCGCCCTCGATGCCGTACTTCTTCTTGTCGTGGGTCAGCAGGTGCGCCAGCTCGGCGTTCTTGATGAGCGCCTTGGACGGGATGCACCCGACGTTGAGGCAGACACCGCCCCAGTACTTCTTCTCGACGACGGCGACCTTCTTGCCGAGCTGCGAGGCTCGGATCGCCGCGACGTAACCACCAGGACCAGCACCAAGGACAACGACGTCGAAGTCAGACATGCCGTCAGCCTATCCGCCCCGGGTGGTCCCGACCACGCTGGGCCGAGGTCTCAGAGCCGGGCCAGGACCTCGTGGATCGAGCGGGCGATCCCGGCCGCCGTGCTGCCGCCGGTGCCGCCCTGACCGACGACGACGGCGACGGCGTAGCGGGGCCTCTCGGCCGGGGCATAGCTGACGAACCAGGCGGTGTCCTGCCTGCCGAAGACCTCTGCCGTCCCCGTCTTGCCGGCGACCGGCCAGGCCTCGAGGTCGAAGCCCCGGAAGGCGCCCGCGGCGGTGCCCTCGGTGACGACGTCCTCGAGGGCGGTGCGGAGGTAGCGGTTGACCGTCGGGTCGAGGCGCACGGTGCGCGGTGCCGCCGTCGGCAGGTCCGCCCGCTCCCCCGTGACGCTCTGCGTGGCGGTCGCCAGGCGCGGCGGCCGCACCGTGCCGTCCCCGGCGATCGCTGCGTACACCTGGGCCATCTGCAGCGGCGTGACGAGGGTGTCGCCCTGCCCGATCGAGAGGTTGACCGAGTCCCCGGGGCGGAACTGGTAGCCGCTCTCGCAGCTCTCCTTCGCCACCGCGGTGAGGTAGGCGGCCCGAGAGCGGTTCGTCTCCTCCGGGAACCCGGTCCGGGCGCGGCGGCAGGACTCGCCCTTCGTCGCCTCCCAGAAGTCGCGCTTCCAGGCACGACCCGGCAGCCGGCCCGACCCCTCGCCGGGCAGGTCCACGCCGGTCGGCTCACCGAGCCCCATGTCCGTCGCGGTGCGCAGGATGGGGTCCTTGGCGTCGTCGCCGTCGAGCCCGCCCGCGGTGCGCCAGATGCGCTCGGCGGCGGTGTAGAAGACCGTGTCGCACGAGACCGACATCGCCCGTCGCCAGCTGATCGTGCCGTAGGCGCGCGACTCGAAGTTGCGGAAGGTCCGGTCGCCGATCCGCACGCTCGACGCGCACTCGACGGGCTCGTCGAGCTCGTCCGGGCCGATCGCGGCGGGCAGCGAGACGACCTTGAAGGTCGAGGCCGGCGGGTAGAGCCCGGCGATGACCCGGTCGGTGAGCGGGGACGACTCCGGGGCCCTGGTCAGGCGGTCGTAGTCGTCCTGGCTGATGCCGCCGGTCCAGACCGACGGGTCGTAGGTCGGCACGCTGGCGCTCGCGAGGATGCCGCCGTCGCGGAGGTCGACGACGACCGCGGCGGCCTCGTCGGCCGGCAGTCCCCGGGAGCGCGCCTGGGCGGTCCCCCGGGCGAGCGCCGCCTGGGTCCGTCGCTGCACCGTGGCGTCGAGCGTCGTGACGAGGTCGTCGCCGGGCACCGGGTCCACCGTGCGCACCGTCTCGGTGACGACCCCGCGGGCGTCGACGCGCACCTCGTTGCGGCCCGCCTCGCCGCGCAGGACGACGTCGTACTCGAGCTCGAGACCGGCCCGGCCGACGAGGTCGCCGTCGTGGACCCGGCCGTCGGAGGAGGCGACGGTCTCGGCGTCGGCCGGGGTGAGGTAGCCGATGGTCTGGGGTGCGAAGGCCTCGTCACGGTCGCGGCGCACGGCGCTCCGGACGACCTCGACGCCCGGGTACCGCTCGGCCCGCTCCCCCAGCCCGAGGGCCAGGCGAGGGCTCACCCCTTCGGCCACGGTGACCGGGACGTAGGCGGATCCTGACCAGCAGCGCGGCGGCGGGGCCGCGTCCGGCGCGCCGCAGAGGGTGAGCCGGTCGGCCAGGGCGTCGGGGGTCGTCCCGAGGGTCTCGGCGAGGGCGCGAAGGGAGGACCGCCCCCCGTCGTCGAGGTCGGCGAGGACCCCCCGGTCGACGGTGACGTCGAGGCGGACGGCGTTGTCGGCCAAGGGAATCCCGTTGCGGTCGAGGATGCGACCGCGGGGCGCGGGGACGTGGACGACCTGCTCGGCCGTCACCGGTGCGGCGGTGACCGCCGCGGCGTCGGTGAGCTGCATCTGGCCGAGGCGGCCGACGAGGCCGGAGAAGAGCACGGCGAGGACCGCGAAGACGGCGAGCAGGCGCACGTGCGGGTCGGGCCGTCTCATCGTGCTCTCCGGGCGGCGAGCCGTCGGTCGACGACGAGGAGCGCGGGGACGAGGAGGGCGGCGAGCAGGGCCGTGACGAGGAGCTGGCCGGCCAGGCCCGCCCAGGCGACCGGTGCCCCGGAGGTCAGCGCGCGCAGGACCGGGACGGCGCTGACCACCGCCCAACCGGCCGCCGCGACGGCACCCGGCCACCAGAGCGGCCAGCCCGCGACCCGCGTGGCCCGGCCCGCGAGGTAGCCCGCGGCGGCGTGCGTGAGGGCGGCCACCCCGAGGAGCTCACCGCCGGGCGGGACGAGGTCGCCGAACCAGCCCCCGACCACCCCGGCGACCGCGCCCTCGAGCGGGCCGGCGGCCAGACCCACGGCCACCACGACGACGAGCACGAGAGCGGACGCGGCGCCGAGGCCCCGGGCCGAGACGAGCGCTGCGGCGAGGGCCGCGGCGAGGAGCAGCAGGGCGCGCCACAGCCACACCCGCCGGCGGCTGGGGGCCGGCCTCATCGGCCCTCGTCGGTGATGACGCCGACGACGTCGACCCTCGAGAGGTCGGCGAAGGGGCGGACTGCGGCGGTCTGGGTCAGCCGGCCGGGCTGGTCGGCGACGGTCGTCACCTCACCGACGGGCAGCCCGGCGGGGTACGGGACCCCGTCGGCGCTCCCGAGGGTGCGCACGACGTCGCCGGGACGCAGACGTCCCTCCTGGACCGCGGAGACGGCCAGCTCGCCAGGGCCCTGCTCCACGGTCGGGTCGCTGCCGGTCAGCTCGCCGAGCACGCCGGGGCCGGCCCCGACCCGCACTCCGACCCTCGTGCCGGCCGCCCCGAGCAGCTCGACGTCGGTGGTCCAGGAGGACACGGCGACGACCCGGCCGACGAGGCCGTCCGGGCCGACGACGGCGCGGTCGGGGCGGACCCCGTCGCGGGAGCCGACGTCGAGGGTGACCCGCACGCTGCCGCGGGCATCCCGTGCACCGACGGCGACGACCCGGGCGGGCACGACCGTCAGCTCGTGCTCGTCGGCCAGGGCGTCGAGACGGGACTCCTGGTCGGCGGCGGACCGCTCGTCCTCGAGCTCGGCGACGCGCAGGCGCAGCCGCGTGAGCTCGGCGTCGCGGGGGTCGCCGTCGGTCGGCGAGGCGGCGCGCAGGAGCGGACCGACGACGGCGCTGCCCGCCGACCGGACCGGCCCGGTCGGACCGCCCGCGAGGTCGGCGAGCAGGACGAGGACGGTGACCACGAGCAGCGCGGCAAGGATGCGGCGCACGGTCCTAGAACCGCCGTCCGTCGACGATCACGGGCTCGAGCGTCGCGAAGTCGTCGACGCAGCGTCCGGCACCACGGATGACGGCGCGCAGCGGGTCCTCCGCGACGCGCACCGGCACGCCGAGCTCGTGCTCGAGACGGGCGTCGATGCCGCGCAGCAGCGCCCCGCCGCCGGTGAGGACGACCCCCCGACGCAGCACGTCACCGGCCAGCTCCGGCGGCGCGGCGTCGAGCAGGTCACGCACGAGGTCGACGACGGCACGCACCGGGACGTCGAGGGCACGACGCACCTCGTCCGAGGAGATCTCCACCGTCCGCGGCAGCCCGGAGACGAGGTCTCGTCCCCGGACCCGCGCGCGGCGGGTCTCGGCGAGGGGGTAGGCCGACCCGGCCTCGATCTTGATGTGCTCGGCCGACTGCTCCCCGAGGAGCAGCGAGTACTGGCGCTGGACGTGGGTGCTGATCGCCTCGTCCATCGAGGCACCGCCGACTCGGGTCGAGCGGGAGGCGACGACCCCGCCGAGGGCGAGAATCGCCGCGTCGGTGGAGCCCCCGCCGATGTCGACGACCGTCGAGGCCTCCATGTCGGTGAGCGGCAGCCCCGCGCCGACCGCGGCGACGACCGGCTCCTCGACGACGTAGACCTGCCGGGCGCCGACACGCATCGCGACGTCCTCGACGGCCCGGCGCTCCAACGGCGAGACCGTGCTCGGGACGCAGACGACGACGCGGGGACGCAGCACCGAGGAGACGCCGACGCTGTCGGTGAAGACGCGCAGCATCCGCTCGGCGACGTCGGGGTCGTAGACGACACCGTCACGCAGCGGGCGCACGGCGCGCATCGAGCCGGGCGTGCGCCCGAGCATCTCCTTGGCGGTGCGGCCCGCGGCTATGACGTCCCCGGTGCTCGCGTCGACCGCGACGACGCTCGGCTCGTCGAGGACGACGCCTCTGCCCTGCCGATGGATCAGGGTGTTGGCCGTGCCGAGGTCGAGGGCGAGGTCTCGGCCGGGCAGCCAGCGACGCGACGACAACGGGACGGTGGTGGTGCGGCTCAGGAACCGAGCTCGGGGAACCAGATCGCGATCTCACGGGCCGCGGACTCCGGCGAGTCCGAGCCGTGGACGATGTTCTCCTGCACGGCCCGGCCCCAGTCGCGACCCAGGTCGCCACGGATCGTGCCGGGCGGCGCCTCGGTCGGGTTGGTCGCGCCCGCGAGCGAGCGGAATCCCTTG
Organism: Janibacter endophyticus; assembly: GCF_016888335.1. Lineage (NCBI taxonomy): Bacteria > Bacillati > Actinomycetota > Actinomycetes > Micrococcales > Intrasporangiaceae > Janibacter > Janibacter endophyticus. Next base: position 2,398,094 of record NZ_JAFEJG010000004.1, read on the forward strand.
ATGCAGTCCTGTCCCTCGACGACGACGGCGGTCACCGGACCGGAGGACATGAACTCCACGAGCGGCTCGTAGAAGGGCTTGCCCGCGTGCTCCGCGTAGTGGGCCGCGAGCTGCTCACGGGTCGGGGTGAGGACCGACAGACCGGCCAGGGTGTACCCCTTCGCCTCGATCCGGCGGAGGACCTCACCGGTGAGGCCACGGCGGTAGCCGTCGGGCTTGACGAGGACGAGGGAACGTTCGATGGTCACGGCGCCAGCCTAGTCATCCCTGGGCCCGGGCCGCCTCGGCCCCGTCGACCTGCCGGCCGACCCGCAGGCAGAGCAGCCACAGGCCGGTGAAGATCGTGCCGACGAGGAACATCATCGGCACGAGGAGGCCGGAGAGCAGCGTCGCGACCTGCACCGCCCAGCCGATGATCACGCCACCGGGACGACGGACCAGGCCCGCCGCGACGACGCTCGCGATGGAGAGCAGGCACATGACGACGAAGGGGGTGGCCGAGGAGTCGTTGCCGGCCATCCCGCGGGCCACGAGGGCACCGAAGAAGATGACGAGCGCCTGGCCCGCGAGGACGGTGGCGAGCATGCGCCACGTGAAGCGGCCCGACGCGATCGCGCCGGGCCGCCGGGATCCGTCAGGGGTGCTCATGACGGACCAGGGTATTTCACCGCTCTCAGTGCATCGGGACGTGCACCTGGGCCGCGGCGTCGTCACCCTCGAGGAGGTGGCTGACCTCCCGCCTGCGCGGCAGGAGGAGGGAGACGAGGAAGGTGAGCAGGCAGAGCCCGCCGGCGATCCAGTAGGTGCTCGCGAAGGCCTCACCCATCTGCTGACGGACAGCGTCGAGGAGCACCATGGGCGCCTGCGTCGGGTCGGTGACCGACGCGAGGACCCTGCCGACCTCCGGGAAGCGGCCGAGGAGCTCCTGGAGCATGCCCGGGTCCTGGACGCCCTCCGCGGCCTGGTCGTACCCCTGCGCCTGGCCGATGAGCGGACGGCTGTTGAACGCGTTGACGAGGACCACCGAGATGACCGCAACGCCGAAGGAGCTCGCGACCTGCTGGACGATGTTGAGCGTCGTCGAGCCGCGGGCGACCTGGTGCGCCGTGAGGGTCTTCAGCGCCGAGGTCATGAGCGGCATCATCGTCATGCCCATGCCGAGCCCCATGACGAAGAGGACGGGGATGAGGTAGCCCCAGTAGCTCGTCTCGTGGGTGATCTGGGTCAGGGCGAACATGCCGCCGGTGATGATCGCCAGGCCGATCGGGACGATGCGCCCGACGGGGTACTTGTCGGCGAGGTACCCGGCGAGCGGCATCGTCACCATCGCGCCGAGACCCTGCGGGGCCAGCAGCAGACCCGCGGTCAGGGTGTCCTCGCCGCGGACCTGCTGCAGGTAGGTCGGGACGAGCAGGAGGCCACCGAAGAAGGCGCCGCCGAAGAGGAACATCGTCAGCGAGGCGATCGTGAAGTTGCGGTTGCCGAAGAGACGCAGGTCGATGAGCGGGTGCTCCGGGCGGAAGGACCACCACGCGAAGATCGCCATGAGGATCAGCCCGATGGTGCCCGGGACGATGACCTTGGTGGCGAAGAAGGTCTGCTCCTCGGCGATCGAGGAGACGCCGTAGAGGAAGAGCGCGAGACCGGGCGACATGAGGAGCAGGCCGATGACGTCGAGCGACTCGGAGGGCTCGGTGCGGTCCTGGGGCAGGACGACCCAGGCGTAGGCCAGCCCGATGATGCCGATCGGCAGGTTGATGAGGAAGATCCAGCTCCAGCTCGGGCGACCGAGCCAGTGGGCGTTGTCGATGAGCCAGCCGCCGAGGATCGGGCCGCCGATGGGGCCGAGGAGCATCGGGATGCCGAGGATCGCCATGAGGCGGCCCATCCGCTCCGGGCCGGCCGCCCGGGTCATGATCGTCATGCCGAGCGGCATGAGCATGCCGCCGCCGAGGCCCTGGACGACGCGGAAGGCGATGAGCGCCTCGATGCTTGAGGCGAAGGCGCAGAGCACCGAGCCGAGGACGAAGAGGGTGATCGCCGTGAGGTAGAGGCGCTTCGTGCCGAAGCGGTCGGCGGCCCAGCCGGTCAGCGGGATGACGGTCGCGAGCGCGAGCGTGTAGGCCGTGACGGTCCACGCGACGGTGGAGTAGGCCAGCGGCGGCTGGCCGGCGGGCGCGAGGTCGGTCTGGAAGTGCGGGAGCGCGACGTTGACGACGGTGATGTCGAGGATCGACATGATCGCGCCGAGGACGACGACGCCGGCGATCTTGAGGACCGCGGCATCGATCTTCTCCGGCTCGGTCACCGGAGCAGCGGTGGCTGAGGACATGCGGGTAGGACTCCGTCTGCGAAGGGGTGCGCACGTCGGGTGCGGCGGCGCGGGGAGGGTTCGCCCGCGACGATGCGGTGCGGGACCGAGAACGTGCAGAGACTGCACGGACAGCCCGCCAAGGGTACTGCCGGGGGTAGGTGCCACCAAACCACCGGCGAGTGACTACCTTCACCCCATGGCCGAGTCGTCGCAGCCCTCCTCCGTCGCAGACCTGTCGCCCCTGGTGAGCCGCCTGCGGCGGGTCGTCCTGATCGTCGCGGCGCTGAACTTCGCCTACTTCTGGGTCGAGGGCTCGGTGGCCCTGCTCGTCGGCTCCGTGAGCCTCGCGGCGGACAGCGTGGACTTCCTCGAGGACGCCGCGATCAACGTGCTGATCTTCCTCGCCTTCGGCTGGTCGCTGGCGGCCCGCTCGCGCGTCGGCAAGCTCATGGTGCTCGTGCTGCTCGTCCCGGCGGCGGCCGCGGCATGGCAGGCCTACGAGAAGCTGACGAGCGACTCCCCCGAGGCACCGGCGGTCACGCCGCTCATCCTCGTCTCGCTCGGCGCGGTCGCAGTCAACGGCCTGAGCGCCTGGCTGCTCGCCCGGCACCGCTCGCACGGCGGCAGCCTGTCGAAGGCAGCCTTCCTCTCCGCCCGCAACGACGTCATGGTCAACCTCGCGATCATCGCCATGGGACTGCTGACGCTCGTCACCGACTCGGCGTGGCCCGACATCGTCCTCGGGCTCGGCATCATCCTCATCGCGCTGCACTCGGCCCGCGAGGTGTGGGAGGCCTCCGAGGAGGAGCGGCTCGCGAGCAAGGCCCTAGCCGGCGACATCGACTGACCTCGTCAGATCTGCTGGGTGTCCACAGACGGCACCGCGCTCCGGGCGTCCTCGGCCTCGCCGTGGCCGAGCAGCATCCGCACCTCGGCGGCCGTGATGACGGACCCGGTGGCGAGGACGCCACCGGCCACGCCCCCTTCGTCGGCCAGCTCGGCGGCCTGGTCGAGGGCGTCCGGGAGGCTGTCGACGACGCTGACCCGGTGGCTGCCGAAGACCTCCTCGGCGATCTCGCCGAGCTGACGGGTCGACATCGCGCGCGGGCTCGTCGTCCGGCTGATGACGACGTGGTCGAGGACCGGCTCGAGGGCCTCGAGGATCTCCTGGGCGTCCTTGTCCTTGAGCACGCCGACGACGCCGACGAGCCGGACGAAGGTGAAGGAGTCGGCGAGCGCGGCCGCGAGCGCCCGTGCGCCGTGCGGGTTGTGGGCGGCGTCGACGATGACCGTGGGGCTGCGTCGCACGATCTCGAGACGGCCGGGCGAGGTGACCTCGGCGAGCGCGACGCGGAGCACGTCGTCGTCGAGCCGCTGCTCACCGCCCCCGACGAAGGCCTCGACCGCGGCGACCGCGAGCAGGGCGTTGTGGGCCTGGTGCTCGCCGTGGAGGACGAGCACCAGGTCGTCGTGGTCCCCGGCCAGGGAGCGAAGGGAGATCTGCTGACCGCCGACGGCGATGTCGCGGGCGGTGACACCCAGCTCGGCGTCGTCGAAGACGATCCGGGCCCCGGCCTCCTCGGCGCGCTCTCGGAGGATCTGCGCGACCTCGTCGTCCTGGGCCGCCGAGACGGCGATGGCGTCGGGCTTGATGATCCCGGACTTCTCGTAGGCGATGTCGAGGACCGAGTCGCCGAGGAAGTGCTGGTGGTCGAGGTCGATCGGGGTGATGACGGCGACCGGGGCGTCGATGACGTTCGTCGCGTCCCATGCGCCGCCCATGCCGACCTCGATGATCGCGACATCGACGGGGGCCGCGGCGAAGGCCGCGTAGGCGACGGCGACGACGACCTCGAAGTAGGTCATCCGCGGCCCGCCCTCTTCGACCGAGCGGGCGTCGACCGCCTCGACGAAGGGGATGACGTCGCGGTAGGCGTCGAGGAAGTCCTCGCGGGAGATCAGCTCGCCGCCGATGCTGATCCGCTCGCGGATGTCGTGGAGGTGGGGGCTGGTGAAGCGGCCGGTCGTGAGGCCCATCTCGCGCAGGATCCGCTCGATGATCCGGGCGGTGCTCGTCTTGCCGTTCGTCCCGGTGACGTGGATCGCGGGGAAGCTGCGCTGCGGCTCGCCGAGCAGGTCCATCACAGCGGCGATGCGCTCGAGGCTGGGCTGGAGGTCGTGCTCGGGGGCGCGGGCGAGGATCGCCTCCTCGGCGAGACGCATCTCCTTGCGGAGCTCGAGCTGACGGGCGGCCTCGCGCTGGGCGGCATCGGGGGCAGGCATGACAGCGATTGTCTCAGCCCCCGCGCTGCGCGGCTCCCGGCCGTCCCGACGAGGCGAGCTCATCCCCCTTCGCCCTCTTGACAGGTGACCAAATGGTCACCTAACGTCGAGGCATGGCCGATGACGACCTCGTGTTCAAGGCGCTGGCGGACCCTGTCCGCCGGCTCCTGCTGGACGCGCTCTTCGAGCGGGACGGGCAGACCCAGTCCGAGCTCGAAGGGGTCGTGACGGCCGAGGTGGAGATGACGAGGTTCGGGGTGGCCAAGCACCTCCGGCTGCTCGAGGAAGCGGGCCTCGTCGTCATCCGCAAGGAGGGACGGAGCAAGCACCACTTCCTCAATGCCGTCCCGATCAGGGCGATCCACGACCGGTGGATCGGCAAGTACACGGCAGCCCGCGCCGCGGCGCTGCTCGACCTCAAGCGAGCACTGGAGGACGAGACATGACCACCACCCAGATCCACCGCATCTTCATCAAGGCCTCCCCCGAGAAGGTGTGGGCCGCCATCACCACCCCCGAGATGTCCCGGCTGTACGGCTACCTGAGCCCCGTCGAGTACGACCTCCGCCCTGGCGGTCGATACCTCTCCCGGGCCTCCGAGGAGATGCAGCAGCTCGGCATGCCGGAGGTCGTCGTCACCGGCGAGGTCCTCGAGGCCGACCCGCCGCGCCGGCTGGTCCAGACCTGGGACCCGGTCTGGATCAAGGACGAGGAGCCCGGCACCCTCACCTGGGATATCGAGGAGACCGCGGACGGCGCGACCCGGCTCACCCTGACCCACGCGGGCCTGGGCGCGGAGACCGCGGCGCAGGTCGGCGGCAACGACGACCCGATGGCCCCGGGGGGCGGCGGCTGGCCGTGGATCCTCAGCGGGCTGAAGACGCTGCTCGAGACGGGTGAGCCGATGGAGACCGACACGGGGAGCGGCTTCACCGCCTGACCCGCTATCAGATCCGAACTTGCCTAGGTTTGTTCCGTCCGCTCACGAACGTTCGTGAGCGGACGGAACACACTGAAGGAAGTTCGGAGCTACAGGAGGGCGACGACGAAGGGGGCGAGGAGGCTCGTCGCGATCGCGGTCAGTCCCATCGACAGCCCGGCGAAAGCCCCTTCGGTGAGGTCGTCGTGCAGCGAGCGTGAGGTGCCGATGCCGTGGGAGACGGCGCCCATCGCCAGCCCCCGGGTCCGCCGGTCGGTCACCCCGAGCCGGTCGAGCAGCGGCGGCCCCGCGACCGCGCCCAGTATCCCGGAGACGATGGTGAAGACGGCGACCATCGAGGGAACCCCACCGAGCGAGTCGACGACGGCGATCGCCACCGGCGTCGTCGCCGACTTCGGGGCGATGGTCAGCTCCAGCGACTCGCTGCCCCCGAGCCAACGGACGAGGAGCATGCCCGACCCGATCGAGACGAGCGCCCCTACCGGCAGCGCGACGAGGATCGGGCGGAGCATCTCGCGCAGGTGATGGGCCTGCTGGTGCAGGGGCACCGCGAGCGCGACGGTCGCCGGACCGAGGAGTGCGTGGATGATGCTCCCGCCCGCCCAGTACGTCTCGTAGTCGACGCCGACGAGAAGGAGCAGCACGACGACCGCACCCGCGGCCACGAGCACCGGCTGGGCCAGCGGGTGCCCGCCGGTCCGCTCACGCAGCCTCACCCCGCCCTGATAAGCGAGCAGGGTGACGACGATCCAGGTCAGCGGCGACTCCCGGAGGTAGTCGAGAGTCTCCGTCACGGCAGCTCCCCCGATCCCTCGCCTACCGCGCGGCGACGGCGCAGCAGGAGCGCAGACAGCCCGACGACGGTGAGCAGCCCGGCCGCCCACGACCCGACGAGACCGCCGGCGATGGGCAGCCACGCCTCACGGATCGTCGCGGCGTGGACCATGATCCCCACCGACACCGGGACGAAGAGCAGCTGCATGTGCCGCAGCAGCCCACCCGCGACTCGAAGCGTGCCCGCCATCGGCCCGCCGTCGGCGTCCTCCCCTTTCCCGGCCCGCCGCACGGTGAGCACGCCGAAGAGCAGCACCATCCCGACGACCGGCCCGGGGACGGGGATGCCGAGGGACCGCACGACGACCTCGCCGACCAGCTGGCACCCGAGGACCCAGAGCGCCCCCGTGATCATCGAGAGGTCACTGGCGGACGACCTTGATCCTCACGGTCTCGCCGTCGGACAGGCCGGCCGTCACGACCCCTTCGCCCTCGGGCAGCGCGTCGAGCTGCGGCGCAGACCCGAACTGGACCGCCAGCGTCTCCTCGACGATGAGCGCCTGGTGGGCGACCGTCGCCTCCCAGAGCCGCTGGCTGCCGGTAATCGTCAGGCTGATCCGGTCGGAGACCGCCAGACCGGCGGCCTTGCGGGCGTCCTGGACGGCGCGGATGACGTCGCGGGCCAGGCCCTCGGCGGCGAGCTCGTCGGTCACCTCGGTGTCGAGGACCACGAAGCCGCCGACCCCGCCGGGCAGCATCGCGGTGGCCCGCGTGCCGCTGCCGTCGTCGGCCGCGACCGACTCGAGGGTGTACTCCCCCTCGACGAGCTCGAGCCCGCCGGCGGTCACGGTGCCGTCCTCGGCCACCGACCAGTCGCCCGACTTGCTGCCCTTGATCGCGAGCTGCACGTCGCGGCCGAGGCGCGGCCCGGCGGCGCGCGCGTTGACCGTGAGCCTCTGGCTCACGCCGAAGTCGGCCGCCCGGGGGTCGTCGAGGTCGAGCAGGCTCACCTGCCGCACGTTGACCTCGTCGGCCACGATCGTGGCGAAGGGGGCGAGTGCGGCGGCTCCCGGGACGACGACGGTGAGGTCGCGCAGCGGGAGACGGTTGCGCAGCTTGTTGGCCTTGCGCAGGGAGGACGCGGTCGAGCAGACCTGGCGCGCGGTGTCCATGGCCACGACGAGGTCGTGGTCGGCGGGCAGGTCGGCGACGTCCGGCCAGTCGGTGAGGTGCACCGAGCGGCCGCCGGTCAGCCCGCGCCAGATCTCCTCGGTCGTCAGCGGCAGGAGCGGCGCGGCGACGCGGCAGAGCACCTCGAGCACCGTGTAGAGGGTGTCGAAGGCGGCCTCGGCGTCCGCCGTCTCCTCGCCCGTCGCCCAGAAGCGCTCGCGCGACCGGCGGATGTACCAGTTCGTCAGCACGTCGGTGAAGCCGCGCACCGAGTCGCACGCACCGGCGATGTCGTAGCGGTCCATCCGGCCCTCGACGTCCTCGACGAGCTCGCGGAGCTTGGCGAGGAGGTAGCGGTCGAGCGGGTCGGTGGAGGCCGTGGACCACTGCGCCTCGTAGCCGGCGCCGTCGCGCATCGCGTTGGCGTAGAGGCTGAAGAAGTACCAGCTGCTCCACAGCGGGATGAGCACCTGGCGGACGCCCTCGCGGATGCCCTCCTCGGTGACGACGAGGTTGCCGCCGCGCAGGATCGGGCTGGACATGAGGAACCAGCGCATCGCGTCGGCGCCGTCGCGGTCGAAGACCTCGGAGACGTCCGGGTAGTTGCGCAGCGACTTGCTCATCTTCTGGCCGTCGTTGCCGAGGACGATGCCGTGGCTGATGCAGCTCGAGAAGGCGGGCCGGTCGAAGAGCGCGGTCGCGAGGATGTGCAGCGTGTAGAACCAGCCGCGGGTCTGCCCGATGTACTCGACGATGAAGTCGCCCGGGAAGTGGTGCTCGAACCAGTCGGCGTTCTCGAAGGGGTAGTGGACCTGGGCGTAGGACATCGACCCGGAGTCGAACCACACGTCGAGGACGTCCTCGACGCGGCGCATCGTCGAGCGTCCCGTGGGGTCGTCGGGGTTGGGCCGGGTGAGGTCGTCGACCCATGGGCGGTGCAGGTCCGGCTCGCCGGCCCCGTTGAGGGGCAGCCGCCCGAAGTCGCGCTCGATCTCCTCGAAGGAGCCGTAGACGTCGATCCGCGGGTAGGCGGGGTCGTCGGACTTCCACACCGGCACCGGGGAGCCCCAGAAGCGGTTGCGGGTGATCGACCAGTCGCGGGCGTTCTCCAGCCACTTGCCGAACTGCCCGTGCTTGACGTGCTCGGGCACCCAGGTGATCTGCTCGTTGTTCGCGAGCAGCTTGTCCTTGATCGCCGTGACCTCGACGAACCAGGACTCGACGCCCTTGTAGATGAGCGGCTGACGGCAGCGCCAGCAGTGCGGGTAGGAGTGCTCGTACGTCTCGCGGCGCAGCAGGATCGTGCCGGGCGTGACGGCGTCGGTGGCCTCGCCGCGGGTCGTCGCCTTGAGCGCGTCGATGATCGGGCCGTTGGCGTCGAAGACGAGCATGCCCTCGTAGTCGGCGACCGGCGCGGTGAAGCGCCCGTCCTTGCCGACAGGCATGACGGCGGCGATGCCCTCGCGGTCGGTGACCTCCTTGTCGACCTCACCGAAGGCGCCGGCCGTGTGGACCATGCCGGAGCCGTCGGTGGTCGTCACGGCCTCGTCGGCGGCGACGACGCGGAAGGCGCCCTCGTGGCCGAGGTAGTAGGACATCGGCGGGGTGTAGGTGCGGCCGACGAGGTCGCGGCCCTGGTAGCGCCCGACGACGGTCGGCTCGTCGCCGAGCTCGCGGGCATAGGCGGCGAGCCGTGCCTCGGCGAGGACGTAGCGGGCGGTCTCGCCCTCGACGCCGGGCACCGGGGCCTCGACGACGACGTAGTCGATGTCGCGGCCGACCATGACGGCGAGGTGGCTGGGGAGGGTCCACGGTGTGGTCGTCCAGACGAGCAGGCGGGCGCCGTCGAGGACGGGGTCGGTGCCGGTGTCGTCCATCGTCAGGCCGACGGTGACCGAGGGGTCCTGGCGCTGCTGGTAGACCTCGTCGTCCATCCGCAGCTCATGGTTGGACAGCGGGGTCTCGTCCTGCCAGCAGTACGGCAGCACGCGGAAGCCCTCGTAGACCAGACCCTTGTCGTACATCTCGCGGAAGGCCCAGATGACCGACTCCATGAAGCCGGGGTTCATCGTCCGGTAGTCGTTGTCGAAGTCGACCCAGCGGGCCTGGCGGGTGACGTAGTCGCGCCACTCCCCCGTGTACCTCATGACCGACTCGCGGCACGCGTCGTTGAACTTCTCGATGCCGAGCTCGCGGATCTCGTCGGTCGTCCTCAGCCCGAGCTGGCGCATCGCCTCGAGCTCGGCGGGCAGCCCGTGGGTGTCCCAGCCGAAGCGGCGCTCGACGCGCTTGCCGCGCATCGTCTGGTAGCGGGGGACGACGTCCTTGACGTATCCGGTGAGCAGGTGGCCGTAGTGCGGCAGCCCGTTGGCGAAGGGGGGACCGTCGTAGAAGACGAACTCGCCCTCCCCGTCGGCGCCAGGGTCGCGGGCCTCGACGGAGGCGCGGAAGGTGTCGTCCTGCTCCCAGTAGCCGAGGATGCCCTCCTCGATGGCGGGGAAGGACGGGGTCGCGGGGACGCCGAGGGCGGCACCGGGGTGCGCGGCGGCGGTCGAGGCGGTGACCTTGGGGTACGTCATCGGGGTGGCTCCAGCGGGTGGTCGTCGGTCGTGCTGCCGAGGACGACACCACCGGGGATCCCGGCGGCACCGCGGTACCACCTCGCTTGCCGCTCCCTCCGGCGGAGGGGACGACCGCTCTGGTCACGGCTGTGACGGGCCCACCCGTCCGGGTCTACTGCGGGCCGTCCCGTACCCGTCGAGGGGTCGAAGGGGGTGTGGCCCGGTTCTTCCGGAGGCTCGCCGCTGATGACGGCTCAGACGCCTGTAGGACCAGTGTAGGGGCATCGCCGGGCGGGGCTAGACTGGCACCGTCGTCGCGCGAGCGGCGGCACTGCCACGCCCAGGGGAAGCCGGTGAGACTCCGGCGCTGACCCGCAACCGTGAGCCCGAGGCCTCCCCAAGGAGGCAGGGCGAGCCGGAGCACCTGACGTGAGCGAGGCTCCACACCACCCGTCGCGGACCGCGGGTCGAGCCCAGACGCGATGAGCGCCCGGGCGTGGCACCAGTCCCAGCCCAGAGAGGCGCTCTCATGCGTACCACCCCCATCGCCACGGCCGTCAGCGCGACCGCGCTCGCGCTCGCCCCCGTCGCCCTGGCCACCCCGGCCCTGGCGAGCACCCCCGAGACCACCCCGGCACACTCCGCCGCCTACCTCGCCACCCAGCTCGCCGCCACCGACGGCGTGCTGCAGGTCGAGGCCGGCGGGCAGACCTACGACGACTGGGGGGTGACGATCGACGCCGTCCTCGCGATCCAGTCGACGCGCACCGCCGACACCCAGGCCGCCGCCTCCGCTCAGCGGGTGCTCGACAACGCCGGGTCCTACACGGGCTCGGGCTACGGCGACCTCTACGCCGGCTCGACCGGCAAGCTGCTCGTGCTCACCGCCTCCCGCGGGCTCCCGACGACGGTCGGCGGCACCGACTACCTCGCCGGGCTCCAGGGCCTGGAGCAGGAGAACGGGCACTTCGCCGACCAGAGCGCCTACGGCGACTACTCGAACTCGCTGAGCCAGTCCTTCGCCCTCATCGGCCTCAAGCGCAACGGCGTCAACCCCTCGACCGCGTCCGTCGGGTTCCTCCTCGAGCAGCAGTGCGCCGACGGCGGCTTCTCGCTCGAGTACAAGGACGGCTGCATCTCCGACCCCGACGCGACCTCGGTCGCCGTCCAGGCGCTCACGGCTGTCGGCGGGCAGGACGCCGCGATCGGCAGGGCCGCCGACTACCTCGTGACGCAGCAGGGAGCGCACGGCGGGGTCAACGGTGGCACGACGACCGAGGGCCCGAACGCGAACAGCACCGGACTCGCCGCCGTCGCGCTGCGCCTCGCCGGGCGCACCGACGCGCTGGCCTCGGCCCGCGGCTACCTCGCGAGCGTGACCTTCGGCTGCGAGCACACGCACCTCGCCGCCGGGATCGCCTACGACGTCTCGTCCTTCGAGTCTGCCGCGACGGACGCCCCGGCCAGCGACCACGTCAACCGGACGACGGCGCAGGCCCTCATCGGTCTCACCGACGTCTCCTACGTCGACGTGTCCGCCGCCGGCGCCAGCGGTGCGGCCGTCGCGCTCGAGTGCGACGACGCGCCGACGCCGACGCCGACGACCTCGGACGACGACAGCACCCCCACCGCCACCCCGACGGCGACCACCGAGCCGAAGATCCCCGCCGAGGTCCGCACCGACTCCTACCAGGGCCCCCCCGCCACGCTGGTCGCCGGGCTCGTCGCGCTCGGCGCGCTCCTCGGTGGCGGCCTGCTCGTCGCCGTGCGCCGCGAGGGTGGCGCGCACCGGTGACCTCCCTGCGCCACCGGAGCGTCCGGCTCGCCGCGGCGACCGTCGTCCTCGCCGGGGCCGCCGTCGCGGCCCCGGCGACGGCGCACGCCGCCGCCTGCCCCTCGACCTCCGCCGGCGTCACCGTCGTCGTCGGCGGCGCCGTGCGGTGTGCACCCGGCAGCCCGGGGAGCGCCGGTGCGGCGCTCGACGCGGCCGGCTTCTCCGTCACGCGGGTCCAGCGGTTCCCGGCGGCGATCTGCCGGATCGACGGCGCGCCCGCCAACGACCCGTGCGTCATGATGCCGCCGGCGAACGCGTACTGGTCGGTGTGGTCGGCCTCGCGCGGCGGGTCGTGGAGCTACAGCTCGACGGGGGCCTACTCCCTCGGTGCGGCACCGGGCTCGGTCGTCGGCTTCGCCTTCGGGGCGGGCTCTCCCCCGGCGGTCGCCCCTCCCGCGGCACCGGCACCACCGCCTCCCCCACCGCCGTCCACCACCCAGGCCCCCCGTCCGACCGCCACGGCGTCGCCGCGGCCGACGGCCACGGCCCGCCCGGGCGCCCCGGCCCCGTCGTCCACGGCGGCCGGGCCCGGGTCCACCCGCACCAGCGCAGCGGCCACCCCTACGTCCAGCGCGCCGGCGTCCTCCTCGTCGGCGGGGTCGTCGACCTCGACGAAGGGGTCGACCACGCGGTCGCCCTCGACGTCCAGCTCGTCGTCCGGGACGTCCTCGTCGACCTCGGCAGCGGCTGGGCCGACCTCCGCCGGGACCCCGAGCGCCGCCTCCCGGGGCGGGTCGGCGACGCCGGACGAGGGCCGCAACGCGGTCGCACCGGCCCTCGCCGGGGCCGGCGTGCTCGCGGCGCTCGCGGGTGCCGGCGTGCTCGTCGCGCGCCGTCGCCGGCTCGACTGACCCTGCGCGCCATGCCGTCGCCCTCGGTCGCCCGCGCCCTCCACCCGGGGGCGTGGTGGCTGTGGGCGATCGGCATGGCGGCGGCGGTGTCGATGACGACGAACCCGCTGCTGCTGCTCATCGCGGTCGCCGTGCTCACCCTCGTCGTCGTCAGCCGCCGGACCAGCACCCCGTGGGCGCGGGCCTTCCGGCTCTACGGGTGGCTCGGTGTCTTCATCGTCGTGCTGCGGCTCGTGCTGCACGTCCTCGTCGGGCTCAAGTGGGGCGAGCACACGCTCGTGGCCCTGCCGACCGTCACCCTGCCGTCGTGGGCGTCGGGGATCGACGTGCTCGGCACGGTGCGGCTCGAGGGACTGCTCGCGGCGGGCTTCGAGGGCCTGCGGCTCGCGACGATGATCCTGTGCATCGGCGCGGCCAACGCCCTGGCCAACCCCAAGCGGCTGCTCGCCGCGCTACCCGGAGCGCTCCACGAGATCGGCGCCGCCGTCGTCGTCGCGATCACCGTCGCGCCGCAGCTCGCCGAGTCGGTGCAGCGGGTGGTTCGGGCGAGGCGGCTGCGCGGCGACGGGGTCGGCGGGCTCAAGGCCTTCCGACGGGTCGCGATGCCGGTGCTGCAGGACACCCTCGACCGCTCCCTCATGCTCGCCTCGGCCATGGACTCTCGGGGCTACGGCCGGCGGGCCGACGCGACCCCTGGGCAGCGGGCGCTCACGTCCACGCTGACCCTCGTCGGGCTCATGGCGACGAGCGTCGGGCTCTACGGCCTGCTCGACACCACTGCGCCCCGCTGGCTCGGGGTCCCGCTGCTCGTGGGCGGCCTCGGGCTCGGTGCCGTCGGCATCGTCGTGGGCAGCCGGACCGTGCGCCGGACGGTCTACCGCCCCGACCCGTGGCGGGCCCCTGAGCTCCTCACGATCGTGTGCGGCGTCGTCGCCGCGGCCGCCCTCGTCGCCACCGCGCGCACCAGCCCGGACGGGCTGAGCATGCCGCTCCAGCCGCTCGGCCCCCCGCCGCTGCCGCTGATGGCGACCCTCGGACTGCTCGTCGGAGCCCTGCCCGCCGTCCTCACCCCTGAGCCCCCGACCCACCGCGAGCGAGCTGCCCGATGATCCTCTTCGACCACGTGAGCGTCACCTACGACGGAGCGCCCGAGCCGACGCTGCGGGACGTCTCCTTCGAGGTCGACGAGGGCGAGCTCGTCCTCGTCGTCGGCCGCACCGGCTCGGGCAAGTCCACGCTGCTCGGCGCGATCAACGGCACCGTCCCCCACTTCACCGGCGGCACCCTCGCCGGCCGGGTCACCGTCGCCGGGCGCGACACCCGCGACCACCGTCCCCGAGACCTCGCCGACGTCGTCGGCGTCGTCGGGCAGGACCCGCTCGCCGGCTTCGTCACCGACACCGTCGAGACCGAGCTCGCCTACGGCATGGAGCAGCTCGCCCTGCCGGCCGCCACGATGCGCAAGCGGGTCGAGGAGACCCTCGACGTCCTCGGCATCGCCGACCTGCGCGACGCGCCGCTGCGCGACCTCTCCGGCGGGCAGCAGCAGCGCGTCGCGATCGGCTCGGTCCTCACCATCCACCCTCGCGTGCTCGTCCTCGACGAGCCGACCTCCGCCCTCGACCCCACGGGTGCCGAGGAGGTCCTCGCCGCGATCACCCGGCTCGTCCACGACCTCGCGACGACGGTCGTCATCGCCGAGCACCGCATCGAGCGGGTCGTCCAGTACGCCGACTCGGTCATCCACGTCGCGGACGACCGTGCGGCCCACGGGGACCCGGCGACGCTCATGGCAGACGCCACCGTCGCTCCCCCGGTCGTCGAGCTCGGCCGGCTCGCCGGCTGGACCCCGCTCCCGCTCTCGGTGCGCGACGCCCGCCGCCGGGCGGCCCCCCTTCGCTCCGCCCTCGCCGAGGTGAGCCCGAAGGCCCCCGAGGTCACCCCTTCGTCCGGGTCGCCGGCGCTCGACGCCCGAGGGGTCGTCGTCCGCTACGGACGGCTCGTCGCGGTCAAGGGCGTCGACCTCACCCTCGAGCCGGGCACGGTCACCGCGCTCATGGGACGGAACGGGTGCGGCAAGTCGTCGTTGCTGTGGGCGCTCCAGGGCTCCGGGGCCCGGGCCGAAGGGGTGGTCCGCGTCGCGCGGTCCGGCGCGGCGGGCGAGCCGGACCCGGCGTCGTTGCCCGCCGCCGAGCGACGCGCCCTCGTCGGGATGGTCCCGCAGACCGCGAGCGACCTGCTCTACCTTGACACCGTCGACGCCGAGTGCGCCCAGGCCGACGCGGAGTCCGGCTCCCCCGCCGGGACGTGCGCGGCCCTCCTCGAGCGCCTCGCACCCGGCATCCCCGGCGACCGGCACCCGCGCGACCTCTCCGAGGGGCAGCGGCTCTCGCTCGTCCTCGCGATCCAGCTCACGGCGCAGCCGCCCGTCATCCTGCTCGACGAGCCGACCCGCGGGCTCGACTACACCGCCAAGGCCGCGCTGCGTGACATCGTCCACGACCTCGCCGCCCAGGGACGGACCGTGCTGCTGTCGACGCACGACGTGGAGTTCGTCGCCGAGACCGCCGCCCGGGTCGTCGTCATGGCCGAGGGCGAGGTCGTCGCGGACGGTCCGACCGCGGACGTCGTCGTCTCGTCCCCCGCCTTCGCGCCGCAGGTCGCGAAGATCATGGCGCCGCAGCGCTGGCTCACGGTCGACGAGGTGCGGGATGCCCTGCGCGGCAACGGGATCGGGCTGCCGTGATGAGCCGCGCCCAGGCCATCCGGCTGCGGCCCCGCTCGGCCGCGGCGATCGCGCTCACCTCGGTCGTCGGCGTGCTCGCCTTCGGCTGGCCGCTCATCGTCTCGCCCGACGCCGCCGTCGCCCACAACGGTGACGCACCGCTGATCTTCGCCCTGCTGCTGCCGCTCGTCCTCGGGGTCGTGCTCGCCGAGGTCTCCGAGGGTGGCCTCGACGTCAAGGCCGTGGCGATGCTCGGCGTCCTCTCCGCCGTCGGGGCGGTGCTCCGGCCGATGGGCGCCGGGGCGGGCGGGCTGGAGACGGTGTTCTTCATGCTCGTGCTCGCGGGCCGGGTCTTCGGGCCCGGCTTCGGCTTCGTCCTCGGCATCACGACGCTCTTCGCGTCGGCGCTGCTCACCGCCGGGGTCGGGCCGTGGCTGCCCTTCCAGATGCTCGGGGCGGCCTGGGTCGGCCTCGGCGCCGGGCTGCTGCCCCGGGCGCAGGGGCGGGCCGAGGTGGCGATGCTCGCGGCCTACGGCGCGGTGTCGGCGCTGCTCTACGGGGTGGCGCTGAACTTCTCCTTCTGGCCCTTCACGATCCAGGGCGAGGGGTCGATCGCCTTCGTCCCCGGCGCGCCCGTGCTCGAGAACCTCCAGCGCTTCATGGTCTTCTCCGTGTCGACGTCCTTCGGCTGGGACATCGGCCGGGCGCTGACCAACGTCGTGCTCATCGGCCTCACCGGCCGGGCCGTGCTCGGCGCGCTGCGCCGGGCCTCGCGCAAGGCGGCCTTCGACGCGCCGGTCCGCTTCGAGGAGCGCGTGCCGCGCTGAGCCGCAGGTGCTCTGGCAGGATCGAGTCATGCCTACCGATGTGGAGCCGCAGGGTGCCTGGCTGAGCCGGGCCGAGCTCGACGACGTGCGCGGCCGGGTGCCGATGCTCTACGTCGTCGCCGTCCCCGTGCGGGTCGACGGCACCGGCGAGGTGAACTCTGTGGGCCTGCTCCTGCGGGCCTCGGACACCGGGCACATGGAGCGCGAGCTCGTCGCCGGCCGGGTGATGTACCACGAGCGGATCCGGGACGCCCTCGTCCGCCACCTCGAGAAGGACCTCGGCCCGATGGCCCTGCCCGCCGTCCCCTCGAGCCCGCAGCCGCTCACCGTGGCCGAGTTCTTCCCAACCCCCGGCGTGACCCCCTTCCACGACCCGCGCCAGCACGCGGTCGCGATGGTCTACGTCGTGCCGGTGACCGGTGACTGCGCGCCCCAGCGGGACGCGCTCGACCTCGCCTGGCTCACCCCAGAGGAGGCGGCCGACCCCGACCACCTCGCCGACATGTCTGGCGGGCACGGCGTCCTGCTCCGGCAGGCCCTCGCCCACCTCGGCTGCGCCGTCTGACCTTTATCGGGTTATCCGAGAATGTGACTCGAACCCGGGAACCGTTGTCGGGTTCGAGTTCCTTTATCGGGTTATCCGATAAAGGAACTACCCCGTGAACTCGTCGCGCTTGCGGGTCATGTCCTTGAGGTCCTTCGCGTAGGCCTCCTCGTACGTCGGGGCGGTGCCGCCGAGACGGGCCGGGAGGAAGCGGAGGTCCTCGCCCTCGAGCGTCGGGTAAGCGGCGATCGTCTCGTCGAGGAGACGCTTCATCACCGCCCGGAGCTCCTCGGTCTTCGCCGTGATGTCGTCGTCCGGGCCGACGTGGATCGGCTCGCCGATCGTCACGTGGATCGGGGTCTTGGTCCGGCCGATGTTCTTCGGCACGTCCTTGGTCCAGATCCGGTGCGCGCCCCAGACGATCGTCGGCAGGATCGGCACGCCGGCCTCCTGCGCCATCCGGGCGGCCCCCTTCTTCAGCTCCTTGATCTCGAAGCTGCGCGACATCGTCGCCTCGGGGTAGACCCCGACGATCTCGCCGTCCTTGAGCGCCTGGACGGCGAGCCGGTAGGACTCCGCGCCCGCGTGCCGGTCGACGGGGATGTGCTTGCAGCCCCGCATGATCGGGCCGGTCTTGGAGTTGCTCCAGATCGACTTCTTCGCCATGAAGCGCACCCAGCGGTGCTTGCGCCGCGCCGCCATCCCGGCGAAGAGGAAGTCGGGGTAGGCGGTGTGGTTGACCGCTATGATGGCCCCGCCCCAGCGGGGCACGTGGTGCCGTCCCGTGAAGGTGAACTTGTAGCCCATGCCGAAGAATGCGGGACGTGCGACGGCCACGATCGCACGGTAGGTCGGCTCGAGCTCGAAGCGGGACTGAGTCATGGCGCCACCCTAGTCGCGCGGCCGTCCCAGAGAGGGCGGCGATTCGGCACGCGCACAGGTGTGATGGGAAGATCAGGCCCATGACCCACGCCCCCCTCACCCCTTCGTCGATCCCCGATCGCCCGTCCCTCGACGGGCTCGAGGAGAAGTGGGGGCCGGTATGGGAGGAGCAGGGCACCTACGCCTTCGACCGGGAGCGCGCGCTGAGCCAGCCGCGGGAGCGCACCTACGCGATCGACACCCCTCCGCCCACCGCGTCGGGCTCGCTGCACGTCGGTCACGTCTTCTCGTACACGCACACCGACTGCATCGCCCGGTACAAGCGGATGCAGGGGCTCGAGGTCTTCTACCCCATGGGCTGGGACGACAACGGTCTGCCGACCGAGCGCCGGGTGCAGAACTACTACGGCGTCCGCGGTGACGCCACGCTCCCCTACGCCGAGGGCTTCGTGCCGCCGCAGGAGGGGGCCGAGGGCAAGAGCGTCAAGGCGGCCGACCAGCAGCCGATCAGCCGGCAGAACTTCATCGAGCTGTGCGACGTGCTCACGGTCAAGGACGAGGAGTCCTTCGAGGCGCTCTGGCGTCGCCTGGGTCTCTCGGTGGACTGGAGCATCTCCTACCGGACCATCG
The DNA here is from genome assembly GCF_016888335.1 of Janibacter endophyticus. NCBI lineage: Bacteria > Bacillati > Actinomycetota > Actinomycetes > Micrococcales > Intrasporangiaceae > Janibacter > Janibacter endophyticus. The sequence goes on from NZ_JAFEJG010000004.1 coordinate 2,416,429, forward strand.
ACGACCGCTCGCGGGCCACCGCCCAGATGGCCTTCCTGCGCAACCTCGCCCGCGGCGAGGCCTACTCGGTCGAGGCGCCCGGGCTGTGGGACGTCACCTTCCAGACGGCCGTCGCCCAGGCCGAGCTCGAGGCGCGCGACTACCCGGGCGCCTACCACCGCGTCGCCTTCCACCGCGTGGGCGAAGGGGACGGGGCCGGCGAGCCGGTCTACATCGAGACCACCCGCCCCGAGCTGCTCCCCGCCTGCGTGGCCCTCGTCGCGCACCCGGACGACGAGCGGTACCAGCCGCTCTTCGGCCAGAGCGTCACCTCCCCGCTCTTCGGCGTCGAGATCCCCGTCGTCGCGCACGCCGCCGCCGAGATGGACAAGGGCGCCGGCATCGCCATGTGCTGCACCTTCGGCGACCTCACCGACGTCATCTGGTGGCGCGAGCTGCAGCTGCCCACCCGCTCGGTGATCACCCGCAACGGCCGCATCCAGGGCGAGACCCCGGCGTGGATCACTAGCGAGCAGGGCCAGGCCGTCTACGCCGAGATGGCGACCAAGACGACCCACTCGGCACGCATCGCGGTCGTCGACGCCCTCCGGAAGTCCGGCGACCTCGACGGCGAGCCCCAGCAGACCCAGCGCAAGGCCAACTTCTTCGAGAAGGGCGACAAGCCCCTCGAGATCGTCACCTCGCGCCAGTGGTACATCACCAACGGGGGCCGCGACCGCGACCTCAACGAGGCGCTCCTGGCCCGCGGCCGCGAGCTCGACTTCCACCCCTCCTTCATGCGCACCCGCTACGAGAACTGGGTGGGCGGCCTCAACGGCGACTGGCTCATCAGCCGGCAGCGCTTCTTCGGTGTGCCGATCCCGGTCTGGTACCCCGTGGACGTCGATGGCGAGCCGGACCACGACCACCCGATCGTGCCGTCCGAGGAGCAGCTGCCGGTCGACCCGGCGGCCCAGGTGCCTGCCGGCTACGAGGAGTCGCAGCGCGGCGTGCCCGGCGGCTTCGTCGGGGACCCCGACGTCATGGACACCTGGGCGACCTCCTCGCTCAGCCCGCAGATCGCCGGCGGCTGGCTCGAGGCCGAGCGTGAGGGCGACGACCTCTTCGCCCATGTCTTCCCCATGGACCTGCGCCCCCAGGGCCAGGACATCATCCGGACCTGGCTCTTCGCGACCGTCGTACGTGCCCACCTCGAGCACGACTCGCTGCCGTGGACCGACGCGGGCATCTCTGGGTGGATCCTCGACCCGGACCGCAAGAAGATGAGCAAGTCCAAGGGCAACGCCGAGACCCCCGAGGGGATGGTCAAGGACCACGGCGCCGACGGCGTCCGCTACTGGGCGGCCTCGGCCAGGCTCGGCACCGACGCGGCCTTCGACACCGGCCAGATGAAGGTCGGCCGCCGCCTGGCGATCAAGCTGCTCAACGCGAGCAAGTTCGCCCTCGGCTTCGGCGAGCCCGACCTCGAGGGCCGGCATGGGCTGGCCTCGGTCGTCACCGAGCCGCTCGACCGAGCCATGCTGGCGGCGCTCAGCCAGGTGGTCACGGAGGCGACCGCCGCCTTCGAGGGCTACGACCACGCGCGTGCGCTCGAGGTCACCGAGAGCTTCTTCTGGGACTTCTGCGACGACTACATCGAGCTCGTCAAGGACCGGGCGCACGGCGGCGACGCCTCTGCCCGGGCCGCGCTGCGCCTGGCCCTGTCGACCCTGCTGCGGCTGCTCGCCCCCTTCGTCCCCTACGCGACCGAGGAGGTCTGGTCGTGGTGGCAGCAGGGCTCGGTGCACCGTGCCACCTGGCCGTCCTCGGAGGAGCTCGCGCTCGCCGAGCCCGGTGACCCCAAGGTGCTCACCGCCGTCGGCCAGGCTCTCGGCCAGGTCCGCAAGGCCAAGTCGGACGCCAAGGTCGGCATGCGCTCAGAGATCACCGCGGCCACGCTCGTGGCCCCGGTCGCGACCGCCGAGCTGGTCCGACAGGGCGAGGCCGACCTGCGCGCCGCCGGTCGTCTCACCGGGTCGTTCGGCTACGCCGAGGGCGCGGGCGTGGAGCTGCGCGACGTCGAGCTCGTCCCCTTCGTCAAGCCGGCGAAGCAGGTCTGAGGCGAGGTGGCGATCCAGCCCGAGCAGCCGGGGGTGACCCGCGCTCGCGTCACCATCGGGTTCACCCTCCTGCTCGGCATGGCGGTCACGGCCTGGGCACTGCGGATCGAGCCCGGTAACCCGATCTTCTACTGGGGCACGCTGGCGATGGCCGCAACGTGGGTCTGCGGGGCGGTCACGGCCGGTGCGGTGGACCGGTCCCTCCTCGGTCCGGACGAAGGGGTGACCCGCCCGGTCCGTCAGGGGCTGGCCCTGGGTGGCCTTCTGCTCGGGCTCTTCGTCGCCGGCGCCTTCGTCATCGCGGGCATCCCCGTGCTCGCCCGACCCGTCGAGGGGCTGCTCGCGCACGCCGAGGCCGGCTGGCTGCCGCTGGTCGTGCTCGTCACCGCGGTCAACGGCATCGCCGAAGAGGTCTTCTACCGTGGGGCCCTCTTCGAGGTGGCGGGTCGCCACGCCGTGCTCGTCACGACCGCCATCTACGCGACCGTGACCGTCGTGGGCGGGGTGCCTCTGCTCGTGCTCGCCGGGCTGCTGCTGGGCCTGGCGACCGGTGTGCAGCGGCGGGTCACCGGCGGCATCGTCGCCCCGGTCGTCACGCATCTCGTGTGGTCGCTCGGGATGCTGCTCCTGCTCCCCTCGACGCTCGATCTCGCGCAGCGGCTCTGGGGCTGACGGCTACCGGCTGCGCTGCAGAGCCTCGGGCGTCGGCTCGGTGCTGAGCCGCGGCAGGTGGAGCGCCTCGAGCGCGCCACCCGCGCGCGCCCTGGCTCGTCGGTGCCCGGTGGGCTGGACGAGCAGCCACGGCTGCTGCCAGCCGGACAGTGCCAGGCGACCCTCGACGAAGGCATCCCGCTCGGCGACCCGGACCGTGCCCCTGCCGGGGTCGTAGATGTCGAGCACCCGAGCGCCGTCGCCGGGCAGGACGAGCGTGACGTGCCGCGGCAGCGACGCGTTGCCGACGTAGAGCAGGGCGGGCTCCCCGTGGACGACATGCTCGACGAGCCGGTCGTAGGCGGCCAGGCGGGCGTCCCGACCGAGGTGGCGCACCACCACGCACTCATAGCGGGTCCCCAGTGCAGAGGCACCGCCCTCGAGCTCGGCCTTCGCACCCCACGGCGGGGTCCCGAGCGCCCTCGGCCACGGCGGACGGATGCCGGACCGGCCGACGCTCACCCCGTTCGTGCGCCGGTGGACCGTCCGCTCGTAGCTGGCGAAGCGCTCCGCCGGGCTCCCCCCTTCGGCCCCGAGGACCGGGTGCCCCGCGCCGTCCAGCACCCACCGGGCGAAGGGCGGGTCGACAAGCATCCGGGCCACCGTGAGGCAGGCGGCCCCGCAGGTCACCGCGCTCTGCTGGAGCGGCGCGGGCGCTCCGGCGACGAGACGGAAGGGTGGGCTCACGGCCCCTATCCAACCCTCACCGTCGGCGTCGCGCCAGGGTCAGAGGAGGACGCCCGGGTTGAGGATGCCGAAGGGGTCGAGGGCGTCCTTGACCCGTCGGGTCACGGCCATGACCTCGGGGCCGAGCTGCGCGGGGAGCGCAGCGCGCTTGAGCCGGCCGACACCGTGCTCGCCGGTGATCGTGCCGCCGATCTCGACCGCCGCCGCCATGATGTCGGCGAACGCGGCCTGGGCCTTGGCCTCCCCCTCCGGGTCGGTGGCGTCGACGACGATGATCGGGTGGGTGTTGCCGTCGCCGGCGTGGGCGACGACGGGGATCGCCACGCCGCGTGACTGCGCGATCGCCTCGATCCGGGCGAGCAGGTCGGGCAGGAGAGGCACGGCCGCGCCGACGTCCTCGAGGAGCACCCGGCCACGCTGCTCGAGCGCCGGCAGCGCCAGCCGCCGGGCCTGCATGAACATCTCGCCCTCCGCCGGGTCGTCGGTGGAGAAGACCTCGGTGGCCCCGGACTCCTCGCAGGCCCGGAGCATCGTCGCGATCTCGGCATCCCGTGTCGTCCCGACGGCGTCCGAGCGACACAGCAGCAGCGCTCCCGCGGAGCGGTCGAGCCCCATCGGCGCGTAGTCCTCGACGGCGTTGATCGAGGCATGGTCGAGCAGCTCGACCATCGACGCGGCGACCTGGGAGCCGATCGCGACGACGGCGTCCGCGGCTGCCCGCACCGTCGGGAAGGTCGCGACGAGCGTCGCCGCGGGGTGCGGTGCCGGGACGAGCCGCAGGGTCGCCGCCGTGATCACCCCGAGCGTGCCCTCGCTCCCGACGAAGAGCGGCATGAGCGCGAGCCCCGCGACGTCCTTGACGTGGGTGCCGCCGAGGGTGAGGAGGGTGCCGTCGGCGAGGACGACCTCGAGCCCGAGGACGTAGTCGGCGGTGACGCCGTACTTGACGCAGCACAGGCCGCCGGCGTTGGTCGCGATGTTGCCTCCGATCGAGCAGGTCTCGTACGAGCTGGGGTCCGGCGGGTACCAGAGCCCGTGCGCGGCGGCAGCGGCCTTGACCTCGGCGTTGAGCGCACCCGCCTCGACGCGCACGGTGCGGGTGGCGGGGTCGACGGTGCTGGTGCGCATCCGCTCGGTGGACAGGGTGATCGCCTCGCGCTGCCCCGACGCTCCCCCGGAGAGCCCGGTCCCGGCTCCTCGCGGCACGACGGCCACCCCGTGGGCGCTCGCCCAGCGGAGCGTGGCGACGACGTGGTCCGTGCTCTCGGCCCGCACGCAGGCGACGGGCGGCTCGGCGGCAAGGTCGCGAGAGCCGTCGTAGCGATACTTCTCGAGTGCCTCAGGGGTGCGCGTCAGCACCCCGTCGGGGAGGAGCGACGCGAGCTCGGCGAGCGCCTCGGGCTGCGGAGCGGCCATCGAGGGCTCAGGCCGAGCGCTTCTGCTTCGGCTTGCGCTTGGCGCTCTCGTCGTGGCGCACGATCGTCGGCAGGACGTTGTGGCGGACGGTCTCGTCGGTGACGACGACCTGCTTGATGCCCTCGTCGCTCGGCACGTCGAACATCACGGGGAGGAGGACCTCTTCCATGATCGCGCGCAGGCCACGCGCGCCGGTGCCGCGAGCCAGCGCCTGCTCGGCGATGGCGGCGACGGCCTCCTCGGTGAACTCCAGCTCGACGCCGTCGAGCTCGAACATCTTGCGGTACTGCTTGACGAGCGCGTTGCGCGGCTCGGTGAGGATCTGCACGAGCGCGTCGCGGTCGAGCGGGGCGACCGTCGTGATGACCGGGACCCGACCGATGAACTCGGGGATGAGCCCGAACTTCATGAGGTCCTCGGGCATGACGTCGACGATCGACTCGGCGAGATCGGTCGGGGTGTGCAGCTCGGAGCCGAAGCCCAGGCCCTTCTTGCCGCTGCGCGACTCGATGATCTTCTCCAGCCCCGCGAAGGCACCACCGACGATGAAGAGGACGTTCGTCGTGTCGATCTGGATGAACTCCTGGTGCGGGTGCTTGCGCCCGCCCTGCGGCGGCACCGACGCCGTGGTCCCCTCGAGGATCTTGAGCAGGGCCTGCTGCACGCCCTCGCCGGAGACGTCACGGGTGATCGAGGGGTTCTCTGCCTTGCGGGCGATCTTGTCGACCTCGTCGATGTAGATGATCCCCTGCTCGGCCTTCTTGACGTCGTAGTCGGCGGCCTGGATGAGCTTGAGGAGGATGTTCTCCACGTCCTCGCCGACGTAGCCGGCCTCGGTCAGGGCGGTCGCGTCGGCGATGGCGAAGGGGACGTCGAGCATCTTCGCCAGGGTCTGGGCGAGGTAGGTCTTGCCGCAGCCGGTCGGGCCGATGAGCAGGATGTTCGACTTCGCGATGTCGACCTGCTCCTCGTCCCGCTTGGCGGCCGTGCCGCCGGCCGCGCTCTCCTGGATCTGGATGCGCTTGTAGTGGTTGTAGACGGCGACGGCGAGGGACTTCTTGGCCCCGTCCTGGCCGACGATGAACTTCTCGAGGAACTCGAAGATCTCACGCGGCTTGGGCAGCTCGTCGAGCCCGAGGCTGGTGCCCTCGGAGAGCTCCTCCTCGATGATCTCGTTGCAGAGGTCGATGCACTCGTCGCAGATGTACACGCCGGGGCCCGCGATGAGCTTCTTGACCTGCTTCTGGGACTTGCCGCAGAAGGAGCACTTGAGGAGATCTCCGCTCTCGCCGACTCGTGCCACGTCCAGTCCCTTCGATCGGTGCGCCCCTGCATGTCGGGCGTGATCCGTGCGCCCGGGCGACGCCCTCGACGTTACCCGGCGGACCTTGCCGTGCCACCTATTGGACACCGCGTGGCACGGGCGCGTCGCGCCTGTCCGCTGACAGCGCAACGGCCGGGCGAACGGGGGTCAGCCACCCGGACGGCCCACCTGGCCAGCCCGGTCGCGACACGCAGCAGCGCGCGTCTCATGAGGATGAGACGCGCGCTGCGTGCGGCGGGTTCCCCCGCGGGTGGACCGAGGTCGGTCAGTCCTCGAGCGAGGCCTTGCGCGGCGTGAGCACCTGGTCGATGAGGCCGTACTCCTTGGCCTCGTCGGCGCCGAGGATCTTGTCGCGCTCGATGTCCTTGCGGACCTCCTCGGGCGACTTGCCGGAGTGCTTGGCCCAGGTCTCCTCGAGCCACGTCCGCATCCGGAGCACCTCGTTGGCCTGGATCTCGATGTCTGAGGCCTGGCCGTACTCGCCGCCGGCCAGCGCCGGCTGGTGGATGAGGATCCGGCTGTTCGGCAGGGCGAAGCGCTTGCCTGGCGCGCCGGCGGCGAGGAGCACCGCGGCGGCCGAGGCGGCCTGGCCGATGACGAAGGTCTGGATGTCCGGGCGGATGTACTGCATCGTGTCGTAGATCGCCGTCATGGCCGTGAACGAGCCGCCGGGGCTGTTGATGTACATGAGGATGTCTCGCTCGGGCTCCATCGACTCGAGCACGAGCAGCTGGGCGATGATGTCGTCCGCGCTGGCGTCGTCCACCTGCACGCCGAGGAAGATGATCCGGTCCTCGAAGAGCTTGGTGTACGGGTCCATCCGCTTCATGCCGTAGGAGGTGCGCTCCTCGAAGTTCGGCAGGATGTAGCGGCTCGACGGGCCGGGGCGCATCGGGGCGTCGCCGGGCATCGACGTGCGGGCCTGGGGGTCGAAGTGCATCAGTGTCTCTCCTGGTCTCTCGCCGCGCTCAGTCGGTCACCGGGTTGTCAGAACCCGGACCGGCCTGCGCCGCGCTCTCGAAGACGTGGTCGATGAAGCCGTACTCCTTGGCCTCCTCGGCGGAGAACCACCGGTCGCGGTCGGAGTCGGCCTCGATCTGCTCGACGGTCTGGCCGGTGTGCTGCGCGATGAGCTCGGCCATCTGCTTCTTGACGAAGAGCATCTGCTCGGCCTGGATCTTGATGTCCGAGGCCGTGCCGCCGATGCCGCCGGAGGGCTGGTGCATCATGACGCGGGCGTGGGGGGTGGCGTAGCGCTTGCCCGGGGTGCCGGCCGACAGGAGGAACTGGCCCATCGAGGCCGCGAGGCCCATGGCCACGGTGGCGACGTCGTTGGGGATCCACTTCATCGTGTCGAAGATCGCCATGCCCGCCGAGATCGAGCCGCCGGGGCTGTTGATGTACAGCCAGATGTCCTTCTCGGGGTCCTCGGCGGCCAGGAGGAGCATCTGCGCCGCGATCGCGTTCGCGTTGTCGTCGCGCACGTCGGACCCGAGGAAGATGATCCGCTCCTTGAGGAGCCGCTGGTAGATGTGGTCGTCGAGGCCCATGCCGCCCTGGGGGCCGGCCGCGACGATGTTCGGGTGGCTCACGCTCGCTCGCTCTCCGTGATCGGGGTCATCGATATGACTTGTCAGTGACCCTAACGCCGGGAGCGGCCCGCCTACTCCCGGCCCGTCGATGTGTTCGCCGTGAGCGCAACGGGCCGGGAGGGGCAAAGGGGGTGAGGTCAGCCCTGGTCGTCGTCATCCTGGTCGTCGGTGCCGTCGTTGTCGTCGTCCTGGTCCTCCGAGTCGTCCGTGCCGTCGTCGTCCGAGTCGTCGTCGTTGTCGTCCTCGGAGCTGTCGCCCGAGTCCCCCGGGTCCTGGGTCTGGGTGACCGACGGGACGTCGGGCGTCTCCTCCGCGGAGTCGCCGCCGCAGGCAGCGAGGACGAGGGAGGTCGAGAGGGCCAGGGCGGTGATGAGTGAGCGTCGCATGGGTCCCACGGTTCCTTCCGAGGATGAGACGGTGATGAGAGCGGGATGAGGTGGGAGCCGGACTCAGAGCAGGACGTTGAGCAGCACGGTGAGGACGATGCTGGCGATGATCGAGAAGAGGATCATGCCGAGGCAGCCGGCCGTGCCGCCGAGCGGGCGGATCTGGACGCGGGGCCGGTTCGGGTCGTGGGTCATGGCCTGCACGCTAGCCCGCCCTGACCTGCGGCGACGCCGGGACGAAGGGGTGAGCTCACCCCTTCGTCCCGGCCGTCAGCTCTCCTTGGGCGCGGTGACGAGCAGGGCCAGCCCGGAGTGGGCCTCGAGCTCGACGTGGAAGCCGTGCAGCTGGTCGACCTCGCCGACACGCGACCCGTCGCCCATGTCCATGAGCCGGGACCCGGGGGCGAGGTGCTCGCTGATCACCGTGCCGGCGATCGGCTCGGCGGCGAAGTTGAGCACGGTCACCTGCATCTGTCCCTCGATGCCGTCGTACTCGCTGACCATGACGAGCATCGCCGGGTGCGCGACGTCGGGGACATCGACCTGGCGGGTCGTCGCGATCTGGAAGTAGCCGCGCAGGTGGAGCAGGTCCTTGAGCCGACGGGCGAAGGAGGTCTCGTCGGCGAGCTGCTCCGGCAGGGTGCCGTAGAGGGCGCGGGCGCGGGGCATGCCCGCGCTCGACCCCTCGGCGGAGGGGTCCGCCCCGAGGAGGTCGTAGGCGCCGCGGTGGACCCAGCGGGTGTCGCCGCCCTCGAGCAGCGGCTCGACCTTCGGGTGGTCGGCGGGCAGCGGGAGGGCGCCGACGAGGTCCCACCCGGAGAGCGCGAAGACGCCCGGCTGCAGGGCGTTGTACATCGCGAGGAGCAGGTGCGCCTGGCGGATCCGGGCGACCTCTTCCTCGCCGATCGTGTCGAGGTCGCTGATGCCGAGCGAGGCGGCGATGATCGAGGCGGTCGTGCTCGCGATGCCGTTCGTCGTGAAGACGTGGTTGTACGGCGCGGCCTCGCCCGTGAGCCGGTCGATGAGCTCGCCGCGGATCGTCGCCGCGAGGAGCTCGCCGGTGATCTCCTCGCCGCGGAAGACAAACTCCGCGTCGCTGTGCTCGCTCGCGAAGTGGACGAGCTCGTAGGTCATCTCGTCGTGGTTCTGCAGCGCGTGGACGAGACCGACCGCCTCGACCCCCCGGTCCATCGCCTCGCGCATCGTCAGCCGGAGGAACTCGGTGTCCCCCGTGGCGAGCGCGTGGTGGTAGGCGGGCCGGTTGACGAAGTCGTAGGAGAGGTCCGCCCCGGCGCGGGAGGTCGTCGCGATGTCGTCGATCGAGAGGTTGAGCTCCTGGAAGGTGAAGCCGCCGACCTTGCGGACCATCGACCCGATGAGGTGGTTGGCCGCCTCGGAGAGCGGGTGCCCCTCGGACCAGGCGGGTGAGTCCTCGGCCGAGCGCTCGACCCCGAGGAAGCCGTTGGCGTCGAGCCGCAGCCCGCCGGAGCCGAGGTCGCCGATGCTGTGCAGGGCGTCGCCGATGACCATCCGCATCCCGGCGAAGGTGGGGTCGAGCCAGTTGATCGACGGCTGCCCCTCCTTGAAGTAGTGGAGGTAGACCCAGCGCCGGGTCACCCCGTCGGGCCCGGTCACCGGCGCGGTCACCGACCAGTTGGTGTCCTTGACGCCCGGGACGTGGAAGATCACGCGCTGGAGCTTGCCGACGATGTAGCCGGCGTCGGCGAGAGCCTGCTCGGCCTCCTCGTCGAGGTTGGCCGAGTCACGCCCCTCAGGGACGTCGGGCAGCAGGCCCCAGTCCTCCTCGTGGATGAGGACCATGTGGTAGATCCCCGGGTAGTCCTCGACGCCGAGCTCGGCGAGCCGGAAGTCGGCGCCCTTGCCGGTGTGGCCGGGGACGATGTCGTCGATGATCGTGCCGTCGTAGGTGGCCGCCGTCGAGCACATGTAGCGGAACTCGTCCTCGGTGCCGAAGGCCCCGTCGATGTGCGTCGAGATCCGGTCGAAGTGCCCGTCGATGCTCGACGTCATCGACCAGCCGGAGATGCCGCCGGCGACCTTGACCGGTCCGGTGTGCAGGCCCTGGATGCCGATCTCGGAGAAGGTGCTCCACAGGTCGTCCGCGCCGAGGGTGGCGAGGAAGGAGCGGCCGGGCGCGGTGATCATCGAGATCGGGTAGGCGGTGAACCACACCGACGCGGTCCGCACCGCCAGCCGCGGGTCCGGGGTTGCGTAGGGGTTCTGCCACATCGACCCGACCCCGGAGAAGTGGCCCGCGATCGCCTTGGCGTCGGCGAGCATCGACTGGCTCTTGAGCCAGTCGACGTAGACCGCGTTGTCGCCGCAGGGCTCGCCGGAGCGCATCTCGGCGGCCGACGGTGCACCGGTCGGGCGGAGCCGGCCGCGGGGCTTGAGCGCCCGCGGACGGGCCGGGTAGAGGACCTGCGCGAAGTTCGGCTCGTTCGGGTCGTGCTCGAGCAGGTCGGACTCGGTGGCCGCCTCGAGCAGCTCCTCGTCCGGGGTGGGCTCGGGCGTGACGTCCGGGGTGTCGGTCATGAGGTCCAACCCTAGGGTCCGTCGGCGACGCGCAGGCGCGAAGGGGGGTCAGAGCCAGCCGTTGTCCTGGGCCGCCCGGGCGGCCTCGGTCCGGGTGGTCGTCCCGGTCTTGCCGATCGCCGCGGACAGGTGGTTGCGGACAGTGCCGGGCGAGAGGTAGACCTTCGCCGCGATGGTCGAGACCGGAGCCCCGGTGAGGGCCTCGCGGAGCACCTCCTGCTCCCGCGGGGTGAGGGGGTTCACCCCTTCGTAGAGGGACTCCGCGGCCAGCGTCGGGTCGATGACCCTCAGGCCGGCGTCGACCCTGCGGACCGCCTCGGCGAGCTCGGTCGCGGGGGTGTCCTTGACGACGAAACCGCTCGCGCCGGCCTCGAGCGCCCGGCGGACGTAGCCGGCCCGGCCGAAGGTCGTGACGATGAGCGAGCGGCAGGGCGACCCCTGCGCCCGCAGCTCGGCGGCGACCTCGAGGCCGGTGAGCCCGGGCATCTCGATGTCGAGGAGGGCCACCTCGGCGCCCGAGGACTCGACGGCGGCGAGCACCTCGTCCCCGCGCCCGACCTCGGCGACGACCTCGATGTCGTCCTCGAGCGAGAGCAGCGCCGCGAGCGCGCCCCGGACGAGCGCCTGGTCGTCGGCGAGCAGGACCTTGATGCTCACAGCCGCACCTCCACCCTCGTGCCGGGGTCGGCCGGCTCGACGACCACTGTGCCACCGGTCGGCTCGACCCTCTCCCGGAGCCCGCGCAGGCCGTTGCCCTCACGGCTGCCCCGCGAGCCCCGGCCGTCGTCGGTGACGGCGATGCGGTCCTCGCCGACCTCGATCCGGCAGGTGGTGGCGGCGCTGTGGCGCAGGACGTTGGTCGTCAGCTCGCGGACCGCCCAGGCCAGGGCGATCCGGTGCCGGGGGTCGACCTCGTGCGGGTCGCCCTCGACGCTCGCCGCGATGCCCGCGTCCCCGAGCGCGGACCGGGCGGAGTCGAGCTCGTCGGTGAGGCGGGCGACCCGCAGACCGGCGACGGTCGCACGGATCTCGGCGAGCGCCTCGCGGGCGATCGAGCGCACCTCGGCGAGCTCGACCTTGGCCCGCTCGGGGTCGGCGTCGACGAGCCGCTCGGCGAGCTCGGCCTTGATCGTCACGACGGTCAGCGAGTGGCCCAGCACGTCGTGGACGTCGCGGGCGACCCGCTCGCGCTCCTCGGAGATCTCCAGCTGCCGGGCCACCTCCCGCTGCCGCTCGCTGCCGCCCTCGAGCACCCTGACGGGGACGAGGGTGAGCGTGACCATCGGGTAGATGAGGAAGAAGAAGAACCAGTCGACCACCCGCGCGAAGACCGACGTCGACACCGCGAGGATCACAAGGGCCAGCACGAGGGCGGCGAGCGCCTGCCGGGTCGGCAGCGCGATCCCGGTGAGAGCGAGGACGAAGGGGACGAGGCCGAGCGCCCCGAGCCCGATGACCGGGACCGCGGCCAGGGCGAGGGCGACGAGCAGCCCGATGAAGCCCCACGGGTAGACCCCGGACCCCGGAGCGGCGGACTGGTCGTCGAGCCATATCGCGTAGAGGTAGACACCCGCGAAGACGGCGAGCGCGAGGACCGTCGCCCCCTTCGCGACGGACGACGCCTCGGCCCGGACCGCGCCGATGAGTGGGAAGGCCATGAAGACGAGCCAGATCGCCCCCATGAGCCAGCCGTAGCGGACCCAGGGGTCGTCCGTCGGTGCCGCCCCCTGCGTGGCACCGACGGACGAGGCCTCGTCGAGCCTCACTGGCGTCCCCGGCCGCGGCGGACGAGGAGGACGGCGACGACGGCGAAGACCACGCCCCACACCGCGAGGTTTGTCACCGAGACCCACAGCGGCTCGAGCTCGGGTGCCGCGCCCTGCTGGGTGATGAGGTAACCCTCGGTGAGGGGGCGGCGGGCGAGGCTCACGTAGCCGTAGAGCGGGGTGAAGCGGGCGATGTCGAGCATCGTCCCCGAGAGCGGCACGAAGACGTTGCCGAGGAAGGCGAGGATCACCAGCGCGCCCGAGGCGGCGCCGACGGCGTTCTCGCTGCGGAAGGCGAGACCGACGGCCAGGCCGTAGAGCGCGAAGACCGCGCCACCGGCCAGGACGATGAGGCCGGACAGCACCCAGGCCCGGGTCTCCCCCTTCGCCCCGGTGAGCAGGCCGATCCCGTAGATGAGGGCGATGGGGATCGCCGCGACGATGAGCGCGGTCGCAGCCTTGCTCGCGACGAAGGTCGAGTCCCGCATGGGGGTCAGGCCGAGCTGGCGCCCCCAGCCCTGCATCTTCTCGACGGCCGCGAGACCTCCGATCGAGGTCGTCGCGGTCACCGCGCCGTAGGCAGCCATGGAGACCATGATCCACATCGCGACGTTGCCGTTGCCGGCCGACTCGTCCTTGTAGCTCTGGGTCGCGCCGAAGATCACGTACATGAAGGCCGGCAGGACCGCGGTGAAGAAGAGGCCGACGGGGTCGCGGAAGATCCTCTTGAGCTCGAGCCTGGTGAAGGTCGGGTTGATCGTCGTCATCGGGTGCCTCCTGCGTCGGCGGGGGTCGTCAGGGCGAGGAAGGCCTCGTCGAGCGATCCCGTGGTGATCTCGAGGTTGCTGCCGCCGAGATCGGTGAGCAGCGCGATGGCCAAGGCGTCGGAGTCCGCAGCAAGCACCTGGACCCGGTCGCCATGACGGTCGAAGGCACGCACCCCGGGCAGGGCGCGCACCGCGTCGTCGAGGGAGGGGTCGAGGTCGGCCGCGACCACGCGGCCGCTCGCCTGCGCCCGGATCGCCTCGGTCGAGTCGTCGGCGACCACCCGGCCGTCGGCGACGAGGACGATGCGTTCGGCGAAGGCGTTGGCCTCCTCGAGGTAGTGCGTCGCGAAGACGACTGTGCGGCCCTGCGCCGCCTCCGCGTGCATCGCGGCCCAGAAGTCCCGCCGGGCAGCGACGTCCATGCCGGCCGTCGGCTCGTCGAGGACGAGGAGGTCCGGGTCGGGCAGGAGCGCGAGCGCGAAGCGCAGCCGCTGCTGCTCACCTCCGGAGCACTTGCTCACCCGGCGCCGCGCGAGCCTGGTGATGCCGGCCCGCTCCATGACGTCCGCGACCGGCTGCGGCGACTCGAAGGTCGAGGCGATCACCCGCACCGTCTCCTCGACGGTGAGGTCGCGGAGCAGGCCGCCGGTCTGGAGGACGGCCGAGATGCGGCCGGCGTCGACTGCGCGGCGGGGCGGGAGACCGAAGATCTCCACGGTCCCTGAGGTGGGCGTCGTGAGCCCGAGGACCATGTCGAGCGTCGTCGTCTTGCCGGCACCGTTGGGGCCGAGCATCGCGACGACCTCGCCCGGCGCGATCTCGAGGTCGATGCCGCGCACGGCCTCGACGCGGTCGCGTCCGACGGCGAAGCTCTTCGAGACCTCCCGCAGACGGAGCGCGGGATGGGCGGAGCCGCTCGTGGGGGCCGGGCGCTGCGGTGCGGTCGCTGCTCTCATGCCCCCAGCATGACCGGACGAGGAGGTGACGCGCTCCCCCCTTCGTCACGTCGGGGAGATGACAGCTGTCACGGGTCAGCCCTGCGGCCGGTCGAACTCCCCGGCGTCGCCCGTGGGTGTCCCAAGGTGCTCCCGGGCCCAGCGCGGCACGACGAAGAGTCCCTGCGCGCGGGCGGTGACCTGGCCGTCGGGGCCGAGCAGCTCGCCGGTGACGGTCATCTTCCAGCCGTCCTGGCCGGTGAGCCAGGCCCGCGCCGAGACCCGGCCGAGCGGCGTGGGTCGCTCGTAGGTGGTGTTGAGGTAGGCCGTCATCCCCGGCCGACCGAGCGCCGAGGGGACGTGCCCGAGGACCTGGTCGAGGACCGCCGCGATGATGCCGCCGTGGACGTGGTGCGGCGGGCCCTCGTAGGCCGGCCCGAGCGTGCACGTCGCGGTGGCGCTCTGGCCGTCCGACTCGATGACCATCGGCGGGGCGAGCGGGTTGCGCGACCCGACCATCGCGTTGCCGTGGTCACGCAGCCGGCCGTCGCTGCAGGTCTCGAGGCCGAGCGGCCCGTCCTGCGCCTTGCGACGCAGGTCGGCGGTCAGCGCGTCGACCCGGGCGACCAGGTCTGGGACGTCAGCCGTCGCGACCCTCGTCCTCAGGGTGGCGTCGACGAGTCGTCGCACCGAGCCGGCGAGGTCGGCGTAGGCCGCCTCCTGCGCGGCGAGGGCCTGAGGGTCCTCGACGGGGAAGGGCGACTCGAAGGTCCCTGCGGTCATGCCTGCTCTCCTCGCTGCTGTGCGGCCAGTCGTCGGGGATCATCCTCCTCCGCCACGGCGGGCAGGGTGATGAGGGCCAGCAGGATCATCACCGAGACGACGAGCAGGGCGCGCAGGATGCCCACGTGGTCGCCGAGGAAGCCGAGCACCGGCGGCCCGACGATGAAGGCGCCGTAGCCGATCGTCGCGACGACGGACATGCGGGTGGCGGCCCTGCGGGGGTCGTCCGCCGCGGCGCTCATGCCGACGGGGAAGCCGAGGCTCACGCCGAAGCCCCACAGCAGCGTGCCGACGTACGCCAGCGCGGGCGGCGCGAAGACGACGAGGAGCGAGCCCACCGCGGCGACGAGCAGCATCGGGAAGAGCACCCGACGCCGGCCGTAGGTGTCGAGCAGACGCGTGCCGAGCACCCGCCCGGCGGTCATCGAGCCGAGGAAGCACGCGAAGGCGACGACGCCGGCCCAGGTCGGCACGTGGTGCCCCTCGACGAAGGCGACCGCGATCCAGTCGTTGGCGGTCCCCTCGGTGAAGGCGGCGACGAGGACGAAGAGGCCGATGAGCAGGGTCCGCGGCTCGCGCCAGGCCGAGCGCGCCGGCGCGCCCTCCGCGGGGTCGGCGACGTGCACGGGGTCGGGCAGGAAGCGGCGCTGGCCGAGGACGACGAGCGGCACGACGACGGCGACGACCGCGGCGAGGTGCGCGATCACCGGCACGTGGAGGGCGACGAGGCCGGCGCCGAGCAGCGCCGCGAGCACCGTGCCCCCGCTGAAGAACGCGTGGTAGAGCGGCATCGTCGCGCGACCGCGGGCGCGCTCGGTCGTCGCACCCTGGAGGTTCATCGCGACGTCCCAGAGGCTGACCCCGACCGAGGTGATGAGCAGCGCGCCGGAGACGAACCAGCGCGACCCGACCACGCTCGCGCCGAGGCCCACACCGACGATGCCGACGGCCGCGAGCACGCCACCGACGGCGACCGCACGGTTGGTGCCGATCCGCTCGGAGATCCGGCCCGCGAGGGGCAGCGCGACGAGCGAGCCGACGCTGCCTGCGAGCAGGGTCATGCCGAGCTCACCCGAGGTGAGGTCGAGCAGCCGCTTGATGTCCGGCAGACGCGACGCCCAGGTCGCGAAGGCCACTCCGGCGAGGGCGAAGGCGAGCAGGACGGCGCGGTGCGCCGCCACCGTCTGGTCGGGGCCGACGCGGGCGGTCGTCGTGCTGCCAGGCACGTGGGTCACGGGTGTCCTCGGGCGGTGCGAAGGGGGATCCCGGCGCGGGATCGGGTCGGTGGGAGCCGGTCGAATCGTTTCGATCGAATCGTTTCGATAGTGTGGCCGCCATGACCCGGTCACGTCAAACCAGCGCACGGCCCACGCTGCGCGACGTCGCCCAGCGCGCGGGCGTCTCGACCTCTACCGCCTCGATCGCCTACTCGGGCCGCGGCAACGTCGCCCCCGAGACCGCCGCGCGGGTCCGGGCTGCCGCCGAGGAGCTCGGCTACGCCGGCCCCGACCCCCGCGCGTCCTCGCTGCGCAGCGGCCGCGCCGGTGCGGTCGCCGTCCTCGTCGAGGGCCGGCTCATGCTCGCCTTCCGCGACCCCTTCGCCGTGAGCGTCCTCGACGGTCTCGCCGAGGCCTTCGAAGAGCTCGGCAGCGGCATGCTGCTGCTCAGCCAGCCGCCCAACGACCCGGGCTCCGTCGTCGACCAGCTCGCCGGCATGGCCCTTGACGCCCTCGTCTTCTCGCTCTGCGGGCCGGTGCAGAACCCGGTCGTCGAGCACTGCGCCGCCCGCGGCATCCCGATGTTCGGCACCGGCCGCCCCGCCGACCCTCGCGTGCGGCAGGTCCGCATCGACGAGCGGGCCGCGAGCGCGTCCGTGGCGCGGCACCTCGCCGGGCTGGGCCACCGTGACGTCGCGGCCGTGACGATGCCGATGCGCCCGGGCGCGAGCGCCGGACCCCTCCCCCGCGGCGCCGAGGAGGATGCGAGCTTCACCGACAGCCGCGACCGCCTCCTCGGGCTGCGCGATGTCCTCGGCCCCGAGCGCGCGGCCTGGCAGGCGGCCGACGCGAGCTCGGTCGACGACGGGCATGCCGCCGGGATGGCGCTGCTCGCCGACGCGACCGACCGGCCGACCGCCGTCGCCGCACAGAGCGACCTGCTCGCCCTCGGCGTCCTCCGCGCGGCGGATGAGCTCGGTCTGCGGGTCCCCGAGGACGTCTCGGTCACCGGCTTCGACGGCATCGTCGCCCCGTGGTCGCCGCACCGGCTGACGACCGTCGACCAGCACGGCCAGGCCAAGGGGAGGCTCCTCGGCGACCTCGTCGCACGCACCCTCGCGGGCGAGCCGACCGAGGACCTCGTCCAGGAGACGGCCCTGCGGGTCGGGACGACCACCGCTCCCCCACCCGCCTGACGGCACCTGCCCGGTGACGGCGAAGGGGGACCCGACCGGCGTGCGGTCGGGTCCCCCTTCGTCAGCGGTGAGCCGGGCTCAGGCCTTGTCGTCGACCTGCTCGGTGGTCTCGGCGCCCTCGGTGGGCTCGGCAGACTCCTCGGCGCCCTCGGTGGTCTCGGCAGACTCCTCGGTGGGAGCTTCCTCGGCGCTCTCGTCCGCACCCTCCGCGTCGTCCCCGGTCGGGACGAGCTCGTCGAGGTCGATGACGTTGCCGTCGGTGTCGGTGATCTTCGCCTTGTCGAGGACCGCGGCCAGCGCCTTGCGGCGGCCGACCTCGCCGACCATCGAGGACACCTGACCCTGCTGGTCGATGAGCTGGGCGAACTGGTTGGGGTCCATGCCGTACTGCTGGGCCTGCATGATGAGGTACTCGACGAGCTCGGGCTGGCCGACCTCGACCTCCTCGGCCTCGACGACGGCGTCGAGCACGAACTGCGCCTTGAGCGCGCGTCGGGTCGACTCGTCGACCTCGGCACGGTGCTCGTCGTCCTCGAGACGGCCCTCGCCCTCGAGGTGCTGGTGGATCTCGGCCTCGATGATGCTCTCGGGCAGGTCCATCTCGACCGCGTCGAGGAGAGCCTCGAGGACCTTGTCGCGGGCCTGGATGCCCTGCTCGAACTTCTTGGCCTGCTCGGCCTGCTGGGTGACGTCGGCGCGGAGCTCCTCGGCGGTGTCGAACTCGCTGGCCATCTGGGCGAAGTCGTCGTCGACCTCGGGCAGCTCGCGGACCTTGACCGACTGGACGGTCACGGTGCACGCGGCGTCCTGGCCGGCCTTGTCGCCACCGGCGAGCGGGGCGGTGAAGTCCTTGGTCTCGCCCTTGCTCATACCGACGAGGGCCTCGTCCATGCCGGGGAGCATGGTGCCGGAGCCGACCTCGTAGGAGATGCCCTCGACGGCGTCGACCTCCTCGCCGTCGATCTCGGCCTTGAGGTCGATGGAGACGAAGTCACCGTCCTCGACGGCGCGGTCGACACCGGTCAGGGTGCCGAAGCGCTCGCGCAGCTCGGTCATGCGGGCCTCGACGTCCTCGTCCGAGACGGTGACCGGGTCGACCGTGACCTCGAGGGCGTCGTAGGACGGGAGGGTGAACTCGGGGCGGACGTCGACCTCGACGGTGAAGACGAGCTCCTCGCCGTCACCGAGGGGCAGCTGGGTGACCTCGACCTCGGGCTGACCGAGGGGCTTGAGGTCCTCCTGCTCGACGGCCTGGCCGAAGAACTCGGGGAGCGCCTCGTTGACGGCCTCCTGGAGGACGGCGGCCTTGCCGACCCGCTGCTCGATGATCCGGGTGGGGATCTTGCCGGCGCGGAAGCCGGGGACCTGGATCTGGCTGCCGATGGCCTTCAGCGCCGCGTCGACGTGGGGCTGCAGCTCATCGCTGGTGACCTCGACGGTCATCTTGACCCGGGTCGGGTTGAGCTTCTCGACGGCACTCTTCACTGCTGGCACTCCAAAGGTCTTGGCGTTTGATCGCGGGGATCTCTTGCATGGTGCGCGGGCCTCGCGAGAGACCGACGCCGGCGCAGGCGCCCGGATGACCGGGTGGACGCGCGAGTTCTCGCGCCACAGTACCCGGACACCCGGACGTGGACCCAACCGGCGGGCCGGGTGCCTAGGGTGACGTCATGACGACCGCCACCCTCGCGAACCCCCTCCAGGCCCTGCGCGTCGTCGTCGCCACGATGGCGGGTGCCGCGACGCTCATGCTCCTCGTCGGAGCGTTCTCCAACGGGCTGGGCGAGCCGTCGGAGCCGGTGTGGCTCGGCATCCAGCTCGTGGCCATCCTCGGGTGCGCTGCCGCAGCGCTGACGATCGGCTTCCGGGTGCCGGCCCTGGACCCCGCGGCCCCGGACGTCGACAAGCGTGCGATGGCCGCGATGCAGACCTCGACCATGCTGCGGACGGCGCTCTCCGAGGCCCCCGCGATCATCGGGCTGGCGCTGAGCTTCGTCGCGGCCTCGGGCCAGGTGGCCCTGCTCGGCCTGCTCGCCATCCCGGTGATGCTCTGGGTCTCGTGGCCCAGCCGCGCCAACGTCTCCCGCGTCGAGCGCGGCCTCGACGCGCGAGGTGCGCGCTCGGGCCTGAGCCGGCGGCTCGACGGGTCGGGGTAGCCGGATTCGAACCGGCGGCCTTCCGCTCCCAAAGCGGACGCGCTACCAAGCTGCGCCATACCCCGTCGCCGGCGGCGGGTCGGACGGTGGCGTGGCCACCCGATTCGGCCCGCCGGTCGGTCGCGCACTAGGCTAGCCCGTGCTGCTCACGACCTCTCCACGGCGGTCACGGGCCGCGCGGGCGTAGCTCAATGGTAGAGCCCTAGTCTTCCAAACTAGCTACGCGGGTTCGATTCCCGTCGCCCGCTCCACCGACGAGATCCCTTGCCAGGCAAGGGATCTCGCCGTCGTTTGGAGGCCTCCCCCTTCGCAGGAGCCTTGGCTCGTGCGAGCGCCGAGCGGCCCCACCCCCCGCAGGAGCCTTGGCTCGTGCGAGCGCCGAGCGGCCCACCCCCCGCAGGAGCCTTGGCTCGTGCGAGCGCCGAGCGGCCCCACCCCCCGCAGGAGCCTTGGCTCGTGCGAAGGGGGGAGTCAGGCCGTGGGGGTGAGGCGGAACTCGTGGATCGTGCGCCCGGCGCGGGTCCCCTTGTCCTCGAAACCGTCGCTCGGCCGCCACAGCGGCCGCTCCCCCTCGACGACGTCGAACCCGCCGTGAGCCGCCACCTGCTCCCGGACGTGGTCCGCGTACACGGCGTGGTCCGTCGCGACGAGGAGGTGCCCTCCGGGGCGCAGCCGGGAGGCGACGAGGTCGAGGGTGGGCTGCTGGACGAGCCGCCGCTTGGCGTGCCGCGCCTTGGGCCACGGGTCGGGGAAGAAGAGGTGGACGGCCTCGAGCGAACCCTCGGGGATCGCGTCGTGGAGCAGGTCGAGCGCGTCGCCCCGGTGAACCCGCAGGTTCGTCAGCCCCTCCTCGTCGGCGGCCGCGAGCATCCGCGCGATGCCGGGGACGTGGACCTCGACCGCGAGGATGTCGTGCTCGGGGTGGGCCGCGGCGTAGGCCCTCGCGGCCGCGCCGTGGCCGGAGCCGATCTCGAGGACGAGCGGCGCCAGCCGCCCGAAGGCCTGCTCGCGGGCCGGCTCGTCGAGCAGGTGGGAGTCGATGCCGTAGCGCGGCATGAGGGTGGCCATCCGCTCGTCGGTCAGCGGGGAGGAGCGCCAGCGGGGCGTGAAGGTGCGGATCCGGGAGGCGTGCCGGCCGTTGCCGGCGAGCGGCCGGTCCTGCGGCGGCAGGCGAAGGGGGTCGCGCTCGGCGGGGTCGGCGGGCGTCTGGTCGTCTGCGGAGGTCATCGGGCGCCGATCCTACGCGGGCCCGCGGGCGCGTCAGTCGCGGCGCAGGAGGATCGCGGCGCGGTCGTCGCTGTCGCCCGAGCGTCCCTGGCGGACGAGCTCGGAGGTGAGGCCCTTGAGCCCGGCCCCGACCGACGCCTCGGCGCGGCCGAGCATCCAGTCGATGCCGTCGGCGACGTCGGCGGTGGGCGACTCGACGACCCCGTCGGTGTAGATGAGCAGGGCGTCGCCGTGGTCGAGACGGCCGGCGACCCTCGGGTACCGGGCGCTGTCGAGCAGGCCGAGCGCCGGACCGAGCGCGGCCGTCACCGTGACCCAGCGGCCGGCGGAGGCGTCGAACTGCACGGCCGGCGGGTGCCCGGCGTGACCGATGGAGTAGTCGCCGGTCGTGAGGTCGAGGTCGATGTGCACCGCGGTCGCGAAGCCCTCCTCCCAGCTCGCCCGTGCGAGGTAGGTGTTGGCCGCGCCGAGGAGCCCGTCCGCGTCCACCTGCCCGACGAGACCGCTCAGGGCCCCGGAGAGCGCCAGCGACCGGGTCGCGACCTTCTGCCCGTGACCGGCGACGTCGACGAGGATCACCTCGAGGCGGGTGCCGTCCTCGACGACGGCGATGTCGAAGTCGCCGGAGAAGGGCTGCCCGTGGGCGGTGGCGAACGCACGCTCGGCGAACCAGCCGTGCGGGAGCGCGGGGATGTTGCCCGCGGCGAAGAGCGTGTCCCGCAGCTCGGAGATCATCCGGTCACCGGTGAAGGCACCGACGCCGTGCCGCGAGCGGGAGAGCCCGCCGGCGAGCATGGCCCCCATCGTCACCCCGCAGGCGACCGGTCCCATGACGTACGGCTGGTCGGGGCCCCAGAGCATGACGCCGACGATGAGGAGGGTGATCACCGAGAAGGTGATGAGCATGGCGCGCAGCGGCAGGACCATGCCGCCGAGGACGATGAGCGGCACGAACGAGGCGACCGGGAGGAACTCGGGGACCTGCGGGTGCAGGACGACGAGGAGCACCGCCAGCCCGATGATCAGGGCAGAGCGCACGAAGGAGGTGGACCGGACCGCGACCCGCACCATCCCGTCACGTACGACCGGGAGGGCGGACCGTCCCGGGTACGAGGTTGCTGACATCACGAGGCCCCAGATCGTCGACAAAGCCGCAGGCCAGGAGGCTGCGGCGTACTCTGACCATAAGCCCTGGTCAGCGCAATATCACGATTCTTGACCAATTCATGGTCAAAGCGCCTCCCCTTGTCCAGGGTTGCGTCACACGGACGACGGCTGGGACCTGCCGCCGGCCTCGGCTCAGAGCTCCGGGAGCACCGACTCCTGCTCGTACCGGCTCACCATGTCGATGCGACGCTGGTGCCGCTCCTCGCCGGTGAAGTCGGTCGCGAGGAAGACCCGGACCATCTCCTTGGCCTCCTCGACGGACTGCATCCGGCCACCGATGGAGATGATCTGCGCGTCGTTGTGCTCGCGGGCCAGCTGGGCCAGCTCGGCGTTGTAGCACAGAGCCGCACGGATGCCCTCGACCTTGTTGGCCGCCATCTGCTCGCCGTTGCCCGAGCCGCCGAGGACGATCCCACGGCTGCCCGGCGAGGCGGCCACCCCCACGGCTGCCCGCAGGACGAAGACCGGGTAGTCGTCGACCGCGTCGTACTCGAAGGGGCCGTGGTTGACGACCTCGTGGCCCTCGGCCTCGAGGAAGGCGAGCAGCTCCTGGTGAAGCTCGAAGGCCGCGTGGTCGCCGCCGATGTGCACCTGCATGGCTGTCTGGGGTCCCTTCTCGTCAGACGTGGAAGATCGGGTCGCGGTCGCGCGTGCGCTTCAGCTCGAAGAAGCCGTCTGTGCCCGCGACCAGGACGCAACCGTCCCACAGCCGACCAGCGGCCTCACCCTGGGGGGCGGGGCTGACGACGGGGCCGAAGAAGCTCGATCCGGCGACGGTGATCGTCGGGGTGCCGACCTCGTCGCCGACGAGCTCGGTCACCCGCTGCTTCTTCTCGCGGAGGACCTCGTCGAGCGAGGCGTCGTCGCCGGCCGCCATGAGCTCGGCGGGCAGGCCGACCTCGGCGAGTGCCTCCGCGGTCACGGCGTCGAGGTCCTTGCGCTCCTGGTGGTGGATACGCTCCCCCAGCGCGTCGTAGAGCGGCTTGGCGACGTCGTCACCGTGCTCGGCGATGGCCCTCGCGAGCACCCGCGACATCGGGTGGATGCGCTCCTGGAACTCGCGGTACTCCTCGGGGATGTCCTTGTCCTCGTTGAGCGCCCAGAGGCTCATCTGGCGCCAGGTCACGTCGATGTCGCGGACCTGCTCCACCTCCATGATCCAGCGGGAGGCCATCCAGGCCCAGGGGCAGGCGGGGTCGAAGTAGAAGTGGACGGGCTCGGCAGTCATGCTCGCCAGTCTGGCACCCGATCGCTGTGGAACGATGCTCAGACCCCCCGCACCCTCGACCCCCCTGTCACGGAGGACCTGTGCCCGGCACGAACCTGACCCGCGAGGAGGCCGCGACCCGCGCCGACCTCGTCAGGGTGGACCGCTACGACGTCACGCTCGACCTCACCACCTCCGAGGAGACCTTCGCGACGACGTCGACGATCACCTTCTCCTGCACGACGCCGGGGGCGGAGACCTTCGTCGACTTCATCGGCGACTCTGTCGAGTCGATCACCCTCAACGACGTCGAGATCGACCCGGCGCAGGCCTACGTCGACTCGCGGGTTCGGGTCACCGGCCTGGCGGCCGACAACGTCCTGACGATCGTCGCCACGGGCCGGTACATGCACACGGGCGAGGGCCTGCACCGCTTCGTCGACCCGGTCGATGACGAGGTCTACCTCTACACGCAGTTCGAGGTGCCGGACAGCCGCCGCATGTACCCGGTCTTCGAGCAGCCCGACCTCAAGGCCTCCTTCGTCTTCGACGTCACGGCGCCCGCGCACTGGGAGCTCATCTCCAACTCGCCGACGCCGGAGCCCACGGTCGTCGGCGAAGGGGTGGCCCGCTGGGTCTTCGCGCCGACGGAGCGGATGAGCAGCTACATCACCGCCCTCGTGGCCGGTCCGTACGACGTCGTCCGCGACAGCGTGTCGACCCGGGCCGGAGAGGTCCCGCTCGGGCTCTACTGCCGCCGCTCGCTGAGCCAGCACCTCGACGCCGACAACCTCTTCGACCTCACGAAGCGCGGCTTCGCCTTCTTCGAGGAGGAGTTCGACGAGCCGTACGCCTTCGGCAAGTACGACCAGATCTTCACGCCGGAGTACAACGCCGGGGCGATGGAGAACGCCGGGTGCGTGACCCTGCACGAGATGTACGTCTTCCGCTCCAAGGTCCCCGACTCCCTCGTCGAGCGGCGCGCCCTCACCGTGCTCCACGAGCTCGCCCACATGTGGTTCGGCGACCTCGTGACGATGCGCTGGTGGAACGACCTGTGGCTCAACGAGTCGTTCGCCGAGTGGGCCAGCACGACCTGCCAGGCCGAGGCGACGCAGTGGGAGAGCGCCTGGACGACCTTCTCCACGCACGAGAAGTCGTGGGCCTACCGCCAGGACCAGCTGAGCACGACCCACCCGATCGTCGCGCCGATCCGTGACCTCGCCGACGTCGAGGTGAACTTCGACGGCATCACCTACGCCAAGGGCGCCTCGGTGCTCAAGCAGCTCGTCGCCTACGTCGGCCGCGACGCCTTCCGCGACGGCCTGCGCGCGTACTTCGCGAAGCACCGGTGGGGCAGCACGACGCTCGACGACCTGCTCGACGAGCTCGAGGCCACCTCCGGCCGCGACCTGCGCGCCTGGTCGGCGCTGTGGCTCGAGACGGCGGGCGTCAACACGCTGCGTCCCGTCGTCGAGACCGACGAGCGGGGCCTCATCACCTCCGCCCGCATCGAGCAGACCGCGATCGAGGAGCACCCGGCGCTGCGCCCGCACCGCCTCGCGGTCGGCACCTACGCCCTCGTCGACGGGGTCCTCACCCGCACCGAGCGGATCGAGCTCGACGTCGACGGTCCGGTCACCGAGGTCCCGCAGCTCGTCGGCACCGAGGTGCCCGACCTGCTCCTCGTCAACGACGACGACCTCGCCTACGCGAAGATCCGCCTCGACGCCCGCTCGCTCGCGACCTTCCGCAGCAGCCCGCGGGCCTTCGCCGACTCGCTGCCGGAGTCGCTGTGCCTCGCGAGCGCCTGGGACATGACCCGTGACGCCGAGATGGCGGCGAGCGAGTACGTCCCGATCGCGCTCGCGGCGCTCGAGGGCCAGAGCGACTCGACGCTGCTCAAGACCCTGCTCCTGCAGATCCGCACCGCCGTGCTCAGCTACTCGGCGCCGGCCGGCCGCGACGACCTGCGGGCCGAGGTCCGGGCGCGCATCGAGGAGCTCGCCCGCGCCGCCGCCCCCGCGAGCGACGCACAGCTCCAGCTCGTCACCGCCGTCGCGGACCTCACCGCGCCCGGCGACGACACGGCGTGGATCGCCGGCCTGCTCGACGGCACCGAGGTCGCCGAGGGTCTGGCCGTCGACACCGACATGCGCTGGACCCTGCTCACCGCCCTCGTCGCCGCCGGCGAGCGGGGACCCGAGGATGTCGACGCCGAGACCGCCCGAGACAACACCGCGACCGGCCGCGAGCGGGCCGCCCGGGCCCGCGCCGTCGCCCCCACGGCCGAGGCCAAGGAGGCCGCCTGGGCGGCCGGCGTCGAGGACCCCACGACCTCGAACTCCGTCGTCGACGCCCACGCCCTCGGCTTCGGCCGGGTCTCCGACACCGGGCTGCTCACCCCCTTCGTCGCTCGCTACCACGACGCCCTCGAGCGGATCTGGGCCGAGCGGACCCACGCGGTCGCGGAGAGCATCGCGATCCTCTTCTACCCGATGGCGCTCGCCGGTCCCGAGCTGCTCGCCGCCACCGACGTGTGGCTCGCCGAGCACCCGGACGCCCCGGCGGGCCTGCGCCGCACGGTCACCGAGCAGCGCGACGCGGTCGCGCGGGCGGTGGCCGCCCAGGAGCGTGACGGACGGTGAGCCTCGAGGTCACCGGCCAGGAGGCGTGGGAGTGGTTCAGCGGCGCGCCGCTGCGCATCCTCATCACGCTCGTCGCCGCTGTCGTCGTGCGCGGGCTGCTCGTGCGCGCGATCCGCGGCTTCGTCGAGCGGGCCGCCTCCGGCCGGCTGGCCGGTGAGCGCCACCGCCAGCGCACCCTGACCCTGGGGTCGCTGCTGCGCAGCATCGTCACCTTCACCGTGTCGGGCATCGCCGTGCTGACGATCATGGCGATCATCGGCATCCCGCTCGCACCGCTGCTCGCCTCGGCGGGCGTCGGCGGCGTGGCGCTCGGCTTCGGCGCGCAGAGCCTCGTCAAGGACTTCCTCTCCGGCGTCTTCATGATCCTCGAGGACCAGTACGGCGTCGGCGACGTCATCGACACCGGCGAGGCGGTCGGCACGGTCGAGGAGGTCAGCCTGCGCGTCACCCGGCTGCGCGACGCCCAGGGTGTCGTCTGGTACGTCCGCAACGGCGAGATCATCCGGATCGCCAACCGCTCGCAGGGCTGGTCGACGGCCACCGTCGACATCCCCTTCTCCTACCGCGAGGACGTCGACCGGGTCGGCGGGATCATCCGCGACGCGACCGCCGGCATGGCGGACGACGAGGAGTGGTCGGGCGCGCTGCTCGACCCGCCGCGGCTGCTCGGCGTCGAGTCGATCAGCGGCGGCACCGTGACGATGCGCGTGCTCGCGCGCTGCGCGCCCGACGAGCACTGGGGGGTGCAGCGCGAGATCCGGCGCCGGGTCAAGGACGCCTTCGACCGCGAAGGGGTGGACGGTCC
The DNA here is from genome assembly GCF_016888335.1 of Janibacter endophyticus. Lineage (NCBI taxonomy): Bacteria > Bacillati > Actinomycetota > Actinomycetes > Micrococcales > Intrasporangiaceae > Janibacter > Janibacter endophyticus. Next base: position 2,443,074 of record NZ_JAFEJG010000004.1, read on the forward strand.
CCCTTTCCCACCCGTCACCACCGCCTGACGTCCGCCTGAGAGACTGGCGGCATGTTCGCGCAGCCCGGTGAGACCTTCTACTCCCAGGTCGGTGGGCACGACACCTTCGTCGCCCTCGTCTCCGCCTTCTACGACGGGGTGCGGACCGACCCCGAGCTGCGCGCCCTCTACCCGGAGGAGGACCTCGGCCCCGCCGAGGTCCGGCTGCGCATGTTCCTCGAGCAGTACTTCGGCGGACCGTCGACGTACAACGAGCAGCGCGGCCACCCCCGGCTGCGGATGCGCCACGTCCCCTTCGCCGTCACCCTCGACATGCGCGACCGGTGGCTGCGCCACATGCTCGCCGCGATGGACCAGGTGGACCTGCCCGAGGCGCACGCCGAGGCGATGCGCGACTACTTCTTCCGGGCCGCGCACATGCTCGTCAACACCGACGACGAGGGCAACCGGATCTGACCCGCGGGTCGCATTTTGCGTGACCCTGCCCACGCTGCGACGATCACGATCATGACGTTTTCCCTGCGCACGACCCCCCTGCACGACGGCTCGCCCGCGGACGCGCCCTGGTGGCGCGACGCCGTGATCTACCAGGTCTACCCGCGCAGCTGGGCCGACAGCGACGGCGACGGTGTCGGTGACCTGCCCGGCATCACCGAGCGCCTGCCCCACCTCGCCGCGCTCGGCGTCGACGCCGTGTGGTTCTCCCCCTTCTACGTCTCGCCGCAGAACGACGGTGGCTACGACGTCGCCGACTACCGCGACATCGACCCGCTCTTCGGCACCCTCGACGACCTCGACGCGCTCATGACCCGTGCCGACGAGCTCGGCATCAAGGTCATCGTCGACCTCGTCCCCAACCACACGTCCTCGGAGCACGCGTGGTTCCAGGCCGCGCTAGCGGCCGGACCGGGCTCGCCCGAGCGGGAGCGCTACATGTTCCGCGAGGGCGCCGGCGACGGCAGCGAGCCGCCGAACGACTGGCGCTCGGTCTTCGGCGGCCAGGCCTGGTCCCGCGTCACCGAGGCCGACGGCTCACCGGGCCAGTGGTACCTGCACCTCTTCGACGTCACCCAGCCGGACCTCAGCTGGCAGAACCCGGAGGTCCGCGAGGAGTTCGAGTCGATCCTGCGCTTCTGGCTCGACCGTGGTGTCGCCGGCTTCCGGGTCGACGTCGCGCACGGGCTGATCAAGGCCGACGGGCTGCCCGACTACTCCCGTCGCGAGCACATGATCCAGGGCAACCACACCGCTGAGAGCCCCTACTGGGACCAGGACGAGGTGCACGAGATCTACCGCTCGTGGCGGCGGGTCGTCGACGAGTACTCCGACCCCCAGCGCATCCTCTGCGCCGAGGCGTGGGTCCAGCCGCTCGACCGGCTCGCCCGCTACGTGCGCCCCGACGAGATGCACCAGGCCTTCAACTTCGACTACCTCGACACCCACTGGGACGCCGAGACCCTGCGCGACGTCATCGAGGCCTCGCTCGAGGCCAACGACGCCGTCGGGGCTCCGGCCACGTGGGTGCTGAGCAACCACGACGTGCTCCGGCACGCGAGCCGATTCGGCATCGACCAGCACGGGGCGCGCCCCAACGGCATCGCCGCGGACGACCCTCAGCCCGACGCCGAGCTCGGCCTGCGCCGGGCCCGCGCCGCGACGACCCTCATGCTGGCGCTGCCCGGCGGTGCCTACGTCTACCAGGGCGAGGAGCTCGGCCTGCCCGAGCACACGACGCTGCCGCACGAGTACCGGCAGGACCCCACCTTCGTCCGCACCAAGGGCGAAGAGGTCGGCCGCGACGGCTGCCGCGTGCCCATGCCGTGGGCGAAGGGGGACCCGGCCTACGGCTTCAGCCCCACCGGGGAGAGCTGGCTGCCGCAGCCCGAGGTGTACGCCGAGCTCGCCGTGGACCAGCAGGACGGGGTGCCCGGGTCGACGCTCGAGCTCTACCGCTCGCTGCTGCGGCTGCGCAAGCAGCGCTGCCTCGGTCGCGGCTCGCTCGCCCACGTCGACGGCTACCCGGGCGACGTCGTCGCCTTCGTCATCGACGACCCGGCCGAGCGCACGCTCGTCGTGCTCAACACGGGCGAGGCGCCGGTCGAGCTGCCCGAGGGTGCCGAGGTGCTCGTCGCGTCCTACGACCTCGCGACCGGCGCGTCCGGCGAGGTTCCCGGCAACACCGCGGTCTGGGCCGCGCTCCCCCACGGGACGATCTGATGCTCTACGCGAGGCCCGGTCGGCCGGTCTCCGCCTTCGCGTACTTCGACGCCCCGACGCCGATCGGCCTCGCGCACCGGGGCGGGGCGGGCTTCGAGCCCAACGTGGGCCGGGAGAACACCGTCGCCGCCTTCCGGCGGGCCGTCGACATGGGCTACCGCTACCTCGAGACCGACGTCCACGCGACCTCGGACGGGCGGCTCGTCGCCTTCCACGACGACGTCCTCGACCGGGTGACCGACGGCAACGGTGCGCTCGCCGGGCTGCCGTGGTCGGACGTCGAGCAGGCCCGCACCCACGCCGGTGACGCGGTGCCGCTCATGGACGAGCTCTTCGAGACCTTCCCCGACGCCCGCTTCAACATCGACATCAAGGCACCGGGTGCGATCGCCCCTCTCGTCGAGGTGATCCGGCGGCACGACGCGATCGACCGGGTGTGCATCGGCTCGTTCTCCGACGAGCGGCTGCGCGCCGCGCGGCGTCTGCTCGGGCCACGGCTGGCCACATCGGCCGGGCCGGCCGGCGTCGCAGGGATGCGGCTGCTGCCCGGGCTGATCTCCCGGCTCATCCACTCCCCCGCGCAGGCCCTGCAGATCCCCGTCGACCGAGACGTCCGCGGGCGCAACATCACGCTCGTCACCCCGGCGCTGCTCCGCACCGCCCACGCGACGGGCAAGCAGGTCCACGTCTGGACCATCGACGACGCCGAGGAGATGCACCGCCTCCTCGACCTCGGCGTCGACGGCATCGTCACCGACCGGATCGACACCCTCCGCGACGTCCTCGAGGAGCGCGGCACCCCCCTCCGCTAACGGGTGAGCGCGGCGAGCACGTCCTCGACGGCGCCCGGGCGGCCGGCGACGCTCCACGTCGTGCCTCGGACGTCGAGCTGCACCGTGCGCCCGCCGACGGCCTCGACGAGCGCGGCGCCGGGCAGCCAGTCCCACTCGGGGACGAGCGCCTGGGCCCACACGCCGACCCGCCCCGCCGCCACCGCCGCGAGGTCGCACGAGCCGGAGCCGAGCAGGCGCACCGTCGCGGCCCCCTCGAGCATGCGCAGCCACGGGTCGCGCAGGTCCGGGTCCGCGAGCCTCGTCGGGTGGAGGTAGGTCGCGAGGCAGACCTTGGCGAGCGACAGGTCCGTGAGCGGCTCGAGCGGCGCACCGCGCAGCGTCGTCGGCAGCCCACGACCACCGAGCCAGGCCTCCCCCGTGACGGGCTGGTGGACCGCCCCGAGCACCACCCCGTCGTCGTCACGCAGGGCGAGCGCGCTGCACCAGTACGCCATCCCCGAGAGGAAGTTGTACGTCCCGTCCACCGGGTCGATGACCCAGGTGCGACCGGTCCCCGAAGGCGCCTCGGCGCCCTCCTCGCCGACGATCCCGTCGTCCGGGCGCAGGCGGCGCAGCGCCGCCACGACGAGCTCCTCGGCGGCATGGTCGGCGGCGGTGACGACATCGGAGATCGAGGTCTTGTGCTCGGCGGTGAGCCCCTCCTCGCGCATCCCGGCGGCGAGCGCGCCCGCCCGCCGGGTCAGCTCCGCCGCGAGGGCTGCGTCGGCGATGTCGTCGGGGATCGTCGTGGGGTCGGTGAGGGCAGCGCGGGTGTCCACACCCCCACCCTACGAAGGGGTGAGCGGCCACCCCTTCGCCCCTCAGCGGGCGAGCACGTAGCCGGCGCGCGACGAGAGCCGGACCCACGGCCCGCTCGCGTGCACCGCCACCGGCTCATCCCCCGGCGAGGTGCCGAGGAAGCCGAGGACGTGCATGCCGAAGGCGGCCCCCGACGGCACGGACGGACCGTCGGGGCCCTCGATCGGACGCCCCCAGACACGCGAGCGCAGCTGGGCCACCGCCGCCGACCCGGCTCCGTCCGGCGTCCCGGTGGCGACCTCGGCGATGCCCGCCGTCGCCGCCTCGTGCAGCCGCAGCGCCGGGACCACCCCGTGCAGCTGCCAGCCGGACCGGGGTGGGCTGACGGCGGCCCACGACGCGGCGACCTCGGTCGGGGGCACCGACAGCTCGGTCCCCTCGCCGCGGGCGAAGCGGTCGGTGAGCGAGGCGAGCGCGACGACCGTGTCGAGCGGCTCGGCGGGTCCGGCGAGGGCGAGGGTGCGCAGCCCGAGGACCAGGCCGGAGCGGGTGAGTCCGGCGCCCGGCAGGACGCACGCCCACACGGCGAGCACGCCCGCGTCACCAACCGGGACGGCCTGGAGGCGGGCCGCTCCGTCCTCGTCGTGGCGCTTCGCGCGGGCGACGTAGGTGCGCAGGTCGGCGGCCGTGCCCTCGTCGGCGAGGTGGAGGGTGCTCATCGCCGCCTCCTCAGGGCCACGGGCTCGGCCAGCCGCTCGCGCAGGGCGGCGCGCTCGACGTCAGGGATCCGGCGGGGCCGCTCGGTGGCGAGGTCGAAGGCGGCGAGCGTGGACTCGGCCCGGGCGTAGAGCCGCTCGCCCACGTCGGCGGGGTCGCGCACCTCGTAGCCGATGTCGAGGCTGGAGCCGCCGACCTTGCTGACCCACAGGTCGATCTGGACCGGCACAGACCGGTAGACGAGGGGGCGCAGGTACTCGATCTCCTGGCGGGCGACGATCACGCCACCCTCGAGCATGGTCTCCGAGCCCGAGCCGAACCACTGCGCGAAGGCGGTGATCCGCGCCTCCTCGAGCAGCCGGAGGTACTGGACGTTGTTGACGTGCCCGTAGGCGTCCATGTCGCTCCAGCGGAGCGGGACGAGGGTCGAGGTGATCGACATGGGGTCGATCCTCGCAGGCCGCTCAGGTGTAGTAGAGGGCGACCGGCAGCCCGTCGACCTCGACGACCTCGACCTCGGCGTCGTAGACGTCGCGCAGCACCTCGGTCGTCATGACCTCGGAGGCGGGGGCGTCGGCGACGATCCGCCCGTCGCGCATCGCGACGATCCGGTCGGCGTAGCGGGCTGCGAAGTTGATGTCGTGGAGCACGACGACGACCCGCTTGCCGAGGTCCTCGGCCATCCGCCGCACGAGCCGCATGATCTCGGCCATGTGCCGCAGGTCGAGGTTGTTCAGCGGCTCGTCGAGCAGGACGTAACGGGTGTCCTGGGCGAGCACCATGGCGATGTAGGCGCGCTGCCGCTGCCCGCCGGAGAGCTCGTCGAGGTAGCGGTCGAGGTAGGGCTCGAGCCCGAGGTACTCGATCGCCCGGTCGACGTGCTCGCGGCACTCGGCGGTGAGGCGGCCCTTCGAGTGGGGGAACCGGCCGAACTCGATGAGGTCGCGCACGGTGAGCCGCGCGGTGATGTGGTTGTCCTGGCGCAGCACCGCGAGGGTGCGCGCGAGGGTCATCGAGGGCTCGGTCCGCACGTCCATGCCGTCGATGTGCACGCTGCCCTCCTCCGGCGTGATGAGCCGGCCGATGATGCCGAGCAGGGTGGACTTGCCGGCACCGTTGGGACCGATGAGGGCGGTCACCCCTTCGTCGCCGAAGGTCGTCGTGCAGGCGTCGAGGACGGTGGTGCTGCCGTAGCGCTTGGTGACGGCGTCGAGGGTGATCATCGGGCTCCCTTGCGCAGGACGAGGTAGAGGAAGAAGAGACCGCCGGCGAACTCGATGATCTGCGCGAGCGCACCCCCGAAGCCGAGGAGGCGGTCGAGGACGAGCTGGGCACCGAGCAGCGAGAGCATGCCGAGCAGGACCGCGGTCGGCAGGGTCCAGGCGTGCCGGAAGGTACCTGCGTAGCTGTAGGCGAGGTTCGCGACGATGAGACCGAAGAAGAGGATCGGCCCGACGAGCGCGGTCGAGGCCGCGACCATGACCGAGACCGTGCCGAAGAGGATCATGACGACCCGGCGGTGCTCGACCCCGAGACCGACGGCGATCGGCTCGCCGAGGCTCAGGACGTCGAGGATCCGGGTCAGCGGCAGGACGGCCAGCACGGCGAGCACGACGAGGCCCGCCGTGAGCCACAGCAGCGTCCGGTCGGGGCGGGTGAGCGACGCGTACATCGTGTCGGTCAGGACCTGGAAGTCGAGCGGGTCGAGCATCCGCTGCATCCACTCGGTGAAGGCGCGGAAGAAGGTCCCGAGGACGATGCCGACGAGCAGCATGAGGTGGATCGAGCGGCGCCTGCCGCCGAACATCCAGGTGAAGAGCAGGACGCTGAAGGCGACCATGACGAGCACCTGCACCGCCCACAGCGTCACCTCGTCGGCACGCAGGAAGGCCGCGGACCCCGCCGCGAAGACGATGACCGTCGAGATGAGCATGTACAGCGCGTCGAAGCCCATGATCGACGGCGTGAGGATGCGGTTCTGCGTGATCGTGTGGAAGACGACGGTCGAGACACCGACCGCGACGGACACGACCGCCATGGCCATGAGCGTGCGCGAGCGGATCTTCAGCGCGTACGGGTACGACCCGGGCACGTCGGTGAGCAGGTAGAGGGCAGCGAGGACGACGACGGCCGCCGCGAGCACGCCTAGCCGGACAGCGGGGCGACGCCAGGCATCAGTGAGCACGGCTCCCCCTTCGCAGCAGGAGCCACAGGAAGAGCCCGGCGCCGATGATCCCGACGACGACCGACAGCGGGATCTCGTAGGGCTGCCGCACGGTCCGGGCGACGAGGTCGCAGGCGAGCAGGAAGCTCGCTCCGAGCCCGGCGACCCAGGGGATGGCCCGGCGCACGTTGTCACCGATGATCAGGCTGACGATGTTGGGCACGACGAGCCCGAGGAAGGGCAGCATGCCGGCGGTCACGAGGACGGCCGCGGTGATGACGGCGACGACGACCATGCCGAGCGCCACGACCTTGCGGTAGTCCAGACCGAGGCTCGTCGCGAAGTCCTCACCCATGCCGATGACGCTGAAGCGGTCGGCGGCGAACCACGCGACGATCGTCATCGCGCCGGCGAGCCAGACGAGCTCGTAGCGGCCCCTCATCACCCCGGCAAAGCTGCCCTGGCTCCACTGCGAGAGCGACTGCAGCAGGTCGAGCCGGTAGGCGAAGAAGGTCGTCACCGCGCCGACGACGCCCCCGAGCATGATGCCGACGAGCGGCACGAGGACGAGCTGGCGCACCGGCACGAACCGCACGACCCGCAGGAAGACCCACGTCCCGAGCAGCGCGAAGGCGGCGGCGACACCGGCCCGGCCCATGACCGAGATGCCCGGCAGGAAGATGATCGTGAGGAGCACGCCGAGCGAGGCGAACTCGGTGACCCCCGTCGTGCTCGGCTCGACGAACTTGTTGCGGACGAGCATCTGCATGATGAGCCCGGCGATGCCGAGCGACGCCCCGGTGAGCAGGACGGCGAGCGTGCGCGGGATCCGGGTGGTCAGGAGCAGGAAGGCGTCGTCGCCGGAGAGGTCTCGCAGGGCAGCGCCCAGCGACACCTCGGACGCGCCGATGACGAGGCTGAGCAGCGCGAGCGGCAGGAGCGAGCCGAAGACCGCCCCCGCCGCAAGCCGCTGCGTCACTTCTGGATCTGCAGGACGTCGTCGATCATCTTCTGCGTGGTCTCGAGGCCGCCGAAGACGACGTACCACGCCTGCGGGTCGAGGTAGACGATCTGGTCCTTCTGGGCCGCGGTGGTCTTGGCGACGACCTCGTTGTCGAGGACCTGGGCGGCGGGCTGAGACTTCGTGCCGTCCTCGGCGACACCACCGGTGGCGGCGTCACGGTCGACGACCCAGAGGTAGTCCGGGTTGTGCTCGAGGAGGAACTCGAAGGAGACCGGCTCGCCGTGGGTGGCGGCCTTGACGTCCTCGACGGCGGGCTGGACGCCGAAGGCGTCGTAGATCAGGCCGCCGCGGGCCGCGCGGGCGCCCTCTCCCTCGGAGGACGGGGCCATGGCGTTGACCTTGCCCCCGGTGACGAGGATGCCCAGGCCGGTGCCGGCCTTCTCGGCGACGGCCTTCGCCTCGGCGATGCCGGCGTTGACCTTCGCCAGCTCGGCCGTCGCCTTGTCCTCGGCGCCGAGGACCTCGCCGAGGAAGGTCGTGTTGCGCTCGAGGGTCTCGGTGAACCCATCGGCGAGCCCGAGGTCGATCGTCGGCGCGATCTCGGAGAGGTCGTCGTAGAGGGCCGCGGAGCGTCCGCCGATGATGATGAGGTCGGGCTCCTGAGCCTCGATCGCGGTGAGGTCGGCCTCGAAGAGCGTGCCGGCGTCGAACGCGTCCTCGGCGAGGCCGTCCTGGAGGTACTCGGGCACGTTCTCGAGCGGGGCGCCGTCGACCTCGCCGCCGAGCGCGGCGATGGTGTCGAGGCTGGCCATGTCGAAGGAGACGATCTTCTCCGGGTTCTTCGGGACCTCGACGGTGGTCTCCTCGAGCGCCGGCTCCTCGTCCTCGCCGGCGGTGTTGCGCTGCCAGGTCCACGAGACGGTCTCGCCGTCGGCGGCGCTGTCGCCGGCGGCGGCGCCTCCGCACGCGCTGAGGGCCAGGGTGGCGGCCGCAGCAGCGGCGAAGGGGGTGAGTCGGGTCTGGCGCATGGGTTCGGGTTCTCCTCGGTGGGGGGACGTGTGCAGTGCAAGGGTAGGCATACCTTAGTTATCCTGCCCTCACCGATCCAAACCGGGGTTGTCCACAGGGGCGGAGTCAGGGAGCCGGCGTCGTCGGCAGGCTCGCCTACGGTGGGCCCATGGCTGACTCTTCCTCCTCGTCCGGCACCGACGGCTCGGGCTCCGGCGCCGCGGCGCCCGGCCCGGACGTCTCCCCCGAGGTCGCCGCGGCCGCCCGGTCGGCGCTGGAGCGGCTCGTCGGCCGCGAGGGCGTCGACTTCCGCGACGGTCAGCTCGAGGCGATCGCTGCCCTCGTGCAGCACCGGCGCCGGGCGCTCGTCGTCCAGCGGACGGGCTGGGGCAAGTCGGCCGTCTACTTCGTCGCGGCCTCGCTCATGCGGGCGAAGGGGTCGGGTCCGGCACTCATCGTCTCGCCCCTCATCGCGCTCATGCGCGACCAGGTCGCGGCCGCGGAGCGGGCCGGGGTGCGGGCGGTGTCGATGAGCTCGGCGAACGCTCAGGAGTGGGACGACATCCGCCAGGCACTCGCCGAGGACACGATCGACGTGCTCCTCGTGAGCCCGGAGCGGCTCAACAACCCACGCTTCCGCGAGGAGCAGCTGCCCGACCTCGTGCGGCGGTGCGGCCTCGTCGTCGTCGACGAGGCGCACTGCATCTCCGACTGGGGCCATGACTTCCGGCCGGACTACCGGCGCATCGCCGACCTGCTGACCCGGCTGCCCGAGGGCACGCCGGTCCTCGCGACGACCGCGACGGCCAACGCCCGGGTCGTCGCCGACGTCGCCGAGCAGCTCGGCGCGGACGGGCACGAGGTGCTCACCGTGCGTGGCCCCCTCGCCCGGCGCTCGCTGCGGCTCGGCGTGCTGCCGGTCGCCGGCCCGGACCAGCACCTGGCCTGGCTCACGACGCACCTCGCCGAGCTGCCCGGCAGCGGCATCATCTACACGCTGACCGTCTCGGCGGCCGAGGATGTCGCCCGGGCGCTCAGCGACTCCGGCCACCAGGTCGCCTCGTACACGGGGCGCACCGACGCCGAGGACCGCGCCCGGCTCGAGGAGGCGCTGCGTCGTGACGAGGTCAAGGCGCTCGTCGCGACGAGCGCGCTCGGCATGGGCTTCGACAAGCCGGACCTCGGCTTCGTCATCCACCTCGGGGCGCCCTCCTCCCCCGTGGCGTACTACCAGCAGGTGGGTCGGGCCGGCCGCGCGACCGACCGGGCCGACGTCATCCTCCTGCCCGGGCACGACGACAGCTCGATCTGGTCGTACTTCGCCTCGGCGTCGATGCCGCGCGAGGACCAGGCCGAGGTCGTCCTGCGCACCCTCGCCGAGGCGGGCAAGGCGCTCTCGACCGCCGCGCTCGAGACGGTGGTCGACATCCGCCGGACGCGTCTCGAGCTGCTGCTCAAGGTCCTCGACGTCGACGGCGCGGTGAGCCGGGTCTCCGGCGGCTGGGTGAGCACGGGCGTGCCGTGGGAGTACGACGCCGAGCGCTATGCCCGCGTCGACCAGGCCCGCCGTGACGAGCAGGAGTCGATGCGGCGCTACCTCACCCTCACCACCTGCCGCATGGCCTTCCTCCAGGAGTGCCTCGACGACCCGAGCGCCGAGCCGTGCGGCCGGTGCGACGTCTGTGACCCCGGGTGGGTCCCCGCGGGCGTGGCCGCCGACGCCCGGAGCACGGCGCAGCAGGCGCTGCACCGCCCCGGCGTCCCGCTCGACCCGCGGGTCTCCTGGCCCACCGGCATGCCCCGCCTCGGCGTCGAGGTCAAGGGACGGATCCCCGTCGAGGAGCAGGTCGCCGAGGGGCGTGCGCTGGCCCGCACGACCGATCTCGGCTGGGGGCCGCGGGTCCGGGACGTGCTGGCGGCCGAGGACGCTCCTGTGCCCGACGGGATGACCCGGGCCCTCGTCGAGGTGCTCGCGGCCTGGCCGTGGGCGGAGCGGCCGGTCGGGGTCGTGGCGATCCCGTCCCGCTCGCACCCGCAGCTCGTCGGCTCGGTCGCGGCGCAGATCGCGCAGATCGGGCGGCTGCCGCTGCTCGGCGCCCTCGACCTCGTCGAGGGCGGTCCCGTCGGCGAGCCAGGGGGCAACTCCGCCTTCCGGCTCGCCGGGGTGTGGGACCGCTTCGCCGTCGGAGCCGATCTCGGGTCAGCCCTGGCGGCAGCCCAGGGGCCGGTGCTGCTCGTCGACGACGTCGTCCACTCCCGCTGGAGCCTCACCGTCGCCGGCCGTCTGCTCCGGCTCGCCGGCGCGCCCGCCGTCCTGCCGCTCACTCTCGGCATCGCCGGCTGAGCCCTCGCGCCGCCGGTGCGAGAGGTCGACGGTGACCATCGGCAGGAAGAGCTGGATCGTGGGTCCGATGAGGAGCGCGTAGAGCACGGTCCCGAGGCCCACGACACCGCCGAGCAGCCAGCCGAGGACGAGGACGGTGAGCTCGAGGCTGGTCCGCACGAGCCGGATCGACAGACCCGTGCGTCGGGAGATGCCGGTCATCAGCCCGTCCCGGGGGCCGGGACCGTACTGGCTGCCGATGTACAGCGCGCCGGCCAGGCCGTTGGCGAGGATGCCGCCGAGGAGGAGGACCCAGCGCCACGCGATGCCGTCCGGGGTGTCGAGCATCGCCAGCGTCGCGTCGGTGGCGACGCCGATGATGATCGTGTTGGCCACGGTGCCCAGGCCGGGCCACTGCCGCAGCGGGATCCACAGGAGCAGCACGACGACGCCCGTCACGATGACGACGGTGCCGAAGGAGAGGCCGGTCAGCTTCTGCACCCCGTCGTGGAAGACGTCCCACGGGTCGAGGCCCAGCTCGCTGCGCACGAGCATGCCCATGGCGAGGCCGTAGAGCCACAGCCCGACGAGCAGCTGGGCCGTCCGGCGACCCGTCCGGCCGGCGCGGATCTGCTCGATCGGGGTCATCGATTCGAGCGGGACGTTGCGCCGGGCGGCGCCGAGGAGTCGTGCGTGCATGACTCGATGATGCGGCCGAGCGGACTGTGCACAGAAGAGCCAATCGTGACAAAGTGGCTCACATGTCCCGGACCATATCGCCGTCGCGGCTCGCGACCCTCCTCGGGACGGCCGTCCATCGCGCTCCTGCATACCGCTCGCTCGCCGACGCGCTGCGCCTCCTCGTCGACGACGGACGCCTGCCCGCCGGAACCCGGCTGCCGAGCGAGCGCGCCCTCGCCGAGACGCTCGGGCTGAGCCGGGCCACCGTCACCCGCGCCTACGCCCTCCTCGCCGAGCGAGGGTACGCGCGCGCGCGCCGCGGCTCCGGGACCGTCACGGACCTGCCCGACGCCGCCGCTCGCGACGGCCGGGGCGCCCTGCTCCCGGCGAGCGGCATCGCCCCCGAGGGCGCCGACCCCATCGACCTCACCTGCGCCGCGCTCCCGCCACCCCCGCAGATGCACCCCGCCTACGAGCGCGCCCTCACCCGCTGGCCGACCTACCTCCAGGGGTCCGGCTACTACCCCCTCGGCGTGCCCGCGCTCCGCGAGGCCATCGCCGCCCGCTACACCGAGCGGGGCCTGCCGACGAACGCCGACGAGGTGATGATCACGAGCGGTGCGATCGGCGCGCACGCCATCACCGCGCGGGCCCACCTCCAGCGCGGGTCCCGCGTGCTCGTCGACTCGCCGACCTACCCCAACGGCATGGAGTCGCTGCGTGCCGACGGCTCCCGGCTCGTCGCCATGCCGCTCGACGACGACGGCTGGGACCTCGACGCCTGGGGGTCGGCCGCTGCGGCGACCGGCGCCCGGGCGGCGCTCCTCCTGCCGGACCACCAGAACCCCACCGGCCACCTCATGACCAGCGCCGACCGCGCCCGCCTGGGCCGCACCTTCACCCGGCACGGCATCCTCGCGATCGTCGACGAGACCCTCGCCGAGACGACCATCGACGCCCCCGAGGGCGGGCTGCCCGACCCCTTCGCCGCCCACCACCGCCGGACCGTCACGATCGGCGGCGCGAGCAAGAGCCACTGGTCCGGGCTGCGCGTCGGCTGGCTGCGCGTACCGGCCCCGCTCCTCGCCCCGCTCGCCGCCGCCCGCACCACCCTCGACCTCGGCTCCCCGGTGCTCGAGCAGCTCGCCCTCCTCGAGCTCATGAGCGACGACGAGGAGATCACCCGCGAACGCACGGCTCTTGCGCGCTCCCGCCGTGACGCGCTCGCGGGGGCGCTCGCCGAGCACCTTCCCCGATGGCGGTTCCGGCGCCCCGAGGGCGGGCTGTGCCTCTGGGTCACCCTCCCGGAGGCCGCATCGACCGCGCTGGCCGTGGCGGCCGAGCAGCACGGCGTCCTCGTCGCGCCGGGGCCGCGCTTCGCCCCGGAGCCCGGGCTCGAGCGTCACGTCCGCCTGCCCTTCACCCTGCCGGAGCCCACCCTCGTCGAGTCCGTCCGCAGGCTCGCCGCGGCCTGGGCCGAGCTCGACCCGGCGGCCGCTCCGCGGCGCGCGGCCCGCACCCCGCTCATCGCCTAGGCTCGGGTGCGCCCCACCCCGCCCCGAAGGAGAACCGTGACCGACGAGCCCACCCTGGCCGTGCGTCATGCCCAGCAGATCGAGCAGCTCCTCGAGGTCCTCGACCTCACACCGATCGGCACCGCGCGCATCGCGGTCACCGGCGTCGACGGCGACGAGAGCACGACCATCGGGACCGACAGCGCCGACGTCTTCGAGGGCCAGAGCATCGAGCAGCTGCACAACCGCACCTTCGGGGGCCAGGTCCTCGCCCAGGCCCTCATGGCCGCGAGCCTGACGATCCGGGACGCGGCTCCCGAGCGCCGCCCGCACTCCCTGCACGCCTACTTCATGCGTCCCGGCGACGACAAGCTCCCGATCCGTTTCGCCGTGGAGCGCATGCGTGACGGCCGCTCCTTCTCCACCCGCCGGGTCCACGCGATCCAGCACGGCCGGCCGATCCTCTCGCTCACCGGCTCCTTCCAGGACCCTGCGGGCGGGCTCGACCACCAGGACCCGATGCCGCAGTCCCCGGACCCGCGCGCCCTGCCGTCGCAGGCGGAGCTCTACGACCGCCTCGAGAACCCGCACGCGAAGCGGCTCGCCGAACGCCCCTTCGACCACCGCTACCCCGCGGGTGACGTCGCCCTCACGCCGCGCGAGCCGCACGCCGCGCACCAGCAGGTGTGGGTGCGTACGATCAGCGAGCCGGTGGACGACCCCTTCCTGCGGGCCTCGATCCTCGCCTTCCTCTCCGACTTCTCCCTCCTCGAGTCGGTCCTGCGCCGGCACGGCCTCGCCTGGTCGGACCGGCGGCTGCGCGTGGCCAGCCTCGACCACGCCATGTGGTTCCACCGCGACGTCGACCCGTCGACCTGGATGCTCTACGACCAGTCCTCGCCGTCGGCGCAGTCCGGTCGGGGCCTGTGCGTGGGGCGCATCTTCACCGAGGACGGCACTCTCGTCGCGTCCGTCGCGCAGGAGGGGATGACGCGCGTGAAGGGCGATGTTGACCCGAGCGGCCCGTCCCGGGCCAGCACACCTGCCGGAGGGGCGCAGCCGGTCGGCCGGCCGCTGCCGGGCTGGGCACCGCGCGACGCCCTCGCCCCGACGGTCCTCGAGGGCGAGACGGTCCGTCTCCGCCCGCTGACGACCGACGACGCGGACGACTTCTTCGCGGCGCTCGACGGGCCGGACCTGCCGCGCGAGCTCTTCACGTACCTCATGACCGAGCCGCCGGCCGACGCCACCGAGATGCGCGACATCATCAGGGCCGCCCTCGCCGCCCCGGCGTCGTGGCCTCTGGCGATCGTCGTCGACGAGCAGGTCGTCGGCATGGCGAGCTACCTGCGGATCGACCCGGCCATCGGCTCGGCCGAGGTCGGCAACATCCTCTACTCCCCTGCGCTGCAGCGGACCACCGCCGCGACCGAGGCGATGCACCTCATGGCGGCCCACGCCTTCGAGCAGGGCTACCGGCGCTACGAGTGGAAGTGCGACGCGCTCAACGCCCCGTCCCGCGCGGCCGCGCGACGGCTCGGCTTCGTCGAGGAGGGCACCTTCCGCAACGCCCTCGTCTGCAAGGGGCGCAACCGAGACACGACGTGGTTCTCGATCACGGACGACGAGTGGCCCGCCGTCGCCGCCGCCCACCGGGCCTGGCTCGACGAGGCCCGGGCGGGCACCCCTTCGCCGCTGGCCAGCCACCTCCGCCGCTGACCCTGGCCGAGGCACCCGCCACGGGGGAGGCCGGGTCAGGTCTGCGTGCTCGTCCCGGGGGTCGGGACCGGAGCCGAGCGACGGTGCCGCAGGACGACGACGCTGCGACCACTGAGGGTCAGGGCGGCACCCGCACCGTGCTCGGCGTCGTCGACGACCTCGGCCGCGGTGTCGACGCAGCACTCCCAGCTGTCCCCGTAGGCCGACCCCGGCAGGACGAAGTCCACCGGCTCGTGCCAGGCGTTGAAGAGCAGGAGGAAGTCGTCGTCGACGAGGCGGCGTCCACGCTCGTCCGGCTCGTCGATGGCCTGCCCGTTGAGGAAGACCATCATCGCCCCGGCGTTGCTGTCGCCCCACTCGGCCTCTCCCATGTGCCCGCTGTCGGGGCGGAACCACTCGATGTCGCGGCGCTCGCTCTCACCCCCGTGGTCGGCGCGGCCGGCGAAGAACCGCCGGCGGCGGAAGACCGGATGGTCACGCCGCAGGGCCACGACCGCGCGGGTGAACTCGAGCAGCTGCCGGCCCGGCAGGTCGAGGTCCCAGTCGACCCAGGCGATCTCGTTGTCCTGGCAGTAGACGTTGTTGTTACCGCCCTGGGTGCGTCCGAGCTCGTCGCCGTGCGCGAGCATCGGCACGCCCTGGCTGAGCAGCAGGGTCGCGAGGAGGTTGCGCTGCTGCCGGGCGCGCAGGGTGAGGACCTCGGGGTCGTCGGTCGGTCCCTCGACGCCGCAGTTCCACGACCGGTTGTGGCTCTCGCCGTCGCGGTTGTCCTCGCCGTTGGCCTCGTTGTGCTTCTCGTTGTAGGAGACGAGGTCGCGCAGGGTGAAGCCGTCGTGGGCGATGACGAAGTTGATCGACGCGAAGGGGCGTCGGCCCGAGTGCTCGTAGAGGTCGGAGCTGCCGGTGAGCCGGGAGGCGAACTCGCCGAGGGTGGCGCCCTCGCCGCGCCAGTAGTCGCGGACGGTGTCGCGGTACTTGCCGTTCCACTCGGTCCACAGCGGCGGGAAGTTGCCGACCTGGTAGCCGCCGTCGCCGATGTCCCACGGCTCCGCGATGAGCTTGGCCTGGCTGATCACCGGGTCCTGCTGGATGAGGTCGAAGAAGGCCGAGAGCTTGTCGACCTCGTGGAACTGCCGGGCCAGGGTCGCGGCGAGGTCGAAGCGGAAGCCGTCGACGTGCATCTCGGTGACCCAGTACCGCAGGCTGTCCATGATGAGCTGGAGCACGTGCGGGCTGCGCATGAGCAGGCTGTTGCCGGTGCCCGTCGTGTCGTAGTAGTGGCTCTTCTCGTCGTCGACGAGGCGGTAGTAGCTCGCGTTGTCGAGCCCGCGGAAGGCCAGCGTCGGCCCGAGGTGGTTGCCCTCGGCGGTGTGGTTGTAGACGACGTCGAGGATGACCTCGATGTCGGCCTCGTGCAGCGCCTTGACCATCGTCTTGAACTCGGTGACCTGCTGGCCGCGGCCGCCGGAGGCGTAGCCGTTGTGCGGGGCGAGGAAGCCGATGGTGTTGTAGCCCCAGTAGTTCGACAGGCCCTGGTCCTGGAGCGTGGTGTCCTGGACGAACTGGTGCACCGGGAGCAGCTCGATGGCGGTGATCCCCAGCCCCTGGAGGTGCTCGATGATCGCCGGGTGAGCGATGGCGGCGTAGGTGCCGCGGATCTCCTCAGGAACCTCCGGGTGCGTCATCGTCAGGCCCTTGACGTGGGCCTCGTAGATGACGCTGTCGTGGTACTCGTGCCGCGGTGGGCGGTCGTGCCCCCAGTCGAAGAAGGGGTTGATGACGACCGAGAGCATCGTCTTGCCGAGGCTGTCGAGCTCGTTGCGCCGGCCCGGGTCCGTGAAGTCGTAGGAGAAGATCGCCTGGTCGTTCTCGATCTGCCCCTCGATCGCCTTCGCGTAGGGGTCGAGGAGGAGCTTCGTCGGATCGCAGCGGTGGCCGGCATCGGGGTCGAAGGGGCCGTGCACGCGGTAGCCGTAGAGCTGACCCGGCTGGATCCCCGGGAGGTAGCAGTGCCACACGAAGGCGTCGACCTCGGTGAGCTCGATCCGGGTCTCGTCACCGTCGTCGCCGACGAGGCACAGCTCGACCCGGTCGGCGACCTCGGAGAAGACAGCGAAGTTGACGCCTGCACCGTCGTAGGTGGCGCCGAGGGGGTAGGGGGCGCCGGGCCAGATCTCCACAGGTCTCCTTGGTGGGGTGTGACGAAGGGGGGATGCCGAGCCTAGCCCGGCCTCCCCCCGTCGCCCGTATCGACCCTGGACGGTCAGCTGCGCTTGGGCGCCCCCGGTCGCGCGTAGCGCCACCAGGTGAGCGCGACGCACATGACGGCCCAGGCGACTCCGATGCCGAAGAACGCGACCGCACCGAGGGTGGTCACGCCGACGCCGAAGAAGAACGGGCCGAAGGCGGCGATGGCTGCGGTCCAGCCGATGACGCCACCGGCCTGGCGGCGCTCGAAGATCATCGGCATCTGCTTGAAGGTCGAGGCGTTGCCGATGCCGCTGAAGAGGAAGATCGCGAGCATGCCCCAGAGGAACTTCGTGAAGCCGGCATCGAGCGCGGCGGCCGACGAGGTGTCCGGGGTGAGCGCGGTCATCGTGAAGGCGATCGAGACGATGAGGCCGATCCCGGAGATGAGCGTCCAGATCGCGCCGCCCATGCGGTCGGTGAGCGGCGAGAAGAGCACGCGTGCACCGGCGCCGACGAGCGGGCCGAGGAAGACGAACTTCACGACGTCGGGCACCTGGTAGCCCTCGACGAGGACCTGCGCGGAGGCGCCGGCACCCTGGACGATGTCGGGGTTGCCGATGCCGTAGAGGTTGGCCATGAGCAGGCCGAACTGCGCGGAGAGCCCGGCGAAGGTGCCGAAGGTCATGATGTAGAGCAGCGTCATCCACCAGGTGTCCTGGTTGGAGAAGATGTCGAACTGCTGCTTGATGTTGGCCTGGATCGGCACCGACCGCAGCATCGTCCACGCCATGACCGCGCCGATGACCATGAGCGGGATCCAGATAAAGGCGGCGTTCTGGTACCAGACCTCGACGGGCTGCTTGCCGGGCTGGGTGAGCATCTGGCTGCCGCCGAAGATCGCCAGGCCGGACAGCGCGATGAGGTACGGGGTGAGCAGCTGGACGAGCGAGACGCCGAAGTTGCCCAGCCCAGCCTGCAGACCGAGGGCCGTGCCCTGCATGCGCCGCGGGAAGAAGTAGCTCGTGCTCGGCATGAAGCCGGAGAAGGCACCACCGCCGACGCCGGCGAGGAAGGCGAGGACCATGAGCTCCCAGTAGGGCGCTGTCGGCTCCTGGACGCGCACGCCCCAGCCGAGGGTGGAGAAGATCAGCAGGAGCGTCGTGAGGCTGACCATCTTGCGGGTGCCGAGGATCGGCGGCAGCACCATCCAGATGAGCCGCATGAGGCCGGCCGACAGACCCGGCATCGCCGCCATCCAGTAGAGCTGGCTCTGCGACCACTCGTACCCGAGGGCGTTCAGCTTGGGGATGATCGCGCTCGGCAGGAACCACGCGACGAACGCGAGGGTGAGGCAGAACGTCGTGACCCACAGGGTCTTCCAGGCCAGGCCCTTGTCCCAGGTCTCCTCGTTCTCCGGGTCCCAGGACTCCAGCCACTCACCGCCTGATCGGGCTGTCTGTGCGCTCATCGTCTCGTCTCTTTCGTGTCAGTGGTGCGGGGGCGAAGGGGTGGGCGCCGGTCAGGCGCGGGAGGTCGCCAGCTCGGGCGACTCGAAGTGGTCGGCGAGGTCGGGCGACTCGGCGTGCAGCATCCGCACGACCGTCCAGTGCATCCAGAGGAAGCAGACCGCGGTGAGCAGGAAGACGACGAAGAAGGTGCTCGTCGGGAAGCCGCTCCACTGCTTGGTGTAGGCGAAGAGGAGCGGGAGGAAGAAGCCGCCCAGCCCGCCGAGCATGCCGACGAGCCCACCGACGGAGCCGACGTTGTCGGGGAAGTACTCAGGGATGTGCTTGTAGACCGCCGCCTTGCCGATACCCATGGCGCAGCCGAGGAGGAAGAGCAGGACGGTGAAGGGGGCGACGCCGATGGCGTAGCCGAGGTGCTCGGTCGTCGAGCCGTCCGCGTGGTTGATGGCGATGTGCCCGTTCGGCATCATCATGATCCCGCTCGTGACGAGCATGACGGCGAAGGTGCCGTACATGACCTTGCGGGCGCCGATCCGGTCGGAGAACCAGCCGCCGACAGGGCGCAGCAGCGACGCGGGGAAGATGAAGACCGAGGTGAGCAGCGCCGCGGTGCGCAGCTCGAGGCCGAAGGTGTCGACGTAGTACTTGGGCATCCAGGCGGAGAGCGCGACGTAGGCGCCGAAGACCGCGGCGTAGTAGAGGCTGAAGCGCCACACCCGCAGCTGCTTGAGGGGTTGGAGCATCTCGCCGATCGGCTTGCCGGCGCCGGCCTTGCGGTCGTGTCGCGGGACGACGAGGAAGGTGAGGACTGCGACGACGACGAGCGCGACGGAGTAGATCACCGGGAAGATCCGCCAGCCACCCTCGATGAAGCCGAAGTAGGTCGCACCCGCGGTGGCCGTGAGCAGCCCGGGGGCGAGGACGAGCAGGAGCTTGGTGACCGAGGCGCCGATGTTGCCGGCGCCGAAGACGCCGAGGGCGAAGCCCTGCTTCTCGCGCGGGGCCCACGCGGAGTTCCACGCGACGCCGACGCTGAAGAGGTTGCCGGCGAAGCCGACGAGGAAGGCGAGGACGAGGAGCATCGCGTAGGTGTTGGCCTGGGCGACGAAGAAGCACGCGACCGCGGTGAGCAGGAGCATCGCGATCGTCACGACCCGGCCGCCGACCCGGTCGGTGAGCATGCCGGCGGGCAGTCGCCACATCGAGCCGTTGAGGACCGCCACCGCCGAGACCCACGCGAGCTCGGGGTCGGAGAGACCGAGCTCCTTCTGGATCGGGACGCCGAGCACGCCGAACATCAGCCAGACGGCGAACATCAGGGTGAACGCGAGGGTCGACATCACGAGGACGCGTGTGGCCCCGGAACCGCCCGACCCGTCGCGCGCAGGGGGTTCGACGGCTCCGGAGCCCGTCGTCAGCAGTTCCTCTTTATTCATCACAATAGCGAATCGTACACGCTCCTGCACCATGCCGTCACGCGGCCCGACCACATCGCCGTACACCCTCAACGACCCTTGCTGCGAGGTGATTACGCAACATCTCCAGGTCGGAAATGTCCGCCGGAGAGGCCGTGTCGCCGCCCTCGTGAAAATTGCTTGTATCTGGCACACTGACGCGCATGAGCACCTCTGACGAGGCCCCCGGGCTGCTGCGCTCAGCAGTACGGCGCGACATCGTCGACACGCTCGCCAATCTTGACGGGAGCGCCCGTGAGGACGGACTAACGGCACGTGAGATCGGCGCTCAGGTCGGCCTCCACGCGAGCACCGTGCGCTTCCACCTCGACCAGCTCGTCGCCGCAGGGCTGCTCACCAGCCACTTCGTCCGCTCGCACGGCGCCGGCCGCCCGAGCAAGAAGTACGCCGTCCCGGCCGGCAACCTCCACGCCGCCGACACCTCGGAGTCCTACGCGGTCCTCGCCGGCCTCCTCGCGGAGATGTTTGCCGAGCGCGGGCCGGACGACACCCCCCTGACCGCGGAGCAGGCCGGCGCGGCCTGGGCCCACCGTCACGCCCCCGGGATCGTGGAGGTCGCCCCGAGCACCGAGCCCGCGCGCACCGCCGGCGCCTGGCTGAGCAAGGTCGGCCTGATGATCGACGTGCTCCGCGACTGGGGGTACACCCCCAGCCTGCGCACGGAGGACGGCGGCCGCACCGCCGAGGTCGACCTCGTCCACTGCCCCTTCCTCCCGCTGGCCCGCACCCACCCCGAGGTGGTCTGCGCCGTCCATCGAGGGCTGATGCGCGGCACGCTCGAGGTCTTCGGCGAGGATGACGTCGAGCTCAGCCTCACCCCCTTCGTCGAGCCGCATCGCTGCCTGGCGCACATGACCACCCGCACGCCCTTCGCCCCCACCCGAGGAGCCCGCACATGACCACCTCGTCCACCGACCTGCCCCGATCGGCCGGCCTCGACGGGCCGCTCTCCGCGGCCCTCGTCGGGACCCGACGCTTCTTCACCAGGGGCGGCGTCTCCCCGGACCAGCGCGCGCTGCACCTCGAGGGCGGGCGGTCCGGCGACAGCTTCTACCGTGACCGCTGGAGCCACGACAAGGTCGTGCGCTCCACCCACGGCGTCAACTGCACCGGCTCGTGCTCGTGGAAGGTCTACGTCAAGGACGGGATCATCACCTGGGAGGCGCAGCAGACCGACTACCCGAGCACCGGCGCCGACCGCCCGGAGTACGAGCCCCGCGGCTGCCCCCGCGGCGCGGCCTTCTCCTGGTACACCTACTCCCCCACCCGGGTCCGCTACCCCTACGTCCGTGGCGTCCTCCTCGAGATGTTCCGCGAGGCCAAGAAGCAGTACGGCGACCCGGTCGTCGCGTGGGGCTCGATCGTGCAGGACCCCGACGCGACGAAGCGGTACAAGAGCGCCCGCGGCAAGGGCGGCCTCGTCCGGTCGACGTGGGAGGAGGTCACCGACATGATCGCGGCGGCCTACGTCTACACGATCAAGCGCTGGGGCCCTGACCGCATCGCGGGCTTCTCCCCCATCCCGGCGATGTCACCCGTGAGCTACGCGTCCGGCGCCCGCTTCAACGAGCTCATCGGCGCGCCGATGCTCTCCTTCTACGACTGGTACGCGGACCTGCCCAACGCCTCGCCGCAGATGTTCGGCGACCAGACCGACGTCCCCGAGTCCGGCGACTGGTGGGACGCGGGCTACCTCATCATGTGGGGCTCCAACGTCCCGCTGACCCGCACGCCTGACGCGCACTGGATGACCGAGGCCCGCTACCGCGGGCAGAAGGTCATCGCGGTCGCCCCCGACTACGCGGAGAACGTGAAGTTCGCCGACGAGTGGGTCGCCGCGGCGCCCGGCACCGACGGTGCGCTGGCAATGGCCATGGGCCACGTCGTGCTCAAGGAGTACTTCGCCGACCAGCAGGTCGACTTCTTCACCCAGTACAACCAGCAGTACACCGACCTGCCCTACCTCGTGAGCCTCGAGCCCGTGGGCGTCGAGGGCGGCGGCGGCATGGCGTACAAGCCCGGCAAGTTCCTCGTCGCGGGCGACTTCGACAACGCCGAGCGTGAGTCCGAGAACGCGATGTGGAAAACCGCGGTCATCGACGAGGCCACCGGCGAGGTCGTCATCCCCAACGGTTCGATCGGGCACCGCTTCGGCGACGAGGGCGCCGGCCGGTGGAACCTCGAGCTCGGCGACATCCGTCCGCAGCTCTCGCTCTACGGCTCCGAGGAGACCGCCGAGGTCGAGCTGCCGCGCTTCGACAACGTCGAGGGTGCCGCGCGCACCGAGCGTCGTGGCGTCCCGGTGCGCCGGGTCGGCGACCACGTCGTGACCACCGTCCTCGACCTCATGCTCGCCCAGTACGGGGTCGGTCGAGACGGCCTGCCGGGCACCTGGCCGACGGGGTACGAGGACCCGAGCGTCCCGGCCACCCCGGCATGGGGCGCGGAGATCTCCGGCGTCCCGGTCGAGCAGATCATCCGGCTCTCCCGCGAGTGGGCGCAGAACGCGATCGACACCACCGGCCGCGGCATGATCCTCATGGGCGCCGGCACGAACCACTGGTACCACTCGGACCAGATCTACCGCGCGATGCTCGTCCTCACGACGATCACCGGCTGCCAGGGCCGCAACGGCGGCGGCTGGGCGCACTACGTCGGCCAGGAGAAGGTCCGCCCGATCATGGGCTTCCAGCACATGGCCTTCGCCCTCGACTGGATCCGCCCGCCGCGGCACATGAACCAGACGGCGTACTGGTACGTCAACACGAGCCAGTACCGCTACGACACCTTCACCGCCGAGGAGGTCAACGGCAGCACCGGTGTCTTCGAGGGCAGGAGCACGATGGACCTCCTCGCCCAGTCCGTCCGCCTCGGCTGGACCCCGTCGTACCCGCAGTTCGACCGCAGCTCGCTGAGCGTCGCGGACGAGGCGGAGGCGGCCGGCGTGCCCGTCGGCGAGTACGTGGTGAAGGCCCTCAAGGAGGGATCCCTGAGGTTCGCCATCGAGGATCCCGAGGCGGAGGAGAACCACCCGCGGATCCTCTCGCTGTGGCGGGCCAACCTCTTCGGCTCCTCGGCGAAGGGCAACGAGTATTTCCTCAAGCATCTGCTCGGCACCGACAACGCCGTCAAGGCCCGCCAGGCCGGCGAGTCCATGCGGCCCGAGGAGATCGCCTGGCCCGACGAGGTGCCCGAGGGCAAGCTCGACCTGCTGCTCACCCTCGACTTCCGGATGACCAGCTCGACGCTCCTGTCCGACGTCGTCCTCCCGGCCGCGACCTGGTACGAGAAGCACGACATCAACACCACCGACATGCACCCCTTCGTGCACTCCTTCAACCCGGCCATCTCCCCGCCCTGGCAGTCCAAGAGCGACTGGGACACGTGGAAGGTCATCGCGAAGCGCTTCTCCGAGCTCGCCGCCGACCACCTCGGCACACGCAAGGACGTCGTCGCCAAGCCGCTGTGGCACGACACCCCCGAGGCGATGGCGACCGTCCACGGCCGCGTCCTCGACTGGAAGAAGGGCGAGTGCGAGCCGGTGCCCGGCAAGACCCTCCCGGTCCTCGCCGAGGTCACCCGCGACTACGCCTCGGTCTACGAGAAGATGATCGCCATCGGCCCGCTCATGGAGAAGGTCGGCATGCTCACGAAGGGCGTCAAGTACGACGTCCAGCGTGAGATGGACATCCTGCGGCAGCGCAACGGCGTCACCCGCGGGGGTGCCGGCGACGGCCAGCCGAAGATGGAGACCGACATCCAGGTCGCCGACGCGATCATGCACCTCTCGGGCGTGAGCAACGGCCACCTCGCGACCCAGGGCTTCACGTTCCTCGAGAAGCGGACCGGCACCCAGCTGCACGACCTCTCGGCCGAGCACGAGGGCAAGCAGATCACCTTCGCCGACACCCAGGCCGCGCCCGTCCCGGTCATCACCTCGCCGGAGTGGTCGGGCAGCGAGTCAGGCGGGCGCCGCTACTCGCCCTTCACGATCAACATCGAGCGGCACAAGCCCTTCCACACCCTCACCGGCCGGCAGCAGTTCTACATCGACCACGACTGGATGATCGGGATGGGCGAGGGGCTGCCGGTCTACCGGCCGCCGCTCAACATGACGCGGCTCTTCGGCGAGGCGCCGATCGGCGACCAGAACGAGCTCGGCGTCTCGGTGCGCTACCTCACCCCGCACAACAAGTGGTCGATCCACTCGGAGTACCAGGACAACCTCTTCATGCTCAGCCTCAGCCGGGGCGGGCAGACGGTGTGGATGTCCGACATCGACGCCGCGAAGATCGGCGTCAAGGACAACGACTGGATCGAGGCGGTCAACCGCAACGGTGTCGTCGCCGCGCGTGCGGTCGTCAGCCACCGGATGCCGGAGGGCACGGTGTACATGCACCACGCCCAGGACCGCCTCATCGACGTGCCCCTCACCGAGACCGACAAGCGGCGCGGCGGCATCCACAACAGCCTGACGCGCATCCTCGTCAAGCCGAGCCACATCATCGGCGGGTACGCGCAGCTGTCCTACTTCTTCAACTACATCGGGCCCACGGGCAACAACAGGGACGAGGTCACGATGATCCGCCGCCGCACCAACCAGAACGTGGAGTACTGATATGCGCGTCATGGCACAGATGGCCATGGTCATGAACCTCGACAAGTGCATCGGCTGCCACACCTGCTCGGTCACCTGCAAGCAGGCATGGACCAACCGGGCCGGCACCGAGTACGTCTGGTTCAACAACGTCGAGACCCGCCCCGGCCTGGGCTACCCGCGTGGCTACGAGGACCAGGACGAGTGGAAGGGCGGTTGGGAGCGCGCCGCCAACGGTCGGCTCAAGCTGAGGGCCGGCGGTCGGCTGAGCAAGCTGCTCAACATCTTCTCCAACCCCAAGATGCCGAGCATCCAGGACTACTACGAGCCCTGGACCTACGACTACGAGACCCTGCTCAACGCCCCGGCGCAGAAGAACTTCCCCGTCGCGCAGCCGTACTCGCTGATCTCCGGCAAGAAGATGAACGTCTCCTGGTCGGCGAACTGGGACGACGACCTCGGCGGCTCGATGGAGCACGCGGTCAAGGATCCGATGCTCAAGGGCATCGAGGACAAGGTGAAGTTCGAGTTCGACCAGACCTTCATGTTCTACCTGCCGCGGATCTGCGAGCACTGCCTCAACCCGAGCTGTGCCGCGTCCTGCCCCTCCGGCGCGATCTACAAGCGCTCCGAGGACGGCATCGTCCTCGTCGACCAGGACAAGTGCCGCGGCTGGCGCATGTGCGTCACCGGCTGCCCGTACAAGAAGGTCTACTTCAACCACAAGACCGGCAAGGCCGAGAAGTGCACCTTCTGCTACCCCCGCGTCGAGGTCGGCATCCCGACCGTCTGCGCGGAGACCTGCGTCGGTCGGCTGCGCTACATCGGGATCATGCTCTACGACGCCGACGCGGTGCTCGACGCGGCCTCGGTGGAGGATGACCACGAGCTCTACGAGGCGCAGCGCTCGGTCTTCCTCGACCCCTTCGACCCCGCGGTCGCCCGTGCGGCCGAGGAGGCCGGCATCCCCGGCGACTGGGTCGAGGCGGCGAAGAGGTCGCCCGTGCGGCGGCTGATCATGGACTACAAGGTCGCTCTGCCGCTCCACCCGGAGTACCGGACGATGCCGATGGTCTGGTACATCCCGCCGCTCTCGCCGGTCGTCGACGTCATCAAGGACACCGGCTACGACGGCGAGGACGTCGACAACCTCTTCGGTGCCATCGACGCGCTGCGCATCCCCGTCGAGTACCTCGCCAACCTCTTCACCGCCGGCGATGTCCGCCCGGTCGACGAGGTGCTCAAGAAGCTCGCGGCGATGCGCTCCTACATGCGCGACATCAACCTCGGACGTGACCCTCGCGAGGAGATCCCCGCGGCGGTCGGCATGTCCGAGGAGGACATGTACGAGATGTTCCGCCTCCTCGCGCTGGCCAAGTACGACGAGCGCTACGTCATCCCGACCGCGCACGGCGAGCAGGCCCACGGTCTGGAGGAGCTCGCGACGGACTGCGCCGTCTCCGGCTACGACACCGACATGGACGACCCGTCCGGTCCCTTCGGCGAGGGCTCCGGTCGCGGCGCGATGACGCCCGTCGCGGTGGAGAACTTCCACATGCTCCAGGAGCGGCAGACCTCCGACGACCTCGTCTCCGGCGGCAGCAAGAAGGGCCGGGTCAACCTGCTCAACTGGGACGGCAAGGGCACGCCCGAGGGTCTCTTCCCGGGCGACGGCTCGGGCCGGCGCGAGGGAGCGGGTGACCGGTCGTGATGCCCTGGCGGCGGCACCGCCGCGCCAAGCCGTCGGTCGACGGCCGGTCGCAGGCGGACGCCTGGCAGATGATCTCGCTGCTGCTCGACTACCCGGACGAGCGGCTGGTCGGCCTCGTCCCGGTTCTCCGGGAGAGCGCGACGGGGGTGTCCACCGAGGTCGGTGAGCGTCTCGGCGTCTTCCTCGACCACCTCGAGTCGACGCCGCTGGCGCGGCTGCAGGCGGACTACGTCGACACCTTCGACGTCACCCGGCGCTGCGCGCTGCACCTCACGTACTTCCTCCACGGCGACACCCGCAAGCGCGGGGCGGCGCTCGTGCAGTTCAAGCAGGCCTACCGCCGGGCGGGAGTCGAGCTCGCCGACGAGGGTCTCGAGCTGCCCGACCACCTCTGCGTCCTGCTCGAGTTCGGGGCGACGACCGACCCGCAGACGGCATGGAAGCTGCTCAACGACCACCGGGTCGGCGTCGAGCTGCTCTACACCGCGCTCAAGGGCAAGGAGTCCCCGTGGCTCCCCGTCGTCCAGGCGCTGCGCGCCACCCTCCCCGAGCTCCAGGGCGACGACGAGCAGGCCCTCGGCCGGCTCATCGCCCAGGGGCCGCCCCAGGAGGAGGTCGGGATCGACCAGTCCCCCTTCGCCCTCGACCCGGCGCTCGACGAGCACCTCGTGACCCCGATGTCCGGGCACGACTGCTCCTCCCACTCCCCCGGGCAGACCGCCGGCGCGAGCACCCCCCTTCGTCCTGCCGACCTCGGCGCCACCATCCCCGTAGGAGCCCCCCGTTGAGCACCTTCCTCTGGGTCATCGTCCCGTACCTGTCCCTGGCCACCTTCCTCGTCGGGCACTTCTGGCGCTACCGCTACGACAAGTTCGGCTGGACCACCCGCAGCTCGCAGCTCTACGAGGACAAGCTGCTGCGCATCGGGAGCCCGCTCTTCCACTTCGGCATGCTCGGCGTCGTCTTCGGCCACATCCTCGGGCTCGTCATCCCCAACGTCTGGACCGACGCCCTGGGCATCAGCGCGCACACGTACCACGTCATCGCGCTGGCCGGCGGTATCCCGGCGGGCATCGCGACCCTCGTCGGTCTCATCATCCTCGTCTACCGCCGCCGGACGACCGGCCCGGTCTTCAGCGCGACGACGGTCAACGACAAGGTCATGTACTTCTTCCTCGGCCTCGTGATCATCCTCGGGATGTGGAACACCATCGCCGGCTCGCTGC
This sequence comes from Janibacter endophyticus, assembly GCF_016888335.1. Classification (NCBI taxonomy): domain Bacteria; kingdom Bacillati; phylum Actinomycetota; class Actinomycetes; order Micrococcales; family Intrasporangiaceae; genus Janibacter; species Janibacter endophyticus. The sequence continues at coordinate 2,470,638 of NZ_JAFEJG010000004.1, forward strand.
TCCGCTTCGGCGGCGAGTACGACTACCGCGAGGGCGTCTCGCCGTGGTGGCGCAGCATCTTCACCTTCACCCCGGAGCCCGAGCTCATGGCCTCCGCCCCCTTCGGCTTCCAGGCGCACGCGCTCGTCGCGATGATCCTCTTCGCGATGTGGCCCTTCACCCGGCTCGTGCACGTCTTCAGCGCCCCGCTCGGCTACCTCACCCGTCCGTACCTCGTCTACCGCTCGAGCGACAGCCGCACCGGCTACGGCACCGGCACCTCGGCGCCCCGCCGCGGCTGGGACAAGCCCGAGCTCACCCGCAAGGACTGACCCGGGCGCTGCGCCCGGGCCCGTGACGCCGTACCGTCGTCTCCATGTCCCTGCCCGCCCTCGTCGCTCCCGGTCCGCCGCTCAGCACCGAGCAGGTGACGCGGTACGCGCGCCACCTGCTCCTGCCGGCGGTCGGCCCGGAGGGCCAGCGCCGCCTCCTCAACGCCCGGGTCGCGGTCGTCGGCGCCGGTGGGCTCGGCTCCCCGTCGCTGCTCTACCTCGCGGCGGCCGGGGTCGGCTCGATCACCGTCATCGACGACGACTCCGTCGACGCGACGAACCTCCAGCGTCAGGTGATCCACGACGCGATGTCGGTCGGGCTCTCCAAGGTCGAGAGCGCCGTCGACCGGGTACGAGGGCTCAACCCCGACGTCACCGTCCGCGGACGCCAGGTCCGGATCACCTCGGACAACGCGATCGACCTGCTGCGCGGCCACGACCTCGTGCTCGACGGCAGCGACAACTTCGAGACCCGCTATGCCGTCGACGAGGCCTGCGCCGAGCTCGGTCTGCCGCTCGTGTGGGCGGCCGTCTACCGGACGGCCGCCCATCTCACGACCTTCTGGACCGGTGCGCCCGACGGCACCGGCGTGGGGCTGCGCGACCTCTTCCCCGAGCCGCCCCCGCCCGGCTCCGTCCCGGCGTGCGGCGACGCCGGGGTGCTGGGCGCCCTCGTCGGGCAGGTCGGCTCGATGATGGCCAGCGAGGCGATCAAGCTCGTCACCGGCACCGGGCGGCCGCTCCTCGGGCGCGTCCTGTACATCGACTCGCTGCTCACCACGCAGCGCGAGATCCCGCTCGCACCCAGCGCGCGCTACTCCCCCGAGGCCCGCGCCGCCCGTGCCCTGCCGGACCCGACACCCACCGCCGTCCAGGCCGAGGTGAGCCCACGAGACCTCGCCGACGCGCTCGAGGGGGGGCGGACCCCCTTCGTCCTGGACGTGCGGGAGAGTGCCGAGCTCGACTTCGGCGTCATCGAGGGCGCGACGCACGTCCCGCTCGTCCGGATCACCGACGGTGACGTGGCGGCCCTCGGCATCCCCTACGACCGCGAGGTCGTCGTCGTGTGCAAGGCCGGGCCCCGGGCGAGCCTCGCCGCGAGCACGCTCACGGCGCACGGCTACGACGACGTGCGCGTGCTCACCGGCGGCATGATCGCCTGGGCGCACGACGTCGACCCGACGATGACGCCGTACTGACCTGCGAGGACTGGAGAGACTGTGCCCGCCCCCCGTGAGCTGCTGACCCTCGAGGAGTACCGCGACGAGGTCGGTGCCCTCGTCACCTCCCCGACGCCCGCCGAGAGCGTCCCCCTCGCCGAGGCCGCCGACCGCGTGCTCGCCGAGGACGTCACCGCGAGCGGCCCGGTGCCTGCCTTCGCCAACTCGGCGATGGACGGCTACGCCGTGAGCTGGGACGACCTCGCCGAGCTGCCCACGCGGCTACGGGTCGTCGGCGAGGTGGCCGCCGGGTCCGGCGAGGACCCTGCCTTCGGCGCCGGGGAGTGCGTCCGGATCATGACGGGTGCCCCGGTCCCCGGGTCGGCGGACTCGGTCGTCCCGATCGAGCAGACGGACGAAGGGGTGGACGTCGTGACGGTCCACGAGGCCCCCGCGCGTGGTCGGGGGGCGCACGTCCGTCGCGCCGGCGAGGACGTCGCGGCAGAGGACGTCGTCGCGACGGCCGGGACGACGCTCACCCCCGGGGTGCTCTCCGCCGTCGCCGGGGCCGGCCGGGGCGAGGTCGTCGTCCGGCGACGCCCCGTGATCGGGATCGCCGCCACCGGGGACGAGCTCGTCGCACCGGGGCAGCCACTCGGGCGAGGACAGATCTACGAGTCCAACGGCACCCACCTGCGCCATGCGGCCCACCGCCTCGGGGCAGCCGTCCTCGTCGGAGCCGCGGTGCCCGACGACGCCGACGCCTTCGCCGCCGCGCTCGACGACCTCGCCTCTCGCGTGGACGTCATCGTGCTCACCGGGGGCGCGAGCGTCGGCGCCCACGACGTCGCGCGCGACGTGCTCACCGAGCGCGCGGGCGCCGAGTACCGCCACGTGCGGATCCAGCCCGGCAAGCCGCAGGGCTGGGCCCGCTGGCAGGGCACGCCCGTCATCTCGCTGCCCGGCAACCCGGTGAGCGCGGCGATCTCCTTCGAGCTCTTCGTGCGGCCGCTCCTCGACACCCTGCTCGGCCGGGAGCGGCCGGGGCTCGACCACGCCGTCGCCGCCTCCGGGTGGGGTTCTCCGCCCGGTCGCCGCCAGCTCGTCCCGGTGACCCTCTCGACCGACGCGAGCGGCCGCCTGCTCGCCACCCCCAACCACCGCCGAGGCTCCGCCTCGCACATGGTCACCTCGCTCGCCCGCGCGGACGCGCTCGCGGAGGTGCCCGACGACGTCGAGGCGGTCAGCGCCGGCGACGTCCTGACGATCAGGAGGTTCGCGTGAGCGACGCATCGTCCGCCCCGCCCTTCACCCACCTCGACGGCTCCGGGCACGCCCGGATGGTCGACGTCACCGAGAAGCAGCCGACGGTCCGCGCCGCGACCGCCGCCGGCTCGGTGCGCTGCTCGCCCGAGGTCGTCGCGCTGCTGCGCGACGGCTCGGTGCCGAAGGGAGACGTCCTCGCCGTCGCCCGCGTCGCCGGCATCCAGGCCGCGAAGAAGACCCCCGAGCTGCTCCCGCTCGCGCACGTCATCGGGGTGCACGGGTGCACCGTCGACCTGACGATCACCGACGAGGGTGTCGACATCGTCGCGACCGCCCGGACCGCCGACCGCACCGGCGTCGAGATGGAGGCGCTCACGAGCGTCTCGGTCGCGGCCCTGGCCGTCATCGACATGGTCAAGGGCATCGACCGCACCGCCCGCATCGAGCGGGTCCGTCTGCTGCGCAAGGAGGGTGGCCGCTCCGGCACCTGGGTGGCCGAGGACGAAGGGGGTGCCGCGTGAGCCTCGTCTACGACCTCGTCGTCGTCGCCGGCGGCTCGGGCAGCCGGCTCGGCGGAGCCGTGAAGACCGACCTCACCCTCGGCGGCGAGCGACTCCTCGACCGCACCCTCGCCGCCACGCAGGACGCCCGCACGCGGGTGCTCGTCGGTCAGGGCATCGAGGTGCCCGACGATGTCGTCGTCACGCTCGAGGACCCGCCCTCAGGCGGTCCGGCGGCCGGCACCGCCTCGGGCCTGGCCGCGGTCACCGACCCGGCGCCGTGGACGCTCCTGCTCGCGGGCGACCTCGTCGACACGGCGGCCGGCATCCGCGCGCTCCTCGAGGCCGCGGCCGTCGACCCCACCGACACCGACGGGATCTGCCTCTCCGGCCACGCCGACCACCCGCAGTGGCTCTTCGGTATCCACCGCACGGCTGCCCTGCGGGACGCGGTCGCGGCCCTCGGCACCGTCCGGGACCGCTCGATGAAGGCGCTGCTCTCCCCCCTTCGCCTCCAGACGCTCGCCGTCGATCCCGACACCGTCGCCGACATCGACACCCCGCGCGACTACGAGGCGTGGCAGGCCCGCGGGCCGCACGACGCGAGCGCCCCGCGTGAGCCGAAGATGCGCGACGACGCCATGACGGTCGCCCGCTGGCGGGCATGGGTCGAGATGGCCGCCGCCGCGGTGGACGTCGACCCGACCGCGGTCGACATCGCGCGGATCCACACGCTGACGAAGGTCATCGCGCACACCTACGACCGGCCGATGGCCCCCGTCGGCTCGTACATCATGGGGATGGCTGTCGGGGCCGCGCTCGCCCAGGGCGAGCAGCCGGACCGGGCCTCCCTGCAGCGCGCGATCGAGCGTAGCCTCGACCGTGCACCCCGACCCGAGGAGCAGTCATGAGTGTCGTCCTGCGCTGGTTCGGCGGCGCCGCCGAGGCGAGCGGCGTCGAGGAGGAGCGCTACGAGCCCGGCCCGCTGTCCGGGGTGCTGAGCGCCGCCCAGGAGCGGCACGGTCCCAGCGTGACCCAGGTGCTGCCGCGCTGCTCGGTGCTCGTCGACGGCCGCAACGCCGAGGGGGCCGACCCCGAGGTCGGTCCGGGCTCCGTCGTCGACGTGCTGCCCCCCTTCGCCGGGGGGTGAGGTGGCGCCCGCCTTCGACCATCTCCTGCTGACCCGGTTCAGCGCGGTCATGGCACCGGGGGCCCCGCCCGCCGGTGAGCACTGGCTGCGCTACCGCTCGGGGTTCTTCGTCGACGCCTGCCTCCCGTCCGTCGTCGCTCAGCGGGGGGCGCAACCCTTCGAGTGGCTCGTCCTGCTCGACGACCGCTGCCCGGACGACTTCCGCGCCGACATCGAGGAGCTCGCCCGCGAGGGCTTCACGCCGCTGTGGTCGCACGAGCCGTTCCGCCGCGACAGCTTCGCCGAGGCGGTCGCAGACCGGACGAGCGCCCCGCACCTGGTGACGACGCGGATCGACAGCGACGACGCGATGGCGGTCGACCTCATGGCGGCGGTGCAGGCGCAGGTCGACGGTCAGGACCGGCTCTTCGTGAACTTCCCTCGCGGGATCCAGATCGACCGGTCCGGCGCCGTGTACCGGTCGAACATCGTCTCCAGCCCCTTCCTCTCCCTCATCGAGCGACGCGACCCTGCGCGCCTGCCCGAGACGGTCTACGTCGCCAAGCACGCCCGCGCGCGCGGGCACGGGCCGCTGCGGCAGGTCAGCGCGCCGGTCATGTGGACGCAGGTCGTGCACGGCGCGAACGTCTCGAACATCGTCAAACGGCACGAGGGTGCACCCCCGGGTGGTCGCGGAACGCTTCGGCATGGTGCTGGGGTACGACGAGTCCGTGCGCGGCACCCGCCTGCATCGAGCACGGGCGCAGCACCTGTGCCGGCTCGTCGGGCTCTGGGCCCGGCACCCTGGTGAGCTCCTCAAGTGGGTCGAGGCCGCGATCGTCACCGCCCGGGGCACCCGGACCTGGCCTCAGGACTCCGGCACCAGCTCGCCGACCGGGCCGAGGCACTGCGGGACCGGCTGAGGGGCGCGGTCCGTCGCTCGCGCTGATCAGCCGCCGATCGCGCTCATCGGGCGCGGCGGCTGGAGGAAGCCAGGCTCGTTGATCCCGTGCCCGGGCAGCTTGCTCGCGAGGCACGCGTGGATGAGCGCGGTGATCTCCTCCTCCGACGAGCCGTCGCGCAGGGGCGTGCGCAGGTCGGTCTCTCCGCGGGCGAAGAGGCACGAGCGCAGCTGACCGTCGGCCGTGAGCCGCAGCCGGTCGCACGCGCCGCAGAAGGGCATCGTCACCGATGCGATGACCCCGACGGTCGACGGGCCCCCGTCGACGAGGAAACGCTCGGCCGGCGCGGCGCCGCGCCCCGGCATCTCGGTGAGCTCGAACTCCTCGCGGAGCATCGCGAGGATCTCGGCACCGGTGATCATCTCGCTGCGCTGCCAGATGTGGCCGCCGTCGAGCGGCATCTGCTCGATGAAGCGCAGCTCGTAGCCGCGCTCGACCGACCAGCGGAGCAGGTCGGCGGCCTCGTCGTCGTTGACCCCGCGGAGCAGCACGGTGTTGAGCTTGAGCGGGTGGAAGCCGGCGGCGTCGGCCGCGGCGATGCCCGTCATCGTGTCGTCGAAGCGGTCGCGACGCGCCATCTGCTGGAAGCGGTCGGGGCGCAGGGTGTCGAGGCTGATGTTGACCCGGGCCAGGCCGGCCTCCTTGAGAGGCTCGGCGAGGCGGGGCAGGCGCAGCGCGTTGGTCGTCATCGAGACCTCGACGGGCTCGCCGTCGTTGCTCGTCATCGAGGCGATGCCACGCACGACGTCGACGATGTCGGGCCGCAGCAGCGGCTCACCGCCCGTGAGCCTGACCTCGGTGATGCCGGCGCTCACCGCGGTGTCGACGATGCGGAGCAGCTCGTCGGTCGTCAGCAGCTCGGGGGTCGGGGTCCACGGCACGCCCTCGGCGGGCATGCAGTAGGTGCAGCGCAGGTTGCAGCGGTCGGTGAGCGAGACCCGCAGGTCCCGGTGGACGCGCCCGTAGCTGTCGGTCAGCATGTCAGTCCGCTCCAGGTGTGGCTGCCGTCGGCCTCGTGCTGCTTCTTCCAGATCGGCACGCCGTGCTTGACCGCCTCGACGACCGCGCGGCAGACCTCGAAGGTGGGGGCCCGGTGGGTGCTCACCGCGACGACGACGAGGGCGAGGTCGCCGACCTCGAGGTGGCCGATGCGGTGGACGGCGACGACGTCGACGACGCCGTCCGGGTCGCTCTGCGCGAGCGCCTCCGCGACGACGCGCTCGATGATCTGCTGCGCGTCGGGGTGGGCGCTGTAGTCGAGCGAGACGACCTCGCCGCTCGCCTCGGGATCGTGGTCGCGGACCTGGCCGACGAAGCTCGTCACCGCGCCGTCCGTCGCGTCGGAGACCTCGGCCATGAGGCCGGGCAGATCGATGGGGGTCTCGGTGACCTCGGCGCGGAAGCCCATCAGTGGTCGCCTCCGGCGAGCTGGTCGAGAAGGTGCGGTACGAGGGGCAGGACGACGTCGAGGCCCTCGGCGACGGCCTTCGGGCTGCCGGGGAGGTTGACGACGAGCGCGCCCGGGATGGCCTCCGTCGGCCGGACGACGCCGACGATCCCGCGGGTCAGCACGGCGTGCGGCGAGGCCTGCGCGCCGGTCGCGCGGAGCAGCTCGGCGATGCCGGGGACCTCGAGGTCGATCACCGTGCGCGTGCCCTCCGGCGTCTCGTCGCGAGGGCCCACACCGGTACCACCCGAGGTGACGACGAGGCGGGCGCCGTCGGCGAGCGCGGCGCGCAGCGCCGCCTCGACCGGGGTCGCCCCGTCGGGCACGACGACGACCTGCGCGTCGTACCCCTTCGCCCCGAGGATCTCGGCGGCCGCCGGACCGGAGAGGTCGGCTCGCTCCCCCGTCGCGCTGCGGTCGGAGACCGTGACGACGACTGCGGGGACGCTGGAGGTCGCAGGCTGAGTCATCCCGCTCACCGTACCCGTGATCCGCGCCATCCCCAGACACGGGTCGAGGTGATACCCGCCGACATCATCGGCGCGTATCACCTCGACCGGGTGACCTCGTACCTCGCCCCCAACCTCACCTGCGTCTTCCTCAGAGACCGAGGTCGCGGCCGATGAGCTCCTTCATGATCTCGTTCGTGCCGGCCCAGATCTTGTGGACGCGGGCGTCGCGCCAGGCGCGGGCCACGCGGTACTCGTTCATGAAGCCGTAGCCACCGTGGAGCTGGACGCACTCGTCGAGGACGGCGCACTGGACCTCGGCGGCCCACCACTTCGCCTTGGCGGCGTCGACGGCGGTGAGCTTGCCCTCGGCGTGCGCGGCGACGCAGTCGTCGACGTAGGCCTCGGTGACCTCGACCTTGGTCACCATCTCGGCGAGCTTGAACTTGTTGTGCTGGAAGGTGCCGATCGGCTGACCGAAGGCCTTGCGCTCCTTCGTGTACTCGATCGTCTCCTCAAGGATCTGGCGCGCGTTGGCGATGTTGGCGATCGCGTTGCCGAGACGCTCCTGCGGGAGCTTCTGCATCATCGAGATGAAGCCCATGCCCTCGGGGCCGAGCAGCCGGTCGGCGGGCAGGCGCACGTTGTCGAAGAAGAGCTCGGAGGTGTCCGACTCGGGCTGGCCGACCTTGTCGAGCGGCTGGCCCTTGGTGAAGCCCTCGTCCTCCTTCTCGAGGACGAAGAGGGAGATGCCCTTGGCGCCCTTCGTCGGGTCGGTGCGGGCCGCGACGACGGCGAGGTCGCACTGGTGACCGTTGGTGATGAAGGTCTTGGAGCCGTTGAGGATCCAGTCGCCGGAGCCGTCGTCGGCCGTGACCGCGGTCGTCTTGAGCGCGGCGAGGTCGGAGCCACCGTTGGGCTCGGTCATGCCGATGGAGAGGATCTTCTCGCCGGCGACGACGCCGGGGAGCCAGCGCTGCTTCTGCTCCTCCGTGCCGAGCGCGACGATGTACGGCGCGGTGATGTCGGAGTGGATCCCGAAGCAGGACGCGACAGCCGCGGTGAACTTCGAGAGCTCCTCGGCGAGGACCGCGTTGAAGCGGTAGTCCTCGATGCCCGCGCCGCCGAACTCCTCGGGGATGGTCAGGCCGAAGAAGCCCTGCTTGCCGGCCTCGAGCCACAGGTCCCGCGGGATGGTGTGCTCGCGGATCATCTCCTCGGCGCGGGGCGTGAGGTTGCGGTCGACGAACTCCTTGACGGAGGCGCGGAAGGCCTCGTGGTCCTCGTCGTAGATGTTGCGGGGCATGGGGGCCAGACCTTTCGTCACAACGGTGTCGGCTCGCCGACAGTGGCTAAGCGCTTGCTTAGCCTAGGACGAAGGGGGCATCCTGGGCAACGTGACGACCCGCACCCTCGCGACCCCGATGTCGGAGAGCCCTGCCGTGATGCGCCTCTTCGAGGCCGCCGCGGATGCCTTCGCGGCCAAGGGCTTCCACGCGACGACCACCCGGGACATCGCCTCGCGGGCCGGGCTGTCCCCCGCCGGCGTGTACGTCCACTTCGCGAGCAAGGAGGACCTCCTCTACCAGCTGTGCCGCGAGGGTCACGAGGTCGCGCGCGACGCTCTGGCCGCCGCGGCCGCCGAGGCCGGCGGCCCGAAGGAGGCGCTGAGCGACGTCGTCGGCACCTTCGCCCGGTGGCACGCCGAGCAGCACCAGGTCGCGCGCATCGTCCAGTATGAGTTCCGCCACCTCACCGAGGAGCACCGCAACGAGGTCCTCGGCCTGCGTCGTGAGATCGACGGGATCGTCACCCAGGTCATCGAGGCCGGCGTGACGAGCGACGACTTCTCGGTCTTCGACCCGCGCGCCACGGCGCTGGCCGTCACCTCGATGGCCGTCGACGTCGCCCGGTGGTACCACCCCGGAGTCCGCCAGAGCCCGGAGGAGATCGGGCGCACCTACGCCGGCTTCGCCCTGCGGCTCGTCGGCGCCGGCAGCTAGTCGAGGTCGATGCCGAAGGGGGCGAGCAGCCCCGACGCCCCCACGAGGTCGACCTTGAGCCCGGTCACCTCGTTGTCCCGCGGGTCGATGACATAGCCGTGGCTGCTGCGCAGGTCCGTCGCGCGCAGGTCGGCCCGGATGATGCGCGCGCCACGCAGGTCGCACTCATCGAGCACGGCGCCGCGCAGGATCGTCCCGTCGAGGTCGGCGTCGACGAGGGTGCAGCGCTCGAGCCGGGCCGCGGTGAGGTCGGCGCCCCCGAATGCCCCGAGGTCGAGCCGGCAGTCGGTCCAGGTGCTCGAGTCCGGCGGGATCGTCGGCCTGGCGAGGGATCCCCACGCCGTCCCGAGCGCCCGGACGCCGGCGAACGCGCAGCCGTCGAGGACCGTGTCCGGCAGCCGAGCCCCGGACAGATCCGCCCCCACGAAGGTGCACTGCTCGAAGCGGCACGCGGCGAGCGTCGCCCGGGCGAAGGAGCCGGTGAGGGTGCACCCGACAAAGGTCACCCCTTCGCACCGCTCCCCCTCGGCGAGGTCCCCGGCGAAGGTCTCGTCGGCGATCTCTCGACGGCCGGCGATCTCGTCGGTCAGGGCGCTCATGCCCTCACGCTACGGCCGGCGCCGAAGGGTTGACGAGGGTCCGGACACGCGCAATAGTTTCCATGTTGGTTAATTAACCGATCGGTGAAGGACAAACGGTGGACGACGAGCTCAGCCTCATCTTCGCGGCCCTGGCCCACCCGGCCCGGCGGGCGATCGTCGCCCGCCTCCGGGGTGGCGAGGCGACGGTGAACGAGCTCGCCGAACCCTTCGCGATGTCCCTGCCGGCGGTCTCCAAGCACCTCGCGGTGCTCGAGCGTGCCGGGCTGGTGACCCGCAGCCGCGTCGGCCAGACGCGACCCTGCCGGCTCTCCCCGGCCGCGCTCACCCTCGCTGCCGACTGGCTGGGCGATCCCAGAGAGCTCCTGGAGAAGCGTCTCGACCGGCTCGACGACCACCTCACCCGCATCCAGCGCAAGGAGAGCACGACATGAGCACGACGCAGAGCACCTCACCGAAGAGGGCGCAGATCACCTTCCCCACCGACACCGAGATGGTCATCACCCGTCACTTCTCGGCACCGCGCGAGCTCGTCTGGCGCGCGTACACCGAGGCCGAGCACGTCCGCGAGTGGTTCGGCTGCGACATGATGGAGATGACCGAGGTCACCTCCGACGTCCGACCGGGCGGCCGCTACCGCTACGTCGGCCGCGACGACCAGATGGAGCACCCGTTCTCCGGGGAGTACCTCGACGTCGAGGCCCCTGAGCGGCTCGTCTCCACCGAGACCTACGAGAACGTCCCCGGGTCGGAGCACCGCTGCGAGCTGACCCTCGAGGAGGTCGACGGCGGCACCCTCCTCACCGAGCGGCTCACCTACCCCTCGAAGGAGGCCCGCGACGGGCACGTCGACTCCGGCATGGAGCACGGGGTCCAGCAGTCGTACGACGGGATCGAGCAGATCGCGCAGCGCCTCGCCGCCTGACTCTTCACCGTCCGTCCGGATTCGGTCAGGACTTGTCCAGCGGACGGTCAGGACGGCTACCCGCGGCTCTAGATTCCGAGCGACCCATCCCCTGGTCGCTCGAAGGAGAGCCCCGATGCCCCGATCCCGCCACCTCGTCGCAGCCGGCACCGTCCCCGTCGTCACGCTCGTCGCCTCGGTGGTGTTCGGGGCGTCTGCCGCCTCCGCCGCCGCCCCGCGGTACGTCGCCCTCGGCGACTCCTACTCCTCCGGGACCGGCACCCGCGAGTACCTCGCGGACGGCACCTCCTGCCAGCGCTCGGTGCGCGCCTACCCCTCCCTCGTCGCCGCCGCGGGCGGGCTCGACCTCAACCTCCGGGCCTGCTCCGGCGCGACCGTCGCCGACGTCACGAACACCCAGCTCTCCGCGCTCGACGCCGGCGTGGCCCGCGTGACGATCTCCGTCGGCGGGAACGACGCCGGCTTCGCGGACGTCCTCACCGAGTGCGCCATGCCCGGCTGGGCCAGCGACTGCAACGGTGACATCGACACGGCGACCGCCTACATCAACGGCATGCTCCCGGGGCGCCTGTCCACCCTCTACTCCTCGATCCGCGCCAAGGCACCGAACGCCAAGGTCGCGGTCGTCGGCTACCCGAGGATCTTCATGGGCGAGGACTGCAATCTCTTCACCTGGTTCTCCCCGGCCGAGCAGACCCGACTCAACGCGACCGCGGACCTACTCAACAGCAGGCTCCGGACTGCTGCGACGAATGCCGGGTTCACCTTCGTCAACCCGACCTCGCGCTTCACCGGCCACGCGGTCTGCGACAGCCCCGAGTGGATCAACGGTCTCTCCTCCCCCATCAGCGAGAGCTACCACCCCAACACCCTCGGCCACCGGGACGGCTACACGCCGATCGTCTCGACCCCGGTCCTGGGCGCCACGACCACGGTCACGACGACGACGCTCCAGACCGCCGACGCCTCCGAGCCTCGGCAGACTGCACTGCAGCGGCGCTACTCCGCGCAGGACCGCACCATCGAGCCCAAGGTCTTCCACCTCCCCGACCTCGGCAGCGAACGGGTCCGGCGCGCGGCCGAGCGGGCCGGTGTGGACCTGAGCTCCCGGGCCAGCATCGACGCGGCCGACCGGGTGTGGTCGGAGCGTCAGGCGGCCGAGGCGCGGGTCGGCTGACCCCGCCACGGCACGACGAAGGGCGACCCGCCAGGTGGTGGGTCGCCCTTCGGTCGTCGTCTCGAGGCTCGTGTCAGTCGCGGGTGAGACGGCGGTAGGTGACGCGGTGCGGGCGGGCCGCCTCCTCGCCGAGACGCTCGACCTTGTTCTTCTCGTACGCGTCGAAGTTGCCCTCGAACCAGTACCAGGCAGCCGGGTTCTCCTCGGTGCCCTCGTAGGCGAGGATGTGCGTCGCGACGCGGTCGAGGAACCACCGGTCGTGGGAGATGACCACGGCGCAGCCGGGGAACTCGAGCAGCGCGTTCTCCAGGGACCCGAGGGTCTCGACGTCGAGATCGTTGGTCGGCTCGTCGAGCAGCAGCAGGTTGCCGCCCTGCTTGAGGGTGAGCGCAAGGTTGAGGCGGTTGCGCTCACCGCCGGAGAGGACGCCGGCCTTCTTCTGCTGGTCCGGGCCCTTGAAGCCGAACTGGCTGACGTAGGCGCGGCTCGGGATCTCGACCTGGCCGACCTGGATGTGGTCCAGGCCGTCGGAGACGACCTCCCACAGGCTCTTCTCGGGGTCGAGACCCCCGCGGCTCTGGTCGACGTAGCTGATCTTCACGGTGTCGCCGATGTCCACGGTGCCCGCGTCCGGTTCCTCGAGGCCGACGATCGTCTTGAAGAGCGTCGTCTTGCCGACACCGTTGGGGCCGATGACACCGACGATGCCGTTGCGCGGCAGCGTGAAGGAGAGCCCGTCGATGAGGACGCGGTCGCCGAAGCCCTTCTTCAGGTCGCGGACCTCGATGACCTTGCTCCCGAGGCGCGGGCCCGGCGGGATCTGGATCTCCTCGAAGTCGAGCTTGCGGGTGCGGTCCGCCTCGGCCGCCATCTCCTCGTAGCGCTGGAGGCGGGCCTTGCTCTTGGTCTGGCGGGCCTTGGCGTTGGAGCGGACCCACTCGAGCTCCGAGGCGAGACGCTTGGCGAGCTTCGCGTCCTTCTTGCCCTGGACCTGGAGTCGCTCCTGCTTCTTCTCAAGGTAGGTCGAGTAGTTGCCCTCGTAGGGATAGAGCCGACCGCGGTCGACCTCGGCGATCCACTGCGCGACGTTGTCCATGAAGTACCGGTCGTGCGTCACGGCGACGACGGCGCCCGGGTAGGCCGCGAGGTGCTGCTCGAGCCAGAGGACCGACTCGGCGTCGAGGTGGTTGGTGGGCTCGTCGAGGAGCAGGAGGTCGGGCTTCTGCAGGAGCAGCTTGCACAGCGCGACGCGGCGGCGCTCACCACCGGAGAGGACGGTGACGTCGGCGTCCGGCGGCGGGCAGCGCAGGGCGTCCATCGCCTGCTCGAGCTGAGAGTCGAGGTCCCAGGCGTCGGCGTGGTCGATGTCCTCCTGAAGCTTGCCCATCTCCTCCATGAGGGAGTCGAAGTCGGCGTCCGGCTCGGTCATCTCCTCGGAGATGGCGTTGTACCGGTCGAGCTTGGCCTTGATCTCGCCGAGGCCCTCCTCGACGTTGCCGAGGACGGTCTTCTCCTCGTTGAGCGGCGGCTCCTGCAGGAGGATGCCCACAGAGGCGCCCTTCGCGAGCTGCGCCTCGCCGTTGCTCGGCTGGTCGAGCCCCGCCATGATCTTGAGGATCGTCGACTTGCCGGCGCCGTTCGGGCCGACCATGCCGATCTTCGCGCCGGGGTAGAACGACATCGTGACGTCGTCGAGGATGACCTTCTCGTTGTGCGCCTTGCGGGCACGGGTCATGGTGTAGATGAACTCGGGCATGGGGGCAGGCTATCGACCCCGGTCCCCAGGCCCGAATCCGTCCGCCACCGGCCTCAGAAGGCCGGCGCGAGGTCGGGCTCGGCCGATGCGCCCTCCCGCTGGCCCCGGGCGTCCTGGACCTCCCCCGTGACCTTGTCGACGAGCGGTCCGACGCCGGCGTCGTCCTCCGGCGCGAAGCTGTCCTCGTAGGCCTGACGAGCCGCCTCGTCGGCGGTGGCGTCGCCCTCCGACCCCCGCCCCGGCCGGACGAAGGCGCTCTGCCCGAGCAGCAGGTCGTGCCCGACGTGCTGGGCGTTGATCTCCACCGAGGTGCCGTAGCTCTCGTCGGAGCGCTGGTACTGCCGCACCCGCTGCCGGCCGACGACGACCACTGGCTCGCCCTTGCTGAGGCAGGCCCGGGTGTTGACGCCGAGCGCCCGATAGCAGGCGACGTTGTAGAAGGACGTCGGCCCGTCCTCGAAGACGCCGTCGCGGTTGCGCCGCCGCTCGCTCGTCGCGAGGCGGAAGGTCGTGAAGACCTCGCCCTGCCCGGTCGTCCGGGTCTCTGGGTCGGCGACGAGCCGGCCTGTGACCGTCACGTGTGTCTCGTACATGTCCTGTCCCTTCTCGTGGTCCCGGACCGAGCTGGTCCGGCTCCCCCACGGTGTCGACGCACGGGACGGCGTGCGACGGGCCGCCGTCCGGCTGTGGACGGCGGCCCGTGGCGGGTCGAGGGTGTGGACGAAGGGGTTCAGCGGCCTCCGCGGGCCCGGGCGATGCCCTCGCGGGTCCGGGAGTGGCGGGCGAGCACCTCGCGCACCGGCTGGATGACGACGCGGTCGGCGACCTCGGCGATGCTCCGGCGCAGGCGCTTGTCGACAGCAGCCGAGCGACGCCGCGCCCCGGTCCTGGCCATGAGCCGGCCGAGCCCGGCGACGAGCAGCCCGCCGAGCAGGCCCCCGACGAGCAGGAGGAAGGGCGTCGCGAAGGGCCCGACGTCGAGGGTCGGGATCGCGGGCAGCTGCAGCCAGCCGGCGAGCCCGATGACGACGAGCCAGACCAGCCCGACGACCGCCGCGAGCGCGAGCAGGACCTGCAGGGCTCCGAGAAGCCCCCACCACACCGGGTTGCGGCCGCGCAGCGAGGTGTGGATGACGGCCTGGTCGAGCTCGTCGGCGAGACGGTCGTCGTAGGGGGCGGCGGCGTCGGCGACCGCGTCGGCCCAGCGGGTGGGCAGCCCCTTGCCGGCGTGCTCACCCAGCCGCCGCGCGGCGAGGTCGACCGCGGCACGCGCGGACGGCGTGGGTGGCGGGATCGAGGACCGGCCGAGCACCGCCCGGACGTCCGCCTCGGTGATGTCGGCCCCGGCCTTGTCGAGCCGCAGCCGCTTGAGGGGCGCCGCGCGGAAGCCCTGGACCCATCGGGTGAAGGGCCACCCGGTGCGAGCCACCGACTCCATGACGAAGTCGCGCTCGACCGCGCTGACGACGGTCGGCACCCCGGCTGCCCGGGCCAGCGCGTCGACGAGCTCGCCCGAGCCCAGCGCCTCGACGTCGACCTCGTCCGACCCGACGGAGGCGGACAACCCCTTGGCCGCCTCCTCGAGGTCTGCGCCGAGTCGGTGCCGGCTCGCGTCCTGCGCGGCGACGGCGACGTGCAGCCGCTCGCGGAGCGTGTCGATGCCCTCGCCGGTCTTCGTCGAGGTGGCGACGACCTTGGCCTCGGGGATCCCGTCGCGCTCGAGGAGGCGGGCCAGGTCGGCCCGGACCCGGTCGACGCCGTCGCCCTTGAGCCGGTCGGCCTGGTTGAGGACGACGACGGTGACCGCCCCGTACTCGCGCAGGACGGCGACGTACTCGTCGTGCAGCACCGCATCGGCGTACTTCTGCGGGTCGGTGACCCAGACGAAGACGTCGACGAGCTCGAGGATGCGGCGGGCCTCCATGCGGTTCGCCGACTCGCGCGAGTCGAAGTCGGGCAGGTCGAGCAGCACGAGCCCGTCCAGGTCGCCAGATCCCGCGACGCTGTGGCGGGCACCGACACCCAGCCAGTCGAGCAGCTCTCCGACCGGCTCGTCGCCCCAGACGCCCGCTGTCGGCGTCGAGGTCGTCGGGCGGCGCATGCCCGCCTGGGCCACCTCGGCCCCGACGAGGGCGTTGAAGAGCGAGGACTTGCCCGAGCCGGTGGCTCCGGCGAGGGCGACGACGGTGTGGCCACCCACGAGCCGGGTCCGCTCGTCGACCTTGTCGACGGTCTCCCGGGCGCGGGCGGAGGCCGCCGGGTCGAGGAGGGATCCCCCTTCGTCCACGGCGTCACGCAGGCCAGCCGACCGGCCACGCAGCTCCTCGACCGGGAGCGCCGTGACCTTGGCCTGACCCTTGAAGATCGGTGTCATAGGGCGGTCCCCACGGCCTGGGCCGCCTCGGTGAGTCGGCGGATCTGACCGTCGCTGATGCTCTTGCCGCCGAGGGCGGCCTCGTAGCGCTCACGCTCGTCGGCGTAGATGTCACGGACCCGCTCGAGCAGCAGCGTGCGGGCCTGCGCCGACATCTCCCGGACGGCCTGGTCGCCGAAGATCGCCTCGAGGACCTTCTGGGCGAGGGCGGTCGTGCCGCCGGCGATGGCCACCTCGGGGGCGACGAGCACGCCGCCGGTGTGGGCGAAGGAGACGAGCATGAGGAAGAGACCGATGCCGTTGACGCCGTAGGCGGCGATCCGGGCGTTGGTGCGCCGGTTGCCCCCCTCGGCGCGGACGATGTCCAGGACGTCGCTCTGCCAGTCGCGCACCGTCCGCTCGATGGTCGCCTGGAGGTCGCTCGAGGAGCGGGTGAGCGCCGGGTGCGCGTCGAGGAGCGCCGGGCCCGCCTCGGCGGCGCGCCACTGCCGGGCGACGGTCGCGGCGGCGGCGTCGGCCTCGGCCTGGACGAGCGCGGCGACGCCGTCGTGCAGCGCCTCGTCGAGCGGCTTCGACGGCGGGGGTGCGCCCTTGACCGCGGAGGTGATGCGGTCGCGGACCTTGGAGACGCCGGACTCGACCTTGCGGAAGAACTCGCCCGTCCCGACGAACTCCTGCCAGCGGGCCAGCACCTCGCCGCGCAGCAGCTGGCCGTCGCTCATGCCGTCCTTGACCTGCTGCTCGGCCTTGTCGTAGGCGGCGAAGGCGGCACCCTTGAGGTCGAAGACCTGATGCTGCTGCGTCTCCATCGCGCTCACGAGCTCGGCGGAGCGCTCGTCGAGGGAGCGCAGGGCGCCGCTGAGGGTCTGCCGGATGACGATGCCGCGAGCGCGCTGGTCGCCGGCGAGCGCACCGAGCCAGGAGCGCAGGCGGGCGATGTCGGCCTCCGGGATGAGGCCGCGCTCGTCGAGGTCGGTCTCGGGGACGGTGAAGACCGGCGAGGTCTCCAGGCCCTGCTCGCGCAGCATGTCGACGAGGTGACCCCGGACGTCCTGGACGGCGTCTCGGTCGACCCGGTCGAGCACGATCGCCACGGCGGTCCCCCGGTCGGAGGCCTGCCGCAGGAGCTCCCACGGGACGGCGTCCGCGTAGCGGGCGGCCGTCGTCACGAAGAGCCACAGGTCGGCCGCCTGGAGCAGCTGGTTGGCCAGGCCACGGTTCGCAGCGACGACCGAGTCGATGTCGGGGGCGTCCAGGAGAGCCATGCCCGAGGGCAGCTCGTCGGAGGCGACGAGGCGCACGGTCCCGGGCTGAGGCTCCGCGTCGGTCGCGCCGGTGACCCGGGCGAGCGAAGGGAGGACCCGGCTGTCCCGGAACCACCGGGAGTCCTCGGGGTGGTGGATGAGGACCGGGCTCGTCGTCGTGGGACGCAGGACACCGGTCGTGCTCACCTCACGGCGCAGCACCGAGTTGACGAGGGTCGACT
Organism: Janibacter endophyticus; assembly: GCF_016888335.1. Taxonomy (NCBI): domain Bacteria; kingdom Bacillati; phylum Actinomycetota; class Actinomycetes; order Micrococcales; family Intrasporangiaceae; genus Janibacter; species Janibacter endophyticus. The sequence continues at coordinate 2,488,182 of NZ_JAFEJG010000004.1, forward strand.
TGCCGGCACCGGTCGAGCCGCCCACGACCGCGAGCAGCGGCGCGTCGATGGAGGCGAGGCGCGGGATGACGTAGTCGTCGAGCTGCCGGAGCAGGGCGTCGCGGTTGGCGCGGGCGTCCGCGGTGGAGGGCAGGTCGAGGGGGAGCTCGGCGCGCTCGACCTCGTCGCGCAAGACGCTGACGCGGGCGAGGAGATCCGGGGCGCCGACATCGGCGGCGACGGACGAGGCTGGCATGTGTCAAACCTAACTCAGGCATGGCTGAGTTCCGGACTACTCAGCGCCCCCGGCAGGACTCGAACCTGCGACCTAGAGATTAGAAGGCTCTTGCTCTGTCCAGCTGAGCTACGGGGGCATGCGGGTGTCCAAACCCGCGCAGGTCAGTGTACGAATGTGACCGACCTGACATGATGCGGGCCATGGTTGTCCGGGTCGAGCTCGCCGAGGCGGTGATCGTCGACGACCCCTCCTTCCGTGCCCTGCTCGACGACACCGAGCTCGCCCGCGCCGACCGCAAGCGCGTGCCCACCCCCTTCATCGGCGCGCACGCACTCGTCCGCACCGTCCTCGGCGCACGCCTCGGCGTCCCCCCGCAGGACCTGCGCTTCCGCCGGCTCTGCCCGACCTGCGGCTCGAGGCAGCACGGCAAGCCGACGGTGAGCGACCACGGCGGCGTCGCCTTCTCGCTGTCGTACACGGACAGCCTCGCCGTCGTCGCGGTCACCGACGGGGTCGAGGTCGGGGTCGACGTCGAGCACGTCTCGGAGGCCGACTTCGGGGGGTTCGCCCGGGTGACCCTGGCACCGGACGAGGTCGATGCCTTCGACGACCTGCACGGCCCCGACCTGCTGCGCGCCCGGGCCCAGGTCTGGTCGCGCAAGGAGGCCATCCTCAAGGCGACGGGGCACGGCCTCGTCGTCGACCCGACCGAGGTCGTCGTCTCCCCGCCCGCGGAGGAGCCCCGCCTCGTCGCCTGGCGCGCCTCGGAAGCCGCTCCGGACGTCGTCGCGCTGCACGACGCACCGCTGGGCTCGGTGGAGCACCGGGCCGCCGTCGCGGTCCTCGCCGACGGGCCGATCGAGATCGTCCCGGTGAGCGGCTGACCGTCAGCGGATCGACATCCCGGCGAACTCTCGCCGGCGTGCGGTCATCGAGTCCAGCAGCACGCGCTCCCGCGCGATCGCCTCGGCGTCCACCCGGTGGTTGTGCATGCGGGCCCGCAGCAGCGCCAGCTCCGAGGCGGTGTCCTGGAAGGCGCGCATCGATCCCAGGCTTGCCGCTCCCCCGTTGAGCTTGGCCCAGGAGCGTGCCTCCCGACGCTGCCGCATCGAGGCGAGCATCGTCACCTCGCCCGGCGCCAGCCAGCCCGTCGTGACATAGGGCTGGAGGAAGTGACCGATGATCCGGCCCTCACGGCTGCGCGTCCACACGATGAAGACGACGAAGGTCACGAGGACGAGGAACCCGATCGCGTAGCCGATGAGGAAGCCGACCGGTCCGCTGACCGCCGAGAGGTTCCACAGACCGTGCAGGAGGACGGCCGCGCACCAGCCGGCGAAGGGGGCGACGACCTTGACCGCCGCGCTGCGGGTCGAGGCGGCCACGCCGACCCCGATGCCGATCATCGCCGTGAACATCGGGTGGCAGAAGGGCGACATGAGCCCCCGCAGCACGAAGGTGGCGGCCAGCCCCTCGCGACCCATGTCGGTGAAGGCCTGGGCGAGATAGAGGATGTTCTCGGTGAAGGCGAAGCCGGCCCCGCAGATGCCGGCGTACGTGATGCCGTCGGCCAGCCCGTTGAAGTGCTTGCGCCGGAAGAAGAACATCACGAGGAGGAAGAGCCCCTTGAAGGTCTCCTCCACCACCGGGGCGACGAGCACGGGGGTGATCGCCGCGGCGTCCGGGTCGGCGGAGGCGACGACGACCGAGGCCGCCGTGTTGAAGATCAACGACGGGAGCGTGGCCGCGAGCGCGCCCCAGAGGAAAGCGAGCAGCAGGTAGCTCCACGGCTCCGCCTCGAACCGGTCGAGCCAGAGGAAGATCGGGATGACGATGCCGACGGGGATGATCGCGAAGACGAGACCGAGCAGGGTCGCCATGACGCCGAAGCTCAGCGAGAAGTAGGCCGCGAAGATCAGCGCGATGACCGCGAAGGCGGTCGTCACGAGACCCCCGACGACCCAGCGGCGCACCTGCGGCCGCGGTGTCGGGTTGGGCTGCGCCTGGGCCGGCACGTACCGGGGGTCGTAGAGCTGCTGGACGGGCGGGTCGTACCCGCCCGGCCGGTAGCCGTACGCCTCACGAAGTGGTGAGTCCCACCCTTCGTGCGGGTGCGGGGATCCGCCCTGCGGGGGCGGCTGCGGCCAGCTCATGGGCGCGAGGCTAGTCGAGCGGACCGACCGCGCTCCTTCTCCGCGGACCGCCCATGGCTAGAGTCCAACGGTGACCTCTGCGACTCCCGACCGCGCCCAGACCGACCGCATCGTCTGGATCGACTGCGAGATGACCGGCCTCTCCCTCGAGCGCGACGCGCTCATCGAGGTGGCCGCCCTCGTCACGGACTACGAGCTCAACGTCCTCGGCGACGGCGTCGACGTCATCATCCGGCCCTCCGACGAGGCGCTCGAGCAGATGGGCGACTTCGTCCGCGAGATGCACACGACGAGCGGACTGCTCGAGGAGCTCGCCGGCGGCACGACCCTCACGGACGCTGAGGCCCAGGTCCTCGCCTACGTCCGCGAGCACGTGCCCGAGGCCGGCAAGGCCGCGCTCGGCGGCAACACCGTGGCGACCGACCGCGGCTTCCTCGCCCGCGACATGGCCGAGCTCGACGCCCACCTCCACTACCGGATGATCGACGTCTCCTCGATCAAGGAGCTCTCGCGGCGCTGGTACCCCCGCGCCTACTTCGCCGCGCCGGAGAAGCACGGCGGTCACCGGGCCCTCGCCGACATCACCGAGTCGATCGCCGAGCTGCGCTACTACCGCGAGGCCGTCTTCCTCCCCCCGCCCGGCCACGACACCCCGACGCTGCGCGAGATCGCCGCCCGCCACGCCGGCTGACCCCGCCGGCGGACGACGAAGGGGGCCCGGTCACCTGACCGGGCCCCCTTCGCCTTCTTGGGGTGAGTGACGGGACTTGAACCCGCGACCCTCGCGACCACAACGCGATGCTCTACCAGCTGAGCTACACCCACCATGCCGTGCTACGCGCACAACGGCGACGATCCTACCTGCTCCCGGACGGTGGTCCTGACCACCCACCCCGCGACACGTCATCGACCCGTACGGGACACGCTCAGGGTGGTCGGGCACGATGGTCGGGTGACCACCGTGAGCCTGGCCCCCCGTCCGACTGCGCTGCGCGCGCTCCTCGTCGCCCTCGCGGCGGCGGTGCTCGCGATCGCGGGCGTCCTGCCCGCCTCCGCGCACGCGTCGCTCGTCCGCTCCAGCCCCACCTCGGGCTCGACGCTGACGGCCGTGCCGCCGGAGGTCGCGCTGACCTTCAACGAGGAGATCAACCCGCAGTTCGCCTCGGTCACGGTGAAGTCCGGGGACACGACGGCGAGCACGGGCGACCTCGAGGTCGACGGGGCGACGATCTACCAGCCGCTGGACCCCGAGATGCCGGCCGGCACGTACACCGTCGCCTACCGCGTGACGAGCGCCGACGGCCACCCGGTCTCCGGGACCTTCGACTTCACCTACGACGCCCCCGGCGGTGGCGAGGGTGACGGCGAGGGCACCGTCGCGCCGAGCCCGACGACCTCCGGGGGCACCGGGACCGAGAGCCCGAGCCCCACCTCCACCACGCCGTCCGAGACCACTCCCACGGAGCCGGCGACCGAGACCTCGTCGGAGGCCACCACCTCGACGACGAGCCCCGAGAGCTCGACGACGACCTCGAGCCCGACGACCACCGACGGCGACAGCACCGCGGGCAGCACCGACGAGGGCCTTCCCTGGTGGGTGTGGCTGCTCGGCGCCCTCGCCGTCCTGGGGCTCGTCGGCGGCCTCGTCCTGGCCCTCGCGCGCCGGGGCGACGAGGACGTCGACCTCGAGTCCTACCACCGTCCCGAGGACGTCGACGGCGACCTCCGCTGAGCCGGGGAGGGCCACCGGTCAGCCGATTTCGTGACGCGGCGGACCCGGTGCTAATGTCTCTCCTCGCGCGCCATTAGCTCAATTGGCAGAGCAGCTGACTCTTAATCAGCGGGTTCGGGGTTCGAGTCCCTGATGGCGCACCACACCGACGAAGGGCCCCGGTCACCTGACCGGGGCCCTTCGTCGTTGCGCTTCGAGGCTCCGGCCTGTCGGCCATCGCACCTCAGCGACCATCGGTCACCAGCGGCGGGAGCGCCGCTTCGAGATCACCTTGAGGGCGACGAGGCCGATGACGACCGCGGCGGCGATCGCCGCCCGGTCCGTGCGGACCTCGCCGGTGTCGGTGTGGGTCGCCGAGTAGAAGGAGGCCTTGGCCTGCTCCTTCTGCCGGTTCACGACGTTCTGCGGGGCCGCGCGGACCGTCAGCTCGTCGATCGTCTGCGCGAGCCGGTCGCGCAGTGCCGAGATGTCGTTCTCCAGCGCCGACTGGCTGGGGGTGCCGTTGCTCATCGAGGTCAGTCCGTCCTTCTCGGTTCGGTGTCCAGGGTCCAGTATGCGGGTCGATCAGTCCGTCTGGAGCCCGAGGTCCCGCTGGATCTTCGCCACGTGGCCGGTGGCCTTGACGTTGTACATGGCGTGCTCGACCGTGCCTCCCTCGTCGACGACGAAGGTCGAGCGGATGACGCCCTGGACGACCTTGCCGTAGAGCTTCTTCTCGCCGAAGGCGCCGTAGCGCGTCATGACCTCCTTGTCCGGGTCGGAGAGAAGGGTGATCGTCAGCCCGTCCCGCTCGCGGAACGTCGCGAGCTTCTCCGGCTTGTCCGGGGAGATCCCGAGCACGGTGTAGCCCTGGTGCTCGAGGACGTCGAGCCGCTCGGAGAAGTCGCACGCCTGCGTGGTGCAGCCAGGTGTCATGGCCGCCGGGTAGAAGTACACGATGACCTTGCGGCCGCGCAGGTCGGAGAGCGTGACCTGGCCACCCAGGTCGTCGTCTAGGGTGAAGTCCGGCGCTGCGTCGCCCGGCTCGAGCCGATCCGTCATGATTCCTCGCTCCTGCACCACGGGGTGCCTCGGTCTGCGTGTCCTGCGGTCAACGTACCGAACGCACGACGGTCGGCTCGATCGTGACCTCGCTCGTCAGCGAGCGGGCGATGAAGCACTCCCGGTGCGCCACCTCGAGGAGGTGGCGGACCCGCTCCTCGCTCACCTCTCCCCGCACCGTGACCGTGGGCCGCAGCACGATCCGGCCGACGCGAAGGGGCGGGTCCGCCTCGTCCATGACGGCCCGGGCGTCGTCGCGGTAGTCGACGACGTCGATCCGGGCCGTGGCGGCGACGGCGAGGAAGGACAGCAGCTGGCACGAGCTTGCTGCTGCGAGGAGGAGCTCCTCCGGGTTGGGCAGCGAGGCGTCACCGCGAAAAGCGACGTCCGCGCTGGCACAGAGCTCCACGCCGCTCACCTCGAGTGCATGCGTGCGGTCGTAGGCCTCGTAGCCCGCGCCGGTCGAGCCGGACCAGTCGAGAGCGGTGGCATAGCGGTGCGTCGTCACGCGCCTAGACTCCCACCCGAGCCGAAGTGGCGGAATTGGCAGACGCGCCAGGTTTAGGTCCTGGTGCCTTCGGGTGTGCGGGTTCGAGTCCCGCCTTCGGCACGCTCGTCAGGCCTGTGCCAGCGCCTCGCGCAGGACCGGGATCATGGCCCGCATCGCGTTGCCCCGGTGGCTGATCGCGTTCTTCTCCGCGTCTGAGTACTGCGCCAGGGTGCGCTCGTCACCGTCGGGGCGGAAGACCGGGTCGTAGCCGAACCCGTTGTGCCCCTTCGGCTCTCGCACGATCACACCGGTGACGCTGCCCTCGACGGCGCGGGCCTGCCCGCCCGGGACGGCGAGAACGGCCGCGCAGCGGAAGGCCGCCGAGCGGTGCTCGTCGCTCACGTCGCTCAGCTGGTCGAGGAGCAGCTGGAGGTTGCGGCGGTCCTTCTCCGCACGGGGCAGCGACTCCCCAGCGTGCTGACCCGACCAGCGGGCCGAGAAGATCCCGGGCATCCCGCCGAGGACGTCAACGGTCAGCCCCGAGTCGTCGGCGAGCGCCGGGAGCCCGGTCGCCGCCGCGACCGCCTCCGCCTTGAGCGTCGCGTTGCCGACGAAGGTCACTTCGGTCTCGGGCACCTCACCGATCTCCGGGAAGGCCTCCATCGAGAGCACCTCGACGTCAAGATCGGCGTCGGCGAGCAGCTGCTGCAGCTCGTGAACCTTGTGCGCGTTGTGCGTCGCGAGCACAAGGCGGTGACCGCCCATCAGAGCGCGCGCTCGCGTGGGGTGGTGGCGAGCGCCTCCTGCTGCTTGGCCGTGAGGGCGGCGCAGCCCGTCGTCGCGAGGTCGAGGAGGGCGTCGAGCTCGGCCCGGTCGAAGGGGGTGCCCTCGGCCGTCCCCTGCACCTCGACGAAGGCGCCGTCGCCGGTCATCACGACGTTCATGTCGGTCTCGGCGGTCGAGTCCTCGGGGTAGTCGAGGTCGCAGACCGGACGTCCGCCGACGACGCCGACCGAGACCGCGGCGATGGAGCCGGTGAGCGGCTCGGCGCCGGCGGCGATGAGCCCGCGCTGCCTGGCGTCGGCGATCGCGTCGGCGAGCGCGACGTAGGCGCCGGTGATGGCCGCCGTGCGCGTGCCCCCGTCGGCCTGGAGGACGTCGCAGTCGAGGACGATCGTGTTCTCGCCAAGCGCCTTGGTGTCGATGATCGCCCGCAGCGAGCGCCCGATGAGCCGGCTGATCTCGTGCGTCCGGCCACCGACCTTGCCCTTGCGGGACTCCCGGTCGCTGCGCGTGTTCGTCGAGCGCGGCAGCATCTCGTACTCGGCAGTGACCCATCCGGTGCCGCGGCCCTTGAGCCAGCGCGGCACCCCTTCGGTGAAGGAGGCGGCGACGAGCACACGGGTCTTGCCGAACTCGACGAGCACGCTGCCCTCGGCGTGGTCGAGCCAGTTGCGCGTGATGCGCACCTCGCGGAGGTCCTCGGGAGCGCGGCCGTCGTGGCGGGGGGTGCTGTCGGTCATGGGCGTCAGGCTAACGAGCGACCGCCCGACCCACCGTCCCGACCCTTCGCCGACGAATGTGGTGACCCGCCGGTAACCAGATGCCCGGCCGGTGGCATCATGGCGCGCGTGAACCCCCGGCTGACCATCGACCTGACGCACGGTCGCACCGTCATCACCCTGCGCGAGGCCGGGCCCGAGGCACCTGTCGCCGTCGTCCTCCCCGCGATGGGCGTGGCCGCCGGCTACTACGCCCCCTTCGCCGAGGCGCTCGTCGCCCGGGGCATCTCGGTCGCCGTCCCCGACTACCCCGGGCACGGCGAGAGCACCCCGGGGGTCAGCCGTCGCACCAGCTACGGGTACCGCGACCTCGCCGACGAGTGGCTCACCGCCGTCATCGACGCCGTCGTCGCGGACCACCCGGAGCCGGAGGTCGTCCTCGTCGCTCACTCCCTCGGCGGGCACGTCGCCCTGGCCCACCTCGCCCAGCACGCCCACCCTGCGATCCGGGGGCTCGTGACGCTCGGCACCGCCAGCCCGTACTGGCGCACCTACACCACGCCGCTCCTCCTGCTCGCCCAGACCCAGACGGTCAACGTCGTCAGCCGCGTCCTCGGGGTATGGCCCGGTCACCGGATGGGCTTCGGCGGTCGTCAGCCGCGCGAGCTCATGAGTGAATGGGCGCGCTTCGCGTGGCACGGACGGCTCGAGCCGCAGGGGTCCGGCGCGTACGAGGCGGCGATGGGCTCGATCAGCGTGCCCGCCCTCGTCATCGACCTCGCGAACGACAGCCTCGCTCCCCCCTCGGCCGTCGATCACTTCGCCGGCAAGCTGAGCGGGGCGTCGGTGCAGCGGCTGCACTTCGACAAGGGACCGGATGCACCCGGCCGGCCGGTCGACCACTTCTCCTTCGCCCGGAGCCCCGAGCTCATCGACGAGCTGGTCGCAGGATGGATCAGCCGGACCCTGGCCCGCCCAGAGGAGTCATCGACTGCGTGAGCCGGGCCTCCTCGCCGTCGACGACGACCTCCCCCCGAGCCCCGTTGACCAGGCTCATCATCGGCTGCTGGTGACCGAAGTCGACGTCCAGCACCACCGGGAGGCCCATGGAGCCCAGCGCGTCAGCCGCGGCGTCGTGCTGGCTCCAGCCAACCACCCCGAGCGCGGGCGTGCGCCCGACCAGCACACCGACAGCGTCGTCGAACCACCCGCTCAGCCGCAGACCGTGCAGCGTCCGTGCCGCCTCGTAGGGATTGGCCTCCGCGACCTCAAGGTGGACGATCACCCCTTCACCGGTCAGCTCGCGGACACGTCGCGCCCATGCGGGCACGTCCCCGTAGGGTGTGCCGGCCAGCGGTGACACCACCTCGAGGCAGCCGCCGATCAGGCGTCCCGCGAAGCGGGCGTCGCCACCGCCGAGGACCCGCCACCGGGTCGGCTCGGTCAGCGTCATCTCGCTCACCGTGGGATCGCTCTCGTAGTCGTCCCAGCCCTGGGCGCGCCGGTGGCTGGCCTGGGTCTGGACGAAGGGGGAGCCCTGGCCAGGCCCGTCGGCCTCCGACCCGTGGGTGGCGACGTCGAGCCAGTGAAGGAGCCCGCGCGCCGGCCGGTAGGGCGTGTCCATGAGGTTCCAGCCCTCGAGGGTCGCCCACCCGGCGACCGTCGTCAGCGGGAGCATCGTCGTCGTGACGTCCGAGAAGCCGACATACCAGCATGGTTCGCTCGCCGAGAGCAGCTCGAGGTCGAGGTAGGGCAGCAGGTCGATGCCGGTCTCCCCTCCCCAGGGCGGGACCACCGCGGCGACGTCGGGGTCGACGAGCAGCGCCATGAGCTCATCGGCCCGTGCGGACGCGCTGGCGCTGACGTGCTCGGAGGTGCCCCCGTCGCGCAGGCACACTCCTTCGAGCACCTCGAAGCCGCGCTCCCGCAGGCTGGTGATCGCCGCGTCGAGCCGGCGGTGCAGCGCGGGCGGGACACCCGAGCTGGGCGCCGTGACGGCGACGACGTCACCGGGGCGAAGGGGGACCGGGTAGCGCAGCTGCATGAGGCCAGCCTGCCGCAGCGCCCGAGGCTCAGACCTCGTAGGTCGCGTTGGGCTCGGCGAGCTCGACGGCACGACCGTCACCCCGCCACACCGAAGCAGCCTGCTCGCGGCAGACCTCGGGGTCGTTCCACGCGGGGATGTGCGTCAGCATCAGCCGTCGCACCCCGCCGGCGTCCAGCGCGGCCTGGGCAGCACGGGACCCCGAGAGGTGGATGTCGGGGGTGGTGTCCCGGCCGTCGACGAAGGCGGAGTCGGCGAGCACGAGGTCTGCATCCCGCATGAGGGGCGTCAGCGTGTCGCAGCTGTCGGTGTCACCGGTGTAGGCGAGCACCCGGCCGTTCGCCTCGACCCGGAAGCCGTACGCCTCGACCGGGTGGTTGACCCGTCGGGGCGTGACGACGAAGGGACCGAGGTGGACCGGGACGCCGTCGCTCACCCGACGGAAGTCGAGCTCACGGCTCATGCCCGCCTCGTCGATCCCTTCGTACGCCGCCGCGAGGCGGTCGGCTGTGCCGGGCGGGCCGTAGACCGGGAGTCGCCCCGGGACGCCGCCGCCGGGCCGGTACTTGCGGGTGACGTAGAGCCCGGTGACGTCCATGCAGTGGTCCGGGTGGAGGTGGGTGAGCAGGAGCGCGTCGATCGTCGCGAGGTCGACGTGGCGCTGGAGCGCACCGAGCGCGCCGTTGCCGAGGTCGAGCACGAGCCGCCACGTGCGCTGCCCGTCCTCTGCCGTGACGAGGTAGCACGACGCCGGTGAGGCCGGTCCGGCGAAGGACCCCGAGCACCCGGCGATCGTCAGCCTCACTGCGGACCTCCCACGTTGCCGAAGACGCTGCCCACCTCAGGGCCGAGGAAGCGGCGTGCCAACCGGCGGAACTCCTCGGCGTCACCGGTGGTGGTGAAGCTGTGCTCCGGCGGCGGGGCGTCGTCGGGGCGCAGGAGTGCTCGGTCGGCAAGCACACGGTAGACGTCCTTGGCCGTCTCCTCCGCGGATGAGACGAGGGTGACACCGTCCCCCATGACGTAGGAGATCGCACCGGTGAGCAGCGGGTAGTGGGTGCACCCGAGGACGAGGGTGTCGACCTCTGCGGCGCGAAGGGGGGCGAGGTACTCGCCGGCGACGTCGAGAAGCTCTGTGCCGCCGGTGATCCCGGACTCCACGAACTCGACGAACCGCGGGCACGGCTGGGAGAGGACGTCCAGGTGGGGGGCTGCCGTGAACGCATCGACATAGGCGCCCGACTGGTGGGTGCCTGCGGTCGAGATCACACCGACGCGGTCGTTGCGGGTGGCGAGGACCGCCCGGCGGACGGCCGGGCGGATGACCTCGACGACGGGCACGTCGTAGCGCTCCCTGGCGTCGTGGAGGACTGCGGCCGACGCGGTGTTGCACGCGATGACGAGCGCCTTGACGCCGTGGTCGACGAGCCGGTCGAGGCACTCGAGCGCGTACTCGCGGGTCTGCGCGATGGGCCGTGGCCCGTAGGGAGCCCGGGCCGTGTCACCGAAGTAGGCGGTGGCCTCGTGCGGGAGCTGGTCGAGGATCGCCCGGAGGACCGTGAGGCCGCCGTAGCCGGAGTCGAAGATCCCGATCGGCGCGTCCACGGCGGACACCCTATGCGTCACCGGTGAGCACCCGACTCAGCGACTCCTGGAGCCAGGTGAGGAAGTCGTAGAGCATGACGGCGAAGGCCGCCGGGTCGTCGTCGGGCAGCTCGTCGGCCGCCTGCTCGAGGCGCTGCGCGTCGTCGTCGGTGCGCAGGCCGAGCCGCTCGCCCATGACGAGCCGGATGTCGGTGAGCGCCACGACGACGGCGACCGCCTCGGCCTCGTCGAGGACCATCTCCTCCGGATCCGCCGGGTCGGCGGAGGGGCGGTCGACGACCCGGATGAGGGTGGCGAGATTCTCGGCCTTGCGCCGTCGCAGACCGTCCTCGGTCAGCCGACGGAACTCGCGGGCCTCGAGCGGGTCACCCCGGTGACCGGCCGGGAAGAGCCGGTCCAGCGCCGGGTCACGCTCCTCGTCCAGCCCGGCCGAGCGCTCAGGGTCGGGCGACCCGACGTCGGTGCTCAGACCCTCCAGGCCCGCCACGATGGCGTCGAAGGGGTCGACGCTCCCCTCGTCGTGCTGGGGGTCGGCGGCACCCGGCGCGATGATCTCCCGGACCTGCTCGGCGAGCTGGCCGATGACGGCCCGCTCGTCGAGGTCGAGCCACGCGACGAGACCGTCGCTGCGGCGCTGGAAGGCGCGGGCCATCAGTCGTCCTTCTGGTACGTCGCCCACAGGCCGTAGCCCTGCATCGCCTCGGTGTCGAGCTCCATCTGCTCCTTGGGGCCCGTGGAGACGACGGCGCGACCCTTCTCGTGGACGTCCATCATGAGCTTGGTCGCCTTCTCCTTCGGGTAGCCGAAGTGGGTCTGGAAGACCCAGGTGACGTAGGACATGAGGTTGACCGGGTCGTTCCACACGAGGGTGATCCAGGGGACGTCCGGGTCGGTGACGACGGCGGCGTCGCTCTCCTGCTGCTCGACGGGGGCAACTGACACGATCCCCACCATAGAGTGGCCGCGTGACTGCGACGACCAGCACTCTCTCGACGGCACTGCTCACCGACCACTACGAGCTGACGATGCTCCAGGCGGCCCTCAAGAGCGGTGCGGCCCACCGGCGCTGCGTCTTCGAGGTGTTCGCCCGGAGGCTGCCGGAGGGGCGCCGGTACGGCGTCGTCGCCGGGACGGGGCGGGTGCTCGACGCCATCGAGAGCTTCCGCTTCGGGGAGGCGGAGATCGCGGACCTGCGCGAGCGCGCGGTCGTCGACGAGGCGACGTTGGAGTTCCTCGCCGGGTACCGCTTCGACGGTGACGTGTGGGGGTACGCCGAGGGCGACGCGTACTTCCCGTACAGCCCGATCCTCGTCGTCGAGGCTGATTTCGCGCACGGGGTGCTGCTCGAGACGGTGATCCTCTCGATCCTCAACCACGACAGCGCGGTCGCGTCGGCGGCGTCGCGGATGACGGGGGCCGCGGGTGACCGGCCGTGCATCGAGATGGGGTCGCGGCGCACGCACGACCGCGCGGCGGTGGCCGCGGCGCGGGCGGCCTACATCGCCGGCTTCGACTCGACGTCGAACCTCGAGGCCGGCCGCAGCTACGACGTCCCCACGGTGGGCACCTCGGCGCACGCCTTCACGCTGCTCCACGACGACGAGCGCGAGGCCTTCCAGGCCCAGGTCGACTCGCTCGGTGCGGGCACGACCCTGCTCGTCGACACCTACGACGTGACGAAGGGGGTGGAGACGGCCGTCGCGGTGGCCGGCACCGAGCTGGGCGGGGTCCGCCTCGACTCCGGCGACCTTGTCGTGCAGGCCAAGGAGGTCCGCGAGCAGCTCGACGACCTCGGCGCGACGGGCACGAAGATCATCGTCACCTCCGACCTCGACGAGTACGCGATCGCGGCGCTCGCCGCGGCTCCGGTCGACGGCTACGGGGTGGGGACGCGGGTGGTCACGGGGTCCGGCGCGCCGACCGCGTCGATGGTCTACAAGCTCGTCGCCCGGACCGACGACGACGCTCGGATGATCGGCGTCGTCAAGAAGAGTAAGGACAAGCAGTCGATCGGGGGGCGCAAGTACGCGCTGCGCCGGCTGGATGCCAACGGCATCGCCCGGGCCGAGCTCATCGGCATCGACGAGCTGCCCGAGGACGACGGCGAAGGGGTGGGCGACCGGGAGCTCCTCGTCCCCCTCGTCCGGGGTGGCGAGGTCGTCGGGCGGGAGCACTGCACGGTCGAGGCAGCGCGGCGGCGGCACGAGGCGTCGATGGCCGAGCTGCCGCGCTCGGCCCACCAGCTGAGCGAGGGTCGCCCGGCGGTCGAGACGGTCTTCGTCACCGAGACCCCGTAGCCCAGACCCACGCCGGCGAGGCGAAGGGCCACCCGCGGGGCGCTCCGGGGTGCCCCGCCTGCGCGCTGCTCCGGCCCGGCGTCAGCCGATCAGCCGGTCGAGCAGCTCGAAGGTCTCGAAGGGCTGCCCGACATCCCCGAAGTGCCCCTCGTCGCGCACGACGAGCGTGCCACCGAGCCGGTCGAACATCGCCCGCCCCTGCGCGGCGTCGCAGCCGTACGGGTCGTCGACCGAGTTGATGAAGACGATGTCCCGGACACTGCCCCGGATCGCGGCCCAGTCATACACGTCCTGGAGCACCGGCTCGGCGTCCGCGCCCGGCTGCGTGGAGTACCCGGCGACGAGGAACGCCTGGTCCACGGTGACGTCGATGTGCTCGAGGACCGCGAGCAGCAGGGCGGCGCCGCCCGAGTGCCCGACGAGCACCGTGTCCCGGTCGAAGGTGTGGTTCGCCAGCACCTTCGGCAGGAACGTCTCGATCGGTTCGACATTGAGGTCCGGGTAGTGCGGCGCCTCGACGTCGTAGCCGCGCTCAGCCAGACGACGCCGCAGCCACGGCAGCCACACGACGTCGGGGTGCGCCCCGGTCCCGTGGAAGACGATCGCCCTGCGCTGTCCCATCAACCCTCCGTCGTGAGCTCGTGGTCGTCACGGGAGCCAGGCTTGCACGCCCTGCCGCCCGACGACCTGTAACGGACCCGAAACACGCCACGGCACGCGGGGTAACACCGCGGCCCTAGCGTGTCGCCATCAGCGCAGGACGAGCGTGAGGGAGACGACGATGACCACAGCAGCAGGAAGCCCAGGACGCGTGCGGGACACCGTCCGACTGCTCCACGTGCCGTCGCCGGAGCGGCACGTGCTCGTCGTCGGGGGCGGGATCGTCGCGGCCCGTCGTGTCGACTCGGTCCGGCCGGGCACCCGCGTCGTCGTCGTGAGCCGCCGCATCTGCGACGACCTCGCCGACCTCTTGTGCGAACCGTGGCTGACGTGGGAGAACAGGGACCCTCGCCCGAGCGACCTCGTCGACGCGTGGATGGTGCACATCGTCTCGGGCGACCCGGTCCTCGACCTGGCCGTCAGCACCTGGGTCCACGCCACGCACCGCACCTGGCTGCCTCACCTGCCGGACGCGGGGTGATGCCCAGTACCGTCGGGCCATGACCCGCGCACTCGTCCTCGTCGACATCCAGAACGACTTCTGCGAAGGGGGATCGTTGGCGGTGTCCGGCGGCGCCCAGGTGGCGAAGGGAGCAGCGGCGAAGATCGCCGCCGAGCGGGACCGCTACGCGGCGGTCGTCGCAACCGCGGACTGGCACGAGGACCCGGGCGAGCACTGGGCGGCGGAGGGGACCGCCCCGGACTTCGCCTCGTCCTGGCCGGTCCACTGCGCCGCCGGGACCGAGGGCGCCGCTTTCCACCCCGCACTCGAGCCGGTGCTCACCCAGGTCGACGCGGTCTTCCGCAAGGGGCGGCACGAGGCCGCCTACAGCGGCTTCGAGGGCGCGACCGACGACGGGACAGCCCTGGCCGACTGGTTGCGCGACCGCGGGATCGCCGAGCTCGACGTGTGCGGCATCGCCACCGACCACTGCGTGCGCGCAACCGTGCTCGACGGCCTCCGTGAGGGATTCGATGTCACCCTCCTGACCGGCCTCGTCGCGGGCGTCGCCCCGGAGACCACCGAGCCCGCGCTCGAGGAGATGGCCGCGGCCGGTGCCCGGCGTGCCTGACGAGGGCCGCCGCACGCGCCCGGCCCCGTCGCCTGGTCGCGATGGCTGGCGCCGAAGGGGGCGGCCCGGCTCGTCGGGACGCCTCCCCCGCTGACCCCGGCGCGCTGGGTCAGCGGCCGCCGGTCCACGACCAGGCGTACTTGCCGTCGTCGCACGCGAGCCCGCCCTCGCCGATGTCGAGCGGGCGGAAGGTGTCGACCATGACCGCGGTCTCGTCGAAGTACTCGATGCCGATCGACTTCTCGTACGCACCGGGCTGCGGGCCGTGCGCGTGGCCGCCCGGGTGCAGGCTGACCGAGCCGCGCTCGATGCCCGACCCCTTGCGTGCCTCGTAGTCGCCGTCGACGTAGAACATCACCTCGTCGCTGTCGACGTTCGAGTGGTAGTACGGCACCGGGATCGAGAGCGGGTGGTAGTCGACCTTGCGCGGCACGAAGTTGCACACGACGAAGTTCCACCCCTCCCACACCTGGTGCGCCGGCGGCGGCTGGTGGACCCGCCCGGTGATCGGCTCGTAGTCGTCGATGTTGAAGACGAAGGGGTAGAGGCACCCGTCCCAGCCCACGACGTCGAGCGGGTGGAAGGGGTAGGTGAAGCGGGTCCCGACGACCCCGCCCGGACCGTGGCCGCGGTGCTTGACGAGGACGTCCGTCGAGGCGTCGCGCGCCTCGCCGACGTCCTCGGCGAGCAGCGGTCCCTGCGGCCCGCGGAAGTCGCGCTCGCAGTACGGGGCGTGCTCGAGGAACTGGCCGTACTTGCTGAGGTAGCGCTTCGGCGGTGCGACGTGGCTGCTCGCCTCGACGCAGATGAGGCGCAGGACGGAGCCGTCGGCGGACTGGGTCGACGGCGAGGGCAGCCAACGATGCGTCGTGGCGCGTGGCATGAGGAGGTAGTCCCCGCGCGCCACCTCGAAGGAGCCGAAGACCGACTCGACGCGCGCCGCACCCCGCTCGACGTAGACCAGCTCGTCGCCGACGGCGTTGCGGTACCAGGGGCTGACGGCCCCCGCGACGACGTAGGAGAGGCGGACGTCGCCGTTGCCGAGGAGCAGCCGACGCCCGGTCACGGCATCGATGTCAGCCACGGCGGCGTCGTCGCCGCCGAAGAGCCGGTGCGGCTGGAGGTGGAGCGGCTTGAGCGGGTGGTTGGCGGTGAGCGTCTGGTCGGGCAGCTCCCAGACCTCGCTCGCGCTGATCTCGCTCGGGATCTCGCGGTGGTAGAGCAGCGAGGAGTCGGAGGAGAAGCCCTCCTCGCCCATGAGCTCCTCGTAGTAGAGCCCGCCGTCGTCGGCCGGGTGCTGCGTGTGTCGCTTGGGCGGGATGCTGCCCATCGCGCGGTAATAGGCCATGACGTGTCTACCTCTTCGTGGGATTCGCGAGACAATCTGCACCCTACGGGATGTGATCGCCACCACGCAGCCACTAGGGTCGCCACCATGCCTGTGCCTCCCCAACTGCTCGCCGGGCTCGTCGACGACGCCGCCGTCTTCCCCCCGGGCAGTGCCCCGCTGTGCCGTGCGCTCGCCGAGCACCGTGAGCACCGCGCCGCCTGGTACGCCGACATCGTCGGCCCCCTCCTCGTCCCGGCCTCCGGGATCGCCGAGCTCGTCGCACTGACGGGCGAAGGGGGACCGCTGCGGGTCGTCGTCGTGGCCCGTCCGGGCACCCCGGCGCCGGACGTCGTCGAGGCGGTCGCCGCGGCCCGCGGCACCTCGGTCGAGATCGTCGGGGTCGAGATGGGCTGGCAGGAGGGGTGGCGAGACCTCCCACTGGGTGATCTGCCGCTCGTCCTCGAGATCCCCCGCGGGGACGACCGCGATCGCGCCCTCGCCGACGTCCGCGACGGCCAGCAGGAGGGCCGGCGCGTCCTGGCCAAGCTGCGCACCGGTGCCACCCCGACGTGGGAGTGGCCGGACGAGGACGAGCTCGCGCGGTTCCTGCGCGACGCGACCCAGCTCGGCATCCAGGTCAAGCTCACCGGGGGGCTGCACCACGTCGTCCGGGGCGAGCACGACGGCCAGCCCCAGCACGGCCTGCTCAACGTCCTCGTCGCCCTCGACGCCGCCCAGCACGACTCCCTGGCCCCTGACGTGGACGCGCTCGCCGCCCTCCTCGCGGAGCGTGACCCCACGGTCCTCGCGGAGGAGGTCGCCGGCTGGGAGGACGACGAGGCCGCCCGGGTCCGCACCACCCTCACCGCCTACGGGTGCTGCGGCGTCACCGACCCCATCATCGAGCTGTCCGCCCTCAACCTTGTCGCAGGAGCGCCATGACCACCGACCCGAGCACCGACCGCAGCACCTACCCCTGGCTGAGCGTCGGGACGGACCACCCCTTCGGCCCGCATCACCTCCCCTACGGGAGCTTCAGCGTCGGCGCGGGCAAGCCGCTCCTCGGGGTCCGCATCGGCGACCAGGTGCTCGACGTACGTGCCGCCGCGAAGGCCGCCAACCGGGACGCCCGGCCCTACGCGACCGGCAACCTCGACGGCCTCCTCGCCGACCCCACGCTGTGGGGGCCCACCCGTACCTGGCTCACCCAGCTCGTCCAGGACGAGGCCGCCGCGCGCGTCCTCGCCGACCACGTCCACGACATCGACGCGGTCACCCTGCACCTCCCCTTCGCCGTCGCCGACTACGTCGACTTCTACGCGAGCGAGCACCATGCGACCAACGTCGGCCGGATCTTCCGCCCCGACGGGGAGCCCCTCACGCCGAACTGGAAGCACCTGCCGATCGGCTACCACGGCCGCAGCAGCACCGTCGTCGTCACCGGCACCGACGTGCATCGCCCCCGGGGCCAGCGCAAGGCCCCGAGCGACGCCGGCCCGTCCTTCGGGCCAAGCATCAAGCTCGACATCGAGGCCGAGCTCGGCTTCGTCGTCGGCGGCCGCACCGAGCTCGGGCAGAGCCTGAGCGTCGCGGAGGCGGCGGAGCACCTCTTCGGGGTGGTCCTGCTCAACGACTGGTCGGCCCGCGACCTCCAGGCGTGGGAGTACGTCCCGCTCGGTCCCTTCCTCGGCAAGTCCTTCGCGACGACGATCTCGGCGTGGGTCACCCCGATGGCCGCGCTCGCCGATGCCCGCGTCGAGCTCCCCACCCAGGACCCCGAGCCGCTCCCCTACCTCCAGGGCGAGCAGGCACAGGGGATCGACCTCGCCTACGAGGTCGAGTGGAACGGAACCGTCGTCTCCCGCCCGCCCTACCGGACGATGTACTGGGCCCCGGAGCAGATGCTCGCGCACATGACCGTCAACGGCGCGAAGGCCAGCCCCGGCGACCTCTTCGGCTCCGGCACGGTCTCGGGGCCGGACAAGGACGGCCGCGGGTCCTTCCTCGAGCTCTCGTGGAACGGCACCGAGCCGCTCACCCTGGACGACGGGTCGACCCGCACCTTCCTCGAGGACGGCGACACCGTGGTCCTTCGCGCCACCGCCGAAGGGGTGGGCGGACCGATCAGCCTCGGCGAGTGCTCCGGGCGGATCCGGGGCTGACGCCACGGTCGGAGCGGGCCGCTGGAGCGCAGGTCAGCGGCGGACGACCTCGGTGCCGGCCACCTTGTCGTGCGCGGCCTGCCTCCGCGGGTCGCGGGCCAGCCAAAGGTGCGCGACCACGAGCACGGGGACGGCGAACCACGAGATCACCGGCACCGTCGTGAGCAGCCACAGCATGACGACGACGCTCGTGCGCCGGGCCGCGACAGCCATCGGCAGCGGACCGACGTCGTGGCTGCCCGCGACCCGGACGACGGTGCCCGTCGCGAGCTTGCCGACCGTCGCGCCCTTCCGGGTGAGCATGAGCACCGTGTAGAGCCACGCGGTGAACGCCATGATCGCGATCGCGACGGCGAACCACGTCCACTCGAAGAGCCCCACGAGCACGTCGGGGTCGAGGTCCTGGACGGCCTGCGGGTTGCCGAGGTTGTCCATGGCGAAGCCGAGGTAGTCGGCCATCCAGAGGTACCAGGCCCAGCTCGAGAGCAGCCCGCCGATCCCCCAGATGATCATGAGGTCGAGCAGCCAGGACCCGAGCCGCGACCCGAAGCCCGCATACGGGCGTCCGTCCGCCGCGTGACCGGCGGCACCACCGGCCGCGTGCGGGACCGGGTGCTGCCAAGCGTGCTGCGCGGGCTCCTCGAACTGCGAGTGCGGGACGTGCCCCGCCCATGCGTCGCGCGCCCCCTGGTAGCCGACGGGCTGCTCCGGGGGTGTCTCACGGACGGGAGCCTTCTTCGGCACCCGCTTCTCGCTCCACACGATCCCGTCGAAGTACCGCAGCTGCTCGGCGTCGTCGGGGTCGTCGTACCAGCCGGCGCGCTCGGGGATCTGCATGTCGGCAAGGATGCCAGGCGTGGCGCGCCGACGAGCGCGGGGCCCGCCGGACGGCTGCGTGGTGCACGATGCCGGGATGGAGTTCCCACGGCCCTTCGCGCCCGAGGAGTACGACCAGCGGCTCGCCGCCGTCCAGCACGAGATGGCGGCCCGCTCGATGGGGGCGCTCGTCGTCGTCGACCCCGCGAGCATGTACTACCTCTGCGGCTATGACGCGTGGTCCTTCTACATGCCCCAGTGCGTCGCGGTGCCCGCCTCGGGCGACCTGCACCTCTTCACCCGGGCGATGGACGCCAGCGGCGGACAGATCACCGCGGCCCTGCCCGACGACCGGGTCCACGGGTATCCCGAGACCCTCGTCCACCGACCCGACATCCACCCCTTCGCCTGGATCGCGGAGCGGGCCGTCGAGATCGGGCTCCTCCCCCGCGCCGCCGGGGCCGAGATCGGCGTCGACCTGGACGCCCACTACTTCTCGGTCCGCGCCTTCGACGCGCTGCAGGGCGGGGTGGGCCCGGCCCGCGTCGTCGACAGCCACCAGCTCGTCCCGTGGGTCCGGGTCGTGAAGTCTCCCGCCGAGCAGGAGCTCATGCGGGCCGCCGGCGCGATCAGCACGCGCGCCATGACCGCCGCGCTCGAGACCGCTGCCCCGGGCGTGCGGCAGTGCGACGTCGTCGCGACGATCCAGCGGGTCCAGACCGAGGGCAGCCCCGAGGCCGGAGGCGACTACCCGGCGATCGTCCCCATGCTCCCGACCGGGCCGACGGCCGGCACCCCGCACCTCACCTGGACGGACCGGCGCCTGGTGACCGGCGAGGCGACGACGATCGAGCTCGCCGGGGTGCACCGCCGCTACCACGCCCCGCTGGCGCGCACCGTCTCGCTGGGCCCGCCACCGCCCCGGCTGCTCCACTGCGCCGGGGCCGTGGACGACGGCCTGCACGCGGCGCTGGCGCTCATGGTGCCGGGCACGCCGGTCGCCGAGGTGCACCGGGCCTTCAGCACGGCCCTGGCCCGGCACGGCCTGTCGAAGGAGTCCCGCATCGGCTACTCCATCGGGATCGGCTACCCGCCGGACTGGGGCGAGCGGACGATCTCGCTGCGCTCGGAGGACCCGAGCGTGCTCGAGACCGGCATGGCCTTCCACCTCATCCTCGGGATGTGGCAGGACGACTGGGGGTACGAGACCTCCGAGTCGCTCCTCGTCCAGGACGACGGGCCGGAGCGGCTCACCGACGTCCCCCAGGGCATCTACGTCCACTGACCTCGGGCCCTGCGACGATGAGGGCATGAGCGAGCCGATGCACCTCTGGATGCGACACGAGTCCCGCACGACCGAGCGACGGGCGCCGCTGACGCCCTCCGACGCCCGCGCGGTGGTCGAGTCCGGCCACCGGCTGACGGTGGAGCGCTCGCCGCAGCGGGTCTTCGCCGACGACGAGTACGCGGCGGCCGGGGCGGAGCTGGCCGAGCCCGTGTCGTGGGTCGACGCGCCCGCGGACGCGATCGTCCTCGGGCTCAAGGAGCTGCCCGACGAGCCCGCCGCGCTGGAGCACACGCACATCTTCTTCGGCCACGCCTACAAGGGCCAGACCGGCGCCGCCGAGCTCCTCGCCCGCTTCCGCCGTGGTGGCGGCACCCTCCTCGACATCGAGTACCTGACGAAGGGGGGACGTCGGGTCGTCGCCTTCGGCTACTGGGCGGGGTACGTGGGGGCCGCGCTGGCGGTGCTGCACGACCGCGGCGCCCTGACCGCCCCGCTGGAGCCGATGGAGCGCAGCACCCTCGACGACCTGCTGCGGTCCTCGACCGGCGACGAGCGCTGCCTCGTCATCGGGGCCCTCGGGCGCAGTGGCACCGGCGCCCGGGACGCCATCGCCGTCGCCGGGTGCGAGGCCACCGCGTGGGACATGGCCGAGACGGTCGCGCTCGACAAGGAGTCGCTGCTCGCCCACGACCTCCTCGTCAACTGCGTCATGGTCAGCGAGCCCGCTCCCCCCTTCGTCACCGACGAGGACCTCGCGACCCCGGGACGACGGCTGCGGACGCTCTCCGACGTCACGGCGGACTTCACGAGCGACCTCAACCTGCTGCCGGTCAACCGGGCCGAGACGACGTGGGAGCAGCCGGTCCGCCGGCTCGTCGAGGCGAGCGGGGGCGCTCCGGCCGTCGACATCGTCGCGATCGACAACCTGCCCTCGTTGCTGCCGCGCGAGGCGAGCACGACCTTCTCGGCCGACCTGCTGCCCGTCCTGCTCGAGCTCCCGCGGGAGTCCGAGCCGTGGCGCGCGACGCGAGCCCGGTTCGACGCGGCGACGACCGGCTGACGCCGGCTCGCCCGGACCGGTCAGGGGGCGCCGCGGGGCTCCTCCGCCGACCCGAGCGTCTCGGTGAGCTCGTCGGTGATGAGCAGCTCCCGCTGGACCTGCCCGGCGCGGAAGGAGGCCCGGCCCACCATGTGCGAGGCGATCGGGGCGGTCACACCCTGGAAGGTCGCGACGATGAGCAGCAGGACCGCCACCGGGATGCTCCGCAGCTCGATCGCCAGCCCGATGAGGGCGACGCCGAGACCGACGACCTGCGGCTTGGTGCCGGCGTGCATCCGGCTCAGCAGGTCGGGGAAGCGCACCATGCCGATCCCCGCGACGAGCGCGAAGAAGCTCGCGACGATGAAGCAGACGGCGACGAGGACCTCGAGCACGGCGTTCATCGCATCTCCCCTCGGGCGATGCCCTGGACCGACGTGGCATCGAGGTCCTCGTCGTGCCGGTCCCGCCCGTCGTCGTCATCGTCATCGTCGTCGTCGGTGCTCGCCGGGTCGATGAAGCGGGCGACCGAGACCGAGCCGATGAAGCCGACGAGGGCGATCACCACGAGCAGGGGCAGCGCGTCGGTGGAGCGCGTGACGGCCGAGTAGAGGCAGACCGCGATGGCGATGTAGGCGACGATGACGTCGAAGGCCACGGTGCGGTCGAGGACCGTCGGGCCGATCGTCATCCGGACGATGAGCATGACCAGGCCTGGGCCGAGCATGGCCAGGCAGATGCCGATGACGATCGGGCTCATCGCGATCCCTCCGTCCCCGCCGGGTCACCGAAGGCCCGAATCAGCTGGCGTTCGGAGCGGAGCACCCGGGCGCGCTCGCGCTCGACCGCCGCCTCGTCACGCGTCCCCAGGGAGTGGATGAAGAGCGTGTGCGTCGAGCGACGGGCCTCGACGACCACCGAGCCCGGGATGAGCGAGGTGACGATCGCGACGAGCGTGAGGATGAAGTCGGACTGGCTGCGCAGGTCGACCTCGATCACCGCGTTGCGCGGCACCGACCTGATCCGCAGCACGTGATGGGCGACCGACAGGCTTCCGAGGAAGCACTGCCAGGTGAAGAAGAAGCCGAAGCCGATGAGCAGCAGCGGCCGCAGCCGACCGTCGATGCGCAGCGGCGGCAGCGGGAAGAGGATCTGCAGCAGTACGGCGAGCACGAGCCCGCTGATGACGTTGAAGGCATTGATCTCGTACCAGAGCGCGACCCACAGCACAGTGAGCATGACGACGAGCACCGGGTTCACCGCCCCCTTGCGACGAGGTCGGAGCGTGCCGTCGCGTGCCTTGCGCATCTCGGGGCTCATCGGTGCTCGTCTCCCGGCAGCACGGAGTGCACGTAGATGTCGGGGTCGAGCAGGTCCGCGGAGGCCCGCTCGGCCAGGCCGTAGAGCGGGCCACCGAGGACCGTGAGGAGGAGGCTCCCGCCGACCATCGCCGCGGCCGCGCCGACCATGGAGCGCGGGATGCGCTTGTCGACGCCACGGAGCTCGCGCTCGTAGAGGGTCTCCTCGTCGTCGGTGTCGAAGGCCTCGGGCCCGGCCTCGGACTCGGCCCGCTCCCGCTGCCTGGCCTCGGCGAGCTCGCGTTGCTTCGCGCCGGCCCGCTCACGCTGCTTCGCGAAGGTCGCGGCCTCCCGGAGCGCGTCCGGCTGCCACCGCCCGCTGGCGCCGACCCGGACAGACGTCGTCTCGACGAGGTCGTCGCTCGCCTGCTCCTCCTCCACGATCGCCACCGCGAGCTCGTGCGCCTGCGCCGGGGTGCGCCAGAAGGCCAGGCTCCAGGCCTTGGCGATCGCGTAGAGGGTGAGCAGCGAGGTCACCGCGCTGGCACCCACGAGCGTGTATGCGAGCGGGGTGCCGACCTCGACGCCGGCGGACATGAGGCCGATCTTGCCGATGAAGCCGGACAACGGCGGGATGCCCGAGAGGTTCATCGCGGGGATGAAGAAGAGGATGGCGATGAGGGGCGCGATCCGCGCCAGGCCACCGAGGCGGACGAGCGAGGTGCTGCCCGCGCGCCGCTCGAGGAGACCGAGCACGAGGAAGAGCGCGGTCTGGATGGTGATGTGGTGGACGACGTAGAAGACCGATCCGGCGACGCCGCCCTTCGTCGCCAGCGCGATGCCGAGGATCATGTAGCCGATGTGGCTCACGAGCGTGAAGGACAGCAGACGTTTGAGGTCGCTCTGCGCGACCGCGCCGAGGATGCCGATGATCATCGTGAGGAAGGCGACGACGAGCAGCAGGTCGGTCAGCGGTTGGCCTGGGAAGAGCAGGGTCTGCGTCCGCAGGATCGCGTAGACGCCGACCTTGGTCAGGAGGCCCGCGAAGACCGCGGTGACCGGCGCCGGTGCCGTCGGGTAGCTGTCGGGCAGCCAGAAGCACAGCGGGAAGATCGCCGCCTTGACCCCGAAGGTCGTGAGGAGGAGCAGCTGGATGGTCAGCGACATCGGCTCCGGGAGCGCCTGGAGGGCCTCGTGCAGCCGGGCGAGGTTGACCGACCCGGTGGCGCCGTAGACCGCCGCGATCGAGATGAGGAAGAGCATCGAGCTGAGCATGTTGACGACGACGTAGATCGTCCCCGCGCGGATCCGGCTCTCCGTGCCACCGAGGGTCAGGAGCACGTACGAGGCGAAGAGGAGCATCTCGAAGCTGACGAAGATGTTGAAGAGGTCGCCCGAGAGGAAGGCGTTGGAGACGCCGGCGACGAGGATGAGGAAGGTCGGGTGGTAGATCGCGACCGGGGTGTCGCTCGAGTCGTCGATCATCCCCTGGCCGATGGAGTACACGAGGACGCCCAGCGCGACGGACGTGCTCACGAGCAGCATGAGCGTGGAGAGCCGGTCGGCGACGAGCGCGATGCCCAGCGGCGGGTCCCAGCCCCCGACCCAGACCGACATCGTGCCGTGCTGGTCGACGTGCCACACGAGGAAGGCGGCCAGGGCCACGACGACGCTCAGGATGCTCACAGAGACGACGAGCTGGGCCCTCGGACGACGGACGAGGACGAGTGCGAGCCCCGCACCGAGGAGCGGCAGCAGGACGGGGACGGGGATCAGGGCGTTCATCGGGCCTCCCCCTGCTCGTCGTCCGGTCGTTGCTCGTACCCCTCGTCGCCGTCGCTCGCCGACGCGTCGAGCTCGTCACCCGGCGGGGCTGCTTCGTCGCCGACCTCGTCGACCTGCTCGCCCGCGACCGGCTCGGTCTCGGGCTCGGCACCCTCCTCCCCGTAGACCTCTTCCTTGTCGTCCTTCGTCGCCGCCTCGGCAAGGTCGAAGCCGTCGGAGGCCGCATCGGTGCGGGCGAGCCGCCGGATCGCTGCGTCCTCGACGTCGTCCTGGACGTCGTCGTTGCCGCTGAGCTGCCAGCTGCGGTAGGCCATCGCGAGGAGGAAGGCGGTCGTGCCGAGGGTGATGACGATGGCCGTGAGGACGAAGGCCTGCGGCAGAGGGTCGGAGATCTCGCTGACGTCATAGCGGTTGACGAGCGGAGCCCGGCCCGACGGTCCGCTGACGACCATGAAGCCGAGGTTGACCCCGTTGCTGAGGAGCACGAGGCCGACGAGCACGCGGGTCAGCGAGCGCTCGAGCATGAGGTAGACGCCGCAGCCGACGAGGACCATCGTCGCGAGGACGAGGGTGAGGTTGACGGTCACGTCTGGCCCACCTCCCCCGCGCGCTTCTCTCTTCGGATGTGACGGTCGATCCCCGAGCCCAGCGAGCGCAGCAGGTCGAGCGCCAGCCCGATGACGACGAGGAAGACGCCGATGTCGAAGAAGAGCGAGCTGACGAGCTTGACGTGACCGAGGACCGGCAGGTCACCCTCGACGACGAAGGACTGGAGCACCTGGCCGCCGAGCGCGAGCGGCGCGAGTGCCGAGAGCGCCGCGAGGAAGAGGCCGAGACCGAGCACCACGCCGGCGTCGACCGGCGCCGCCTCGTCGAGCTCGTAGCGACCTCCGGCGAGGTAGCGCACGACGAGGGCGAGCCCGACGACGATGCCCCCGGCGAAGCCGCCGCCGGGGTTGTTGTGCCCGGCGAAGAGCAGGTAGACGCCGACGACGAGCATCGCGTGGAAGATCAGGCGGGTGACCACCTCGAAGAGGATCGAGCGGCTCTCCGGCGCGAGGGTCCGCGGCCCCGGGAGCCAGACCCGGCGGCCCGGGCCGGTCGCGATCTTCGTGACGTCCTTGGGGTAGGGGATCTCGTGGACCCGGCGGATGCCGGCGCTGCGGCTGTCGATGAAGAGGAGCGACGCGACCCCGGTGGCGGCCACGAGCAGGACGGCGATCTCGCCGAAGGTGTCCCAGGCGCGGACGTCGACGAGGGTCACGTTGACGACGTTGTAGCCCGCCCCGAAGTCCACGGCGCCTCGGACGAGCTCAGGGGTGAGCGGCGCCTCCGCCCGGTGCATGGCAGCGACGGTGAGGATGGCCCCGACGACGACCGCCACCGAGAGCGCGATGAGCATCCGCCAGTAGCGTGTCCGGGCCAACGGGCGGTCGGTGAAGTGCTGGGGCAGACGGCGCAGCACGAGGACGAAGACGACGAGGCTGATCGTCTCGATGAGCACCTGGGTCAGGGCGAGGTCGATCGCGCCGTGGAGCAGGAAGAGGACGGCCGTGCCGTAGCCGGTGACGCCCATGAGCAGGACCGCACGCAGCCGCCGCCGCGACCGGGTGGTGACGAAGGCGGCGCCGGCGATCACGAGGGTCACGACGAGCTGGCCCACGTGCTCGAAGAGCACGACCTCACCGTCGAAGGAGGTGCGCCACACGACGGCGCCGGGGACGAGGACGACGACGAGCAGGGCGACACCGAGATAGATCGCGAGAGAGCCCCGCTGGGTGAAGCCGGTCGTCTCGACCGCGACGCGCTCCATCGCCCGGATCCCGGCGCCGTACGCCCGCTCGGCGCTCGCCCCGAAGGAGAGTGCTCCCTGCAGCTGGCCGAAGCCGTGGCGGACGACGAAGAGCCCGGCTCCGCCGAGCACCGCGAGCACGGAGAGCAGGAGCGGGAGCCCGAGGCCGTGCCACAGGGCGAGCTTCTCGACGTGGGTGGAGGGGGCCAGCTGCTCGGCGTACGGCCAGAGCTGCTTCGAGAGCCACGGTCCGGCCAGGCCCAGGGCGAGCCCTCCGCCCGCCAGGACGGCCGGGACGCCCCAGTAGCCCAGGGCGACCGGACGGCACTCGGTCGGGGTGCCGTCGGTGCTGCGACCCCAGAACGCGCCGTGGAGGAAGCGTGCGGTGTAGGCGACGGTGAGGACGGAGCCGAGGGTGAGGACGACGAGCAGCGCCCAGCCGGGGACGCCCTGCAGCCCGGTCCCCTCCCCCTCGCGCGCCACCGCGGCCACGGAGGTCCACACGCTCTCCTTCGCCACGAAACCGAGCATCGGCGGCAGCCCGGCCATGGACATCGCCGCGAGGACCGCGACGACGAAGACGAGCGGCATCTGCAGCCGGACGTCGTGAAGCTTGCGGATGTCACGCGTCCCGGCGTGCTTGTCGACGATGCCGACGACGAGGAAGAGCGCCGCCTTGAAGAGCGCGTGCGCGAGGACCATGGCCAGGCCCGCGAGCGCGGCCATCTGCGTGCCGATCCCCAGGACGACCAGGAGGAAGCCGAGCTGCGAGACGGTGCCGTAGGCGAGGAGCAGCTTGATGTCGTACTGACGCAACGAGCGCCAGCCGCCGAGCACCATCGTCAGGGCGCCGAGCGGGAGGAGGATCTCGCGCCACCCGGGGACATCGGCGAAGGCGGGCGCGAGGAGCGCGACGAGGAAGACCCCGGCCTTGACCATCGCCGCCGCGTGCAGGTACGCGCTGACCGGCGTGGGCGCGGCCATCGCGCCCGGCAGCCAGAAGTGGAAGGGGAAGAGCGCGGACTTGCTGATGGCGCCGAGCAGCAGGAGGACGACCGCCACCGAGAGCATCCCCGAAGCCTCCGGCGGTGAGGCCAGGAGCTCGCTCACCGAGTAGGTGCCGGCCATCGACCCGATCATGAGGATGCCCACGAGCATGGCGAGCCCGCCGAAGGTCGTGACGATGAGGGCCTGCTGCGCCGCAGCACGCGCGGATCGCTTCGCCGGGTCGTAGCCGATGAGCAGGAAGCTGAAGATCGTCGTCAGCTCCCAGAAGACGTACGTGATGAGCAGGTTGTCCGCCCACACCAGCCCGAGCATGGCGCCGGCGAAGGCCGTGAGCGTCCCCGCGAGCAGGCCGCGACCGGGCTCGTCGTCGCGGAAGTAGGCGGCGCAGTACGCGAGGACGAGTGCTCCGACGCCGGCGACGACGAGGGTCATGACCCACTGGAGGGTGCTCATCGTCAGCGTGACGTCGAGGTCGAGCGCCGGGACCCAGGACAGGGTCTGGGTGACCCGCCCCTCCCGCACCGCTCCGGCCTGGGCGAGCGCCCAGGCGGTCGTCACGGCAGGGGCGATCGCCATGACGTAGAAGGTCCGGCTGCCGATGTGGCGGACCAGAGCGGGTGCAGCGGCTCCGAGCACCATGTGCAGGGCCAGGAGCGCTAGCAGAGGGGCCTCCGGCTGTCGAGCGATGCAAGCATCGGCGGTCGGTGGGTCACGGGGAAGGTTACCGGAGAGACGAGCGCGGCCCGACCACGGGGAGGTGGTCGAGCCGCGCTCGTGCCGCGGGGGCGCTGCCGGTCAGAGGTTGCCGCGCCGGTCCTGCTCGCGCTCGATCGACTCGAAGAGCGCCTTGAAGTTGCCCTTGCCGAAACCGAGCGAGCCGTGCCGCTCGATGATCTCGAAGAAGACGGTCGGCCGGTCGCCGAGCGGCTTGGTGAAGATCTGCAGCAGGTAGCCGTCCTCGTCGCGGTCGACGAGGATCTTGCGCTTCTTGAGCTCCTCGATCGGGACCCGCACCTCCCCGATGCGCGCGCGCATCTCGGGGTCGTCGTAGTAGGCGTCCGGGGTGTCGAGGAACTCAACACCCTCCTTGGTCAGCTCGTCGACGGTACGCAGGATGTCGTTCGTCGCGAGCGCGAGGTGCTGCGCCCCCGGGCCCTTGTAGAAGTCGAGGTACTCGTCGATCTGGCTGCGCTTCTTGGCGATCGCCGGCTCGTTGAGCGGGAACTTCACACGGTGGTTGCCGTTGGCGACGACCTTGGACATCAGGGCCGAGTAGTCGGTGGCGATGTCGTCGCCGATGAACTCGGCCATGTTCACGAAGCCCATGACGCGGTTGTAGAAGGCCACCCACTCGTCCATCTTGCCGAGCTCGACGTTGCCGACGATGTGGTCGAGCGCCTGGAAGAGCCGCCTCGGCGCGCCGTCGCGCTTGACGAAGCCAGAGCTGCGCCCGACGTAGCCGGGCAGGTACGGACCCGCGTAGCGGGCACCGTCAACCTCGCGCTGGACGAGGGTGTGCCGGGTCTCGCCGTAGGTGGCGATCGCGGCGAGGCGGACCGTGCCGTGCTCGTCGGAGACGTCGTGCGGCTCCTCGAGGACGGTGGCCCCGGCGGCCTTGGCCTGGGCGATGCACCGGTCCACGTCGGGCACCTCGAGCGCGATGTCGACGACACCGTCGCCGTGGGTCGCGTGGTGCGCGACGAGCGGGCTCGCCGGGTCGACAGCGCCCTTGACGACGAACCGGATCGAGCCCGACCTCAGGACGAAGGCCTTGTGGTCGCGGTTGCCGTGCTCGGGGCCGCTGTAGGCGACGAGCTCCATGCCCCACACGCTCTGGTAGTAGTGCGCGGTCTGGGTCGCGTTGCCGACGACGAAGACGATGGCGTCCCAGCCGGTGACCGGGAAGGGGTCGGTGCTCTCGTCGTAGTCGACGAGACCGACGAGCTGCTTGAGCTGGTCGAGGTCGAGGTCGGCCTCGCGCTCGGCCTGGGTGAGGTCGATGCTGGCGGACGTCGTTGTCGTGTCAGTCATGACGAGCAGGGTGGCGGTGCCAGGCACTGTGCGCAATCAACTTCCGCTGGACTGGGCAGGATGACCACACCGTTGCCCCCAAGACCGGCCTGTGAGCACAATGTGCCACATGGCTCGGCAGACCGGCATCGACGACCTCGACGCACGCCTCATCACCCTCCTCTCCGAGCAGCCGCAGATCGGCGTGCTCGGGGCCTCGAGGGCGCTCGGGGTCGCGCGCGGGACCGTCCAGGCACGGCTCGACCGGCTGCAGAGCACGAGGGTGATCGCGTCGCTGGCCCCCGAGGTCGACCCGGGGGCGCTCGGGTACCCCGTCACCGCCTTCTGCACCCTCGAGATCAACCAGCGGCAGGGGCACGAGCCGGTCGTCGCGCACCTCGAGGCCATCCCCGAGGTGCTCGAGATCCACTCGACGACCGGTCGCGGGGACCTCATCGTGCGGGTCGTCGCCCGCGACAACGCCGACCTCGGCCGGGTCATCGACGAGATCATCGACGACGTCCACGTCAACCGCGCGAGCACCTCGATCGCCCTCGTGACGCACATGCACCTGCGCACCGGACCGCTCGTGCGCAAGGCCGCGGAGCGCTCCGAGGACTAGCGCCGCGGCGGCACCCCCTCGCGCGGGGTGACCGCCGGCGGCGCCGGTGGTGCCGCCGGCGCCGGGGCCGGGCACGAGGAGACCAGGTTCCGGTGGTTGATGATCCCGATCGTCGCCAGGCTCACCAGCACCCTGGCCATCTGACGCTCGTCGGGCCCGAGCCGGCCGACACCCCGCGGAAGAGGTTGAGCGCGCCGATCGTGCGGTCCCGCCGCCGCAGCGGCAGGGCCACTGCAGATCCGATTCCGCGTGTCGTCGCCCTCTCGACGAATCCGACCAGTCGCGCGCGTTCTGCTCCGTCGACGACGCGGTGACCGCGATGATCCCGTCGTGCGTGCCGATGCGTGCGCGGGTCAGGTCGTCCAC
The DNA here is from genome assembly GCF_016888335.1 of Janibacter endophyticus. Lineage (NCBI taxonomy): Bacteria > Bacillati > Actinomycetota > Actinomycetes > Micrococcales > Intrasporangiaceae > Janibacter > Janibacter endophyticus. Next base: position 2,518,512 of record NZ_JAFEJG010000004.1, read on the forward strand.
ATCGGCGACGACACGGAGATGACCCTCATCCACGACCTCGCGGCGATGGTCAGCGCCGCGGTCGGGGTGCCCAAGCAGGTGCAGCCCGCCCCCGCTCCACCCGGCTCGGTGCAGGTGCGCTCGCCCGACATCACCCGGCTGCGGCGGCCTCGTGGGGTACGAGCCGGCCACCTCGCTGGAGGAAGGCCTGGCCCTCACCTGGGCGTGGTACTCGGGCATCGCCGAGCGCGAGGAGCGCCTCGCCACCTCGAGCGCCTGACGGTCATCGGCCGCCAACGGTCAGCGGCCCCTGACGGTCAGCGGCGTCCGACGAACCAGCGCCGGATCGTCTCGATCCGCTCGGTGACCTGCTCGCTCGTGGCCGACGCGAGCTCAGGGCCGCCGCACGAGCGGCGCAGGTCCATGTGCACGTTGGCGTGCGGGACGCCCCTCTTCTGCGCGTAGGCGGAGACGAGCTTGTTGAGCTCCTTGCGCTGCGCGGCGAGCGCGCGGTGCGCCGACACCGGCTGGGCGGCCTCGGACTGCTTGCGTGTCCGGCCGGTCTTGGCCGACTGCTTGGTCTGCCGCTCGCTGAGGAGCGCGTGCACCTGGTCGGCCTCGAGCAGGCCGGGGAGTCCGAGGTAGTCCTGCTCGTCCTCCGAGCCCACCTCGGCGTGCAGGCCGAACTGCTTGCTGTCGAAGAGCACATGGTCGAAGTGCGCGTCTGACTCCAGCGCCTCGAACTGACCCTGGAGGTCGTCGCTCGCGGCCTCGGACGCGTTCGCCGCGGCGAGCAGACCCTCCTCCTCGGACCAGATCGGCGCCTCGTCGTCGGCGTCCTTGCGGCGGTCGAGGGCGTGGTCGCGCTCGACCTCCATGCTGCCCGCGTGGGCGAGGATCACCGGGACGCTCGGCAAGAAGACCGAGGCGGTCTCGCCCCGCTTGCGCGCCCGGACGAAGCGGCCGACGGCCTGGGCGAAGAAGAGCGGCGTCGACGTCGACGTCGCGTACACGCCGACGCACAGGCGGGGCACGTCCACCCCTTCGGAGACCATGCGGACCGCGACCATCCAGCGCTGCGTCCCCTCGGCAAAGGTCTCGATGCGCGCGGAGCTGCCCGGGTCGTCGGAGAGGACGAGCGTCGGCTTCTCGCCGGTCACCTGCTCGAGGATCCGCGCGTAGGCGCGCGCCTGGGTCTGGTTGCTCGCGATGACGAGCCCACCGGCGTCGTCGACGTGGCGGCGCACCTCGGTGAGCCGCTTGTCGGCGGCCTGGAGGACCGAGGGGACCCACTCCCCCTTCGGGTCCAGCGCGGTGCGCCAGGCCTGCGCGGCGACGTCCTTGGTCATCGGCTCCCCGAGGCGGGCGGCGACCTCGTCGCCGGCCCGGGTGCGCCAGCGCATCCCACCGCCGTACGCCATGAAGAGGACCGGCCGCACGACGTGGTCGGCGAGCGCCTGGGCGTAGCCGTAGGTGTAGTCGGCCGACGAGCGCAGGATCCCGTCGTCGCCGTACTCGTAGGTGACGAAGGGGATGGGGTTGGTGTCGGAGCGGAAGGGCGTCCCGGTGAGGGCCAGCCGGCGGGTGCCGTGCTCGAAGGCCTGGCGGATCGCGCTGCCCCACGACTTGTTGTCGCCGCCGTGGTGGATCTCGTCGAGGATGACGAAGGTCCGGCTCGCCCGGGTGCGTCCCTCGTGGACCGCGGGGTTGGCCGCGACCTGGGCGTAGGTGACGGCGACGCCGTCGTAGTCACGACTCGTCACGCCGACGGTGTTGGAGAACTTCGGGTCGAGGTGGATCCCGACGCGACCGGCCGCGTCGGCCCACTGCGTCTTGAGGTGCTCGGTCGGGGCGACGACGGTGACCGCGTCGACCTCCCCCTTCGCCAGCAGCTCGGCAGCCACCCGGAGGGCGAAGGTCGTCTTGCCCGCGCCGGGGGTCGCGACGGCGAGGAAGTCACGGGCCGCGCTCGTGAGGTAGCGCTCCAGCGCGTCGGCCTGCCAGGCCCGCAGGGCTCCGGCGGTACCCCACGCCGCCCGCTCCGGGAAGGCGGGTGAGAGGTGGGAGGCGGCGTGCTGACTCATGTCGCCGTCCAGGTTAGGTCACGGCGGCGACAGCTCAGACCACGAGGACGTGAGGGTCAGTCCTCGCCGTCCTGCGGGTCGCGCAGACCCTGCCAGATCTCCCGGCACTCCGGGCACACGGGGAACTTCTCCGGGTCGCGGCCCGGGATCCACTTCTTGCCGCAGAGCGCCGTGACCGGCTCGCCGGTCAGCGCCGACTCAAGGATCTTCTCCTTGCGCACGTAGTGCGAGAAGCGCTCGTGGTCACCCGGCTCCTGCACCTGCGTGGTCGCCTCGGTCTCCGTGCGCTCGAGGACGCTCGTCGAGGTCCCGGTGCCGCCGGGCTCCTCGAGGCTCCCCGGGTTGCCCGGGTCGGTGCTCATGACGGGTCGCTGCAGCGCGCTCATGGCCCCGAGTCTAGGGCGGAGCCTCAGTTGTGCGACGGATCGTCCGGGTAGGTCGAGACCCACGCCATGAGACCGCGCTGGCGGCGCAGGACCCGGCGCCACAGCGTCGCGGGCTCCCCGTCGAAGACGTCGCCGATCTCGGCATCGACGACGAACCAGCCACCCCGCTCGATCTCGTCGGCGAGTTGGTCAGCACCCCACCCGGCGTAGCCGGCGAAGATCCGCAGTGCGCTGATGCTCGGCCACACCTGGGACTGCTCCGTGTCGAGGTCGACGAGGCCGATCGCCCCGAAGAGCCGCTTCACCCCTTCGGGCGGAAGGCCATCACCCGGCACGGCGACGAGGCCGACCGCGGAGTCGGTCTGCACGGGTCCACCCTGGAAGACCATCTGCGGCTCGCTCGCGCCGTCCTGCCAGCCTGGCAGGACGGCGTCGATCGGAGCCTGGACGGGCTTGTTGAGGACGACACCCTCGGCGGTCTGCTCGTCGTGCGCGAGCAGCAGGACGACGCTGCGCTCGAAGACACCGTCGGTGATCTCCGGGGTGCTGACGAGCAGTCGTCCCGCGAGGCTGTCCATGCCCCTAGTGTCCCTCAGTCGCGGTCGCGGCGAGCCGGCCGGTAGGAGGACCGGTCGTCCCGGTAGCCACCCTCACGGCGCGGGCGGTCGCTGCCGCCGCGGTAGCCGCCACCGTCGCGGCGCGGACCACCCTCGCGGCGCGGGCCACCCTCGCCGCGGTAGCCGCCGCTGCGCTGGCCACGCGGGCCGCCGGTGCCGCTGTGCTTGCGGGCCGGGCGCGGGTCGAGCAGCTTGCGGAAGTCCGCCTCGTCGATCGGCGCGCCGCTGACCGGTGTCGCACCCGCGGCCTCGAGGACCTCGTCGCCGGGAGCCGTCTTGACCGGTCGGGCGTCGAGCCCGGCGTCGGCGGCCATCCGCTCCATCGTCTTGCGCTGGTGCGGGAGCGCCAGCGTGACGACGGTGCCCTTCTCCCCCGCACGAGCGGTGCGGCCGGCGCGGTGGAGGTAGTCCTTGTGGTCGGCGGGCGGGTCGGCCTGCAGGACGACGGAGACGTCGTCGACGTGGATGCCGCGGGCGGCGACGTCCGTCGCGACGAGCACCGGGATCGAGCCGGTGCGGAAGGCCCCGAGGACCTTGTTGCGCGCGCCCTGGGTCAGGCCGCCGTGCAGCGCCGCGGCACGGACACCGGACTCGCGGAGCTGGCGGGCGACGCGGTCGGCGCCGAGCTTGGTGCGGCAGAAGACGACCGTGCGGCCCTCGCGGTTGGCGAGCTCGGCGGTGATGACCTTCTTGTGCTGCGGGTCGATGAGCAGGATGTGGTGCTCCATCGTGTCGACCGAGGCGGTGACGTCGTTCGTCGAGTGGGTCACCGGGTCGACGAGGTAGCGCTGGACGAGGCCGTCGACGCCCTTGTCGAGGGTCGCGGAGAAGAGCAGCCGCTGGCCGCCCGCCGGCACCTCGTCGAGGACCCGGGTCACGGCCGGGACGAAGCCCATGTCGGCCATGTGGTCGGCCTCGTCGAGGATGGTCACCTCGATGGAGTCGAGGATGACGGCCTCACGGTCGAGCAGGTCGACGAGACGGCCGGGGGTCGCGATGAGGATGTCGACGCCCTTGTCGAGCGCGGCGATCTGCCCGGTGTAGGACAGTCCCCCGGCGACGAGCTTGTGGCGTAGGCCCATGACGTGGACGAGAGGCTCGAGCGAGTCGCTCACCTGCATCGCGAGCTCGCGGGTCGGGACGAGGATCAGCGCGCGCGGGCGTCGCGGCTGCGAGCGCTCACCGGCAAGGCGGGTGATCGTCGGCAGGCCGAAGGCGAGGGTCTTGCCCGAGCCGGTCTGGCCACGACCGAGGACGTCCTTGCCCGCGAGGGCGTCGGGGATCGTCGCCTCCTGGATCGGGAAGGGCTCGGTGATGCCCTCCCGGGCGAGCCGCTCGACGATGCGCTCGGGCAGGCCGAGCGCGGCGAAGCCGTTGTCCTCGGCGACCTCGACCTGGCCGGTGCGGCTCGTGCGGGCCGCCGAGACCCAGGTGTCGGCCTCCATGCGCTCGGCCTCGGGGTCGTGCTGCGGCTCGATACCGGTCTGCTCCCGGTCGAAGCGAGGGCGGTAGCCGCGGCGCTCGTCGCGTGGGCCGCGACCCTCGAAGCGACGGTTGTCACCGCGGCTGTCGCGACGGTCGCCTCCGCGGTCGTCACGACGCTCCCAGCCACGGTCGTCGCGGGCCGGACGCCGCTCGTCGCGCTCGAAGCGGCGCGGACGGTCGTCCCGGGCGGGCCGGCGCTCGTCGCGCTCGAAGCGGCGCGGACGGTCGTCACGGGCGGGCCGGCGGTCGTCACGACGGTCGTCCCGACGCTCCCAGCGCTTGCCGCCGCCGAACTCGGTGCCGTCCTTGCTCACCCGGCGCGGCCGGTCGTCGAAGGAGCGGTCGTCCCGGCGGGCCGGGCGGTCGTCGTAGCGGCGCGGGCCGTCGTCCCGACGCGGGCGGTCCCCGTAGGAGCGGTCGTCACGACGTGCCGGTCGGTCACCGTACGGACGGTCGTCGCGCCGGGGACGGTCGTCGAAGCGACCACCCTCGCTACGGACCGGACGCTTGGCGGGGCGACGGGTCTCCCCCTTCGCCCCCTCGCTCGGCCCCTGGCCGCGATGAAACGGCTTCTTGGGACCCTTCGGGGACTTCTTGACGGCGGCGGCCTTCTGGGCAGCGGACCAGCGGGGCTTCTTGTTCGTGGGCATACGGAAAAACACCTTCTCGGCTCGGGCAGACACGCCTCGAGCCACCGACGAAGGGGTGACCGCACCAGACGAGTCTTCAGGCGCCTGCGGCGCCAGCGGACCGGGCGGCATCTGTTGCGGCCCGGCATCATCACGGGGCTAGGGGAAACGGGGGGCGACCGTCCGGCCGCAGGGGGCGCAGCGGTGCGCGTCCGTGATGGGGAGGTACCAGTCTACCAGCGCGAAGGGGTCTGCTCGGACCGGCGGGCGACGGCCCGGCGGCGCATCGCCCGGGCGAGCCACCAGCCGAGGGCCACCCCGACGAGGTCGGCGACGACGTCCCACGGGTCGCCGGTCCGCCTCGCGAGGAGTCGCGCCTGGACGAGCTCGCTCACCGGCGCGTGGAGCGCGAGCAGCAGCGGCCACCAGCCCCCCGCCCCGCGGAGGACACCGAGCAGCGCCGGGATGCCGAAGAGCAGCCCATGGACCAGCTTGTCGTTGATCTCGAGACCGCCCCCGGTCGGCGTCGGGTCGTAGAGGCCGTAGAGGTGGACCGCGAGCGCGACGACGAGCAGCCCCGTGAGCACGCGACGGTGGAGGAGGAGCCGGGGCACGTCGACGATGGAAGCACACCGGCGTCGTGCTTACAGTGGCGGTATGACTTCCCCCATCGACCTCGACCTCGACGGCTTCCGCAGCACCGTGACCGAGGGCGGCACCGTCCTCGTCGACTTCTGGGCGACGTGGTGCGGCCCGTGCCGACAGTTCGGCCCCGTCTTCGAGGAGGCCGCCGGCAAGCACGAGGACATCACCTTCGCCAAGGTGGACATCGACGAGAACCCCGAGCTCGCCTCGATGGCCAACGTCACGAGCGTGCCCACGCTCATGGCCTTCCGCGAGGGGATCCTCCTCCACCAGTCCGCCGGCGCCCTGCCCAAGGCCCAGCTCGAGGAGCTCATCGTCGCGGTCCAGGGCGTCGACATGGACGCCGTCAAGGCCGAGATCGCCTCGCGCCAGGAGGGCGAGGGGACGATGGAGGTCTGACTCCTCCCCCTTCGCCCCGAGGCACGACGAGGCCCGCCACCGACGGATGTCGGGGCGGGCCTCGCGCGGTGCTGACGTGGTCACGGTGGTGGAGGTGGCGGGAATCGAACCCGCGTCCACTGGCAGACGAGCAGGACTTCTCCGGGTGCAGTGCGCTATGGATTTTCTCGGCCCCAGGGCTGGCACGCACACCTTCCCTGACAGGCCCAGTCGAGCAAGAGTCCCGCAGCGTCCCCCGACATGACGCTGCAGCAAGATCTCTAGATGACGCTGGGAGCTAAGCCGAGATCATGCTTAGGCCAACGGACTTCGGGCTCGCTCAGGCGGCGAGGGCGAAGTCGGTGCGCTTGGAGTCGGCACCTATGTGTTTGCACGGGGCGTTGACGAGATGACCGTGCATCCTCGACCCGCTTCTCCTGCAGGACCGACCAGTGTCGAAACCGATCACCCCCGTGAGAGTGTCCACGTCACGCTGTTGAGTTGTCTGGCAAGTATCCCTGCCAACGCCGACAACGCCAAGCGCATTCCCCCGCGCGGCCGGCCCAGATTGCCCCTCCCTCTCCCCCGCACAGGTCGTTGACCTGCCCCTATGGTGAAGAGACCCCACCAACCAGGAGGCACATCATGGGTATCGGTGACAAGATCGACAACGCCAAGGACCAGGCCATCGGCAAGGGCAAGCAGGCCGTCGGCGACGCCAAGGACGACCCGAACATGCAGGCCGAGGGTCAGGCGCAGGAGACCAAGGGCGACCTCAAGGCCGCCGGCGAGAAGGTCAAGGACGCTTTCAAGTGATCTGACCGATCGCATGACGAAGGGGGACGGATCCGCCGAGGCGGGCCCGTCCCCCTTCGTCGTCCCGCTCCCTGAGGTGCGACGGAGGAGCCGCGAAGGGTCAGTCCTCCCGGCCCCGGCCGAAGACCGCCCGCTCGGCCTCGCGGCGGTCCTGCTGCTCGCGCAGCGTGTGCCGCTTGTCGTAGTGCTTCTTGCCGGTGGCGACGGCGATCTCGACCTTGGCCCGCCCGTCGACGAAGTACAGCGAGAGCGGCACGATGGTGCGCCCGCTCGCGTGGATCTTCGCGTGGATCTTGTCGAGCTCGTGCCGGTGGAGCAGGAGCTTGCGGCGGCGGCGCGGCGTGTGGTTGGTCCAGTTGCCGTTGACGTACTCGGGGATGTGCACTCCCTCGAGGTAGAGCTCGTCGCCGTAGAAGATCGCGAAGCCGTCGGTGAGCGCCGCGCGGCCCATGCGCAGCGCCTTGACCTCGGTGCCCATGAGCGCGATGCCGGCCTCGTAGGTGTCCTCGATGAGGTAGTCGTGCCGTGCCTTGCGGTTGCTCGCGATGACCTTGCGGCCCTCGTTCTTGTCCTTCGCCACGGTGGTCACCTCCAGATCTCGCAGCGGCGTGCCGGGCCACGGTACCTGTCGCGGCGCCCTGCGGCCGAGCCGATAGCCGGCGAAGGGGTCAGAGCCAGCCGCGTGGGTCGACGGCGGTGCCGTTCTCGTAGGTCTCGAAGTGGAGGTGGCAGCCGGTGGAGGTCCCGGTGGTGCCGACGTAGCCGATGACCTGCCCGCGCGAGACGCTGCCGCCGGTCCGGGCGAAGGACTGGAGGTGGTTGTACGTCGTCGAGAGCAGGACGCCCCGCTTGACGCCGTGGTCGATGGCAACCTGGAGTCCGTAGCCGCCCGCGGTCCCCGCCGAGATGATCTGCCCGTCGGCCGCCGCGTAGACCGGGGCCCCGCAGGCGCCCCCGTAGTCGCGCCCGGCGTGCAGGCGCCAGTAGTGGAGGATCGGGTGGAAGCGCAGCCCGAACTCTGAGGTGACGGGTGCGTTGACCGGCGCCGCGAGGACGCCCTGGCTGCGTGGTGGCGCCGGGTTGGGGTCCTTCGTCGTGCTGCTCGAGCGGCTGGCACGGGCGCGGGCCTCGCGGATGCGTCGCTCCTGCGCCTCGCGGGCTGCCTTGATCTGAGCGGCCTTGATCCGGGCCTTGCGCGCGCGCTCCTCGAGGACCCGGCCGAGCCGGACCGACTCGCCCTGGAGGTCCTCCAGACGCCTGCGCTCCTTGGTCCGCTCCTGCTGGAGGGTCTGTGCCTGACGGGCCTGGCTGGACTCGAGCCCCTCGAGGTCGGCCTGGGCGCGGTCGGCCCCGGCCTTGGCGGTCTGGGCCTCGCCGAGCCGGGCGCTGGCCTCGTCGCGGGCCGCCCTGGTCTTGTCGCGGAGCGCCTCGAGCCGGTCCTGCTGGGTCACGAGGTCGGCGCGAGAGGTGTTGAGCGTGTTGAGCGAGCTGGCCTGCACCCCGCCGACGGTGTCCGCCATGACCATCCGGTCGACGACCTCGGCGGGCGACTCGGCGCCGAGGGCGACGGCGAGGTCGCCAAGGCCCTGCTGCTGGTAGACCTCGCCGGCGAACCCGGCGACATGCTCCCTGGCCTGCGCGATCCGGGCGGTCGTCGTCGCGATGTCCTTGCGTGCCTTGGCCTCGTCGGCCTCGGCGACGCGCAGGGCCGCTGCCGCGTCGTCGTAGCGCGACTGCGCGGCGATCTCGGCGGCGGCCGCCTGCTCTGCCTTGGCCCGGGCGGCCGGGAGCTTGGTCCGGGTCACCTCGAGCGCGTCGTAGGCCTTGCGCAGCTGGGCCGAGGTGTGATCGAGGTCGGCCTGCGTCGAGGTGATCTGCTGGTCGACCTTGCGCTTCGTGTCCTCGGGGTCGTCGGCGGCGGTGGACGCGCTCGCCAGGCCGAGGCCGAGGCACACCGCAAGAGCCGCGCTGACCCCAGCGCGGCTCCGGAGCACTCGTCGGGGAGAACCTGGTCGCCTCATCGCCTGCCACCGTAGCCGCGGGACGCCCCGGCGTCTCGGATGTCCGCGCCGACGCGTGTCACGTCGGGCTCAGACCCGCAGGTATCGCCACAGCGTCACCGTCGAGGTCGCGATGGCGAGGACCGCGACGAGGACGAGGAGGAAGGGCGCGATGACGAGCACCTCCGCGCTGGAGATGAAGGCCGTGCCTGACGACTCCTGGATGAGGTACTCGTCGAAGAGGCTCCACGCCGAGAACCACAGCAGCCCGATGGCGAGCAGCGTGCCGACGATGCCGGCGATGAGCGTCTCGAGGATGAAGGGGGTGCGGATCGTGCTGTTGCTGGCCCCGACGAGCTTCATGATCGCGATCTCGCGACGCCGGGTGTAGGCGGCCTGACGGATCGTCGTCGCCATGAGCAGGACGGCGCTGACGAGCGTGAGCAGCGCGAGCGCCACCATCACCGCGGTGGCGATGTTGATCGCCTGGAAGAGGCTGGAGAAGACCTTGCGCAGGTCAGGCACGCTCGCCACCCCGGGCGCGTTCTCGAACGCGGACGCGATCGTCTCGTACTGCTCGGGGTCGCTGAGCTGCACCCGATAGCTCGGCGGGATGTCACCCACCCGGATGTTCTTGCTCAGCGGGGAGTTCTCGTAGTCCTCCCGGAAACGGTCGAAGGCCTCCTGCTCGGTCTCGAAGTAGACCTCCTTGACGAGCGGCTTGGACTCCTCGAGCTGCGCCTCGATGGTCGCCCGCTGCTCCTCCGTGGCAGCCCCCTGGGAGCAGTTGGGCTGGCTCGAGGTCTCGGTGCACAGGTAGATGGAGACCTGGACGCGGTCGTACCAGTGCCCCTTCATCGTCTGGACCTGCCGCTGAGCGAGCACGCCGACGCCGAGCAGGTACATCGAGATCATCGTCACGAGGACGACGGAGACGGCGATCGACTTGTTGCGGCGCAGCCCCTGCCACGCGTCGACAAGGATGTTGGTGGGCCTCATCGCGGGTCCTCCTCGTCCCAGTCGTCCCAGTCGGGGCCGACGACCATCCCGGGCTCGGCGTCCTCCTCGGCGATCCGCTCGGCCTCGGCGCGCTCGGCCTCCGGGTCGCGCGGGAGGTCCTCCTCGGGCCGGTGGTCGGGCGAAGGGGGGACCGGTCCCCCGTCGTCGACGGGCGGGTGGGCGCCGCGTACGGCGGAGCGCTGCTCCCGCTGGACCGAGTCGACGGCCTTGGGGACGTAGGAGCCGGTGGCCTCGTCGCGGATGACGACGCCGTCCTCGATCTCGACGACGCGCTGCTGCATGCGGTCGACGATGGTGTTGTCGTGGGTGGCCATGAGGATCGTCGTCCCCGAGTCGTGGATGCGTCCGAGGAGCTGGACGATGTCGAGCGAGGTCGCCGGGTCGAGGTTGCCGGTCGGCTCATCGCAGAGCAGGACCGGGGGCCGGTTGACGACCGCACGGGCGATGGCGACCCGCTGCTGCTCGCCGCCGGAGAGCTCGTGCGGGTAGCGCCTGCCCATGTCCTCGAGCCCGACGAGCTCGAGGGTCTCGGGCACGAGCGAGCGGATCGCGCGCCGCGGGCGGCCGATGACCTGGAGGGCGAAGGCGACGTTCTGCTCGACGGTCTTGTTGGGCAGGAGGCGGAAGTCCTGGAAGACCGAGCCGATCTGGCGGCGCAGCTGGGGCACCTTGCGGTGCGGGAGCCGGGAGAGGTCGTGGCCGCCGACGAGGAGGCGCCCGTCGGTCACCTGCTCCTCCCGGATGGCCAGCCGCAGCATCGTCGACTTGCCGGAGCCGGAGGCCCCGACGAGGAAGACGAACTCGCCCCGCGAGATCTCCAGGTCCACGCCCTGCAGCGCAGGGTGCTGCTGGCGCGGGTAGAGCTTGGTGACGTTCTCGAAGCGGATCATCGCGGGGTGGGAGCCTCAGGGTCGGGTGCTGGCCGTCGTCAGGATATGTCGGCGTCGTGACCGATCTGAGACACCGCGGAGGATCGGCGCGTTCGCCCGCGGTGTCGGCGCGTCACTCCGCCGCGGCGGCCTTGGCCTCTGCGATGCGCCAGCGGATGCCGGCCTCGATGAAGTCGTCGATCTCGCCGTCGAAGACGGCGGTCGGGTTGCCCGTCTCGTGGTTGGTCCGCAGGTCCTTGACCATCTGGTACGGGTTGAGGACGTAGGAGCGCATCTGGTCGCCCCAGCTCGCCTTGATGTCACCGGCGAGCTCCTTGCGCTCGGCGGCCTCCTCGGCGCGCTTGATGAGCAGGAGTCGCGACTGCATGACGCGCAGGGCGGCGGCCCTGTTCTGGATCTGCGACTTCTCGTTCTGCATCGAGACGACGGTGCCGGTCGGGATGTGCGTCATCCGCACCGCCGAGTCGGTCGTGTTGACGCTCTGCCCGCCGGGGCCGGAGGAGCGGAAGACGTCGATCTTCAGCTCGTTCTCCGGGATGTCGATGGAGTCGGTGCCCTCGATGAGCGGGATGACCTCGACGGCGGCGAAGGAGGTCTGGCGACGCCCCTGGTTGTCGAAGGGGGAGATCCGGACCAGGCGGTGGGTCCCCCCTTCGACCGAGAGGTTGCCGTAGGCGTAGGGGACGTTGACCTCGAAGGTCACCGACTTCAGCCCCGCCTCCTCGGCGTAGGAGGTGTCCATGACCTTCGTCGGGTAGCCGTGCCGCTCGGCCCAGCGCAGGTACATCCGCATGAGCATCTCGGCGAAGTCGGCGGCGTCGACACCGCCGGCGCCGGCGCGGATCGTCACGACGGCGGAGCGCTCGTCGTACTCGCCGGAGAGGAGGGTGCGGACCTCGAGCTCGCCGACGGCCTTCTTGACCTTGGTGAGCTCGGCCTCGGCCTCGACGATGGCGCCCGCACCGTCGCTGCCGCCGTCCTCGAGGCCCATCTCCACGAGGACCTCGAGGTCGTCGATGCGCGAGTCCATGCCGACGACGCGGTCGTGCTCGGCCTTGGCGCGGCTCAGCTCCGAGGTGACGACCTGGGCCTTGTCCTGGTCGTCCCAGAGGTCGGGGGCGGCGGCCTGCTGCTCGAGATCAGTGATCCGCGCCTCGAGCGCGGCGAGGTCGGTGACCTGCCGCACCGAGTCCATGGTCGTGCGGAGGTTCTGGATCTCTTGATCGAAGTCGACAGCCACGAAGAGCAAGACTACGGCAGGGCCGGTGACCGGCCCTGCCGCAGGAGGGTGGCTCAGGCGGTGGCGCCGAGCGCCTCCTCGATCTTGCGGATGGCGTCCGCCTCGCTCTGGGCGACGTCGTCGGCGGCGGCCGCCACGTCGCGGGCGCTCGCGAGGACCGTCGTGCGGTAGCCGTCGAGCAGCTGGGGCGCCTTGGCCTGCAGGATGCCGACGGCCTGACGGAGCAGCTCGAGGGTGCGGCCCTCGACCTCGGCCTTGTCCCCCTTCGGCATCTCGGGGAAGCCGCCCTGGGCGATGAGCTGCTGGATCTGCGGCGGGGCGGCCTTGACGGCCTTGCTCGCGGCGAAGGACTCCTTGAAGGTGTCGAGGAAGCCGGGCTCGGCGCCGGCGACGAGGACCCCGGCGCGCATCGCGGCGGAGCGCAGGACGCCCTGCTCCTCGTCAGTGAGCTGGGGTGCGGTGGACTCGGTCATGCTGCCTCCTGGCCTGGTCGGCCGACGGTCGTCGGCACTCCCGCCAGTGTGCGCGCGGAGGTGAGGCGAAGGGGGCCTGGCGCCTCCCCCTTCGCCCACCGGCCGGCGCAGCCGGTTCAGACCGGTTGAGCAGAGCGCCGCTCGTCGGGCGCGGAGGCGATGAACTGGTTGAGCCAGCGGGCCTTGGGGTCGCGGTCGATGAGCACCGACTTCACGAGCAGGGTGAAGGGGATGGCCAGCAGCGCGCCGAGCGCCCCGAAGACGTAGCTCCAGAAGATCAGGGAGAGGAAGGCGGTCGTGGCGTTGATGCCGACGGCGTCGCCGGTGAACTTGGGCTGGAGCACGGTCTGGATGACGAAGTTGGCGACGGAGTAGACGACGACGACCCAGATGAGCTTCTCCACTCCCCCGTCGAGCAGGGCGAGCAGCGCCGGCGGGACGAGGCCGATGACGAAGCCGATGTTGGGGATGTAGTTCGTGACGAAGGCGAGCAGCCCGAAGGTCAGCGGCAGCGGCACGTCGAGGATCATCAGCGCGATCGAGTCGATGACGGCGACGATGATGCCGAAGAGGGTGGAGACGACCCAGTACTTGCGGACCCGCTCGCCGAAGTCGGCGAGGGCGTCGGCGATGTCGGGCTTGGCGCGGTGGACGCCGCGCAGACGCTTGGGGAAGCCGCCGGCGTCCATGGTGAGGAAGAGCATGACGGTGAGCAGGAAGAGCATCGAGGTCGTCAGGCTGCCGAGGGTGTTGGCCAGGCTGCGGGCGACACCGGTGAGGTCCTTGATCTCGAAGCCCTGCATGGCGTTGTCGATCTGCTCCTGGGTGATGCCCCAGCCGACGAGGGTGTCCTGACCGTTCGCGACGAGGTCGTCGAAGGTCTCCGTGTACTTGGGCAGCTCGGTGGCGAGCTTGCCGGCGGCCAGGCCGAGGGAGCCGACGAGCAGGGCGAGGATGCCGTAGAGGAGCAGGAGCATGACGATCGCGCCGAGGGCCCGGGGCAGCACCTTGGAGAGCGCCCGGTAGATGGGGAAGACGGCGATGATCAGGGTGATCGCGAGGAAGGTCGGCGCGATGATCGAGGCGACGGACTTCAGCCCGCCGATGGCGATGACGGCGCCGGCGATGCCGAGGAGCAGGACGAGGGTGGGCGGCAGCACGGCGCGCATCTCGGGGATGGCCGGCTCGGGGTGCTCGTGCTCTCGCTCGACGGTGCGCACCTCGCGGGCGGGGACGGTGGGGGTCACCGGGGCGGGCGCGGGGTCGACGGTGCCGTCGGCGTGGTGGGCCACCTCGGGCTGTGCGTCGGGGCCGGGCTGGTCGGGGTTGCTCACGGGTGCCTCACGGTCGGTCGGGGGCGAAGGGGGTCCGCCGGGGTCATTGTGTCGGAGCGGGCGGACAGGGTGCGGGAGGACCCGCGGCAGGTCTCAGGGGGCGGGCTCGGCGACCTGTGCCTGGGCGCGGGACTCGACGGTCACGGTGACGGATCCGCCGAGCCCCTGGAGCAGCCCGCCGACGAGCGGGAGGTCGGCCTCACCGGTGAGCCGGACGACGGCGGTGTCCCCGTCGACAGCTCCCGTGCCGGGAGCGACCTGCCAGGAGAGCAGGCCGGCGGGGAGCGCCCTGGAGTCCAGCGCGTCGGCGGCGGCGGCGCGGACGGCCTCGTCGCTCACCGGCACCGTGCGGTCCACCCCGGAGGTGTAGAGGCCGGTCTCGTCCTCGTCGACGGCGTCGAGCGCTGCGGTGTCCGCGGCGTCGAGGAGCCGCATCCGGCTGATGTGCACGGAGGTCACCGCGGTCGCTCCGATGATCAGGGTGAGTGCGATGACCGTGAAGCCGAGGATGAGCAGGGAGAGCTGGCCGGTGTCGTCCCCGGCCCGGCGGCGCAGGCCGGTCACGGGGTCCTCGCCTCGTAGCGCGGGACGACGGAGACCTGGGATGCGCTCACCGGGACCTCGAGCGGCACCACGTCGCGGGCGAAGGCGGGGACGAGAGGCAGCGGCACCACGACCGTCGCCACCGACCGGATCTCTCCTTCGGGCGTGAGGCAGGGGGTCTGCGTGCACTTCACCTCGAGGCGCCCCTGCGCACCGAACCCCTGGTCCTCGAACGCGATGCCGGCTGCCGTCTCGGCCCGGGCGGGCGCGGTCTCCTCGGACTGCGCGGTGACGAATGCACGACCCGACTCGCGGGCTGCCTGGGTCACGGCGAAGGTGCCTGCCTGAAGCCTCGCCAGCATGAGGACGAGGTAGATCAGCGGGACGAGCAGGACGACCGCGAGGATGACGAACTCGACGACGGCCGACCCCTCGTCCGCCACGGCCCTGCGGGCCAGCATGGCCCGCACCGCCCGGACCCGGCTCGGAAGCACGCTCACTGCTCCTCCAGGAAAGCCCGGCCGGTCACGTCGAGAGCTCCGTCGGGTCCCAGCGGACCCAGCACCGGCAGGGGGGCTCGGACCCGGACCACGACCACCTCGACGCCATCGGGTGTCTGCTCGACCGAGGCCGAGACGTCGTCGGCGTACCCGTCCGAGACCGCCCGGCGGATCAGGTCTTCGGTCCGCGCCACCCCCTGCTCGGGTGAGGACCCGACGCGTGCCGCGTGCCGTGCTCCCTCAGAGGCGCACGAGACCAACGTGTTGCGGATGTGCAGGGCAGCGCCGAGCTGGAGCACGGCGGCGAAGAGGAGCGCGAGCAGCCCGGACGTCAACGCGAAGTCGACGACCGCGGCACCCTTCTCCTCACGCAGGCGGCTCATCGCGGGTCGTCAGGACCCGTCACGCCGCTCAGTGCCTCCTCGAACATCGTCTGCAGCCGCTCGCCGGCGATCGCCCAGAGGCCGACGACGAGAGCAGCCGTCATGAGCGTGATGAGCACCCAGCCCGGGACGTCACCGCGCTCGCTGCGCGAACCGCTGACGATCCGCTGGAGCGTCATGTGGGCCTTGATCAGTGCGGTGGTCATGTCTCTCTCCTCATCTGTGCAGACGCCCCCTCGGCGTCGGCTGCTGGTCTGGCGGGCATCACATCTGGAACTGGAAGAACTCGATCCCGGGGAAGATGGCGAAGACGATGGTGATCGGCAGGACGAGGAAGACGACCGGGACCATCATGGCGATCTCCTTCTTGCCGCCTTCCTCCATGATCTGCCGGCGCCCGTCCTCCCGGACGTCCTGCGCCTGCGCCCGGAGGACGTCCGCCAACGGGGTGCCTCGCTCGACCGCGATGATGATCCCGTCGACGAACCGGGCCAGGCTCGGCAGGCCGGTACGGTCGGCGAGACCCTGGAGGGCGGTCGGGAGGTTCGCGCCCGCCCGCGCGTCAGCGAGGCACTGACGCAGCTCGGCGGCGAGCTCACCCTGGGACATCCGCACCACGCGCTCCAGGGCGCCGACAGCACCCTCCCCCGCACCGACGGCCAGGGCCAGCAG
Organism: Janibacter endophyticus; assembly: GCF_016888335.1. NCBI lineage: Bacteria > Bacillati > Actinomycetota > Actinomycetes > Micrococcales > Intrasporangiaceae > Janibacter > Janibacter endophyticus. Next base: position 2,534,586 of record NZ_JAFEJG010000004.1, read on the forward strand.
CTCGGCGACGGTGGGGAACTCGGTGAGCATCAGCTGCTCGCGGCGCTCGGCTGCCCGGCTCAGCAGCGTGTCGCGCGCCAGGACGCCGAAGGCGAAGCCCAGGCCGATGAGCGCCAGCAGGACCACCCACGACGCACCCCGGGTCGCCATGCTCAGCGCACCGACGAGGCCACCGAGGAACGCACCGACCACCCCAAGCAGCACCTGCTCGGCCCGGAACTGGTCCGTGTCCGGCTCGGCACCGGATCTCACCAGCCGCCGGCGCACCGAGCTGTTGCCGCCCAGGACCCGCTCGACCCGACCTGCCGCGGCGGTGATGAGGGGACGAACCAGTGCGGGAAGCGCCCCGGTGACATCCACCCGCGTCGCCGAGAGGAGCCGGGAGGGACGCGGGGTGTCGCGCAGGTACGGCTCGAGCCGGTCGTCGAGGGAGGCTCGCCGGCGCGCGGGCAGCCCCTGGTAGACGAGGAGGAGGCCGAGGGCCAGGACCGCGCCGAGGAGCGCCCCACCCCGGTGCAGGCCGATGCCGTGGACGAGCTCGGTCACCGCAGCACCCGCGCTTCCTCGGGCAGCCTGCCCAGGCGCATCATCAGCCGATAGGCCAGGAGCGACATCGCCCCGCCGAAGGCGAGGATCATCGCCCCGGCCCGGCTGTCGTAGGCAGCGATCGACTCGGGTCGGGTGCAGAGCAGGGCCAGCACGATCCACGGCGCCGCCACGGCCAGACGTGCGGCATTGACCGTCCACGACTGCCGGGCCTCGAGCTCGGCCCGGGTGCGTGCGTCCTCCCGCAGGAAGGTGCTCAGCGTCCGCAGCAGCGTGCCGAGATCGCTGCCGCCGACCTCGCGAGCGATCCTGAGGGACTCCACGATCCGGTCGCCGACCGGGTCGGCGAGCCGTTCCTTGAGCCGGTCGAGGGAGTCGGCGAAGCGTCCGGAGGTCCGGTAGTCGTTGGCGAAGTCGGCGAAGGCCGGCCGCAGCTCCTCCGGGCCGCGGTGCGACAGCTGGGACAGCGCCTCGGGCAACGCCATGCCGGCCCGGACCGCGGAGGTGATGTTGTCCACCACGTCGGGCCAGAGGTCGCGCAGCAGTGCCCGCCGGGCCCGGGCGCGCATCCGAACCACCGTGACCGGCAACCAGGCAGCCATCACGGCGAAGCACAGTGACACGGTGAGGACCGTCGTCAGGGCGAAGAGGAGGAGGAAGGTCATCAACGCGCCGATCCCGCAGGCCGCGAGGAGGACCTTCGGCGTGATGTTGTGGTGACCGGCCTGGGCCAGGTCGTCGCCAAGACGCCGCAGGAGCCGCTGCGGGCGATCCTGCCGGGGCACGCGGGGCCACGTCGACCACCAGACGCAGAAGAGCCCGCAGCCCAGGAGGAGCCCCACGAGGAGCCCCGTCATGCCGCGCCCGCCAGGATGCCCACGACGTCGTAACCAGCCCGCTCGAAGCGGTCGACGTGCGGAGGGAATCCGTCCGCGCGCACCAGCTGGCCGGCCCGTTGGCTGAAGATATCCGCGATCTCGACGACATCGGACTCGACCCTGCCGGGCAGCGCGACGATTTCCCTGACCCGACGCACCCCGTCTCGCTCGAGCGCTGCGTGGACGACGATGTCGATGGATGACGCCACGGTCGGGACGACGAAGCGGGAGCCGACGTTCTCCCCCGCCAGGAGCGGCAGGGTGCACATCTTCGTCACCGCTTCCCGGGCACTGTTCGCGTGGATGGTGCACATGCCGGGCAGGCCTGAGTTGAGGGCGATGAGCAGGTCGAGGCTCTCGGACTGTCGGACCTCGCCGACGATGATCCGGCTCGGCCTCATCCGGAGGGCCTCCTTGACCAGGCGGCGCAGGGGCACCTCGCCTGTCCCCTCGAGACTGGGCTGACGGCACTGCATGGCCGCGACGTCCCGGAGCGGCAGCCTCAGCTCGAAGACCTCCTCGCACGTGATCACGCGCTCGCGCGCCGGGATGGCAGCCGCGAGGCAGTTGAGCAAGGTCGTCTTGCCTGCCTGAGTTCCCCCCGCGACGAGGATGTTGAGGCCCGACGCGACAGCGGCCTGGAGGAAGGTCGAGGCCTGCTGCGTGAGCGTGCCGAGCCGCACGAGGTCGTCGAGGTGCTCGGCCTTGACGACGAACTTCCTGATGTTGACCAGCCAGTGCTCTCGGCTGATGTCCGGGATGGTCACGTGCAGCCGGCTCCCGTCCGGCAGCACCGCGTCGACGAAGGGCGAGGACAGGTCGACCCGCCGACCGGAGGACTTGAGCATCTTCTCGACGAGGTCTCTCACACCGTCGGCCGTGAGGATCGTGCTCGTCAGCTCGGCAACCCCGTTGCGGGCCACGAAAACCTGGCTCGGTGCGTTGATCCAGATCTCTTCGACCGCAGGATCGTCGAGGTACTGCTGCAGCGGCCCGAATCCGGCGACCGCGTCCATGACCCGCTTGACGGCGTCCTCGAAGTTGCCGAGCAACGGCATCGCCCCGGTCATCGACCGCTCGTCGTAGTCGCTGACCGCCTCGCGGACCAGCTCGGCGACCGACCTCTGGTCGCCCACCGGGTCCACCCCGGTCCGCCGGATCAGCTCCCTGACCTCAGCCTCGACCAGCGCGTGCGCGTCCATCGACGTCCTCCCCTCCCGGCCGGTGGCGCGGAGCCAGCCGGTGCCTGCCGTGTGCTCCCTCGAAAAACTAGCCCGATTCGGCCATCACGGCGCGTCGAGAATCCACAGGGTGCGCTTGTCGGGGTGGTCACGCCGGCCCTGTGGACAACTCGCGCCGCGCCGACGCCGCGGTGTCTACGGTCGTTCGGATGCGCATCACGATGACGGTCACCACGACGTCGGGGGCCCAGCAGGACATCGTCGTCGACGCCCAGGGGGAGCACGACGGTGCGTCCCTGACGGCAGTCGTCACCGAGGCCGTGGGTCTGCGACCTGGCTCGTCGCTGTGGGTCGGGAGCGACAAGATCGGGTGCGCCCACCGACTGGGGATGCCTCCGTTGACTCGCGGAGCGGACCTCGTGGCGCGCGTCGGGGCGCCCGAGCGGGAGCAGCCGGGCGACCGCGACCCCAGCCCGCTGCGCCTGGCCGTGGTGGCCGGGCCGGACGCGGGGCGGGATCTCGGCCTCCGTCACGGGTCGTACACCGTCGGCCGCGGGTCGGGCAGCGACCTGTCGCTGGACGACCCGTCCTTGTCCCGCCGCCATCTTGACGTCACCGCGGACTCACGCGGGGTGCACGTCCGTGACCGAGGCGCCACCAACCCCAGCCGCGTCGGGAGCGAGCGCGTCCCCCACGAGGGCAGGCCGCTCATGGCTGGTGAGGCGCTGACGGTCGGCAGTCACCGGCTCGAGCTGCTCGCCCCGTCGCTGCGGCCCTTGGCGACCACGGCTCGCGGTGACGGCACCCTGGCCGTCAGTCCTGTTCCTCGTCCGGCCCCGGCCGCCCGCGAGGTCGTCATCGACTTCCCGTCCCGGCCGGCCGCCGCGAGATCCCGACGGATCCCGTGGGTCATGCTCCTCCTACCCCTCCCGCTCGCGGCGGTCCTCGCCCTCCTCCTCGGACCCCGGATGCTCCTCTTCGCGCTCTTCTCCCCGGTCATGATCCTGGGCACCGCGCTCTCCGACCGGGTGGGCGCCAGGGCGGACGAGCGTCGACAGCTCAGCCGGTGGACCGCCGACACCCGAGCAGCCCGAGACCGGATGGCCGCCGCGCTCGCGGACGAGCGACGGGCTCTCCTGCGCGAGCATCCTGGTCCCTACGCGGTACGGAGGATCGCGGCCCTCCCCTCCGCTCGCCTGTGGGAGCGGCGGGACGCCTCCGGCGCATCGATGACCCTCCGTGTGGGCCTCGGGGACGTCCCGGCGGCCGCGCGGGCACGTCAGGGCAGCGGGAGCCCGGTCCCCGCCCGCCTCACCGAGGCCCCGGTGGTCCTCGACCTCCACGCGCATCCCGTCACCGGCCTGGTGGGCACACCCTCGGCGACCGCACGTCTGGCGCGCTCCCTGCTCGGGCAGGTCCTGACCCTCTACCCACCAGGCGAGGTCGAGGTGCTCGTCCTCGGCGATCCGCCCTGGATCGGCGGGCTGCGCCATGCGCCCCACGTGCGCCGGGTCGAGGTGACCAATCTCGAGATGCTCGCCCAGCGCGCCGGCAACGGCGTGCCGGGGCCCGTGAGCATCGTCGTCGCCGACCATCCGGCGTGCTGGCGGGGCGACAGGGGATGGCGGCAGCTCCTGACGGACGGGACATCTCGAGGGGCAAGGGTCCTCATGACCGCCGAGGACGATCACGACCTCCCCCACGAGTGCGGGACCATCATCGACTGCGTCGGGGCGTGCGCCACGGTCCGGTCCGGCGGCTCGAGCCTCACGGCCACCCTGGACGGGGTCGACGAGTCCTGGGGTGAAGCCGTCGGTCGCGCGCTCGCGCCCCTGCAGGACGCGACCCCAGGGCAAGAGGCAGGCGGGCTCCCTGACGTACTGCCCCTCCCAGCGGTGGTCCCGCTGCCGCAGGACGCGCAGGAGCAGCGAGCGCGATGGCTCGAGGCCGGGGCGGGACTCCCCGCCACGATCGGCGTGTCCACGGGCGGGCCGCTCAGCATCGATCTCGTGACCGATGGACCGCACGCCCTGGTGGGCGGCACGACCGGCTCCGGCAAGTCGGAGCTGCTCCAGTCCTGGATCGTCGCGCTGAGCGTCGCCCACGGGCCGGACAAGCTCAACCTCGTCCTGGTCGACTACAAAGGAGGAGCCGCCTTCGCCGGCTGCGCCGGGCTGCCGCACACCGTGGGGCTGCTCACCGATCTCGACACCGCGGGCGCGCGGCGGGCGTTGCTCAGCCTCGAGGCCGAGGTCCGGCGCCGAGAGTCGCTCCTCGCCGAACGGTGCGCCAGCGACATCGACGGCTTCCGCGCGGCCGGTGGCCACCTCCCACGCCTCGTCATCGTCATCGACGAGTTCCGTGCGCTGGCGCAGGAGCAACCCGAGGTCCTTCGCGGTCTGGTCCACCTCGCGGCGGTCGGCCGCTCCCTCGGGCTTCACCTCGTCCTCGCCACCCAGCGCCCCTCCGGGGTCATCACGCCGGAGATCAGGGCGAACGTCAACCTGCGGATCGCGCTGCGGGTGCGCGACCGCCTGGACAGCGAGGACATCATCGAGTGCCCCGACGCGGCGGCGCTCCCCGAGTGCTCCCCCGGCCGCGCCCTGCTGCGGACCGGCGGCGGGCCGGCCACCGCTCTCCAGACGGCCTATGCGGGCGCCGTCGTCGGGGTGGGTGCGCACCTGGCGGTGCGCGACCCGCAGGGCCTGCTGCTCAGCCACTCCGTGAGCGAGCAGCCACCGTCTCCGACGGCCGCAGAGACCGCCATCGAGAGGGTCATCCGGACCGGCACCGCCGCGTGGGAGGGCTTCGGCGACAGTGCCCCGCACCGCCCGTGGCAGCCCCCTCTGCCGACCGTCGTCACGGACGACGTCCTGCCGGGGGCTCCTCCCCTGCAGGTCGTCTGGGGTCTTGTGGACCGGCCCGACCAGCAGCGTCGGGACGCTCTGACGTGGGCACCCGCGGATGACCACCTGCTCGTCCTCGGCGGTCCTGGCAGCGGCAGGAGCACCGCCATCGCCTCGATCGTCACCAGGGCTGCCCGGGACCTCGGCATCGACGTCTCGGCTCATCTCCTCCTCCCACCCGGTCCTCTTGCGGACCGTCTGGCGACGACGCCAGGGGTCGACTCTGTCCTCGACCCTGCAGACCACTCGGCGGTGCGCCGCCTCCTCGTCCGCCTCCGGCACGAGGTCGAGGTCCGAAGGGGTCAGCTCCGCGCCTCCGGGTTCGTCAGCTTCGAGGCGTGGTGGACGGCCAGCACCCAGGACAGCTCCCTCACGCCGCCGGCGAGCATCGTCCTCGCGATCGACGGGTGGTCACACCTGACTCGGGGCGGCGAGGCGTCCGGGTTCGATGCCCTCACCGAGCTGGAGGCCCTGGCCCGCGACGGCGCAGCGGCCGGCATCGCTCTCGTCATCGCCGGGGGACGCGAGCTGGCCGCGAGCCGGCTGGCGTCGCACGCCGGGCGGCGTCTCGTCCTCGACCTGCCCGACCGCGCGGACGTCCTTGCCGCTGGCCTGCGGCCGGAAGAGGTCCCGGAGCGGGGCACGCCGGGACGCGGTGTGCTCCTCCGCGAGCGGACCCTGGCCCAGGTGGCGGTGCCCGTGACCCCGACCCGTGCACCGGCTGGTCGCAGCACCTGGCGCATCGTGGAGCTCCCGACCAGCGTCTCGATCGATGACCTCACGAGGGGTGGGCGGCCACCCGGGTCGGACGGGCACCCGATCGTGGGGCACTCGGGAGAGCCGGGATCTCCCGTACGCATGCCGGTCGCCGGCGGCGGGGTGTGGAGCGTCGTGGGCCCCCGGAGGTCCGGTCGCAGCACGGCGCTGAGGCTCCTCGCAGATCAGCTGACCCGATCAGGTCGCGACCTCATCCGCGTGGCCGGCAGCCGCCCTGTGCTCGAAGGGCTCGGAGTGGTCTTCGGCCCGGACGACATCGACGGGCTGGTCGCCGCGGTCCGCGGCAGGGCGGACCCGGTGATCGTCCTCGACGACGTCGAAGACCTTGCCGGCACCGCTGTCGAACCGGTGCTGCGCGACCTCGTGGCTCACTGCTCACGCTCGGAGGCCCTGCTCCTGGCCTCGACGACGCTGGACACGGCGTCGGCTGTCCGCGGCATCGGGCCACTCCTCTGTCGCTCACGCACCGGCCTGCTGCTCCAACCCCACAACCGCACCGACGGCGATCCTCTCGGGGTCCGGGTCCCCCCGACGGCGAAGGTCCCCGGCCGTGGCTACCTCGTCGAGCGCGGTGCGGTCACTGAGGTGCAGGTGGCCCTCCCTGGCCCGGCCCCGGGTCGAGCTCCCTGACCGGACCGGTCAGACGACGGTGTCGTCCGGCAGGTCCTGGCTCGGCGCGGACCAGGCGGCCAGGATCCCGGCGACCGAGAGCGCCGCCAGCGGCAGCGCGGCTGCGGGGCCGTTCGTCGTGTTGAGGGTCAAGATCGCCGGCAGGGTCAGCAGGCACCAGACGAGCGTCGGGGTCTTGGGCCAGCGCCGTCCGACGAACCACCCTCGGGCGAGGACGCCCAGGAGGATGGCGAAGATCACCGTGAGGACCAGCGCCATGCCGGCCACCACCGGCTCCGTGGCCGTCCCGGTGAGCAGCTCGCGCCCGTAGAGCACGCCGGCGACCGCGAGCCCGAGCGAGTGCAGGCCCGTCACCAGGCCGGCGACGAGCGGCGCGGCCCTCCCGGCCGCCTGGTCGTCCCGGTCGCGCGTGTCAGAGGTCACCCCCGCACTCTAGATCGGCCGCCCGAGAAGTTTCCGCCAACCCCTAGCCGTCAGGCCTCCGCGCCGGTAGAGTGATGGGCTGCCCCTGGTCGGCGTTTCGTCCTGCCCAAAGTCCCTCCCCGGAACACCGCAGAGCTCCCGACCGTTGGCACCTGAGAGGCACCACCACCCCCGGGATCTCTCGCCAGAGCACCGTCCGTCAATGCCGATCGACTGGTGATCGAAGCCTGTCCCGACCAGGGGCGGGCAGCAGCACCGGCACCACCGACCGGACCCGACTGACAAGGAGCACGACCACATGGACTGGCGCGACCGCGCAGCCTGCCTCGACGAAGACCCCGAGCTGTTCTTCCCGATCGGCAACACCGGACCCGCGATCGCCCAGATCGAGGAGGCCAAGAAGGTGTGCCGCCGGTGCGAGGTCGTCGACACCTGCCTCAAGTGGGCCATCGAGTCCGGCCAGGACGCCGGGGTCTGGGGCGGCCTCTCCGAGGACGAGCGCCGCGCGCTCAAGCGCCGCAACGCCCGGGCCCGCCGCGCGGGCTGAGCCGGCCCGTCAGCTCCGCTGACGCAGCCGCACCGAAAAGGTGACGCGCGTCCCCTTCGGCTCCGCGTCCTCCCACCGGATCGTCCCCCGCAGGTCCTGGACCATCGACGTGACGATCCGGGTCCCCAGGCCTGCCCGGCTCGGGCGGAACCCAGCCGGCAGGCCCGCGCCGTCGTCGGTGATGCTGACCCGCAGGATGTCCTCGCCGTCGGCCGGGACCCGCTCCGCGGTGACGACGACCCTGCCTCCGCCACCCTCGGCAACCCCGTGCTCCACGGCGTTCTGCACGAGCTCCGAGACGATGAGCGCGACCGACGTCGCCTCGTTCGGCCCCATCCACCCGAAGCTCCCCTCGACCCGGGAGTCGATCACCGACTCGGTCCGGGCCACCTCGATGACCGCGCGGAGACCCCGCACCCCGATCTCGTCGAAGTCGACCTCCTCGTGGAAGCCGGTGCTCAGGGTCTCGTAGACCAGCGCGATGACGCCGACCCGGCGGACCGCCTCGAGAAGCGCGGTCTTGCCCGCCCCGTCCTCCACCCGCCGTGACTGCATCCTCAGGAGCGCTGCCACGGTCTGGAGGTTGTTCTTCACCCGGTGGTGCACCTCGCGGATCGTCTCGTCCTTGCTGAGCAGCTCACCCTCGCGGTACCGCAGGTCGGAGACGTCCCGGACGAGGACCACGGCGCCCGTGCGCCTCCCCTCGTCGATGATCGGCACCGCCCGCAGCGTCGCCGCCGCCCCGGCTGAGGTCACCTCGGCGCGCCACGCGGCCCGGCCCATGAGGACAAGGGCGAGGCCCTCGTCCAGCGGGCCGTCCAGGGTCTCGAGGCTGCCGACCGCCTGGGCCAGGACCGCATCGATGACCGGACCGTGGTGGCCGAGCCGCCGCAGGGCGCTGACGGCGTTGGGGCTCGCGTAGAGCACGACCCCGCGCTCGTCGAGCTCGATCACCCCGTCACCGACCCGGGGCGCGCCCCGGCGCTGGCCCGTCGGGGCCGACGCCGAGGGCCAGTCCCCCGCGGCCAGCATCTCGCTCAGCGCCTCGGCGATCCGGCCGTACGACACCTCGAGCGGGCTGCCACGGTCGCGGCCGGCGGGCTGGTGACGGGTGACGACGCAGACGCACGCGTCGGCGCCACGCACCGGCACGGCCCACACCCGGACCGCACCCTCGACCCCTGCGGCGTCGAGGACGTGGCCCGAGTCGGCCGCCGCCGAGACGGCGGCCGCGAGGTCGACGTCGGCCTCGGTCCCGATGAGGTCGTCGACGAAGGCCATCGGCCCGGTCATCGGACGGGCGTGCGCGGCGGCGACCCATCTCTCCCCGACGAGCACCCACATCACGAGGTCGGAGAACCCGAGGTCGGCGAGCAGCTGCCAGTCCTCCAGGATGAGGCGCGCCCGCTCGACGTCGGCCGTCGCCAGGTCGGCGGCGGCGAGGACCTTGGGAGTTGAGGGCACGACGCGATCCTAGTGATCACGTCGTGCGCGGCCGGCTCCCGCCCTCAGCTCACCGGGTGACCGAGCGCAGCACGCGCAGCGCCACGGAGAGCGCCGCGACGGTGGGGGTGGCAAGCGAGCGGATGCCCGGCAGTGAGGTCTCCACCCGCTCCCACGACTCGCCGTGGGCCTCGAGCCACTCCTCGAGGCGCTCCTGCGGGATGGCGTCGTCGGCACCGGCGTCGAGGACCGACCGGGCCAGGCTCTGCAGGGTCGCGTAGAGGTCATCCCGCAGCGCCCCCCTCGCCAGGCTGTCCCAACGCTCCGCACGCGGCAGGGCGGTGACCCGGTGGAGGAGGTCGTCGATCCCGAACTTCTCCGAGACGAGGTAGTAGAGCGCCGCGACGTCACGCGGTGACCTGCCGTTGTCTGCGGCGATGTCGGTGATGTCGAGCAGCGAGTACGAGTCGAGCAGCGAGCTGGTCCAGGCCGCCAGGTCCTCGGGCACCCCGTCGTCGACGAGGCGGGCCGTGTCGTCGGCAAGGCGCCGCGCCTCCGTGCCCTGCAGGAGGTCGCCGACCTCCCGGCCGAGCTCGGCGACCACGGGCGCGAAGCGCTCGATCTCGCCGCGGATGTCCAGGCGTCCCGGGCGTGCGGCGAGGAACCACCGGACGCTGCGGTCGAGGAGCCGCCGGAACTCGAGGTAGAGCCGGGTCTGCACCTGCGTCGGGACGACGTTGTCCAGCGCCTCGACCTCGGCCACGAAGTCGCTGAGCCGGAAGACCTCGCGGGCGACGAGGAAGGCACGGGCGACCTGCTCGGCGCTGGCGCCGGTCTCGTCGACCGCCCGGTGGACGAAGGTGATGCCGCCTCGGTTGACGACGTCGTTGGCCAGGACGGTCGTGACGATCTGCCGACGAAGGGGGTGGCCCGCCACGGCGTCGGGGAAGGACTCGCGGATCCGCTCGGGGAAGTACGACCGGAGCAGGCCCTCTGTCGCGTCGTCGTCCGGCGTCGCGGAGGCCAGGAGGTCCTCCTTGAGCGCCAGCTTGCTGTAGGCGATGAGGACCGACAGCTCGGGCGAGGTGAGGCCGTGCCCCGAGCCCAGCCGCTCCTCCACCTCGGAGACCGAGGGGAGGAACTCGAGCTCGCGGTCCAGGTCACCGCGCCGCTCGAGCGAGCGCATGAGCCCCTCGTGGACGGGGAGCATGTCTCCCCTCTGGGCGCGGGCGTTGCCGAGGAGGACGTTCTGCTCGTAGTTGTCGCGCAGGACCATCGCCGCGACCTCGTCGGTCATCGAGGCGAGCAGCTCGACCCGTCCGTCCTCGTCCAGGCCGCCCTCCCGGACGACCTCGCCGAGGAGGATCTTGATGTTGACCTCGTGGTCGCTCGTGTCCACGCCGGCGGAGTTGTCGATGGCGTCGGTGTTGATGCGCACCCCGTGCTGCGCGGCCTCGATCCGGCCGCGCTGGGTCGCCCCGAGGTTGCCTCCCTCGCCGACGACCTTGGTCCGCAGGTCCTTGCCGTCGACGCGGTAGGCGTCACCGGCGCGGTCACCGACGTCGCCGTTGCTCTCGTCAGATGCCTTGATGTAGGTGCCGATGCCGCCGTTCCACAGCAGGTCGACGGGCGCGAGCAGGATCGCGTGGATGAGGTCGTTCGGCGCCATGTCGGTCGGCCCGTCGAGGCCGAGCACCTCGGCCGCCTCGGCGCTGACCGGCACCGACTTCGCGGTCCGCGGCCACACCCCGCCACCCTCGCTGATCAGCTCGCTGTCGTAGTCCTCCCAGGAGCTGCGGGGCAGCTCGAAGAGGCGGCGCCGCTCGGCGTGCGAGGGACCGGCGTCGGGCGAGGGGTCGATGAAGATGTGCCGGTGGTCGAAGGCCGCCACGAGCCGGATGTGCTCGGAGAGCAGCATGCCGTTGCCGAAGACGTCGCCCGACATGTCGCCGATGCCGACGACGGTGAAGTCCTCGCTCTGGGTGTCGACGCCCATCTCCCGGAAGTGCCGCTTGACCGACTCCCAGGCACCCCGGGCGGTGATGCCCATGCCCTTGTGGTCGTAGCCGATCGAACCTCCCGAGGCGAAGGCGTCGCCGAGCCAGAAGCCGTACTCCTGCGAGATCGAGTTCGCGAGGTCCGAGAAGGTGGCGGTCCCCTTGTCGGCGGCGACGACGAGGTACGGGTCGTCCCCGTCGTGCCGTACCACCCGCTCGGGCGGCACGATCTCCGCGCCGTCACGGTTGTCCGTGATGTCGAGCAGGCCGGAGATGAACTGCCGGTAGGCCACTCGCCCCGCCTCCATCCAGGCGTCCCGGTCCTCGGCCGGGTCGGGGAGGTCCTTGGCGAAGAACCCGCCCTTGCTGCCGGTGGGGACGATGACGGCGTTCTTGACCATCTGGGCCTTGACCAGGCCGAGGACCTCGGTGCGGAAGTCGTCGCGCCGGTCGCTCCAGCGCAGCCCGCCACGGGCGACCGCCCCGAAGCGCAGGTGCACGCCCTCGACCATGGGCGAGCAGACCCAGATCTCGAAGGCGGGCCAGGGCTTGGGCATGCCCGGCACCTCGCCGGGGACGAGCTTGAGGCTGATCCGGTCGAGCGGGGCGCCCTCGTCGTCGAGCTGGTAGTAGCTCGTCCGGAGGGTCGCGGTGATGACCCCGACGAAGGCTCGGAGCACCCGGTCGTGCGCGAGGGAGGACACGTCGTCGAGCGCCGTGCTGATCCGCTCACGGATCTCGTCCTCCTGCTCCTGCCGCTCGTCGGGCCCCACCTCGCGGTCCGGGTCGAACCGGGCCGCGAAGAGAGCCACGATGTCCCGCGCCACCCCGGGGTGCTCGACGAGCGCCTCGGCGAGCGAGCGCAGGCTCCACGTCGAGCGGGTCTGCCGCAGGTACTTCGCGACCGTCCGCAGCAGCGCGACCTCGCGCCAGGTGAGCCCGGCGCGGATGATCAGCGTGTTGAGGAGGTCGGACTCGGCTCGCCCGGACCACATGGCGTCGACGGCGTCCTCGACGAGGCAACGGAGCTCCTCGTGGGTGTGCTGCTCCCAGACCTTCGCGTCGCTCACCTTGAGCCCGAAGTCGTAGACGCCGAGCCGCTCACCGTCGGTCCGGGTGAGGACGTAGGGCTCCTCGTCGACGACCTCGAGCCCGAGGTCGTGGAAGATCGGCATGGCCTGGGCCAGCGACACCCGGTCGATGCTGAAGAGCTTGAAGCGCCGGATCCGCGAGATGTCATCACCGGTGGAGCTGTGCCGCGGGTGGTACAGCACGCCGGTGAAGCGCCGCTCCTCGCCGATCTCGACGAGGTTCTTGAGGTCGGCGACGGCCTGGCTGACCTCGAAGTCGTCCTGGTAGTCGACGGGGAAGCCGTCGGCGAAGGGGGTGAGCAGCTCCTCGGCGCGCTCACCAACGAGCCGCTTGGCTGCGAGCTCGAGGTCCTCGGTCCAGGTGCGGGACGCCCGGGTGACCTCTCGGGCCAGTGCGGTCATCTCCTCGGGGGACGGTGCGTGCACCGGTCCTCCGTCGGAGCTGCGCAGGACGTAGTACAGCCGTGCGAGGGAGTCCTCGCTGACATGGGCGGTGAAGCTCGTCTCGTCGGCCCCGACGCACTCCTGGATGATCTCCTCGATCCGGCGACGGACCGTCGTGGTGTAGCGGTCACGCGGGAGGTAGACGAGGGCGCTCACGGACTGCGCGTGGTCGTGCGCCCGGAGGAAGACAGCGGCCCGTCGCATCGTCTCCAGCCGCAGCACCTCGTGGACGGTCTCCTCGAGCACGTCGACGGGGGCCTGGAAGAGCTCGTCCCGCGGGAAGGTCTCGAGCAGCCGCAGGACGCGTGCGCCCGAGTGCGAGTCCGCGCTCCAGCCGGCGGACTGGAGGATGGCGTCGACCTTGGTCCGGACGACGGGGATGCTCATGACCGTGTCGGTGTAGGCCCGCGAGGTCAGCAACCCGATGATCCGGGTCTCGCGCAGGGCACCGTCAGCCTCCCAGCGGACGGCGATGTGCTCGGGGTAGGTCATCCGGTGGACGGTGGACCGGGCGGTGCCCTTGCCGACCCGCACCCCGAGCACCCCGTCGGCGATGAGTGCCTCCGGCTCGCTCAGCTGACAGGCATCGTCGGCAAGGATGCCCAGACCCGTGCCCGCGACCGGCTCGAGTCGGCCGTCGCGCACGGCGTGGTCACGGACCCCGAGGAAGGTGAGGTGGTTCGCGGTGAGCCAGCGCAGCAGCTCGGCGGCCTCGGCGAGCTCGGGTGAGTCGGCGCCGTCGGCGATCTCGTCCGCGAGCCGGAGGGTGCGCTCCTCCATCGCGGACCAGTCCTCGACCGCTGCCCGGACGTCCTCGAGGACCTGGCGCACCTCGGCCTCGAGCTCCTCGTCGCCGTCCTGCACGGGCGACTCGATGTGCATCCACGACTCGGCGATCGTGTCGCCCTCGAGCTCAGACACGACGTCGGCGTCGAGGACCTCGGTCAGCGTGCCGTCGGCGTCACGCCGGACGGCGAGCTGGGGGTGGATGAGGAGGCTCACGCGGTGCCCGGTCCGCTCGAGCAGTCCCACGACGGAGTCGACGAGGAAGGGCCGGTCGTCGGTGACGATGTCGATCGCACCGTCGGCCGCCTGGACGATCGACTCACCGGGCCCGCGTCGCTGCGCGGCGCGACGGTGCCTCGCGGCGAGGGCCACCAGCGCGTCCGGCGATCGCCCGGCGACCTGCGCCAGCTCGATGTGCCGCAGGTAGCGACGCACGTAGGTGGGGTCCTCCCCGGCCGAGACGGCCGCGGTCACGGCCTCCTCGACGAGCTCGGAGGAAGAGTCGACAAAGGACGGAACCATGGTCAGGCATCCTCGATCTGCGTCTCGGTGTGCGGCCGACCTCGCTGTCGGCCTCCGGTCACCCTACGCCCGCGGCGTCACTCTCCGAGGCGAGCCGCGACCGCGGCCGCCTCGGCGTCGACCTCGCCCTCGAGACCCTCGGCCAGCTGGGTCTCGACGGCGCGGCCGACGATCGGGATGGAGCACCGCAGGTCACCGTCCACGGTGAGCACGCAGCCCTCGCCCTGGGGGGTCAGCGCGACGGTGCCGTCCAGCGACACCGGCACCCCGTCGACGCGGACGGCGAGGGATCCGCGCCGGCTGCCGTCGGACTCTCCCGCACCCCAGTGCCGCTCGTCGGTCACCGTGATCCGGTCGCCGACGAAGGCCTTCATCGTGCCTGGCGCTCCGGCCGTCGAGAGATGGAGGGTGATCGTGACGACGTCACCGTCGGGGCCCTCGGTCACGGACGCCGTGGGATCGATGCCGGTCCCCTCGATGCGCTCGGTCTGGAAGTCCTCGTCGGTGAGCAGCGCGTACACGCTGTCGCAGGGTGCCCTGAAGGGGTAGTCGCGGTGAAAACGCATGAGGTCACCGTAATGACCTGGTGACCTCTTCGGCGCGCTGGGCGAGGGCGCCGCGTCGACGTTCGAGCAGCGTCGTGGTGCGGGCCAGCCGCCGGGCGAGGCGCTGAGCCACCTCCTGCCTCGCCTCATCGGCTGCGGTCGAGGCCTCGCCGACGATCCCCCACCCCTGCACGAGCGCCCCGTCCTCGAGGACCATGCCGACCGAGGCAGCCTCTTCCTCGGCCCTGCGCACCTGCAGGCGTGCCTCCGAGAGCGCCTGGCCGTAGGCGTCGAGGGCCTCCGCCAGACCCACCATCTCGCGGGCGCAGCCCTGGGCGGCCTCGTACGCCGCGTCGAGCCGGCGCCGGTGGCCGACCGCGACGGGGCCGACCCATCCGTGCCGGGCCTGCTCCTGGTCGAGCTCCAGGCGGGCTGCCATCCTCGAGAGCTCGGCCGCGCGGCGGCGGAGCAGGGATGCCAGTGCCGCCACGGAGGCGGTGTCGCCCTGGAGAACGCTCACGCCGGGCCCTGCGGCCGGGACGGGAGCACGTCGCCGAGGTGCTGCTGGACCGTGCTCGACGAGCCGCGGCTCCCGAGGACGAGCGCCATCTCGGCCATGTCTGCGGAGACCTCTCGCAGGGCCGCGACCAGCACGTCCACCGCGTTGTCCACGGCCCGCTGCGTCGCGTGGTCGCCGACCATGGTCAGCGCGTCGAGCAGCTCGTCGCCCGTCGCGGCTGCGGCTCGACCGAGGTCACCGGCCGCTCGGCCGAGGTCGACGAGTCGATCGGGATGCGGGTGCTGTGCCATGGTGCGGCCAGCCTAGCGAGGGCGCGCGGCTCGTCCCGGTCGTCGCCCACAGGCCCGGCACCAGCTGGGTCATCCCTGATGGGTGACGAGGTCAGCCAGCTCCGTCACGTCGTACCAGAGCAGGTCGTCGTAGCCCTCGCCGGCCGACGTGCCCTCGCTCTCCTCCACGTGGAAGGAGACGACGTCCTCGAGCGCCACGGTGCCAGGCAGGACGACCGACCATCCCTGCCCGTCCTGCGCCGATGGCACGTCGGCTGAGGCGACCACCCGGCGCTCCGACTTCGTGCGCCGGCGAGACCCGGCCGCGTCGAGCGCCTCGCACATCGCCTCGAACTCCAGATCCTCCTCGTCCTCCGCCGGTCGGGCCGTGCGCTCGGCGTCGGTGACACCGAAGGCAAGCGCGGCCGGGACGGTCGTGGAGCGGGCAACCTCCGCGAGGTCCGACTCGACGAGGCCGAGATAGACGCGGCGGCTCATCGGCGGCCCTTGGCCCGCGGGCTGCTGCGCAGCTCGGCGAGCGCCTCCCCGATGGACTGGGCGAGGACGTCCGCGTCGGGCATGCCGTTGCGGTCGGCGTTGAGGCCGAAGTAGACCCCGCCGTCGTAGGAGGTCAGGCCGATGGCGATGGCCTGCCCCCGCCCGAGCGGCATGACCGGGTAGGTCGCGAGGAGTCGCGCGCCACCGGCGTACAGGGGCTGCTGAGGGCCGGGGACGTTGGTCACGACAAGGTTGAAGAGACGCCGGGTCATCGCCGATCCCGTGCGTGCCCCGAGCGAGTGCAGGGTCGGTGGCGCGAACCCTCCGAGCGCCGACAGCGACGCGGCGTCGACGGCCTGCGTGGTCTCCATCTGCTGGCGCATGGAGAAGGCGATCTGGTGCAGGCGCATGGACGGGCTGGGCTCGCCGACGGGCAGGTCGACGAAGCAGGCGGTGAGCCGGGCCCCGGACCAGTGGTCGCCCGTCTCGTCGTACACGCTCACCGGGACCATCGCCCGGACGGTGGCCGCGCTGGACAGGTGCTCGCCGCGGCTCTGCAGCCAGGTCCGCAGGGCTCCGGTGATCGTCGCGAGGACGACGTCGTTGATCGTGACGTCCTCGACGTAGCGGCCCCGGGTGAGCGTCGTCCGGATCGCCCGGTAGTCCTTGAGGTCGGTCCGCACCATGTGCCAGCGGCGGGCGGCGGAGACGTTGACCTTGAGCGGCGACTCGGGCGCCGGACGGGCACCGACCTTGGCCAGCGTCGTCACGAGGCCCCCAGCCACGTCGACGATGCGACGGCCGGCCTCGGTCGCGTCGTTGAGGCCGCCGCGCACGCTGTCCAGGGCCTGCCCGGGGCGTCGGACAGTGTCGAGGAGCGCATCGGTCACGAGACGCACGGACGAAGGGGAGCCGGTCCCGGGCGCCGCGGAACCCTCTGTCGGCGCACTGTCGGGGTCGATGAGGAGGTGCCCGATGTCGACCGCGTTGATGCCGTCGACGAGCGCCTGGTGCGCCTTGGTCACGATGGCGAAGCGGCCCTCCGTCAGCCCCTCGACGAAGTAGACCTCCCACAGCGGCCGGCCGCGGTCGAGCGGCCGGGAGGTGATCCGGGCGACGAACTCCTCGAGCTGGTCGTCATCCCCGGGACGGGGCAGCGCCGAGCGCCGGACGTGGTAGCTGAGGTCGAAGTCCTCGTCGTCGACCCAGACCGGGTTTGCCAGCCGGATCGGCACGTTCTGCACCCGCTGACGGTAGCGGGGCGAGCTCGCGATCCGGTCGGCGATGAGCGCGACGAGGCTGTCGTAGTCGAAGCCGTCGGCCGGAGGCTCGAAGATCATCACCGACCCGACGTGCATCGGCAGGTTGGCGTCCTCGAGGTAGAGGAAGGAGGAGTCGAGGGCGGACAGGCGCTGAGTCACCCGGACATGCTCTCATCAGGCCCCGGCTCACAGTGCCGCATGGCCCGATCTCAGGTCCGGGCGAAGGGCCGACGCCGGCGCGCCGAGGCGTGCCCGGTCGGCTCTGGATCGCCGGTCATCACTCCGGCCATCCGGCTGAGTGCCTGGCGGACCGGACTCTGCGGCGCCGACTCCGCCAGGGTCGCCCCCCGGAGCACCGCGGCATCGAGCGCCGCCGGGTCGTCGGGCAGGAAGGCCGCGACATCGATGCCTGCGAAGCGCTGCAGGGACTCGGTGATCCGACGCTGCGGGTCGGGCCCGACCGCACCGGGGCGCACCCGGTTGACGACCACCTGCGGCGCAGGGCTCGGGATGCCGGCCAAGGACTGCACCGCGCGCACGAGACGCTGCAGCCCCACGGGGTCGGCGCTCCCGACGACGACCAGCTCGTCGGAGTGCTCCAGTGCCGTGAGCGTCGCGGCGTTGCGTCGCGGCGCGGCCGTGTCGTAGGACAGCTCCTCGTCGTCCTCGACGCAGAAGCCGAGGTCGAGGACGACGACCGGTGCGAGGAGGCGAGAGAGCTCCAGGACGTGCTCGACCGCGGCCGCCCGGACCTCGGGCCACCGCGCTGGGCTGCCGATGCCGGAGATGACGCGCAGCCCTGGGGAGACCTCGGGTGCCAGCCCCGCGAGCGCATGGAGATCGAGTCGTCCCAGCTCGGAGGCCCGGGCTGCCGCCGCGATGCCCGGTGCCTCGTCGAGCATGGAGAGCACCTGCGCGACCGCCGCCCCGTACGTGTCGAGGTCGACGAGGACGACGGGTGTCCCCCGGGCCGCGATCTCGGCGGCCAGGTTGACCGCGACCGTGGTGCGTCCGGGAGCCCCCGTCGGCCCCCACACTGCGAGGACCCGCCCGGGCCCGCCCTCACCGGGGGTCGCGCTCTCGTCCGGCACCTCCGGGCAGGCATCGCTCGCGGCACTCTCCTGCGCCGAGAGCAGACGCTGCACGGGGTCGTCCTGACTTCCTTCCCCGTCGATGCGGCTGCTCAGCTCGGCGGGGTCCATGCCGGGGTGGACGAAGGTGGCCACGCCCATCTGTCGCAGGGACCGCTCGGTGTGCTCCGCCCCGTCCGGGGTCGCCCCGACGACCCTCAACCCGGTGCGGGCAAGGGTCAGGACGGCCTCCCTGTCGACCCCGCGGACGTCCGCCGCGATGATCGCGACATCGCCGTGCCCCGCGGCGGCAGCGCCGAGAAGGTCGGCGAGATCAGGGCATCGCCGGACGACACTCAGTCCGGGCACCTCCCCCAGCCGGGAGGCCATGGCTGACTCCCAGGAGTGCCCGACGGCGACGAGGAGCTCGGTCATCCCGACGCCCCGGCCAGGGCCCCGCCGGCCGGTATGACCCGCAGGGGCTCCTCTCCCCGGTCGAGCGAGAGGATGCTCGCCACCTCGGCCTCGGGCACGAGGACGGTGACCGTGGCGGTCGCACGGCTGCCCCCGATGACGTTGCCGCCGCGTGTCGGCACGGAGTGCACGGTCACGTGGTCCATGACCTTCTCGTACGTCGGCCCCTCGCCCTCCTGCTTCTGCTGAGAGGTCAGCGCCGGTGCTGCGTAGATCGCGACGCGGGTCCCCTTCGCGAGGTGCGTGAGGTCGCCCGGGTCGACGGTGATGGTCGTCGGACGGACCTCCAGATCGCCGGGAGGCACGAGGGCAGCACGCGGGACGAGCTCCCCCGCGCCGACGTGACGGTCGAGCGTGGCGTCCTGCGGGAGGTCGTGGCCGACGAGGAGATATCCGTCGGCCTGGTCGCCCAGCTGGACCTGCACCCGGACGAGGTCGGCCTCTCGCACCGGGTCTCCCGGAGTCATGTCGCCACCCGCGGCCCACACCCCCACCCGGTCGTCGGCCGCACCGATCGCGGTGGCACCGAGGACGACGGACGCAAGGATGAGCAGGACCCCGACGAGCAGCCGGCTGTCCCGCCAGCTGGGTGCCGTCAGGCGACGGGCGGTCGGCTTGGGCAGGTCGGTCGTCACGTGCTCCCCCTTGGTACCCCGCACAGCGGTGCTCTGTCTGGACACTGCGGTCATCATCACCCAGGAGGGCCGCGCCCGCCCGTCGGTCGTCCACAGGCCGGTCGTCCGGCCGCCGACGGCTGGCACACTGGTGCGACGCGCACCTCTGCGTGCACCCGACGACGATGCGTGAGGTCATGGCCAGACGATTCATCCCCCTCACCGAGGTCTCCGAGATCCTCGGTATCTCCGCGGCGCAGGCGTACGCCCTCGTCCGGAGCGGCGAGCTGCCGGCCATCAAGGTCGGCGGTCGGGGCCAGTGGCGGGTCGAGCTGACCGAGCTCGACGACTACATCGCGCGCATGTACTCCCAGACCCAGGCGTTCGTGCAGGCCCAGCGCGACGGGTGACCTGGTTCCCCCGCTGAGAGCCGGGTCCCGGACCGACGGGTCACTTCGCCGAGGCGACGGCCGACACCGCGACGAAGGGGACGGTGCGCCGCGCGCGGACGTTGCCCGCGCGTCGCGGTTCGTCGGACGCATGCTCGCTGATGTCGAAGACGTCAGCCCCGACAGCGTCGATGGTCCCGATGACCAGTCCGCCACAGACGTCGTGGACGTGCACGGCCCGCCGGTCACGACTGATGGCCCGCAACGCGTACCCCAGCTCCAGGCGCCGCGCCCCCGGAGCGCCGCGAGGACGCTGCGACAGCCCGGTGAGGGAGAGCACCGCGTGCGTCGGCACGAGCACCGCCCGGCTGTGCTCGTCGACCACGAACCATCCTGACCCCACGTCGCTGATCGCGCCCTCGACGCGGCGGCCGCCCGCGAGATGCACAGCGACGTGCTCGCCGACAGCGCCCGCGAGCCGCTCGGGGAGGCCGACCTTCGCCCGCTCGAGACGCGTGCGCTCGGACACCTCGGCATCAAGCTCGAGCCGCTCCTGCGCGGCGAGCTGCGCCTCGAGATCGTCGAAGAGCCGGTCCCATCTCATGGCGCCATCCTCGCCCCTGGCGCTCACGGACGCCGATCTGTTGCCCGATGTCGTGTGATGCTGTTTGATGTCTTCCAGCATCAAATGACATCAAACGGCATCATACGCATCCTAGGGAGCAAGGACATGAGCGCTCAGGTGACGACGCAGGCCAGGGACACCGCCGCCCTCGGTCTGACCGCGACGCTCCTGACGGCGGCCCTCGGGTGGGCTGCCGCCCGGGCCCTGTCAGCACAGACCGGCGACCCCGCCACCGCAGTCGTCGCCGCCGTGGCCCTGGCTGCTGCCGGGTGCTCCGCCTGGCTCGCGATCTCGGCGCTGCTGCACCTCGCCGCGCACCTCCCCGGCCGCGCCGGCACCGCTCTCGGCCGGCTGGCCGGTGCCGTGACCCCCGCACTGATGCGTCAGCTCCTGACGATCACGGTGAGCACCGCGAGCGCGGCGACCGTCCTACCCGGGGCCTCGACCGCGACCGCGGCCGTGGTGGCGCCGGAGCGGGGGACGCCGGGTGACAGCGCAGCCCCGCAGCCTGGCTTCGGAGAGCCGGCGGGGAGGACGACGGCTACCTCGTCGGCGGCAGAGCCGGGCCGCGGCTCGCCGCCGAGCCCGGTCTGGTCACCGGCGTCCGGCGGGCGAACTCCCCATGCGACACCGGTGCCCCCCACGCCAGGGTGGGTCCCCGCCGCACCTCGGCCGGTCCGCCGGCCCGCGCTCGAGGTCATCGGCAGCCGCGCCCGGTACGCCGCTGAGGACGGGTACGTCGTCCGGCGAGGTGACTGCCTCTGGGACATCGTCGGACGACACCTCGGGGCCCAGGCGACACCTGCGACCATCGCCGCCGCGATCCCCGCCTGGCATCACGCCAACCGTGCCGTCATCGGTCGTGACCCCGACCTCATCCAGCCCGGTATCACGCTTGTCGCCCCGAGCGAGCACCCGTGAGCAGCGAGGGCACCACCGTGGCCACCCCGCCGATCCGCATCGCCCCGGCACCGTCCGCACGGCCGGTCGCGGTCCCGCTGCCCACGCACCACGACGGCAGCTGGAGCACCCCTGCCCCGGCGCCGTACGTCCAGGACGTCCTCGCCGTCGACTTCCGGGCCGCGACCGACGAGGAGATGTTCGGCGTCCAGCCGACGGTCCACGACGACCTCCCCGACCCCGCCCCATGGGCGGCCCGGCTCGGACAGGCGCTCGTCGAGATCATGCACGGTGCGCGGCCACCGGCTCAGGTCCTGCGCTGGACCTCGGACGAGGTCTACACCGCCGTCGCCCGACGGGGCGCCCTGGCCGCACGACGGGCCGGCCACCAGATGCGGCAGGGCCACGGCATCAACCGTCTGGTCCGGGTCCGCACCGCACGCGTGTGCCATCCCCGCGACGACGTCGCCGAGGCCAGCCTCGTCGTCCTTGACGGCCGACGGATCCGCGCTCTGGCCCTGCGTCTCGAGGGCAGGGACGGCCGGTGGGTCGTCACGGCGCTCGAGGTCGCCTGATCCCTCGAGGGAGCGAGGTGCTTCCCCCGGGGTACGGCTACTTCTTCTTCTTGGCCTTCCGGGCAGCCGCGCGACGCTCCTGACGGGTCGTCCGCGCCGTGACGGATCCCCCTTCGTCCCGCTCCTCCACGCCGCCGTCCTCCGACGGTGCCGAGTAGTGCAGCCGCTGCTGCTCCGGCTCGTCCTTGAGGCCCTTCGCCCGGATCGCCGGACGCGACTCCTCGCCGGCGGCCCCGCCGCCGAGCAGCTCGTCCATCGTCATCGGCCTCGTCGTCGACTGCGGCGCCGCCTCAACCTCGACGTCGGTGTTGAAGAGGTAGCCGACGCTCTCCTCCTTGATCGCCTCGTTCATCGCCTCGAAGAGCTGGAATCCCTCGCGCTGGTACTCGACGAGCGGGTCGCGCTGGGCCATCGCCCGCAGGCCGATGCCCTCCTTGAGGTAGTCCATCTCGTAGAGGTGCTCGCGCCACTTGCGGTCCAGGACCGACAGCACGACCCGGCGCTCCAGCTCGCGGGCCACCGGCTCGCCGAGCTCGGACTCGCGACGGTCGTAGGCCTCGTGGATGTCCGTGACGACCTCCTCGCGCAGGTTCGTCGCGTTGAGCTGGGTCAGGCCACCGGCCCGGGCGACGAGCTCGTCCTTGGTGAAGGAGATCGGGTAGACCGCGCCGAGCGCCGTGAAGAGCCGGTCGAGGTCCCAGTCCTCGCTGAAGCCCGCACTCGTCTCCGCGTCGACGTAGCCGCCCGCGACATCGGTCATGAAGTGGCGCACCTGCTCCTCGAGGTTCTCCCCCTCGAGCACCCGGCGCCGCTCGTCGTAGACGACGGTGCGCTGGCGGTTGAGCACGTCGTCGTACTTGAGCACGTTCTTGCGGGTCTCGAAGTTCTGCCCCTCGAGCTGGCTCTGCGCCGACTCGATCGAGCGCGAGAGCAGCTTGCCCTCGATCGGGGTGTCGTCGTCGAGCTTGGCCGTCGACATCACCCGGTCGACGAAGCCGGCGTTGAAGAGCCGCATGAGCGTGTCCTGCAGCGAGAGGTAGAAGCGGGACTCGCCCGGGTCACCCTGACGACCGGAGCGTCCACGCAGCTGGTTGTCGATGCGGCGCGACTCGTGCCGCTCCGTGCCGAGGACGTACAGGCCACCGAGCGCGGTGACCTCCTCGTGCTCGGTCGCCACCGCCTTCTCCGCCTGCGCGAGCGCCTCGTCCCACGCGGCCTCGTACTCCTCCGGGGTCTCCTCCGGGTCCAGCCCACGACGGCGCAGCTCCGCCACGGCGCGGAACTCGGGGTTGCCGCCGAGCATGATGTCGGTGCCTCGACCGGCCATGTTCGTCGCGACGGTCACGGCGCCCTTGCGGCCCGCGTCCGCGACGATCGCCGCCTCCCGCTCGTGGTGCTTGGCGTTGAGCACCTCGTGCTTGATGCCGCGCTTGCCCAGCAGGTCCGAGAGGTACTCGCTCTTCTCCACGCTCGTCGTGCCGACGAGGACCGGCTGGCCGTGCTCGTGCCGCTCGGCGATGTCCTCGACGACGGCGCGGAACTTCGCCTCCTCGGTCCGGTAGACCAGGTCCGGCTGGTCGATGCGGATCATCGGCCGGTTCGTGCGGATCGGCACCACACCGAGCTTGTAGATCGAGTGCAGCTCGGCCGCCTCGGTCTGGGCCGTACCCGTCATGCCCGAGAGCTTGTCGTAGAGGCGGAAGTAGTTCTGGAGGGTGATCGTCGCCAGCGTCTGGTTCTCGTTCTTGATCTCCACCCCCTCCTTGGCCTCGATCGCCTGGTGCATGCCCTCGTTGTAGCGGCGGCCCTTGAGGATGCGGCCCGTGTGCTCGTCGACGATGAGGACCTCGCCGTCCATGACGACGTAGTCCTTGTCGCGCTGGAAGAGCTCCTTGGCCTTGATCGCGTTGTTGAGGTAGCCGATGAGCGGGGTGTTGACGCTCTCGTAGAGGTTGTCGATGCCGAGGAAGTCCTCGATCTTCTCGATGCCCGGCTCGAGCACGCCGACGGTGCGCTTCTTCTCGTCGACCTCGTAGTCACCGGTCGCCGCGATGCCCCTGAGGGTGTCCGCGGCGGTGCCCTTCTCGAGACGCTTCACGAGCTTGGCGAACTCCACGTACCACTTCGTCGGCTGGTCGGCCGGACCCGAGATGATGAGCGGCGTGCGCGCCTCGTCGATGAGGATCGAGTCGACCTCGTCGACGATGCAGAAGTTGTGGCCGCGCTGGACGAGGTCGTCGGTCTTCCACGCCATGTTGTCGCGCAGGTAGTCGAAGCCGAACTCGTTGTTCGTGCCGTAGGTGATGTCCTTGGCGTACTCCGCCCGGCGCTGCTCCGGCGTCATGCTCGCGAGGATGCAGCCGGTCTCCAGGCCCAGCGCCCGGTGCACGCGGCCCATGAGCTCGGCCTGGTACTCGGCGAGGTAGTCGTTGACCGTGATGACGTGCACGCCCTTGCCCTCGAGCGCGTTGAGGTAGCTCGGCAGGGTCGCGACGAGGGTCTTGCCCTCACCGGTCTTCATCTCGGCGACATTGCCCAGGTGCAGGGCCGCCCCACCCATGAGCTGGACGTCGAAGTGCCGCTTGCCGAGCGTGCGCCGCGACGCCTCACGGACGGCGGCGAAGGCCTCTGGGAGGATGTCGTCGAGCGTCTCGCCGTCCGCCAGGCGCTTGCGGAAGACGTCGGTCTCGGCCCGCAGCTCCGCGTCGGTGAGCTTCTCGAAGTCCTCCTCGATCGCGTTGACCTGAGCAGCGATGCCCTCCAGCCGCTTGACGACGCGTCCCTCACCGGCACGCAGCAGCTTCTCGACGATCTTCACGGGTACTTCTCTCCTGACGACGGCACGATGCCCGCGGCGAGGCTGGCCCGGCCGCGGGGATCCGTAGAACTCCGCCAGGCTAGTCGCTCGCCACCCACGGCACCCAACGAAGGGAGTGACGCCGGCGTTCCCCCCTTCGTCCCCTCGGTCGGGGCGCGCGTCGTCGAAACCCCTTTGCACCCGGCCTGCCCCACCGAGGACAGTGGTCCGGTGACCTCCCGCTACCCCGACGACGTCCCCCGGCTCACCGACGGCACCGTGACCCTGCGCGCGATGACCGAGGCCGACCTGCCCGCCTCCGTCGAGCAGAGCGTCGACCCCGAGACGGTGCGATGGACGACGGTCCCCTCCCCCTACGACATCGAGGACGCGCGCGAGTTCTTCGGGGTCATCCGGGCGGGCTGGGAGGACGACGGCGAAAAGACCTTCGTCATCGAGGTCACCGGCGACCCCGGCCCGATCGCCTTCGCCGGTCTCATCGATGTCCGCCCCTCCCAGCGCGGTTCGTCGTGGGAGGTCGGCTTCGCGACCCACCCCGCCGCCCGGGGCCGCGGGGTCATGACCGCCGCGCTGCGGCTCGCGGTCGCATGGGCGTTCGAGCAGGGCGCCCCGAGCGTGTATTGGTACGCGGGCGTCGGCAACTGGGCCTCGCGGCGAGTGGCGTGGAAGACGGGCATGACGTTCCACGGCACGCTCCCCCGCTTCGTCAAGGGTCGCGACGGTGCCGAGGATGCGTGGGTCGCGTCACTGCTGCCCGGGCAGCCCATGGAGCCGCAGACCCCGTGGCACGTCGCCCCGGTCATCGAGGGCGAACGGGTGCGGCTGCGGCCGTGGCGTGACGACGACGGTGCGGCGCTGCTGCCACGGAACGACCCGCCGCACTGGCTGGGCGACGACGACGGCGCTCCGTCGATGACGTCGGCCGACTTCCCTGTGTGGCTCGAGCGGCGACGCAGCACTGTCGCCGCAGGCGTCGCCGTCGACTGGTGCATCGCCGACCGCGAGACTGACCAAGCGCTCGGCGACCTGGACGTCTTCGTCCGCGGTGGGACGCTCGACGGCAGCGATGTCGCTGAGATCGGGTATCAGCTCACGCCGAGCGCGCGTGGCCGAGGGATGGCCAGCGAGGCTGCCCGGCTGGCCGTCGCGCACGCCCTGAGGCCTGCCGCTGAGGGCGGACTTGGCGTGCGTCGGCTCGTCGCCGAGACGGCCGCGGACAACGAGGCGAGCAACGCCGTCCTCCGACGAGCGGGCTTCGTCGAGTACGGCCGCGAGCACGCCGTGGACGCCCTGCCCGACGGCACGTACGGCGACGCCCTCTACTGGGAGCTCGTCGACGGGTCCTGACCGGCCCGTCCGGTGACGTCCGCGAGAGCCAGCCACCGAGCCATCGCGTCGAGCTCCGTGTCGAGCTCGGCACGGTCCTGCGCGCCCCCGCGGCCCGGCTCCCAGGTGAGCTGCTGCACGCGCAGCACGCCGGGGGCGCGGTCGGCCTTGAGGTCGACCCGGCCGATCAGCTCGTCATCGAGGAGGAAGGGCAGGACGTAGTAGCCGTGGACCCGCTGCGGCGCGGGGACGTAGATCTCCAGCCGGTACCGGAAGTCGAAGAGCTGCTCGAGCCGCGGACGGTGCCAGACAGCGGAGTCGAAGGGCGACAGCAGGGCCCGCGCGCCGATGCTGCGGGGCCGCCGAGCCTCGGCATGGAGGTAGGCCGGCGCGCGCAGGCCCTCGACCTCGACGACCTCGACCTCGCCGGTGGCGACGAGCTCCTCCAGGGCGCGCCGCGTGTGCGAGGTCTTGATGCGGAAGTAGTCGGCGATGCTCGCGACGTCGGCCACGCCGAGGGCGCGTGTCGAGATCCGCACGAGCTCGAGGTACGCCTGCTCGGCCGAGGGTCTGGCGTCGCGGTCCAGCCACGGCCCGGCGTGCGCCGGCGGGACGACCCGGGCGGGGGAGGCGTAGCGGCGCTCGAACTGCGAGGTCCGGCCCGCGCTGGAGACCTGCCCGGTCCAGAAGAGGTGCTCGAGGGCGTTCTTCACGAGCGACCAGTTCCACCCCCAGTGCTCCGAGGTGCGAGGCGCGTCATGCTCGATCGCGGTCTCGATCTGGCGGGCCGTGCGCGGCGCGCCCCCCTCGACCTCGGCGAGCACGGCCGCGACGAGCGCCGGGTGCTCGCGGGCGACGCGCCGCATGCCTCCCCAGGCGTCGTCCTCGCCACGCCGCATCCTCGGGTGCTCCATGAGCGGCCAGGTCTGCGGTGGCATGAGGCTCGCCTCGTGCGCCCAGTACTCGACCATGCGACGTGGGGCCCGGTCCCGCATGCGGTCGAGCAGTGCGGTGTCGTACGGGCCGAGCCGGCTGAAGAAGGGCAGGTAGTGGCTGCGGGTGAGCACGTTGACGCTGTCGATCTGCACGAGAGCGACCTGGTCGAGGACCCGGCCCAGGTCCCGGGCGGTCACCGGGCGGTGAGGCCGCGGCGCGGCGAGGCCCTGTGCGGCGAGCGCGATGCGTCGGGCGGCCGGACGCCCGATGCGGCGGACCGCCGGGCTCATCGGTCGTCCTCGACGACCCCGTGGCGCAGGGCGAAGGTGGCCGCCTCGACGCGCGAGCCGACAACGAGCTTGTCGAGGATGCTCCGGACGTGGTTCTTCACCGTGTTCTCCGCGATGAAGAGCTCCTCGGCGATCTCGCGGTTGCGGCGCCCCTGGGCCAGCAGGACGAGCACCTGGCGCTCCCGAGCCGTCAGGCTCCGGTCTCGGGTGCGGGGGTGCCGCCCCCGGCGGCGGGGACCGGGGACGAGGGCGACCAGCTGCTCGGGTGAGCACCTGTCGGGCACCGAGAGCACGGCGATCTCGGTCCCCTCCCGTCGCAGGGTGTCGACGAGCGACCCCGGCGCCACACCCTCGAGGTGGGCGGAGACGACCGCGTCGGGCGCCGTCTCACCGACGAGCCGGACGACGTCGGCGAGGCCGGCGGCCTCCGCGACGATCACAGACCCGGCACGCTCCAGCACGCTGCGCATGCCGAGGCGGTAGATCGGGTCGCTGCACGCCAGCAGGAGGCGGGCGGTCGGCGTGCTCGTCATGCCCGCATCATGCAGGACCGGGGCGGGCGAAGGGCCCCGCCCCGGTCCTCCACGCGGTCGCGGTCAGCCCTCGCTGCCGGTCGCCGCCGGCGCCTCGTCCTCGCTCTCGAGGCGGAGCACGCCGTAGGACCAGCCGCGGCGTCGGTAGACCACGCTCGCCATGTCGGTCTCGCTGTCGTGGAAGAGGTAGAAGTCGTGCCCGACGAGCTCCATCTCACGCAGCGCGTCCTCGAGGGTCATCGGCGCGCTGAGGTGCACCTTCTCCCGCACCTCGATCGGGCTGTTGCCCACCGCACCGAAGAGGTCCGGCGTGTCGTCGTCGCTCGCCTCCGTCTCGACCACGAGAGGTGCCTGCAGCGCCGCGGTCGCCTCGGCCACGGAGACCGGCGACTTGCGGCCCCGGTGGACCTTGCGCTTGTCGTGCGCCCGACGCAGCCGCTCGAGCAGCTTGTCCGTCGCGAGGTCGACCGCTGCCTGCCGGTCGTCGTGCCGCGCCTCGGCCCGGATGACCGGGCCCTTGGAGCGGCAGGTGATCTCCACCCGCTCCGAGGTCTTGGCCTGCCGCGGGTTGGTCTCGTGGCTCACGAGCACCTCCACGCGCTGCATCCGCGGCTCGAGCTGACTGACCTTGCTCAGCTTGTCGGTGACGTACTCGCGCAGACGGTCGGAAACGGTGACGTGCCGTCCGGTGACGACGATCTCCATCGATCCTCCTAGGGACGAAGGGGGCATGCGGGACGAGGCGCGCTAGGCCGGAGAGTGCGCGGGCCACCTCCCTCGGCGCGGCTCGACGCCGCACCTGCCGGAGAACCCAGGAAGCCCCCGTGGGCTGCGGACTCCGCGCTCCTGGGGGCTCATGACGACAACCTAGTCGCAGATCCTCCCGCGGGGTAGGGGTGGCGCTCACGGCCCCCTCGGCGAGGGGTCACCAGGGCGCTGGCGGCCACGACGTGCACCGCCCCGGCGCTGCGCAGGGCGCGGCAGGCCTCGACCACGGTGCTGCCCGAGGTGATGACGTCGTCGACGACGAGGCACACCGCCCCGCTCACCCGGTGCCGGGCCGAGCGGGGTACCGCCATCGCGGAGGCGAGGTTGGCGCGTCGGTCGTCGGCCCCCAGACCTGCCTGGTCGGCCACCACCCGCACCTGCCTCAGCGCGTCGACGAGAGGTGCCTCTCGGGGGTCCAGGCCGGTGAGCGCGGACCGTGCCAGGGCATGCACCGGGCGGTCTCCGCGGCGCCGGGTGGTCCGGCGGCCGCTCGGCACCGGGACGACGACGAGGTGCCCCGCCGCGGCCGCCCGGGCCGCGAGGGCATCTGCGCCGAGGGTCGCGTCGACGGCCCGGGCCAGACAGGCGCCCAGCGCGGGCGCGAGGTCGCGACGGTCGGCGTCCTTGTAGGCCCGCAGGAGGGCAGCGGCCGGACCCGCGTAGGCACCCCCGGCCCAGGACTGCGGCCACCCCGCAGGGAGTGGGCACGGGATCGCCGGCCGGGCGGCACCGGCGAGGGCCCCGGAGCACGCGGCGCACAGCGACGTCCCGGGCTCGCGGCACCCGCCGCAGGTGCTGGGCAGGGCGAGATCGATCACCGAGCGCAGCAGGTCCCTCATGACCGCAGCGTCCCGCTCGCCCCCTCACCGGTAGCTGTGAGCGAGCCGTCCTGTGGACGGAGGGACCGCTGGGGACCGGGCTGTGGGCCCAGGGTCAGGCCGACGGGACGACGACCGCCCCGGGGCTGGAGAGCTTGCTCCAGCTGGCTCCGGTGCGGACGTAGGCGCCCGCCGACGCGCTCACGAGGAGGTCGCGCACACCGCCGGTGGTCGCGATGGACCGTGCGCCCCGGACGGGCGCAAGCGCCGAGATGAGCCCGCCCACCTCGACGACGAGCGGGCGGATCTCCTGGTCGGTGGGCCGGCGGCCGAGCACGGCGAGCGTCGTCGGGGTGATCCAGGCGAGGTCGATCGCGTCCTCGATGACGGCAGCGACGCGCAGGGCGCGGGTGGCGGTACCGGTCGGCAGCCCGTTCGGCTGACGGGCGACACCGCTCACCTGGATCTGCACGTCCTTCCCGTCCTCCTCGGAGGAGATCACCGCGATGCAGGCGCTGTCCGGGCTCAGCGAGAGCGATCGGGGCCGACGACCCGAGAGCCAGAGAGCGGGGACCTTCGTCGGGCCGGCCTCCGCGTCCCCCGCGTCGAGCGAGGAGTTGATCGCCCACAGCCGGTCGCCGGCCTCGGAGCCCACGCCCCCGACCCAGAGCACTCCCGACGCGTCGTAGACCGGCTTGGTCATCTGCCTCCCGAACTGCTCGACGGGGATGGCCCGCCCGTCGTCGCGCCATCGCACGAGCTCGAGCCCCGAGGAGCGCACCCCCGCGACCTCCTTGCCGTCGAGGCTCACGGCGAGCCGGTTCCAGTCGGCCGGGACGTCGGCGAAGGGGGTGTCCAGGGCAGCGACGCCCTCTGGCGTCACCGAGGTGACGTCGGCCAACGAGACGCGGACGAGACGTCGGCCGTCCCGGACCACGGCTGACTGCTCCTCGGGTGCGCGCGCCTCGATGAACCCGAACTGCGAGGGGCTCGTCCACGGCGGGTCGACGCCCTCGATGTCCACCCGCGAGCCGTTGATGCTCATTGCCACCTCGGAGACCGTCGGCAGCTGCACGAGGGAGGCGACGAGCTGAGCCGCGAGGTTGCGCCGCAGTGTGGGGTCGGCGGACAGGCCACGCTTGAGGTCGACCTGCGCGACCCCGGAGATGACCGGCACGGCGTCGAAGCGCAGCTCCGCGGTCTCGTCGGTCTGCACGGCACCGTCGAGATGGTCGGGCACCCGCCCGAGCTGGGTCCGGACGAGCCGGGTGGCCTCCTGGTCGCTGGGGATCCAACGCAGGTCCGGCACGAGCCGGTTCCACCCGATCGCCGTGTAGTGCACCCGGTACCGGCGGTACATCTGGTCGACCCGAGAGAGCGGGAGGAGCCGGCCGAAGCCCTCCTGCACCTCCGCGATGCGCCACTCCCCGGCCACCTGCGACATGCCGAACGCGACGCTCGCCCCGTCGGTCGAGCGGGAGAGGCTGAGACGGGCGTCGGTGTCGATCCGGGCCACGACCCGCGCCGAGACCTCCAGGGACCCGTCCTCGTCCCGGAGGACCACCCCTTCGTCCGAGTGGACGATCGTCTGGGCGTCGTCGGGCCGCCACGCGCGGCTCGCCTCGTCGGTGAGGTAGCTGCGGGCCACCGACAGCCCGTTGCCGGTCGCCGCACCGGCCCGGAGGAATCCCCGGACGATGTCCTCGGGGGTCATGCCCGCACGGGGACCCTCGGGCTGGTACTGGATCCCCTCGTCCTGGGGCACCTCGACATCCAGGCCGGGCCGGACGGTCTCGTCGACCGTCAGGCCGCAGGCGCCGAGGACCCCGAGGCTCATGACGCCGAGGGCCGCGCGCCGCGTGACCGCCGATGTCGACCAGGTGCGCCCGCCGCCGCTCATGCGTCCTCCCCTGCCCCGCGGGGCGAGGCCTCGAGGACCTCCGTCGGGGTGAGGGGCAGCGCGGCCGCCGTGATCTGCCCGTTGGGGTTCTTGGGCAGGGTGAGCCGGAAGCGTGACCCCTCTCCCGGCTCACCCCAGGCCTGGAGCCAGCCGTGGTGCAGGCGGGCGTCCTCGAGCGAGATCGCCAGGCCCAGGCCCGTCCCCCCGGTCGTCCGGGCCCGCGCGGGGTCCGCGCGCCAGAAGCGGTTGAAGACGAGCGAGGCCTCCCCGGACCGGAGCCCGACGCCGTGGTCCTCGACGACGACGGAGACCGCGTCGGCGTTCTCCCCGACGTGGACGACGACCGGTTTCCCCTCCCCGTGCTCGATCGCGTTGACGACGAGGTTGCGCAGGATCCGCTCGATCCGCCGACTGTCGATCTCAGCGATGGCCGTCAGGCTCGTACGCTCGACCGAGACCGTCGACCCACGGACCTGCGCGATGGGCTCGGCCGAGGCGATGGCCCGGTCGACGACCGCGTTGAGGTCGGTCGGCTCGAGGTCGAGCACCGCCGCTCCCGCGTCGTGCCGGCTGATCTCGAGGAGGTCCGCGAGGAGGGCCTCGAAGCGCTCGAGCTCGGCGACGAGCAGCTCCGCCGAGCGCGCCGCGACGGGGTCGAGCTCGTCCTTGCTCGCCATGAGGACGTCGGCGGCCATGGTGATCGTCGTCAGCGGGGTCCGCAGCTCGTGCGAGACGTCCGAGACGAAGCGCTGCTGCACCCGCGAGAGGCCTTCGAGCTGGCGGATCTGCGCCTGGAGGCTGTCGGCCATGTCGTTGAACGACCTGCCGAGCTGGGCGAGGTCGTCGTGGCCCCGGGCCGACATGCGCTCGTTGAGGTGGCCGGAGGACAGTCGCTCGGCGACCGCGGCCGCGCGACGCACCGGGGTGACCACCTGCCTCGTGACGACGAAGGCCACGCCCGAGACGAGGATGAGCAGCGAGAGCGCGCCGAGGATGAAGGAGCGCGAGATCGTCCCGAGCGTGCGCTCCTCCCGGTCCATCGGGAAGACGAGGTAGACGTCGTAGGCACCGGCCGTGGGGACGGTGATCTGCGACCCGACGACGACCGCGGTGACGGTCTCCTCGGAGGCGCTACCGGTGACGTCGGGCGCCTCGGTGCCGTTGCGCACCACCTCGATGGTCGTCGTCTGCTGGCGCTCGGGGTCGGCCCCCACCGCCTGCTGCAGCTCCGCCGGGATGTCGCTGAGGTCGATGCCGCTGCCCTTGATGAAGCGGGTCTCCAGCGGCGGTCCCGGCTCCTCGTTGCCCTGCGAGCGCGTGAGCACGAAGTACCGCGACCGGTCGTCGGCCGGGGGCGCCAGCGTGGAGTTCACGATGTCGTTGACCGCCTGCGACAGCTTCGCCGGGGTCTCGGTCTGGTCGGTCTGGTCGAGCGCCTCCTGGGCGTCGTTCGTCAGCTGTCGGGCGACGGTCTGCGAGGTCGTGACCCGGTCGGAGACGAGACCCTCAGCGATCGAGCGGTACATCGCCACGCTGATGATCGAGACGGTGATGAGACCGAGCACCAGGGTCATGGACACGACCCTCAGCTGCAGGCTGCGGCGCCACCTGCCGATGAGCTGGCGCAGGATCCGGGTCGGCAGGGCGAGCGGACCCGGCGCGACGGTGTCCGGCCGGGCGGACATCCTCAGGCCGGGCCGGCCTTGTACCCGACGCCCCGGACCGTCACGACGATCTGCGGGTTCTCGGGGTCGAGCTCGATCTTGCTGCGCAGCCGCTGGACGTGCACGTTGACGAGCCGGGTGTCGCCGGCGTGCCGGTAGCCCCACACCTGCTCGAGGAGGACCTCGCGGGCGAAGACCTGCCAGGGCTTGCGGGCCAGGGCGACGAGGAGGTCGAACTCGAGGGGGGTCAGCGAGAGCTGGGTGTCGCCGCGCTTCACGGAGTGGCCCGCGACGTCGATGGTGAGGTCACCGATCTGCAGCCGCTCGGGCTCCGGCTCGTCGCCGCGGCGCAGCCGGGCGCGCAGCCGGGCGATGAGCTCCTGCGGCTTGAAGGGCTTGACGACGTAGTCGTCGGCGCCGGACTCCAGACCCACGACGACGTCGACCGTGTCGGTGCGCGCGGTGAGCATGACGATCGGGACGCCGGACTCCTGGCGGATGCGCCGGCAGATCTCGATGCCGTCCATGCCCGGGAGCATGACGTCGAGGAGCACGAGGTCGGGCCGGGTCTCGCGGAAGGCGTCGACCGCCCGCGACCCGTCGGCGACGTGGCTCACCTCGAGACCCTCCTTCTGGAGGACGATCCCGAGCATCTCGGCCAGCGCCTGGTCGTCGTCGACGACGAGGACACGTCCCTTCACGTGCGGTCCCTCCTGGGTGGTACGTCTCGCTGCGCCTCGCCATGGTCGCACATGCGGCCGGTCTGGGCCTCCAGGCCCGCCGCGTGCGACAGGTGCCGCGAGGGACGAAGGGGGGATCCCCCTTCGTCCCTCGACGACGGGTGTCCGTCAGTACCGGTAGTGCTCCGGCTTGTACGGGCCCGCCACGTCGACGCCGAGGTACTCGGCCTGGCCCTTGGTCAGCTCGGTGAGCTCGACCCCGAGGGCGTCGAGGTGCAGGCGCGCGACCTTCTCGTCGAGGTGCTTGGGCAGGGTGTAGACCTCGTTGTCGTACTCGCTGGTCTTCGTGAAGAGCTCGATCTGCGCGATCGTCTGGTTCGCGAAGGAGTTGCTCATGACGAAGCTCGGGTGGCCGGTGGCGTTGCCGAGGTTCATGAGGCGGCCCTCGGACAGCACGATGATCGAGTGCCCGTCGGCAAAGGTCCACTCGTGGACCTGCGGCTTGATCTCGGTCTTGGTGATGCCCTCGACCCGGGCCAGCCCGGCCATGTCGATCTCGTTGTCGAAGTGACCGACGTTGGCGACGATCGCCTTGTCCTTCATCGCCGCCATGTGCTCGGCGGTGATGACGTCGTAGCAGCCGGTCGTCGTGACGAAGATGTCCGCCTGGTCGGCGACGGAGTCGAGCCGCGCGACCTGGTAGCCGTCCATCGCGGCCTGGAGCGCGCAGATGGGGTCGACCTCGGTGACGATGACGCGGGCGCCCTGGCCGCGGAGGCTCTCGGCGCTGCCCTTGCCGACGTCGCCGTAGCCGCAGACCACGGCGACCTTGCCGCCGATGAGGACGTCGGTGGCCCGGTTCAGGCCGTCGACGAGGCTGTGCCGGATGCCGTACTTGTTGTCGAACTTGGACTTGGTGACGGAGTCGTTGACGTTGATCGCCGGGAAGATCAGCTCGCCCGCCTCGGCGAGCTGGTAGAGGCGGTGGACGCCCGTGGTGGTCTCCTCGGTGACGCCCTTGATGCCCTTGCTCACCTCGGTCCACCTCGTCGGGTCGGCCTCCATCGTCCGGCGGACGAGCGCCTTGAAGACACTGAGCTCCTCGGAGTCCTCCTCGGTCGTCGGCGGGACCTGGCCCGCCTCCTCCCACTGACGGCCCTTGAGGACGAGCATCGTCGCGTCGCCGCCGTCGTCGAGGATCATGTTCGGGCCACTCTCGGCGCCGGACTCGGGCCAGGTGAGGATCTGCTCGGTGCAGTCCCAGTACTCCTCGAGGGTCTCGCCCTTCCAGGCGAAGACCGGGACACCCTGGGGGTCCTCGGGGGTGCCCTGACCGACGACGATCGCGGCGGCCGCCTCGTCCTGGGTGGAGTAGATGTTGCAGCTGGCCCAGCGGACCTCTGCGCCGAGCGCGGTGAGGGTCTCGATGAGGACGGCGGTCTGCACGGTCATGTGCAGCGAGCCGGCGATCCGGGCGCCCTTGAGGGGCTGGCTCTCGCCGTACTCCTCGCGCAGGGACATGAGACCGGGCATCTCGTGCTCGGCGAGACGGATCTGGTGGCGGCCGGCCTCGGCGAGGCCCAGGTCGGCGACCTTGTAGTCGAAGGACACGCGTGTGCTCCTAGAGAGTGGGGTTCACAGGTGGGCGAAGTTTCGCGACCCGGCGTCGTCCTTCTGGACCCTCGGGGTCATCACCCACGCCGGCAGCCCCAGTGTACGAGGCGTGCGGGTCAGTGCGCCGCGGTCGGGGCGGCGGCCGCGTCACCGCGCCCGTCCGCCGGACCGTCACCGTGGCCCTCGCCGTGGCCGCCGCCCTTCTTCCCGAAGGGCAGGAGCGAGACGACCCCGACGATGACGCTGCCCCAGAGCAGGCCGGCGACGAAGGAGAAGAAGGTGTTCGTGAGCCACCCGAGCGCGCCTCCGACGGCGCCGGTCGCGGCGGCGACCTGCTCCTCGACGTGATGGACCCACTCGTAGGGCTGCGGCAGCCAGTGGGTCTCCTCGAGACCGACGAGGATGATGTGCCCGCCGACCCAGATCATCGCGACGGTGCCGATGACCGAGATGGCCGCGAGGACCTTCGGCATCGCCTTGACGAGACCCCGGCCCAGGCCCTCGGTCCTCGGCTTCTCGGCGAGCTTGAGGCCGATGTCGTCCATCTTGACGATGAGCGCGACGACGCCGTAGACGACGAGGGTGATGAGGATCGCGACGACGGTGAGGATGACCGCGCGCGCGACGAAGCCCTCGGCGGCGACCTCCTTGAGCGCGATGACCATGATCTCGGCGGAGAGGATGAAGTCGGTGCGGATCGCGTTGGAGGTGACCTTCTCCTCCTGCGCGGCGGCGTCCTCGCCCTCCGATGCGGCGACCGGTGCGTGGTGGTCCTCGTGGCCGAGGATCTTGCCCCACACCTTGTGGGCGCCCTCGTAGCAGAGGTACGAGCCGCCGAGCATGAGGATCGGGGTGACGATCCACGGCAGGAACTGGCTGAGCAGCAGCGCCGCCGGCAGGATGAAGAGCAGCTTGTTGCGCAGCGAGCCCGTGGCGATCTTCTTGATCATCGGGAGCTCTCGGCTCGGGTCGACGCCCTCGAGGTACTGCGGCGTCACCGCGGTGTCGTCGACGACGACACCGGCCGACTTCGCGCTGGCCCGCCCCGCGGCGGCCGCGACGTCGTCGACGCTCGCGGCGGCGAGGCGCGCCATCGCCGCGATGTCGTCGAGGAGCGCGAAGAGGCCGCCGCTCATCGCCGGCCCCCGGTCACGGGGAGGGTGAGCGCGGGGCGAAGGGGGGATCCCCCGGCGTCGTGGCGGGTGGCGCGGTCGGTGAGCACGGGGAGAGGTTACCCGCGGAAGGTCAGCCGGGAGTGTCCGTGGACTCGGTGATGTGGGGCGGGGTATCGGGCATGAGGTCCAGCAGCCCGATGACCGCGTTCTCCACCACCTCGGTGAGGGCGGGGTGGATCCAGTACTGGCCGCGCGCCACCTCGGCGAGAGGGGTCCCGAGCGACATCGCCTGGATGAGCGGCTGGATGAGCGTCGAGGCCTCGGGTCCGACGAGGTGCGCCCCGAGCAGCTCGCCGGTCGAGGCGTCGCCGACGAGGACGCACCGGCTCGTCGTGTCGTCGAGCGCCCAGCCGTAGGCGGTCGAGCCGTAGTCCTGGACGTGGACGCACACGTCGTGGCCCGCGGCCCGCGCCTCGGACTGCGTCATGCCGACCGTGGCGACCTGCGGGTGGGTGAAGACCGCCGACGGCACCGCCCGGTGCATGAACGCCCGGAGGTCCTCCGGGTGCGCGAGGTTGTGCGCGACGACCCGGGCCTCCTGGTTGGCGACGTGCTTGAGCATGTACGGCGAGCTGACGTCGCCGAGCGCCCACACCCCGTCGGCGCTCGTCCGGCCGTGGACGTCGACGACGACCCGGCCGTCCGGGTGGAGGTCGACGCCGGCGGCCTCGCACCCGAGGTGCTCCGTGCTCGGCGCCCGCCCGGTGGCGACGAGGACCTCGTCGACCTCGAGCTCGGTGCCGTCGGTGAAGGTGACGCGGATGGCCTCCCCCTGCTCGAGTGTGGCGACCGTGGTCCGCGTCCGCACGTCCCACTGGGCCGCCGCGGCCTGGGCGAAGGGGGTGCGGATCGCCTCGTCGAGGTGGGTGAGCATCCCTTCGCCCCGGACGGCCACCGTCACCCGGGTGCCGAGGGACGCGAAGACGTGGGCGAGCTCCGCCGCGACGAAGCCTCCGCCGACGACGAGGAGCCGCTGCGGCAGGTCGTCGATCCGCATGATCGTGTCGGAGGTGTGGACCGCCACCCCGCTCTCGGCGATCGCCGTGGGGATGAGCGGGTGCGCGCCGGCGGCGATGACGACCCGGTCGGCCGTGACCTCGACCGGCCCCTCGGGGAGGTCGACGACGAGGCGACGCTCGCCGGTGAGGCGGGCGTGGCCGCGGTAGAGCGTCGTGCGCTCCCCGTCGCGCCGGTAGGCCTCCCCTGCAGCGGCGATCGGGTCGATCCGACCGAAGATGCGGTCGCGGATGGCCGGCCAGTCCGCGCCGTCGAAGCGGGTCCGGAGGCCGAGGTGGGCGCTTGTGGCGGCCTCGCGCGCGCGGTCGGCGGGCAGGACGAACATCTTCGTCGGGATGCAGCCGACGTTGAGGCAGGTCCCGCCGAAGACCGGGCCTCCCTCGATGATCGCGATGTCGAGGTGCTCGAGGTCGGGCGTGACGAGGGAGTTGCCCGAGCCCGAGCCGATGATGACGAGGTCGTGGTGCGGCACGTGGTTACGCGGGGCCGGGACGCCGGCCCTCGTCGACGAGCAGGACGGGGATCCCGTCGTCGATCCGGTAGGCGAGGCCGCACTCTCCGGAGGTGCACACGAGCTCAGGGCCAGAGGGCCCCTCCGCGTCGCGCAGCTCGCTGCGGCATGCCGGGCAGCGCAGGATCTCTCGCAGCCAGGGTTCGATCTGGGCGCTCATCGCGGCCTTCCTTCGTCGGTCGTCGTGGTGGGTCAGGCGCGGACCTGGGTGAGGACCTCGTCCCGGACCCGTGCCATGGTCGCATCGTCCGCTGCCTCGACGTTGAGGCGCAGGAGGGGCTCGGTGTTGCTCGGCCGGAGGTTGAACCACCACATGGGCTCACCGGCGTCGCCGTCGTGGGTGACCGTCATCCCGTCGAGCTCGTCGATCTCGACCCCAGGGGTGCGCTCCTGGACCCAGGCCCGCACCCGGTCGGTGACCGCGACCGCGTCGTCGACGGTGGAGTTGATCTCACCCGAGGCCGGGTACCGGTCGTAGGGAGCCATGACCGAGCTCAGCGGCTGCTCCGTCTCCCCGAGCGCGGCGAGCACGTGCATCGCGGCGAGCATCCCGGTGTCGGCGAACCAGAAGTCCCGGAAGTAGTAGTGGGCGCTGTGCTCACCGCCGAAGACCGCCTCGTGCTCGCTCATCGTCGCCTTGACGAAGGAGTGCCCGACCCTGGTCCGGACAGGCCGGGCCCCGCTCTCGGCGATGATCTCCGGCACCGCCGCCGAGGTGATCGCGTTGTGCACGATCGCGATGTCGCCGGCCGGGCTGCCGGCGGCGACCTCCTTGGCGACCTCGCGGGCGGCGATCATCGCGGTGATCGCGCTCGGGCTCACCGGGTCACCGTGCTCGTCGACGACGAAGCAGCGGTCCGCGTCACCGTCGAAGGCGATGCCGATGTCGGCGCCGTGCTCGCGGACGGCGGCCTGGAGGTCGACAAGGTTCCTCGGGTCGAGCGGGTTCGCCTCGTGGTTGGGGAAGGTGCCGTCGAGCTCGAAGTACATCTCCTCGATGCTCAGCGGGAGCGCGGGCAGCCCGGCCCCCGTCCCGAGGACGGCGGGCACCGTGAGGCCACCCATGCCGTTGGCCGCGTCGACGACGACGGTCAGCGGGCGGATCGCCGACAGGTCGACGAGTCCGCGCAGGAAGCCGGCGTAGTCGGCGAGCACATCTCGCTCGGTCACCGAGCCAGGGGTGCGGTCGAAGCCCGACCGGCCCTCGTCGAGGTGTCGCTGGGCCAGCTCGCGGATCGCCGCGAGGCCGGAGTCCTGTCCGACCGGACGGGCCCCCGCGCGGCACAGCTTGATGCCGTTGTACTGCGCCGGGTTGTGGCTGGCGGTGAACATCGCGCCCGGGAGCCCGAGAGCCCCGCTCGCGTAGTAGAGGCCGTCGGTGCTGGCCAGGCCGATGGTGATGACATCGATGCCCCGCGCGGTGATACCCGCCGCGAGGGCCCGGACGAGCTCCGGGGAGGACGGCCGCATGTCGTGGCCCACGACGACCGCGCGAGCCCCCTCGGCCTCGGCGACGACCTCCGCGAAGGCGGCCCCCAGCGCCCACACGACATCGACGTCGATCTGGTCGGGCACGGTGCCACGCACGTCGTACGCCTTGACGAGCTGAGCGAGGTCGTGAGTCACCGGATCAGAGTAGACGGCACCCTGCGAGCGGCGACGGAGGACCTCAGGACTCGTCGCGCAGGACGCGCAGGTGGCCGCGTCGCCCGGTCTCGCGGGTGCTGCTCGCGGCCTCGACCGAGCGGGGCACCGGCGTGACGGCCCGGGCCCCGGCGGTCTCGTCCCGGCGGGGCTGCGGGCGACGACGGACGACCTCGGCCAGCGCGACCAGGTCGTCGTGCGACTCGGGCGGCGGTGCGCCGGTGTCCAGGCGCACGACCTCCCAGCCACGGGGTGCGGTGAGGCGCGCGGCGTGCTCGGCGCAGAGGTCGTAGGCGTGCGGCTCGGCGTACGTCGCGAGCGGTCCGAGGACGACGGTGGAGTCCGAGTACACGTAGGTGAGGGTGGCTGACGCCGGGTGCGGGCAGGCCGCACGAGAACACATCCGAGACACACTCACGCTCGACAATGTAGGGCACGCGGGTCCCTGCCCGGGGAGCCGCGCCGGAGCGCCTACCCTGACTTCCGTGGCAGGTGGACGAGATCGGCGCGGGCGAGGCGGTCGGGGACCGCTCGCCTGGCCCCGGGTGCCCGCGATGCTCACCCGCGCGGAGGCCTTCGACGAGCTCGTGCTCGACTCCGCGAAGCGCTACCAGTCCCACCTCGAGCGGCGCGGCCGGCAGGTGGAGCTCGTCGTCGACGACGTGCCTCCCGCAGACCCTGCTCCCTGGGAGGACGGCCCGACGCTGGCCCGCGTCCTCCCGGGCGACGGGCAGGTCCCCCCACGGATCGTCATCTACCGACGGCCGGTCGAGGCCCTCGCGGCACGCGAGGGAGACCTGCCCGCCGTCGTGGGCATGGTCGTCGCCCGGCAGGTCGCCGAGCTCCTCGGGGTCGAGGTCGAGGACATCGACCCGGGTCTGGCCTGAGCCCGTCAGGGCAGGGGGACGACGTCCACGGCGGGGTCGCTCGTCCGCGCCCGGAGCAGCGGGGTGACGCTGAGCACCGGCGCCCCCGCTGCCGTGCCGCGTGTCAGCACCGACGCGCGGACCTCGTCGCCGGAGACGCGACGCACCCAGACGGCCTCGGCGTCTCCCAGCGCGAGGACCCGCGCACGGTCCTTCTCCAGGGCGATCTCCTCGACCTTCTCCCGACCGGCGCTCACCGTGATCACCTCGACCTCTGAGGCGGCGACCGGCGACGAGAGAGCCAGGTGGCGCTCGAGGCCGTCGACCTGCGCCGGGACGGTGGTGCCGACGAGGTCGTCGACCAGCGGGCCGGCCACGCTCCAGGCGATGTCCCCCGCGTCGCCGCCCTTCGGGGGCCGCCCGACGATCTCCGCCGCCGCCACGACGGGCTCGTCCGCGGTCACCGAGAGCGCCTGGACGGAGTCCTTCGCGGCGACCTTCACCACGGCGGTCCCGCCGGCGGGCACGGTGACGACCCCGACCGCGTGCCCCCGCCGCTCGTCCATGGCCCGCACGGTGACGATGGCGTCCCGTCCGCCCGGGGCGGCGAGCACGACCCGGACCGTGCCGGCGTCGGGCACGGCCCCGAGGACGTGCTGCCGGTCCGGGCCCGCGGTGGCCGGGACCACCTCGAGCCCTCGCGGCGTGAGGCCGCTCATCCAGTGGTCGACGAGCCAGGCACCGACGGGACCTCCGGTGGCGGTGACCCGCAGCACCTGTGCCTCGTCGCCCCCCGTCACCCCGTCGAGGAGCAGCGCGGTGCGCGAGCGCGGAGGGACGACGATGTCCTGGCCCGCGGCCGGTCGCGAGGTCCCCTCCGGCGAGAGTGCGGTGAGGTCGACCGAGACGGGGTTCTCCCCCGGGTTCACGAGGAGCAGCCGTTCCTGACGACCGGCTCCAGCGCCTCCGCCGACGAGCCACTGGTCCGCCCGGGACGTCACGCACGGCGCGATGCTGCCGCCGGCCGCGGACTCGCGGCCGACGACGACCTGCTCGGCGCCGACGAGACCAGCGGCGAGCTCGCCCTCACCGGCGAGGGTCGATCCGTCCGGGGCCACGCCACGGTGCGCCACCCGTCGGGCACCGTCCGGCGCCTCGCGGGGGTCCTCCCCCACGGGGTGCACCGTGAGCGTGCCCGCCTCGGGCGCGCCCGGCGTCGACGGCGACGAACTGTCGTCCGGGGGCACCTGTCCGGCGACGACGCTCGGGGCGGCGACGTCATCGACGCCCTCGACCCCGCGGAGCGGCGCTCCGGGGCAGACCAGCTCTGCCTCGCTCACGGGGACGGTCGCGGCCGTCGGTGTCGACGGGGTCACCTCGCCGTCAGGCCGCTCGACGAGCTGCCCGGTCGCGACCACGGCGGCTGCCGCTGCGATGGCGAGGCCGGCACCCAGGCTCCTCATCGGTCCTCCTCGCGCGGCGTGCGCCGGTCGGTCGGGAGTGCCAGGTAGAGCGCGACGACGAGCGCCCCGAGCA
Organism: Janibacter endophyticus; assembly: GCF_016888335.1. Lineage (NCBI taxonomy): Bacteria > Bacillati > Actinomycetota > Actinomycetes > Micrococcales > Intrasporangiaceae > Janibacter > Janibacter endophyticus. Next base: position 2,576,594 of record NZ_JAFEJG010000004.1, read on the forward strand.
TGACCCACTTCCAGGTGGCATGACCGACATCGACCGCGATCTCCACCTCGGAGACTCCCTCGGGCACGGCATAGGTCGGGGCGGCGCTGCGGGTGTCGAGGACCAGCGGGGTGCGGTCCCCCGTGACGACGGCGTGCTCGGTCCAGCCCACCGCCTCTCCGACGACGATCCGCCCCGGGCCCTGCACCGGGTGGCTCCGCACGCTCGCGCTGTGGTCAGCCAGCCCGTCGAGGGTGAGCGAGCCGTCCTCCCCGACGAGCCGTGCCCGCGAGGGTGTCCGCGCGCCCATGGCGTCCGGCCGCACCGACCAGGTGGTCGTCCCCTCCCCGTCGCTCATCCGACGAAGCCCGGGGGTCGAGTCGATGGCCACCTCGTCCTCCTTCGTCGGGTGGTGCATCGTCACGTAGCCGATCCCCCACGTCCCGAGCGCGACGTCGACCGGCGTGCGGCCGCTCGCCCCCAGGCCGAGCAGCGCCGCGACCTCGCGGCTGACCCCCTCCTCCGTCATCGGCCGCGGGAGGTCGCGGACGAGCTGCGGGGCCTCCCGGCCGACGAGCCGGCTGGTGAGACGACCGTCGGCGCGCGCGAGCACGAGCGTCCTTGACGCGAGCGGTCCCTCGGCCGCCTCGATCGCGATCCGCGGGCGCTCGTCGCGCCAGGTCGTCAGTCCGTCGCCGAAGCTGGTGAGGGCCACGAGGGCGGCACTCCCGAGGACCCCGACCGCGAGGGTCACAGCCGGGAGTGCCCGGGCCACCTGCCGCGCCCGGCCGGTGGCGGCGGGCAGGCCGGTGACCCCGAGCCCGGCGAGCACGAGGAGACCGACGGTGACGAGCAGCCCCCCGGTACCGGGCCAGGGATGGATGTCGAGCCCCGCGCCGGGCGTCCCGGCCGGCACCGTGCCGAGGACGACGAAGGGGGACACGACGGCGCCTGCGGCTCCGAGGACCGCGACGACCGCGGCCGCGACGCTCAGGGCGGCGCGTCCCACGACGAGGCCGAGGATGGCGAGCAGCAGGACCGGCAGGTACCACCAGAGCGGGATCTCTCCCGGTCCACCGGGAGCCGCCGCCGCGAGCCGCCAGCCCTCGGGCAGGTCGCCGTGCGAGGTCGTGCCCCAGCCGGCGAGCAGCCGCAGCGGCTCGGCCCGGAGCGTGAGCAGCCACGGCCCCGCGAGGAAGAGCGGGACCGCAGCGAGGGCGATCCCCCGCCCTCTCCGACCGGGCCCGCCGCGAAGCAGCAGCCCGAGCCCGACGAGGACGACGAGCAGGCCGAGGGCGGGGACGAAGACCCCGACGACGGCGGCCCACAGGGCTGTCCGCACGGCGTCGCTCGACCCCGGTCCCGCGCGCGATGCACGCACGACACCTGCCCCCACCCGCGGTAGCAGGACGATGGCCACGAGGGCGCCCACCCTCCCTTCGCCCGCTGCGGCGGCGGCAACCGGGGTGGCGACCCAGCCCAGGCCCAGCAGGGCGCGGACCCATCGCGCCGGGGTGACGACCCGGGCGGCCCGGTAGGCGACCAGCGCAGCCAGCGGCAGGGCAGCAAGGACGAAGACGGTGAGCACGACACCGGCGGGCGAGCCGGTCTGGTCGCCCCCGGGCAGGCGCTCCACGACCCAGCTCGCCGCAGCGAGGAGCAGCAGGGCGGGACTCTGCTCCCCCGCCGCGCCGACCCCGGAGCCGTTCCAGGCGTCACGCCAGGCCGCGAAGAGGGAGCGGGCCGTGGCCCGGCCCCCGAGCAGCTCGCCGCCGACGAGCCCACCGTCAGGGCCGTCCCGGAGCTCACCGGTGATGAAGCGCCCCGCCCAGGCGGACATGGCGACCGCCGCGAGGAGCAGGTACGGGAGGGGGCTGCGGAGCACGCTGCCGGTGTCTCCCCCGGCGGTGCGGCCGTCGAGGCGCTCGTCGGCGCCCCGGATGTCGTCGACGAGTCGGCGGCGGGCCTGGTCGTCGGCGACGAAGAGCGTGGAGAGGTCCCGACGCCCGACCTCGGCAGACGACCCCCGACGGCGCACCGCCGGGAGGAGCCTGGGGCTGAGCGACCCCTTGACGAGGGCGAGCTCCTCGGTGGCGAGGTCGGGCCGACGGATGAGCAGCAGGCCGAGGGCGAGCAGGCCGGAGACCAGTGCGCCTCCGAGCGCCCGCAGCGGCAGCGAGAGGGCCGTGCCGCGCGCGAGCGCGACGCTGCGCGCCTGGGCCCGGTGGTCGCTGCCCGGGCGGCGCTCGTCGCTCCGGGGGACGACGGCGACCCGCGCGTCGGGGACGGCGACGACCCGCAGGCCCCTGCGGTGCGCGCGCCACCCGAGGTCGAGGTCCGCGCCCAGCTCGCCGAGCGACGCGTGGTGCCCGTCGAGGTCGAGGTAGGCCTGCCGGTCCACGAGCAGACCCTCGAGCGGTCCCGCGATGACGTCGAGGGCGTCGTCGTGCTGTCCCTGGTCGCGCTCCCCAGACCGGGGCGTGGGGACGAGACGGCCGGCCCGGGTGACCTGGATCCCCTGCCGGACGATGACACCCGGGTCGGCGACGTCGACGAGCTTCGGGGTGGCTATCGCCACCCCGCGGGCGACCGCGCCGACGAGGCGGGTCAGCGCCTCCGGCTGCGGACGGCAGCGGCTCGTGAGGATCCAGACCAGGTCGCGGCGCCCGTCGTGGGTGGGCAGGCTCGCGACGAGGTCGCGCAGCGCTCGTCGCGCGCTCTTGCGCTCGGGCAGCCGGGTGACGAGCACGCTGGCACCGGCCTGGCGCGCGGGGGCCGCGAGCGCCTCGAGGTCACCGAGACCGTCCGGGCTCGAGTCGACGAGGAGGAGTGTCGAGACGAGGGGGCCGGCGTCCGTGGCCGGATGGGCAGCGGTCTGGGCGAGGAGGGCGGCGATCGCGGCGGCCGCGTCGTCGGACGTGCTGGCGAGGAGGACGGCCGAGACGGCCGGCTCGTCCTCGGGGACCCGGCGTGAGGGCGCCGCGGTCGGGGGGCGATGCTCGGGAGGTGCGTCAGTCACGAGGAGCGCGTCAGACGGCGCGCTTCTTCAGCTTGCGCCGCTCGCGCTCCGAGAGCCCGCCCCAGATGCCGAAGCGCTCGTCGTTGGCCAGCGCGTACTCGAGACACTCCTTGCGCACCTCGCAGCCGACGCACACCTTCTTGGCCTCACGGGTGGATCCGCCCTTCTCCGGGAAGAAGGCCTCGGGATCGGTCTGGGCACAGAGCGAGCGCTCCTGCCAGGACATCTCCTCGGCCTCGTCGTCCTGGATCGGGGTCAGCAGAAGCAGGTCGTGCATCGGTCCCTCCTCGATGTTTCGCACTCGACCCACGCGAGAGATCTCGCGTGTGCGATGTCACGACCTGCCCGGGGCAGAAAGAACATCACCGAAATTACACGCGTGTCATACGTGATTAGTCAAGCCGGAAGCGCTATGCGGCGACGCCCCCCCCCCGTTGCCCTCCCCGAGGGTGTATGGGGAGGCTGCGCGAGACTATGCCCATGCGCCTGACGGTCCTTGCCCCCTCGACCCGCTCCGCCCCCTTCGTCGCCGACCTGCTCGCCCGTGCGGCAGGACCGGCCGAGGTCGTCGTCGCCACGGGTGAGGACCTCACGGCTCTCGACCTGCGGCAGTGGCCGGTGGCCGACGCCGTCCTCGACGCGCTGGCAGGTCGCCCCACGCCCCGCGGTCGCGAGGTCCAGGACCAGCTCGGGAGGCTCGGCGTGCCCGGCTGGCCGGTCCTGCACGACGAGGACCTCGCGACGCACCTCGCCCGCAGCGCGTGGCTGGCTCGGGGCGCAAGCCCCAGCGAGGTTCTCGGACGTCTCGCAGCGGCCCGCGGGCTGCCCGCCGGCGTGACCCTGCGCCCGGTCACCGACCTCCCTGTCGAGACCCATGTGGTCCTCGACCTGCCGGACGGCGAGGCCCCGCAGTCGGCGGTCCATGTCCGCCAGTGGCGCGAGCAGCTCGAGGGTGCTCCGCTGCCCAGCCGGGTCGTCGTCGCCGGGCTCGACCGGGCCGTCGCCGCCCCCGGGGTCCTCGACGCCATCCGGTCGGCGGAGGTCGTCGTCGTGGCTCCCGCCGACCCGGTCCTCGAGACAGGCGCGCTCCTCGGCGTGGCCGGAGTGAGCGACGCGCTCCGAGGCACCGACGCGTCGGTGGTCGTCGTCGACCCCATGACGGGCGAAGGGGGCGCGCCCGGGCTCGCCGTGGCCGGCCTGCCGGAGAGCGGGCCGGGCGCCGCCACGGTCTTCCGCGACATGGCGGACGTCTGGGTCACCGGCCCCGCCGCCGGTCCGGACGAGCGGTACCCCGCCTCGCTGCGGGTGGTCCGCTCCCCCGGCACCACCCCGGCCGAGCTCGCGGCAGCCGTCCTCGGGGCGGTCTGAGGCTCATCCCTCGCCCCCGGCGCGCAGGAGGGGCGCGAAGGGGGTGGTGCCGCCGGCTCAGAAGCGGCGCGGCAGGTGGGTCGGCAGGGTCCGGCGGGGACCTCTCCGGGGCACCGCCGGGCCCGTCCCCACGACGATGACGCACGCGCGGTGGCGGTGGCCGGCGTAGGGCTCGAGCAGGCGGGCGAGGTCGTCGTCGTCACCGATCTCGCCGGTGAGTGCGTACGTGACGTCGCGGGCGAGGTGGTAGTCGCCGAAGCTCACGGCGTCGGCGTCCCCGAGAGCCCGGTGGGCGACCTCGGCGGCGGTCCAGCGCCCGACGCCCGGGAGGGCCAGCAGGCGGCGCCGCGCCTCGCCGCGCGGGAGGTCGGCGCACTCTTCGAGCCGGCCGGCGACGCGCGCCGCGGACACGACGACCCGGCTGCGCGACTGCTCGACCCCCGACTCCAGCCACGCCCACGACGGGATCGCGGCCCACCCCTTCGCCGTCGGCGGGCAGACCATCCCACGCTCGCCCGCCGGCCCGGGCGCCGGGGTCCCGAAGCGGCGGACGAGCCGGCGGTAGGACGCGAAGGCCTCGCGGCCGGTGACCCGCTGCTCGATGACGGCGCAGACGAGGGCCTGCAGGACGAGCCGCGACGCGGGTGCCCGCCAGGTCGACCACGAGGGCCAGCTGCGGGCCACGAGGTCGTGGTGCGGGACGAAGCCCGTGGGGTCGTCGCGGCCCCCGAGCAGGTCGGGCAGCGCCTCGAGGAACCACGCGGCACCCGGCCCCCACGCCGTGGCCTCGACGTCGGCGCCGGGGCGCAGCCTCGCGCTCACCGGACCGTCGGCCGTGGTCCAGGCCAGCCACCAGGCCTCGCCCTCCCGTTGCGACGTGGGGTCGCCGGCGCCGCGGTGGAAGGGGGCGAGCACCCGGTCGAGACGGACCGGGGCGTCGAGACCCGGCGGCTGGTGCCGTCGGGTGCGCTCCATGCTCAGCGCTTGCGGAAGGTCAGCAGGATGAAGGTGTAGTCGAGGTCGACCCGGGTCCAGTGGACGGGCCGCTCGGGGTGGGCCAGCGCCGCGTCGTCGAGCTCGCCGACGAGCTCGAGCCCGTGCCGCTCGGCCAGTGCGACGAGGTCACGGATCTCCGCGGGAGAGAAGATGTGCACCTGCGCGCCGTAGATGTGCTTGCCCGTCGTGTCGGGCGGGCTCTGGTCGTAGTCGGTGGACACGACGAGCACGCCGCCCGGGCGCAGCACGCGGGCCGACTCGGCGACGAACCCCTCGATCGGCACGCCGTGCTCGATGACGGACATGCAGGTGATCGCGTCGAGCGCGCCGTCGTCGAGGCCGGTCGCGGTGACGTCGCCGTAGCGGAAGGTCACGCCGTCGCGGCGCACGACGTCGCCGAACTCGAGGTTGATCCCGATGAGCGACTCGGGGCGCGCGCCGAAGCCGTAGAGCCGCAGCCACGGCAGGACGGACGAGTAGCGGGCCGAGCCGGCGTCCATGACCCGGGCCGAGCGGGTGCCGTCGTCGACGAGGTCGAGGATCGCGCCGACGGCGCCGAGCGCGTCCCAGTTCTTCGGCAGGTCGCGGTGCAGCGGCAGCCGCAGGCTCCGGGCCTCGGCGGTGGCCCGCTCCCAGGTCGCCTTGTCCTTGAGGACCGCGGTGGGCGGCACCGACACCGGGGCGGGGCGTCCGCCGCCGAGTCCCGTGCGGGCCTCGACCCGGCGCTGGCCGGCGACGCGGCCCCACAGGGCGTGCTCGGCACCGCGCTTGGCGATCGCGAGGAGGCGCCCTCCGGGGGGCGCGGCCACCTGGCCGGCCGGCCCCGCCGTCGAGGACGAAGGGGGGAGCGCCGCGGGCTCGGAGGGAGTGGGGTCAGACATGAGGCTCAACCTTACGGTCCGGCAGGAGGTGGTGGGTGCGCGCCCAGAGCCAGCCGATGCCGGCCCAGGCCACGTCGGCGATGACGCTGTAGAAGCGTGCCACGACGACGACGGCGGTCGCGGCGGCGAGCGGCATGGACGTCGCGAGGAGGAGGACGAGGACCCCGTCACGGACCCCGACCCCGGCGGGGACGACGAAGGAGAACATGCCGATCCCGGCGGCGAGCAGGTACCCGCAGATGCTCACCACCGCGAGGTGACGGGCATCGGCTCCCTCGCGCGCCAGTGAGGTCGCCATGACCCAGATCGAGGCGCCACCGGCGAGCCAGGACAGCGTGAACCACATCGTCGACAGCGCGACGGCCGGCGTGGAGAGATCGTGCTCGAGGGGCTCGCGGCGCAGCAGACGGAAGAGGGTGGCGATCGCCCGGTTGAGCACCGGCGGCCAGAGCCCGACGAGCAGACCCCCGATGACGAGGGCGAGGAACCACCAGGGCAGCTGCGCCTCGCCCCGGGTCACGAGGGCGGGCAGCGCCGGCAGCCCCGCGACCATGCCGCACAGCGCCGAGAGGGCGATCGTGATGAGCCCGACGACGGCGGTGCGACGGCGGGGCACGCCGAGGGTGCGGGCCATGTCGGCCTGCGCGACCACGGACCACACCGAGCCGGGGAGGTACTTGCCGAGCTGACCGACGAAGAAGACCCCGGAGGCCGGGGCGAGGTGGAGCCGCGACCCGAGGTCCGTGAGGAGCACCCGCCAACCGAGCATGGAGAGCACCGGAGAGACGAGGGCGAGGAGGAGACCCAGCGCGAGGGAGCCGGGCCCGATGCGCCGGAAGGACACGGACACGTCGGACCAGTTGCGCACCAGCGCGTAGCCCACCGCGGCGAGCACGAGGACGAGGAACCCGATCCGGACGGCGTCGACGACACGCTTGCGGGTCGAGGGGGGCGCGGTCGCAGGTCTGGGCGCGGACGTCGTCATCGCCGCCGCAGGGTCAGCCGGACGACGGCGAAGGCGTCGGCGGGGTCGCGCCCCTCGGACGCCGCGGCGACGTCGGCGGCGCGACGCAGCCGCGCGGTGATGTCACCGTCGAGGTCACCGACGAGCGAGAGGCCGGCGTTGTCGGCGCGCGCGAGGACCCCGCGCAGGTCGGCCGGGCTCACCGCCCCGTCGCCCGAGCCGCCGACGGCGAGGCTGACGATGAGCAGGCCCTTGGCCCGCAGCGCCCAGGCCGCGTGGGTCATGAGCTCGTCGATGTCCTCGCCGGTCGCGCCGCCGGGGTGCAGCGCGGTCATGACGTCGAGGCTGGCGGTGTCGACGTCGATGATGTCGATCGGTGAGCGACCGCCGGAGAGCTCGATCTCGACGGGTGCGTAGCCGAGGCTGCGGGCCCACCGGGCGAAGGGGGATCCCGGCCCGGAGAAGTCGAGGACGGTGGCCCTGCGGGCGGCGTCGTCGCCGAGGGAGACGAGGGCGCCGAGCGCGGCCCATCCGGCGGTCCGGTCGGCGCGTCCGGGCAGCCCGAGGGTCCGGGCGAGGTCGCGCGCCGCGGTCGCCTCGTCGTCGATGCCGAGGACGTCGGTCGGTCGGACCCAGCCCGGGAGGTCGCCGGCGGCGAGGTCGACACGGGGCTCGGTGCGACGCACCACCGAGCGGGCGAGGTCGCGGGCCGCGCCGAGGGTGGCGGCGACGCGCCCCGGGGCCGGCTCGGCGGGGCCGGCGTCGGCGTCGTCGTCGGGGATGGCGACGGCGCCGTGGGCGGCGACGGCCTCGAGGGTGCCGACGTAGCGGGCCCACGGCCCCGCGAGGTCGGGTGGCCGGACACCGGCCTGGAGCTGGGCGACCTCGGCCGGGTCGGCGAGGTGCTCGAGCGCGGCGACGATGGCGTCCTCGTCGCCGGGGGGCACGAGGAGGCCGTCGACCCCGTCGCGCACCTGCTCGCCGAAGGTGCCCACCCGCGAGGCCAGGACGGGCAGGCCGTGCTGGTGCGCGAGGAGGACGTTCTGCGACGCGGTGGCGCTGCGGTAGGTCAGGGCGAGGACGTCGTGCTGGGCGAGGAGGGGCGCGATCCGCTCGGAGGGGACGTAGCCTCCGTGGATGTCGACCCGGCCGGCGAGCCGGCTGTCCTTGGCGAGCTCGCGGATGGTCGTGCCGGCCTCGCCCCACATCTCCCCCGCGACGGTGAGGGTGACGTCGGGGACCCGGGTCATGGCGCGCATGAGGATGTCGATGCCCTTGTAGCCACGGACGAGCCCGAGGGCGAGGATCCGGGCGGGGCCGTCGTGCTCGGGGCGCTCGACGGGCTCCCCCCCGGGCAGGTGCGGCGGCAGCTCGGAGACGACGACGTGCGGGGCGTCGTGCTCGCGGGCCAGCCGGGCCTGGTCGGCGGAGTGGACGACGACGGCGTCGGCCCGGCGGAACATCGAGCGCATGAGCGTGGAGTCGCCGGGGTGAGGCTCGTGCGGGAGGACGTTGTGGCAGATGACGACGCTGCGCGGGCCCCGCCCGGTGCTCGAGGTGCGCCCGGCGCCGGCGGCGCGCAGGAGCAGCAGGTGCAGCGGCACCACCGGGGGGATGACGTGGACGACGACGATGACGTCGACGTCACGCAGCGCGCGCCCGGCCCGCACGAGGGTGTCCGGCCGCGCCCACGACAACGTCCGCTCGGTGCGGGCGAAGGGCTCGACGTCGGGCTCTCCCCCGGCGGGGACGGACTGCTCACCCGGGTAGAGGAAGCTCGGGTAGAGGTGCCTCCACGAGACGAGCCGGACGTCGTGACCGGCCGCGCTCAGCTCGTGCGCGAGCGTCGTCGTGTGGCTGGCGACGCCCCCCTTGTACGGGTGGGTCGGACCGACGACGGCCACCCGCAGCCCGGTGTCTCCGAGGAGACCGGCCGCGGGGTCCGGCTGCGCGTGAGCCATGCCGGCTAGACCGCGTCGCGGGACCGGACGAGGAGGTCGGCCATGAGTGCGAGCGAGCCGATGAGGATGCCGCTCACGAGCAGCAGGATCGTGCCGGCCGGCACGTAGAAGGGGTGGCGCACCATGTCGACGACGAACTTCACCGTCCCGATGAGCACGAGCCAGAGCGCCGGCGGCATGAGCACCCGCAGCGGGTCGAAGTACATGACCATCCGGAGCACCTGGAGGATGTAGCGGTAGGCGTCCTTGAAGAACTTGAACTTCGAGGTGCCGGCCCGCTTGAAGTACTGGGTCTCGACGTACCGGATGTCGTGCTGGTTCATGAGGAAGGCCAGCGTGATCGTCGTGACGCAGGAGAAGCCGGGGGGCAGCAGCCGGAGGTAGGGCAGGGCGACGGAGCGGCGGAAGGCGCGCAGCCCGGAGTTGAGGTCGGGGATGCGCTGCCTGCTCAGCCACTCGGCGATCTTGCGGATGACCCACTTCGCGGGGACGCGCGCCCACTTGTGGGTGCCCTCCTCGGTGGTCCGGGCCCCGACGACCTGGTCGTAGGTCGGGTCGTCGAGCAGCACCTGGACGAGCTCGGGGATCCGCTCGTTCTCGTAGGTCATGTCGGCATCGGTCCACACGACGAGCTCGCCGCGGGCCTGCTGGGTGCCGATCCGGCGGGCGGTGCCGGAGCCGCCGTTGCGGCGGAAGGCGAGGATGCGGATCGCCGGGTAGTCCTGCGCGGCGTTGCTCAGCACCTCGAGGGTGTTGTCCGTCGAGGCGTCGTCGATGCACAGCAGCTCGTAGGAGAACCCGCTCGCGTCCATGACCCGGCTGATCCGCTCGATCTCGAGCATGACGTGCTCGCCCTCGTTGAAGCAGGGCAGGACGATCGTCACGAGCGGGTCGTCGGCGCCCCGCTGCACCGGCTCGCCGACCCCGACGTGCTCGATGACCGGGTTGCGGCGCCCCGGGTGACCGGCGACGGCGGGGGTCACGACGTGCTCGCCGTCGGGTCGGGCGGTGCCGTCCGGCGGGGGGACGACCACGGTGGGGTCGGACATCGGCTGGTCGCTCGGCGTCTCGACGCCCTCGGTGTGCTCGCTCATCTCGCTTGCGAGGGTATCGCCCGTGGCATGAAGGCACCGCATCGCCGCGGCGCCGAGGCGAGGGGCCGGTCAGCGCAGGAGCCTTGGCTCGTGCGAGGGGGCGGTCAGCAGGAGCCTTGGCTCTTGCGAGGGGGCGGCCAGCAGCAGCCTTGGCTCGTGCGAGGGGATGGTCAGCGCAGGAGCCTTGGCTCGTGCGAGGGGATGGTCAGCGCACCGTGCCGAGCCAGACCTGGACGGGCAGCGCGGTGGTGCCGTCGGGCCGCTCGGTGAGGATCCGCATGTCCTCCTCGAGGGTGACGTCGACGGCGAGGTCGGGCTCGGGGTAGCCGAGGTCGGTCATCGTCTCGGCCCCTCGGGAGGCGACGAGGACGAGCTGCCCCCCGCGCTCCCGGACGCGGGTGTCGAGGGCGGTGACAGCCTCCGCGAGCGCTCGCGGGTCGTCGCGGAGCAGGCCCTGGGTGGCCAGCGCCGCCACGTCGCAGTGGCCGCGGCTCGGCTGGACCCATTGGTTGACCGCCCAGTCGTCGAGGGCGAGGACGACGGTGCCGCCACGCTCGTGGACCGCGTCGCAGTAGGTGTCGACGGCGGCGAGCTGCCCCTGCTCGATCCGCTCGGAGCGGTGCGGCCAGGTGGCCGAGGCGACCCCGGCGACGGTGACAGCGAGGACCGCGACCGCCGCGACCGGGGCGGCGAGGTCGACGACTCGCCGGCCGGTCCGCGCACGCACCAGCCACGCTGCCGCGGCGACGACGAGGAGCAGGACGAGCGGGAGGACGACGAGCAGACGCCGGTCGGCCCACGGGTGGTCCGGTGTGATGCCCGGACGCCACAGGGTGAGCAGGCTCGACCCGGTCGCGACGAGGAGCGGCCCGGTCCACGACGGCACGGTGACCTCCTCCCCCTTCGCCCAGACATGACCCAGCCGACGCGCGAGGACCGCCAGCGCGAGCAGCGCGACGACGAGCGGCAGGACGCCCACCCACCAGGAGAGCCACTCGACCGAGTGCTCCGCGTAGGTGCGTCCCCCGTCGATGGGCAGCCCCTGCGCGGCCTGCATGCGGGCCACGTACATCGCCCCCGGGTCCTTGGGGTCCTGCCGGACGGTCATGAAGAGGGGACGCAGGGCGAGGACCACGCCGACGACGACGACGAGCGCGGGCAGGGCCGTCGGGAGTGCCCGCGTCAGCCCTGCCGGGAGGGACCACCCGGCCGCGGAACGGCGCAGCAGGGCCCAGCAGGCCAGGCCCATGAGCACGACGAGACCGAGGAGCGGGACGAGCGAGCCCCCGATGTCGCCGAGGTAGCGCCAGCTCATCACCCCCGCCACGGCGAAGCCGAGGAGGGTCGCGGCGACGGAGCCGGCGACCAACGACCGGGCCCATGTGCGCCCGCGGGCCAGCAGGAGCGCCGCGACCGGGACGAGCAGCATCGTCTCGCGCAGCGCATCGATGCGCACGATGCTCGTCCCGCCGACGAGCACGCCGGCGACGAGAGCGGTGCGGGCCGCCAGCGCGAGGTCGCCGCCACGCCGGGGAGCCCCATCGGCACCGCGTCGACGCCCCTCGCCCACCTCGGTCGCGAGCGCCAGCGCCAGCAGACCACCCGTGAGGGTGACCGCGGCCAACGGCTCGGAGTACGTGCTGCGCGAGGTGTGGAGCCACGGGAAGCAGGCCCCGACGAGGAGCACGGCGGGGGTCGCGAGCCAGGCGCCGACGCGCCCGCGCACGGTGGTCGCGACGAGCAGGCCCAGGCCGAGCAGCGCGGCACCGGCCAGCACCGCGGGCGCCCACATCGCCGCCTGCGCGCCGCCGAGCCGGTACGGCAGCGAGTAGGTGATCGCCGGGCCGGGCATGAACTGCGGCTGCACCGACGGCGCCTCCGACGACCCGATCCCGTAGAAGGCCGGGGACTCCAGGGTCAGGCCACGCACCTCGAGCGACTCCGGACCGCCGACGTCGGCTGGGTCGACGGGCACAGGCCGCCGCGATTCCTCCGACAGCTCGACGGTCGCCTGGAAGTAGCTCGCCGAGTCGCGGCGCGGCAGGACCTGCTCGCTGCGGGTCACGCCGGTCCACACGCTCACCGCGATGACGGCCAGGACGAGCAGCGCAGCCGGGGCCCGCCCGAGGGAGACGGCGGGCAGACCGCGCGTCGCCCGCACCGCGAGCGCCAGCGCGACGACGGCGACGACGATCGCCACGACGGGGGTCCAGGCACCGACGTAGGCGACGACCGCCCCGAGGAAACCGAGCGCGACGAGCCAGCCGGCCACGACGAGAACGACGCGGGTGAGGACTGCCGTCTCCGGGCGTGCTTCGGTCACGCGCGACACGGTATCCCGCCCCGACGGACGCCCCGGCGGTCGCCATGGCACGGTGGGGCCACCACCCCTTCGCCCCTCCTGGAGCCACCGTGCCGGACCCCACGCCCGCAGACCTCCTCGCCACCCTGCTCGCCGACGACCCCGCCCGCCCGCGGGTCACCTGCTACGACGACCTGCCCGGGCCGACCGCGGGCGAGCGGATCGAGCTCTCCGCCCGGGTGCTCGAGAAGTGGGTCGCCAAGGCCGGCAACGCGCTCCAGGAAGAGTGGGACATCGCGCCCGGCAGCCGCGTCGGCCTCCACGTCCTCCCCCACTGGCGGGCGCTGTGCTGGGCGCTCGCGACCTGGACCGTCGGGGCGACCCTGTCCCTCGACCCGGAGGACGACCTCGACGTCCTCGTCACCGACACCCTCCCGGCCCGGGACGCCGAGGTCGTCGTCTACCTCACCCGCGCCTCCCTCGCCCGCAGCGCGGACGCGACCCTGCCGGTGGGAGTCATCGACGAGGCGGCCGAGCTCGCGAGCTTCGGCGACCACCTCGACCCGTGGGACGCGGCCGCTCCCTCCGACGCCGCGCTCGTCGCCGAGGGCGCCACGCTGACCTACGGCGACCTCGTCACGGCAGCCCTGCGGCGCTGGCCCGACGTGCCTCACGGGGCGCGGGTCGATATCGCCCCGACGACGACCCTCGACCTCCTCCTCGCCGTCGTCGCCGCGTGGTCGGGGGCCGGCTCGGTCGTCCTGCACGTCGGCGGAGCCACCGACCCGGACGTCCGGTCCCGCCGTGCACACGACGAAGGGGTGGACCGCTCGCTGTGAGCGGCCCACCCCTTCGTCTGCGGGTCAGGCTGCGCGGGCCTGGATCTGACGCGCGAGGGCGTCCCACGTCACGGTCGTGACGATCCCCGTCTGGGTGAGGCTCGAGCGCTTCTGGAAGGCCCTCACGGCACCCTCCGTCTGCGATCCGTAGACCCCGTCCGCGGGGATGGCGAGCGCCCGCTGGAGCACGGTGACGGCCGCGCCACGCGAGCCCACACGCAGCACGGTCGACCGGTAGGCGAGGAAGGGGTTGGCCTTGGCCTCGAGGGCATCCCAGGTCTTGCCGTCGACGATCCCGGTGGCGCGCAGGCTGCTCCGCGTCTGGAAGGCCTTGACCGACCGCTCGGTCTGAGACCCGAAGACGCCGTCCACGGCGAGCCCGCCGAGGGCGCGCTGCAGCGCCTTGACCGCCTCGCCACGGGCACCCAGCGCGAGCACCGTGGACTTGTAGCGCGACAGCGCGGTCGTCGTGGTCGTGGTCGTCGTCCCGCTCGTGGTCGTCGTCCCCGTCTTCGTGTACGACAGACCCGCGAGCGCCCGCCACACGTTGCTCGTGACGATCCCGTCGACCTTGAGCGTCTTGGACTTCTGGTATGCCTTGACCGCCGACTCCGTCTGCGGACCGAAGACCCCGTCCGCGGTGACCTTCAACGCCTTCTGCAGCGCCGTCACCGCAGTGCCCCGCGAACCCACCTTCAGCGTCGTCGTGCCGTGCTGCGTGAACAGGTTCGACGTCGTCGTGGTCGTCGTCCCCGTCTTCGTGTACGACAGACCCGCGAGCGCCCGCCACACGTTGCTCGTGACGATCCCGTCGACCTTGAGCGTCTTGGACTTCTGG